>CAVQDG010000064.1:0-43683 GCA_963711165.1 uncultured cyanobacterium | reverse complement strand
TGAATCTTTTCGTACATTGTAGTATAAAAAGTATTATGCTTGTACCAATTGACAAAACAGAGTTAACTATGTTATCAGTTGCCCATCAAGATATCCTCACAGACTTCGTGGCGGATAAGCGATCGCCTAAAACCCAACACGAATATGCCAAGGATCTTAAAGATTTCTTCAAAACTATTACTGGTGATGAACCCACACCTTTACGAGTAAGTGAGTTTTTACACTTGGACAGATTTGACGCGATAGCCCTGGTGCTTCGTTATAAACAAGTATTGATAAGTAAAGGGTTGAAGGAGTCAACGTGCAATCGTAGACTATCAGCTATCAAGAGTCTGGTTAACTATGCTAATAAGATTGGTCAATGTAGTTATACACTGATTGATATTAAGTCCGAGAAGGTGCGCCCCTATCGAGATACTTCCGGCATTACTCCTGACGTTTTTAAGAAGATGTTGGCAGTTCCCGACCGTGACACGCTAATGGGTAAGCGTGATTACGCTCTGCTACGGCTGCTCTGGGATAACGCACTTAGACGCGGGGAAGTATCATCGCTCTCTATTGGCGATCTAGATTTAGATTCCCGTAGGTTGTGGATTTTGGGTAAAGGTAGAGGTAGCCAGAAGGAAGCTATAGCTGTTTCTATTCAGACTATCAAAGCTTTGCAGGAATGGTTACAGGCACGAAGGGAAACTGATATTAATTCTCCTGTATTTATTTCACTGTCAAGTAGGGCAATTGGTCACAGGTTAACTACTACCAGCATTTATAGAATTGTTAGTGCGATCGCACTTGATGCTGGCATTACTAAAAAACTTAGTCCTCATCGGATACGCCATAGTTCTGTTACTGCTGCACTGGAAGCGACTGGCGGAGATGTGCGACGGGTGCAGAAACTATCAAGGCATTCTAACCTTAACACTTTGATGATTTATGACGATAACAGATTGAGTCATCAAGGGGAAATTACAGATTTATTAGCTGATTTAGTTTAGGCTGAAAATAGCCGAAATCAAGGCGAGGTTGACCTATGACCACTAATCTAAAACTTACTCAATCTCAAAATCTTTATCATATTGATTATTATCAGTGGTTAAATATTACAGCCCAACAACTACGTGAGCGCCAGCTTGATGACGTAGATTTTGATAATTTAATAGAAGAAATTGAAGACATGGGCGGTAGTCAGCGACGGGAATTACAAAGCCGATTAATCGTTTTGTTGATGCACCTGCTCAAGTATCAATATCAACCCTCAAAACGTTCGGGTAGTTGGAGAGGTACAATTTTCGATTCTCGTCGTCAAATAGCTTTATTAATTAAAAATAGCCCCAGTCTTAAACCTTACTATCTAGAAATTTTTACTGAGTGCTATTCTGACGCTATTAATGAAGCTAGTGCTGAGACTAATTTACCCTTATCAGCTTTTCCTGTTGAGTCTCCTTTTCTCCCATTAGATGTGATTAATCTCGATTTCATCTCAACCCTGGTTAATAAGTCGGAAGATTGATGCGATCGCCCTAGTACTAGGTAACTTTCCTTGCATATAATTCAAAACTTTGAGATAGTGAATTGAAAAAACTAATTCAGATAAAAACTAATGGCAACTGAGCAAGAGCTTCAATCTCTTTTTAATACCTTGGATACCGATCAAGATGGCAAAGTATCGAGTAATGAGCTTTTTTTAAGCCCTGGGTTAAATGCAGTCATTTCAGCAGAGACAGGTACTAGCCCCCAGGAACTGCTAGCAATGTATCGCTCGGAAGACGGTACTATTACCTTTGAAGACCTGAAAGAAGCTGTTAAGAAAGCAGGTAATTTAGAATAAGTACTTGCTGTGCCAATCTGTGCTACAAATTGGGCTTCTCTACGGTAGTGCACTGCAGCAAGTGCAGTAAAACAGTAAATCAAGATGCAGCAATCATGGTAATTTTCAGTCAGCACCGCGCACTTTGGTGCTTTTTTAATTCTCTAGAATTTTTACAAGGTAAATAGAATAGCCGTACTTTTATGGGGGATTTGTTAGACGCGGGCGCTGATATTGCTACTGTTCAAAAGTTAGCCGGACATTCTAAAAGAAGCGACTACTTCCAGGTATGACCGTCGAGGTGAAGATACGAAGGAGGCAGCGATGCAGCTTCTCGATCTACCTTATTCCAGATAAGCGATGGGTAAATCCACTGCTCTTATACCGTACAAACAGAGAGTGAGTTAATCAAGTATGCTAAGAATATATGCTGCGCTGCGTGTGGATTTTTAATCATGTTGACCTGCTATGACGTAGCCAAATATTTTATCAAGCTGGCTAATGAAACTGGTTCATTCGTCAGTAACTTGAAGTTACAGAAGTTAGTTTACTACGCTCAAGCTTGGCATTTGGCTATTCACGACAGTCCTTTATTTGATGAAGATTTTGAGGCTTGGGTTCATGGCCCTGTAATCCCATCTCTTTACCAAGAATACAAAAAATTTGGGTGGAAACCTATTTTAGAGGATGTTTCCTTACCTAATATCCCTGAACAAACAATCAAATTTTTAGACGAAGTAGCACAAGAGTATTTTGCTTGTGATGCTTACGAGTTAGAGCGAATGACCCATGTTGAAGAGCCTTGGATTTCTGCTAGAAATTCTTTACCACTAGACGCTCCCTGTAATGAGATCATTTCTAAAGAGTCTATGAAAAGTTACTACAAGTCCCGTGTCGAAGAAGAAACCTAGAAAAACTCAGCTAACTTCACATGATTCGGGTATCAAGCGAACGCCCATAGCCCCTTATCAGGGGCTTTCGTTTTCCTACAAGTTTCTGCAAACTGAGCATCCAAAGTTTTCTTTTAATAATAGAGACTCAAGTTATTTAGTTGCATTGCTTACGAGACTACATAATTTATCAAAATTAACAGCAATAGAATTAAAAACGAACCGTAGTTCTAGCCTGAGATGTCATCCTATTGACTGGAATGAAAAAGAGCGAAGAATGCTTTGGTATACCCAATGAAGAACAACTTGTAGATACTCCTTATCAATTTTCTGTCTCCTCCAATGAGCATGGTAGAGTTCATGGTTTCTTTATTGAGGAAGTGTTTTATATAGTTTGGTTAGACCCAGAGCATCAGCTTTATCCATAAGCCATAGCTCAGAATTAGCCTGAGAGCTTGTGAGTGCTGTAGTGTTAAATTTGTAGCGCACTCTCTACCATCGACACAAGTTACGAAGTGCGATCGCCCCTGTGGTGCTTGAACATTCTGAGTTAGCCCTCATAGCAATGTTATGAACGTATCAAAGAGCTTGTATAGTCCTTGCCAACAGGCTTTGCGCCTCGTCAACAGTAAGATATTCCTGTAAAACTTTGCCGAAAAGAATAGACGGGAATACAAATAGTCCCAACGGTTTATCAAGCTTTTACCAGCATTTGATAATAGGACAAGTGCAGTAAAAGGTAGAACAGTAAATCAAGATGCACTCGGTCAGGATTTGCTATGCAGCAGTGCAGTTGCAGTAATCAGTTGAAGTGCAGTGCAGTAGTCGGTTGCAATAAAACAAGTGAAAAAGAGTTTCAACAATCACGGTACTTTTCGTTATGCGCCACGATAGGGGCGCTATACAATGCTGAATTAGTATTCAATGTGCGATCGCTTGAATATACTATGCGAAGATCGTACTATGCACACTATAAAGTTTAACGAGCCTATCGGCTCTCTGTTAATAGACTGTTATTTACTCTATCAAGAGTAAAGCCTGCGATCGCAGCATATACAAGGCTGTAAATTTATCACTTTAAACAGGTAAGCTTATTCAAAAAATTGGTATTCAGGGTGCGATCGCATTATATTTACGTTTTAATTTCTTGAAAAACTTGATAGCTTCCACAAACAGCTTCTATACAGACACCACCCTCAATGTGCAAATGAAATAGAGGGTGAGATGGATATGAAACTACGGTGCCATCTCGCTCTTTGAATGGATAGAGTAGAGCAGACAAAATTTCTTTCCCACCTTTTTCAAGGGGAGTCAAATCAATTCTACCAACATAAAAAGTTTCCTGCTCATCAGGATCTTTCGATAGCATAAAATGAACAACTTGAAAAAGTTGGATGATTACATCAAATCCTTGAATACCAGATGTAAATTCAAGACGTACCCCTGTAAGCTCAAACGAAATTCCAACTAATTGAGACTTACTTAAAGAGTTTAGCAAAAATTGAATATTTTGCGGAATAATCTCGATCATAATTTTTTATTCAATTGCTCGTGGTTGCTGTTCCAAAAGCAGCACCAGCAAACGACAAACTTGTGAAAGGTGCTGAAAGTGCTAAGGTAGCGTTTATTCTCAAAGTTACTGGAGAAGATACGTTTTGTTTCTAATATTTGTATGATTTACGAATATCAAATAACTAGGAAAATACAAAACGCTTTACCTCTTTACTCCCATCTTCTTAAAATTATGAGGCACTTGATCCTGGCAACCAGACAAGAAACATATTTTGAATAATAATCACACCACCACATTTAGAATTTGGATGAAAGTAAACTTGAGCTTGGATAGGCTGATTGAGGATAGAAGACACATTCCAAGTTGGTGATATTAACGCTAGTTTATGTAAAGGTGGAGAATCTAAATTCTCTGTTGAAAGACGAAGTTCTACATAATAGCTAATTTTTCTAGCATTTTGATGATACAGTAAGACCTGCATTTCAATTGGAGCAACACTTTTTAGTACCCAGTCAAGCTGACTGTAACGTTTTGGAGCAGTAAGAATTTCTCGTAAACCAAAAAAAGCGCAACCACCAAATAAAACCATGTAGGTTAGTAATCCCTTTAAAATATTTGTTACTGTATGGGATTTATTATCTACAAAGTATCCAATTAAGAAAAGAACAAGTCCAAAAAAACTAATTAAGAGTTGAACTGCACCTGCTATGTAACTTTTACGGAGGTATTCTTTGAGTGCTGGATGAATGGGCAACGACATATAGCTTTTTAGCTTTAAGAATAAAAACTAGCTTGAGAAAATGAAATTTAACTAGGCTTTTCCTCAGAAAAAATAGGACTTGAAAATCCAGTGTAAACTCCCACTAACAGTGTTGAACTATTTCACAGGTTCCCAGCAATGTATAGATATGCAGGAAAAGATATCTTGTCTCACATCCTTCAGGCATTTTGAGAATAAAATCTACATCCCAACCAAGTTCGTGATTTTTTAATTTAAATTTTGTGATGAGTTCCTCTGTGATTTGTAAGACACTATCCAATTCATACATATTCCAATCAATATTTCTTCTTTCAAACTCAACTCTGGCAAATTCAAGAGCATCTTCAGCGGTTTTAATTGATTGAATATTCATAGATGTTTTAAGTGAATTGAGTGTTTCTACTGCGATGTACGCATTTCTACTGGCTTTGAACTGTACATATTCTTAAACTTACACATTTATAACTATAATTGGAAATGTGTTCTGACTATAACATCTCCCTCACTATGTATATACATAGCTAAAACTAGGGTCTAATTTCTCCCATCCGGTTTTTCGTTCCAATACTTGTTACGACCAAAATTCGACAGTGTATTTACAGTTGTAAGTGAAGTGCAATAAAACAAGTGCAGTAATTAGTTGCAATGAAACAAGGAAAAAAGATTTCAACAAGTACGGTACTTTTCGTTATGCACCACGTTAGGGGTGCTAATCAAACACTTAATTAGTAATCGAATGTGCGATCATACGTTTGTACACCACGCACAGTATGAAGTTTAATTGGAGCCTATCGGCTCTTTGTTGATAGAGTAAAAATCTGCTAGCGCAGTTCAAAAAAGGGCTTAAAATTTTTTCACTTTATAGTTTTATCAGCTTGTTTCAACAATAGGTTAGCTTCTTCTGGTGAAGGAAGATAATAATCATAATCTTCCCAATCGTAAAAGTCATTCCAAAAATCTCTAAACTCTCCAGTATCAACAGCCATATAGTTTAAGCCTGCTACTAAGCCAGGATAAATTCCCAATGCTCTTGCTAACAGTTCATGTCGTTCAACTGGTGAGAGTCTGGGTTCTCTCAGAATATACTCTACTTGTTGAACTGCATCTTCTTTTCCAAATGCTGTACATACTTTTGTGGCATCCCCTCCCTTAATTTGACCGTTAGGAGGTAAATCATATATTCCTAGCCCTGGTTTCCAACTATGATCTCCACAAGTTATATATTCATCTAGCATTTCACCAAATTGATTGAGATGATACCAGAGAATACTGCCATCATAAACATAAGCAGCAAGTACAGGACACGAAAACTTTACGGATAGATAAGTTGCTAAACTAACCAAACAGCAACATGGAGGATAACTATATTGTTTGATAAAGTTTTTAGTTTTGCCATTTAATTTAGCTAAATCAGTCAAATATTTTCTAGTTGGAGCATCACCTATTTGAGCGTATACAGTAGTGAATTGATTGATAGTTGGAGAAATGTAAGCCTGTAAATTAAGGTGATTCAAACAGTTGAATAATTTTTGTTGGTTTACTCCATACAAGGTCAAATTCAGTATTGTACTCCCATAATAGTGTTTTGAAGTTTTACTACTCAGTTAAAAGTGTTACCCAAGGATTGATAGATAAGATTGCTAAAAGCCGTAAAAATTTGCGCTCATATGGGCGATCGCCCATAATGTTAGAAAGCGTAAAAACTCGCTCATAAATCTGCTATCGCAGTGCCAACAAGGGTGTAAATTTATCACTTCTCACTTTAACAGATAGTAGTTAAGTTCAATTTTACTTCCAACAAGTAAGTTTTTAAAAAGTAAGTTTGTTTTTAACAGTCGAGCGTACAGTAAGTGGAAAATTTAAGATAAAACAGGTAGAAAAATATTTAGTGGAAAATGGGCGATCACCCATTAGTTACAAGGGGCAGCTTGAGAGGGGTCTAATTTTACTACTAGCTTAATTTCTGCTGATGAGTAAATTGTATGTAGTAATTGCAGCGAGATTGCAACGGACAATCGGTGCAACGAGGATTCTTAGCGGTACAGATAGCTGCACCAAAGTCTAAAAGTGCTAGATTCCACCTACTAACATTGTTTTGAGGAGCGACTTGCTCTGCTGCTTTCCACAGCAGCTTGCAGCGCGATTTGACTCTATTGCCCTGCAATCCGAAGAAACGTTCTAATATACGAGCGACGTTAGTATCGAGGACGGCTGCGGGTTGGGAGAAAGCGTTAGCACAGATGGAACGCGCCGTGTATAAACCTACACCTGGAAGTTCGAGCAGGGAAGCTTCCGTATCGGGAATTTTACCTTCATACTTTTCAACAACGAGCCGTACAGATTGGCACAGCCGTTCGGCTCGAAAAGACAAGCCCAAAGGTTGCAAGAGGCAAGCAACATCTTCTACTGGTGCTACAGCCAAACTTGTTAAAGTGGGATAGCGGGAAATAAATCTTTGATAAACCGGAGCTACCGTCACGGCTCCAGTTTTTTGCAGTAGAAATTCAGCAACAAAAATAGCGTAGGGATCGCTCGTGCGTCGCCAGGGAAAGTCCCGCCAGTTTTGAGAACCCCAAAGGACAAGTTGATGGCGGAACCAATCGAGGTTTGCAGGTTCTTCACTTTGGACAGTTGCTACATCAGCAGCACTTGTTGGCTTGCTCATAACTTGAACTAGATAACTTCAACAAGGACGGTACTTTTTAAGAATGCACAGTATAAAGTTTAATACAAGCCTATCGGCTGAATTAAAATTATTTCATTAAAATATCTTACAATATCGACTACTTTCTTCTTAAATTCTATGATTTCGGCAGAACAAATACTTGCAAAAAACAAGCTTTTTGAAGGGCTTCAACCATTTATTGATATATTAATTGAAGTTGAGCAATTACCACTAAAGCATAAAATTGTTTTTTTTAGCTCTTGTTGTGAACGTATTCTCCCAATATATCAACTTGTTAGTGGTGAACCTGGATGGGGTGATATATCTATCTTAAGATCTGCGGTAGATGAAATTTGGAGCATTAGTGCAGGTCAGAATTTTTCAAACGAAACTATTTTTAATTTAATACAAAAAATCGACAATATATTTTTAGATTGTGAACATGATGACGAATATGATTTAGTCAGAGACAATTGTAAATATGCAGAAATGGCGAACGAAGTCCATTCTTTTATATTCTGGATTTTGAAGTTAATTGACTGTGATAATTCTGATATGGTTATAAAACTTCATATAGATTTAATTTACATTTTACATCAGTATTTGCATGATTCATGTTTGGTAGAAGAGCTAAGTAAGGGAACGACTTCAATGGCTGCAAAAAATGAAATATTTTTAAAAAATGAATTAACCAAGCTAGAATTAGAAAAAGAATTGCTTGACTTAAAATACATAAAAAACGTTTCAGAATTTACATCTCAAACATTATCAAATTTCAGAGCTAATGCCTCTTTTAATAATATGAGTATTTTAGGTTCTATTGATGATGTTAGAATAATTCTAGATAAAGTTTTCTGTTGAATTGACAATAGAAAATATAAAATAATAATATGTATCTATATCCCGAATATACAGAAATTACCATCATGCTAGCTGTCAAAGATTGCAAGCCTAAAGTAATTAATTTAAACTTTTATTATCAAAGTGGAATTGTTCCTCAAAACTGGAATCTAGCCATTGCCCACCCTACTACCCATCTTCTTCAAGAATAATTGGATCGAGGCAATGCCGCTCGTTCACCTGAATAAATAGATCGCTTTTCTCTTGTGCAAAATCTTGTTCGTAATAAATTTGATTGGAGGGGTGGGTTGCTAGGTACTCAACTATTTGTCGTTCTAATTCTATTAAATCGGCTTTTTTTTCAGAAACGCGGATACTTCTTCGTACTAATAAATACCTGTAATCTGGATTAGACTCATCTTCTGGTAAAGTCCAATCCCTAATTAATTCTCCTTGTCTATTCCACTGCTTTTCCCAAATTCTCACCGACTCTTCTACGAAATATTCCTTCTTCAAGACACCATTACTATACCAAATTTTGCAAAGTCCCTTGGCACCACCATTTTCATGAGGTCTGTCGTACTCTAAATTTCCATTTTTATGCCATCCCCGACGAAATCCCCATATGAGACCATTATAGTAAGAAGCCTCACTTAAAATCTGTCCGGTTTTGTAAAATGTAAAATAAGCAATACCAATAAAAGGCTCTCCTTGATAGGTATACTGTTGCAAATGGTTTATGCCTAAATTGTTTTCATTAATTCTAATCAGCATGGAATTCCTCATTTCTAGGGGATTAATTAGTTAAGATGTGCAGTTTTAAAATACAAGTTGGCAGTTATAAATAGTAGTGCAGTAATTAGTTGCAATGCAGTAATTAGTTGAAGTGTAACAGGAAAAAGAATTTCAACAAACACGCTACTTTTTCATGACGCGCCACGCTAGGGGCGCTAATACAACATACTAATTTAAGGGATATTGATAGTGCGATCGCACACTATAAAGTTTAAGGGAGCATGAGCCTATCGGCTCACTATTATTAGTCACTTTTCAGTTTATACGGTTGTTATTACTTTCCAGTTTTTACAAGTTTTACTGTATGCAGCATAACGGTTATACAATTGCGTTCTTCTGGCGCTGACTTGTCAGTTCGCAACTTAAATAAAGTCAGTTTTTTCATTTTTAACTTAAAACTGCGCGATTCACTTATAACAGTAAAGTGTCTGCAAATTTCAGCTTGTGATCTCACTTATAGCAGGTAAACGTATGCAGTCATTAAGTGCGGAATTAAGATATTGAAACCATTACTATTACTGAAAGCTCTACTAAATTTAGTAACACTCTCACCTCCTGAACGCGATCGCACGAATTCGTTCATTGGCGAATACTGCCATCTGGCATGATAGTGTTTTGAAAAACAACCCGTCGGAGATTAGTTCCTTCCAAATTAGCTTCAGTCAAGTTAGCTTCCCGCAATATAGATCTGCCCAAGTCAGATCTACCCAATTTAACTCTAGTAAGATTAGCTCTATCGAATCTGGTTTCTTCAAATCTCGCCCCCCGCAAATCGGCATCGGTCAAATTGGCAGCACTGAATTGGGTATAACGCAAGATAGCTCCTCTAAAATCGGCTCCAGTCAAATCGGCAGCGTTCAAACAAGCATCAGTCAATCTAGCATTACGCAGATTAACTCCCCTCAAGATGGCACGAGCCAAATAGAAGTCATCCATCCTCATACCACTAAAATCGGCACCACTCAGGTCAACAGCCTCCAAGAACGGTTCCAAATTAGCCCCAGCAAAGTTTCGTTCTCCTTTCTCATATCTGGCAAGCAACTCCTCTCTGTATATTTGGGACATAACTTAAAACTTAATTCTATTAACACTATAATCAGCTATTTCAAGCGTCAACAAGTGCAAATTTTTCCATTTTTAACAGTTGAAAGTGCCTTATCAGAAAGTACAACAAGGATACGCAACAGTTATAAAGTGCAGGGCAGTACTGAAACAGGGAAAAATACTTTCAACAATCACGGTACTTTTTCATAAAGCGCCACGTTATGGGCGCTGATCAAACACTTAATAATGTGCGATCGCACTATGTACACTATAAAGTTTAATAGAAGCCTATCGGCTCTCTGTTAAAGAAATCAAAAAACTGCTAGCGCAGTGTAAACAAGGCTGTAAACTTATCACTTTGAATTTATCCTTATCACTTGAACCGTGAACCGTGACCAGTTTAATTCACTTGAACATTAAGTATTGTTTCAATCGCTTGCTAGTTAAATTAATGTATTGCACACTTTAAAAGTGCCTCATCCACAGAACTAACCTGTTTGGAGCATTCAATGGGAGGCACACCTTTTAGAAGCAAGCATTAACCGCACTCTCCAAATTGGTAATGCTAGTTTGTAAGTACAAGCTTTTGATTATTACTAATAATGTATTGTTTCAATCCCTTTCAGGGATTTTTTAATTGGTAGCAAATGCTATTCTGTGTTATCTCGTAGTACGATGCTTTTACTTCTAACAAGTGAGCTTGTTTTTAACAGTTAAAAATACAGTTTTAAAGTGGAACAGGGTGACAGGGGAACAGGGTAGAGAGTGTAACAGGGTAATAGTGTAACAGTGAAGAATACTTTTACCAAGTCTAGTAATTTCCCGCTATTGCACCCCGATTGGGGTGCTTTATGCAAGATTATAATTAATAATCAATCTGGTATCGCAGTGTAAATAAGGGCATAAAATCTTCCACTTTGCAGTTTTTACTCTCACTTTTCACTTTTAACAAGAAAGTGCCATCAATATACACTGTTAATAGCAAGCGATCGCACATTACACCCTACTTCTGCTACATATGTTTTATACATCATCTTCATCATAGTGTTTGCTGAATCTTGCTATCCAGCCCTCATCACTATAATACATACTTTGTAGATAATGGTCTTCGTCTGATACACTTTGATTTTCTACGCAAATAGAAACATCAGATTCATTATTAGAATTTTCTAAATTCCATAATAGTTGAATTATTGCATTGTCGATACAATAAATAATAACTTTTCTGATCAGTAATAATTGTTCAGATGTAAATTCATCCTGAACCTTATTTCCAAGTTTGCGATTGGCGAAAACAGCTTGACGATCAAATAATTTATCAAATTCATCTATGTTAGAATCTCTGATATTCTCAATTAAAAATTTTCCTATTTTGTCTAAATCTTCTGAGTTCATTTTATTTTAATTTGTTTTGAAAGTCATTCTAAGCAATGCTCACCCTGCGGCTAACTATCTAAACTTCTAATGATTAATAAAATCTTTCTCGTAATAAATTTTATTTGAAGGATATTTAGCTAAATATTCAGAAATTTCTTGCTCAAATTGTGCGGCTCGTTTGTCATCCTCTAATTCTTCTAGTGTTTGAAATTCTTTTGAAGTATTTTGTCTCCTTCTCCAAGATTCATAATTTTCATGTTCTGGCTCATTTTCTAAATTAAAATCTTCAATTAACTCTCCCTGTTTATTGTATTTTTTACGCCAAATCACTATCCTTCCATCATGAAGAGATTGCTGCTTTAGCTGACCATCTAAATAGTATTTTGTGCAGATACCATAGGGGCCTTCAAGCTTCCAAAAATACTCATCTCTCAATGTATTATTATCACGCCAACTGCGAGAGAAACCCCAACGCATTCCTTCAAAATATGATTGTTCCTCTATAATTCTACCTTTATAAACATAGTACTCAATTCCTGTAAAGGCTTCTCCTTCGTATCTGTAAGCACTGTAAGCATATAGGGGTGAAAATTCAATCGGCCCCAAAACTCTTTTCAACATAACTTAAATAAAAATAAATATATTGCTTCATTATCAGTAATATATTTTACCCTGTTCTGTTTGAGGTACATCACTTAGAGAACGAATATCTCTGGTTATAGTTTGGCAGGACTTTACACTTGCCCGGTACTTTTGGGATCAGCGCCACGATAGTGGTGCTAATACAATAATTAAATTGAGTGTGCGATCGCTATGGTACACTATGCACAGTATAAAGTTTAACGAGCCTATCGGCTCTATATCATTAGATTGTTATTTACTATTAATAGAGTAACAAACTGCTATCGCAGCGTTAACAAGGCTGTAAATTTATCACTTTCCAGGGTTTCCAGTCTTTACTGTTTTCCAGGGGGTTCAGTTTTTACAGCAAGCTTTAACAGCAAGTTTACTTCTAATATTTAAACTCACTTTTAACAGTAAGTTCACTTTTAACCAAGTGAGTACGTGCAGTTACAAAGTACAGTACGACCGCACTATTAACTATTAGCTACCAAGTTAAACCTTGATAACAATCCAGTTCACTGTTTAATGAAGCCTAACGGCTTCTATTAGACAGAGTTAAAACCTACATCCAGAAAACTGCTATCGCAGAGCAAACGAAAAAGTCTTTTTCCACTTGCAATATTAAACAATTGTAATCACTTTTCTCTGACTAAATCTAAGTGCAAGCGTGCAGTATATTTCTTTCTGAGCGTGAAATTTGAAACCTATGCGCTCGTAGGAATGTACCCCACATTTTTCTAGGGAATTAAAATTTGGTCGCACGATTTAATTCCCTAGAAAAAGTTACAGCGATAATCTGCTTGTAGTATGGCAAGGTAAGTGATTGTTAAGATTTGTCACAGATTTTCCTAGAGGATTAAAATTTAATTTCAATTTAATCCTCTAGGAATTTTTACAGGTTGGAAGTACCGCGTCACTCTCGTTTTGCATCTACAATTCCATTTGTGATTGTTGTTGGGACTGGTATTGGGGTACAAGCTGGATTTGTTCTACTTCTGAAACTTGCTCCTGATCTCGCAGTATGCCATTCCAACCAGCTTCGTCTAGTTCTTCCTTCTGACTGTTGGGTAAAACTTTCTTAACTTCCTTCGCTAGTTCAATACCCTCCTCATCCCCCTTAAAACTTACTACAACATTTTCCTTAAGCTTTTGTAGAAGTTCTATAGGGAGTGAGTCTACGCTTTCAGTAGCAATGTACATAGTCTTGTTGTGACCAAAACTGGGGTCTAACGCTGCATAAGAAATGGCTTCAATTGGGTCGCTGGTAAGGATTGCTTTATTAATTAGTTCGCTATTAGGTGGATGTATAAAGAAAAAAGCTGGTTCTCCATTTACTTCTTGTTCAACATCCGGCTCAAGGTTTAAATCCCGCCAATTGTTAAATCCAGTTCCAGGGTCAAATACACAAACACCCGTTTCTACATCTTTTAAAGTACGCAAACTGAATACAGCCATGTCATCTTCATTTGCATAGACCCATCGTTCTTCGTGCAGCCCATCAACAAGATCACTTGGTAAGCAGCAATCTTCAATTAAGTACAATCGTAGAGGTTCCCAATTTTCTTCTATTGGATCAACATTTATTGATTCTTCATCATCAGTTTGATCATCATCATGGTTCGGCTTAGTTGGGTCAGTTAGAGCAGTTGGGTCAGTTTGATGTTGAACAGTTGGAACAGTTTGATGGTTAAGACTGGAGGCATTTTCGGGTGCGGTAGCATCATTTGATTTCAATTCATTGGGTGCGTTAGCGCCCATGTTTTCCTGTGCAATACTCTCCTCAAACAAAGCTCTGGCTTCATCTGATATCAACTTATTGAATATAGGATCATTGATATTTTCTTTGTAAACATCCCTAGCCCATTGCTCTTGTGCGCGTCTATACTCTATTACTTCGGCTGTACGACGTGCTTGTTCTTCTGCACGTTTTGCACTTACTTGTTCTCGTATTTCACGTGCGCGATTTTCAAGGAACTCTCGGTCAAAATCATCTGGAACTGCGAAAAGATCAGCGTAATTTAATTTTTCATCATCTTTACTAGCAGTTTCATCATTAGCAGTTTCATCATTAGCAGTTTCATCATTAGCAGTTTCATCATTACCAGCTTCAAGCTCTAGTTCTAATTCTGGTAGTGATGGTAATTGTCCTGGCAACTCTACTTTCTTGGTGTGGGTGGGTGCGATCGCTCCAATAGTCTCGTTATTATCATCATCATCGGTTGAGTCGGTTGTGCTTGAGTTCTGACTGGTTAAAGCTGGTGGACGACTAGAAGCTGTGACCATTGCATCCTCGTCACGCTCAGGGTCATATTCAACACCGCGATGCTTCTGTAATCCATTGAAACTATAAGCTTTGCCTAGTTGACTACCTTTAAAAGCAATTCCGTCAAGCTCGTAAGATATCCCCATTGAGCCAGTTTCCGGTTCTGAAATTTGCACATCAATACCTTGATCTTTTAATAAGTCGATCAGTTCTGGCATTGTTGGTTGATGACTGCATAAATCGTCAATAGTATCTTGCAGTTTTACTCGTACACTATCTTCTCCTGTTCGAGCAAGCAATCTGCGCTCTCCAGTGGTGGGTGAACGTCTTTCCTTATCTTGGCTACTAGGTGAAGGTGTTAAATTGTAATCAACTTCTAGTTTTTTAACAACGGCTTCACTTTTGCGGTAGTCCCAATCATGGTCTGTACACTTGCCTGTATCTAACCGTACTCTACAAGCTGCAATGTGAATGTGGTCATGATCTCTATCTGTATGTCTAACCACTGCATATTGATTGCAGTCATAGCCCATCTCATTCATGTAATCAGATGCGATACTAAGCCAATCTACTTTATTTAATTGGTCAGTAGAGGGAACACTTAAGGAAAAGTGACCGACAGGTTTTTGCACTTTAGAACTTAACTGACTGCTTTGTTCTAGTTCGTTGGCTATTTCTAATGCTGTTTCTCCTACCACATTCTTACCAATCAACTCTGCACCAGGCTTGGAGAATAGGTAATTGAGCAATCCTTTAAAACTACTGCCTTTAGTGATTTTGCTGATCATACTTTCTTAATGCTCACACTTTGGCAACCACTAGCAATCAAGGTGTGAGCTTCCATTAATTCTTCTCGTAATTGTTGAATTAGGTTGTAGCTTTCTGACTGTTGAGAGTTTTTTGACTGTTGGGAGTTTACTGCTAGGTACTGATCGCTTTGCGCTAATGTCTTGTTGCTTCTGTTCAAAAACTGTATTGAGCGCGGGATGTCTAATTTTGCTGTTTCTCTGAATATGCGCTTTCGTACCAAGTCGCTAAGTGTTATTCGCTCGTCCGATGCTAGTTTCTCAGCTAAAGCGTTTTCAGTGGGACTTACCCGTATTTGAATAAGTTTGTTGCGAGCTTCCTTAGTCATGCCTGATAAACAGTCAGCAATTAAGAGATTATTTTACCTATTGGATGGCGATCGCACTCTCTAACTTAAGGTAGTTTTTAGTATTGTGCGATCGCTATCTTTACCTTATTGCCGTAAAACAGTTTAGTTGTAAGTGCTGTGCAACAGGGGAATTATAAATGTAGTGTAACAGAGCAGTTAGAAGTGCTGTACAACAGTAAATAAAGATACAACAATCACGGTACTTTTTATTAAGCACCGCGTTAGTGGTGCTTATGTAAAACATTTATTAACAGTAAAACTTACTACTCAAACCATGAGAACAAGCTGCATTGGCAACGTGTATAGCAGTTTGGTAGTGAACTAATAATTGGTACTGTGTCTTGTGCGAACGCATAGTCCAGCCTTGTTATTCCCTAATTAATTAATGGCTTGAATCGTTCCTATATAGTTATTAGTTAAAACGCTTGCTACTAACCTATTTCGCTCAGTTGTAAGTACTTTTTAAAAACTTTATTTCACTATAATAGCCTAACCAAACGGCTTGAGTTATATACAACATATAGGTTATATGACTTATACCACTATTTTATTAGTGCTATAAATTGTCTAATTACCATTAGTTTTAACATAATTTAGTAAAAATAATTTAGTTGCTACATCCTTTATTTGTACCTTTACCTTATTTGTAATAGATAGAACCTCTATAAATATTTCTTTTTGCGTCTGTACAACTTCTACTGCAAAAATCCCCTTACTTCGGAGTGCGATCGCCTCCCTTGTTTTATACTTGTCACATAAAAAGTAGTATTTGAGAGAGGTGTTGGTAGTCCCTCTCCGTGTAGTATGAGCGTATAGGCACTATTGAGAATGGGTGAGAATGGCTGAAACAGGGGTAAAAAGGGCGAATATTCTCTGATAGAATATTGTAATGACGTTGGGTATTTCTTGCTTTTTAGGTTATCAAAGTAGGGTTAAAACTGGTGTTAGGCTGCTTAACTAGGGGTTAAAACTTACCTCAGAATTACCTCAAACTTACCTCAGAATTACCTCAAATTTACCTCATTTTTCCTCAAGTTGGTTCAAAAAATCCAGTTTTGTGTACTACAAGAGCCGGGTTGAGCGGTGTGTGGCGGATTGGGTTACCTCAAATTTACCTCAAATTTACCTCAGAATTACCTCAAATTTACCTCATTTTTCCTCATTTAAATTTTGAGGTAATAAGCTGTACTTTGGGAAGATTGCGGTTCAGTCGTAGGGAGCGAGAATTGATAAAAATGGGGAATGGTGAGGAAAGTATTAAGTTAAAATAACAGTTGGCATTAATCCAAGCGCATCACTTACTAAAAGTATAGCAGATGTCGATGGTGAAAAAGAGACTTGTTTCGTAACAATGTTCCTGGAAATCTCAAAGGTCTAAAGCTGCTATGACTTCCGTTGTTGAAGCGACTTTTAACAAGTTAAAAACTGAGCGTCATCAAAAGGAAGCTAACGCGTTCCGGTTGATTGATATTTGTGGTTTGTTTGAATATTTTAAAGGCAAGGCAGCAGTGTAATGAGCGATCGCAACAATACCAAGCATAAGAAGCGTATTGATTTTAGATTGAAGTTTCAAGCAGACGAAGATACTCCTGAAGGTGTAGTGTTCTCGTATTTAAATTCTTTGGGTTCGCGTGAGTCTAAGGATTTGATTTGGCAAGTTTTACGAATGTGTGTTTTACCGTTGGCTTATAAAAAAAGAGGTGATTTATCTGAGGAGGAACTAAGGATAGTGGCTTTGGAAGCTTGTGAGGCTTTAGAGAGTCATGCTAGGGATCTTCGTCAGCTATTTTTTTTGGAAAGACCACCTCAGCCAACACAGCAAATTGTAATAATGAACGGTCAAGGCTCTGTTTCTCCACAGCCACAGTCGCAACTTGAACCATCAAAATAGCCTGAGCCACACAGGGGAATACAAATAGAAGGAGAGGGTAATTAAGAGGATATGAAGGCTGCTTTTGGGGATATGTGATGGTAGGTATAAAACTAAAAAGTAGCACTCCACAATCTGCAATTAACAGTAGAGCGTAAGGATGGTGCTTTTAAAATTGCAACCGAATAAAACTGTTTCTACTGATGGGGTTGAACAGTTTTTTTAAAGTTCGCTCATCATCTACTGGTTGATCTGTGCCATTTTAGCTATCCTCATAAAAGTGATTTAACTTCATGGAAGCAGCAAATGAATTTTTCTGATTACCTAGAAGAAACTGAGGGCTATTTAGGTTGGAGCCAGAAGGAAGACTATAGTTCTTGGTGTGCCAGAATAAGGCACTTCCGCGACGAATTTCGTTCAACCCAATCAGATAGCATCAGCGATACAGTTAGGGGCAATCTTTCTGAGCAGCCAAAACAGGGAGTGGGACAATCTCAGCGTAAAGTTGAACGCGCAGCTTCAAACAGTCTAGTCCAATCAGTCAGTGAAACAACGCAAGTGAGAACTCTTGGCATTACAAAAAGAGTTCTAAAAAGTTTTGACCAGGACTAGAGACTGCTTGATCGTAATGGTTGTACTGGTAGCTTAGTTCTCAAGATAAAAATTAGGCGCGTCAATTTATTTTGGTCTTTTTAAAATGTTTAGGGCGGTAGCCCTATAGAACTGTGAACACTACAAAAAAGAAACTGGCTCTTAATCCGCGTAGATGGACATTCGTTACCGTTATTGTCTCCTCCCTACTCTGACTTTGTTTGAAAGTGAGGGGTTTAGGAGAAACGTTTCTCCTAACTAGCTAGTCGGATTAATTTTATCAATAGCGTGGCGATCGCCACGTGGAGGCATTGGGAATATGTTGAGCGTTCTTTGCAACTGCTAGAAAAGTAATTACATAATAACTGGGAGTCGTATAACTTGTGGGTTTGCGATTTCAAAAGGGAAGCTAGCTTTTCACTCATAGCGAAACGGCTGGGTCGGGAATTTGAGGTTTGGGCGATGGCTACACAAGTCTGTTGTTAGATCAGATTAAGTGCAGGGAATACTAAAAGAGTCAGATTTCAGAATTCTACTTACACGTCAAGTATTGACAGAGGCTAAAGATGGTTAAGAAAAGCTATAGCAACAATAACCGCGATCTAGACGTTTTATCAAAGGAGATTCAAACTTGGTTCAATGAACAAGGTTATGATACCCAAACTAATAAGACTGACGGAACTTGGCTTTTACAAGCTGCAAAAAATCAGGGATGGCGAAAAGCAGTTGGTGCGTCTAGAGCATTCAACGTGCTAATTCAAGGACAACCAAATGATTTTTCAGTGGATCTTAGCACTGGAGAATGGGCATCAAATTTGGCTGCTGGGGGAGTTGCAGCAGTGTTAACAGGTGGTGCAACTTTGCTCATTAGCGGCGTTGCAGCAGGTTGGTCAAAGAAGATTGAGGGCGATTTGTGGAGTTTCATTGACCAGAAAGTTATGTTCGGTGAAAAACCTAAATCTGCTCAGGAGTTGGCTGTCACACAATCCAATACTAATTTGGAAGTAAAACTCAAACAACTTAAGGATGCTTACGATCAAGGTTTTATTGACGAAATTGCCTACAACACCAAGAAGTTGGAAATCGAAGCACAGATGCGGACTTCTAAGCAGAATGCAGGTACAGAAGAGAAGCTCATGAAACTTAAAAGCTTGCTTGATGCTGGAATTTTAAGCCAGGATGAGTTTGAGATGAAAAAGACTGAATTGATGCGTGGGTCTTCCAATTCAGAGTTAGAAGCTCAAATCTCTAAACTCAATGCTGCTCTTGCTGCTGGAATCTTGACTCAGGATGAGTATGAGAGTAAGAAGTCAGTGATCGAAAAACAGTCTGAACTGGGAGGGAAGATCAAGCAACTTGAGAATGCTAGAGATTCAGGAATTATTAGCCGTGAGGAGTTCGAGAAGAAGAAGTTGACTCTGCTTGTAACCATCAAAGATCAAAGTAGCCAAACTAGCTGAACTAGGTATTCAAGCTTTTATGGAGGGGGGCGCTAGATGTTTGAGGAGATTTAACCTATTTTCAAGACTGAGGATTTGATACAAATTTATTAACGTATAATTTCTCTCTTTCGGCACGGCGACCCCTAGCTTGGCTTGTGAAAATTGTTAGGACATCAAATCTTCTACTATCGTATTTTTAGTTTCTTCTAAACACTGCGATCGCAGTGTTGGGTAGAGCAAAGTAACCTCACTCGAAATACTAATAATATCGGTGTGAAAAGGTGCAATATTAAACTGTTTTTGCATTTCTTACTTTTAGTTATGCACTGATGTTTTTGGGTTTACGTTTAGGTAATGGAGGTTTAACTATGCCCAGTGCTGCATCGTACCCTATAGCAAATATTTCATTATCTGCTAACTTTTCTGTGCCTAATACTCCAGCTTTATATCCAGACCAAAAGCTTTTAGCTTCTGCATCCAGAAGATTCAATGAATTAGTAATCTCGTTTATGTATGCAATTACACCAGCAGTATCCAGCTTTGCAATACTGTCTTTAAATGGTTTCCCTAACACCCAATTGCAATAAGCTGTAACTGGTTCTGGTTCTATATATTCTTGGGGAGTAAAATCGGAACTGGGTGGTTGTGTTGTTGATTCTGTCATTAATATTCCTATAAAACTTGCTCATTGCCAATAATTTATAACTTACGCATAATCAACATTTTATGAATCAATGCGTAAGTTTGTAGAAACTCTGAACAGTATCAATGTTCAGCTTTCAAACCCTAGCTTATTACCATGCCAGTAGCGTAACAACTTCTTTATAGCGGTATTAACTCAGTATTGAATAATTGCACTCCCTGACTAATCAACCCTAGCTTGGGATGATATTCAATACTAGATTTTGATACTTCCCAATCAGATGCTGTGTATACTGTATTCCCACCTGGATCTGATGCAGGCACAACAGTTACCAACGTTGTTGATTCTTCTTTGTGATTTATTAAGGTATGGGTAGGACGAAAAGGCGGTTTTTGTTGATGTTCTTTTAATAATTGACGTTGTACATCTTGGGCGATCAAACACAGATCTGACCAGATAGCGGGATGGCGAATTATAGAAGTGAAGGATTCATTGCCCTTAGCTTTTTCCTTCTTCAGTTGGTCTCTGTACCACACCCACAACTCCGGCAATAAAACATCGCTAAACTTATCAAATGGGATTAGCCAGCTAGTGCAGGGTGGTTCGGGATCGATAAACACTCGGTAAGCTGCTACTACAGGTAGGGAAAACGAAATGGGAACGGTAAAGCCAAAATAGCTGCCCTCCATTAAAGCAACAATACCTTTGGGTTTAACACCTGCTAAATTACTCAACCCCCTAACAGAAGGATTGTCTAAATGCTTATGAACCAACTGTAATAAATTTTTCTCGATCGCCAACACTTCTGTTAATAATGGCAACAGATTAAAAATTCTTTGTTGAAAACTGGATGATTTTAGCGCCGATTGAGAAGTTGAGCCTTTGGGATGAGAAGTTTTACCTGGTTTGGTAAAGTCATGGCGTATTCGGTCAATGTGGGTGAGTAAATCGTAAATATGTACGACAGAGCAATGAGGATAGCGACCGATGCCTTCTTGGTTCTGGTAATAGGCGATGCGTAAAGGCGGATAATCTGATTCAGTTTGGGTATCTAGATAAGCTTTAATTGGCTCAAATACTCCCAAGGCGTTCAACTTGGAGCGAGTGTCTACAGGAGTCGCTGTATTGACAGCAACAGAAGTTGTGCTTACTTCTTTATCGTCTAAACCGCACAGAATTTCTACTTTGACTCTAGCCTTATCTAAGGGAACGCCTTCAATACGTGCTGACTCAATCGCTGCTAAGGTATGACCGCCATTAAGTACTCCTCCGGTAGCAATGGAATCTCCAAAATCTATCCAAATACCCGAACCTTTTTTGGTTTGCTCGATTTCGATATTAGAAGCCGCAAGCTTAATGCCATTGTTGCGTTCAAAAAACCGCTCTGGTGCAGTACGGAGTGTGTTGAGAATTTGTTGAAAAACTTCAGTTTTCTTGTTAGCTCTCCGCAGGTTTGGCGTTAAGGGTAAGTTAGTTGGTATTTGAGCAACTGAAACGACGGCAAAGTAAGTTTTAGCACCTTTTTGGTCAAAGGTACTGTCGTAGGAGGAAACAAAATCAACTGGGATAAAGATCCTTTGCTCGCTCATTAACTTTTAATCTAGATGCGATCGGCACGTTCTATATTAATCCTGTCAGCTAGGTTTTAGGAATATGCGATCGTTGTGTCTGGTTATCCAGGTTTTCCTTCTGGTAGCTCCAGGTCTAAACTAGGTACAACTAGATCCAAAACAATCTTGAGTAGGTGGCAGAGTGTAGGCGCGTCCGTTGCAGTCAGCACCTTTTTGAAGGTTTTCCAGCCGTAGGCTTTACCAAGGAGAAGAAACTCCTTAATTGCCTCTGTCGGTTCTTCAGTTGCAAATAATGGTAAGTAAGTTTCAGCCAACCATCTCAACTCATCGTCCAGTTCTTCTAGGGGTGTTAGTTTTGCTTTAAAGGTATCTATTAGCAAAACTAACAGGCTTTTTAGCTGGCTAAACCCGCCCTCGATTCCCAGATCTTCAAGTATCTCTTTCCCTATCTGCCTAACCCTACTAGCGCCGACTCCTATTTGTGCTGCTATATTCTTTGAGCCTGTTGGGGCATTACCTTTAATGGCATTTACCAGAGTCGCCATGAAACCTCTGTCAGTTTGAACGCCCTTTGGTGCAGCTTCAGGGCAGAAATCATAAATATCTATCTCATTGACCGTACAACCTGGATAACGTTGCATCAGGTCTGATTCTGTCACCGCTTCATTGCCAATAAGGTAAATATGGGTAGGCTCTGGTTTAAGATGCGCCCGTGACCGTCCGATACCTTGATAAGTTTCTGCTTTTGCTCTACTTCTGACGTAATGCCCGTAACCACCAAATAAATCTACAGGTCTAACAACATTATTTGTGAGAGCGTGATATTCTGCTGCTGCTTGCCCTAAGTTGGGTAAAGGTGTCCCAATTAGAATCAATGCCTTACATCTCATAAACTCGTTGCTGTTTCGGTTATCCCGTCCCCAGTAACCCGATTTAATCTCAGTATCAGCTTCCTCATATCCCCAATAATTATTGGCAAAAAGTTGGTGATCTATAACTCCAATGGTTTTATGACCAAGAATTTTATGGTGAGCGTGTATTTTGCCGACAGTTCTCTCAACTCTAACTTGAAGATCGAAGTCGCCTTTCGCTCTACGCTTTTTGGAACATGAGCCAATGCCATTGATAATTGTGAATTTGTAGTTGGAATAATCTGGCTTAACTTGCTGAATTTCAACAATGTCAGATTTTTTAAATTTGGTTAGGACTGCTAATTCATTTTTAGTAAGGGTGCTGTCCATCATTAGAACTAGCTTATAGCTGGTCATTATAGAGTGGTAGCGCCAGTTGTATTCAGTAATGTGCAATCCGAACTGATCGACTCTTAGGTGTGCTTCGTTGTCTATAACTGCCTCTAACGCCAAGCTAATCCAATTGAGAGCCACATTGTCTCTGATGACGGCTTGTTTCTGTTCTGGTGACTGGCCCCTGTGGAGCATAGCTTCTAGATTGGGGCGTAGAGTTCTGGAAATGCTATCAATAATAAATTCCCAAAATGTGGTTTTAGGAATGCCATCTTCCCAATCCCAGCCATATTTTAACCATCTATCCCAAAGTAATTCTGACGCATTCGCGTAAATTTTAGGAATAGTTGGTAGTAAGTGTCTACGCAGAGCTACAAAATCGTAACCGTATTCTGGCATCTCATCAACGTTAAGTAGTGCGTATAAAGCATCATGTAATGGCTCAACTACTTGTGCTAACTTGCTATCCTTCTGTTTGAGTTCTTGGTAGGCATGGGTAAGATCTTTTTTCGTGGCTAAGACATTTTTATAAGGGTTGAGAGTAGCGCCAATTTCCTCAACTATGAAAACAGTAAATGGGGGGGCTTTATCTTCACTATCTTTTTTGTCGTTCTCATTCTCTGCAACTGTTTTACCAGGTATGCTTTGAAGTAGATGCTGTCTGACTTGTGGAGATCCTTGCAAGATATCTCTACGTGCAAGAATAAAGCCGCAAACAACATCTTCACCATCTTTATAATGCTTGCATTTTTCACAGATAGGTGAGTTTTCGCCGCCAAGAGTAATTAAATTCTTGTCTTGGTTAAGTAGCAGAAATGTCTCGGTTTCAGGGCAGTTGCCTTTGATGTCGGGAACTTGACCGTCCTTGGGTCTGACAACATGAGGATAACCACTAGCAGTTTCACGCTCATGGTCATAAACAAATCCGTTACTACTACGGCTGATTTGGTCAGTAAAATTCTGCTCAACTGTTGGTGTAGTAGGGTTACGGTGATTGGGGTCGTTGTAACATACCCTACCTTCACCATTAGTTAAGTAATCACTGGTTAACTCCCCTGCATTATGCGATTTACCAAGTCCTGTGTCGCTACTTTCAAATATTCGTGGTTTTTCCCACTTCTGGTAAAGTTCCTTAATTAGCTTTTTGCGATCGCCAACTTCAAACCTAATTTTAGGGCAACCGAGTAGAGACCATTCTTCCTCTGAAATTAACTCCCCTGGTTTGTATGGGATAATGGGAGGTTTAGTGTTTGATTCTAGCCATTGATGCCAATCACTTAGTAAAACTATCGCATCAGTTTTAACTGGTTTTTGTTGTGGGTTTGGCTGTGGGTTTGGTTGTGGATTATCTGGTAATAATCCTGTGCGCTTACATAACTTCGAGGCTACCTTGTTGTAAGCTTCCTTAATCAAGTCTGATATGCTTTTACGTTCCTTGCACTCATGCTCTAAAATTTGAGCTTTTAAGATTCGCTCTTGTTCTTCTTCCCATTGACAATATTTTTCATACTCAATACGGTCTGGTTCAAGATAGCTATCTTTATTAGGGTTCTGCTCCCATTGCCAGTAGCTAAACCGCTTCTCTAATTGGTCATCATTTAGCGACGCGAAGGATTTTTTACTGGCAGATTTCCAGATCCGATTGATGTCGCGGCTAGAGAGAGGTGGGGAACATCTAACAGCATATTCCTCAAATAATCCCTGCCCGTCGCCATCAAAGGGAATACCTAAAACTTGTAAGCGATCGCAAGTGGCAATGATATTAGCAGCGAGCTTAAATCCTGCGTTGTCGCGGTTCCCCTGACCCGTTCCACTATTAATCAAGTCCTGGTCATTACGAGTAAGGAAGATTTCAAGCGGTGGAGTGCCAACGAATAAGGATTGTTGGCGCTGGTGTCGTCTTACTTCTGCCGATTCCCTCGCTGCTTCAGCTTCCCTAGCCCTTGCCAGTTCTGCTTGCTTCTCCTGATTTGCTAATTTTTGTAACAGTTCACATAGCCACGCGGGGGCGATCGCTACGTCAATAACTGTGGGTGAATTTAGCCAGTGGTATGCACCAGTTTGGGGATGTCTTGATGGTGGTAGAACTGATTGACATTTGTTGTAACGCAGTTCTAAAATTTCACCGTCAGCAGTTCTGACCCCATTATGCTCGGTGATAACCGAGCGATTAAAGTCTACTAACTGGCCCCTGTATTCATCAGGTACTTGAAATAATAATTGTCTGCGTCCTGGTTTACCAGAAGTCCAACTAACTGTTTGCGGTAAATCACCATTGCTTAATGCTTTTAGTACAGGTTCAGCAGATGCGCCATCAACGTCGAGCGCAACTAAACCATTGGAACTGTCACCAGTTCTTAAACCATAGCCCGAAATGTAAGCTCGGTAAGGTTTAAAACCTTTACTGCTAATCTTCTCCTCACCATCTAGCAGCCACGTTGTAAAATTGTTGTGGTTGATGAATGGCTCAGTCTGCCAGTTTGGGCGGAATGCTGCTTTATCCCTTAATGGCGTTAAATTCCAGTGTGCAGGAATATTTTTAAGGGCATCTGCAATTGCTTGTGCTTTTGGTACTCGCTGCCACAGTTTCCAGTCTTGAGGATTCATGCTGCACCCCCTGACTGGATAAATTTGATGAAATTAACACTCAAATTGCCCCAAAACCATTGCGAATCAAGCCGTAACAGCGATTCTTTTTGGCGACAATCTGAAATAAGACTATTCAATTTTTCAAAATCTTTTGGCGATACTGGAATGCGATCGCCTAATGGACGTTTGGCTTCAAATTGAAGTGTGGCACAAATTTCAGCCGTTTGCTGCTGCGAGCTTAACGTATGAACCTGGATAACCCATTTAAGAGGCGGGGTGTCAGCCTGGGGTGGTTGTTTCACTATTAGCTCCTTGTGTGGTAAGGGGAGCCGGACACCACCATTGAAATCTCAAGTGTTCAGACAACTAGGTATTTGTGCTAATTGTGTTGCTATCTTAAACAATAGTTTACACTTGAGATAGGAATGGTTTTTCGTGTGGTAACGATTTCTAGTGTCCATTTCCGGTTTATAACGAACTTCGCTCTTGTCCTTTCAGGAGATGCGAGGTATATCAATTTTCAGGTTTTTTGTTTGTACTGTTCTAAGTAAGCATTAACGAAATCTACGATGTTATCCTCCTGAATTACAAAAGCAGTGCCTTTTCTCTTCAGAGCTAGAAACTGTAAGCTTCCTATTGACGTATATAATTCCTCTCTATGTTCATGAATTGTAGTTGAACTCCATAAGACTAAAACCTTGGCTAGAGGGAATTTTTGAACTTGTTTTGAAGTTAAGCCAAACAACTGTCGTGTTTTGTAGAGCCAAGCTTGATAATCGCTGAGTTCGACCAGTGGGCATGGCAACCATTTTCTGAGTCCCCCTTTCTTTTTGTTCTTTCTAGAGTATAAATGCTCAGTTCTTTCGTTGTAGACAACTTCAGCATTGTTCATAGAGCGAATAGAAACGAGCAGTTGAGCTTCAGGAAATCGGATATAAAAATCTAGCGGGTCGTGTCCAGCTACTTCCAAACAGGGAAATATTTGTATCCCTTGTTCTTCAAACTCCTCTAGTAGTGGGCGCATTACCTTGACAATTCGCGCCAGCTTGGTGACTCGAATCATTGGTTTATAAACCAATCCCATTAGTACCCATAAAGGAGAAAAAAACACGCCCGTTGCGAACACAGCAAACCAAAATGTAGCAGACCCACGAGATAAACAGTTTTTTTCCCACTCTAGTTGCTCTAATGCTTCCCAGTTGTGGGGAGGTAGCTTCTCCTTTTGCTCTGTAGTTTGCATTTGCCATTCCCCCTACTAAATCCAGATTCGTCCCGCTTTTAGCTACGTTTATTGTGTACAAGGTGGTTTGCCTATACCAAAGGGCATAGAAACGTTAAAAATTGTTAGGTTTTTCATTGTTAAAAATTTTTAATTAATCTCAATATAAATTTGTTCAGGTGCGATCATTGCATTGTTATTGGATCATGTAGTGTGATCGTTCTCCTCTGGAATGTACTCAATAAAGTCGTAGGGAGTACAGTTCAAAGCACGGCAAAGTTTTTCCATTGTCCCTTCAGTCATTCCTGTTTTCGCAAGTGCTTATATAGGTTTTTTTGATACTGTGATATTTTTTGCACGAAGTTAGCGACCGCTCTCCTCCCTATCCTTTACAGCTTTGGTTAGTAAATAAACCATAAGGCTACTGAGCGATCGCGATTCCTCCTCAGCCCATACCTCTAAAGCTGCTTTTAGCTCTGGCTTTACATAGGCAGAAATAATATCTAATTTTCGCTTTCCTCCCACTTCACACGCTCTCTCATCGGTTAAAAGCATTTTACCTCCTACTATGTGTTTTACATCTGGCTACATACTATAATAGTAGGATACAGTAGCAAAAAACCACAAAAGAGCAGATGTCGTGCTTGGTCGGCGGCGCATCTGCTCTACCCCACATCTATATATGGAGATCTAGATCATGACTCAAGAAAGCAAAGATCGATCGCATTTAGGAGGAAATCATGCAGGATTCCTCTAGCTCCAACAGCGATAACGCAGCCTCTCTGCTGATACCTCTATTTCTAGGCAGCATCGGCATAAACGTTCTGCAACACGCCTGGAACTCTAACCAGCTTGCAGTATTGCAACAAGCTGATAACTTACAGCAGCAGAAAATCGCACAGCTTCAAACAGATAAAGATGTTTGTGCTGGTAGGCTTGCAGGTTTTATTGAGGGCAGGCGCTAATGAGTAACGAAGTGCTTACTACTGCCCAAGCTGCTGAACTGTTACAGGTTAGCGTCAATTGCATCAGGCAATGGAAATTGCGAAAAGCTGAACAGCTATTAGAGAGCATCCATTGGATAACTGGCGACAATAATCAAACCTTGTGGACACAGACAGGGCTTGAGGCGTTACAGCAGATTAAAGGTGTAACAGCCAGCGTGACAGATGATGTCACAACTGGCGTTACAGAGAGCGTTACAGACCCCATTACAGACCCATTACAGCGTTACAACCCATTAGTGGAGAGCGTTTCAGACGCTCTTACACAAGGGTTATTGACTCGCATTGACAAGGCTGTTACTCGCAATATCGGAATTGCGATCGCAACTCCAATGTCACCTGCTGAATGCGTAACCTTGCTGACTGAACTGGGTTTAAAACCTTGTAATCCAGAACTGCTTCTAAGTGGCAATCAACCAAATCTGTTACCTGAATCTAAGGAGAACTAAATCATGGGACTACTGAAATTTATCACCCGTAAGAAATTAGACGCGTCAACTGAAGCTGGTGGACAACTAGCAGCAAACGACGGTACTAATCATAACCTCTCTACTAACAGGGTACTAGCTGCTACTGATTCTTCCGTTCCCACACCTTCTAATGCTGATTTCTCAAGCGTCAGAAGTGTTCCAGTAGTACAAAAGCCACGCTACTTTAATAAAGCTGAAGCTGACGCATTACGCATCTTAGCCAAGCAAAAGAAAGTACAAGCAGAGGCTTCAGTTAGTGCTTATAAAGCTCTCAAAAATATTGAGGATTCTGATACTACTGTACATACCACGCACCGTCGCTACCAATCAAAAGTAGCTCGGAATGAGCTTGAAAGAAAACAAGCTGATACTCAATTTGCTAAGGATATGCACGGTGTACGCCCTCATTTAGCAGAAATGCACAGTGAACTTAAATCAGCAGAAGTTAATGCTGCAAATGCGATTAATGCCATCAAACAATCCTATGGCTGCTAATAGTTAAAACCTTTGGGTAGTGATTAATTTTACTACCCTTTTTTAGAGGAATTTCATCATGGGTAAAAGCATTCAGTTAGGTGGATATTTCCTACTAGGAGTAAGCTGTTGCGGTCTATTTTCCTACACAACTTATGTCATACCTCGGTTTCAGTATTACGCATTCTGGTTGGTAGTAGTTGTTAGTTTGTGCTTTGTAGTGGCGGGTTTAGCCGATGACTTTCTAGCGGAAGCAATGGGAGTAGATTATCAATCATATATCGGCGGTTTGATTGTTTGTATTGCCATTTTGTTAATTGGGTCGCTTCTTCAATGGGTACAACAATGATTAAAATATCGTCGCCACAAGACCAGCTTAGAAGTAATAGAAACCTACTCGCTTTAGTCGGTGGATCATCAATTGTACTAGGGTTATTACTTTGGAGTGCATCACCGTTTCTATTCCCCAACCCTAAAGATAAGTTTAGCGTTTCACTGCGTTACCTTTCCTTGTTTATTACTAGCTGTTGCGGTGTTACAGCAGTTGCAACAGGGCATCAGTTACAGCGCATCACACCACTTTTAAAAGCTATTGAACAGGCAGAAAAAGCAGACTTCATCAATCAGCTTGCTACGTCGCAATGGGTACAGGAACAACGTTACCAGTCAGAAGCCGTTACAGCGTTACAACCCTCGTTACAGCAACCCGTTACACTGCAACAGCCAAATAGTTATAACGACCGTAACGACGGTACAGCAAGGGATAACGAAGTTAGTAACGAAGCTGTAACGGACTCCCTAACGACTGCGACAGCCTCTGTAACGGATGCTGCAACAGACGAAGAAATGGAAGGTTACAGACCTACTTATCTAGCTGTAACGGCACTGCAACAGCAAGGCGTATCAGACAGCGACATCATCAAAGATGTGCTGAAACAGGGCGGAACAAATTACTCCAAAGGTAAAGCAATGCTAGACGTGCTTTTGCAGTTGGGACAGTCTAAAGGTTGGTAGTTTCAACAATTCAATTAATGAGGAGAATGTCAGATAATGGAAAATAGAATTCCTGTTCGGATTTTAGTATTTACTGCAATTGGATGGATAGGATTTATATTCTTAGGAAGTCAAAAGATTGTGTCACAGTTAGTACCTGAAGCTTGTCCTGCTAAGACAGCCGATACTTATGTTGTATTTGTCAAGCATCGTTGGGGAGTAGACTATAGCTATTTAAATAAGTTGAGTCAATTGCATCGCTGGAACATAATTGAAAAGTGTACATGGGTCACTCCGAGTTCTGAGGTTTCGGGTAAAACTTACCCCTCAACAAGTTCGGTAGTAACTCAGATTGGCCCATTTACTGATGCCGATAACCCTCATTCTGCATTTAAGGAAATCGCTGAGAATGTTTATGTTAATAGATGTAAACCTGACCTAACCGATAATCCAATTATGATGGATAAATCCCGCTAACCGTAAGTAACTGCACTGTTACGACCAGTACGAAATCTCGTAACTCCAGTCTTGACCATAACGCATAACGTTCCTAACCCCTTACTCTAAACTGTAAGGGGTTAATTATTTTAACTTTTTAAACGCTATCGCGTTTCCTACTAAAAACTGCGGTACTATTGAAAACTGTTTGTAGTAGTGAAAACTTATTAATTCGGGAAACTGTTGGTAGTAGTGAAGTAAAAACTGTTGGTAGTAGTGAAAGCTCATTAATACTGATTACAGTGATAAAATAGATTCCCCTTTGCACCATCGTCTCTAATTCATAAAGGGCGATAGCCCATAAAGTTAACCTTTGAGAATTGCCAACTGTTACGTTTTTACTTCAACATCTTCACAAATAAGTTTTATTACAGTACTATATTTTGTTTACTTGCCATCGAATAATTCAAGCCATTAATATTATAAATCCCACAGTAAAGCTAAATGTTCGAGCAAACTTTTAAAAATATTGATGATGTTCTCTGGAAAGAGGCAGGCTGTACTACTGAGTTAGATTATACGGAGCAAACCTCTTGGCTACTGTTTTTGAAGTATTTGGATGACTTGGAACAGGAGAGGGCGTTAGAGGCGGAACTGGTTGGTAAATCTTATGAATTTATTATTGATGAGGCGCATCGCTGGTCAGTCTGGGCAGCACCGAAAAAGGCTGATGGTACGGTAGATCATGACAATGCCCTGATTGGCGATGATCTGATTGATTATGTCAACCGCAAGCTATTTCCATATTTACAAGGATTCAAGCAACGAGCTACCAGTCCAGACACAATCGAATATAAGATCGGCGAAATTTTTAGCGAGATTAAGAATAGGTTTCAAAGCGGCTACAGCTTGAGGGATGCCCTGGAATATATTGATGAACTAAGGTTTCGATCGCAACAGGAGAAACATGAGCTATCCCATCTTTATGAAGCAAAAATCAAGAATATGGGTAATGCAGGGCGCAATGGGGGTGAGTATTACACACCGCGTCCCTTGATTCGAGCGATAATTCAGGTGGTAAAGCCAAAGATAGGCGATCGCATTTATGATGGCGCTTGCGGTTCGGCGGGTTTCCTGTGCGAGAGTTACGACTATTTACGTCGGGGTAAGCTAACAACAAAAGAGCTTGAGACACTACAGAATAATACTTTTACAGGTAAAGAAAAGAAAAGTTTGGCGTATGTAATTGCGATCATGAATATGATTCTGCATGGCATTGATGCACCAAATATTATCCATACCAACACGCTGACGGAAAATCTCACTGATATTCAGGACAAAAATCGTTTTGATGTCATCTTGGCTAACCCTCCATTTGGAGGGAAGGAACGTAAGGAAATACAGCAGAATTTCCCGATTAAAACTGGGGAAACGGCGTTTCTGTTTTTACAGCATTTCATCAAAATACTGAAGATAGGCGGTAGGGCAGCAGTAGTAATCAAAAATACGTTCCTGTCAAATTCGGATAATGCTTCACGGGCATTGCGGCAGGAGCTTTTGAGTAGTTGTAATCTGCACACGATTCTAGATTGTCCGAGTGGGACATTTATCGGGGCGGGGGTTAAAACGGTAGTACTGTTTTTTGATAAAGGCGTTCCCTTCGATTCCGTTCAGAGAATGCCTTTATTTTCTCAGGAAAGACCTTTAAATCAGGGGATGGCTACTCAGAAGATTTGGTATTACCAACTCGTTCCAGGGCGGAATATGGGTAAAACCAATTCTCTTAATGATGAGGATTTGCGGGAGTTTGTCGAGTTACAGGCTACGTTTACAGAAACAGAAAAGTCTTGGCTGGTGGATGTTGCTGACATTGATCAGGTAACGTTTGATCTATCTGTAAAGAATCCAAATAAGGCTGAGGAATCGGCGTTCAGGGAACCGCAGGAAATTTTAGATGAAATTGCTGCGTTAGATGTAGAGAGTGCTGATATTTTGGCTGGGATTGGGGGAATGTTGTGATGAACAGTTGGGAAACAAAGAAATTAGGTGATGTTTATGATGTCCGGGACGGAACACATGATTCACCAAAGTATTGTGAAAAAGGCTACCCACTGATAACATCAAAAAACCTCAAAAGTAATGGTTTAATTTTTGATAACGTAAAATATATTTCGGAAAGTGATTATAAAAAAATAAACGAGAGAAGTGCAGTTAACAAAGGAGATGTATTGTTGGCAATGATTGGAACAATCGGCAATCCAATTGTTGTTGAATTTGAGTCATCTTTTGCTATTAAAAATGTTGCTTTATTTAAAGTCCCCAAGAATCAAGACAGTTATTTTTTGAAATACTATCTTCAGACTGATTATGTTCAGTCAAAGATGCAAAAAGAAGCGAAAGGAAGTACACAAAAATTTGTAGGCTTAGGGTATTTAAGAAATTTTCCTATAGCCGTTCCAGCACTTCCTGAACAAAAGCGGATTGTGGCAATTTTAGATGAGGCGTTTGATGGGATTGATAGAGCGATCGCAAACACCGAAAAGAACCTTGCCAACGCCCGCGAACTATTTGAAAGCTATCTAAACGCCATCTTTACTCAGAAAGGCGACGGGTGGAAGGAGAAAAAATTAGGAGATATAGCAACCTTTAGAAATGGTCTTAACTTCACAAGAAGTAGTAAAGGTGAATCAATTAAAATTGTCGGTGTTAAAGATTTTCAAAACTATTTTTGGATTCAAGAAAGTCAATTAGATTTTGTGACAATAGATGCAGAGTTAAAAGAAATAGATATACTCCGCAAAGGAGACATATTAACTGTTAGATCAAATGGAAACAAAGAATTAATTGGACGTTGTGTACTAGCAGGTGAGCTTTCCGAAAAAACCTCTCACTCTGGATTCACGATTAGAATTCGTATACAGATAGAGGATATATTTCCCCAGTTTATAGTCCACTATTTGAAATCGAGAGAACTACGAAAACAACTAACAGAGAGTGGAGGCGGAATTAGCATTAGCAGCCTTAATCAACAGGGTCTTTCATTAATCACAATTAGTTTTCCTACCTTTTTAGAGCAAAAATCTCTTGTTGCAAACATTGAAGAGATAGCATCTGAAACCCAGCGCCTCGAAACCATCTACCGCAAAAAAATCACTGCACTCAACGAACTCAAACAATCCATCCTGCAAAAAGCTTTCACTGGCGAACTCACCGCAGACACTCTGAAAATTGCTAAAGAGGAAATTGCAGCATGAGCAATGACCTGACGCAACCGAGAGATGATCTCTTATTCCAAGAAATCAGACAGCTAATTGATGTTGCCAAACAACGTGCCGCCATTGCCATCAATGCAGAAATAACCATATTATATTGGCAAGTTGGTAAACGCATCCAAACCGAAGTTTTACAAGGTCAACGCGCTGAATATGGCAAACAAATCATTGTTTCTTTATCCCAGCAGCTAACCCAAACCTATGGCAAAGGTTGGAGCGAAAAACAGTTGCGGCATTGTCTACATTTTGCAGAAACATTTCCTGACGAGCAGATTGTCTCCACACTGCGGAGAGAATTAAGTTGGACGCATATCAAAACTCTAATGTATATTGATGAACCCCTAAAACGAGAGTTTTATATTGAAATCGCCCAACTTGAACGATGGAGTGTCCGCCAACTGCAAGAACGTATTAACTCCATGCTATTCGAGCGCACCGCCCTATCCCGCAAACCCGAAGAAACCATCCGTCAGAATTTAGAACAACTGCGCCAAACTCAACAGGTATCACCCGATATTTTACTAAAAGACCCCTATATTTTAGATTTTCTGGATTTGAGCGATCGCTATCTCGAAAAAGACATCGAAGATGCAATCCTGCGAGAAATTGAGCAATTTTTACTAGAACTCGGTGCAGGCTTTACCTTCATCGCCCGTCAAAAACGCCTGCAAATCGACAACGACGACTTTTATATTGACCTGCTATTTTATAACCGCAAACTCAAACGCCTTGTAGCTATTGACCTCAAACTGGGAAACTTCCATCCCGAATATAAAGGACAAATGGAACTTTACCTGCGCTGGCTTGCCAAATACGACCAAGAGCCTGACGAACAGCCACCGCTAGGGATTATTTTATGTGCAGGTAAAAAGCAAGAGCAAATCGAATTACTAGAGCTAGATAAAAGTGGTATTCATGTTGCCGAATACCTGACCGTATTACCACAAAAAGAATTGTTACAAGCTAAATTGCAACAGGCTATAGCATCTGCCCGCCGCCGACTCCCATATTCCAAAGATGAGCAATAATGAACGAAGCCGAAACCCGTGCCGAACTAATTGACCCCGCACTCAAAGCCGCAGGATGGGGAGTGATCGAAGGTAGTCGCATCCGCCGCGAAGTTATCGCCCCTGGTCGCTTAGTTGGTAACGGTCAACGTGCTAAATCAGACATTGCAGATTATGTGTTGGTTTATCATGGTGAAAAACTCGCCGTCATTGAAGCCAAAAAACGCGATTTATCAGATACCACAGGTTTAGGACAAGCTAAAAAATACGCCGAAAAGTTGCAAACACGATTCGCCTACTCTACAAATGGCATCGGCATCTACCAAGTAGATATGCACACAGGGGCAGAAGGTTACATCAACCAATATCCCACCCCAGATCAACTGTGGAATACCATTTTTAGCCAAGCAAATCAATGGCGAGATAACTTTGCTGCTATCCCCTTTGAAGACAGAAGCGGTACATGGGAAGCCCGTTATTATCAACACAATGCCATTAAGCACGTCCTATCCGCTATCTGTCAAGGACAAGACCGGATTCTGTTAACAATGGCAACTGGCACAGGTAAAACCTTCATCGCCTTCCAACTAGCCTGGAAACTGTTTCAGAGCCGTTGGAACCTCAGCAGACAGCCCACCCGTCGCCCTCGGATTCTGTTTCTAGCAGATCGTAATATCTTAGCCAACCAAGCCTATAACTCATTCTCTGCCTTCCCAGATGATGCCCTCGTCCGCATCGACCCTGAAGCCATCAAAAAACGAGGTCGAGTCCCCAAAAATGGCAGTATCTTTTTTACCATTTTCCAAACATTTATGACTGGGAGGGACGAAGCTGGCAATCCTACCCCTAAATTCAGCGACTATCCCCCCGACTTCTTTGACTTCATCATCATTGATGAATGTCACAGAGGCGGAGCCAGTGACGAAAGCACCTGGCGGGGCATTTTGGAATACTTCTCACCAGCAGTACAACTGGGGCTTACTGCCACTCCCAGACGTGCTAACAACGCCGATACCTACACTTATTTTGGTGAGCCAGTCTATACTTACGCACTCAAAGACGGCATCAACGATGGGTTTTTGACTCCCTTTAAAGTTAGGCAGATCGAAACTAACCTAGATGAATATATTTACAGCAGCGAAGATGAATTAATAGAAGGTGCAATAGACGAAGGTAGAACTTACACCGAAGGTGATTTTAATCGCATTATTGAAATTAGCGATCGCGAACGTTATCGTGTGCAACTGTTCATGGAGGAAATTAACCAGAATCAAAAAACTCTGGTATTTTGTGCTAACCAAGAACACGCTTTAGCTGTGCGGGATTTAATTAACCAAATGAAGATTAGCAGTAACCCTAATTACTGTGTCCGTGTCACTGCCGATGATGGAAAACTGGGAGAACAGCACCTCAGCACCTTTCAAGACAACGAGAAAAATATTCCAACTATTCTCACCACCTCACAAAAGCTTTCTACTGGGGTTGATGCTCGGAATGTTCGTAACATTGTCCTAATGCGACCCATCAACACAATGATTGAATTTAAGCAAATTATTGGTCGTGGTACTCGTCTATTTGAAGGGAAAGACTATTTCACTATTTATGATTTTGTTAAAGCCTACGAACACTTCAACGATCCTGAATGGGATGGCGAACCCCAAGAACCTGTAATTGTTACAAATCGAAGGGAACGACAGTCATCATCTACGACAAATACTAATAGAAATACTGATACAAATAGCAACGAAAATACAGAAACTTCTCGTCGCCAAACTATTAAAATCAAACTCGCTGATGGTAAAGAACGTACCCTTCAACATCGGATATCTACTAGCTTCTGGAGTCCAGACGGTAAACCCATGAACGCAGCAGAATTTGTGGAACGTCTCTTTGGTGAAATTCCTCAACTATTCACAGATGAAAACGAATTAAGAGCAATTTGGAGCCGTCCTGACACCCGTAAAGCATTATTAGAAGGACTAGCCGAGAAAGGCTACGGAGAAGAACAATTAACAGAAATTAGCCGCCTAATTGATGCTGAAAAAAGCGATTTATATGATGTGCTGGCTTATATCGCCTATGCCTCTCCACCCATGAGCCGCCGAGAGCGCGTCTTTGCCCACAAGTCGTTGATCTTCTCGCGCTATATCGGCAAACAGCAGGAATTTCTTGACTTTGTACTGGAGCAATACATCAAAGCTGGGGTGGGCGAACTGGATCGTACTAAATTACCTCAACTGTTAGAGTTGAAGTATCATACTGTTCGTGATGCTGTTGGAGAACTAGGAAGCGTAGGGAATATCAGTGAAGTATTTGTCGGGTTTCAGCAGTATTTGTATGACTTGGACATAGCAGCTTAATAATTCAGGGTGCTACAATTAAACATTTCAGTTAGACGATTAATTCAAAACTTCTCTAAGCTGAAATCTTTGACTACTGATTACAGGGATAAAATTAAGCCCCTTTTACCCATCGTCTCTAATTATTAAAGGGCGATAGCCCTATTACTAACCGTTGCCACTGTGGGTGTATTTCAATGAAGGACAAGGCGTTTGAGTATCAAGTGTGCAGAAAGTGCCTAAAACTTTCTCGGTATAAGTATTTTATAGGTTAACTTTTATTAATTATTCTTGACTATTGAAGCGTACCCGTAGAATTTTTTAAGATTTATTTTTCTCAACCCGTTGAAATCTCATTCATTTTTTCTGCACCAATAAAAATCAGATTCACTTGATACAGTTACCCTAAATTATTAGCCTCACTTCTTTCACACAGTTGCTGCTCCTCCGCCTTACCCAGTCTTACAGGATGAGTAGTCCTAGATACACCTTTAAAGTAACGATTCGCAATTAAATATTTTCTGTCATGCTGCCGTCGCAGCGCTATTATGTAAAAAATCAGGTAGCTCAAATAAAAACTTATGAAATTCCCACTTTGGCTCTCAATAGGTATATCAATTCTAGCTATGCAAGGAACTTTAACACTGCCCAAGACAGTTACAGGAATACAACCGAGTACCGCACAAAATAATCCAAGGACAACAGAGACTAAATTAAAAACTTATCTAGTACCCAAGGAGTTCTCAATTTCTTATCCCTCTAACTGGTTGGTTGAAAGAACGCAAAATCCACCTGGGACTACCCCTAGAGAACTTTTAATTATCACAAATCAAAAATTACCCAAAAGAGGAGGCGATGGTTTGCCACCTAACATTATTAAAACTGATATTCAAATTGAACGCGGAGCCTTTGAAAAAGTTGTAGCTCAAACATTCAGATCTGCAAGTGGATCGGGTAGTCGCTTGACTCAAAGAGGCAAACTTACTGTCGGTGGGCGAGAAGCAGTTAGATTATGGATTTCTGAGCCGGAAGCAGAAACTATCATTATGCTAGTCCGTTACAATAAGAATGAAACTCTCTATCTAGCAAGTTTTTACGCTCGAAGTAATCCTTCAGCTATTAACATAATTCAAAGAATACATGGCTCTGTGAGGGTAGTTGAGTGAGTAACTAAACGGGAAAATTGTACGCAATTGGCTGAAAGCCTATACCTGTTTGATTTGTAGGAATTATTATGAAAGCAGAAATAGGTTAATTATTAAAAAGCAGTGTTTTTTATAATAACTTTCGATATTTACTTTTCCTACCTACCTTTACTCGTTCAAAACCTTTGACTTTAATTTCGTCATCGTTCATCTTTAATAGTTTGTAATCTTTCAATCTAAGTAGCTTGCAAACTTGAACGCCAGAAAGCAATTCAGTTTCAGTGTTTGGTGTTGGCGCACTTACTGGTTCACTCACTGGTGCAGCTTCAGATAAACCAGGGTCTGTTTCTACATCTGGTAGGAGTGCAGCTTCTACTTCTAGTTCTAGAGGATTTAATTTTGGGTCTGCTACAGGCGCGTTAGCATCTTTCTCTACTGCAACTGGTTCAAATAAAGGCGCGGTAGCGTCTGCGACATTGGGAACTTCTACAGGGAAAAAAAGTTCCATTGCTACTCAAGGGCAAAACTTAGTTAAATAAGTACGTTTTAAATTCGTTAGAATTAACTTTTATACGATTACACACAGAATTGTTAATTATTTTTATATTTTTTAAAAAAGCTCTAACTGATCTGGGAAAAAAGGTCTTTTTATAGGGAAAACAGGATCGCCAATTGTACCAGATAATTTGATTAAACCTTCATCAAAAGTTTCCAAAATATCAACTTTGGCTAATGCTGCTGTTGCTACATGAGTTGCATCTTTGGGCTTTAAGCTTTCATGCTGCCACATCAATTCTCTCGCAAGTTCTCCAACTTTGCGATCAACCTCATGTATATAAAGCCATTCGTGTTTGAAGAATGAGCGGATTTTTTCTTCAACTTCTCTAGGCAATTTTGTCCCACCCTTTTCCAGCCTGACTACTTCTATAAAAGTTAAAGCAGATGTAACTATTATTAATTTGCCATCCTTAGCTGCTTTTAGTACCGAAAGACATTCGTCAACCTTATCGCGTTCATTCTTAAGTAATCCCAAAAAAGCGCATGAGTCCCAATAATGAATTTCTTTAGATGAGCGAGTCAATCTTCGCCTCCTAGGATACCGATAATATCTTCAATACTGGGTAGCTCTTCTTCACTTGGGAAAATATCCATTTCCTGAACTTCTATGCTGACTCTCTCACCGTCTTCTCGCGAACGTATAACGCCGTATGCAGATACTCTCTTGCCAAGAGCATCCTTAGTTTTCTCAAGAAAATCAGACGGGAAATAACATCTTAAGCTTTTATTGGTTAGTAAATCATAAATTCTAAATAATGGCTTCCTACTTAAATCTATAGCTTTAAGAATACCTTCGATAGTACCAAAGCTCTTATATTTCCCACCTATCAACTCGTCTACATTTGCGACCAAATGTTGGGTAAGATTCACTCTCTGAGAGTTAATCCCTAACTGGATTGTCAATATATCTTTTCCAACCAAACCAGCTAAAGCTTTAGCACTTTCCAAAGCTCGATCCGAAAAAAAAGGAGGTCTTTCGGGGCGCTGCTCTAAAATAGCAATGCCAGATTCAACGCTGGCAACAACTTCAGCTACCTGAGAAACGGGAATTCTCTCTTTAGGTATGCCTTCTATAGTCAAGTGAACACTCCCCGTTGTTATAGAGGAGATAACCCAGTTCACAGATGAACGTCGATTTTCAGAGACATTCTTTTCTACCTCTTGGAGTATGACAGCAATCTCCTCTTGGGCTTCGCGAAATTTGTCAAACGGCAATAACGGGCCATCTATATCTACTGTCAGGCTCGTGTGAAGTTGACCAGATTGGGCTAACGCCCGTTGTTCCATCTGTAAGGTAAGCCCTTTACTATTCCTTTCCTTTAATCTGAAGTTACACCTTATTTCGCAAAGTTATTTACTTTTGTTTACTTTTGTTTACTTTTACGGAAAATAAGCAAGCGCGATCGCGCCAGAGAGCGTCAACCCAGCCTTTATCGAGAGCGATCCCCTTCACCCCTTTCGTATCTCCAACACCTAACGCCTGATAGACGCGCTGGGAGAAATTTACCCCATAACTCCTCATCACAGTTAAAGGTAGCCATGGCAAATTTAGAGTAAAAGAGTTGCTTTTTAATAAAAATAGAAAGTATTAAGCAACTCTTAATTAATTTAGCTAACTTTCATAATGGAAATTTTATAAATTGAATCCAAACGGTTTTTTAGGTTCTTCAGGTCTTTCTCTGGGAAGTGTAGTAAGCAAGACACTAATTTGATTGACGTGTTGAATTAATTCAACAGGCGCTCCATCAGGAGTATGACCAATAAAAGATATTAGTGATGGATTCGAGTAAGTCATATCTTCAATATAAAAAACAACTGATTGACCAAAGCTAACAAGGCGAACTCCAACTTCATGCTCATTATCTAACTGAGAATCAAAGTTGATAATCGCCTTAGCAATTTTTTTATAAAACTCACTAGCATAATTTGCTTCAGCCAAGATTATAGAAGAACTTTTAGGAATCTCAATTTTACTTATGTTAAGTTTGGGTGTTAGTGAAAAATCTGACATAACTTTAATAAATAAAAAGCTTATTAAAGCTAACACTTATTAAACTTATTAGATTAGTAATATCCGTACTTATAATAATTCGGTTTTCAGCACTGGATAATAACAAGTTTAATTTTAATAAATAGCCCCAATCAAAGCTCACCGGACGAGGCATTTTTGCATAAAATAAGTCAAATGTAACAATTGTTTAATTTTGTTAAATAAATATTATTTCTAAATAAAAATATCAGACTATACATCATCCTATGTATGGCATGAGCTATACTTACTAAAGTCAAACTGTGTTAAGTTATAGCTTTTCTGAATGGCAGAGATAGTATACCGCTCACATTCCGACTTAATTCGTGAAATGAGGCAACGGCTAAGGTTAACCCAGGAAAAGTTTGCTGCTCAGTTAGGTGTAACTTATTTGACAGTGAATCGTTGGGAAAATGGACACGCTACACCATCGCCAATGGCTTTGAAGCTGATCGAGTTAAAGCTTCAGCAGATGGGTGAGTATGGTGAAGATTTGCTTAAAAGATACTTTTCCTATTAAAAAAAAATATAAAACTTTATGAAAAAGAAGACAAAAAGCATAAGTGAATATATTACTGCAAAAAATATTTATTTAGAAGAAATTTTAGAAATAGAAGAAATTTTCAAAGAGAATGGTTTCTCTTATGTAATTGAAGTAGAAGATTATGAACTAAATTCTTCAAATGAATTTTCTCAACTTCCTAAATCTATAAAGAAGACTAATTCTATACAAATCATAGCAAGGAAAGATAAAGATTCTGAGGAATCATTTGAGTGGCATCACATTACAGTACAGATGCAGCCATTTAGTAAAATACGAATATATAGTGCTGATTCGGATACAATTTGTTTGGGTATCATTAACAAAATCAAAATTGTTTTAAAAGAAAACAAAATTATTAAATTTCTAGAAAAGTTTGCTGATTGGAAAAGTTATATAATTTATTGGACTGTTACAGTTATACATTTTTGCCTTGTAATTATTAACACACTTTTAAAGCAAGATAAGATATTTGTTTTAAATTCGTTAGTAAATATAGAAAGTGTACTTTACCTTATTTATGTAGTTTTATTTATTGCCAACATTTTTTATATTGGTTTTAGACAATTAAAATATTCAGTATATTTAACTTCTATTGAAAATCATAAAAACGATAAAAAATATGGTTGGGTTTGGTCTATTGTTGGTGTTTTTCTAGGGGTGTTAGCAATAATAGCAAGTTTTACTACTAAGGAAATAAGATGTTTGCTAAAATTAGATGTATGCAATGTTCCCTCTGTAGAGAACCAAAATAATAAAAAGTTGCCCAATAATAAGAAATAAGGAAAAATATATGGCTACTTCAAAATGTCCACAATGTTCAAGTACTTCATTTGAGGCTGTGGAACATACACCTAAAAATTCAAACTTTAAACTTCAGTTTATTCAGTGCAGCAGTTGTGGTTCAGTCGTAGGAGTTATGGATTATTGGAATATTGGTGCTTCTTTAGAAAAAATAGCTAAGAAGTTAAATATGAATTTGTAATATCCTGTGAACTTCCGGTGAACGTTCAGTGAACTTCCGGTGAACTGCATTATAATTATTTAAAAGCTCCAGCAACGCTGCAACAATGCTGGGGATAACTAACAAACCTGGTGTTGTTATGGACATTTTAAATAATACTGAGCTAGATCGGATTGGAACTAAAGATCTGATGTCTAAATATGGCATCGGCAAAACCGCATTTTATGAGCGGTTAAAAACTGCAAATGTTAAACCTGTAAAAGACGGTACTCGATCTTGGATTAGCACTCATCAGTTAGAGGAGTTGGATAGATTGGATAGTCATTTAGCATCCGGCGGAAAGCTTGAAGACTTTGTTTCTAATCTTGCTGACTTTTCTGATCTTCACTCAGTACAGTTCAGCGAACAATCCACCGAACAGTTCACCGACCATCCGCCGAACGGTTTACTCGGCAGTTCATCAGACATGGTTTTAGCTGATGGACAGAGCGAAATGACTAGATTAATTAACGCGATGGAAGCGATCGCAATTGCTCAACACGAACCCCTACGTCATTACAAGGAACTGGAACGGGCAGCAGAAAAAGGGTGGATTTTAACCAGTGCAGAAGTAAAGCAACTCATTGGTGTAAAGCCAACAGTAAAGGGGAGCGATCGCACGTTCACTCGTGGTAGTTTCAGCTTTGTAAAATCTGGGAAAGTTGGTATTCAGACTGGTTGGAAAGTGTTGAAAGTTAGCTGATCATCACTCTTTCACATTTTAAGTAAAAAGCTTCTAATTTTCAGTTGCTTTAATGTTATTGAGAATTTTGGCACGGTGATACCTGTTACAAGGCAGTCAGCAAGTGCAATGTAACAAGGCAGTCAAAAAGTGCTAAAGTGCAGTGCAACAGGGAAAAAGAACTTCAACAGTCCAGCAGCTTTTTAGATAAGCACCACGCTAGGGGTGCATTACTACCTGCAATACTTGCGTAACAGACTATAAATAATACGCGCGTATTGTATCTAGTTTTAACTGTATAACACTTCTAACAGACTGGTGCAACACTTTGAACAGACTTGTTAGCAAGGTATGACACTGGTAGCAGACTGGTACAGCACTTAGTCTAGGTAGTTAAGTGCTATCGCACTTTTCCAATAGACATCTCCAGAAAAACTACCTTCAGATTGAGCTATAACCGCACTCAAATCAAAATTACGACCAATCATAACAACAGGCAAGCAAACAGCATTTTTAGCCAAATTAATCGAAATACTCCCTGAAACAGCGAGCGAACTGAGTGCAGGACGTGGGAGATTAACCCATTTGCTACTGCGTTCAGAATGCAGTTCGGGCTATCCTTTTTCTGACACAGCCAAATATAAATGGTTGTACCTTTAGATCAGAAAAACGGATGTAAATGCCTTGTATCAAATAAAGGCTCTAAGGAATGCTGCTTGAATCGGCGTGACAGTTGGATTGATGCCTTGAATTCGCCTTACTCTAACAAATTGTTGCTTGACAGTTATTTAGCTAAAGCAACACGATTATACTCCTAAGTACGCTAAT
>CAVQDG010000063.1:0-160806 GCA_963711165.1 uncultured cyanobacterium | reverse complement strand
ACACGCTTTTCAAAAACTAAAACAAGGCAATTTGAATGCTAATTAACTAAGTTTGTAAAATAGTTGTACATCTGTTAACAAATATAAACTTTTTCAAGAGAAATAAGCTCTATCCTTAGACGTATACCTAATGGACTGTCTCGATATTTAAGATTAATATAAGTGATTGGAATTGTTGGAGAGCGATCGCATTAATCTTTATATAGATGCAAGCGAACGGTTGTATCCTGAACAATATACAACTGCAATTATCGCTAATCATCCAATGGAACAGCGCGATTCCTTCGGACAGCTATGCGCTACGGGCATAGCGCCGACCTGTCGGTTCGCACTTTACAATTGTTCTGGATTAATTCCTCGTTCTCGCAATAGTGCTTCTAAAGCTTGATAACGCTCTCTTTCTGCTTCTAATTGCTTCACTGCTTCATCAGCACGTTGACGCTCTTGTTCTGCACGTTGACGCTCTTGTTCTGCACGTTGACCTAGTTCCACATAAGTTAAAAACTTTTCTCCCGCAGGCGTAAATATCTCTAAATTATCTGGTGTCACCTCAAACCTAATTTCCAGACGCGGACTCACCCAACCGTTCATCTCCTCAATAATTTCTAAATTTTCCCCAGAACGCAACCAACCCATTAAATCTATACGATCTGGATCATAAACGTAGTATTCTTCTACTCCATATCGTTCATAAAAGCGCAATTTTTTCGCCATTTCTTTTAAACGATTGCCTGGAGATAAGATTTCAAATACAATTTGTGGAGGGATGTTTTCTTCTTCCCATTGTCGATAAGAACCTCTGTCGCCTTTTGGTCTGCCAAATACTACCAGTGCATCTGGTGCAACGCGAGTTTTGTTGTCTCCCTCAACTGGATACCACAACAAATCACCTGCGACAAATACATTAGGGTTATTAATAAACAATAGTTCTAAATTTTCTTTAATTGTTACAATCCAATTAAATTGTTTTGTGTTATCTGCCATTGGTTGACCATCGCTGTCAGGGTAGATGATAGCTGCGGCGGTATCGGTTAGTTGTTGTACCATGTTGACCTCTTTTGTTAGAGGGAAGTTGTTTTTATTGTAGCGATCGCATGACTTTTGCTCATTGGTCTAAGGACTAACTCACTCACCAGTCCCTAGTCCCCGAAAAACGCAAATCATCACTTGTTGTTACAACTAGCAACAATCGTTTACAATTTTTGAGAATTATTCATCCTCTGGGTAGTTTCGGTAAAAAATAACCTGAAGCTAAATAACCTCCTGTGGGAAGGAAGTAAGCGAGTCAAGGCAGGAGATATTGCAGGCCTACATCTGCTTCCCCGTATCTACTTCAGTCCCATTCAATCCCTAGGGATAACGGCTGCAAAGTCGGGTGGGTCTTTTCATACCAACAAAATTTTATCACAAAGTCGCCCTGAAGTGCGAGGCTTGCATCCCATTAATTCCGGTCAAGGAATTTTTCTAAAATCCTTCTCAACTATTGTGAGAAGGATTAAATAATTATTAAGATTATCAAAAAGAGGGTGAAAATGATAGATACATATCTACCTTATCCAATTTGCGAAAATGGATGCACTATAAGATAATAATGTCAAGCCCATTAAGCTAGATTTAAATCAAACCTGAGCGATCGCCTGACTTTTATCTAAATAAATCTTAATAAAAACCATAATTGTCATTACTTTTTCCCTTGCGCTGCATCAGCATCATCATGAATGTTTAAGCCAAACTTCTCTGGAAAATCAACGAGCAAGCTCAATCCACAACAGCAAAATTACCAGCGTGTGTTGATTAATGGTCAACAAGTACAAGAAGCGATCGCTTATTTTTACACACTTTCCCAGGATTTGTTTTGTGTATTAAGGCGAGATGGCTACTTGGAGATGCTCAACTCAAGCTGGGAAAAGTTGCTGGGTTATACTAATGAGGAATTAATCGGTAAACCATATCTAGAATTTGTACATCTAGAAGACCGCCAATCTACCTTACTGCAACTAGAGCAATTAACCAATAATACTAATAAGATTTCTTTTGAAAACCGCTACCTTAGCAAAGATGGCTCTTATAAATGGTTATGGTGGAATGCCTTGTGCGAAGGTGGATTGATTTATGCTGTCGGGAGTGATATTACAGAGCAAAAAATAGCCCAGGAATCGTTGAACTGTGCGATCGCTACAATCGAAGACGCAGTTATTTTACAAGATATTGATGGCAACATTAAAGCCAGCAATGCTATTGCTGAAATCAACCTGGGCATCTCTGTTGCGCCCATTTTATGGGATATCTGCGTAGATCCTCGCTGGCGTGAGGTGCGTGGTGATGGCTCACCATTAACAGAAGATTTACACCCAATTAATATTACTCTGCATACTGGTAAGCCATGTAAAAACCAGTTGATCGGGATTTACAAACCCAATGATAGTCTTAATTGGTATAAAGTTAATACGCAACCATTATTCTTATCTGGTGCAGCCAAACCTGATGCTGCTTTAGCCACATTTACTAATATTACTGAAAGCAAACAAACAGAGGAACGGTTGAGACTACTAGAGTCGGCGGTGGTTAACACCAACGACGCAATTATGATTACTGAACCAATAGGTGCTGGTTTAACTCCAGAAGGACTAAAAATTGTTTATGTCAACCATGCTTTTAGTCGGATTACAGGTTTTGAACTGGCAGAGGTAATTGGTAAAACACCAGAAATATTGAACGGTGTCAACAGCGATCGCTCTACTTTAGAACAAATCCGCATCTCCCTACAATCTTGGGAACCGATTAAAACTGAACTAATTAACTATCGCAAAGACAATTCAGAATTTTGGGTGGAATTAAATATATTACCTCTAGCAGACAAGAGCGGTAAATTCACCCACTGGCTATGGGTAAAGCGTGATATTACAGCCCGCAAACTTGTCGATCAAGAATTAATTGCCCGTGCGCGTGCCACAGCAGTAGTAGCCCAATTAGGTCAACAAGCCTTGGGAGGTAATGATTTAGACACCTTCCTAGATGTAGCTGTCACTCTTGTTGCCCACGTATTAGAAGTTGAATATTGCCAAATTTTAGAACTAATCCCACAAGAAAATGCTTTATCAGTACGTGCGGGGTTTGGCTGGCAACCAAATATAGTTGGTTATGCAGTTGTTGGTGATAACGAACGTTCTCAAGCTGGTTATACCATATTAAAAGGTGAACCAGTAATAGTTGACGATTTGCGGGTAGAAACACGCTTTTCCGGTTGCAAAATGTTACACAGCCATCATGTAATTGCTGGGGTAACTGCGATTATTCACAGTCAAGTACAGCCGTTTGGGGTTTTAGGTTGTCACACAACTAAACAACGGCAATTTACTAAAGATGATGTGTACTTCCTGCAAAGCGTTGCTAATGTAGTAGCAACCGCAGTTGAGCGCAAACAAGCAGAAGAAGCACTAAAAGAAAGTGAAGAACGCTATGCACTAGCAGTTAATGGTAGCAAAGAGGGGCTATGGGATTGGAATCTCAAAGCAGATCGAGTATATTTTTCCCCTCGTTGGAAAGCAATTTTAGGTTATCAAGACCACGAAATTGGCGATCGCTTAGATGAGTGGCTCGATCGCATCCATCCAGAAGATCTTGAAAAAGTCAGAATAGCTTTAAATGCTCATTTGGAAGGCTTAATTTCTCATTTTGAAAAAGAATATCGCATTCTCCATCAAGACAGCAGCTATCGCTGGATGCTTTGTCGCGGGTTAGCACTTTGGGATGTCAACGGACAAGCTTATCGAATGTCTGGATCTATGATTGATATCACAGACCGCAAAATTGCCGAAGAACAGTTAAGTTATGATGCTGTGCATGATGCCTTGACTAGCTTACCAAACCGAGCATTATTGATGGATCGTTTGGGACAAGCGATCGCACGTCAACGACGACACAAAAATTATCAATTTGCAGTACTATTCTTAGATTTAGACCGATTCAAAGTTGTCAATGATAGTCTTGGTCATTTAGTAGGCGATCAATTATTAATTGAAATTGCCAGAAGATTACAAGCGCCTCAACGACCTGGAGATACCGTTGCCCGACTAGGAGGTGACGAGTTTGTGATTTTACTTGATGACATTAGAGAGCTTCAAGAAGTCATTAATTTAGTAGAAAATTTCCAAAAAGAACTAGAAAAACCCATAAACTTAGACACTCAGACAATATTTATTACTGCCAGTATTGGCATCGTTCTCAGTCAAGATCCTACATCAGGTCTTACCTACAATTGGGCTGGAGATTTGCTACGTAATGCTGATATTGCCATGTACAAAGCCAAAACACTAGGTAAAGCACGCCACGTAGTTTTTAACGCTGTCATGCACACCAGTGCTGTTGCCAGATTGCAGTTAGAAAATGACTTGCGGCAGGCAGTTGAGCAAAGTTATGAGTTGTTAGCTGTAAATTCTATATTAAAAGATCAAATTCACAACTTTGCAGATCAAATAAAAATACTTGATTCCGACCTCAAATCAACCAAAGATTCAACCCAAAACTCAAAACTGTTGCTTCATTACCAACCAATTGTTTCTCTCACCACAGGTAAAATTACTGGGTTTGAGGCACTGGTACGCTTATGGCATCCCCAGCGTGGCATCATTTCTCCTGGTGAATTCATTCCCGTAGCCGAAGAAACTGGCTTAATCATGTCATTAGGAGCCTGGGTTTTGCAATCAGCTTGTCGCCAAATTCAAATTTGGAATCTCAGCTTTCCTGGGTTAACAATTAGTGTCAATATTTCTGGTAAACAGTTCTCACAACCCAATTTAGTAGCGCAAATTGAGCAAATTATTCACAATACCAACTTAGCAGCACATCAGCTTAAATTAGAAATCACAGAAAGTATAATTATGGAAAATGCTGAATCGGCTACAGCAATGCTTGAACAGCTAAAAAAATTGGGTGTGCAGTTGAGCATTGATGACTTTGGCACAGGATATTCTTCTTTGAGTTATCTGCACCGCTTTCCTATAGATACATTAAAAGTTGATCGCTCTTTTGTCAGTCGTATGAGTATTGATGGTAACAACTGCGAAATTGTGCAAGCAATAATTACTTTAGCTCATACTATGCGGATGGATGTAATTGCTGAAGGAGTTGAAACCCTTGAACAACTAGAACAACTTCGAGGGTTACAATGTGAGCAAGGACAAGGATATTTTTTCTCTAAACCTCTAGATATTGAAGCAGCAACTCAATTACTAGCTAGAGCAACACAATGGTAAGCTATAGAGGGTTTTTGAGGTGCGATCGCTTAATAATTCTTAATATCTATTTCGCTACAATAGTGCTTATTTGTACAATAATCTGCCATCATCAGTTATATGATGCTTAGTAAATTAATTTTAATATAAATTAGTGCGCTTAGGCAGGTAAGCCTACCGTAACGTGGGGCGGGTTCACTTACATCTAGCTATCCTACCAAAATCTCAATTAAACCCGCCCTTACTGCGCTCAGGCTAACAGCTAACTGCTATAAATGCGGAATTCTTTAACAAAAAGGTGACAAATGCGTTGGTTAAGTGGTTTAACAATTATCTTTCTAAGTTTTCTACCGATTGCAGATGGCGCATTCCTGCGAAATGTTTTTATTTGTAACTTTTTTGGTAAACAATTTGCGGCTTGCAATGGTGAAGTGAGTCAAGATAATCGAGCTAATGCAGCCTTACCTAACGCCTTGAGTAATTCTAGTTCAACAAAGCTACTTGCTCAAAGTCCACCAACATATAATCCACCGCCATCAGCACCCGAAATACCGCCATCAATAAATAATCCACAAACAGTAGATCCAGGACGGTTTTTCAATCCAGCATTACCTAACTCAGGGGGTAATGTTCCTAGTTTAAATCAATTTGTACAACAAGCTGAACGCGCTGCTTTTGAACTAACTTTTCAACAAGCTAATACAAATCGAGCCGTTGAATTGTTTGAGGAATATCAAGCCAATCAATTTAAATCACACTTGGGTATAAATACACCGACAAAAATACCCACCACTGCTGAAATTTCTCAAGCCTTAGCAAAAATATATCAAGCAACTGGAGAAAAGCCTGCCCTTTCTTATATCGTTTCTTTACAAAATGAACTTCACCTAATTTTAGTTTTACCTAGCTCTCAATCAGCTAATCAAACGACCAATACAACAATTAGTTTAAAAAACAACAACATTAAAGGGAAAAACTCTAATAACAATCTTGCTCAACAAGCATCCAATACTGAAAGAGTAGTTTTACAAGTTACCCGTCCCCAAATCAAAGATCTGGCTGCCAAGTTTATCAAGGATATTAAAAATCAAGGAATAATTCGGAGTAAGTCTGGACAAAAGCTATACAAAGAATTAATTACACCTTTAGAAGCTAAATTAAAAGCTAATAAAATTGATACTTTAATAGTCTCAGCCGATTCAGGTTTGCGTTCGATTCCAATAGCTGCTTTGAACGATGGCCAACAGTTTTTAATTGAAAAATACAAATATGCCTTAATTCCCAGTTTTGGTTTAACTGCTATCAGTTCTCCAGCTAAAATCAAAAACGCCCAAATACTAGCGATGGGTATTTCTCAAAGCGTAGATAATCAGCCAGCATTACCGAGTGCAGGGGCAGAAATTTCTAGTTTAATTAACAACATTTGGCAAGGTCAAGGATTATCATTAATTGATGAAAAAGCAACCCTAGAAAATATCAAATCTGCTAGTAATAGTCAAAATTTCGGTATTCTTCACTTTGCTACACACGCCAAATTTGAACCAGGACAATTAAGTAATTCCTATATTCAAGTTTGGAATGGTAAACTTCAATTGAATAAACTTAGGGATTTGTCGAAAGAATTACACTGGGATCAAGTTAGTATGCTTGTTTTAAGTGCTTGTCAAACTGCATTAGGAGATGATCAAGCAGAATTAGGATTTGCTGGGATGGGAGTTCAGGCTGGCATCAAAACTGCTATTGGTACCCTTTGGAGAGTTAATGACGAAGGTGCAATGGCATTTATGGCTGAGTTTTATTCTCGCTTAAAAACTGCACCTACAAAAGCGGAAGCTTTCAGACAAACGCAATTAGCTATGTGGCGAGGACAAGTTAGAGTAGAAAATGGCAATTTACAATTATCAAATCAGCAAACTATTAATCTACCCCCCGAAATGGGTATCAGAGGTAATATTAGCCTTACTCATCCCATCTACTGGTCTGGATTTACCTTAGTGGGCGACTGGAATTAGCCTAATTCAAAATCTCACCCCCCTCAGTCCCCCCTTATAAAGGGGGGAAGTAAAAACTCCCTCCCCTTCATAAGGGGAGGGCTGGGGTGGGGTAAGACAAAAACTTATGCAAGAAGTCTATTTTTAAAACAGTATCTTCATAGCCGACATAATATTACTAAGTGCTGGTAACTTCCATCACTTCCCAAATTCTTATTTCTCCATAACTACTACTAACTATCTTTCGTCCATCTGGGCTAATTGCAACACAAAGTATGATATTTTCATGCCCACTTAAAGTGTTGATCAAATGACCAGTCTTGAAATCCCAAATTTTGATAGTTTTGTCTAGGCTACTACTAACAATCGTATGTCCATCTGGGCTGATTGCAATAGCAAGAACTGACTTTTCATGCCCAGTTAGTGTAGCGGTACGCGTCCCGGTGGCGAGGTTCCAAATTTTGATTGTTTGATCGTCACTACTACTAATAATATTTTTGCCATCTGGAGTAATAACGACACAAAGAACAGGTTTTGTATGACCAACGAGCGTGTCGATTAAACTGCCAGTAGCCAAATACCAAAGCTTGATTGTCTGGTCATCACTAGCAGTGATAATTGTCTGCCCATCTGGGGTAATTGCCACAGAATTAACTCTTCTGGAATGACTTTTGAGAGTTTTGATTAATACACCCGTTTCTAAGTTCCAAATTTTAGCAGTATTATCATCACTGCCACTGACAATTATTTTTCCATCGGGACTGATAGCGATCGCATTAACTCGGTCGTAATCCTCAATAGTAGTGGGTTTAATATCGTTTTTGTTGATATTCCAAATCTTGATGTTGCTGTCAAAACTGCCACTAACTATCTTTTGACTATCAGGAGTAATAGCAACAGCATAAACCCAATGCAGATGACCCTGAAGTGAATTTATCAGCGTACCAGTATCAATATCCCAAACTTTAATCGCATTGTCTTCATGCTCAAGATCTCCACTACCACTAACAATCTTTTGACCGTCGGGACTAATAGCAACTGCATAAACTTCACTATCAAACCCACTAATAGTCTTTACTAAAGATATATTTGTATAAAATGTTGTTTGAGGTAGCAGGGGCGATGATTGATGAAAAGGAATATTGTCATTATTTATTAATGTAGTTTCTGAACCTGTAATAGTTTGTTCTGACCAGTCCTCTTCTTCTAAATTTTGATTGTTGTCAAGTTGCGGAAATTCTGGCACAATTACATTTTCGGTTGTAGCATTTTGAAAAATTACAGGCAACCAGGTGGCACCTGGAAAAATTTTTTCTAGCGGTGCTAGTTTTTCTCTTGCTTCTCTTATTGCCATATATACAGATTTACCACTAGCACAAGCTTTAAGAAATAGTTTCAAAAAACCTTGTGCTACTCTAGGGGGGACGTGTTCTCGCAGAATGATCAGATGGGGAATTTCTACATCTGCAAGTTTTCCTGCCATTTCCAGCCCATTACTACAGTTAATAATTGCCAGTTCTAAGCCAGATGCGATCGCTCTTTTTAAAAAACTTTTGAATTCTTCAATTGTAAAACTTTCAAATTTATTAAAATAAATATCTTCGGATGTATTACCATAAGTACTTGAAAAAAACAAGATATTCCAATTTTTATCCCCAAGATTATCTAATTGCTGGCGAACAGGTTCTGTCAATAGTAATACTTCTGAATTTGGTATACCTGCTATCTCCTGCTGCTCTGCTTCAATGTCAATTGAACCGTAGTTACCTAAAATGGCTAAAAGCTTAATTTTTTCTATAAATACTAATTTATTATTATAAGATTTATTTTGATTAATTCTAAAGGCAATTTCTGTTTTAGTGTAATTTTTCAAAAATGGTTCAAAAACTAAATACCAAGGTAGCTGTAATAAATGTTGATTTGGACTATGAATAATTATCTGAATTTCTTCATCCGGATCTAGCTCTTGTAGCATGAGATTTCGGATTTCACTAAATTCTGGCGAAGAAAACCATTTAACTAGACTCCTCCTCAGCAATTCCACAGATTGATAAGATTTTGTAAGTTGATTGCTCGGCTCTGTGTTAGTTAATTCTCCTGAAAAACCTTGTTCCTTGTAATTAACAAATAACCGACGATAAGTTAATTTAAAAGCATAATAAAACTCAACAGCCTTAAATGTAGAGGGTAAATAACTGACTATTTTAGACTTTACAATATTATTCTTATCTATAATTTCAACCGTAGCCTTTAATACCTGAGCAAACTGATTTTCTTCTAAGTTAAAAACAGCCAGCCTGACGTAATTTTTCAGGAGAGATTGGGAATCCTCCATTTCTTTTTTATGGGCAATTGATAACCCTGTTAATTGTGTATCATCTATATACAGCTTATCCATTTCCCGGCTAATCCTCTTAGCAACCAATGAATATTCAGTTGGTTTATTGAGCTTATTAGCTAATTCATATAAAGCTTGTTTAAGATTGGCTGAGGTGGGATAAAGCTCACGTAAATTGCGAACTAACTCTTTTAAAGATATGCTACTTAACCGCACTGCATCCGTAATCCAGATTCTCGTACAAGCAAACACAACCAGCTTTTTAATACGGAGTGGATTTGGAGGATTTTCTAGATTTTTAACAACTTCATCTACCTTGTTTAAGTAATTCATATTTAATTAAATCTCATTGACGAAACTTTTAGTTAATACTTTTATTTTTCGGGTAGATCCGGCTATTTCTAACTGGTATTTTTGATCAATTATTAGATAATTTTACCTCACTTACAAATACGGGGAGTAGCGATCGCCTCTCAAAATCAGGACTTACGCACCGAAAGCCTAAAACCTAGATCCCCCTGAGCAACCCCTTTTCAAGGGGGGGGGGGGAAATTCAAAGTCCCCCTTTTTAAGGGGGATTTAGGGGGATCTAGAAGTAAGTCCTAAAAATGTTAAGAAATATTGTTATTTGTAACAAAAAAATCCGTAAAATAACAGGCTATCACCCCTCACTCGCTTACTCCTTACCTCATTTATAATATTAAATAAATTTTGGTCTATGGAGAAAAGATTCTCTTCCCTCGTTAATTTTCATCAATCAATTGAAGCGATCGCACTCTTTAAAATCAAATCTCACAGCTATAATTAATCAGGGAGATCGCAAACAACCCGAACTCCATAAACATCAACCCTACCATCTGGCGTACTCTTGCGACGGTATGCACTGCGACAACTCCTGGGATAGCTAACCCAAGAACCACCACGCAATACGCGGTGCGTATCATCTCCCCCAAACTCCCACACCCTACCATCAGACGGTGCGCCATTGTAATTCTCGTGCCACAAATCTGCACACCACTCTAAAACTAGCCCGTGCATATCATATAAACCAAAAGCATTCGCTACTTGAAAACTACCTACTGGGGTTGTTTCTTGACGATATATACCTTTTACACCAAGGGCATAAGTATAATTAGCATTGTAATTAGCTAATTCTGGAATAATTGTTTCACCAAAATGGAAAGGTGTACTTGTTCCCGCCCGACAAGCATATTCCCATTCCGCCTCACTAGGTAAACGATATTTCCGTTTAGTGTATTGAGATAACCTGGCACAAAATTCGATCGCATCGTGCCATGATACATTTTCTACTGGACGGTTTGCACCTTTAAACCTAGATGGGTCAGGATTTAAAAATTGATTAATTTCTGGTAAAGCTGCTATAACTTTCCACTGTGCTTGAGTTATGGGAGTTTTCGCCATCAAAAAAGGCGAAATTGTAACTCTATGCAGAGGACTTTCGTGATTATATCTTCCTTCCTCAATCTGGGATGAACCCATCCAATTTTCACCACCAGGAATTGCTACCATTTCTAAAACTACACCATTACCTAAATCTTCAGGTAAATATTTGGCTTGACGACGTTGGCGGCTACTAATATTATTTCGCAACCCTACCTTTACTAGGTCGTAGGCAAAAGATTTTAGCCCTAGTCCTGAAATATTGACAAACCCTGGCTGTCCTTTTACGGTTAACGTAGAAGAAGTTTGATGAGGTTGAATTATACTATTTAAGTCTTGGATAACTTCCTTGGCAGATTCATACCTATTTCTAGGTAAATGCTGCAAAAGTTTATCTAAAATTTGTCCTAATTCATTGCTAATAGTTAAACCTTTTTCTTGTAGACGTTCTCTCCATAACCATTCAGCATTTGTGGCATCATAAACTAAATCTTCTAATTGACCATACTGATCAAATTCTGGTAAACACTGAGTTAATAACCTGACACAAGTTGCACCCAAAGCATATAAATCACTAGCTGGACTAGCCTTTCCTGCCATTTGCTCAGTTGGTGCATAACCAATAGTATAAATGCCCGTTCCTGGTCTAGCTAAACTGGTTTGAGTAATTTGCTTTGCGCCGCCAAAGTCTATCAGCACTAAATCCCCTCTTTTTAAACTTTGTTGGGGAAATCTGCGAATAATATTTTCTGGTTTAATATCCCGATGAATAACGTTATGGGAATGAATGAAATCTAAAACAGGCAATAAATCTGCCAAAATTTCCCTAATTTGTGCTTCATTAAAGGGGTTTTGCTTTAATTCTTCAAATAAGTCTTGTCCTTCTATAAACTCTTGAACTAAATACAAGCTTTTTCCGTGTTCAAAATAAGCAATTAACCGAGGAATTTGAGCATGATTTTCCCCTAATTCATAAAGTTGTCGTGCTTCGTGCTTAAATAATTCTGTAGCTTTTTGGAGTATTCCTGTTCCAGTAAATTGTGGTGCAAATTGTTTAATTACACAAGGATCATCGAGTCTTTCTACATCTTCTGCTAAATAAGTTTTACCAAATCCACCTGCGCCTAATAATTTGAGTACGCGGTAGCGGTGTCTAAATAATTCATTTAGTTGATTTGAACCGCAATTTTGACAAAATTTATTGCTATCAGGGTTAAAAGGGTTTTGGCATTGGGGATTTTGGCAACACTGCATGGTTGAGGAATGGGAATTTTGCCAATCAAAATTTATTTAACAATTGTTATAGATTACCCCATTATAAGAATAATGTAAAAGTAACGATTGGCAACGGATGATTGATCTGCACTTGTGAGATAAATTCTGGCTCTTGTATAACGGATGGGTTGTCTGTTAGATGATGAGGATCTGCAAATTAAAATCTTAGTTCAAAACAAAAGGACGCAAAGGTGTTTGTGGCTACGCACTTTTTTTTATGTTATATTTGTATTGTGGGAATCTGTGCGCCCATATATATACCTATATTGGCTGTATTAGTGTATTCGTGGTTAAAAGCTACGGCGTGGGTAAGTAATTAAAGATTTTTAGATGATTTCTGGGCAGTAAATTCATAGCTGTGGGCAATTGACTGATAAAATAAATTAAGTTATAAGCTCTTCCTCATCTTTTCTTCACTTGTACCCGCCCGAACTAGGATTGTGCGAACTAATGAACCCAAGATGCGCCATCCTACTAAACTTAAACTGGCGTGTCGTGTTGCTAATAGCAAGTCATTGAGGCGAATTTGCACGATGCCGTCAAAAAGTATAGCATTGCCAATTACTTCTTCTGGATCATCTGGTAAAGGTGGTAAATACATCCTCTGCGTTGATTTAAACGTCAGTAGTTCACCAAGTAATTGTTTAACGTTGGGATCGTCTGCTTTAATTGGTTGTAGGCGCAATAGTGCTGCGTATTGCCGACGATTGGGGATGAGATCGCAAGTAGAAGTTGCGATCGCAAACTTCATTTTTGTCAGACGTTCTCCCAAAAAATAAGCCGCTTCTGTACTGATAATGTCACCTTGCAGCAGAGTGAAGGAATCTTCATCAGAACTGATTAAATTTTTTTGTAATAAATCGTGATAAACAATTGGAGGACGTACAATAGCTCCTTTGGTATTAAATAATGCTTGTCGATTTTTTGTTTTACCAAGACTATTGGCAAAATTTTGGATGATTTTAAGAGCCTGATCTCCGTGAGAGATTTCGCGCAATCAGCCTCAAGGTCTGCTAAGTTAACTGACATCTGCCTCTTGGTTAGCCTTCCTGGGTATCTAACGGACGGTTGATTTGGTTAGGCTCGATAGTTACTTCGTCATCCAAGTCTTCAAGGTCGAAACCCTCTGGAATTAGTGCCTCAAACTCCTGGCGTGTTGGCAATTCAGGCAAGCTTCCCAGTAGCTTAACACTCTCTAATAAAACTTCTATGGTGTCTGAGTCTTGGTGTTTCTGTACTGCACGTGCAGCAGATAGCACTACCCGCAAACCTCCACGCAAGCGATCTACATCACGCGCTAACCCGTACATTGTTTGGAAGTCACTTTCAGAAAGAATGCGGTAATGTCCAGTTTTTGTTTGCAGCGTTGCTACTGTGCCATTTTTTATGTGTTCCAGTCCTCTTGCACCTTCTGTGCGAAATTTCTCAAAGGATGACCAGCTTGAGCCTAGTTTTAGGTTAGATGTCGTTTGTTTTTTATTAGTAAGTGCCATATTGTCACCTCCTCTACACATACTAACGATAAAACAACGGAAAGCCAATGTTTAGTTGTTGATTTGTTGCCTGAGTAGATTTGTAGGTTGGGTTAAGCGCAGGGCAACGAATGCAAAAACTTTGATAACTGTTGGGTTTCACTTCGTTCTACCCAACCTACTTTTGGATTACTGTATGGAAGTTAGATTGTGTAGGGGCGGGTTGGTAGAGGAAATCAAATACTTACAGATATCTTGGTTAAACCCGCCCAAAAGCGGAAAATGCGCTTATCTGTAACTCTAATATCAAGTTCGGCTAATTAGTTACGATATGTGTATGGGCGGGTTTATGAATATTTTTGAGAGAAAGTATGGGCAGGTTTATGAATATTCTTGATGTGAATATAAGTTGTTCTGTCAACCCGCCCCTACCCACATATTGGTTTTTATCGTATAGTGATATACCGGACATGATATCAATGAATCGTATTGACTTTAAATTAATATAATTTTGACTTATATTTTTCTTAGTCTAAAGAGTAAGAGGGTAAGAGTAAAAAGGGTAATTAGAGTCCTGGGAGGAATGAGCAAGCCACCCGAAAACCAAAGTCGTCGTCACGGACATCGAGCCTGTACCAGTCGCGAACCGCACTACGGCAATGCCAGGGATAGTCGTCCCAAGAACCACCGCGTAGCAACCGTAGTGAATCATCTCCCCCAAATTCACACACACTTCCATCAGAGGGCGCATCATCATAATTTTCATGCCAAAAGTCAGCGCACCATTCCCAAACATTTCCGTGCATATCATATAACCCAAAGGCGTTTGCTACTTGAAAACTGCCTACAATTGTTGTTTCTTGGCGATATTTTCCTTTCTTACCGGAACCATAAGTATAATTTCCATCATAATTTACTATTTCTGGGGATATTGTTTCGCCAAAATGAAAAGGTGTAGTTGTTCCTGCACGACAAGCATATTCCCATTCTGCTTCACTGGGTAAACGATATTTTCTGCCTGTTTTTTTAGATAACCTGGCACAAAATTCTATTGTGTCGTTCCAAGATACGTTTTCTACTGGGCGGTTTGCACCTTTAAAATGGAATGGATCTGGATCTAATTTTTGATTAATTTGGGATAATGCTGCAACTGCTTGCCATTGTGCTTGGGTGACAGGAGTTTTACCAATCAAGAAGGGTGAGATTTTAACTTTGTGCTGCGGACTTTCCCTATCACCTCGTTGCTTCTCATTATCCGGTGAACCCATCACGAAGCTTCCCCCAGGTATAGATACCATTTCTAAACTTACGCCGTTGCCTAAATTTTCAGGTAAATATTCTGCTTGGCGGCGTTGGCGGTTGTTAATATTTCCTTGTGAGTCTACTGTTACTACGTCAAATTCAAAAGGTAAGAGTATCATAAAAAACACCGTTGGCAACGGATGGTTGGCTGGTTGGGTGAGATGATTTTTGTAGTTAGAAACGGATGTAGCGGATGGGTGGCTGGTTGGGTGATGAGGATGGGATGTGCGATTGATCGCATTTACTTTACCCTAACTGTAACCAGCTAAATATATCTCCCACTGTCAATTTTAATTCTGCTACTAATTCGGGAACTGGTAATATATCAGTTGCTTCTTGTAATAGTTGCGGTTGTTTTCCTGATGGATAAACTAAGATTGAACGCACATCAGGATCTATTAACCAGCCTAATTTAGTACCATGTTGTAAGCAGTGCAAAATATTTCCGGTAACTTTTGTTTGCTTTTGATCTGGAGATAGTATTTCAATTGTCCAGTCTGGATATATAGGGAAGACGTTGGCAATATCGCCATTTTCATCAACTGGTATTCTATCCCATGCAAAAACTGTAACATCAGGAACAATAGAACGCCCGCCAAAGGTACAGCGTAATTCTGGGAAGGCGAGGGCAATTTTTTGATCTTCTACCAAATTATTAATAGCGGTAAACAAGCTTCCTCTCAGTAAGCTATGCTTTCCTTGTGGCATAGGTTTTTGGATAATTTGACCGTTAATATATTCACTAGCTGGCTTAGTTTCTGGTAGTTGAAGAAATTCTTCTAAGGTAAGTTGTTTCGTAGGTGTTTGTACCATATCTTGCCTGATAACCTATGAATTTATTTTAGCGATCGCATACTTATTCAAATCTAGGCAACCAATTTTCATCTAAAATTTGGTTTATAGTCCCAATCGGTTGTACCGGAAAAGTCTTTACTGGCAGTTTGGAAAGATCAGAAAATATTTCTTTAGCATCTTGATAGCATTCCTCAAATATTTCTATAAGATAGGGTTTAAGACTAGGACTAGCTTTTAATTCTTTGTTAATTTGTTTGCGAAAGTTACGGATTTCGGATTTCCAGCAATTTTCATTATATTCTAGTTCTGATTCCCAGTAAGCTAACTTTAGCAAGTGTTCAAAGAGTCTGGTTAGTAGATTCATAAGTGCGCGTTTCTCACTTCTACCCATGCTTTCCAACTCCTCAATTAAGTTTGCCAAATCTACGGTGGAAAGCTGACCGGAGCGTAGTTGCTGTATAGTTGTTTCTAACCAAAGATAATAGTCCTGTTCGTACGAAGTAGGAATTAAGCGATGTGTTTTTGTTTCCATACATTTTATTAAGTACTTAACAATCATTGTAGCGATCGCAAATCTTCCTTAACACAAAAGGACGCAAAATAACTTCTTTGCGCCCTCTGCGTTTACGTTTGCGCCCTTTGCGTTAAAAAATTAACTTAACTGAGAAATGCGCGATCGCAATATTTCTGCCTGTTTCTCTACTTCTGCTAAATTATCCTTAGCAGCTTGCACAACTTCCGGCGCTGCCCTATCTACAAAGTTAGGATTATTAAGTTTCCCAGAAAGCACTTTAATATCATTCTCGACTTTAGCTAGTTTTTTCTCTAACTTCTTACGGAATGCGGCAATATCAACTACACCTGTAAGTGGTAACACTACTTGCACAGTACCATATACACTAGCAATATTTTGTGCTGGTTCTTGATCTAATGTTGGAGTAATTGTTAATTGTTCAACCTTAGCTAAATTGTTAATGTAAGGTTGTCCAGCATCAAGAATTTGGCGTTCAACTTCACTATCGCTTTGCAATATTATTTGCACTTTCGCACCTGGTTTAATATCTGCTTCTGCGCGGAGGTTGCGAATAGTGCGAATCGTACCCATTAACAGATCAAACTGTTGTTCCAATTCGGGATTAATTAATGTTGTATCTGCTTCTGGATAAGCTTGCAATGCTAAGGAATCTTTCTCACCCGCTTGTGTAAGAGTATGCCAGATTTCCTCTGTAATATGGGGCATGAAAGGATGCAATAATTTAAGTATTCCTTCCAAGACATAAGCAAGGGTTTGTTGTGCAACTAAGCTTGAGTTGGCATCAGCATCTTTTTGGATGCGAGGTTTAACTAATTCAATGTACCAGTCGCAGAAGTCACCCCAGAATAATTCGTAGAGTAACTTAACTGCTTCACCCATGCCATAGTTCTCGATGTAGTTGCAAGTTTGTTGCACTACTTGATAGTAGCGGGAAAGAATCCAGCGATCGCATAATTCTAGCTGGGGATTAACAACCCCCCCTATATCCCCCCCGTCAACAGGGGGGACTTCTCCCTCTCCGTTAACGGGGATGGTTGGGGTGGGGTTCCCTAACTGTTGAGGCGTTTTACCGTCTAGGTTCATCATCACAAACCTAGCAGCGTTCCACAATTTATTAGTAAAGTTGCGCGATGCTTCTACGGATGGTGATTCATCTTTTTTGCGATCGTATTCTAAACGAATATCTTGACCCGCCCCCAGCACTTCTTTAATTAAGGTATACCGCAGCGCATCTGTACCATACTTATCAATCAGCAATAATGGATCTATACCATTACCCGCAGATTTAGACATCTTCTTGCCGTTTTCATCCAAGACTAACCCGTGAATGTAAACATCTTTAAACGGCATTTGATTGGTAAAATGTCCCGCCATCATCGTCATTCTGGCAACCCAGAAAAAGATAATGTCAAATCCTGTAACTAATGTACTTGTAGGGAAATAAGTGTTAAAATCTGGTGTTTCGTCGGGCCATCCTAATGTTGAAAACGGCCAAAGTCCAGAAGAAAACCAAGTATCCAATACATCTGGATCTTGTTCAATTTTGACATTTTCGCCAAATTGTGTTATAGCTTTATGACGCGCTTCTTCTGCACTTTTTGCAACTACAAATGGGGTATCATCAGTTATTTCTCCGTTGGTTTCGCTGATAGCATACCAAGCAGGTATTTGATGTCCCCACCATAATTGACGAGAAATACACCAATCTTTGATTTTTACTAACCAATCACGGTAAACTTTTGTCCAACGTTCAGGGACAAAATGAGGTGAATTTTGATCATCTAAGAATTGTAGTGATTTGTCTGCTAGTGGACGAATTTTGACATACCACTGAGTAGAAAGGAGAGGTTCGACGGGTACTTTGCCGCGATCGCTATACGGTACTGTATGCTTATAATCCTCAATTTTAACTAAAAATCCCTCTGCTTCTAGCTGCTTAATCACATTCTTTCTTGCAACAAAGCGGTCTTGACCTTGAAACGCGCCAGCATTTTCATTTAAAGTGCCGTCTTTATTCATAATATTAATAAAGGGCAAGTTGTGACGCTGACCCATTTCAAAGTCATTTGGATCGTGTGCAGGCGTTACCTTAACGCAACCCGTACCAAATTCTTTCTCTACTAACTCATCCCCAATTATCGGAATTTCTCGCTGCATAATTGGCAGAGTTAAAGTTTTGCCAATTAAATGTTTATAGCGTTCATCAGTAGGATTAACTGCTACCCCCGTATCACCTAACATTGTTTCTGGTCGAGTTGTTGCTACTTCTACATAACCAGAACCATCACTAAGCGGATAACGGAAATGCCATAAATGTCCGTTAACTTCCTGGTTATCAACTTCCAAGTCAGACACCGCCGACTGAGTAGCAGGACACCAGTTAACTAAATATTTACCGCGATAAATTAATCCATCATCATAAAGGCGGTTAAATGCTTCCAACACAGCTTTAGATAAGCCTGCATCCATTGTGAAGCGTTCCCGCGTCCAATCTACCGAGACACCAAGGCGACGCAGTTGGTTAACAATTGTACCTCCAGATTGTTCCTTCCACTGCCAAGCGCGTTCTAGGAATTGATCGCGTCCTAAATCATAACGAGTTTTCCCTTCTGCCCTGAGTTGCTTATCTAAAATTGCTTGTACAGCAATACTGGCGTGGTCAGTTCCAGGGAGAAACAAGGTATTATAACCGCGCATCCGGTGGTAGCGGATTAAAGTATCAATCAACGTTTGGTCAAAAGCATGACCCATGTGCAAGCTACCAGTGACGTTTGGCGGGGGAATAACGATGCAATAAGATTTACCACCTTTTGTGGGGTCAGCTTTGAAGATGTGGTTTTCTTCCCAAAACTTCTGCCATTTAGCTTCAGTAGTAGAGGGGTCGTATTGACTAGGCAGTGTGGGAATATTTGCAGTCATAAATCGGAGGCAATTGCTAAGTTATATTAAAATCTTGCCATAGGGAGTTAGAGAGAATGAACCGCCAAGACGCAAAGAGCGCCAAGAGAGGGGAGCCAAGTGAGGAGTTAGATCGGTTGGCTTATGCTGTTATTGGGGCGGCAATTGAAGTGCATAGACTTTTGGGGGCTGGTTTTTTGGAGTCGGTTTATGAGGGGGCGCTGTGTGTGGAACTTCAGCAGCGTGGTATACCTTTTGTTCGTCAAGCAGTTGTGGCTGTAACTTATAAAGATCAAAGAGTTGGTGAAGGTAGATTAGATTTGCTAGTAGGTAATGCCTTAATTGTCGAACTCAAGGCAGTTGAAAAGCTAACCTCTCTTCATTCAGCACAAGTTATATCCTACCTAAAGATGACCGATCAAAAACTTGGACTCCTGATTAACTTCAACGTCCCCATTCTCAAAGAAGGCATCAAAAGAATTATCCTCTCTTAACCTTCCTCCCTTGGCGCTCTTTGCGTCTTGGCGGTTATCTAACTCATACTCTATGCACTGGTGCATTGAATTTAAATTCCGCTTCCGCCACTAACTCTGGCGACAATAAAAGAAATAGCAGCACTCAAAAGTGCGATACCTACACCAAAAAATGCACTGCTATTGACCTGCATCTGTCGCATGGCTAGATCTGCAAAACGATTGTCCAAGGTAGTAAAACCTTTTTCAATGGTGTCAAAGCGTTTTTCCAAGAACTCAAACCGCAGTTCTAGCTTTTCCAGCCTTTGATTGGTTTCATTTATACTGCTGGATATTGATTGTAGTTGTTGAGATATATCGGATAAAGTTGGTTCATTCATAGCGACTTTTGTATTTCCCCTAAATTCTTTTGCCCAAAGTAGCTAATCAGCAAAGTCAAATAGTTCATTCATTGTTTTACAGGCAAAGAAATTTTTCAGCGTTTGTGCAGTATCACAATCAATTCTTTTGAAGTTGTTCCGGTAAAGGTTCCCAATGATTGTCGGGCTAAGTTTTGTAGCTCTAGCAACTTGAGCTTGATTAAGCCCTCTCTCTTCCATTAGGTCTTTTAGCTTACAAATCACAGGCATTTTAGAACTCTATTTGAATATTAATATGCTAGATAGCTGGTTGACAATATACTAGATAGCTATGATATTGAGATTATACAGAAAACGGTTATGCGCCCTTAATAAAGGCGCGATCGCTCTTGCTTAATACTGAGTGCTACAACTACTTTGTTATTGGCTCGCCAATGCTGCATAATGGGAGAGCTTTGATGGTTGGCGTGGGGAAATAGCCAAAAAATCTTTGTCAGTTTCCCCAATGTGTTAGCCTAATTTGACGTTCTCACCGCCCGTCGATGTGCGGTGATTCATAGAATCACTTCTACGGTTTCCTCTTTCTATGACAAACCTTACAATCAGCTATCCCTTACGGGCAATGCTTAAACCAATTAACCGTTCAATAGAACCAATAAACGAGCTTAATTTAGCTGACCCCAGAGGGCTATATCTCCAGAGGTGTACTAGGATACTTAACCTAGCGTTCGTGTGCGCCCCACACTACGTTTTTAATTGTCCTGGGTTGAAAAAATTAACTTTTCCAAGGTGCTACTCCGTTAGTTTCGCTTGCTTTTGTCTCGTGGTTTTCGCCACCCAAAACGTCAGCCCACCGACTAGCCTTTACGACACCTCTTTTATATAGCGCAGGTATGCGCTCTAACTTATAGTTCGATGCTTTTGTTGAGACAATTTGATTTTAACAAAAGCCGATGCTCAAAGCACGGGGAACCTCAAACCCAATTGTCTCGGTAATTTTTAGTATTTAAGCCTTCAGATCAGCTACTATGCGAACCCATTATTGCGGTCAACTCCGAGCAGAGAATATTGGAGAGACAGTTACCTTGTGCGGATGGGTAGACCGTCGCCGCGACCACGGAGGCGTGATTTTCTTAGATATACGCGATCGCTCTGGTATTGTTCAAGTTGTCAGCGATCCCCAACGCACCCCTGATTCTTACCAATTGGCAGAAACTCTGCGAAACGAATATGTAGTTAAAATTACTGGACGGGTAACTGAGCGTCCTGAAGATTCTCTCAATCCTCGCCTACCGACGGGTGAAGTGGAAATTTATGCTGATCAGATTGAATTACTCAATCGGCTCAATAAACAGCTACCTTTCCAAGTAGCAACATCAGAAACCGAACCTGTGCGGGAAGAGTTGCGGTTGAAGTATCGGTATTTGGATCTTAGGCGCGATCGCATGAGTCAAAATCTGCAATTGCGCCACCAAGTAGTCAAAGCTATCCGCCGATTCTTAGAAGATGTTGAAAACTTTATTGAAGTTGAAACACCAATACTAACCCGTTCAACGCCAGAAGGTGCGAGAGATTACCTTGTACCAAGTCGCGTTAATCCTAGTGAATGGTTTGCTTTACCTCAGTCGCCGCAACTATTTAAGCAACTTTTAATGGTAGCTGGATGCGATCGCTACTATCAAATTGCTCGTTGCTTCCGAGATGAAGATTTACGCGCAGACAGACAGCCAGAATTTACTCAACTAGACATGGAAATGAGTTTCATGTCTCAAGAAGAAATTCTGCAACTAAATGAAGAGTTAACTTGTCACATCTTCAAAACTGTTAAAGGTATTGAACTACCTCGACCTTTTCCTCGCTTAACTTATGCCGAAGCGATGGATAAATACGGCAGCGACAAACCAGACACCCGCTTTAATTTAGAACTTGTTAACGTCTCTGATTTAATGAAAGACTCTGGCTTCAAAGTCTTTTCTGGTGCTGTAAACAGTGGCGGCGTGGTTAAAGTTTTGCCAATTCCTGGTGGTAATGATGTCATTTCAAATGTCAGGATTAAACCAGGTGGAGACTTATTTAAAGAAGCGTCTGAGGCTGGTGCTAAAGGTCTCGCCTATATCCGTGTACGTGAAGACGGCGAAATTGATACCATTGGCGCAATTAAAGACAATCTGAGCGAAGAACAGAAACAAGAACTCCTCAGACGCACAGGCGCAAAACCTGGTCACTTGTTGCTATTTGGTGCAGGCGACACCAACACTGTTAATAAAACTTTAGATCGTCTACGGTTAGTAATTGGTCAACAGTTAGGGTTAATTGATCCAAATAAACTTAACTTACTTTGGATCACAGACTTCCCCATGTTTGAGTGGAATGCAGAAGAAAAACGCCTAGAAGCACTCCACCATCCGTTTACTGCACCTCACCCAGATGATGTAGCAGATTTAAAAACAGCACGCGCCCAAGCTTATGATTTAATTTTCAACGGCTATGAAATTGGCGGTGGTAGTCTACGGATTTATCAGCGAGAAGTGCAAGAGCGAGTATTTGAAACCATTGGCTTATCTCCAGAAGAAGCACATAACAAGTTTGGATTTTTACTGGAAGCCTTTGACTTTGGTACACCGCCACATGGCGGTATTGCCTACGGTTTAGATCGATTAGTAATGCTATTAGCTGGGGAAGAATCAATTCGAGACGTAATTGCGTTTCCTAAGACTCAGCAAGCGCGGTGTCAGTTGACAAATGCGCCTTCTAGTGTTGATACGAAGCAGTTGAAAGAATTGCACGTAGCTTCGACATATAAGCCGAAAGCCTAAAATAGGCAAATAAATTAACGATCAGGGTAAGGAAATTCAGTTTTTCTTACCCTGATTTGTTCATTAAAACCAACGCAATCAGATATCAAGTCCGGTAATATCATTCTCTAGCAGCACTGTGGGCGCGTAAATATTACACTGCCGTTACTACCACTGAGCAAACAGATCAACTCAGAAAAGCTGACACGCTCAAAGATGTTATAGCAGTCAGCAGTCAGCTATCAGCTATCAGCTTTTTTAAAATGCTTTGCTAGTAAGGGTTTTAGTTATGAAAAATGCTCATAGCGCCTTGGCGGTTGCTATAACAATAACTGCCAAAAAGCCTAATTTATGGCTGTGTGCATTATACAGCAGATTTTATTATTGTGGGCAATTGCCTCGGCAATCAACACCAACCGCTCCGATTAGGCTATTAGGCTGATATTGCTTGGTTTCGTGATACTCTCCCGAAGCTGAGGAGTAAATTCCTGCAAACTGTTGATTATTAGTTGCATCAGGTCGGAAAAAAATGTTATCTACTGGTTGGTTGGCAAATTTAATATATTCTCTTGATTCAACTGCGGTGTTATAAAACAAGGTAGCATCTCCATAGATTGCTTCTGCTTGTTTGATTTGTGTACCTACTCCAACTTTTTGCGCTGTCTGATAATCAGGGTTATCGGTAAATATAGATTCAATTAGTTGAGAATTCTTAAAAGTAGTTCCCGCAGGATAGAGGATGTAATATTGTACTTTACCGGATTGGATAACTGCGATCGCATCCCAGTCTACCATAAAAGGTGACTTAATTTGAAATTCTGCACTCGCACCCAAGACTTTTTTTAATTCTCCATAAGTCATCCCTAACTTAGCTGCACCAATTCCCCTTGCTGAAATTATCTTGTTTTGAGATACAACAGTAGTATTAGGAGTTATACGAGTTGGGTTAGCATTTACAGAAGATGCTACCGACTTTGATTTATCGGTTTTAGAGATAGAAGTAGGGCTAGAACTTGCGGTCTGTTGAATGCTTGGGGATGTTCTAGAATTGCTAACAGGGGTAGGTGTTGTTATTGAAGAATTTTGCTCACTACATCCAATCAACGACAACATTAAAATTAAATAACCGGAAAGCAATGATTGAGAATTCATCATTAAAACCTAATGAACGGGATTACACTTAGATAGAGTTTCTCATTAGAAATTTTTTCAGTAATAAATTGCAGTAGGATTGATGAGGTTAATCTCAGAACTTTTGTCAGAGGTCTGATAAAATTAGCTCTACCTAATTATTATTTACTTCACTTGCTGTCTGCTATAATCCGCAATTTTTAATAAATATTAATACTTTCTTATGTTAAGAATTTAAAGCTTTTTTTCATTCCCACAACACGCGCCCCAGTTCCCCAAGCCTAAATATTTAGTAAAAATGCGTAAATTTTATCAATATCAGTTGCGTTTAGATCCAGCTAAATTCTTAGTAAATACCAAATCATCTTGGGCATCAATAGTTAGTAACTCTGGGTTACAGAGTTTGATAGCAACTTTTATTCCTTGCGCTTGCTCACTTTTAAGATCTTCAATATATCCTGGGGAATAATCTTGAGCTTCTTGCTCATTCTCAAAAGGACCAAAATAATAAATACATCGGGGTTGTTCTGTAGTAATTTTTATCCACCACTGCTTATTTCTAAAATTTAACAAACTTGGGAGAATATTCCTAATCAAATCTAATAAATTCATAAAATTAAGCAGGTTGAATCAACAATAGTATTATATTATATCTAATCCGATTGCTTAAAAATAATTCAAAATTTTACTTGTTTGAACTTTGCGATCCTTTGCGCTTACCTTTGCGCCATTTGCGTTTAAAATAAATAAAACTTACGCATTTTTACCAAATATGCAAGGCTTTGGGGACTGGGGACTGGTAATGGGTGACTAGGAAATCTGAGTAAGTCCCGATCAAACTAAAGTAAATTTTAGCAGGTGTTAGATGAAATCTGGAAGTTCCAAAGCTAATTGGTAGATTTCACGGCGGGAGAGGGAAGTTGCTTGAGCTAACTGACGACTAGCTTGCGATCGCGATAATCCCTCCTTCAACAACCGTTGTAACTCGGCTTTCAGCGCTGTTTCAGATAGTACAGGAGCTATAAACTGTGTACCAGCAACTAATATAGTAAATTCTCCTTGAGGTTCACGTTGAGTATAGTATGCGATCGCATCACTAATACTTCCTCGCCAAAACTCCTCATGCAACTTAGTTAACTCTCTGGCTAACACAATTTGCCGCGCTTCTCCCATCGCATCAGCTAAGTCTTGCAAAGTTTGTCGCACTCGGTGTGGAGCTTCATATAAAATGATCGTGCGGCTTTCACTAACAATAGATTCTAAGCGATCGCGTCTTAATTGTCCTTTAAGCGGTAAAAAGCCTTCAAATACAAATCTATCTGTAGGTAGTCCCGCAGCACTCAACGCTGTAATTACTGCAGTAGCACCTGGAAGTGGTACGACTGACACCCCAGACTCAATACAAGCTTTAACTAAATAATATCCAGGGTCAGAAATTCCAGGCATTCCCGCATCTGTCACCAATGCGATCGCACTTCCTTGATTTAGCTTCTCTATTAACTCAGGAATGCGGTGCTGTTGATTATGTTCGTGATAGCTAATTTGGGGAGTTTTAACTTGAAAATGATGCAATAATTTTCCAGTATGGCGCGTATCTTCCGCAGCAATCAAATCTACGGTTTGCAAGATCCGCACCGCCCGAAAAGTCATATCTTCTAGATTACCAATTGGTGTCCCTACCACATACAGTAAACCTTTTTTGATTGATTGCTGTTGTAGTTTATCTGGGTTCATCTGCGTCCATCTTTGTTGATCTGCGTTTTAAAAAATCCCAACTTATAACTTTATGACAAAACAGGGTTTATTCGTCGGCTTAGTCACCTTATCAATTATCAATTATCAATTATCAATTATCAATTATCAATTACATATCACCCACATCAATTAAGTAGGTCAACCTAATTAATGTGATTTTTGAACTTTGTCTGCCTCCTCTGCCTCCTCTGCTTGCCACCATCTGATGTTTTATTAAGTAGAGCTACTTAATTTACATGAACGACTTTTTCGCCTTCACTACCTAATTGTTTCTGAGGTTGATACTCTGGCACAATATTCTTTAATTCTGAGAGCATACTGCCGTAATTATGGCATTGAGCATGAAAGAATAGTGCATCTAAGCGCGGTTTTAAAACTTCCCACTTAGTTATTGGTTCCTTGGCAGAGAAAATTTTAGGATGCTTTGTTGGTTGAGCATTCGCAGTATCAATCAATAATTCTTCATAAATTTTTTCTCCTGGTCTTAAACCACTAAATTCAATCTCAACATCCTTACCCAACTCTAAACCACTTAACTGAATCATAGAGAGAGCAAGATCATAAATCCGCACTGGCTCACCCATATCTAATAAGAAAACTTCACCACCTTTAGCCATTGCACCTGCTTGGATAACCAAAGAAGCAGCTTCAGGAATTGACATAAAATAACGAGTCATCTGAGGATGGGTAACTGTTATTGCTTTACCTTCAGCAATCTGTTGTCGGAACCGAGGTACAACAGAACCACTACTGCCTAAAACATTGCCAAAGCGCACCATCGTGAAGCAACTCGCAGTTTTTCCTTGTTGAGCCATAGCCTGCAAAATCAGTTCTGCTACCCGTTTCGTGGCTCCCATAACATTAGTAGGACGAACTGCTTTATCTGTAGAAATTAATACAAACTTACTTACACCAGATTCACTAGCACAACGAGCTAAAGTCAAAGTTCCTAAAACATTATTCAAAATTCCAGGCGATGGATTTGCTTCTACCAAAGGTACGTGCTTATAAGCTGCTGCATGATAAACCGTATTTACGCGGTATTTTTTTAAAATGCCTGTTAAACAATCTGAATCGTTGACAGAACCTAAACAAGCTACTTTATTTAGAGTTGGATAAGTTTCCGATAATTCCATTTCAATGCTGTACAAAGCAAACTCATTTAGCTCAAACAATATTAAGCATTTAGGTTTCTGTTTAGCAATCTGACGGCATAATTCAGATCCAATAGAGCCACCAGCACCTGTTACTAATACAGTTTTGTCAGTAACATCTATTTGCAGTAATTCTTGCTGAGGGGCAACTTGTTCTCTACCTAAAATATCTGCAATATCAACATTACGAATTTTGCTAATAGATATATTCCCAGACAAAATCTCAGTAATGCTTGGTACTGTTTTCACCTGCACATATAAAGACTGTAAACAATTTAATATTTGTTTTTTTCTGCGGCCGTCTATAGATGGCATTGCTAATAAAATGGTGGAACAATCTTTATGTTCCACCAGTTTAGGTAATAATTCTGGAGAGTAAACTGTCAGTCCTTGAACTATGTGGTGATGTAGATTTCGGTTGTCATCCACAAAAGCTATTAACCGATAGTCAGGGTTTTGAGCCAATGTATGAGCGATTTGAGAACCAGTTGCACCTGCACCGTAGATAATGATTCTTTCTTGAGATTTACTTGAACTCGTTAAGAAGTTCAGATTATAGACTATTGAGCGCATCCCTAGTCTAACACCAACTACAAATAACAAAGTCAACAACGCATCGTTGAGCAGGACGGAACGTGGCAGTTGTTTAGATTGAATAAAATAAGCTAACACTACTAAGGCGCTAGAGCTAAGTAATACTGCTTTAATCGCCATCAAGATAAATTCTGTACCTGTATAGCGTAGAACTCTACGGTAGATACCCATACCGATAAAGATACTGATTTTAATTAAAATCAGTACACTAACTAACCACCAGGAATTCCAACTTATGCTCGGTAGTGATTCAAATCCCAAACGAAAGCCAAAGGCACTATATATAGATATTACAAATAAGATTAAATCTATTAAAATTAGTACCAACCGTTTATGTTTTCTGGATAGTGCCACAGGTACAGTTTGCAACTTTGTAGCTAAGTCATTTACTAATTCATAAGTCATCAGGTTAACCATCTCTAAATTACTTGCCTATCTGAGCAATTTCTCCTGAATTTTGAACAATATACCACTTTTGACTAAAAGGCGGCAAAATTGTGTATTTTGTACATAATTACCTGTCTTTTAAACATGAAAAGTCTTTCTGCATTGACTAATTCCACCTTCATCTAAAGTGTGATTTTTCCAGAAAAACTGGCAAGTATTTTGACGTAAAATCGTCAAAATACTGTTTTTTCACTTTCTATATTAATTTTCTCCAATTTATTCCGTAAAAATCGTCTGCAAATCTCCTTATATTAACAAAAAATTGCTGATTTATCAGTAAACAGTTAACAGTGAGTGTTTTTATCCTTGGGTTTAAGACCCCAACTAAATTTTAAATCTTTGTGGAGCGCGATGGTTGGGCGAGTTTGAATCCCCCACCAAAAGCCATGTTTACTGTTTACTGTTTACTGTTTACTGTTTACTGTTTACTGTTTACTGTTTACTGTTTACTGTTTACTGTTTACTGTTTACTGTTTACTGTTTACTGTTTACTGTTTACTGTTTACTGTTTCAATTTTATACTAATTTCATAAATTGAGGAATTCCCTGTTTAATATTATTTCGAGTATAGTATGCAAATGTGATATAGAATACAAAAAATTGAGGGATTGTTAAGAAAATATGAATTGGTTGGGTTGCTGATCCCCAATTTATAGGTAGACGTAAGTGATGTTTAATTTGTTCCCTGATGGGGTGGCATTAACTCGGTTGTCAAGTTGAGGAAGCATAGTGTGGGACAATTAAAATACTTAGGTGAACAAAGGTACGAGGGCTTAGACGAGATTATTGCGATCGCTCGTGCTATTGGTTGGGGTGCATCAGATATTCTCCGGTCTTTCTATCGCGGTGAACCAAGCGCAGGTAAGCTAGATATACAAGAAAAGACAGGTGGTCCTGTCACTGCGGCAGATATAGCTGTCAATTCTTACATTTTAGAAAAGTTACAAGCGTCTTTAGGTGTCGAAGACTTTGGTTATTTAACGGAAGAAACATATCAATCTCAGACATTAGCACCTATAGATCACTCTTGGGTATGGATAATTGACCCCCTTGATGGCACAAGAGATTTTATTGACAAAACTGGTGAATATGCTATTCACATTGCTTTAGTACATGAAGGGAGACCCGTTTTAGCAGTAGTTGCCTGCCCCGAAGCTGAAAAATTGTTTTACGCTATCAAAAATGGTGGCACATTTGAAGAAACTCGCAACGGTTCTACAACAAGGGTGCAAGTATCCGATCGCCATTCTATAGCAGATTTAACTTTAGTAGTTAGTCGCACCCATCGAGATCAACGCTTCAACCAGCTATTACAACAACTACCTTGCCAAAATCAACGTGCTGTTGGGAGTGTCGGCTGTAAAGTTGCCACAATTGTAGAGCAAAAAGCAGATATCTATATTTCAATTTCTGGTAAGTCTGCACCCAAAGACTGGGATATGGCAGCACCAGAATTAATTTTGACCGAAGCTGGTGGTAAATTTACCCATGTAGATGGTCAGCCATTAAAGTATAACCAAGGCGATGTTAATCAATGGGGTTGCTTGATTGCCAGCAACGGTCATTGTCATGAAGCTTTGTGCGATCGCATTCAACAGATTTTAACCCAAATAGATCAAAATGCTTAGTTGAGGTCAGCATTTCTATATCACGCATTTGCTGTTATGTCAAGTAAAAAGTGACAACAGCTAACTGATAACTGATTAGCTGACAATTTATCTGGGTAATATATGCCGTCTGGGTCCCACACCTGGATTGATTACAGCCGCCATCTCTTCGGGAGATAGTTCGCTGATCGCAGCTTCTAGTTCCTCAACTGTGAACTTATAGCCACGCTGTCCAGCCATTTCAACAAAGGTGCTTGGAGCAGTAATGGCTTTGAAGTTTTGCTGTAATGCTTGATCCTGTTTTACAGCTTTAAAAAATCTGGCTGCTGAATCCTGTACCATCATGTTAAATCTCCTTTAAATATGCAATTTTGAGCAAGATTGAGTTGCAAATATATATGCTGCAAACCCTTTCTGGGCTAAGTTGATCTCGCCATGAAATTTGAGATCAAATCTACTATGTACTTTTGAGGATAAGTCTTATCAGCAAGGAAGTCATAAAGTCTTGACAAAAGTTTAGAATTAAGCTAAAGATGCAAGGCTACGAGGTCTAATGTAGAGACGCGAAATTTCGCGTCTCTACATTAGATTGACGGTAACTAATGACTGCATAAAAAGGATCACCGCCAGTAGCGCCTAGCCAAGTTAGAAAGTTAGGTGTGTTGGACTTGCGGACAATTAACTCTGGTGTGCTGAATCCTGGTACTGATTGGAAGTAACTTTTGACAAGTTCAACACGACTAGCTTCTGAACCCTCGCGCCAAGCTTGAATTGCCTTTTGAAAAAACATCCGATTAGAAAAGCTAAAAATTGCTATACCACCAGGTTTGAGAATCCGATGAATTTCTGTAAACACTGCTTCTGGGTATTGTAAATACTGTACTGAAACGGTGTTTATTACAGCATCAAAACTTTGATCTTGTAGAGGTAACTTAGGGTTTTCGTTGAGATTTTGGATAAAATAATGATTTAGCTGAGGATTACGCGCTAATTCTTCAGCATTTAAACCATGCCCTTCAACGTGGGCAAATTTTATTTCTTCTGGTAGGTGGGAAACCCAGCTACTCATCATGTCGAAAATACGGGTGTGAGGCTGGAGGCGTGAACGGTATAAGTCTGTCAACTGTTGTATAAAACCCTCATCTACGTGAGTTACAAAACGTGGCGAAGAGTAAAACAGTGAATCGTCGCTGTCATCTAACTTAGTGCGCCCGTCTGGGTGTAAGGACATAATTCTAGCTATAAATTTAAAATATGCTGAGAAAATAAGCATATTTTACAGTACTTATGCAAAGCCTAAGTACTGTAGGGTGCGTTAGCGAAGCGTAACGCACCCTACCTATATGTGGCGTTACTGGGTACTTCTGGGTTGAAAAAAGACTATGCACCCTCGCGCAACTTATCCAACACACCCCGATCTTCTAAGGTGGAAGTATCACCAGAAACCTCTTGCCCGGAAGCAATATTTCGCAACAACCGCCTCATAATCTTTCCTGAACGAGTTTTCGGTAAAGCATCAGTAAAACGGATATCACCAGGACGCGCGATCGCACCTATCTCCTTAACTACGTGCTGCTTCAGTTCCTTACTCAATTCCTCACTAGCGTTATAGCTACCTTCTAAAGTCACAAAAGCAACAATCTCTTCACCTTTGAGTTCATCCGGTTTTCCAACAACCGCCGCTTCTGCAACTGCGGGGTGAGAAACCAACGCCGATTCAACTTCCATCGTTCCCAAACGGTGTCCCGCAACGTTAATTACATCATCAACGCGCCCCATTACCCAGAAATAACCATCTTCATCTTTGCGTGCGCCATCCCCCGCAAAGTAGATATATTGCCCATCTTTGGGGGGAATATGCTCCCAATATGTGCGACGGAAGCGATCGCGATCGCCATAAAGTGTCCGCATCATTCCAGGCCAAGGATATTTTACGGCTAAATAACCGCCCTCATTAGCTGGTACGGAGTTACCTTCTAAATCGACAATATCAGCGAAAATTCCAGGGAAAGGTAAAGTCGCCGATCCAGGTTTAGTCGGAATTGCCCCTGGTAACGCCGTAATCATAATTCCGCCTGTTTCTGTTTGCCACCATGTATCAACAATTGGACAACGTTCACCGCCAATTACGCGGTGATACCACATCCACGCTTCAGGATTAATCGGTTCGCCGACAGTTCCTAGTAATCTCAGAGAAGATAAATTCCGTGCGTTGGGTAATTCCTCACCCATTTTGATAAATGCCCGAATTGCAGTAGGGGCAGTATAAAGAATCGTTACACCATGCTTTTCAATTACATCCCAGAAACAACCAGGATTTGAAGCGCGTGGCGCACCTTCATACATTAATGTTGTTGCACCGTTAGATAATGGCCCATAGACAACATAACTGTGTCCAGTAATCCAACCCACATCAGCAGTACACCAGTAAACATCGTTTTCCTGAAGGTCAAAGATCCACTTAGTAGTTATATGGCTGTAGAGATTATAACCGCCAGTGGTGTGAACAACGCCTTTAGGTTTGCCAGTACTACCAGATGTATATAAAACAAACAGCAGATCCTCGCTATCCATTGGTTGTGCGGGACAATCTGCTGATACACCTTGATTGATTTCATGCCACCAGTAATCTCTTCCTGGCTGCATATCAACATCTTTTCCAGCGCGACGCACTACTACAACGCTTTCTACACTAGGGGCGCTACCATCAGCTAAAGCTTTATCTACTTGCACTTTTAGAGGTACGATCGCATCTTTGCGCCAACCACCATCAGCAGTAACTACAACTCTCGCTTGTCCATCAACTAAGCGATCGCGCAATGATTCCGCACTAAAACCACCAAATACAACAGTATGCGCTGCCCCAATTCTGGTACAAGCTAACATCGCGATCGCTGCTTCGGGGATCATTGGCATATATATACCGACGCGATCGCCTTTTTCCACTCCCAGTTTTTTCAACACATTGGCAAACTGGCACACTTCCTGATGTAATTGGGCATAAGTTAAAGTGCGGGTGTCGCCTGGTTCCCCTTCCCAAATTAACGCCGCTTTATCCTTACGCGCAGTTGTTAAATGTCTGTCTAAGCAGTTGTAGCTCAGATTAATTTTCCCCCCAACAAACCAAGATGCAGAAGGTGGTTGCCAATCTAATACTTTGTCCCACTTTTGGAACCAGTGCAACTCTTGATCTGCTAACTCTGCCCAAAACTTTTCAGGATCAGCGATCGCGCGATCGTATAGTTGCTGATATTCCTCCAAACTCTTGATATGGGCGTTTTGGGAGAATTCAGCAGGGGGGTTAAATAAGCGTTTTTCTTGCAGGATTGATTCAATAGTCGATTCAGACATGATAGTTACTGTAATTGCGACGGTTTCCCTACACTATTTTGAACGCAGATCAGCCAGAAATAACCTTGAGTTTTTTTAAGCAGGGTGCGCCAGACGTTATATGGCTTTCAGAAGAAAACTCAGAAAACACCTAAAACAGAGCTATAAATTGCTACAGTCAGGATAAAAGAATTTTTAGCTCAAGAAAAAGAGGATACTCGTAAGTATTAAATTTTGGTTAATCTTCTCAAAACCATTAAAAAGATAGGATACAACTGAATTTATCCTAAATTGCCTCTATTTATGTCTCCAGATATCAATACTGCATCTACAACCGCTTCACCAATTCTGGAACTACGCACCATCAGCAATAGTGAAGGTTTAGCAGCATTTAACGCCCTATTCAAAAATAACCAAGAAGCAGCAGATACCGCCGCCGCACAACTCAAAACTAATTGGCATAAATGGGAAACTGCCTTTGATGCCCAATGGTTTCAAGCTACAGAAATTAACGCCCAAATTCTCATTGGTAAAAAACTAGCGCAAGAACTCGAAAACGCCAAGATAAAAGTAGCAGTTGTCATCAAAAAAGCATTAGATGGGCAACAAGTTAACTCACCTGTAACTCCTCCACAAAACTCTGTTAGTAATGAAGATGCAGTTGCCGCTTTTTACTCAATCTTTAAAAGTCAACAAATAGCTGATAAAGAAGTTGCTAAGTTAGTTAATAACTGGAATAAATGGGCATCTGGATTCGGTGGAAATTTTTTTGCCCCAGATAATTATAACGCCCAAGTTATAGCAGGCAGAATTATTGCGAGTGCGATCGCAGATAAGAAAACTCAAGTAACTAACGCCATACAGCAAGCCATTGCTGGTCAACAGGTTAACTCTTTTTCAGATACACCAACTAATGATAATAGTCAACCAAATAATGACAATGCTACCCTAGAAAAATTAGAATTAGCGAAAGATAGAATAAGAGTTTATAAACTATTTATGAAAAATGCCCTCAATCTGGGCGCAGCTAATGGCAAATTAGTTTTCTTATATCAAGGTGTACAAAAATCACCCTACAAGCAAGATATCAAACAATATCCCGAACGCCTTAAAGAAAAACCTGATGGCGCAAATGTTATTTCCTCTGGTGAAACAATTGTACTAAAAGGTTCCAACAAAACAGTCACCTTTACCCCTTATCCTCAAATTGGTCAAATACCGCCAATTGATAAAGAAAGCTTAGATTTTCTCCATCCAGATATCAAAGAAGCCTGCATTTGCATTGGTAGTTTTGTAGACGGGCAAATAAAAACCCACTGGTTAGGCAGAAATGCTCTTAACAAAGGTCAATTTTGGAGTGCTACTAAAATTTTCCCTATCCTTAATATTATTTCCAAACTTAATAGCAAATTCTCTGACTCTGACATTGACAATTGCCTAATTAAAGATCAAGATAAACACAAGAAAAGTTATCCCGTTTATGATTTAGCAGTAGATGTAGTGAGTTATGGAGATGCCATAGCTACTTCAAACTCTGTAGCTGCAATGTTCAAAAGATTTGAAACTCGTCCAGGGCTAGAACTTTGGGTACAAAAAATTACAGGCAATAATACCTTAGAATTTCGTGGCAGTTACGGTGAACCTGCTTTTATAGATAACCCCCAAATATTTGATGCCAAAAAAGGTAAGGTTTTATTAAGTGCTGCCCCTCCAAGTTCAGCAGGTAATAACCTTGTTACTGCCTACGATTTAACTCGTTTCATTTCTATGTTGGGATGGCATCACCACCTAGCACCAGCCTTACGTCTACCAGGGGCGCAGTGGCATAGCTTAGAAAGTATTGTCAGAGCAATGGGAACTGATGCAGCCCGTTATACAGACTTAGCGATTAAAGTCTTAGGTATAGACGGTTTAATCACTTCTCCAGTTATTATTTCTAAGTTAGGCAACGGCTATAGTGATAGCAACAAAAGACATGAGATTGTCTATATAGCATTTGTGCAATTTATCGATCAAATACCTAAATTTCAAGGTCAGCCAGCTAAACTTAGAACCTTTAGCATCGCTCTACGTGGAGCCAGTAACAATTTAGCACAACTTGATTCCCGAATAGCAACAGAAGTCACGGAAATTATTCGCAGATTAGTTACAGAAGAACTTGCCTAGAAAACATCAAAAAATATTTTGATACTTTCTCCCTATACCGAATAGACATCTCCAAAAAAGAATGTAGAGACTCGCTATGGCGCGTCTCTAAAAGGGTTATATGTAACGCACCTTTAATTTCTGGAGATGTCTCATAGAGAGTTGGGAGGATGTTTCAAAACTTAATATTTTGATATTTAACTCTCATAAACTAATTTTTACAACTTCAGATAGACGATGGTTCTCTCCCAAGAGTGACAGACCCCAACTGTTTAGCTGTTAATCTTGTTCATAAGGTGAGTAAGAACAAAAAAACATCTACGTGTTGAAGCATCCTAGTATCGGAGAAATCCCGACTCCCATGAAACAACGGTTAGGTTCAAGTCCTAACGGCAGTATGACAAGAAAGAGTGAACAATGGCAGGTTGTAGAGCGTACCGCGATTTGGCGATACGATGGATTCTGAAAGCATTGGAAACAATAAAAGTAAACGCGATGACAACATCGGTAGTGTCGGTAGTTGATATGAAGTGTTTAGGCGGCGTTTGACGGTCGCAGCGAGAGTTTGCCTCTGTCAGCAGAATCTCAGTGTAGGTGCGACCTGAGAGTGTCAAAAGGCTGTTTTTAATATACACCCGTAGTCATAATCTTAACTATCAGACTTACACCAAAGCTAATTACAAAGCTTTGATCACAAACAATCAAAATTTAGGAGAAAAGAATGAGTAATTCAGAACATGACGCTAACCGTGATCCCATCTCTGGCGAACCAGGTTCCCATCCAGTAGGTACAGGTATTGGTGCTGCTGGCGCAGGCGCAATGGGTGCAGCAATTGGTGGTGTTGTTGGTGGTCCTATCGGAGCCGTTGTTGGTAGTGTTATCGGTTCAGTAGCGGGCGGATTAGTTGGCAAAGGTGCGGCTGAAGCAGTTAACCCTACAGAAGAAGATACTTACTGGCAAGATAACTACGCATCTCGTCCTTACGTTGAACCAGATACCAGTTATGATGCCTATCAGCCTGCATACAGTACAGGATATGAAGGTTTCAGTCGCTATGCTGATACTGACAAAACTTATGATGAAGTTGAGCCAGAATTACAAAGTGATTATGAGAAAAAGTACGCTAGTTCCGGCGTACCTTGGGAAAAAGCCAAACACGCTGCCCGCGATGCCTATCTCAAGCTCTATGAAGAGCGCCTAGTAGCAGATAAAGAACGAGTCAAGGCTGGCGAAGTTACCGTTGGTAAGCGCGTAGAAACCGACACAGCGCGTGTTGCTGTGCCTGTAGAGAAAGAACGAGTAGTTGTTGAGCGCATCACCCCAACTGATGCTGGCGTTGCTGTAGACCCTGCTACCGTTAACTTTGGTTCCTCAGAAACTACACGCCTTGATGTATATGAAGAAACGGCTGATATTCAAAAGCAAGCCTTTGTGCGTGAAGAAGTTAAGGTAAGTAAGGAAGTAGAACAAGAAGTTGTTCAAGTCGAAGAGCAAGTACGCAGAGAAGAGTTAGACGTTGATACTCATGGTCAATCAATAATTGATCGACCTAATAAGTCTATTTGAAACAGTAAACAGTAAACAGTAAACAGTAAACAGTAATCATGGCTTTTGGTGGGGGATTCAAACCCGCCCAACCATCGCGCTCCACAAAGATTTAAAATAAAGTTGGGGTCTTAAACCCAAGGATAAAGACACTCACTGTTTACTATTAACTGTTAACTGTTTACTGATAAGCGACTGTTTGAGATTCTCTCAAAATCATCAAAATTTTAACCAAGCTACAGGTAAATTCTGGTAGCTTGGTTAAAAACGTATATATACCAACATTGCTAATTAACGACCGCTCAACAGAGGTCGCACAATCAAGAAGCCAGTACCAAACGCTGTCAGTACGATTGCCACAATTGCTACAGCTAACCATAAGCCGCTAACTTCTGAGGTGCTTTCTGGTGGTGCAGGACGACGGTTTCTAGGTTCTTGCTGTTCTGTATAGAACTTTTCAGAAAATGCTAAGGGGGCTGGTGCGTCTACAGGTGCAATAGCTGCTGTCTGTCTTGGACGACGCACCGCTAGGCTATGACTAGCTTGATTTAATTCTCGATGTTCTTCTGGGTAAGCAGAGGAAGCTTCACCGAAGCGAACTGGTTTTAAGGAAGCGACTACCTGCTGCATATAAATAGCTGAGTGAACAGCTTTTTCCACCTCTTGCCGCAGCAATTGATTTTGCTGAACTAATTGCTGGTTTTGGGCATTGAGGGAGTCTAGCATGGCTTGTGTTGCCTGCAATTCTGCTGCTAGTTCTCGGTAAACGGAAATTGGTACAGAAGGGCGGTGGGAGTTACTATTTGTCTGCCTAGAATGACCAGGAGGTGTATTATTGTGCATCTGTTGTTTGATACTTGGATAAAACGTTATGACTTGAGCAAAACTTCTGTAAGGCAAGGATAATTTTAATTAAAGTCAGCTTATAGTCATTTTTCAACTTGTTAACAAATCATAGAAAAATACGGGATGCGGGAAACTCAGTGTCTTTAGACCTCTCTAGGGAAGCGACACGGGCGGTTTTAACCGCCGTTGGATTTATGATAAAATTAGAAATGTGAGTAAGAACAAAAACATCTACGTTTTGAAGCATCCTAGTATCGGAGAAATCCCGACTCCCATGAAACAACGGTCTTTGTTTAAGTCCTAACGGCAGTATGACAAGAAAGAGTGAACAATGGCAGGTTGTGGAGCGTACCGTGATTTGGCGATACGATGGATTCTGAAAGCATCAGGAACATAAAAGTAGCTAGAAACCTCAGCTTGACGATTGGTGACTAGGTAGACGGCGTTTGACGGTCGTAACGAGGTTTAGATATAGATAACACTCTTAATCTAATCCTGTCAGTAGAATCTCAGTGTATGTGCGACCTGAGAGTGTCAAAAATCTCAAGTGGGTTGGCACACATATTATTGATAGTCACCCTAATAACTCTAAAAATTTGAGATTTTAACTTAAAATCTCAAATTTCTCATTAACGAGGAGGTCGCCGATTACGAAGAAAATCAGGAATATCCAATCCCTGTTGAGGTCTAGGATCAATCCCTGGGCTAGGAGGGATAGGATTGCCCATTGATCGCTTCGGAGGTGGCGCTACCCTGGCGGCTGGTGCCGCCGCTTGAGTTTCACCAGTAAAACCAGTGGCAATTACAGTAATTCTGATTTCACCTTGCAACCTGTCGTCAATCACCGCCCCGAAAATGATATTGGCGTTGGGATCAACAACTTCATAAATGGTTTCCGCAGCAGCATTCACTTCGTGGAGCGTTAGATCGCTACCGCCAGTAATATTAAATACAACTCCTCTAGCTCCTTCTACAGAAGACTCTAGTAACGGAGAAGAAATAGCTGCCATCGCTGCCTCTCTCGCTCTTGATTTTCCAGAACCAATCCCAATACCCATCAGTGCAGAACCAGCATCTGCCATCACGGCACGGACATCGGCAAAATCTACGTTAACTAAACCAGGAATAGTAATAATATCTGAGATCCCTTGAACACCCTGGCGTAGGATATCATCCGCTACTCGAAAGGCTTCTTGCACTGGGGTTTGTTCGGAAATTACTGACAGCAACTTATCGTTAGGGATCACAATCAGAGTATCCACTCGTCCTTGTAATGCCGCAATACCTTCCTCGGCTTGGTTGGTGCGACGGCGACCCTCAAACAGAAAAGGACGTGTCACCACGCCAACTGTTAAGGCTCCCATTTCTTTTGCTACTTCTGCCACAACTGGGGCAGCACCTGTGCCAGTACCACCTCCCATTCCAGCAGTGATGAATACTAAATCAGTACCCTCTAGGGCGGCGGCAATATCATCACGAGATTCTTCAGCAGCTTTTTGACCAATCGCTGGATTTCCACCCGCACCAAGACCACGGGTTAATTTTTGTCCTACTTGCAAGCGTCTGGGAGCAGAGGAATGGGATAAAGCTTGGGCATCTGTATTTAGAGTCCAAAATTCAACCCCATTCAATTCACTGGCAATCATGCGGTTAACAGCATTGCCTCCGCCCCCACCAACACCAATGACTTTTATTTTGGCGATGCTGCTAGGCACGATGTTGTCACTCCTGGATTCTTCTATCGGGGTGCTTCTAGAATCATAAGTGGAGCCTAAATACCCAGAGTTATTAAACGGATTTGAGTTGTTCACGGCGAGTGAAAGACCTGCGTTTCCTGAGTTATCAGAACTTTGACGGTTAAGCCCTAGTGTACTATTAAGCGTCATTGCAATAGAAAATGGTAGATAAACAACTTTTTAGTTTGAGAAGAGCGATAACAGTCAACTATGTTATGTTATATATTTTTGTAACACTATAAACATTTATTTAAGGTTTCAATAAAGGTTAAGGCTTAAAGCTACCCTATTAATCTTATGACTCGAACTTACAATTCAGTGCTATCAATGGCATAGGATATCCTGATGATTGGTTGTTTGAATATCAGAATTTGATCATATAAATAGCTCATTTGTTTGAATTATTGGTGTGTAATTTGCTGCCCTAGTACTCAGGTGATTAATCCTTTCGTTCAGAATTTGCGTTTTTGACTACATAATTTTGGCAACAATAAAGAATCCGGGATGGGTAGATTTTATAACATCTTTTCAGCCTAAGCGTTGAGATTTTCAAGTAGCTAAACTAGAAGTAGCAATATGATCTTGAGAATTTAATCATTAAATTAATCTGCCCATTGGCTAGATCTTGGCTTTGAGCATTTGAATTGAAGGTGAGTCGGGATTTTTTAGGTCAATATAAGCCATCTCACTTCTTATATGCGCTGGGAGTTCACGCATTCTATCAAGCACATTGAGTTGAAAGGGTAGCATGGAACTGTAAGACCCCAAATGCACCTTGCCAAGTTCGGTTTGAATTATTAAGTTGGCGGGATTTTGGCAATCAATCTCTAAAACCTTGACTGGGCTATGACTGATCGCTTGGTAAAGTTGAGACCAGTATGGACGTTGCTGATCGCTAAAGCCAATAACTTTTAAAGTTGGTAACTGATGAGGCGGTTGAATATCTTTATAGCTATCCATCGCTATAAAGACGCCTTGCTGATCTAACAATCCTACCTGTCCCTGTAGAGATGGCTCAAGGGAGGAAGCCAAATTAGATTTGCGTAAATTGCTGCTAGGATAGAGTGCGATCGCTACTGGCTGTCGCTCTTTGACTTGGATGTTTAAGCTAGGCGGCAATAGTTGGCGGGTGACAGTAGCCTCAGCAATTGGGGCTTGTGATTCTAACTCTTTAGCTAAGATGTCTGGTTGCAGGCGCAGCAATGACTGAGGATATTTTAGGGACAAAAGTGATCGAATGGATTGAGCGGATAGCAATTGATTACCCTCAACAGCAATTTGCCCTGGCTTACGAATTATCCAATTGGGTTGCGCTGTTACCCAAACTAAACTACCAGCTAGACTACTGAGAAACAGCGATCGCCAGATCGACTGCAAAGACTTAATTTGACGTTGACGGCGCAACAGGTGGCGACGCTCGATTAATTGGTTTCTAGAAACTGATGGGTAAATACTGGTCATCAACTGCGAGTTTAACAGGAGGTCATGTACTTGATGTGCTGTTCTCTGCTTGCAGAGATTCTTATCTAGTCTGGTCAATATAACCATAATTCCAATTGCTCCGCTTCCACGGGATTTGGTGCTTTAGCTCTAAATATAGGTAATCAACCCGACACAATATTACTATCTGTAGCAAAAATGATGATGTAGAAATCAATATTTAGACTATAAATCTAGGCAGATAAATTAAAACCCTAATCGTATATTAATCTTAAGAGTTTAAGTCAGATTAAGCTAGGGCAAGTATCAATAGCGACACCTAAAGCTTTCTTCTTAGACTGCTATACAGCGATCAGACTGTGATGGGTAGCGCCAAAATTGTCAGAATAACTAGATAATTGCCCATCCATGTGTGGATAAACTGGCGACTGTAGTGCGGTAATCTAGACGGATTGCGAGATCTTATGAAAAATTATACATTTGGCAGATGCCTAGACGTTACCATTTCGCACTTTCCGATTCGATCAGGTGGTAACAGTGGCGCATTGCGATCGCGAAATATAGTCTCTTGGGTTTATAAAGCATGAAGCTGGCAGCACGAGTTGATCAGGTAACTCCTTCTTTAACACTGATAATTTCCGCTAAAGCTAAGGCAATGAGGGCGGAAGGAATTGATATTTGTAGTTTCAGCGCTGGTGAACCAGATTTCGATACCCCAGAGCATATTAAAGCCGCAGCTAAACAGGCAATAGATTCTGGTAAAACGAAGTATGGACCAGCAGCAGGTGAGCCAAAGTTACGGGAAGCGATAGCGAGTAAGCTTCGCACCGACAACCACCTAGACTACAATGCCAAAAATGTAATTGTGACTAATGGCGGCAAACATTCCTTATTTAACTTGATGCTGGCGTTACTAGATCCAGGTGATGAGGTTATTATCCCCGCACCCTACTGGGTGAGTTATCCAGATATGGTTAAGTTGGCTAGTGGTAAACCAGTGATTGTATCTACAGATGCTCAAAGTGGCTATAAAATCACTCCAGAGCAACTGCGGAAAGCGATTACGGCACAAACTAAGTTATTTATCCTTAACTCTCCTTCTAACCCTACAGGAGCAGTTTATACGCCATCAGAAATTCAAGCCTTGGCAGAGGTAGTCGTCGAAAAAGATATTTTGGTAGTTTCTGATGAAATCTACGAAAAAATTATCTACGACGATACTCAGCACATCAGTATTGGGTCACTAGGAGCAGAAATTTTTGCGCGTACTATCATCAGTAATGGATTTGCTAAAGCTTATTCTATGACTGGTTGGCGTTTAGGATATCTGGCAGGTTCAGCAGAGATTATTAAGGCTGTGACAACCATTCAAAGCCACAGTACCTCGAATGTTTGTACTTTTGCTCAGTATGGTGCTTTAGCTGCTGTGTCAGGTTCACAAGACTGTGTAGAACAGATGCGCCAAGCTTTTGCTCAAAGACGGCAGGTAATGCTAGATCGACTTAATGCTATTCCAGGTTTAATTACTGTTAAACCTGATGGGGCGTTTTATCTGTTTGCCAATATTAGCAAGACTGGTATGAACTCTTTGGAGTTTTGCGATGCTTTGCTGGAGCAACAGCAAGTTGCTGTGATTCCAGGGATCGCTTTTGGTGCTGATGATCATATCCGCCTTTCTTATGCGACAGACACGCCAACAATTGAAAAGGGGATCGATAGGTTAGAGAAATTTGTGCGATCGCATTTATAGGCGATCTTAGCAGGGGCGTAAGTTTTATTACTCTTCGTCTTCTGCTAAATCTTTTTCTTGCCATAGCAGTCGTACAGCCATTAAAGCAAACCCAATAGCGGCGATCGCCTTAAGTATACGTGCAGGTAATAAAGTTGCCATCTGCCCACCCGCCAGCACTCCCAAAAAGCTCGCCAGTAGTAGTGCTGTCACTGAACCAAAAAATACGGCGCGGGGTGATTTGGAACTACCTCCTAATGCGATCGCTGCTAATTGGCTTTTATCTCCAATTTCTGCCACAAACACAGTAATAAAACTTAGTCCTAAAAGTTGCCAATCCATAATCAATTACCAATTAACAATTATCAATTATCAATTCAAGGATGCCAGCGCATAATCAATAAACAATTATCAATTTAAGGGTGCAAGACCTTAATCAATTATCAATTCAAGGATGCCAGCCCTTAACTTGAGTTATAAAAAATCAATAAATCTGTTAATTTCAAGCCCCAGCGCGAAAGTTGTAGGTAATTGATAATTGTTCATTGATAATTGTTAATTGTTGACCACATCCCATAGCAGTGTCACAGCAATGAAGAGTAGGAGTGCGGCTGCTGAAGCATCCAGAGTTTTAGGAGAAAGGCTCTTAGCTAACCACTGCCCTAGCAAGACACCTACTAAGCTTGTAGCAATTAGTGCAGTACCAGCGCCAGCAAAAACTAACCAGGGAGATTGAGATTCTGCACTCATTAATAAAGTAGCTAACTGGGTTTTATCTCCCATTTCTGCTAGAAAAATTGTGAAGAATGTGGAAGTAAATACACCCCATACTCCACCCGCTTTTGCCTTAGCTTGCTGCTTTGGGCTTTGAGTAGAATTCACCCGTGAAGATGACACTGTAGTAATTGGCGTGACTGACTCCGAGTTAGTCGTAATTTCCAAAATAGGCAGGCTATAAGGCAAAGTGGAACTTTTCACTCTTCTTTTATGTTTTGCGCTAAATTTTCATATTTCTTTCATTTTCTCAGATAAGTAGTAAAAATATCAAGATGGATCAATTGGTAATTAATCACTCCTTACCCCTCTCTCCTCTCTCCTCCCTCCTCTCTCTCTTAGTTAAATGCCTACTTCGCGGTTAAAGCGAACCATTTCTAAACTGCGATCGCCATAAACTCCTTCTATCTGCTGGCGACAACACTCAATCGCAAACTCGTTTAACTCCTCTGATTCAACCCCGTATAAGTCTGCAAATACATCGGCTTCTACGCGACAGAAGCGAGGACGAGCTTCATATATGCGGCATTCTCGCTCTTGTTGGTCAAAATTTATACACCATCCGCCTTCACCAACCATACTCAAATACAGTTCTAATTCTTCTGGAGATAAATATTGCTCCAAATCTGGTCGATCAGTTGGGTCAAGATTACAGCAAGCGCCACATTCCTTTACACAAAGCCAAGTCCCCATAGTTCACTCTTCGGCTGAAAAAGTTATTGCTACAATGAGCTTAACGTTTTTTGGTTTTCAGCGCCTAAACGCTTTAGATTAATGTAGAGACGCGCCATGGCGCGTCTCTACAAAGGTTTTAGGCAAAGCTTCTGATAGCATTGGGTGTCAAAAAACCAGTTTTATGCTTTCATATACTTATTTATAGTTTTGTAAAATTTCTTAAATTAGTCTGGCATTAGCTGGGTAAAATGATATGGCTAATTTTAGAAGATCAGCCATCTAATTAGTTGGAGCAATTTGGGAGGAACAATGGAGATTTTCAGTGCATTAGGCAATATCAACTGGGAAGTTATTGCTCAATTATCCATGCTAGCGTTGATCGTAATTGCTGGTCCTGCGGTGATCTTCGTATTGGCAGCAGTACGTGGCAACCTCTAAATAGAGAATTTTGAGTTATGAGTTTTGAGTTGTAACTTTTAACTCAACCCTCATAGCTCATAATCAATTAACAATTAACAATTAACAATTATTAAGTCACCCACGACTTTCGCGATTGGGGTTTAAATAGCGAATTCTTTTATTCATAACTTAAGGTGCGTGGCAAGCAAGCTAAAAAATATTCATTGATAATTGATATAGCAGTTTTCATATTTATGAGGTACAGGAGTGCGAGCATCTTGCTCGCTAGAAATCTCTAGCGAGCAAGATGCTCGCACTACAATATTTTTCAATTTTTGTACCTCACTTAACTGAAAATTGCAATAATTGTTCATTGATTTGCAGGTATTTTTAAAGCACTCATAGCCGCTTTTATTAATGAATAATAAGGCGGTTGCGTAATATCGACTTCTGAAGTATGTTCTGGTGTTTTAGCCAAAATTCCGGTTTTTTGTCCTTTTTGAACTGCTAGAATTTTGCCTTCAGGATTTTGGATTCGGATTTCTTGTAAAGATTCAGATAGGCTACAGCTATATTGGCGTTGATTATAATCAAACTCAGCAGTACGATCAGCCGATAGCGTTGAAGTTATTGCTACAGGTCTAACGCTGACTAATTCTAGCTCAATATTAGTGTTACCATTCCAAGTGTTTTGGCGCAACTTGTAGGCTATATCTACTCTTGATGATAAAGGGAAATACTCACTCCAACGCCATGCTATTGCTTTAATTTGGAATGGTTGGTTATTTGATGCAAGAGTTAGTTTAATATGACCTTTGCCAACTTGTTGTTGCTCAATTACTCGAACATTAGGAGTCCAAAAAATTGGATCGGGGTTTTCAATTCCGCAGGGATGTAAGGCATCAATTTGGTTGTATAAATCTAAATTAATTTGTTCTAAGTTAGCTTGGGCATCTATAGAAATTAGGGGTTTGAGATGTTCTGGTTCTAAGCATTGGTGAGCAAATTCGCTTAATCGCGATCGCAATTCTTCTAAGTTTTCGGCTGGGAAAGAAAATCCACCTGCTGCTTTATGTCCGCCATATTTGCTTAATAAATCTTTGCAATATTCTAAGGCTTCAAAGATGTGGAATTCGGGGATGCCTCTTGCTGAACCCCTGGCAACGGATGGGGTGTCTGTGTGGGGGTGGGGTTTGGGTGGGGAAGAGGCAACGGATGGGATGTCTGTGGGATGTGTGGTTAATTCATTGTCATGGGTTGCTGGGTGTTCGTAGGTGCCGATGAAGACGGGTACTCCGTAGCGTTCTAGTAAGCGAGAGGCGACTATGCCAATTACACCATGATGCCAATCTGGTTGGACTATTAGTAAGACTCTTTGTTGATGTAAGTTTAAATGATTTGTTTCGATGTGTGCGATCGCACTCAGTTCTATTTGTTCGCAAAGTTGCTGTCTGTGTCGGTTGATTTGTTCGCACTGCATTGCCCTCTCTAGTGCTATTCCCATGTCTGTTGTGGTAAGGAGGTCGATCACAATTTGGGGATCAGCAAGTCTTCCGATGGCATTAATCCGAGGACCAAGGCGAAAACCGATATCTTCTGGTTTAAGGCATTTGGGATTTGTGTTTTCAACTTTACCCTTAATACTCGCTTGGGTAGTGTTAGAGGTGGGGTTTTCTTTTGTAGAGTTATCTGTTGACTGTTGTACCCCTGCTATCTGGATTAAAGCTTGTACGCCTGTAATTTGAGATTCGGGTAGTAGTCGTAAGCCTCGCTTTAACCAGCGACGGTTAACCCCTGTGAGGGGTGCTAAGTCGGCAATAGTTCCCAGGGTAAATAATTCTAGTAGCTGTGTAGTTAATCCTTGATGTTTACCTAAGCTTTGAGCGAGGGAAACTGCCAAAATATAAGCAACTCCTACTCCAGCTACACCACGATAGGGAGAAGATTCTGGAATTAATTTGGGATTGAGGATAGCGTCTGCTGGAGGTAGTATTGAGGGGAGATCGTGGTGATCTGTAATAATCACTTTGATGCCAAGTTCTCGCGCCCTCGCAATTGGTTCCACTGCGGAAATGCCATTATCTACAGTGAGAATTAGTTGGACACCTTCAGAATAAAATTCTTCGACAATTCGGATATTGATGCCGTAACCATCTTTCATCCGACTAGGAATGGCGTAATCTACTTGGGCATCTAACCAGCGTAATGCTCTAAGTAATAAAGCAGTGCTAGTCATACCATCAGCATCATAGTCACCACAGATAGCAATTTTTTGTTGAGTTGCGATCGCTTCTTTTAACAACTCGACACTCATTGCTAAATCTGGAAACTCATCGACTGGCGCAGGTAATACCGAGGATTCGGGATTTAAGTATAACTGCGCTTGTTGTGGCGTTTCTATTCCGCGATTAATTAATACTTGGGCTATTAGGGGTGAAAGATGGGTAACTTCAGCTAATTTTTGAGCTAATTCTACCTGCGCGGGGGCAATTTGCCAGCGATGATTAGGCAATTTCATATCAATTAACAATTATCAATTAACAATTATCAGTAGACTTCGTGGTTCCTTAGTCAAATTTTGGATAATTAACCACAGATAAACACAGATGCACACAGATGGTCTAACTAATTTTTGCAATAAGTCTATTAACCTAGAAGGCGTAAGTTTTGTTTTCTTAACAACCATCATCAGTTATTAGTGTAACGGCTGATAACTGATGACTGATAACTGATTTATAAGTAATACCTTACAGTAGTAACTACTCGGCTTTTTTGAGCGCGTAAAGCTTGCTTTAAAAAGAAAGCAGTTTGGTTGTGTAAAAAACCTTCCCACCAATTGCGCGTAACAAAAGTAGGAATGATGACTGTAAACAACACCCCAGGATGTTTATCTTCATACTCGCTAACAAAATCTAAAATTGGCTCAATTACTGAGCGATAAGGAGAGTCCAGAATATGTAAGGGAATATCTTGCTCAAACTGTTGCCATTTTTGTTGTAGTTTTTCTCTGTCTGTATCACCAATAGCAACATTGAGAGCTACAATTTCATCGGCAATACTACGGGCATAATCTAACGCTTCAACCGTTCCTCGATTTAGTTGCCCTACAATCACAATTGCCGGATGAGTAACAACTTCAGTTTTAGGTCGGGGAATGTAACCTCTAGGTGGTAAATCTTGTAGGCTGAGTCGCTCTGCTACATATTTATAGTGACGATTAATCGCTAAAAATAAGCCGACTAACAAAGGAATCGCCACAACAACTAACCAAGCACCGCCTAAAAATTTAGTCAGAACAATTACCACCAAAACAACTGCTGTCGCAGTTGCGCCTAAACCGTTCATCAAAGCACCAGCAGCCCAGTTAGGTGCCTTCTCCTTGTACCAGTGAACTACCATTCCCGCTTGGGATAAGGTAAATGAAGTGAATACCCCCACCGCATATAAGGGAATAATTGCGTTGACTTCACCCTTAAACACGATGATTAACAAAGCAGCACAAACGCTTAATACAATAATGCCATTAGAGTAAACTAAGCGATCGCCTAACAGCGATAATTGTCTTGGCAAAAACCCATCACGTGCCAAAAAGTAACCAAGTCTAGGAAAATCCGCATAGCTAGTATTAGCTGCTAAAAGTAAAATCAACAGCGTGGCTACTTGGATAAAGTAATAAAAAGGGTTAGTATCGCCCAAAATATGACGACCCAACAGAGAAACTACTGTTTGTCCCTCTTCAGGCGCAATGTGATAACTGTGGGTTAAGTAAGTGATTCCGATAAACATAATTCCTAGAATCACACCCAAGTATAACAATGTTTTACGGGCATTTTTCCACTCTGGGGGTTTAAAAGCTAACACGCCATCTGAAATAGCTTCTACCCCTGTTAATGCTGTACACCCAGCCGAGAAAGCTCTCAGAATAAAAAATAACGTTAGTGGTTCTCTGACTGGAATCTCAGGATAAGTCTTTGGTAAATGACCAGTAAATTGTTGAAATAACCCAAGGGCAATTAATACAAAAATACCGACAATAAAGGCATAAGTGGGAACCATGAAGATATTGCCTGCTTCTTTGACTCCCCTAAGATTTGCCAGCATCACTAAAAATACGAAAATTATGCACAGTCCTACTGTATAGGGTTGTAGTACTGGAATGGCTGACGTAAGAGCGGCTGTACCCGCAGAAATACTTACTGTCACCGTCAAGATGTAGTCAATTAGCAGTGAACCACCTGCGACTAAACCTGGATATAAACCTAGATTCTCACGAGCAACGATATAAGAGCCGCCTCCTTGTGGATAAGCTTTAATCGTCTGTCGATAGGACAGTATTACTATTCCTAGCAGCAATATAATTGTTGCAGCAATTGGGAGAGACAAACTAAGAGCAGCACTCCCAGCAGCTACCAGCACTAATAAAATTTCTTCTGTTGCATAAGCAACGGATGAGAGAGCATCAGAAGAAAGAACCGCTAAGGCTGCGGCATTACTTAATCTTTCTTCGGCATGAGCACTCGTTGGCAAGCTTTCACCTACCAGCAGTCGCTTAAGCCCAGACAATGACATAGCACATATTCCTATATGGTTTTTACACTAGACTTCTTGCAAGAATCGCCAAATTAGCCCTTAGAGCCTATCGGTAAAAGTCCTTTTAAGAGTATTTAACCGCAGATAAACGCAGATAAACGCAGATATTTAAGAGTGACTTATCTATTTTGAAAGATAGGCTCTTAATGCCCGCTTTAAAGGCGGGATTAGTAAATTTCCCTTTCTCCCTGAAGTTCGGGGAGAGTTAGGGATAGGTAATAGAAGGAATTTTGGCAAAATGTATACTCAGTTAACTAACTAGCTAATAGACATCTCCAGAAATTAAGGTTGGGTTATTCAGAACCCTGGTAGAGACGTAGCATGGTACGTCTCTACATTGATGTTTGGAGAGGTCTAATGAGCAAGTATTACCGAAAGTCTGGCAGATTAACAAGTATTTTTTGAGGAATAATTCTACAACAGGCGTAGTTGACTAGATTTATTACTTGTCTGCAACTGTTTTTTTGCTGACTTATCTATATCATCCTCAGCATCAAGGCTATTAGACCATGCTTCTTCCTCAGCAGCTAGTAACCTTTGTGCTGCTTCTAGCATATAAGCAGAAATATCTTTGAGGTCTTCCCGATTGTCAAGATAAGTTTTTAACGCTTCCATTGGGTCAATACTGGCGCTTGAACCAAGTTCTGGCAAACGAGGTCGCGCTAACTGACTAACTAATTCTGCTTGAATACTATAAGTATGAGCTTCACTTAAGGCTTGATGTATAGATGCTGTCTCAATTTCATCGAGTTGTTCAGAACGCAGTTTGTAAATTAATCGCACTACAGCGTCTTTGATATCTTTTTTGCCGATAGCTTTGAGTAGCGCCGCTTGTGGGTCATCTGAAGCAGATACATCTACATCAATGGTGCGGAAGGTGCGGACTGGTAAAGGGCAGAATTCCCATTGAGCTTTGCCTTTTTCTAGCTCAAGTAATATATAGCCTTTATCTTCTTTCTCTTCAGAAAAATCAACTCGCTCGATACTACCTGGATAAATTACAGGGGGGTCGTTAGATTTATTGAGGTTTTGGTGGCGGTGAACATGACCTAACGCCACGTAGTCAAAGCAGGGACGAATTAGTAAGGATAGGGGAATAGTAAAGCCTTTTCCTACTGCTAAAAACCGTTCTGCCCCTAAATTGGCGTTATCTGCCATTAAGTGAGCTAGAACAACAGTTGGCGCTTCTGGGTCTAAACGGCGAATTTCCCCTTCTAATACTGGTTCAAGTCGCTCTATTAATAATTTATTAATTTCTGTAAGGGAAAGATTTTCTGTTTCTGGTTTAGTTAGTAAAGCTGAACGAGTAAGCCAAGGAAGGGTTAGTATCTGAACCATGCCATTACGAGTTGGGATGCGATGGGTAGCGATGCGATCGCCCACTACAAATCCAGGTACACCTAATGTACGATAGATACATAAACTAGCACCACCTTGTCCTTGTGAATGCTGATCGTGATTTCCTACCAACAATACAGTAGGAATTTTCGCATCAACTAAACGGCGAAACTGAGTAGCAAATGCTTCCTGTACATAAGGCGGGGGCGTAGCATCAGGAAAGGCATCCCCACCAAATAATACTAAATCAACAGGTTCTGTTGTCGCTTTATCAATGCACAGCGACAGAGTTTTCATAAAATCCTCCAACCGCGTATTTAATCCTGTTTCTGGATTAATCCGTCCGTGGGAAAAACCACTTCCCATGTGTATATCGGATAGATGGAGGATTTTAATCACAATTAACAATTAACAATTAACAATTAACAATTATTAATTAAAAAGAGCAGACATTGCAACTATCGTTATATAGGTTTAACCAATAACAAGTTCAATAAAACTATATTTAATTATCAATTATCAGGAGGCAGGGTTCCTCTAACAACTGTTCCCAGGTTCAACCTGGGAACGAGTTCAAGCTAATCGCTAAAAGCTAATTGCTAATTGCTTATATATGAATTCCACACTCGGTTTTTTCACTTCCACGCCAACGACCAGCGCGTTCGTCTTCACCTTCTTTTACTTGTGTGGTAATTGGTTCATCGCCAATGCTGGGATAACCTTGGTCATGGAGTGGGTTATAAATTACGTCATGCTCAAATACATAAGCCCAACTTTCTTTACGAGTCCAACTAGCTAAAGGATTGACCTTCAGGCGACCATTTGAATCTAGCTCAAATACTGGCATCTCAGCACGAGTCACAGCTTGGTCACGACGACGACCTGTAATCCATGCCACTGTATTCAGTTCGGCTAGACCCCGTTGCAGAGGTTCAATCTTGGTAATGTCGTGGAATTTTGCAATATCTGTATCCCAAAGTGCTTCACCATATTTGGCTGCAAACTCTTCGCGGGAATTTACGTCTGGTGTTTTGTAAACCTTTAAATCTAGATTGTAGATTTCTTTACTTTTGGCAACAAGTTCCAAACTTTGTGGGAAGTGGTAGAGTGTGTCGAGAAACATCACTGGCACTGGGATGGCTGGTTTCAGTTCTCGATAGAGAATATCTGTAATCACCATGTCATCCACATTAAAGGCGCTGGTCTGCACAAATCCGTTGGGGATATTCTCTACACACCAACGCAGAATCTCTTTGGGATATGCCTTATCAAATCTCTTGTTTAGTGCATCCAGGTCAAGCTGAGAAATTTGAACCGCCGATGTTGTGGGGTGGGTCATGAGTAGGTGTTTAGTCTAACCGCATCTTGAGTATAGTCAATTATACCTTAGAAACAGCTTTTAAGATCTTGAGCAACATCCATGATTTATTTTTTATCTATGCTAAATATTCGCTCAGGTAAACAATTGAGTAGACTACTCTCTTCCCACCCAAAGAATATTTATTTTTATAACCGCCAAGACGCAAAGAACGCCAAGGAAGAAGAAGAATATGATCGGTAATCTTTTAGTGGGAAGGAAGTAGCAATTTTTATAATTAATTTTCTTGATCTGTAAACTGAGATATACATCAAAAAAATGTACTGTTTAAAAAGCCTCTAATGTCAAGCAATAAGTTCAAAGAAGGTGTGATTGAATGCGGTTAATACTTTATAGCAAAGTTGGTTGTCACCTCTGCGAAGGGTTACAGGAAAAGCTAGAACAAGTCCAAAGTATTGAAGTTGAGTTAGAAGTCAGAGATATCAATAATCGTGATGAGTGGTTTCAAGCTTATCAGTATGAGGTTCCGGTGTTATATCGGGAAAAAGACGGTATAGAGCAACAACTGCCACGTCCTTCGCCTCGTGCTAGTGTGCGACAGTTGGAGCAAATGCTACAGAAATATCAGTAACGAAATGGTTAACAATAGGCGCAAGAGATCTGTGTGAGGAATTGTTGACATGAAGTTACGAGAGTTATTAGAAACTGTTCCTAATTTGTTGGAAACGCCTAATCATCCGGCGTTGGATGCTGAAGTTAAAGGTTTGAAAACTAATTCTCATGCTTGTCAAGCAGGGGATTTGTTTATTGGGATGCCAGGTACTAGGGTTGATGGTGGGGAGTTTTGGCATAGTGCGATCGCATCTGGTGCGATCGCTGCTATAGTTTCCCCACAAGCAGCACAAAAACATCCGATATCAGATGCTTGTGTGATTTCTTCCTCAGATATGACTCAAGCTTGTGCTGCTGTAGCGACTGCTTTTTATGGCTATCCAGGGCGACAATTACAATTGGTTGGAGTTACGGGTACAAATGGCAAAACTACTACGACTCATTTAATTGAATTTCTGCTCAATCATCAACAGCAAGCGACAGCTTTGTTCGGTACACTCTACACCCGTTGGTCTGGTTATCAGGAAACTGCTACACATACCACGCCGTTTGCGGTGGAACTGCAAAAACAATTAGCTGATGCGATCGCGGCTGGGTGCAAAATGGGGGTAATGGAAGTTAGTTCCCATGCGCTGGCGCAGGGAAGGGTGTTAGGTTGCCCGTTTGAAGTGGCGGTGTTTACTAATTTGACGCAGGATCATTTAGATTATCACCGCGATATGGAAGATTATTTTGCTGCTAAAGCTTTACTTTTTAGTCCTGAATATCTTCAAGGGCGGGCTGTAATTAATTTAGATGATGATTATGGAAAGCGGTTAATTGAAAAATTACCCTCAGAAAAAGTTTGGAGTTACAGCGTTAATGATTCTAAGGCGGATTTGTGGACAAGCGATCTAAATTATGGGCAAACAGGTGTGAGTGGAATGCTACACACTCCTGCGGGTGAGATGGCTTTTTCTTCGCCGTTAGTAGGTCAGTATAATCTGGAAAACTTACTTGCAGCAGTAGGGGCGGTTTTACATTTAGGTTTGGATTTAGAGTCTGTGGTGCAAGCGTTACCACAATTTGTGGGGGTTCCAGGGCGGATGGAACGAGTGCAAATTACTTCTGAGCAAGATATAAGTGTGATTGTAGATTATGCTCATACGCCGGATAGTTTGGAAAACTTGTTAAAAGCGGCGCGTCCGTTTATTCAGGGTAAGATGATTTGTGTGTTTGGTTGTGGAGGCGATCGCGATCGCACTAAGCGTCCTTTGATGGGTGCAATTGCTGCTGAACTTGCCGATCAAGTTGTGGTAACTTCTGATAATCCGCGTACTGAAGATCCAGAAAAGATTCTGCAAGATGTTTTAGCTGGAATACCAGAGTCAGTTAAACCAATAGTAAATAGCGATCGCGCTACTGCAATTCATACAGCTATTTTAGAAGCAAAATCTGGCGATGGTGTTTTAATTGCTGGTAAAGGGCATGAAGATTATCAAATATTGGGAACTGAAAAAATCCACTTTGACGATCGCGAACAAGCAAGAGATGCTTTAAGCAAAAGGTAAAACTTAGGGCTTACGCAATCTACCTCTCCAAAAAAGAATAATGTCTCACCCCTGCACCTTAATTAATAATTTAAAGGAGTAGGGGTTATTTATGCCACCTACTTAGATAGTCTGATATTAGATACCACTAAAGCCATGCAAAATCACCTCATCCCCAATATGGATACCTCTCTTTACCAGTTAGCTATAGATACAGCGCCATCTTTAGCTGATATTTCAGTTAGTCCTGCGGTGCTGAAATCTATGGTAGGGGGGATGATTGATATGTTAATTGAGCAAAAACTACCTGCAACTGTATTGGTAAAACTCCCACATGGTAAAGTTTGGCAAACAGAGATAGATGAATACATCAAACAGGTAGCAATCCCAAAAAATATTTATTTATGTGATTTGGAGCAAACAGAAATAGATTGGGTAGAAAATGGTAGAGGTACTTCAATATTTCCTGTTCAAATCATCAATGGTAGCTACTTGCGACAAGAGTATTTTTTGTTAATTTTAACGGACAATTTTTGTGGCGTGATTGTTGCTCATCGACTCCGCAACTTGACAACAGGGCAACCTGGAGAATTGTCTAAAAAAACTCAATTGCAGGTAATATGTGCTTTTGATAACAGCACTGTAAGGCGAGTTCTGGATGGTATTAAACAGGCAATGTCTACAGCATTGAGACCTTTTGATACGCAGTCAGGGTTAGAGGCATCTGAAACTGTTAAAACAGATGTGGCTAGTTCTACTGAAGATTTATTAAGTAATTGGGATTCATTATTTAAAGTACCAGAAACTTGTGATTTGGTGTTGCTTAATTATTTTTGGGCAAAACAATTGCAGCGACAGGAAGAAATTTGGCAAAATAAACGTGAGCGCAATGTTGATTTATCTTCCAATGTTTTAGAAAAAACACCAACAGACAGTACATTGCTACAGGAAAAAAAACACCCGCGAGACTCACTAATATTTAAAGATGAATTTCTTAATGATTTGATTCAGGAATTAAAAACGCCCCTGACAAGCATGAAAACAGCTTTAAAATTGCTGGAGTCAGCGCAATTAAAACCAACACAACGCCAACGATATATGCATATGTTGGAGACACAGTGCGATCGCCAGAATTCTCTAATAACTGGTTTAATGGAACTATCACAACTAGACCGCACTACAGAGCAAATATCTCTACAACCACTAAACTTAAGTGATATTGTGCCGAGTGTCGTCAGCACCTATCAGCCGCTTGCTCAAGAAAAAGGGATTCAACTTGGCTATACTGTACCCGATCATCTGCCACCTGTTTTATGTTTAGAAACATGGCTGCGACAGATAGCAATTAATTTGCTACACAATAGCATCAAATACACTCCTTCCGGTGGAATAGTTTCGGTGTTAGCAAAACTTCAGGGTGACTATCTCCAGTTAGAATTTAGAGATACTGGAATTGGAATTGCAGCTAATGATATTCCTAGAATTTTTGACCGATTTTATCGGGGACGTGCAGTAAATGGGGAAGAGGCTGTTGGCGCTGGCTTAGGCTTGACAATTGTGCAACAACTATTACTACGTTGTGGAGGTTCTATTTCTGTCAATAGCAAGTTAGGCGGAGGTTCCAACTTTAAGGTGCTACTGCCTATATATCATCAAAGCTAATTATTAGAAACAGGGCAAAAGCATCTATTTTTTTAGTGTGCAGGTAATTGTCAAGTAATAAAATTGATGCTATTGTCCTCAAAAAGACATTTACTTAATAATAAACAAGAGAAAAATCTCAATTGTTAATGCCATTTATAATTTTATTATAATTATTGCAACTGTTGTATTACATCTGTGTTTATCTGTATACCATTCGAGAAGCAGCCGTCTGGATCTACGGTTAATTTAATTTCTAAAAAGAACAAAAGTTTATTTTATATGATATCCGATCAAATCTTCTTCAATCTGTCGCCCGATTTACTTTGCATCGTAGGAACAGACGGCTATTTTAAAAAAGTTAATCCTAGCTTTGAAAGAGTGCTGGGATTTACTATTGAAGAGATACTTAGAGAAGAGTTTATCAATTTAGTTCATCCTGACGATCGCATAGCCACTACCCAGGAATTAGAGAAGCTCAAAAACGGCACGGCAACGACATCATTTGAGCATCGTTTTCGATGCCAAAACGGTTCTTATCGGTGGCTTTCTTGGGCGCTTCATTCAACGTTAGAACAAGATGTTTTATATGGAGTTGGTCGGGATATTACCGAGCGTAAGCAAACAGCACAGGAGTTTCTGGAAAACGAGGAGCGTATAAAGTTTATAGTTGATGTATCCCGACTCGGAACGTGGGAGCTTGATCTCGCTACGTTGAAAGCTACTCGATCGCTGCGACACGATCAGATATTCGGCTATGACACGCTCCTTCCTGAGTGGACATTATCCATGTTTCTTAATCATGTTCATCCTGACGATCGCGCCCAAGTGCAAGCAAGTTTTGAAACTGCTTTAGCAACAAGTGGAGAATGGTATTTTGAATGCCGTATCTGTCGAACGGATAACGAGAGGCGATGGATTGAAGCAAGAGGACACCATATTCTCAACGCTGACGGGGTTGCGATCAAAATCTTGGGTACAGTTGCCGACATCACCGACAAAAAGCAGAAAGAAGAAACTCTGCTTGATATCCGCACCAGACTGGAATCAGCTTTAAACGCAGGTGCGATCGCTACCTGGACATTTGATTTAATTAACAATCGTGTTGTTGCGGATCAGAACCTAGAGCGATTGTTTTCTGTATCAAAAGAAGAAGCAGCAGGTGGCTCCCTAGAAAGCTATGTCCGTGCTATCCATCCTGACGATCGCCAGCAGGTTAACGAAGAAATTCAAGCAGCGATCGAACGTCGGAGTGATTACGAAGCCGAGTACCGAATTGTACAGCGTGATGGTTCTGTACGCTGGGTGATTGCACGGGGGCGGGTAGAGTGCGATCGCGCAGGCAACCCTGTCAGTCTTCCAGGTGTCGTACTTGACATACAGGAAAAGAAGGAAGCTGAGGAAGCACTTCAAGAAAGCGAAACCAAGTTTCGGCAGCTTGCCAATTGCATTCCGCAACTTGCTTGGATGGCTAATCCCGACGGCTGGATATTTTGGTACAACCAACAGTGGTATGAGTATACAGGCACGACACCAGAACAGATGGAAGGATGGGGGTGGCAGAGTGTCCATGACCCAGAAATTCTACCCAAGGTGATGGAGCAGTGGACGGCATCGATCTCGACAGGTAAGCCTTTTGATATGGAATTCCCTTTGCGAAACGCACAGGGAGAATTTGAGTGGTTTCTGACCAGAGTAAACCCATTCAAGGATGCCTCTGGGAAAATTTTGTTGTGGTTTGGTACAAACACTAATGTCACATACCAGAGGCGTTTAGTAGAACAGAAGCAGGAACTTCTGGAAAGCGAACGAGCAGCCAGAAGTGAGCTTGAGCGTGCAAGTCGCCTCAAAGATGAATTTTTGCTGACCCTCTCCCACGAACTTAGGACTCCCCTCAATGCCATACTTGGTTGGTCGCAACTGCTTCGCACAGGCAAGGCGGATGCAGCGAGGATGGCTCAAGGACTCGATATCATTGAGCGTAACGTCAGAGTCCAAGGGCAATTGATCGACGACCTTTTAGATATGAGCCGTATTATCTCTGGAAAGCTCAGGCTCAATGTACAGCGCGTTGATCTAGCAGCAGTGATTGAAGCTGCCTTTGAGACTGTGCGTTGGTCAGCAGATGCTAAGAATATTCGTCTGCAAAAAGTTTTGGATCATCAAGCTGGTATTGTCTCAGGTGATCCCTCTCGGCTACAACAAATTATCTGGAATCTTGTTGCCAACGCGATTAAATTTACTCCTAAAGGTGGCAGAGTTCAAGTTGTTTTGGAGCGCGTTAATTCCCATATAGAAATTAGTGTAATTGATACGGGACAAGGTATTAAACCAGAGTTTTTGCCCTATGTATTTGAGCGGTTCCGGCAGGCTGATGCTTCAACCACACGCCAGCACGGAGGCTTAGGCTTAGGACTTTCTATAGTCAAACACCTTACCGAAATGCACGGTGGTTCTATCACAGTAAAAAGCGCAGGTGAGGGTAAAGGCACTACTTTTATTGTGGCGCTTCCTCTAGTTGTAGTTCACCCGCAACAAGATGAGAGATTGAGCTATTCAGCAGAAGATCAAAGCAGCGTTCAAGAGGAACAACTTACACTTGACGGAATCAAGGTGCTAGTAGTTGATGATGAGGCGGACGCTCGTGAGCTTGTTAAGTTAGTGCTGGAGAGTTGTAACGCCCAAGTGATTACAGCCGCCTCTGCACGAGAGGCTTTAGTTGCACTTCAGCAGGAGCAAATGCACATTCTTGTTAGTGACATTGGGATGCCAGAGGAAGATGGCTATCAGCTTATCGGTAAGGTAAGAAAGCTGAGTCCAGACAGGGGTGGAAAGATACCAGCAGTGGCTCTTACTGCTTATGCTAGAGCAGAGGATCGTAAACGCGCTCTTTTATCCGGTTATCAGATGCACGTGAGTAAGCCTATTGAACCAAGTGAGTTGATTGCTGTTGTCTCAAGCCTGACAAGTTTGATGCCGAAGGCGCGAGATAGCGAACTTTGATCAGCTAATGAGCTTAAAAAGACCAAGGATTAATGATTACAACCCCTGTCCCAGCAAAGTCTTTTTCGTTACGAGTGACAAGTGATAGAGAGTTTTGCAGGGCGATCGCAGCCATGAGAGAATCCATAACGGGTAGAGGTCGCCCATTCTGTTCTAATTGTCCGGCTAAGTTTCCCCACAACACCATTGTTGAAAAATCTATACTTAAAATTCTTTGTTGAAAACGATTGGGTAGGGTTTCATTTAGCCAGGTTGTTAGAGATTCTTTCCGCTTAGAATCGGTAAGTTTGCTGATGCCTTTAGCGATTTCCCCAATTGTAATCACGCTAAGATAAAGTGTTTCTGGCACTTGGGCATCTAGCCAATCTAAAACTTGTTGATTTGGTTGTTTAGCAACAAGTTCAGAAATTAGGCAGGTATCAAGAAGGTAGATCATGGGGTAAAGGCATCGCGGGCTAGGCTAGAATCTCGGTTCAGGTCGAGTGCTTCTGGAAGTTCAGCCAAGGGGGATTGACGGAAGAATTCTGAGAGTTTACTGGCTTGCTCTGGGTGGGTGTTGTTATTATTTTTAGTCAGGCTCTGGGCTAAAAGTTGGATAATATACAGTTTATCGTTGGCTGAAAGTTGAAGCAGTTGTTTTTCGAGTTCTGGGATAGCCATGATGGTGTGAAGTAGAGGATAATTTTATTTTACTTTCAGCATCTTGAGTTTATTTAGTTTGACTCTTTTTCTACCTATTATGAGTTGCTACATTAATCCGCATTTTTGTTATTTGTAAGCTGTAGATAGGCTCTAAGTGATTATTCTGATTAACAAGTAATAGCTTCTGTGTTGCTAACATTTAGCGGTAAAAAAATAGTCAAAACTTCACCTTGTTGAGGTCGCTGACGTACAATTAACTTACCTCCAAGTGCTTGAAAGAGGTTTTTAGTGACGTTCATATTCAAACTCAAACTACCAGTTTCTGGCTGGAACATCAATAACTGACCAATTAATTTTCTCCGTGAGTCTGTTGTTGATTTGGAGTTTTCATCTAAATCTAATTGAGACTGGAGTTGTAATTTTAGTTGATTACCAGCAGGGGTTACTTCTATTTGAATATGACCACCTGCTGGTAGATTGCGGGTGAAATTTTCCATCAATCCAGTAAGTACCTGATCGAGCATGGCAGGATTAGTAATTACTGTTGGCAGCTTTTGGGGTAAGTCAATTTCTAGGGTTAAGTTACGCCGTTTAGCTTGTTGTTGCCAACGAGGTATGCTTTGTTGTAGCAATTGAGTTAGAGAAATTGTTGTTAAGTGAACTGGCGCTTGCTTGGGCGTTGATGTTGCTAATTCTACTCCCCGAAAAATTAGCTCCATACGGTTAATTTGTTCGGTACACTCATGGTCGATAATTTCCAGACGTTTGATTACTTCTGGTGCTAATTCTCGCCGTTTTAATAGTAATTTTGTAAGGGTACGAATAGTAGTTAATGGTGTACGAATTTCGTGAGTAAGTGCTTGTAATAGTTCTACATCGGGACTGTTTTGATTAAAGTTTTGAGTTAATTGCTCACTCCAAGTATTTTGTGAGTGGAATATAGTATTTTCTAATTCTTTGCTTTTTATTTCTAGCCGATACTCCTGCGGAGTTTCTCCATGAGGGCATCCTACTTTACCAAAAGAGTTACTATAAGTCGCAATCTCTTCTGGTATATGTTTTAGCAGTTGGCGAGTGAATTCCATCACAATTCGATAATCAGGCGCTATGGGAGTAAACTCCTGCACAAGCTGATCGAGATGAGGTAGTTGATGCTGATTTGTGAGTATGATTCGCGCCCGTAGCGATCGCCACACTGGTAAAATATCTTCAGGATCAAAGGAAAACTGAAATGCTGGATTTCCCTCGATGTCTTCCCCTAAAACCATCACTAAGCTAAATTGACGAGTGAAAACTAGGCAAAACTGTTCCATTGTTAATGGATCAGCTTCTAATAATGGCAACTCTAAAGCAGTATTAATTTTTTCACAACAGCTTGAGGAAGCAGGTGGGAGTTTAAAGGGCATTAAAGCTAGACGATTAAACGAGTCTGTAGTAAAAATCCCGGTTTTAAATTGAGGAATTAGTTTAGGATTACTCAAAACTGGCACAGGAGCAGCTAAAACTAATCCGTTTATAGACGGCTCACAGTTATACTCAGAAGTGTCAATCGCTGAAGTGAGCAATTCTTCTAAAGAGGCGATCGCACCACACCATTCTCGCTCTGCTTTTACTTGTTCCCGCGCAGTACGATTAGTCACGCGCTGACTCGCTTTCTCCATCACAACTTTTTGCCCAACCAGACTCGTTTGATTTCGGGCTATAATTTCACTTACCGTTGGTAATAACCATTTTGGCACCACAATCAACCCCTTATCCAGCCAGCAAATAATTTTGCCTAATTTAACTGCTTTATATGTATGAGCGTAACGGTATTAGTCATCTCTCTATGGTAGTAGAACCGAACCAATCAGTCGCAATGTCCGTGCTTTGATTTAAAGGTTAGTTAATTGATCAAGAGTAGAGGTGGCGATCGCACCAGCAAAATGGTTAAAAAGTTATTTTTTTTATCGGCTTTAACAACAGATTAAAGTATGATCATTTGATCTAAATTTGATTTTTGCTAATGGTTGTTCCCTCTCCAGCTTTTCTGAGTATAATTGACTTATATTAAGTTTTATATAATTAATCTACCTTAATTGTTTTAGCTAAATCTGAGGTCTGTTTTAACTTGTCATCTGTAAAAAGTAATACTTTTTTATATATCTAACGATTGATGGCTGTTGAGTAGGGTTTTTGTATGCTAAAAGTATAAGTAATTTGACTCATCATGCAAAGTTACAAATCCCAGCATTAACTGAGTGAAATTAGCCAAGTATAACAAGTTTAGTATTAACAAAACTTTAGTTATATCATGTATTTTTAGTTAAAAGAGGAAAAATAAAATGAACAAAATTGTTACATTGATAATTAGCAGTTTTCTATTAGTTAGTACTGTGGGTTGTGAAAATGCTAAAACTAGCATCGACGCTCCCAGTAATGTCCAAAAAAGCCCGACGGCTTCCGCCCCTCAAACGGTTGAGGAGACCAAAGAAGATGCTCAAAGTGTGCTTCGCCGAAAACAACTAAATGCTGATATTCAAGCACGAGAGCAACGAAACAATATAACTGGCGGTGACACAGATAGAGCGGTACGCGACCTAAACAGTGAAGTTCGTAGCAAGTTAGAAGCTAATATCCCAGACTCTCAGTTAACAATAAATGCTGATAAACAAGGGGGAGTAGTTATATCGGGAACAGTTACTGATGCGGCTGATAAAACCAAAATAGATGGTTTAGCGAAGCAGATTAAAGGGGTGAAAAGCGTTACATCAGAGAAAGTAGTTGTTGCGCCAGCTACGAAAAAGTAAGATAACAAGGCTGTTGAGAATAATCACCTAATACGTGATTAAACAACATTGTTGCTATCAAAAACTATCTTGATTTAAATAGTAACAATGTTGTATATAGTCTGTTATTTATTTAATAAATTTACAGACATTTTATCTAAATTTCAGCCTTTTTCGTGATCCAGGGATGTAATTACATCTAATGAGTGATGTCAAGAATAGATAAATAGCTGAAAGTTGGATTGATTAAGGGCAATTCCATAAAGAAAATCAGTATTAGTCCCAAATTATCGCAAGACAAGTTTTTTGCAGGAGGAAAAAATGGCTTTAGGTTATGAAAAACGTGCAGTGGGTGTATTTTCTACCTCACAAGAGGCACAAGATGCACTTGGTGAATTGAGAGATGCTGGCTTCCCCATGTCAAAAGTTTCAGTAATCGCTAAAGATGCAGACAGTAGTAAGTTTGCAGGCAACGATGTTAAGGATGCTGATGGTAATAAAGCAGATGACGGTGCGGTGGCTGGTGCAACGACTGGTGGAGCATTAGGCGGCTTAACTGGGTTATTAGTAGGTTTAGGCGCGATCGCCATTCCAGGAATTGGTCCTGTAATGTTAGCTGGAGCCACAGCAACAGCTATAGCAACCACTCTCTCCGGTGCTGCTATAGGTGCAGCAGCAGGGGGGATTATTGGTTCCTTAGTTGGTTTAGGAATTCCAGAAGAGCGGGCGAGAGTTTATAACGATCGCGTCAACCAAGGACATTATTTAGTGATGGTAGACGGTACAGAAGATGAAATCCGTCACGCCGAAACTGTTTTAAGTCGCCGAGGTATTCAAGAATGGGGTATTTATGATATCCCAAACGCTACCCCAATTCCGACAACTCATACCTCTACTACTGTTGAGCATGAAGGTATTAGGGATGCGGATGATTTGGTAACTATTGTTGACAAGCGAGATGAAGTTCGTTAGTTGTCCAGAACCATTGTAGAGACGTACCATGGTACGTCTCTACATTAATTGTTGGAGATGTCTAATTCTCATAGAGACGCGAAATTTTGCGTCTCTACTTAATGCTTTTTAAAGCTTCTACCAATTGCTCAAAATCGCCCCTGTTGTGAGTCGCCATTACTGATATGCGAATTCTACTGGTATTAACAGTAGGAGGACGAATAGCTGGGGCAAAAATACCTGCTATTTTAAGTTGTTGTCCCACTTTTACAGCATCAGCAGGGGTAGGAAGGCGTAAGCAAAGGATGGGAGACTCTGAAGGTAATAATTCCCAATCCGGTAGTTGTTCTAGAAGTAACTGTTTAAGATTATTAATATTACGCCACAACTGGGTACGCCTTTCTGGTTCTTGTTTAACTATATTAATTGCTGCTAATGCTGCGGCTGTATCTGCTGGCGACAAAGCAGTTGTATAAATCCAACTAGGTGCGCGGTTGCGGAGAAAGTCGATTAAATTAGCTGCCCCCGCAACGTATCCTCCCAAACTTCCTAAAGCTTTGCTGAGAGTACCAATTTGAATTAAGGGGCGTTGAGTACAGCCAAAATGTTCTACAACACCAGCGCCATTTTCTCCCATAACTCCAGTAGCATGAGCTTCATCTACTATGAGCATACAGTTAAATTCTTCTGCCAGATCTAATATTGAGGGTAGTGGGCATAAGTCACCATCCATACTAAAAACGCTATCTGTGATAATTAAACAACGTCGGTATTGTTGCCTATGTTGCTGTAGTTTAGTATTAAAATCGGCAAGATCACAGTGATTGTATTCAATAACTGTTGCACCACTCAAAATTGCACCGTTTTTGAGACTAGAGTGATTATATTGATCCGATAGAATTAAATCGCGTTTACCTACTATAGATGCGATCGCACCTATGTTTGCTAAATATCCAGAACTAAATACTAAAGCATCTTCGGTATTTTTCAGTGATGCGATCGCAATTTCTAACTGACGATGTAATTCTCGATGCCCACTTAATAAACGCGAACCTGTGCTACCTGTACCAAATTCTTTCGTAGCAGCAATAGCAGCTTGAATTAAGCGATCGTCACCAGCTAAACCTAAATAATCATTACTTGCAAAATTAATTAGCGATCGCCCTTCAATTTCCACTATAGCACCAGGTCTGCCTTGAATCGTTTGTACAGAGCGATACCAGTCAGCCTTGTGAATTGTCTCTAAAGATTTATCTATCCAACTATAAGGATCTGTTAGCATATTTGATCAAATTTTTTACCAGCCATAATAACTTGGCATCTGATGCCTAATTATGTTTCTCAACTAGATTTTGCTTTGTGCAAACCTATACCAGCTTTCCAACCAACCCTAAAACCTTCTAGCGATTCCTGTATATATTTAATTAAAATTGAGCTAGGAAGATTATGAGTAAATTTAAGTCTAATAATTCTCAAAATGCAGCGATGAATTAGGATTAAATTCAAACGCAATATAAATATAGGAAAAAATATTTTCTGATAGCCATGTTTAAAAGCAAAATATGTAGTATTCTTTCCGAGAGAGTACCAACAGGTAAGATGCTTTTGATCTTCACGGTTATGGCTGGGCTGTGGGTAGTGATCAACCTCAACATCTGTATAGTAAATGTCGTAACCTGATTGAATTAACCTAATACAAATATCAGTTTCTTCTAAAAAGTATTCAAAAAACTCATCAAAACCTCCCATTTTATCAATAGCATCACGTCTATATGATACATTTGCGCCCATAACCGCTTTAAACCAATAAGACTGGTGACAATACTTTTTAGCTACTGTCTCAGACAAGATAGGTTTTGATTCGCTTAACAAACTGTTAACACCAAAATTAAACTGCAAGGGCTGATTTATTTTTGTTTTATCCCTGACTGGACCACCCACGCAGCCACAAATTCTGCCTTGCGTCAGGTAAATATTTATATGTGACTCTAACCATTTCTTAGTTGGAACTACATCATCATCTAAGTAAACGATAATATCCTTAGTTGCTGCATTCAATCCTAAATTTCTAGCGATACTAACATTTTTGCTAGATGTATTAATTACTTTGTTAATTAAATGTTGATATTTTTTGATTACATCATTTGTCTGATTGTACATGGCCCTTGAACTATAATCATCTCCTCAAAAATAAAGCGAAACTCAGCAACAGCTTGTAGCACTATTTCTAATGACTTACACCTATCGAGGGTACAAATTACCATTGATACTGTAGTTTTCAAATTGTCACTCATCTTTACTTTTAATAAATTTTGTTTTAAACAAAGTAGCTAATAACAACCTAAATCTATTACTAATTAAAGAGTAACCCCCGTCGGAATAAACTCTTTTTATTTTATTAACCAGTAAAGATAAAATTTCCATACCAGTCATATCGTAACTCATTAAAATAGAATTTTTAGAAGGATTACTCCAAAGCCAAGAAGCACCATTTTGATTTAATAAATTAAAAATTTCAGTTGCATACTCTCCATATAGTTCAGGGTGTTGTGAAGCAATAACTTCGTATAAGTAAAGTAGCTGGTCTCTATTACTATCTCTTAGGCGAGAGGTGGCGTGGATTCTATAAAAATAGTGAATTTGGGGAATCACTACTCCTAACCAACCTTGCTTAGACATATTTATCCAACACTCGTAGTCTTCTAAATTTTCATCTAAAAGAATATTCATGCCTCCACTAGACAAATAAGCTTGCTTACGAACTACTGTGCCTACTGTGAGAGTGTTATGGCAAAGCAAATAGGGAAACTCTGTATTCCATGCAACCCAAACACCTTGAGAATCACCAAACTCTTTAATCCAAGAAGCGACAAAACCGACATTTTCATATTTATTCAAAATCTTTACAGCTTCTGAATAAAAAGTAGGGGATATTTTATCATCAGAGTCAAGAAAAGCAAGATATTCTCCTTTGGCTATTTCAGCCATTTTATTTCTAGCTGATGCAACGCCTTGATTCTCCTGATTAATAATTTTAAAATTCCTATTTTCTTGATATTTATCCTGAATTTTATCGAGTACTTCTATACTTTGTGTTTCCGTACTGCCATCATTAAGAATAATTATTTCTAAGTTAGGATAATTTGATAAAAATACTGAATCAATAGTTTCTTCTATATATTTACCATGATTATAAAAAGGAATACATACAGAAATGATTCCTTTTTCTGAATCAGTGGACGGTAAAAACTTAGGGTAGCAAATTTTGCCATGTGGTAAATAATTAACCGAAGGATATAAAATATTTATTGGGTAATTAGCTTTATCAATTACTTTTTGTATATGATTTCTTCTTTTTTCTAGAACTTGCTCATGCCCTGAAATTTTTAATATTGTTTCACGAGCTTTTTTACCAACATCTAAATTTTCTACTATAGAAAGATTCAAAACCTTTTGCAACTTTGTACTAAAATCATCCTTGGTTGACCAGCTAAATATAAAACCTGCTTGCATATCTCCAGATACTAACATTTCATAATGACCCCCACTGTCAGAGGCAAGCACGACTTTTTCTAAAAGCATTGCCTCTAAGCAGGTATTAGGGAAGTTTTCCCATAGTGAGGGAATTACTACACACCATGCTTGAGCAACTCTTTTATGTAATTCTGGGTGTTTGAGGGGAGGATGAATAACCAGGTTTCCAGAGTTAATATACTTACTATACTTTTGTTTTAAATAAGTTTTGACATCACAACCTTTTGAGTGATACCAAGTATCGCCTCCAATTGCAGTCAAAGTAAATTTAATGCCTTTTTCCCATAATTCGCTACACGCTTTTACAAGCTCAATGACTCCTTTTCTAACTTCCAATCTTCCAAAATAAACAATATCTCCCACATTAGGTTGAGATTGGGGTAGTTTTTCGTTAACTAGAAATTGTTTGGGTACTGGAAGTGGAATAATTTCAATATCTAAAGATGAGCCAATAGCTGCCCTAGCTTGGTTGGCAATGTAATGAGTCGGTGCAACAATACCATCGGCTGCTAAGGTACAAAATTTTTCCATACGCCCAACCCAATAAGACTCTAGTTGGTAACTAGGCATTTTATTAGCTGGATAAAGCATATATTTAGAACTATGCAAGGTTAAAATGATTGGTACTCCTTGCAGTTCCGGGCAACCCATTAACTTTCTTTGAATCAAAAAATATCCTAATCCACTATAATCTTCAGTTTCAATAACATCAGGTTTACCATTTTTCTGTATGTAATTAATTACTTCATCAGCTAACTGATAACTGAGGGCGCTCCAAAACCCCATAACGTTATATGGGAACGAAGGATGTTTTTCTGAGCGTTCTTCAACACCATTTGCACTGATTTTATATAGGTCTTTTGCCTGAATTTCAATAAATGTTAAATTACCGTCTTTTAAAACCCTAGATTCATTACTCCGCGCAAAAACTGTTATTTTATGACCTGCATCCACAAACATTGAGGCAGTGTTACCGACGTAAGAAGCAATTCCGCCTGCCACTGGTGGGCATTCACTAGCAACTAAAAATATTTTCATCGTTTAAGTATTAAAATTAAAACAATAAAGAATGACATTTCTTTATAAACTTTAGTAGTATTTTACAGTACTTACATAAAATTCAACAGCCTGATCAGGATCACCTAAAAACTTCAATTCGCCTTTACTCAGCCAAAGAATCTTGCTACAAGATTGCCGGACAAAATTTAAATCATGAGAAACTACTAAAATAGTTGCATCGGCATTCCAAAATTTGTCAATTCTTTGTTTACATTTATTCTTAAAGCTTTCATCTCCTACAGATAACACTTCATCCAAGATTAAAATATCTGGTTTAACATCTGTGGCAATCGCAAAGCCTAAACGAGCAGCCATACCCGAAGACAATGCTTTTACAGGAACCAGTGCATAATCTTCTAACTCAGCAAATTCTAAAATTAAGCGGGATCTTTCTCGCATCTCCGCCCTAGAGAATCCTAACAAAACCCCATATAAAATTATATTGTCTATAACTGAAATTTCTGGATCAAATCCTGCACCCAACTCAATTAGAGGCGCAATGTTTCCCCGTACCCTGACAGAACCATTTGTTGGCTGCAAAATCCCACAAATTAGCTTTAATAAAGTTGACTTCCCAGAACCATTAGCCCCAATAATTCCCACCTTCTCGCCAGATTCTACAACCAAATCTATTTTATCTAGTACTAGCTTTTTTGCAGGCTGGCGGTACTTTCCTCCAATAATTGATAACATAGTTTTCTTGAAATCATAAGAAAACTCTTCTTGCGTCCGTCGCCATAGCGAAACTTGATCGAGGCGAATTACTTCCATCTAAAGCATATCCATAAACTGAGACTTACAGGATTGAAAAAAAAACGCGCCTAAAGAAAGAATAATCACACCACTCAGCAAAGCTATACCAACTAATTTAAAATTGGGCAAGTCTCCAGATAAGCTAATCTGGCGAATACTTTCAATGATTGCTGATAAAGGATTCAATCCTAAAAAAGGTTTAACTTGATCCGGTACAATTGCTGCTGGATAGAAAATCGGGCTACTGAACCATAGCACGAAGACAACTAGCTCATAAAAGTAAGAAAAATCTCTAAAAAATACATATAAGGCACTAACTATAAACCCAATACCTATTGATACCAAAGTTAGAGCTAGTAAAGGCAACAGCAATACCAACACATTTAATATGCTTTTAGAAGTAACGAAGGTGACAATCATAAGTAACGGCAATGCACCAACAGTAAACTGAAATACATTTGCCCCTACCATTGATACCGGAAAAATGCTCACTGGGAGTTGAATTTTATTTAATAATGCGCCATTGAGTACTATGCTTGACAATGCTTGGGATGTAGAGGACGAAAAAAAGTTGATAACTACCAGTCCAGTAAATGCTGCTAATACATAGTTAATGATTGAGTGATTGTAATAGGATGCAAAAGCCGCTCCAAAAATTGCAGTATACAGCCCTGTCATGATTAACGGGTTTAGCAACGACCAATAAACACCCAAAAGTGATCCCCGATAGCGTACCTTCAGGTTACGCTCTACTAAGACGTACAGCAACTCCCAGTAGCGCCCTGCTTGCGATAAACTTGAGTTAGTATTTAGCAAAAGGCTCATATTTAATTAAGGGATGGGCATTCATACAATTCAACGCGGTAATTTATTAATGCAAACCGATTTTATCTAGTCTAAAACTGAAGCAGCTATTTTGATAGTATTACTTTTATTTCAGATGATAGTAGTAAGTTCAGCTTTACCTACTTTGACCAATAGTAGTTTGTTTCATATAACTTAACAACCAGTTAGCCGCCGTAGCCCGACGAGTTTGCCTTGGCCCAAACTCCCCTACTTTATAACCTTTAAAACCTAACTGTTCTTTGAGCAATTGTTTATTCTCTTGAGGTATAGAACGAGTAAGCTTTACTGTAGGGGGACGGTTGGCAATAAAATCGGGTGGTTCTGGATATTCCTCCCGCCATTCTGGGGCTACATTGGTAGTATCCCATTTACTTGTGGTTTCGTCATAGCGGTAGCCCAAGTAGTGCCAAATTATTTGGTTGACGGTGATATCATCTATTTCTTCTTTGATAATGGCCCAAACGGTATCAGTATTTAGTGGTGGCAAGTCAGACATTATTTGTTACAGAGATGTAAAAATTAGCGACTATTAAAAAAATACAGCTTAAATCAGTAATAAGCTAGTTTTCACTTGGCCGCTACCCCTAATTTTTTAGCCTAAATTCTCAGTTATACCGACGGTGTAGTAGATGAAGCAGTTGGATACCGCTTTTCTACTGTAAATCAAGCTACTCAGCTAGGCATCAGTGGTTGGGTGCGAAATCTTCCTGATAAAAGTGTGGAAGCAGTTTTTGAAGGTACTCCAGAGGCAGTGACAGGGATGATTAGCTGGTGTAAGCAGGGGCCGCTAGGCGCTGTAGTCAATTCTGTTATTGTTGAGTATGAGGAGGTAGAAAGTTTATGCGGGTTTGAAATTAAGCGGTGAATGTTTATAAAAAATTTTTGGTTTAATATAATAATTTTATGAACAGATAATTTCAATAGACCTCTCCAACAATGTAAAGACGCGCCGTGGCTCGTCTCTACAAGGGTTCAAGGGTTAGCACCTGGAATTTTTGGAGATTTTAGAGTGGTCTCTGGTAAATAGTAAAAATACCTAAATACAACTACTCATAGAAATATTAAAGCTATTCCAGCAGACAGCACATCTATTAAAATTTAATTTTGCTCGTCATCACTCACTAGGAATCTTTTCCCATGCACGAAAAATTAGTTAACACTCATATCGAAGATTCACAACTCTTGATTACTCCAAATGAGCTTAAATCAAAACTGCCTTTAACTGATTTAGCAGAAAATAATATTCTGCAATACAGGCAAGAAATAGAAGATATTTTAGACTTTAAAGACCACCGTAAATTTATAGTAGTTGGTCCTTGTTCTATTCATGATATCAAAGCAGCCGAAGAATATGCCGAAAGGCTAAAAGTGCTGGCAGAGAAAGTCAAGGATAAGCTGCTGCTAATTATGAGGGTGTACTTTGAAAAGCCCCGCACTACGGTTGGTTGGAAAGGGCTAATTAATGATCCTGATATGGATGATTCTTTCCATATAGAAAAAGGTTTATTAATTGCACGTAGCTTGCTACTTAAAATTGCTGAATTTGGATTACCTGCTGGTACAGAAGCTCTCGATCCGATTGTACCTCAGTATATTGCTGAATTGATTTCTTGGTCGGCAATTGGGGCTAGAACAACAGAATCCCAAACTCACCGAGAAATGGCAAGTGGGCTTTCTATGCCTGTTGGGTTTAAAAATGGTACTGATGGTAGTGTTAAAGTGGCTTTAAATGCTCTGCAATCTGCTAGGGAACCTCATAATTTTGTAGGAATTAACCAACAAGGGCAGGTGAGCATTTTTAGAACCAAAGGTAATGATTATGGTCATGTTATCTTAAGAGGTGGCGATCGCCAACCTAATTTTGATGCTGCTAATGTTAAAATTGCTGAGGAAAAATTAAAAGAAGCGAATTTAGCCCCGCGAATTGTAATTGATTGTAGTCACGGCAATACGAATAAAGACTACAAGCTACAAGGCGCTGTATTTGAAAATGTTGTGGAGCAAATAGTAGAGGGAAATAGTTCCATCGTGGGGATGATGCTGGAATCTCATTTATCTGAAGGTAGCCAAAAGATTCCGCCTAAACTTGACCAGTTAAAGTATGGAGTTTCAGTTACAGACAAATGTATTAACTGGGAGGAAACTGAGAAAATTATTTTAGCTGCTCATCAAAAATTAAAGTAAGAGTAGGCTATTTCATCTAGGGGTAATGCACAAGAGACGCGCCGTGGCGCGTCTCTAAATTGTGAAAAATACATTCAGAGAACTGGTATAAATATTTTTACAAAATGTTTATTCAACTGAATTACGGTAGCATAACCCTAAGAGGGTAGTACATCCAATCAACTTAAAAGCTTCTAAAAACCAATAACCTACGTGCATTTGGTTCATGTTGGCAGGTATTACCGTAGTTGAATTAAACAAATTTAGCTGTAACCCCAAAGCACTCATTTCAGGAGTTAAGAAATAGGTATAAATTAGAGCAATTCCTAAAAGGATAACGGATAAAATAATAGAACGGTTTGTTTCTTTGCTGCTATGCTGTTGAGTGTTTTGGACGGCTAATATACTTGTCAACACTAATGCTGCACAGACTAACTCAATGCGATTAAAAATCCAAAATATCGAATATCCTGCTGTCGCAAATCCTGCTTGCGTCATCATGCCTGTAGCGTAAAGGCTAGGCATAATTACTAAATCTAAAATTAGACTACTACTCAACCAAAAAGCTAAAGTAAAAATTCCAGTTGTTTGCCAAACTGGTCGCTTAAGTTCGACTCCAGAGATAGCTGCCATAAACTTTCCTCTAATTTACAATTTCTATACTTATTTCAGCTTATCGAATAATTAAAGCTAATAATATGAATTTTTTTTAATAAAAAATGGCAAAATAAAGCAAATATTTTACAAATTGTAGTTGTTTTAATAAAATTTGTAAAAAATACTTGTAGTCAGGGCAGATTAGTAGTAGGGAAACGAGGCACGGCTAACTAGGTTAAGTTAAATTTTGCTAAAGCTAACGCGCAAATAAACTTGTACATTTTTAATAAATCAGAAAAATTATCAAACACTATAACCCTCTCTCCTCCCTCCTCCCTCCTCTCTTTCTAAAAGATAAAATCAAAGAAACACAACAGCTTAAGTACGCCCACTAAACAAGGCAGAAGTAGGTTTGTTGAGTTTATTTACGAGGATGGCGATCGCGCTGCCATGAATTGCTCTCAAAATCCTCTAATATTGTTTCTGGTAAGCCTTATGCTAAGTTTGCACAACACCGAATGCGTCTGTTTCCTAAACATCGACATAAAAATTCCTCAAGGAACTTTATTGCCTATGTATTACTGCTATTAATAATTGCCATAACTTTGTTGTCTTTTTGCAGTTCATTTGGCTGGAATTTTTATTTGGAACTTGCTTCTGATTTCAAGGTTCAATATTTAGTAATTACAATATTTTTATTTATTTTATTGTCGGCAACCCGTCAAAGCTTTTTTGTGTTAATTGCATTATTTTGTATAGTTATTAATTCAAGTGAGATTATTCATTGGTATATTTATCAACCTATAGCAATTCAACAGTCAGCCAGTAAGTTGCGGGTATTGTTAGTAAATATTAACAACCAAAACAAGAACTACAATCAGGTTATTTCCCTCGTAAAAAAAGAGCAGCCAGATATTGCTGTGTTTCTGGAATTGGATGAGTTTTGGGCTAATCAACTTCAATCCATAAATGATATCCTTCCTTATGCTGTGGGAAGAGCTAATCCTGATAATATGGGGATTGCTGTTTATAGTAAACGTCCTTTAGAAAAGCCCGATATTAAATTTTTAGGGACTTCTAATAATGCTAGTGTAGTGGGAGATTTTTTAATTAATAAACAAGTAATCTCCTTAGTTGCTACTCATTCCCAGCCACCACTTAAACCAGAATTACTGTTTTCTACTAAGCAACAGTTAGATGCCATCAGTAGTTATGTAAAACCGTTAAAACAACCTATACTAATTATTGGGGATTTGAATACCACAATGTGGTCGCCTTATTACAAAAATTTTATAAAAAAAAGTGGGTTACGAAATGCTAGGCAAGGTTTTGGTATTTTGCCAACCTGGCCCACAGAAGCTAAATTTTCACCAATTAAACCCCCGCTATCTTGGTTATTGTTAATTCCCATAGACCATTTTCTAATTAGTCCAGAAATCAAAGTGTTAAATATTAGAACCGGAGCAAATGTTGGGTCAAATCATTTGCCTTTGATTGCCGATTTATTGCTAGATAAGTAAGGCAATAAGCTGTTGTGTTTCTTTGATTTTATATTTTAGAGAGGGAGGAGAGAGGGTTATAGGGTTTGATAACTTTTATATCAATTATCAAATGTACAATTTAGATGCGCGTTAGCTTATAATCAGGGCTTACGGAGTACGCAGTGGGTAGGGTGCGTTACGCTGCGCTAACGCACCCTACGGGACTACATTCGGTCATCTAGTCTTGTGTCAGATTGGGTTTGTTTACTCTTTTTGTGATGTTGGCGCGATCGCTTCTATATACTGACTATCAAGCAAAAAAGCTCCTTTGGTAAAACGGATACCCCAATAACCTCCAGGTCGCCTATCAATCACAACTCCTTCTTCGCCGATATAAATCACTTCAGGAGGACGTAGCATCGGCATTGGTTCAGCCGTTTTGACATAAGGTGGTAATGCTACAACGCGAACTTTCTCACCAATAGTAAATTCTTGAGACATTTTTAGCGATTAAATATGGGTAATTGGTCATCGGTCATCGGTCATCGGTCATCGGTCATTGGTCATGGATAATTGATAATTTTTAATTGTTAATTGTTAATTGTTAAGGTGCTTGCCAAATTCTGTCATGATATTGTTCTAAATCTGCATAAGGATCAACAGCAGTGTGGGAGTGACCATGACTGTGACCATGATCGTGATGATGGTGAGAAGTATGATCGTGAGTATGATGATTATTATTGCTACTACCAGCCGCAGCTAATCTAAATTTGCACATTTCACAATTCATCTGTACTTGTCCGAGTTGGGTTTCAATTTCCCTTTCCCTGAGAACAGATAATAATAGTGGGTGAAGACCCATTTCTGGGAGACAAGTTAGAGAAATATCTGGATATTGTTCTTGCTGTTGTGCAGTCGTGTCAAAAATCTTTTTAACTAATAGTCCAGTAAATAGAAAATACGGTAGAACAATAATCCGTTTAGGTTGGTAAAGTCGGGCGCGACGGAAACCTTCTTCTAAGCGAGGGTGGGTGATACCGATAAAGCAAGTTTCTACAGTTTGATAACCGCTACCTTCCCAAACAATACGGGCGAGTTTGTAGACATCGCCGTTAGCGTCGGGGTCACTAGAACCACGACCAACAAACAGTAATACTGTATCAGAACGATTGTAATTAGGATCGTCGATTTGGCTCATACGCGATCGCCACAAATCTATAATTGCAGGCGTAATCCCAAAATGTCGCCCATAATGAAACTTAAGCTGAGGATGTCTAGCTCTTGCCCTGTCTAATTCGTTGGTAATATCAAACTTATTGTGACGAGCGGCAAATAATAAAATCGGTAATACTGAAAGTTCCGTATAGCCTTGTTCTATACACCGATCTACACCTTCCTGAATTGTGGGGTCAGTAAGTTCCAAAAAGCAAGGAAGTACAGGGCGTGAGGTGTCCAAAGCTTGATAAGCAGTAGCCAAATCTAATAAGCTTTGTTTTCCATCTTGGTCTTTCGTGCCGTGACCGATTAATAATAAAGGGCGTTGTAGCGGTAAAGGTGGCAATTGCAGAGATTCAGTAGGTGATATCAATGTCGTAGTTAGATTTAAATTAGCATTAGGCATTATATTAAGCTCCGTTCCTATGCAACGCAGGAAGTATAGTGAGCAAGTAACAGGTAGGCATTCTGGCTTACAAGTAAGGTAGCACTACGGTTTTACCTAAAATCTTGTTCACAGTTGCGGCACAGTCTCGGACTCTCACCGATGTTTCCCTACAGTGTTACGGTTCACGTTTGCCCTGCTATCTTATCAGAGGTGATAGAAATACCCATCCCCTCGGTAGGGATTGATTTTAGGGGGAGAGGAGGGAGGAGAGAGGGGAGAGGGGAAAAGGGTTTGTTTAAATTCCAAATGTAGAGACGTTGCATGCAACGTCTCTACATTTTTAGTTAGATTTTATACAGCCCTGCTACATATTCCCCATAACCGTTATAAGGAAGTGTTGGGCGTTTTTCCCAGCTAAAACTTAGCCCTTTCCCCATTAAACGTTCTGTTGCTTGTGACCATCTTGGGTGCGGCTTATTTGGGTTAACATTTGCCTCAAAATCATATTCATTGGAATCAATAGTATTCCAAAAGGTTGCTGGTTGTTTATCCAAAAATTCAATTTTTACAATTGATTTTGCACCTTTATAACCATACTTCCAGGGAATTACTGCTCGAATAGCAGCACCATGTTGTTTTGGTAAGGTATGACCATAAATACCTGTGGCGAAAAATGCTAAATCATTCGTCATTTCGTCAAGGCGTAAACTTTCTGTATAGGGCCAAGGATAGCCAGCAGCCCAAAAACCAGGGCCAGTAGTAATTTTTGTGTCATAAAAAGAAGTAAACCGCACAAATTTAGCATTTGATTTTGGTTCTACATCTTTCACCAGTAATTTCATGGGAAAACCTACCCAAGGCACTGCCATTGCCCAAGCTTCTACGCATCGAAATCTATAAATACGTTCTTCTAGAGGAAATTTTTTCTGGATATCATCTAAATCATAAGTGCGAGGATTATTGACTAAACCACTAACTTCTACTTTCCAGTTGTCTGTAGGTAATGTTTGAGCTTTTTTCCAAATAGACTTTGTGCCACCAAACTCATAAAAGTTATTGTATTTAGAGGATAAAAATTCTTCTGTTATTGGTCGGTCAACTTTGGCAAAATTGGGATTAATATTTAAATTGGGGTAAGCTGGATATGTACCTGATATACTGCCTGTTTGTGTTTCTGAGTTATTTTCGCAGCCAGTAACAGGTAAGAGGGTTGCACCAATACCAGCACCAATTAAGGTTTTTAAGAAGCGACGGCGATTGAAAAAAGCTGCTTCTGGTGTTGCTTGGCTTTCTGGGATTTCCCAGGATTTGGCAATACGGATTAAGGTCATAGGTGTTTGTTAAATCAGTTTATATAGCGTAGTTAACAGATAATTTGTCTATTTTTGCACTAATAAGCTTGCAAAACAAAGCAACTATCACACTTATAGCTGGGAGATTTTATAGTTAATTTTCAAAAATTTACAGGAATAAGTCCAAAACAAGGTATATATGGGCGCACCTATTCCATTATTCAATAATAAGTCAATTTTGGTAAAAATGCAATAGGTAATACGATGCTAAGTATGTGGGTGAAATTAAACGTTACTTGTGATGACTGGGACTGGGGACTGGGGACTGGGGACTGGGGACTGGGGACTGGGGAAAGCATTATACGTTTATTTATGCCCACTTACTTAGTAATTAGTTTTTCTGCATATCTGTGGTTCAAATAAAAGAGCGATCGCATCTTAATCTTTACCATTTATGACAAAAAAATGCTGTGCGTGGGATTAAAACGGCAAAGTAACACTAATCCCAGTTAACACGGCAAAGCGGTAAAACCGTATGCTTGGTATCAGCATCACGTTTTTTAAGGAAACTATTTATGCTTACTGAAGAAAAAATACAACAACTGAACTGGCAACCGATTATTAAGCAATTTGAAGCTGTAGTTGGCAAAAACGGTGTAATGCAACGGCGTGAGGAGTTAATTACTTATGAGTGCGATGGTTTAACCAGCTATAGACAACGCCCTGCGGTGGTTGTGTTACCGCGTACAACGGAGCAGGTGGCGGAGATTTTGAAAATATGCGATCGCAATAACGTCGGTTGGGTAGCACGTGGCGCTGGTACAGGTTTATCTGGTGGTGCATTACCAGTCGAAGACTGTGTATTAATAGTCACAGCTTTAATGAGTAAAATTTTAAGCATTGATTTAGAAAATCAGCGCGTAGTTGTCCAACCAGGAGTGATTAATAACTGGGTAACACAAGCAGTTAGCGGTGCTGGTTTTTTCTACGCCCCCGATCCTTCTAGTCAAATTATCTGCTCAATTGGCGGTAACGTTGCAGAAAATTCTGGCGGTGTACATTGCTTAAAATATGGTGTTACAACTAACCACGTTTTAGGATTAAAAATAGTTACTCCTGACGGTTCAATTGTTGATATCGGGGGAGAAATCCCAGAAATGCCTGGTTATGATTTAACAGGTATATTTGTTGGTTCCGAAGGTACATTAGGAGTTGCTACAGAAATTACTTTAAAAATAGTTAAAGTTCCTGAATCAATTTGTGTGATTTTAGCTGATTTTAATACAGTAGAAGAAGCTGGCGGTGCTGTATCAGATATTATCAGTTCTGGAATTATTCCAGGCGGTATCGAAATGATGGATAACTTCAGTATCAACGCTGTTGAAGATGTAGTTGGAACTAATTGTTATCCCAGAGACGCTGGTGCGATTTTGCTAGTAGAGATTGATGGTTTGCAAGTAGAAGTAGATACTAATAAACAGCTAATATCAGAAATTTGTACCAATAACGGCGCACGGACAATCACCAGCGCTAGAGATCCAGAAACTCGCTTAAAATTATGGAAAGGTCGCAAAGCTGCCTTTGCTGCAATGGGTAAAATTAGCCCAGATTATTATGTACAAGATGGAGTTATCCCACGTACTAAATTACCGTATGTCCTGAAAGAAATTGAAGAACTTGGTAAAAAACACGGCTATTTTGTTGCTAATGTGTTTCATGCTGGAGATGGAAATCTTCACCCATTGATTCTTTATGATAATGCTGTACATGGTGCATTAGAGAAAGTGGAAGAATTAGGCGGGGAAATTCTTAAGCTTTGCGTAAAAGTTGGCGGTAGTATTTCTGGAGAGCATGGTATTGGTGCGGATAAGCGATGTTATATGCCAGAAATGTTTAGTGAAACAGATTTAGAAACTATGCAATGGGTAAGACAAGTTTTTAATCCCAAAGGGTTAGCGAATCCTGGGAAAATATTTCCAACGCCTCGTACTTGTGGGGAAGGTGCAAAGGTTGATGCTGGTAAAAAGTTTGAGTCAATAGAACGGTTTTAGCAATTTGTAGAGACGTACCATGTTACGTCTCTACAAATAATTACTGGAATTTATTTCTTACACTGTTTGTTAAAAATAAATTCTAAATGGTTCACAAAGAATCCCTAAAATTTGATTTAATTGATTAATAAAATATTCCGTTAAATCAATTTTTATCACCTGGTTTTCTAGTACAAGAAATTTCCAGTTAGTACCTGTCGAAACTGCACCATAAACAACTTGATTTTCTATACCTTTACGAAGATTAAATATTTGAGCGGCAACCATTTGAGCTACACATTGTCCTAATCCAATACGGATATCATTATCTTTTGCTTCAACTAAGGTTAAGACAGGAGCAGTTACTAGAGATTGATTACTTGAGGCGCTTAACAGAAAATCACAAGCACCCGTTAAACCTTTTGATTCGTCAATATTAAAAGTGTTACCAGAAAAATAACCGACTTTGTTTTTAAATATCCGCCTTACTTCTAGTAATACGGGAGTTATAATTAATTCAGAGCGAGCTTTTTCAGTACTAATACTTGCTGCTAAATCTAGTGTTTCCTCTAATGTTTCTTTCAATCGTTGGGAAGGTTCAATTGGTGCAATTTGACTAAATAAATGAAAAGTATCCTCCACTGTTAATCCCAAGGCGGAAACAGCTTGTTCAATAGTTTTAAAATCACTGTAGGACATATTATTATAGCCAATAATATATAAACTTGGTAAAGTTTTTTTTATTATAACCGAAATTCAACATTCTGTCCCGTATGGTAATTGTATATCTAATTTCAAATTTTATTGGTAGTGATACGGCTATCAGCGATTCCTTGCCTAGTTATTATTATGAAGGGCGATGTCCTCAAAGTGGTGAATTACTGAGGCTGCCACGCACATCTTTATTAGAAGCGATCGCACTTAATTTAATGCAACATCTTGCCCAAAATAACTGTTATTCATCTGAAGGCAAAATGTATGGCGTATTGTTAGTAGAAACGCCTAATGGTGAACAACGGATAATTAAAGCATTTTCTGGTCTTTTGAACGGTTGCAGCGTCGTTGATGGTTGGGTTACTCCAATTCCAGGTAGAGATGAAGTTGATGGCGAAGAAGCGCGTACATTAGCACAATTGGAAGTAATTAAGCAGGAACTTATTAACTTAAAACAACTGCCAGAAAGACAGCAGTTGGCAACGTTGTCTGATGATTTTGAGCAGCAGTTAAAAGAAATGAGCGATCGCCATTTCAATTCCAAACAACAACGACAAGAAAAACGCCAGATATTCTGTCAGACTTTAACGGGAGAAAATTTAACTTCTGCACTTGAACAACTCGATGAAGAAAGCCGTCAGCAGGGAATAGAAAGACGAAAAATTAAACGCAAGCAAAATGAAGTATTACAACCGCTTAAAGATTTAATTACAAAAGCAGATGGGCGGATACGGGAACTGAAACAACAGCGTAAACAACTATCCCGCCAACTCCAAGCACAAATGCACGCGGCTTACAGTTTGACTAATTTTTCTGGACAATCTTTATCTTTACAGCAATTAATGCCAGGAGGTTCAATGCCTACTGGTACAGGTGACTGTTGCGCGCCAAAGTTGCTTCATTATGCTGCAACACATAATTTAAAACCGCTAGCAATGGCAGAGTTTTGGTGGGGTTCAACGAATGAAGATAAAGTTCAAGGACATTTCTATGGCGCTTGTGTAGAGCGTTGTCAGCCATTGATGGGGTTTTTGCTTTCGGGGTTAAAACCTAACCCCCCAGCCCCCTTCCCTAGTAGGGAAGGGGGGGAAAGAGAAAGCCCCTCCCCTTGTAGGGGAGGGGTTTGGGGAGAGGTTTCTTTACCAATTCTTTATGAAGATGAATGGCTGATTGCTGTGAATAAACCCCCAGGTTTGCTTTCTGTACCTGGTCGTTATAGCGATCGCCAAGATAGCATTCTCAGTCGCTTACGTCATCTATTACCCGATGGTATGGCACTAATGGCTGTGCATCGCCTCGATCAAGAAACATCTGGTATCCTGCTGCTGGCGCGAGATATTGAAACTTATCGTCAACTCAGCCACCAGTTTCAGCAACGACAGATTCACAAAATTTATGAAGCGGTACTTTCCGGCACTGTGACAATTAATCAAGGTGTGATTGAACTACCTCTCTGGGGAGATCCAGAAAATCGCCCCTATCAAAAAGTTGATTGGGAAAAAGGGAAACCAAGCTTAACTCGCTTCCAGGTTATTGCAACCGAAATAAATTACACTCGCCTAGAATTTATACCACTAACAGGACGCACCCATCAGCTAAGGGTTCACGCGGCTGATCCTAAAGGACTTGGAGTGCCTATTTTAGGCGATCGCCTTTATGGATGCTATACAACTAATCGCTTACACTTACACGCTAGGGAACTGCGCTTTGAGCATCCGCAATCTGGTAAAACCTTAAACTTACGAGCAAATATGCCTTTTTGAAGGTATTCCTCTAAAAACAGTTTTTTTATTCCAGATATAACTTTTGTTAGAGGAATCATTATTTTTATACGATTAACCTTGAAATTGTGTTGAAAAGAATTGAAAAAAATCACAGAGTATTAGCATGAAAAATTTAATTAAGAACGCGATCGCACAGATTTCTTCTCTGCTTAATGGATTTCAGGTAAAGCGTTTTTTTGCTGTTGTCGCAGTTGGTTTTCTACTACTGACAACCAATGTTGATGCTGGACGCAATACCACAGGATTCGTCGAACAAGTTTTAGAAAAGGCACATCAAACTGATTCCGTAAGACCCAAAACATCAAACGAGTGGAAGCAAGAAGCCCGCGAAACAGAAGACGATCCCGGCGCACGCGGTAAAAATATTGCGGAAGAAACAGGACAAGCATTAAAAGAATTTGGTGCATTGTATCCAAAAACTGCTGAAGCCAGCGCACACGGGAACGATTAGAGAAGCTAATCACTTTGTAATACTGCATTGGTATCGAGTACCAATAGTTAAAACTTACAACGGCACCTAAGTTTTTTGGTGTGTCTCTTAACCATTAAATCTGCACTATATATAGTGCAGATTTAATTATTTTAAACTTCATTTGTTGTAAAATAAATCAACCCCTCAACTAGCACTTGATTTTGCTCATCAGTACCAACAGTAATCCGAAGCTTATCTTCTAAACCAGGCTGCTTGAAATAACGCACCAAAATTCCTAATTCTTTCAAACTTAGACAAATTTGCTCTGCATTGCCTGTGGGTGGTTGCACTAACAAAAAATTAGTTTGCGAATCCCACACGCGAAAGCCTAATTGCTGTAGATTTACTGCTAATTTTGACCGCGATGCCTTCACTTTTTCGGCACATTCATTTTTATAAGCTTGATCGCGCATTGCTGCACTACCAACCAAACAAGCGATCGCATCAATATTATAGTTATCCCTCATCTTAAACAACCCACTCAATAACTTGGGATTGGCAATTCCAAAACCCAACCGCAAACCTGCTAAAGAATAACCCTTAGATAAGGTGCGAATCACAATTACATTCTCAAATTCCTTCACCAAAGGCAATGCTGTTTCTTCAGCAAAGTCAACATACGCTTCATCAATTACTAAAACACCTGATAATCTCCCTGCCAATTTTCGCAAATCCTCAATAGCAACCACATGACCCGATGGACTATTAGGCGTTGCAATAAAAGTCACCGCGCCATTTGCTGCTATTAATTCTTCAATTGGTAAGCAATAATCCTCTTTATAAGGAATTTCCACACATTCCGCAGCCTGCATATCTGTCAACGTGCGATACAAGACATAAGTTGGCATCGGATAAACTACTTTGCGCCCCAAATCTGCACAGGTACGCACAATCAGATTTAGTAAATCATCACTGCCATTGCTAACAATAATCCAGTCAACGGGAACCCCTAACACTTCGCTAGTCGCTTGCCGAAAATCGTTAGCATAAGGATCGGGATAACGCCGCAACCATTCAGGATCTAGGTTACGCAAAACTGCGATCGCACCCTCAGAAGGCGGATAAGGATTCTCGTTAGTATTAAGCTTAATAATCGGTGTACCAGGTTTTGGTTGCTGGCTGGGAATATATCCTACCATTGCATCAACGCTCTTGCGAAAGAAGGATGTCATTAGCGATGGAAATCTTAAATGCCCCTTAGTAAGTGCGATCGCCCACAAACTGAAAAGCCCTTGGGCGTCTGTCCGTGTTTCGACTCCAAGGGCTTTTCATTTGCAATTCTCACTCCTCACACTTCCATAATCTTATTAATTGCCTAATAAATCTATCAGCCTTATGACAGATGTTAAACTGGTCTAACTGTCGGTTTTTATAGCGCAATTTATGCTTACTCCATTCCTTTAGCTATCTCGCGCAGTTGGAAACTGGGGCTTTTTTAAATTCAAGACATTTTTAGGTTAATTTTGGGTTAGTTATATTCCAACTAATTACCCTTTATTAACTAAATTCAGATAACATACCCGTCGCCGTTGACTGCCTACTATTAGCTTTAATGAAAGCTTAGAATGGGTTAGAGAGCGATCGCACAAGGTACTTTGGCATGGAATGGCAGGAAGTTAACGGTAATTGGGTATACATTCCCCGATATCACACTGGGATTGTACATTTTCTAGGTGGTGCGTTCGTCGCCACAGCACCCCACGTCACATATCGGCTATTACTAGAAGACTTAGCTAGTAAAAACTATGCGATTATTGCCACACCATTTGTTAATACATTTGATCATAGTGCGATCGCAAAATCAGTTCACCAAAGTTTTGATAGTACCATAGAACAATTACGAGCAAAATCCCTGCTGCGTCGTCGCTACCTACCCATTTATGGACTAGGACACAGTATGGGGTCTAAACTGCACTTGCTCATCGGTAGCCTGTTTCCAGTAGAAAGAGCAGGTAATATTTTAATTTCATTTAATAATTTTTCTGCCCGTGATGCAGTTCCTTTAGTAGAACAATTTTCTAGCGCCTTTACAGTCGAGTTTACGCCTTCGCCATTAGAAACAATCTCCCTAATTTCTCAGCGTTACCAAGTTAAACGCAACTTAATTATCAAATTTAACAACGATAACCTCGATCAATCCCTTGCACTAATAGAAACATTAGATAAACGCTTTCCAGGGATGATTACCAGTCAAATACTTAAAGGTAGCCATGTAACCCCATTAGGGCAAGATTTCAAATGGCAAGTTAGCTCAGTATATACTCCATTTGATGCCCTTGGTCAGTGGATGAAACAAGAAGTTTATCGGGACTTGCATCAATTAAAACAAGAAATGCTACGCTGGCTCAATCCTTTATCAATTAACAATTAACAATTAACAATTAACAATTAACAATTAACAATATAAACTGTAGGAGCGGGTTGACAGAACACCTTATATTCAGAGCAATAATAGTCATAAACCCGCCCCTTCGCACCTAGCAACAATAATCATAAACCCGCCCCTACACATATCGTAATTAATTAGCAGGACATAAGCTAACGCGCATCTAAATTGTACATTTGATAATTGAGAGAAAAGTTATCAAACCCTATAACCCTATAACCCTATAACCCTCCCTCCTCCCTCCCTCAAATATAAAATGCGCGAAAACAACAGCTGATCACACCCCATGTTCCGTGTCCCATACATTAGCTGGTGTGGGTAGCTCATCTTATGCAAAACTAGGAAATATTGTTACGGTTTCCTGACAAAACCTAATACTCCTCCATAAAAACTAAAAAACCAGGTGATAGATAAGTAGCGATCAATGAAATAAGGTTTTGGGATGAGTATTCTACCAAGTTTTCCCAGTTTTTTTCTACGTACACTAATCACCTCTACCTTGTGTAGCGTAGTTTCTCTTTTATCAGTTGAGGCAGCAAATGCAGCGAGTTGTCACTTCTATAGAATTAACATTCAAGGTACTGTTGCTAGTTCTGCTAGTTCTAGACAATTTTCGGTTAATCAGTATGCAATGTGGCGTGATAGAGGAGTTAAATCTAATCCCATTGAGTTTTTTCTAACTACCTTGACAGATCTGAACGTATCTCCACAGATTGGTCAAATTATGTTAATGAGTAACTCAGCATTTGCCAATAATCAGGGTATTGCGTCAGCTAAATTTAACTTAGGACAGGTGACAATAGCTAATGGCGTTGCTCGACTTCAACTAGATCCAGGAGCAAGTTTAACTCTTCCCCCGTCTAATGTGTTTCTTGCACCAGGTGTTAGCACTGCCCCAGGTGGATTGGGTGGATTGGGTTTCTTGACAGGCGCTGGTCAAGCTCTGGCGCAGTTAATCAACAGTGCTCCGGTTTTAAGTACTTACTACCTAATTCCACGTAATGGTAGTGTTGTTTTTTCTACGAACAGTAACGGTAGCTACATCAATGGTCAGATTAATGTTACTGGTTCTGGGGTTGATAATGCTAATCTGCAAGGAAAGTATACGGGCAACTTTAGCGGTAGCTATGTTGGTAGTACCGCCTGTAATTAGGGTTTATTAAAAATATAAAAACGAAAATCTCCCCCTCCCCGTCTACGGGGAGGGGGCTGGGGTGGGGTAATACGTTTATTGAGGTTGACCTACTTACTCAAAATTACTTCATTTCAACAGGCACTTTAACATCTGCGGATAGCTTACCGTCTGGGGAAATAGCCTCACCTTCAATAAAGGAACGCAACATCCAAGCCATTTCTTCGTGCTGTTCCATCAAACCAGTCAAGAAATCAGCAGTACCTTGATCGTGGAATTTTTCATCGCAGTGGTCAATATGCTCACGCAAATTGCGGATCACTTGTTCATGGTCTATCACTAAGTTTTCTACCATACCATAGGCATTAGGTAGAGTACCCGCAGCTTCTTTGATAGAAGCATATTTCAAGAAACCTTCTGCTGTACCAACTGGATAGCCACCCAAAGTGCGAACCCGTTCGGCTATCTTATCAATACTGATCGTTAAGGCGTTATAATGCTCTTCCCACAGTGTATGCAGTGAACGGAACTGTGGCCCAACAACGTCCCAGTGGTACTTTTTGGTTTTAATCAATAGCAGGTAAGCGTCGGATAAATCGTGATTCAACAATTCAATCACGCCTTGGCGTTGTTCTTCAGATAAACCAATATTTAACTTAGGCATTATTAATGTTCTCCAAAATTTATCACTAACTCTAGTGCAACAAATCTATACATAGACTTCATCAGTCAAATGGGAGAAACCCAAATTAATTATTCCTCAAGAGAGAATAACTGCTGATGGGTCATTGGTCATTGGTCATCGGTCATCGGTCATTGGTCATTGTTAATTGTTAATTGTTAATTGTTAAGGGGCTAACTTTGGCACGGAAGAGGAGTTTTTCTCCTTGTCGATATCCTGTGTAACGCACCCTTACTTGCTCTCCTGGTTGGGCGGTTCCTTCCATTAATTGATGATACTGCGGGTTATAAGGTATCTCTTCGCCTACAGATGCGATCGCTTCTATTCCCCATTGTTGCACCAACTGCTCAACTGGTCGTACTAACGGCAATAATCTCACTGCTGGTAACTGCACGTTGTCCGAAGCCGCATTAGCAGCAGTTGGCCACTGTAGCAACCAAGATTCCAAAACCTGCAAACTTGTCTGTTGAAATTCCTGCATTAAAGACTCGCGTTGGTGTCTTAGTTGCTCTTGCAGGCGTTCGTATTCCTGTTTCCAAGCAGTTTGTGCATTTGTATCCTCAGCTATCTCTACCTCGCTAAAAGTTTTCAGTAACTTAGTTACAGAGACTTGCAGCACTTGACTAATTTTGACCAAAGTTTCTACCCGCATCTGCGACACTTCCCCCAGTCGCAAATGCTTTAACTGTCGTTTTGAAACCCCAGCTTGTTTACTTAGTTCATTAAAACTAGAAATACCCACCTGCTGCATTAGTTGCTGCAACTGGTGGGTCAAATCTCTATCAATAGACTGATTCATTTTGAATAGAAGCCAAGGGCAATTAACAATTAACAATTAACAATTAACAATTAACAATTAACAATTAACAATTAACAATTAACAATTAACAATTAACAATGACCAACTACTTAGTATCTTTTGTTTATTAGACATCTCTAAAAATTAAAGGTACGTTGGCGCTTAATCCTTGTAGAGACGTGCCATGGCGCGTCTCTACATTCCTTTATGAAGATGTCTATTCTTCTAACAAACTTCTTAACATCCAAGCGGTTTTCTCATGCACTTGCATTCGTTGGGTCAGCAAATCTGCTGTTGGTTCGTCATTTACCTGTTCAATTACTGGAAAGATTGACCGAGCAGTTCTGGTGACAGCTTCTTGACCTTCCACTAACAAACGAATCATGTCGTGTGCTTTTGGAACGCCAGGGGTTTCTGAAATTGAGCTTAATTGAGCAAACTCGCTGTAAGTAGCTGGTGCTGGAAATCCTAAAGCGCGAATACGTTCAGCAATTAAATCAACTGCTAAAGCTAGTTCGTTATATTGTGCTTCAAACATTAAATGTAATGTTTGAAACATTGGACCTGTAACGTTCCAGTGAAAATTGTGAGTTTTTAAGTAAAGGGTATAAGTGTCAGCTAACAAGCGAGAAAGCCCTGCCGCAATTTCTTTACGAGCGTTCTCGTCAATGCCAATATTAACTTTCATCGTTCTATCTGAAGTTTGCATAAACTGCTCCTAATTTACTAAAAACGGTCAAAATGCTAATATAGCGGTTAGCAGTTAGCTTTTAGCAGTTAGCTTTTTCAACTGCTTGCGCTTTGTTCTAAGCGCCTTGGCGGTTGCTATATCAAGCTCAAAAAATGCCCGTACAGATGTATTTTAAGCCTTGCTGTCTGCTATAGCTGCAAATCTTAGTCGTATTGCCTGTCAAATTTAGCAATTAGTTATTAAGCTAAATGCTTTTGCAGAACTGAGCGGGGAGCCTTGCGGACGTTACAAAGAATTGTCTGTTTACCCAATCGCTGACAAGCTTTGCGTGCGGTGACAACCTGAAAACCCATAGTATTGACCGTCTACTTCCAGCACGTCGATAGGTTCTTGCTGCCCAATTTCATTAATCGACTCCATTAAAGCTGCTACTTTAGCAGGGTCGTTTTGTCGAGGCAAGGGACGACGAATTTGCTGTATAGGAATCTCTTTGACCAAGCTTTTCACACAAACTGTTGCTCCCATTAATACTTATTGATTAAAATCATAATCGTTATGACTTTACTTTGCAACTAATTTCACATCTCCCTATAAAATTAGGAGCAATGTGGCAAATTATTCCAGTTGGTCGATCGCAATCTATATACATAGAGCAACAATTGAGATCTGATCCCAAACTGATATACAAAAATTGATCCCCACTGAAAACTGTTTTATCCTTGGCGTATTGATCAAACATCTTGGTGTGTCTTGAGGAAAATGTTGATTATTCAAGCTGAAACTGGGAAAAAATTGAGCCACTTATCCCGTAATGTCTTGATGACATTTTGTCTATTTGGACTCACTGGAGCATCGGGACCGATACCAAAAATTCCAGAGGTGGAATTGAAAGTTGGCATTGTACAACGATTTGGCGAGGAAGCCAATGAGGAGTTAACCTTAGAAGCGACAAAAGGCGATCGCCTCACCTTACACTTTCTAGCTGGTAATATGCAGCCGCAAACCCTTGAGGTTGAGAAAGTTAAGCTGGAAGCACTTATGCAAGCTTTACCCGTACCAGCCGTAGATGAACGGCTTGTCCTGGGTAATTACCGAAGTTTTGAAACTGCGGAAGACAGTGCCCAGAAATGGCACAAGAAAGGTATTGCAGTGGAATTAGCCCAACCTGAACGCTGGCACGTTTGGGCTAAAAGGAGTGTCTATAACACACCTTTACTGCGACGCTTGCTGTTAAAAAATTTACAAGAGCAAGGTCAGAAAACAGCTTATTTAGATACAAACATTTTACCGAAACAAACACGAGTCTCTTGGGTTGTCAATGGTTTGCGCTACAACCGCAAAAATTTAGAAATAACTTCCAGAAATAATTTAATTAAGGTTAAAAAAGGCAAGGATGATAAATTCGGTCGGATATATGGGGGAAGTTTACGGCTAAGACCTAACTCTTATGGTACATATACCCTAATTAATCAAGTGCCATTAGAAACCTATTTGCGAGGTGTAGTGCCTCACGAAATTGATTATAATGCGCCCTATGGAGCTATGGAAGCGCAAGCAATCATTGCTAGAACTTACGCTCTCAAAAATTTGCGTAGATTTGCTATTGATGGCTATCAAATTTGTGCCGATACTCAGTGTCAGGTTTACAAAGGCTTGACGGGAACCAGTGCCAGATCAGATAGTGCGATCGCAGCTACCAAAAGCCAAGTCTTAACCTACGATCATCAGATTGTTGATGCTCTGTATTCTTCTACCACAGGGGGAGTTACCGCCCAATTTGATGATGTGTGGAATGGTGCAAAACGTCCCTATCTTAAGCCTGTCATTGATTCAACTCAAAATATTTGGGATTTGTCCCGTAAATCTTTAGCCAATGAGGAAAACTTGCGCCAATTTATTAGCTTGAAGGAGGGATTTAACGAAAAGGGTTGGAACACATTCCGTTGGCGCAGAACAAGTACACTCACCGATATTACTAAAGATTTACAACGCTATCTCAAAAAAACTAAAAATCCCCTTGCCAATTTTGAAAAAATTGAGCAAATAGCGGTAGTAGAGCGATCGCCTGGTGGAAGAATTCTTAAACTTGAGGTAGAAACAGATCAGGGTGTTGTTGAGCTATACAAAGATGATGTCCGCAGCGCCTTCATTGCACCCAGCAGCACATTATTTTATCTAGAACCCGTTTATAACAAAGATAAAACCCTCAAAGGATATACTTTTGTTGGGGGTGGATTAGGGCATGGAGTTGGACTTAGCCAAACAGGGGCTTATAATTTAGCTAAAAAAGGTTGGACAGGAGAGCAAATCCTCAGTTTTTACTATCCTGGAACGCAAATTCAAGCAATCAACCATAAAATTTTCAATTTCAATGTGCAGGCTACTTCTACCACTACTTCCCTAAAGTAAGAAGAGATCAAGGTTTTGGACTCATAGAGCCAAAAAATTAAAGCAGGAACACAAAACTTTCGTGTCCCTGCTACAGCATTTATTGCTTTGACCTTAGTAGAGTTCTTCTTCTTGGTGGGTAATGATTGTACAATCCGAGGTGGGATAAGCTACGCAGGTAAGAACGTAACCAGCTTCGATCTGATCATCATCAAGGAAAGATTGATCGGATTGGTCAATTCCACCTGTTTTGATCTTGCCAGCGCAGGTAGAACAAGCACCAGCGCGACAAGAATATGGTAGATCGATGCCTTGCTCTTCAGCCGCGTCAAGAATATAGGTATCGTCGTCAACGTCAATTGTAGTGTTGAGACCTTCAGCTTCGTTAATTAACGTGACTTTGTAAGTTGCCATCCAGTAGTCCTCTCTATATAAATCGAAACGGCAGTTGGAAAATTCCCACTTAAGAGTGGGTTCTTAATCTAGAAATGCCTCTCTTCACAAGCACCACAAGTGTGCAAATTGCTTATAGAGCTTAGAGCAGGAATTCCCTGAAGTTCCTGTTTTGAGGTGATAGACTGCCTCGCACAGGTTGCCCACAGAGGCAATTTTAGCTCCACAAGCGTCACTTGACCTGTGACTTACGGTAGTTATTGGAAACAGAGCTAAGGGATCTGACCAACAACCCTGTGATTATTGACAGGTTTGATGGTGAGGTATTAGCCTATTAAGTCACCAACTCTATCAGGAGAGAGCTAGTGGGCTTTGAGGTTTTGCTCTCTATTTGATACTACGGGAAAAATTAAAACTTGTAACGCTTAATTGACATTCAGTTGAACGGTATTCGTAATAATATTTTCAAATTTAATCTTGATTACTTATACTTAAACAATTTTGGCAAGCTTCGATACCTATACGGCTGAGGAATTTTTGCCATATTTTAACATTATCCCTGGTTAATATCGAACTGCATTATGATTAGTTATAGTTTCAATTAGTCACAACTATATAATGAAGAATTTGCCGATTTTAGGGGATAATTCTATCCCTTTAAAAGTGGGAATGGTGGGTACTGGATATGCGGCTAAGTTAAGATCCCAAACTTTGCAATCAGATCCGCGATCGCATTTGGTGGCTGTTGCAGGTCATACACCAGCTAAAACCGAGGAATTTTGTCAAACATACCAGGCGAGAGCAATGGGTTCCTGGGAGGAGTTGGTGGAACTGCCAGAACTAGATTTAGTGATTGTTGCCACGATCAACCGCGATCATAGTGCGATCGCCCGTGCGGCGTTAGAAGCTGACAAGCACGTAATTGTCGAATATCCCCTTGCCCTAAATGTCACAGAAGCAGAAGAACTTATATATGAAGCAAAAGCTAAAGGCAAACTTTTACATATAGAACATATAGAACTACTAGGTGGCTTACACCAAGCACTCAAGCAATCATTACCTACTATTGGTGAAGTTTTTTATGCTCGCTATAGTACCATCGCGCCTCAGCATCCTGCTCCCCACAAGTGGACTTACCACCCAGATTTGTTTGGTTTTCCCTTAATGGGCGCACTTTCTAGGCTACACCGATTTACAGATTTGTTTGGGAAGGTGGCGACTGTTAGTTGTCAAGCTAGATTTTGGGGTAGCGAATCATTTTACACAGCCTGTATCTGTACAGCACAGTTACGCTTCAACAGTGGTTTAATGGCTGAAGTTATTTATGGTAAAGGCGAAACTCTTTGGCAGGAGTCACGAACTTTTGAAGTTCATGGTGAGCAAGGGGGATTAATTTTTCATGGTGATCAAGGAACTTTGGTGCAGTCAGAAGGAAGTACACCAATAGCAGTCGGTAGCCGCCGAGGATTATTTGCTAAAGAAACCACAATGGTATTAGATTACTTAACCCAGGGTAAACCTCTATATGTAACAGCAGATGCCAGCTTGTATACGCTAAAAGTTGCTGACGCTGCCCGTCGATCTGCCGAAACAGGTAAAACGATCAGGGTTTAATTGGGTCATCGGTCATTGGTCATTGGTCATTGGTCATCGGTCATCGGTCATTGGTCATTGTTAATTGTTAATTGTTAATTGATTAAGAGTGCTTTGGCAGCCGCCTGGAATGGTGGCTCTGGTTTTCTCACCCCCCCAAGCACAACAGTATTTTCGGTGTTCCTCTGACATTCCGTGAACGCCTGTAAAGTCAGCATTTTCAACTACTGCGCCAGTATATTCCCCTGTTTTGTAGTTGGGAGGTTCAGTACGACTGCGGGGACTAGCAGTTTCTACTGAACCGTAGAATAGACGCACACGCTGAAAATCAGCGCCGACAAGTTTTGCTTCATACAAAATAGTGCGGGATAAGTTAGCTTTTACTAAGTCACAGCCACTCAGATTAGCGTTGACTAGATTAGCTTCACTCAAATCTGTCCAGCGTAAATCAGTGTTAGTAAGATCTGCTCCAGCCAACATTACACCTAAATCAATTACGCGGACACCATAAACTCGGTCTTCGGCATAACCGCCATCGCCATTAAGCATGGGGCGACCTAAACGGCGATCGCGTTTTAATGGGGTTAATAATTTTGATTGGGATAAAAACCGCAGCACTTTAGCTTTACCAGCAGCATCCACACTGCTCAACAATGCCGCAGTGCGACCTTCAGCGAAAGCTTGCTCTTGGGCCAATCTTCCAAAAAGCCTTGATCGTCTAATGCTAAATCTGATATTCCTTGGAAGTAAGTATCAATTGTTTGCTGTTGAGTAAGAATATTTTGCTGACTGGTGAGGCGATTTTGCTCAATTGTGAGGTCACGAGAAATCACATATTGTTGCCAAGCAATATAGACAGCGAGGATAGCAATAAAAATTTGTCCGACAGCACCAGTCCATTCTGCTAGTGATCCAGCAGCATCCCAGTGAATCTGTTGACTCCAGATGCCCAAACGTTCGTAAAAACCAATGAACTTTAGCAAACTAGCGAGTGCTACAGTGGCGGTGATGATAGCGAAAAGTTGCGATCGCTGTTCTTTTAAAATTAACTGATCTACCAAGGCTTGGAAGCTAGGTAACAGTATCCGTAGGGAAAATACTAGGAGAACAATTGTGGCTGGTATGCCAATCCATCCGTTATTAATAGCTAAACCTAATACCATGAATGCGATCGCCAATACGGTAATCCAGAAAGCAGCATTCTGCGGTTGAGGACGGGCATAATTATTGACCCCAGCAAGGTTGGTGCTTGAGTAGGGATACACTTGTGGCTGATTATTGACAGGTGGAGTTAGGGCAGGATGATTTGCACCTGTACCATTAGGGCTATCAGGCGGGGAATTAGTTTCGTTTGTGTCAGGCTGAGTAGTCATGATTTTCTAGAAACAGCAGGCTCTCTTTCCACCTCGAACAAATGCGATCTGCGCTTCGCTCTTCTGGCTTCGCTATCGCGCAAAGTGTAGCTTAACAAGCTTAACAAGCTATCTTATTGCTAACAGAATAAGTTATGGTAGCCAACATAAAATATGCTATTAAATACTCATTTCACAAACTTATCAGGAAAAGCTATATGCCTTTGCAGCGCAAGTATACAGTTCTTTTTACGACAACTATCGCCATCACTTTATTAATTATCAGTTGTAGCGAGAGTAAAGTGAACCAGTGTCAAAAGATCACCAACGTCACTAACGAGGCAGTTAGTAAAGCAAAAGCCTTCACAGATGGGGGCAAAGCCAAAGATCCTGATGCTATGCTCAAAGCTGCTGACACAATGGACAAAGCAGCAGCAGAAATGGCAGCAATTAAAGTTAGTGACAGTCAGCTAAAAGACTATCAAACTGGTTTTATTAAAATGTATCGAGATACCAGCAAAAGTACTCGTGAATTTGTAGTAGCTTTTAAGAAAAAAGAACGCCCAGCAGTTGAATCCACACTTAACAAATTAAAACAAGCGATCGCACCAGAGCAAAAATTAGTAAATGGACTCAATACTTACTGTAAAGGTAAATGAAATACGCTTTAGTTCATGAGTGGTTGACACCTAATGCTACTGGCGGTTCAGAACTGGTTGTGCAAGAAATCTTAAAACATATTGATGCAGATCTTTATGCTCTGATTGATTTTGAATCAACTAATCCAGAAAGCTATTTATATAAACGTACTATTGGCACGACATTTATCCAAAACTTACCCAACGCTGATAAAAGTATTCAAAAATATTTACCACTGTTGCCCTTAGCAATAGAACAGTTGGATTTAAGAAATTATGATGTTATTTTGTCCTCCTCCCACGCTGTCGCTAAGGGTATCCTCTCTAGTCCAGAGCAACTGCACATCTGCTACTGTCATACTCCCATGCGCTACGCTTGGGATTTAACTTTTGATTACCTAAAAAATAGCAAACTAGGAACAGGAGTTCAGGGAATGCTGGCTAGGTATCTGTTACATCGGATACGCCAATGGGATGTAATTTCTGCTAATCGGGTAGATTACTTTATTGCCAACTCTCAACATACAGCACGTCGGATTTGGCGTTGCTACCGCCGGAATGCAGAAGTAATTTATCCACCAGTAAATATTGAGCGATTTTCATTCCAGCCAGAAAAAGATGATTTTTATCTTACAGTGTCCCGACTGGTGAGTTATAAACAAGTATCTTTAATAGTTAAAGCTTTTAATCAATTAGGGCGAGAGTTGGTGGTAATTGGTAATGGACCAGAATTAGAACAGATTAGACAGATAGCAAAACCAAATGTAAAAATAATGGGAGCGCAACCCGATGCTGTAGTTGAGCAGTATATGGCTCAAGCAAAAGCTTTTGTATACGCAGCTTGTGAAGATTTTGGGATTGCTTTGGTAGAAGCTCAAGCTTGTGGTACGCCAGTAATTGCTTATGGTGCTGGTGGAGCATTAGAAACTGTGCTGGATATCAGGGAACACCCACAAACAGGAACCGGATTATTATTTCCGGTTCAAACAGCAGCATCATTAATAACGGCAGTAGAAACCTTTGAAACTTACGAGCATTCTTTTAATCCAGAAAGTGCTAGATTACAGGCTACCGCATTTTCGCAGAACATTTTTGCTGAGTCTTATGTAGCTTTTCTTGATCGTTGTCATCAGTAATTTCATTCAAAAAGCACTCAGCAGTGAATTAGTGACAATCAAATGCCATAACAAATGTCTTTTATGTGATAGCTGATGCCTAATGATTAAGAGTTTTTGGTCAATAATACGGATGCGATCGCTTGTTCTGAAATAAAACCAAAATGACTATAGAATAGGTCTTCTGGCTTTATGATTGGGACTGTGTGGTGTGATTTGTGAATTGAAGGAGTAACATGACTGCCGAAAGCCAATTACTCTCCGGCAAGGTGTTGCGGTCGTTATTGGGGCGGAGTTTTCAACCTCTCGTCTCTAAAACCAGAAATATTGGTTTGCTGCGATCGCGTCTTGATGGAGCCTTAGCCAAGCGGTTGTTTGATATTTTGTTTTCTGTAGCCGTTTTGACATTGTTTTCACCGATTTACCTGATTTTAGGTTTGTTAATTGCCATTAGCTCACCAGGCTCAATTTTCTATATCCAAGAACGGGTTGGTAAAAACCATCAACGCTTTGGTTGTGTCAAATTTAGAACAATGGTTCAAAACGCCGATGAACTCTTGCTGGATTTGATTTCAGATTCACCGCAAATGCGCCAAGAATTTGAGGATAATTTTAAGCTAAAACACGATCCTCGAATTACTAAAATTGGTAAGTTTCTGCGGATTACTAGCTTAGATGAATTTCCTCAGTTTTGGAATGTTTTGAAAGGAGATATGAGCGTTGTTGGTCCACGTCCGTTAGTTCCAGAAGAACTGCAAAGATACGGTCATCACCTTGAAAAAGTGTTGAAAATTAAACCAGGAATTACAGGATTGTGGCAAGTTTCCGGTCGCAATGATATACCTTATAATCGTCGCATCCAGATAGATGTCTACTATGTTAATTTCCGCAATTTTTGGCTAGATATCTGGATAATTTTGAAAACAATTGGGGTAATGATTGCTCCTAAAAATAATGGCGCGTACTAAAGTAGAGAAAAATCTCTAGAAATATTTTTCTGGGGTAGTTGATATTACTCAAGTTATCTAGCAATTTCTCGGCTAGATTATAAAATGATTAGCTATCTCTCTCTTTGGGTTATCAGTAAACAGTAAACAGTTAACAGTAAACAGTTAACAGTTAACAGTTAACAGTGAGTGTCTTTATCCTTGGGTTTAAGACCCCCACTAAATTTTAAATCTTTGTGGAGCGCGATGGTTGGGCGGGTTTGAATCCCCCACCAAAAGCCATGATTACTGTAAATTGTTTACTGTTTACTGTTTCAAAGGTATTCTTCTCTTGAGTGTAAAGAAAAGCGCTCTTAGTATAAATTTTGAATAGGAAGATTGGGAATGTCACAACGCAAAATAGCGCTAATTACAGGTATTACTGGTCAAGATGGCTCGTATTTGAGCGAGTTGTTGCTGGAAAAAGGCTATGAAGTTCATGGCATTATCCGGCGGACTTCTACGTTTAATACAGATCGCATCGATCACATTTATGTTGATCCGCACAATGAGGAAGCTAAATTCTTTCTCCATTATGGTGATTTAACGGATGGCACTACTCTACGCCGAATTTTGGAGGAAGTTAAGCCAGTAGAAATTTATAATTTAGGCGCTCAATCCCATGTTAAGGTGAGTTTCGACTCTCCAGAATACACTGTTGATAGTGTTGGGATGGGAACTTTACGTTTGTTAGAAGCAATTCGAGATTATCAGCAACGTACTGGGATTCAGGTACGGTTCTACCAAGCTGGTTCTTCTGAAATGTTTGGAAAGGTGCAGGAAGTACCACAGAAGGAAACGACACCGTTTTATCCGCGTAGCCCTTATGCTTGCGCTAAAGTTTACGCTCACTGGCAAACAGTAAATTATAGAGAATCTTACGGTTTATTTGCCTGCAACGGGATATTATTTAACCACGAATCACCACGTAGAGGCGAGACGTTTGTTACCCGCAAAATTACTAGAGCGATCGCTCGTATTATTGCTGGAAAACAAAAAAATACTTTCTTGGGTAATCTTGATGCCAAGCGAGATTGGGGTTACGCTAAAGACTATGTGAAAGCTATGTGGTTGATGCTACAACAAGATCATCCTGATGATTATGTCATTGCTACAGGTGAAACTCATTCTGTAGGCGAGTTTCTTGACCTGGCTTTTGGTTATGTGAATCTCGATTGGCATAAATATGTCGAATTTGATGAACGCTACCTACGACCAGCCGAAGTAGATTTACTCATTGGAGATCCCACTAAATCAAAGCAAAAATTAGGTTGGCAACCTTCTGTCACATTTTCAGAATTAGTCGCTTTGATGGTAGAAGCAGATTTGCAAGCATTAGGCTTAACTTCTCCTAATGGCAATGGTTCTAATTCGTTTCCAGATCTTGCCACAATCCGCCAGAATGTGGGCAGAATGCACGATTAATTAGTTGTAAATAAATATCTCTGACCCCACCCCAACCCTCCCCTTATGAAGAGGAGGGAGTTAGTTTCCGCTTTACTAAAGCAGGGCTGTTTGATTTTCAGAGGCAAATTCTTAAAGAAAGAGAAGTAAAATGACTAATTTGGATTTGAGTAACAAACGCATTGTAGTTACAGGTGGAGCAGGATTTTTAGGACGCAAGGTAATAGCTCAGTTAACTTCTTTTGGTGCAAATCCTGAGAAGATTACAGTAACGCGATCGCATGATTGTGACCTCCGCATCCTAGAAAATTGTCAAAGGGCGGTTGATCAACAAGACATCATCATTCATTTAGCGGCGCACGTTGGCGGTATTGGTTTAAATCAAGCCAAACCAGCCGAACTTTTTTATGACAATTTGATCATGGGTACTCAATTGATTCATGCTGCTTATCAAGCAGGTGTGGAAAAGTTTGTCTGTGTTGGCACTATTTGTGCTTATCCTAAGTTCACACCAGTACCTTTCAAAGAGGATGATTTATGGAATGGTTATCCTGAAGAAACTAATGCTCCTTATGGCGTTGCCAAAAAAGCTTTATTAGTTCAACTTCAATCTTATCGTCAGCAGTATGGATTTAATGGCATTTACTTATTACCAGTAAATTTGTATGGACCTGAAGATAACTTTGACCCCAAGAGTTCCCATGTCATCCCAGCTTTAATTCATAAGGTGCATGAAGCGCAACAAAAGGGCGATAAGCAATTACCTGTGTGGGGAGATGGTAGTCCTAGCCGAGAGTTTCTGTATGTAGATGATGCAGCACTCGGCATTGTAATGGCTACTCAAGATTATGACGGTGCTGAACCAGTAAACCTGGGAACTAATTATGAGATTACTATCCGCGATTTAGTGGAACTAATTTGTGAATTAATGGAGTTTCAAGGGGAAATTGTTTGGGAAACTGATAAGCCTAATGGTCAACCTCGGCGTTGTTTAGATACTGAACGGGCAAAGCAGGAGTTTGGATTTACTGCCCAGGTGGAATTTAAGCAGGGGCTGAAAAATACAATTGATTGGTATCGGCAACACGCATAATCAATTAACAATTATCAATTAGCAGACAAAAGCTTTCCTCTATTAATGGCGATCGCGCAATATTTCTGATTTAATCAAATACTTTGATGGTCAGCAATTATCAGGAAAAATGACCTAAAAACGCCATTATTTACTTACAAGGCGATATCGCTTTTAATAAGTAGTTATAAACTTGAGTTAAAAGTAAGCTGTTAATTGATAATTCTTAATTAATTAATGAAAAATCAACAAAGTAAAGTAGAACTCCGCAGAGAATTATTAAGGTTGCGGCAGTCTTTACCTAAAAATGTATGGATAGAAAAAAGCGATCGCATCTGTAGTCACATCCAATCTTCACCACTGTATGAAGAAGCGCGGACGATTTTAGCTTATATGAGCTTTCGTCAGGAACCTGACCTTAGCTCGTTATTTACAGGCGATCGCATTTGGGGATTACCTAGATGTGTTGGCAAATCTCTCATCTGGCATAGCTGGCAACCTGAAGAACCTTTAACAACCGGAGCTTATGGCATTTTTGAGCCTCACTGTGATTCACCAATATTGCAGCCAGAGGAGGTAGATTTAATTTTAGTTCCGGCTGTTGCGTGCGATCGCTCATATTATAGATTAGGTTACGGTGGCGGTTATTACGATCGCTTACTTAGTTCACCAGAATGGGCATCCAAGCCAACAATAGGTATAGTATTTGAATTTGCTTGTTTACCACAGTTACCTATTGAACCTTGGGATAAGCAATTACATGGTATTTGTACAGAAATAAATTTAACAGTCAACAGTAAACAGTAAACAGTAAACAGTAAACAGTAAACAGTAAACAGTGAGCAGTAAACAGTGAGCAGTAAACAGTAAACAGTGAGCAGTAAACAGTGAGCAGTAAACAGTAAACAGTGAGCAGTAAACAGTGAGCAGTAAACAGTAAACAGTAAACAGTAAACAGTAAACAGTAAACAGTAAACAGTAAACAGTAAACAGTAAACAGTGAGCAGTAAACAGTGAGCAGTAAACAGTAAACAGTAAACAGTTACCTTCCCCTTTCCCCTTTTCTTACTCCTCTCCCCTCCCTCCTCTCTCCTCTCTTCTCCCCCCTCCCTCTCTTCACAAAATGAAATCAGAATTAACGAATAAACTTAAAACTCGCAAATCCCAATTAAAAACTTTTTGGACATATATGGCATTAAGTGCGATCGCACTTTGGATGCTATTTCCCTTATTTTGGCTAATTAGTACCTCTTTCAAATCACCAACTGAAAATATATTTCAATTCCCCCCCCAATTATTTCCCAATCAGCCAACTTTTCAAAACTATATCACCGTTTGGCAAAGTAATCCCTTTGGTCAATACCTATTTAATAGTATCTTAATTGCCTTATTAACAGTTGGATTAAATTTATTGTTTTGCTCACTTGCTGCTTATCCACTAGCAAGATTGGATTTTAAAGGAAGAGATGCTATTTTTGCTCTTGTTGTCTCCACGATCATGATTCCATTTCAGATCGTGATGATTCCTTTATATATCTTGACCGTACAACTAGGATTAAGAAATACCTATTTAGGGATTATTTTACCTAGCATCGCCTCGGCATTTGGTATTTTTTTACTACGGCAAGCATTTCAAGGCGTACCCAAAGAATTAGAAGAAGCTGCCCGTATGGATGGATGTTCTGAATTAGGTATTTGGTGGTATGTCATGCTACCAGCAATTCGTCCAGCTTTAGTAACACTAGCAATTTTTGTATTTATCGGATCGTGGAGTGATTTCTTATGGCCTTTAATTGTAATTGACCGACCAGAATATTACACACTGCCCGTAGGTGTTGCTACCTTAGCTGAAGCATTCTCTTTAGATTGGCGTTTAATTGCTGCTGGTTCAGTTATTTCTATTGCCCCAGTAGTGATATTTTTCCTAATCATGCAACGCTATATTGTGCCAACTGAAGTGGGAAGTGGTGTAAAAGGGTAATTTATGAACAGAATAGACTCAATTATTCAGCCTTTAGAAATTAAGAATACAACAGATATCAATCAGCATAATCTAGTCAAATCTGAAGATTGGCACAACAAGATTATCCTGGGTGATTCATTAGAAGTATTGCAAAAAATGCCTTCTGGGATAGTTGATTTAATTATTACTTCTCCCCCTTATGCAGACAGTCGCAAGAAAACTTATGGCGGAATTAACCCTGAAGATTATGTAAATTGGTTTTTACCAATTTCTCAAGAACTTAAGAGAGTTCTTAAATCTGATGGAACCTTTATTCTCAATATTAAAGAAAAGGTTGTTAATGGAGAAAGACATAACTATGTTTTAAAGCTAATCTTAGAAATGCAACAACAAGGTTGGTTGTGGACTGAGGAATATATTTGGCACAAGAAAAATTGTTATCCAGGTAAATGGCCTAATCGTTTTCGTGATGCTTGGGAACGTTGTCTTCAGTTTAACAAGCAAAAAAAATTCAAAATGTATCAAGAAACAGTTATGGTTCCAATGGGAGATTGGGCTAATTCTCGGCTAAAAAAGTTGAGTGATATTGATAAAATTCGAGATACTTCTAAAGTTGAAAGCGGTTTTGGTAAGAATATATCTAATTGGTTGGGACGCACAATGGCTTATCCCACAAATGTTTTAAATTTAGCTACAGAATGCAGTAATAAAAGTCACAGCGCAGCATTTCCTAAATCACTCCCCTCATGGTTTATCAAGCTATTTACTGAACCAGGAGATATTGTAATCGATCCTTTTCTTGGTTCTGGGACAACTTGCGTTGCAGCCAAGGAGTTAGGCAGAAGTTATATAGGTATCGAAATCAAAGAAGAATATTATCAGATAGCACAATCAAATGTTGAACAAGCAATATTTGGGAGTCAAAATTATGAAACAAATAACGAAGTAATAGAAGATAAAGAAAGTCATCTAAGTTTTTTTATGAATAATCCAAATTATCAGCTTTATTATGATTATCTGAGTAATAATGTTCTTAATCAATTTTATGACAAGAGATTTGAAAAACTAGGCGAACTTAAGCTGGCAAATATTCTAAAACGAAAAAATCCTTATTTATTTAAAGCTAAAAATATTGAATTAGGGGGAGATTTCGTTAAAAGCATTGTTGACGCTTTTTTATCGTCTCAAGAAGAAACTATTTTCGGTAATTTGCTAGAAGGGTTTGCCATATATATATCCGAAACCTTGGATGGTGGATTTAAGTCTAAGCTCAAAAGTGTTGATTTAGAGTTTGAGCGAAACAATACTTACTATATTGTAGGTATTAAATTGGGAACTAATTGGGGTAATTCTGACCAAATAAACAGAATGAAGGATAACTTTAAAAAAGGCAAGCAGCTTCTTAGACAAGGAGGGATTACTACTGAAATTATTGCTGTTAATGGCTGTATGTATGGAAAGGAACTTAATTCTTTTAAAGAAGATAAAGATCCAGACAAATCTTACTTTAAATATGCTGGTCAAGAATTTTGGAGCTTTATTTCAGGAGATGACAATCTTTATCAAGAAATAATTGTCCCAATTGATAGAGAAGCGAAGGCAAAAGATGAAGCTTTTAAAGCTAGATACATTGCTAAGATTAATGAAATGACCCAAGAGTTTATGCGTGACTTTATGAAAGCTCATCAAATAGATTGGGTTAAACTAATTGATTATGTATCTAAACGAGAAGAGATGAAATTAGACTCTTCAACGAAACAGTTATCATTAGCTTTAGAAGAATCTGGGGATTTAGAGGAACCTGTAGATTTAGCTGATGCTTTAGATTTAGAAGAATCTTGAACGTATTTTACTTATGATGGTGCCATAGCATATTTACTTAACACTCGAATTTGCCTGCGGATAAGCAATGCGTTGGTGATTACTTTGTTGCCACACTTGCACAAATATTTCTGCTATTTTTGTTAACTCTTCTCGTGTTAATCCTGAATCTATTAATTGATTATCCTGCCATCTAGCACGGAAAATTTTATTAATCATTACTAAAGCTGATTCTGGGGTAGCATCTTTAATAGATCGCAACGCCGCTTCACAAGCATCTGCTAACATCACAATAGCTGTTTCTCTTGATTGAGGAATTGGACCCGCATAACGAAAATCCGACTCTTGCACTGATATAGTTGAATCTTTTTCGGCTAATTGTTGAGCTTGGTGATGAAAATAGGCAATTAAAATCGTTCCTTGATGTTCAGGAATAAAAGCTTGAATTGATTTAGGTAATCTATGCTTACGTGCCATTACTAAGCCTTCGGTAACGTGCTTTTTGATAATTTCGGCACTTTTCCAAGGATCATTAATTGCATCGTGTTTGTTAGGTTCCCCCATCTGATTTTCAATAAATCCTAGCGGGTCGTGCATTTTTCCTATATCGTGATACAATGTACCAGCCCTAACTAACTCTACATTGCATCCTAATTCTCGTGCTGCTGCTTCTGCTAAATTTGCCACAAATAAAGTATGTTGAAAAGTCCCAGGGGTTTTGGCAGCTAACTTTTTGAGGAGGGAACGGTTAGGGTTAGCAAGTTCTGCTAAACGAATTGGAGTTACTAAATCAAATAAGTGTTCTAGGTAAGGGGATATTCCAATTGCAATAATACTCCAAGCTAAACCATAAAGACCGTATAAAGTAGCAGTTGTGAATACTGTGTAATTAATTACCCCAGAAGTAACACTAATAATTAGATTTATAAATAGATAGACAATGCCCTGAGTTAATCCTACACCGCCGCCTAAAACAGCAAGTTCTTCGCGCGATCGCATTCTCCCTGACAACATCGCCGCTAGTATCCCCCCAGCAGCACCAGCAAGCAGATAATTCCACCCAGCTTTAATACTAAAACTTTCTAACCCAGTTACTAAACTAACAACTGTTACTCCCAATGTTGGACCATAAAAGCTGCCTACTAACCAACCAATTGCTGGTAAGTTTGTATATTTAACACCAAAAGTCCCTAACAATGGCGTACTCAAGCTAAGTAGCAATACTAAAATATAGTCACGCCGCCGTAAATGTGGTTTTTTTTGTTGTTTATACTGACTAAATCGTGTTTCTACTAAGTAAAAAATCCCGACAGCACCTGTTGTCAAACCGCCTAGCTGTAATAAACCTAACCAATTTATCCCCCGTTTACTTAAACCAAAATAATCTAATAGTAAAAAATCTCTTTCACTAATTTCTTCCCCAGCATGAACAATTACTTCGCCACGCCGTACTTTGATAATTTGTGGCGGTACTGATGAAGCTGCTTGCGCTGCTTGTTGTTGAGTTTGTTCTAAATCTGGTTCCAAGTTAGGACGCAATACTGTGATTAATAACTTGGTAGCCAAAGCCTCAGTTTTGGGGGGAACCACAGATTTTATCTGTATAGTTACTGCTTGCTTTAAAATGCTATCTGGTAGTCCTGGGGGTATACCTTGAGCCAGAATGCGATCAGATGCTTGACGTATACCCGTTTTGGTTTGCTTCCAAGCATCAGGCGACAGTTCTAGCAAAGATTCATCAAAAACGCTAAGTTGGTGATTTGTGTGGGATGTGAGTTTTGCTACAGCCCTAGTATAAAGCTGACGCGCTTGAGAGATTTTACTCAGCAATGCTAAATAAGCTTGATTTCCCTTTAAGCGACGGTAAGATTGCAATTCTTTCACCGCTTGTACAGACAAAGGTTTTAATTTTGTACCAGCAATTGACTGTGAAGTACTAAACTGAGATGCTTTTACTGCTGGGTTTTTATTAAGTATTGCTACAATTGCTTGCCATTCTTTGTCTTCTGCTATCCGTAAATACACTTGACTATTAGTGGATAAAGCAGAAGTGTTGGTAAAAGGAAAACTGCCAGCGAGCGATCGCAATTCCTCAGCGCCATCTAAAATTTGTTGTAGTTCTTGATTAATTTGTTGGTTAGCTTCCTGATTAAATTTTAATACGGGTATCTGACCCTTCAAAACTGCAAGGCGTTGATCTGCGGTAGCTTTAACATCCTCAACTTCAGCGCTATAAGGTACGCTGATAGTATTAGGTGCTAATTTACCTACACTCAGCTTTGGTTGATTATATAAGTGATGCCCTGTAGCACTTGTTAGGGATACCACAGCTATAATAGCAATCAATAATGAACGCCTCTTGCCTTGACCTTGGCGTTGTAGCTGTAAAACTGTTGGCGGTGCTGCGGTTTTCAAGTTAAGTGTTTAGTAGCTAGTAGTGCGAGCATCTTGCTCGCTATATATTTCTAGCGAGCAAGATGCTCGCACTCCTGTACCTCATAAAGCATGAAAACTGCTATATCATCAAAATTAATATCCCCCTAAACGTGGCTGAATAACGCGGGGTGCGGCTATAGCAACTTGATCAGAGTCATAAGTTGTTGAAGTATCATAAACCCCAGACCAAACAGCTAGTAAACGCTCTGCTAGTTGTATAACTTCCAGTTTATTATTGCGATCGCAGACAATACGCCATCCTAAAGGAATGCCTACCAAACTATTATAAGCGCCTGATAACGCCCCAGTTAAAGCCGCCGTAGTCTGTGGATGATAATTTGTGCGTAAAGCACGCAGTACCGATAAGCGAAAATCTTGAGGAGTGCTAAGAAAGCAGTAAAAGGCTAGGGCAATTGGAGTAGTACTGTGGCTACCATTTCGACATAGTTGATTCACAACTTTTTCTAACCCAGCGCCTTGTGTAAGTTCGGTTTGAACTATTGATAGCTGCTGTGTAAAAGGTGTTTGAGCATCATCTAAGTATGTCAAAATCTGGGGAATTAAGCTTATAGGGTGCAGTTTTTCTGTTAAAGCTTGTGCGATCGCATCACCCACAGCTAACACACCTAATGAATTATCACAATCTCCCATCAAAATTGATGACGCAAGTGTTAATTTTTGTTGCCGTGTTACTTCATGTTCGTGAAAAAATAATGATACAGGTAGCGTAGCAATAGCAGCTTCACTACAGCTAACAGACATATTTTCAGGTAGCAGATAAGAATTATGTCTAACTAAATCTTCTAAATCCAATTTGCCACAACTAATCAAACTTTGGGCGCAACTAACAGCAAGATAATTCCAAGGTAGCTGGATATTTACTTCGATATTAGTGGCAATTTCTGCACCTAGTTTAACTTGTAACACTTCTAAACGATTCTGATCTAAATATTGGGAACCTTTCATTTCTCCCAAGATAGATCCTAATAATACGCCTCGAAACCGATTTAATAAAGAATATTTCACAATTATCAATTATCAATTATCAATTATCAATGACTAATGACTAATGACCCATGACCCATGACCCATGACCCATGACCCATGACCAAATAAATTAAACTTCACTTCTACAATCATTAAGCCGATAACTCAACCATTCATTATCTAAGTTCTGACCAATCAGTATAAGTCTATTTTCCGGCTGCTGTTTCCACTTTTCATTATAAAGCGAAAAACGCTTACCACTGAGTAAAAAGCCGTGACATTTTGGGCTTTCATCAAACCACAGAATACCTTTACCCCAAAATACATTTGTAGGTAACTGCTGATCTAAAAAAACCTCAAAGTTTTTAATATCAAAAGGAACGTCACTTTGATATGAAAATAAAGATAGACTATTATCATCCAAATAACCTCGATTTAATCCGATCTTATTCAGACCCAAATCAAAAATTAACGGCAATGGTAATTTAGCATATTGACAACGCAGAATTTTAGATGTATCTTTAGATTCATTAATAATGTTTTCAACTTGTCTAAGCTTATTCTCGGAAACTAAATCAACTTTATTTAGCAACATTATATCGCTATAAATAATTTGATTCTTACTAGCTTCATCTTTTAACTGATATGTAATAAAGTTTTCTGAATCTACAACGGTAATAATAGAATTAACGTGAGTTCTATGTTTTAAGTCTGTATCTACAAAAGCCAAAACCAGTTGTAAAAGATCAGCTTGCCCACTGGTTTCTATCACCAAATGATCTACCGAATTTTGCCTGTCCAAAATTTCGTAGACAAATTGTATAAAGCGTTGATAATTAGCACGATTTCTAGGTTGATAAGTCCAAGCGTCTAAATTCTTGGTATAAACCCTGGGCATTTTATCTAGGCTAACATTTCCTTCTTCATTAATTAATATCGCCAACTTTAAATCAGTTTGTTTTTTAATAATTTCTTGTAACAAAGTAGTCTTACCACTACCATTTTTGCCTGCAATAATAGTCACGGGTAGACCAATTTGAGGGAAATTAGCAAGAATTGTTTGCAAATTATGGAGATTTTGATCTCGAATAGCTACAATTTGATACTGACGTTTAATTTCTAGGAGTGCTTCTTGAGCAATATCTTTGTTAGTTTTGGCTTCTACTAAATTAGGATTCAGCTTAATGGCTTGATTATAATCTGCGATCGCCTTTTCATATTCACCTATTTTATGAAAAACCTTACCGCGTTGTTCATAAGCTTCAGCATGATTATAGTCCAGCCACAATACCTGTGTATAATCTTCAAGTGCGTCTTGATATTGCTCTAAGTTTCCATAAGCTAATCCACGATTATAGTATGCTTGCGCCCAGTCAGGTTGAAGTTTGATTACTTGCGTCAATTCATCAATAGCTACTAGATAGTTACCTTCTTGAGCGTAGTTAATTCCTCTATAATAAAAAGCATCAATTAAATTTAAGCTGCGATTATCTGCCAAAATAGACAAACATTGATTAACCCTACCAACATATTGCGTATCTACAGGATATAAAAGAGATTGCATTAAATCCAACAGACTATTTGTGATATCCTGATCACCTTGCAAATTACTAGCAATCTGTTCCAATATAGTTGCTGGTGGAATAACTCCCCGCAATTGCAACCAACTTTGCAAAGCATAGTTAAGTTGACCCCGCATCCAAGATTTATCATCTAAATATGTTAATATTTGTGCCAAATCTAAAGCTAATTCGGGGATAGTATCAGGTTGTTGCTGTTTTAAAGTTTCATATAAGTGCTGATAAGTACTAATAACTACCCTAATTAGCTGATATTTTAACTCTTCAGTGGGTAATTTTTGTAAAAAACTCGGAAGTAATTCTGGTAATTTGGGACGCACATTATAGTGATGTAAATAGTATTGATCTACTGCCAAACCTGCTATAATCGCATGACAAAAAACTAATAAATCTGCAACCCCTGACCAATATTCCTCAAAATTAACGTAATAATTATATTCTTGGTTCCACTCAGTTTCTTGATCTTCTTCCTCAGCTTCTAAAATTGCTAAATTAATTTCATGCTCTCCTCCCCGTCTTTGGATTTCCGCTAATGTTTTACCTTTATTTAAAAGCATTAAGCGATACTGTTTCCAACGCAGAGTTTTTTCTCTTACTAAAGGGTATAAAATCTCTTTCCAAGGTATAGAGATAACTTTCTTATAGTGGTGAGTTGTTTCCATCATGTCCCACCACCCAACATAAAGACGAATAGCATCTCCATCAATCTTGGATTCCAAGATTAAAGTGGGGATAGATTTATGAGTCCAATGTAAACTTTCCAAAGCCGCTTCACTTTGAAACTGTTGATTTTTGTAAGCTCCATCTAAAAGTTTTGTGGGTCGCTCTTGGCTATGTAAATCGTAGTTAACGCTGAGAAATTCCCTTAATTCATCAGTTAATTTAGCTGCCACTTTTTCAACCCCACGGACAGCATAAGGAAATTCATCTGCTTCTAAAGTTGGTGGCCAAATTAAAATCAAAGGTGGGATAGGTCTACTACCATCACGATATTGTTTATAAAAATCTAGTGTTGGTGTACACTGAGAGATTAAAGGATGGTTATCTACAATTTTTTGAAATTCTGCTCCTACCAGTAATGCCTGCAAATGACGTTCTGCAATTAGCATCTGAATTTCACGGTCATAAAGCTTTAAATCTAATTCAGATTTTTTCCGTTCTAGTGGTAATAATTCCTCAACTTTATGTCTGTTGTTTAAATTTAAATTTTGCCAATATTCACTAAAAGCTGCCAATTCTTCTAGACGTGGAACATCAAGTTGAGCTTGCATCACAGCAAGATCAAAACTTTGTTTCAAGGATTTTAATTGCGGTTCTTGATAACTTTTTTGTAAATGATATTCATGTAATAATTGTGCCTTGAGCAGTTTCACCTCAAAATTTTGCCGCTCATCCTCAAGATCATCAAGGAATTGCTGCTGGATTTGTTGTAAGTTTGCTTGTCCTTGCAGTCGTGCTTGTTGCAACTGATATTGAAATTGCTGCTGCTTTTCTGAAATGCGAATATGGAATTGCTGGCGAATTAATTCCGGCTTAAATTCTGGATTATTTTGCTTGCCTAAATTGGAAATAGCTACAGTAAAGTGTGGACAATACATCAGTTGTAGGCTACTTTCTATATTTTCTATCAGCTTTTTCGACCATTGCCAAACCATGTCTCTCTCTCCAGCTATTGATAGCATTTATGCCTAAAATTAAAACTTATATGATATAATTTTCGTGCCTCAGTGAGAATTAAACTGATAAGATCTCACCTCTTAGTAAATTACTTATATAAGTGCAACTCGATATTATACTGTTAAATGCTCCTCATACAAGCGCGATCCTCATCTGGTCGTCGCGTGCGCGATACTCCTCTGGTCGTCGCTATGCGATCGCATCTGATTAGTTAAGATCAAAACAGCATCATCCCTAACAACAGTCTGGCATATTACCAAAATTTTGAAGTCAGCAGTTTATGCGATCGCCCCTAACTTCTTCCCCGGCAAAGAGCGCGTCAAACTCAAGAGCAATTTGCTACCCCAGAAGATTATTTATCATACGAACTTGGCAAAGCAGTTCAAGAATTACCGCCACTGTATACCAGATTATTAGCAGGTAGTATTAGTTTAATGGTATTTGGGGCGATCGCATGGGCTAATTTCAGCGCCTTAGATGAAGTAGCCGTAGCTAACGGTGAGTTGATACCTGTAACCCAAGTACGTGCGATGCGATCGCTAGGTGAAGGTACAATTCTTTCAGTCAGAGTAAAAGAAGGCGTCTGGAATTGTTCTAGCAAACGTCGCACACGATGACTTAGGCATCATACCAGCTAACAAAATAACTTGCGGTTGAAGACTATTGAAAACCGCTAGACACTCAACACCATTGCTAACTTCTACAACTTTGTACCCTTCTTGTTCCAATGTTTGACACAGCATTAACCGCGTCATTTTGTCGTCGTCTACTACCAGAATGAGCGGTGGATCATTAGGAAGTGAGGGCGTATTCATCATTAATCCCTACTCAAATTGCCAACAACTTGACTGTCAGCTTTTGAATTTTATCAGTTAGCCATTGATCAAACAATTCATTTTTTAGCGATTCAATTAGTTGAGGATCTTCTACATTAGCTGGCAGAAACTTTCCCACTTTAAATAAAGCCCAAGATCCTTCAATTTCTAAAGGACCTACTAACTTACCAGGACTAGCCAAATCAACTGCTGCCCTGATTTTATCTGGCAGGGTTCCTCGACTCAGCAGCCCCATCATGCCGTTAACAATTCGGTCATCTGCTAGGGAATACTCCATCGCTAACTCTTCAAACGCTACTCCCTCTTCAATTTGGCTTGCTAATTCCTCAGCTAACTCCTGATCAGCTACAATAATCCGAGAAAGAACTACCCGATCCAGAAAGATTTTCCGTTCTATAAAATATTCTTGTAGTTTCGGCTCAGTAATTTGATCTCTTAGCTTTGCCAGTTTAAAACTAGCAACCATTTGATTGTGGAAAGTTGCGTAATCTATACTGTTGCTACTAAGCCATTGCGCGAAAGCTTGGGGGTTACTGAGATTGCGCTCTAATCTAAAATCAACTACTGCCTGCTCAGTTATGGCAGGATTAATATCAAGATCCTCTCGGTTTTGTAACTCTTGCTCTATTAAATATTGACGTAAAATTTCTCCAATAAAAGGAGTTAATTTTCCCGAAAATTGCAGATATTTTAAACCTTCTTCCAGAGAAATAAGCTGTTCATCAATACTTAAAAATTGGCTAGGCTGCATCGCAAATTTCTCTAAGATGATGTCCGGTTAATCAGTTATATTATCCTTAACCTAAAATTTTGTAGAGACGCGCCATGGCACGTCTCTACATTATGTGCAATTCAGAGAATATGATATAAACTACTCGCTCAGAATATTATCTAATGTTTGATTGTCTGAGGTGATTAACCAAAGCGTGTAATCCCAAACGATAACTATCAGCACCAAAGCCACTGATTTGACCAATAGCTATCGGTGCGATAAATGAATGGTGGCGAAACTCTTCACGACGATAAATATTGCTCAGATGCACTTCAACTGTAGGAATATTTACGGCAGCGATCGCATCTCGAATAGCTACACTTGTATGAGTATAAGCACCAGCATTAATCAAAATACCCTGATGAGTTCCTAGAGCATCATGGATAGCATCAACTAAAACACCTTCGTGATTAGATTGATGAGCTAATATTTTCGCTTGTAGTTTCTGTGCTTCCTCTTCTAATAAGCGATTAATTGCTTCTAATGTCACACTTCCATATATTCCTGGCTCTCTACGCCCCAATAGATTAAGATTGGGGCCATGCAGAACCAGTACACTCACCACTTGCAAATGTTCAGTTAACACAGTTGCAGACTAGCGACGACGACGTTGTTGATCATTAACAGGAATGGGAATAAGTTCCGGTTCTGGTTCCGCCTCATCGCCTAGCAACGCTTCAACGATTTTGCGAGCCCATTCCTTTAGCTTTTCCAACAATGTATCTATATAGTCCATTTAATAGAAAGCTCCAGCGAGACAACCTGCATACTTTATTGACAGCTTGGCAAACTTATGAGTTAAAATACCTGCCCCTATAGAGGGAAATGGTTTTTAGCTTGCCTAATCGATCCTCAATAAGAAATCAATTTTTTTGTTACATTTCTTAATTTATAGCTTAACATACTTAACGAGCAGATCCTCATCCTACCAAAGTCCTAAGTTCTGGCTGGCTTAGGCATCTCAAGAGGGGTTGACTTTTAGGTAGATCAACAAGATTTTTTTATAATGTTTTAACAAATCGTGATAAAAACTTCATAAAATTATCGCTTAGACGAATTCGCCAGTAATTTGCGTCGTAGTAAGTCCAGGGCTTGACAAGCTGACATTTGACGAATCAAAGACCGCTCTTGCTGAGGATTTAGCTGATACTTAAAGCTTTCTACACTATTATCGGGCGCAGCAATACCGATGTAGACAAGCCCTACAGGTTTAATCTCTGTACCACCTCCAGGGCCAGCAATACCAGTAATACTAACTCCCCAATCAGTCACCAAACGCTGCTTAACTCCTATAGCCATTTGCTGGGCAACTACATCACTCACAGCACCGTGTTGGGCTAAATCTTCAGGGTTGACATCTAATAGAGAGATTTTTACTTGGTTGTCATAAGAAATTACGCCACCCATAAAGTAGCTGGAACTACCAGAAATAGTAGTAAGCATTTGTCCTAGCCCACCGCCAGTACAAGATTCAGCGACACTCAGCGTTTGACCTAATTCTTGCAAAAACTCACCAACTACGGAGGCGAGGTTATCGTTATCAGCGCCGTAATAGTTTAATCCAGCAATTTGTTGTATTTGTTGCTCAACTGGTTTAATTAGTTCAAGTGCTGCTGTTTCTGAACTAGCACGGGCAGAAACTCGCAATCTTACTTCGCCTTGACCTGCATAAGGCGCAACTGTGGGGTTAGATAAATCAAGTAAAGAAGATACTTTTTCAGCTATTGCCGATTCTCCAATGCCCCAGAAGCGTAACATTCGGCTATAAATGATTTGTTTGCCCCAGCCTTGGCTTTTGAGGTAGGGAACGGCGGTTTCTTGCCACATCCGCTTTAATTCACTTGGCACACCTGGGAAGGTAAGAATTGTCAAATCAGGGCGTGGTTGCCAGATGATTCCTGGGGCTGTTCCTGCGGGGTTGGGCAAAATATCCGCACCTTGAGGGATCAAGGCTTGTTTGCGGTTGCTAGGTGTCATTTCACGCCCCCGTTGAGCGTATTTGCGGGTAATATCTTCAATTACCTCTAGGCGTTCAACTAGCGGGGTGTTAAAGAAATCAGCAATGGTTTCGGTAGTAAGGTCATCTGGTGTCGGACCAAGACCGCCAGTAAATAGCAGAATTTGCGGTCGCGCAAGCGTGCCGCCTTGCGGCGATCGCGCTGTAGCAATTTCCAATACCTGCTTAATACGTTCTGGATTATCCCCTACCACAGTTTGGTAGTAATGAGGAATTCCTAGCCCAGCTAACTGTTTTGCTAAAAACTGGGCATTGGTATTGAGAATATCCCCTAGCAGTAACTCGGTTCCGACACAGATAACTTCAGCAGTCATAAGATAGCTTTTAGCGGTTAGCGGTTAGCGGTTAGCCTTAACTCCGTCAGCTTTTTAAATAACTCTTAATCTTGTCGCTTTGGGCTTTGGGCTGATATAGCAGTTTTCTTGCTTTATGAGGTACAGGAGTGCGAGCATCTTGCTCGCAAAAGATTTCTAGCGAGCAAGATGCTCGCACTACAATATTTTTAAATCTTTGTACCTCACTTGACTGAAAATTGCTATAGCTGATAGCTGATAGCTAATTAAACCATTGCTGGTACGGGAATATTCAAGTGAGGATAGAGGGGGAAGCGATCGCACAAAGTAGCTATCCGATGCTTACAATCATTAGCTACTGCTTCCGATTCAGGATTCAGCAGGCGATCGGCAATAATATTAGCAATCTCTGTGAATTCTGCCACACCCATACCGCGTGTAGTCATAGCGGGTGAACCCAGACGGATACCGCTAGTTACAAACGGTGATTCTGGGTCGAAGGGAACCGTATTTTTGTTGGCTGTAATCTTAACATCGCCTAACAATTGATCCGCTTTCTTACCTGTCATGCCAATTGAGCGTAAATCCAGCAGCATCAAGTGATTATCAGTACCACCAGAAACAATTTTAAAACCACGTTTTTGTAACTGATTTGCCATTGCGCGGGCATTTTCAATTACATTACCGCTATACTCCTTAAAAGCAGGCTGTAATGCTTCACCAAAAGCTACCGCTTTAGCTGCAATTACGTGTTCTAGTGGACCGCCTTGAGTACCAGGGAAAACAGCTTTATCTAATTTTTTACCCAATTCCGCATCACGGGTCATAATTAAGCCACCTCTTGGTCCACGCAGAGTTTTGTGGGTGGTGGTGGTAACTACGTCACAGTAAGGGATGGGGTTAGGATGATGACCTGTCGCAACTAAACCAGCGATATGAGCGATATCTGCTAACAAGTATGCACCTACTTCATCTGCGATCGCACGGAATTTTTCAAAATCAATGATGCGAGGATAAGCAGAATAACCACAAATTAACAATTTCGGACGATGTTGTAGCGCCAATTCCCGAATTTGTTCGTAGTCTAGCTGCTCAGTTTCCTTGTTGACTCCATAGTGACAAACCTTAAACCATTTTCCTGATACATTTACCGGAGATCCGTGAGTTAAATGACCACCGTGGGATAAATCCATCCCCATAATGGTATCGCCTGGTTCTAGAAGCGTCAGGAATACCGCAAAATTAGCTTGAGCGCCAGAATGCGGCTGAACGTTAGCATGAGCCGCGCCAAAAAGCTGTTTAATTCTATCAATCGCCAACTGCTCAATTTTATCTACAAATTCGCAGCCACCGTAATAGCGTTTTCCAGGCAAACCTTCGGCATACTTATTTGTCAATACCGAACCTTGAGCCGCTAAAACTGCTGCTGAAGTAAAGTTTTCACTAGCAATTAACTCCAAGTGGTCGCGTTGACGTTGGAGTTCTTGCTGAATCAACCCAGCAATAGCTGGATCAGTGGAGCCAAGAAAATCTAAATTGGTTTGAGACACTCTTTGTCAATCCTAGAGATACTGTCAGCACGGTTTTAACTTCACTGTAGATCTAAATTGAGAATTTTAACCAGTTCCCGAAATAGTAAAACTGATGCAATGGCAGTCAGGGCTGTAACATTGCTCCTATCCAATTTTCGATCATCGTCTTTCCAAAGCCTCTGCCAGCAGGAAAAATATGGTTTTTTAATAATTACAGGACTTACGCACTTGCGCCATATATAGTGGGTAGACTTAACAATAGACCCACCTCCTGATTTAGCCGTCGAAATTGATATTACATCTCGAATTTTATTAAATAATTATAGCAAGTTTCAGAAAGAGTGAGGTACAAAGTTAAAAAAATAAATATTGTAGTGCGAGCATCTTGCTCGCTAGAAATATATAGCGAGCAAGATGCTCGCACTCCTGTACCTCATAAAGCAAGAAAACTGCTATATCAAGATTTAGGAGTTGCCGAATTTTGGCGTTATAACGGTAGCAAGTAACTGAGGCGATCGCACTATGGATACCCTAGATACTTATCGCCAAATCATTAGGGATGTCTTGATTCCCTATACGCAAATTCCCTACTCTTACGGCGACTTGCAATGCAAAACTGTATTTGACCGAGAAAATGATAGTTATTTGCTAGTAACTTTAGGTTGGCAACAAGACAAACGCATTCATGGTTGTCTCGTTCATATTGATATTATTGACGGTAAATTATGGATTGAGATGATACAGAAGATGGTGTTACCTTTGAATTAGTTGCAGCAGGTATCCCTAAAGAAAGTATTGTTCTCGGTGTTCATCCGCCTGATGTGAGACAATCTACGGGGTATGCGATCGCGTAAACTTAAATTTAATGGTGCGTTAAGCGCGGTAGTATGATTAATTGGGCATTAGGGCAGTAACTTGATGGCGGTAAGTATGTCCCCTTCCAACGATGATGTAGCGTTAATCTCAGCAGTGGGTATGGATTATACTACCCTCAGAGATTTAGTAGCAGCAGGGAAATGGAGAGAAGCTGATGAGGAAACACGCCGAGTCATGCTGAAAGTAGCAGGGAGAGAGAAAGAAGGCTGGTTAGATGAAGAACCTATATATGAATATTTCTCTTAAGCCAGAACAAGAGCAATTTATCCAATCCCAAATTCAACAAGGTAATTTCGCTAATGCAGAACAGGTGATAGAGGTAGCATTAAGGTTCTTGGAAGAAGAAAGTCCAGCTTACAAACAGTGGTTAACAGAAACTCGTGAAAAAGTAGCCAATGCTATGGCACAAATAGAACGAGGCGAAGCAATTCCAGGCGAGGTTGTGATTGCTGAATTACGGGATAAAATTTCTCAAATGAAGATGGGTGATGTGTGAGTCAGTTTTCAATTTCACCAGATGCCAGCCGAGATTTAAAAGAAATTATTGATTATTTTACCGCTCAAAATGTTGAGGCGGGAGAAAATTTTGTTAACGAATTTGAGAATAAGTGTAAGAAATTTTCAAGGGCAGGAATTTGAATTTTTTACCCAAGGTGGTTTGATGTCGTGTCTGTTGGATTCAAAATTCACCCCCCTCAGTCCCCCCTTATAAAGGGGGGAGGCATGAATTATGCTTACTCAAACTCCCCTGCCGTAATCAAGGGTGGAAGCATGAATCAAACTTCCTCAAACCCCCCTCCCCTTATTAAGGGGAGGGGCTGGGGGTGGGGTAGTCTTTATGACTGCTAGATCTTTTCCACTGTTAATTTTGTAGCCGCATCAATATCTAACATAAATAATGTCAAATTAGACTCTTCTTGCGGAATAACTGCAACGTGACTAGCTATCCCTAATGTGTCACCGCGACGAAAAGATTCTGGTAAAACTCTGATACTAGATAAGGGTACATCAATTAAAGCCGGAACGGTGGTAACTGGAATACCACAAAGTTCACGCTCTTTATTTTGGACTACGATCAGATAGCCTTCATTAAGGTTTTGATGCTCTCGATGGATTTGGAATATACGCCATTCTAAATCTAAAACTGTAACTTCGCGATCGCCCATGTGGACAAGTCCTACCCACTTGCTTCCGCTACCATGAATTTGAGCGGAATTAAGTACTTTATATACAGCTTCTATTCGTAAGGCTAGGTTGAGGCTACCTATGCTAAATACTAATAATTTTAATGTTTGTATTACACGGGTATTATCTAAGTCGTTTGCTTCGGCGGTTGAGTAGGTTAAGGTATCATTTATGTCTAAGGTTGCCATAAGTAGTAAAGTTAATGGTTAATAGCATATTTACTGCGGTGTTTTAAGATAAATTTTAATCGCAGATGTGAGCAGATGGACGCAGATGAACGCAGATGTTTTTGTACGGATATTTGCTTTGGGGATGGGTTTTAAGTAGCTAAGGCTGTGGCTTTTTTAGGAGCGTTTTTGCTGATTATATCTTTGATACCTGCTAAAAATTCTTGTTCTAAGTAGGGTTTTGTGAAGTAAGCACTTGCTCCTAAATGTTTGGCTAATTGTCGATGTTTATCGCTGCTGCGAGAAGTTAACATGATTACCGGAACTTTTGATAATTCTGCATCTTGACGGCGCTGGGTGAGAAATTCAAAGCCGTTCATGTTAGGCATTTCTACGTCGGAAACTACTAACTGAATGGTGGAGTTTTGCTGCAATTGTTCTATTGCTTCTCTACCATCTCTCGCTTGCACAACACGATAACCTGCTTTTTGTAATGTTAATGCTAAGGTTTGGCGTAAGGCGATTGAGTCATCTACAACTAATATTAGGGGAGTTTTAACGCTGCTAGTTGGTTGGCGCTTTGCAGATGATGGTGTTTTCTGGCGCTTTGCAGTTTGTGAGGAAGTTGATGTAGTTAGGACATCTTGAGGTTGACCAGCAATTTGACTTAGTAATGTTGTAGCATCAATTACTGGAAGTAAGCTACCGTCTCCTAAGATTGTACATCCGTAAATATAAGATGGAGGTGCGATCGCATTACCAAATGGTTTAATTACCAGTTCTTGTTCTGTAATTAAACGATCAACTTCTAATGCTAAAAATTGATTATCCTGACGCAGTAATAAAATGGGTGCTGCCCAATCTTCCGGGGTGGGTACTGATAATAAGGCTTGGCTAGGAACAGTTTCGGGTAATGGTACTGAATAGTCTAGTAGTTCAGATAAATGATGAATCGGAACAAGCCGTTTTCTCCAGTGTAATAATTTTTGTTTTCCAGATAGCTTCATCTGGTTTGCTTTTGGAACAAATATTTCTTCAATACTATCAGCAGGGAAAGCATAAGCGGTAGAACCTACCATGCAAACCAATAATTTAGCAATGGTTAGTGTTAAGGGGATGCGTAAGATAAATGTAGTACCACGCCCCTGATGAGAGTGTACTGTAACTGTACCTTTGAGAAAACGTAGTTGCGATCGCACTACATCTAACCCAACTCCTCTACCTGAAATTTCCGTTATTTTACTAGCGGTAGAAAACCCTGGTTCAAATAGCAAATCTAAGAGTTTTGATGTGGGAGTTAAAGCTACTTCATCTGCTGCAATTAACCCTACTTCTACAGCCTTCTCAGCGATGCGTTCTAAGTTAATCCCTTGACCATCATCCCGCATTTCAATAACGGTTTGACTTCCTTGGTGATATGCTCTAATTTCAATCTGACCACGTTCTGCCTTATTTTGTTGGCGGCGCAATTGGGGTGATTCAATCCCATGATCAAATGCGTTGCGAAATAAGTGCAGTAAAGGGTCATAAAGTTTTTCTAATACTGCTTTATCAACTAAAACTCCAGTTCCACTTAATTTTAAATCAACTGGTTTTTGATACTTAGTCGATAAATCCCGTAAGGTTCTAGGAAAACGATTTAATACTTCTCCCAAAGGAAGCATCCTAGCCCACATTAAATCATCTCGCAAGTAGGCAAGCATTTGACGTTGACCTTCTAACGTTTGGCTAGATTGACTTGCTAACAGTGCAATATCACCGACTATTTCTTCAAGTTGCACCATTTCTTCAAGCGTATCTTGCAACCGTGAGTTCAATTCTCCATAACTGTCCATTTCTAGGGAATCAAACTCAGTTTCCATCCGAGATTTTGAACTAAGAATGTTTGACTGATTAGCTGCACTTGATAAGCCAACTTTTAAACTTGAATGATGATCGGGAGCTACAAGCATTTTATCTGATAAATCTCGTAGCTGATAAGTCATTTCTTGAAATTTAGAAAACCGACGTAATAATTCTTCAACAGTCCCTTGTAATTGTTCATTTTGTAAAGAAAGACCATTACGGTTAATCGCCAGTTCACCTACCACATTATTCATGCGTTCTAGTCGATCTAAATCTACCCTCACAGAAAGTTGAGCAGCATTCCCTGAATTTATTTCCTGCTTTTCTGGAGTTGAAGATTTTTGAGTAATTGCCGAGTTTATAGATATGGGACTAGAAAGTACATCAATAACTTTTGCTGTCGGTTTTTCGCTATTAGCTAATTCTGTAGCTATAGGCAAATGATCGTATGCTTCTTCTATTGATTGCACTAATTCTTGAAAATTAGATGCGTGAGCAACTTTATTTACTAATTCCGGTGGCAATTCTATACTTGGCTTTAAATTCTGAGTACTTTCCTTAAGTAGTATTTCCTCATTAATTGAAGCTAAGTTAATTGGTTGAATTTCAGTTTGTTCTGTTAAATCGGCAGCAAAGTTATCTAAGGTATTGACTTCTATTGAGGATTGTGTTACATGATGTTGGTCTTCTTCAATAAATCCCCCAAATACATCTTTTAAAGAAAGAGTATTATTACTAGCGTCGGCTTCTTGATTAAACCCATTTGTTGTTTTGGGCGTTTCTTTGCTGGCATCGAATACACCAAAAACTTCGTCTAAAGATAAACTTAAATTATTTTCTTCTACTTGATGTGTTGATTCAATGTTAATGCTTTTTTCTGGAATTGGTTCACTAACTACTACGTTTGCTTCCGGGGGGAAAATATCGGGAATTATTGTATTTGCTTTGTGAATAGCAGAATCATCAAATATATCATCTACATTAATAAAACTTGTTTTATCTAATTCTTTTAAATCAACTAAATTACTTTCATTAGTCTCCGTTTCCTGCCCGATAAATTCTAGGGAGTTATCGTTATTAAATATAGAATTACCAAATATTTCATCTAATCCAGGATCTAAAATTTGTAGTTGATCTGTAATTTTTGGGTTACTATCATTAGCTAGTTCGGTTAGTTCAGCTTCATTTAATCTGAATAAATCCAGCCCAAACCCATTATTTAATTCCGTAAATTCCTGAGATATTTCATTACCAGCAAAAATATCTGTGATGGAGGGGTTGTTTACTTGCTCTGGTTGACTTAATAACTCAATGTCTAATGTTAATCCTTCTTCTAGGCTGGATGAGTCTATTAAATCCAATGACGACCAATCGTTAAATTCTAGTGCTTCAGGTAGATTAGGGCTTAGAGATGATGTCAGTTCGTTAATTTGTTTGTCTTGATCTAGAAAGTTATTATCTGTAAAATTATTATTTGTTGTTATTGGTTGAGTAGAAGTTAAAATTTCTGAGTTAGAAGAATCAGCAAGTTTTAGCAAAGCTGGGGAAGGGGAACCGCCTTGAGTGCGATCGCCTGCTATTACCGCTTCTCTTCCTGCTTGAAAATCAGCTAATGCTACTTCAGCAATATGCAAAACTTGATGGGGATGGGCATCAAGAGCAGCTATAGCAGTTTGTGCGATCGCCACAAATCCTGACAAGCTGAATAATTCTCCTATTCCAGAAAATACTTCTGCTTGCGCCCGCAATTCTCCTGCTACTGCGTTATGTTCTGGATCTGCCAAAACGTTAGCTAGACGCTCTAATCCTTGAGCAACATCTATTTCAAATATAGATAAAGTAATATCTATTCCTAATTCCACAGAAGTAGGTAAAAAATCTTCTTTTCCCAGGTAATCTTTTAATTCTTCTTCAATTTGTGCAAATACAGGTTCGGCTACTAATATTGCCTGTTCTTGATCCAAATAACCTGTATTAATCTGCTCCATTAATGGTAGACGCAGACAATCATAAGCCTGTAATAGCCAAGTTTCTAGTTGCTCGTCAATTACTAACTCTTTGTTATGGAGCGCCTTAAAAATATCTTCTAGGCGATGTGACAAAGCTTTAATGGCTTCTAGCCCAACACTGGCAGATCCTCCTTTGATAGAGTGAGCCGCCCGCATCATACTGTGAACTTTAGCCGGAGTGCGGTCAAGTTTTAGATCCAGTAACTCGGTTTCGATTACCTGCAAGAGTTCTGGAGCTTCTTGAATAAAGAATTGGTAGGCTTGATCGCGAATATCAGAGTCGATAGCCATAGTGGGAATGGGGAGGGGGGAGGAGGGAGGAGGGAGGGGGAAAGGGGGAAAGGGGGAAAGGGGGAAAGGGGGAGGGGGAAAGGGGGAAAGGGGGAGGGGGAAAGGGGGAAAGGGGGAAAGGGGAAAGGGAGGGAAACAGGAGAGTTAAGGATAATATTTTTTCTGACTCCTCTCTCCTCTCTCCTCTCTCCTCTCTCCTCTCTCCTCTCTCCTCTCTCCTCTCTCCTCTCCCCTCTCTCCTCTCCCCTCTCCCTTAATTAACTTTGAATTGACCGACGTTAGCTTGCAATTCTTGGGCTAAAGTTAGCAATTCTTTAAAGGATGCTGATACATCAGTTGCTCCTGTTGAGGTTTTGTTGGCGATCGCAGCCACGTTACTCATAGTGTGAGTTACTTCCTCAGAAGCTTTAGTTTGAACTGCGGCGGCTTGAGCGATCGCTTCTACTAAGGCGCTGATGTGCGAACTAGCAGCAGTAATCTTATTCAAGCTAGACCGTGCTTCATCTACTAACTTTGTACCAGTAACAACTTGCTGAGTACCAGATTCCATTGCTGCAACTACTTCATTAGTTTCTGATTGGATACCTGCTACCAGCTTTTCGATTTCTGCCGTTGCTGCTGCTGATTGACGAGCAAGCGATCGCACTTCATCCGCAACCACCGCAAAACCACGCCCTTCTTCACCTGCACGCGCCGCCTCAATCGAGGCATTCAGTGCTAACAAGTTAGTTTGAGCAGCAAACGTACCAATCAAGTTCACAACTTTAGAAATCTTTTGCGAAGATTCACCCAATCGCTTGACTTTCTTAGATGTTTCTGCTACAGTTTCGCGGATTGCCAGAATCCCATCTACAGTCCGGTTCATCGCGTTGTCGCCTTCTTTCACAATTTCCGTAGCTTGCTGTACCGCAGCTTCCGCTTGTTCAGCATTCTTAGCCACAGCGCGAATCGAAGTAGACATTTCCTCAATCCGCTCCAAAGCACCGACAATTTCTTCAGCTTGGCGTAAAGCTTCTGCTGATAGCTCTTGGACAGCAACTTCGTTACTGCTAGTAGTTGCTGCTACTTGTTTAGTTGCAGTCTGCACCTGAGTTACAATCTTCCGCAAGCTGGTAATAGTGGCATTGTATGAGTCTGCAATTGTACCGATTTCATCTTCAGTCACATTCGCCCGAATCGTCAGATCACCTTTACTAACTGGATCAACTTCTATTAACAGTTCTAGCGCCCGTTTTTGGAGAGCCTCCCTAGCTACCCGTTGTTGTTCAGCATTATTTGTTTGTTGCTGAGTAGCTATCTCTTGAGCAGCTAGGAGAGTTTGAATTTGTTCCACCAAAGTAGCTTGGTTAAGAGCCAAACCGACTTGGGTTGCCAACTGCGTGAACAAATCAATTTCTGCCTTTTGCCAACTGCGGGTTTCTGAGCAGTGATGAGCAATCATCAACCCAAATAGCTGATTATCTACCATAATTGGCACAACTAAGTTTGCCTTAACTTGGAAACGCTCCAACATCCCCACATGGCAACTGTTCAAACCTGCGTGTTGAATATCCTCAATAGCACGGACACGACCTTTGTTGTAGCTACCGCCTTGTGTATCTTTCAAACAGGTATCAAGTAGTTTGATCCCTAGCGTTGGCATCCAACCAGGTGCGACAGATTCTGCAATGACAATGCCTTCCCAGTTACTATCAAAGCGATAAACAATCACACGATCTGTATCAAATGCTTTACGCAGTTCTGCAACAGCCGTATTGAGGATGTCATCTAACTTGAGAGATTCCCGCAGACGCAAAGTAACATCAGACAAAAGTTGAGCGCGTTTTGCTTCAGCTTCTTTCTGTTCTAAGAAACTGATCCGGTCAAGAGCCAAACCAATTTGAGTTGCTAACTGAGTACACAAATCAACTTCCGACTTCTGCCAATTCCGAGGTGTTGAACATTGCTGCGTACACAATAAACCTAGTAGTTTGTCACCACTAACAATTGGGGTAATCACATTAGCCCGCAGTCTTAAGCGTTCATACAACTCCAAGTGACAAGGGGTGAGATTAGCTTGATAAATGTCATTAATGACAAACACACGCCCATTGCGGTACAGTTCTACTCCTACATCTGAATCGGTGAAGTAACTATCTGTCACCTTCAGGTTCAAGAATGAAGGTAAGCCTGGTGATACTGCCTCAGCAACAACATTACCACTCCAATCTGGGTTAAACCGATACAAGAATACCCGTTCTGCGTTAACCAGTTGTTGCGTCCCTTGCACAGCTTTCTGAAACACATCTTGAATATCAAGTGATTCGCGGGCGCTAGTAGCAATTTCAGCAAACAGTTGTGCGCGTTTAGTTTCAGATTCTTTTTGTTCTAAGAAACTAATCCGGTCAAGGGCTAACCCAACTTGAGTCGCCAGTTGTGTACACAAATCAATTTCCGAAGATTGCCACACACGGGCGCTGGAGTACTGTTGCGTACATAGTAATCCCAGCAATTTATCACCGCCGACAATTGGAGTAATTACAATCGAGCGAATCTTTAAGCGTTCATACACTTCGCGGTGACAAGGTGTCAGGTTGCTCTTGTAAATGTCATCAATTACAAATACCCGACCGTTACGATAACGTTCTACACCAAGTTCAGTATCCATGAAGTAGGTATCGGCTACTACCATGTTCAGACAGTCTGGTACTCCTGGGGCTGCTGCTTCAGCAATAATCTCTCCACTCCAGTCTGGGTTAAAGCGATATAAAGAAACCCGTTCGGCATCTACTAACTGTTGTGTACCTTGTACAGCTTTCTCAAATACCGCTTGAACATCGAGAGATTCACGGGCGCTGTTAGCAATTTCTACAAATAGTTGCGATCGCTTCGCCTCTGCTTTTTGTTGTTTTACCTCAGTTTCTTTTTGTTCAAAGTAGCTAATACGGTCTAACGCCAAACCTACTTGTGTCGCCAGTTGAGTACAGAAATTCACTTCCGACTGAAGCCATGTTCTAGGACTAGAGTATTGTTGTGTACACATTAATCCCAGTAATTTATCTCCACCCACAATCGGAGTAATTACAATCGAGCGAATCTTTAAACGCTCATATACTTCGCGGTGACATGGTGTGAGGTTGGTTTTGTAAATATCATCAATTACAAATACCCGACCATTACGATAGCGTTCTACCCCAAGTTCAGTATCCATGAAGTAGCTGTCTGCTACCGTCATATTCAAGCAGTCTGGCACTCCAGGAGCGGAGGCTTCAGCCACAATTTCGCCACTCCAATCACTGTTAAAGCGATACACACTTACTCGTTCAGCATTTAATAGCTGTTGTGTGCCTACTACAGCTTTTTCAAACAGTGGGTCAATGTCTTCATCCCGACGGGCGCTGTTCGCTATTTCAGCAAACAATTGTGCTGCTTTAGCTTCTGCTTCTTGCTTGGTTGCTTCAGCTTCTTTTTGCTCAAAGTAGCTAATCCGGTCTAACGCCAAACCTACTTGCGTCGCCAGTTGAGTACAGAAATTCACTTCCGACTGAAGCCATGTTCTAGGACTAGAGTATTGCTGTGTACACAATAATCCCAGTAATTTATCTCCACCTACAATTGGAGTAATTACAATCGAGCGAATCTTTAAGCGCTCATATACTTCTCGGTGACATGGTGTAAGTTGGGTTTTGTAAATATCATCAATTACAAATACCCGACCATTACGATAGCGTTCTACCCCAAGTTCAGTATCCATGAAGTAGCTGTCTGCTACCGTCATATTCAAGCAGTCTGGCACTCCAGGAGCGGCTGCTTCAGCCACAATTTCGCCACTCCAATCACTGTTAAAGCGGTACACACTTACTCGTTCAGCATTTAATAGCTGTTGTGTGCCTACTACAGCTTTTTCAAACAGTGGGTCAATGTCTTCATCCCGACGAGCGCTGTTAGCTATTTCGGCAAATAGCTGTGCTGCTTTGGCTTCGGCTTCTTGCTTGGTTGCTTCAGCTTCTTTTTGCTCGAAGTAGCTAATACGGTCTAACACCAGACCTACTTGTGTCGCCAGTTGAGTACAGAAATTTACTTCCGACTGAAGCCATGTTCTAGGACTAGAGTATTGCTGTGTACACAACAGACCTAAAAGTTTGTCACCACCCACAATTGGAGTAATTACAATCGAGCGAATCTTTAAGCGCTCATATACTTCTCGGTGACATGGTGTAAGTTGGGTTTTGTAAATATCATCAATTACAAATACCCGACCATTGCGATACCGTTCTACCCCAAGTTCAGTATCCATGAAGTAGCTGTCTGCTACGGTCATATTCAAGCAGTCTGGCACTCCAGGAGCGGCTGCTTCAGCCACAATTTCGCCACTCCAATCACTGTTAAAGCGGTACACACTTACTCTTTCAGCATTTAGTAGTTGTTGTGTTTCTACTACGGCTTTTTCAAACAGTGGTTCAATGTCTTGGTCTCGACGTGCGCTATTAGCAATATCGGCAAACAGTTGTGCTTGCTTGGCTTCAACTTCTTGTTGTTTAGCATCAGCTTCTTTTTGTTCAAAATAGCTAATACGGTCTAACGCCAAACCTACTTGCGTCGCTAACTGGGTACAGAAATTCACTTCCGACTGAAGCCATGTTCTGGGACTGGAATATTGTTGTGTACACATTAATCCCAGTAATTTATCTCCACCCACAATTGGAGTAATTACAATCGAGCGAATCTTTAAGCGCTCATATACTTCTCGGTGACATGGTGTAAGTTGGGTTTTGTAAATATCATCAATTACAAATACCCGACCATTGCGATACCGTTCTACACCAAGTTCAGTATCCATGAAGTAGCTGTCTGCTACTGTCATATTTAAGCAGTCTGGCACTCCGGGGGCTGCGGCTTCAGCAACAATTTCGCCACTCCAATCACTGTTAAAACGGTACACACTTACTCTTTCAGCATTTAGTAGTTGTTGTGTGCCTACTACGGCTTTTTCAAACAGTGGGTCAATGTCTTCATTCCGACGGGCGCTATTAGCAATATCGGCAAACAATTGTGCTGCTTTAGCTTCAACTTCTTGCTTGGTGGCTTCGGTTTCTTTTTGCTCAAAGTAGCTAATCCGGTCTAACGCCAAACCTACTTGCGTCGCCAGTTGAGTACAGAAATTTATTTCCGACTGAAGCCATGTTCTGGGGCTGGAATATTGTTGTGTACACAACAGACCTAAGAGTTTGTCACCACCCACAATTGGAGTAATCACAATTGAGCGAATCTTTAAACGCTCATATACTTCTCGGTGACATGGTGTGAGGTTGGTTTTGTAAATATCATCTATGACAAATACTCGACCGTTGCGATATCGTTCTACCCCTTGCTCTGTATCCATGAAGTATGTATCTGCTACTATCATGTTCAAGCAATCTGGTACTCCAGGGGCTGAGGCTTCGGAAACAATTTCGCCACTCCAATCACTGTTAAAGCGATACACACTGACTCTTTCAGCATTTAATAGCTGTTGTGTGCCTTGCACTGCTTTTTCAAACAGTGGTTCAATGTCTTCATTGCGACGGGCGCTATTAGCAATATCGGCAAATAACTGTGCTGCTTTAGCTTCAACTTCTTGCTTGGTGGCTTCAGCTTCTTTTTGTTCAAAGTAGCTAATACGGTCTAACGCCAAACCTACTTGTGTGGCTAACTGGGTGCAGAAATTCACTTCCGACGGCAGCCATGTTCTAGGACTGGAATATTGTTGTGTACACAACAGACCTAAAAGTTTGTCACCACCCACAATTGGAGTAATTACAATTGAGCGAATCTTTAAGCGCTCATATACTTCTCGGTGACATGGTGTGAGGTTGGTTTTGTAAATATCATCAATTACAAATACCCGACCATTGCGATATCGTTCGACACCAAGTTCAGTATCCATGAAGTAGGTATCTGCTACCGTCATATTCAAGCAGTCTGGTACTCCAGGGGCTGAGGCTTCGGAAACAATTTCGCCACTCCAATCACTGTTAAAGCGATACACACTGACTCTTTCAGCATTTAATAGCTGTTGTGTGCCTTGCACTGCTTTTTCAAACAGTGGTTCGATATCAGCCGCCTGACGAGCGCTGTTAGCGATTTCGGCAAATAGCTGTGCTGCTTTGCCTTCAACTTCTTGCTTTGTAGCTTCAGCTTCTTTTTGTTCAAAGTAGCTAATACGGTCTAACGCCAAACCTACTTGTGTGGCTAACTGGGTACAGAAATTCACTTCCGACGGCAGCCATGTTCTAGGGCTGGAATATTGCTGTGTACACAATAATCCCAGTAATTTATCTCCACCCACAATTGGTGTAATCACAACTGAGCGAATCTTTAAGCGCTCATATACTTCTCGGTGACATGGTGTGAGGTTGGTTTTGTAAATATCATCTATGACAAATACCCGACCGTTGCGATATCGTTCTACACCAAGTTCAGTATCCATGAAGTAGGTATCTGCTACTGTCATGTTCAGACAGTCTGGTACTCCAGGGGCTGCGGCTTCGGAAACAATTTCACCACTCCAATCACTGTTAAAGCGATAAACACTTACTCGTTCAGCATTGAGTAGCTGTTGTGTTCCTACTACGGCTTTTTCAAATATCTGGTTGATATCTAGAGATTCACGCGCTTTAGTAGCAATATCGGCAAATAACTCTGCTGCTTTGGCTTCCCCTGCTTGCTTGTTTAATAATTCTTTAACCTGTGTTACTAGGTTATTAAAGCTGAGGGCTAAGGTTTTGGTTTCAGCACTACCACTAGGTTGAACGTAGGCATCCCAATTTCCTGCTGCTACTTGCTCGGATTTACTGGTTAATTCTTTTAAAGGTTTAGACCAGCGACGAGCTAATGTTACAGCAATGCCTGTACCAACTGCTCCTAATGTCAGAAATATTAAGAGAAAAACTAATCCTTGCTCATTACCTTCTGGTGCTATTTCGGAAATATCAATGGAACTAACACTGACGAAATCTGCACCAGGAACGGCAGCTAGGGTATACTTTCTACCGTCTTGGTTAAATGAGGTACTAAGAGATAATTGTCCCCCTTGGTGAAGAAAGGGAATTATAGTAAGTCCTTGAAGCTGAGGACTTGTAGCAACGTAGCTTGCTTGTTTATTTCCTGTAAAAGAACTTTTTTTAGTTTTGAGTTCTGCTAAAAGAGCGGTTGCTTTTTGTGAAATTGCTTCACCTCCTAGCAGTTCGCTTTGAGCTACTGAACCACTGGAAGTAATAGTACTAATTACACTTTTGCTTTGAGGCGCAATTATTTGAATTTTTTCCGATGCAGTTAATCCAACTTGTTCTAATGGTAATGCGATCGCGTTAAAGTTAGCTGTGGGCATTACAGATTTAACTACACCAATAAATTGCCCTGAAAGTGGGTCTCTAATAGCATTACTGATTTCAACAACAGGTGTTTTGTTTTGATTTAGTTGAGGTTTGCTAATCCACTTGCCTTCGCTCTTGGCTTTTTGCCACCATTCTTTGCTACTTTGAAGAGGGTTTCCAACTAAAGCAGCAGCAGCAATATTAGAGCCGTTTTTTTCAGTGAATAATAATTGAGAAAAGTTTTGTTTTTTTGCTGTCTGTTGTAAATAGGAACTTAATGTGGGATTAAGTTGTGGTGTTTGTGTACCTGTGGAACTTCCGTTTAAGGGGTTAGTTGGTAATTTATTGGTTGCTGGTTGAGGAGAAGTACGAGCAGCATTAATAATGAAGGGATTTTCTGCTAAAGATGAAGTAGCTTTAACAGCATCATCAAGTAAGTTACCAGCAAAATATGAAGACAGTAAAGCGTCTTTTTTTAATTTTGATTCAGCACGTTGAGTTGCTTGATGCTGAGTAATACCCCAAGTGGCTATTCCGGCGATCGCAATGGGAGCAAGTAATACTGGTAAAATAGTGGTCAACAGTTGGCGACTGAAGGTTGAACCAAGTTTTAAGGCTGGTTTTGGAGCCTCCGGCTCTGTTTCCCTGGCTTCTACTGGCGCTACGCCATTACTGTAAACATTCTCTGTACGCGGCTCAATTATCTCGGAGTGCAACTCTTCGTGAGAAGCTACTGGTTTAAACGGTGGTGGTGGCGGTAAATGGTTAGCACCATTTTTTCTCCCATTTAAACGACCGTTTGTTTCAGCTTTATTTTTATTTGGTTGAGGCTCAGAATGCTTAGTCATAATTCAAAATTCACTAAAAATAAATTGGTAGAACTACTTGAATTGATTAACAGATATAGGGTTAAGTAACGTTTTTTGATGTCACTTTTAAACAAATATGCCTTAATCCCAAGAGTTATTTAAACTTCTGGTTTAGGCATTCCAGCAATTATGGCTTCTCCTTCTAAAACCAAGAGCATTTCTTCATTAGATTTCATCCAATAACCTCGTAAAAATGGCACGAGTTCAGGGGTGACAGCCGACTGGGGAGGGGATTGAATTAAATCGGGATTGCACCACTCCATATCTTCTACTTTCTCCACAACGAGTCCCAGCATTTTACTGCCAGTAATTTGACCGCCCAATCTCTTTTTGCTGGCGAGTTTCTGTTGACTATGAATAACAATTGTTGTGTAGGTTGAGTGACTAATATCTTGTTGGTACAAAGGATTTAGTCCTACCAAATGCCCTAAATCTACAATCCACAGAATCTCACCCCGCCAGTTATAAACACCCATTACCCACCCTGGTAGGTGAGGAATAGGTACTATCTGGCTAACTGGAATATTTAGCACCTCCGTCATTTGACGCACAGGCAATAAGGCTGTAGTTTCTCCACCTAAATGAAACCGCAAAAACTGTTCCCCAACATTTATTTGATGTGCTGGAGTATTAGTTGCAGTTTCATTAAATAAGGTAGTGTTCCCTGATAAAAACTCAGATACCATTGCTTGCTTCCTTGAGGTGCTAACCCTGAATTAACCTAGTTTTTAATTAATTGATTGACAGTTCGTAAAAGTTCTTCTTGATCTACTGGCTTGGGTATATAAGCATCTGCACCTTGTTTCATGCCCCAAAATTTATCCATATCACTATTTTTTGTTGAACACATTACTACGGGAATTTTGCTAGTTTCTGGAGCAGCTTTAAGTTCACGGCAAAGTTCAAAGCCACTACGCCCAGGTAGCACAACGTCAAGAATGATTACATCAGGTTTATAAACGCTTATTTTTTCTAATGCTTCTTCTGTGCTATTGGCTGTCAACACATTTAAGCCTGCACGCTGCAAGCAGCTAGTAAAAATTTCTCTTTCTGTCAGGGTATCTTCAACAACTAAAGCAGTACGCATCGCATTAACCTTGTTTAAAACTATCAGGATCAACCTACCACAATGGAACTGGATTTGAGATGCTTGAGGTATTTGTTAGCTACCGCTAGCACTGTTTCTGCATCCACTGGTTTGCCTAAAAAATCTGTTGCTCCTACAACTTTGGCACGAACTCGATCAATTATGCCGTCATTCCCTGTTAAAATAATTATGGGCGTTTCACGAAAGGCTGAAACTTTGCGTAATTGAGTACAAATTTCATAGCCATTGGTATTTGGCATGACTAAATCTAAAAATATTAACTCTGGTTTGCGTGTTAATAAAGTGGCGATCGCTCGCATTGAATCTTGAATTGCTAAAAACTGATACCCCACTGATGTTAAAATTTTCTCCATTGTTTGACAAACCAAAGGGCTATCATCTACACAAGCAATCAAAGGACCATTGGCTGTATTTTTATTTACTACTGTAACTCTATTATTAGTGTTGTTGCCAACGGGAATAGGTAAATCAGGAATGTTAATTAACTCAACCATTCCCGATTCAAAATAAGGTGATAATGAGCGGGTTACGTCCATTACATTGCGCTTTGTTTGAACAGCTATATCTCGTAAGCTTCGTTGCCCATCTAATAATAAAGTTAAAGATTTGTAAACAGAAACTGAAGCTTTTTGTTGCAGTTGCTCTGGTTGTTTAATTAATGGAGCTTGATCGGGAAACACATCGGAAAGATTGGCGGTTTTCCAAACTTGCCACTGTTTTTGGGCTTGGGTTATTGCTTGTTCTGCATCTATTAATACTAATTGGGGAGATAAAGGATTTTCTTGCTTAATGTGGCACGTTACGTGCAAGGCTTGATTGACATCAAATAGCACTTCTAGAATGCTTACTTGAATCATTTTCACTACTTGCTCTCTTGTGATGCGTTGCTGTTGCATCCATAAGCATAATAACTGGTATTCCCAGCAACTTGTACCCGTATCAGATGGCTCAATTTCTGTGGGTAATTTTAACTGTTGTATTTGATTTAAACTGACATTAAAGCAATAAGTAGCCAAATTTCTTTGCCATCTTCTAACTGGATGCGATCCGCCAGTGGCATAGATAATTCGACCTAAATATAAATAAAATACCCATTGCTGACCTAACGGACCTTTGAGAGCTAACCACCCGGTAAAGCGAATTTGCTTCAAAGAAGTTAACTTATTCGTAACAGCAGCAATAGTGATGTGTTGAGCCGTCATCATCAATATCCTTACCTGGAAAAATTCGCTTTATTTGAAAAATGATCATGGTGAAAACAGGTATTTAAATCGCTAAGGTGGCATAAGTTTTTAACTAATCTCAGTGTAGATGCAAGATTAAAAGCGGGTAAGGTAGTAAATAGCTGACTGAAGCCAGTACTTAATTAATAGCACTTTTATTTAATCTATGTGTCAGTGATTATACTTAAAAAAATTTAGCTCTTACACTTCTTCGTAATAATACTTATAGTATGACATTGTTCTTTCTTAAAGATTTTTAACTATTTATAACTACCTTAATTTTATCACTACTATTATAAGTTATATGTAGGTATAAGTGAGAATAATCCTTTTTAACTTGAGTTTTGCTACCCAAATGTCAGCAAGTTTGAATAAATAATTAAGCGGTGCAAACTTGCTAGTATGTAGTTAAGGCTTTTGAGTCTAATTAGAACAATCTTATTTCAATTACCTAAACTTATAGGGATTTTTACTTACTAAGACACTGGTTGACGCTATGCAGTATCTGTTTGCCAGACTGGTAGCAAGTCCCAAACTACATTACTAATTAAGGATGGCTGTATGGTGACTACCCCGCTAACGTGCCTTAATTATATAGATGGTGAATGGTTAGCAGCCGGATCACAAGCGACGCTAGAAAGCCGCAACCCTGCCGACTGGCGGGAGATAATTGCAACATTTCCTAGTTCTGGTGCGGAGGATGTTGATGCCGCAGTTATAGCAGCAAACAAAGCTTATCACAATTGGCGGCTTGTCCCAGCACCAGCGCGTGCAGAATTTATTTATAAAGTAGGTGAACTTTTACTTCAACGCAAAGAAGAACTTGCTTACCTGATGAGTCAGGAGATGGGTAAGCCATTAGCTGAAGCGCGTGGAGATGTACAAGAAGGAATTGACTGCGCCATCTATAGCGCAGGTGAAGGTCGCCGGATGTTTGGTCAGACGACTCCCTCGGAAATGCCGAACAAATTTGCGATGACAGTGCGATCGCCTATCGGAGTTTGTGCTTTAATTACTCCTTGGAACTTTCCTGTGGCAATTCCGTGCTGGAAAATGATGCCCGCGTTAGTTTGCGGTAATACAGTCATCTTAAAACCTGCTTCATATACTCCCGCCTGCGCTACTTTGCTAGTTGAAATTTTTCAGCAAGCGGGTTTACCAAATGGTGTAGTTAACTTAATTCATGGACATGGTGACGAAGTAGGTCGTGCTTTAATTGAGCATCCTGGGATTAATTTAGTATCTTTTACAGGTTCTTCCCAAACGGGTGCTGAGGTTGGGGCAACTTGTGGGCGTACCTTCAAGCGAGTTTGCTTAGAGTTGGGCGGTAAAAATGCTCAAATTGTGATGGATGATGCCGATTTAGAATTAGCTCTAGAAGGAGCAATTTGGGGAGCATTTGGCACAACTGGTCAAAGATGCACTGCTACAAGTCGCTTAATTTTGCATCGTGATATTAAAGAAAAATTTACAGCAATGCTTCTGGACAAAACCAGGAAGTTGCGCTTAGGAAAAGGTACACAATTAGAGACAGAAGTGGGACCACTTGTGAATAAATCTCAGCTTGAGCGAGTTAGTCATTATCTCGAAGTTGCTCATAATGAAGGCGCAAAGGTATTAATTGGTGGCAATGTATGTAGCGAGGAGGAACTAAAACACGGTTTCTTTTTTCAACCGACTGTTTTAGATCATGTTACTCCAGATATGCGTGTTGCTCGTGAAGAGATATTTGGTCCTGTTGTCACTTTAATTGAGGTTAACTCTTTTGAAGAAGCAATTAAGGTGATTAACGATATTCCTTACGGTTTATCTTCTTCTATTTACACCAATGATGTAAACCGTGCTTTTCAAGCGATGCGCGATATTGAAGCTGGAATTACTTATATTAATGGCCCAACTATTGGGGCGGAAGTACATTTACCTTTTGGAGGTGTTAAGCAGACAGGTAATGGACACCGTGAGGCGGGTAGTGCTGCCATTGATGTGTTTACTGAATGGAAGACTGTTTATGTAGATTTTTCTGGTCGTTTGCAACGCGCCCAAATTGATAATCGTTAATTAATTATTCAGCATAATTATTAAACGTTAAACCTTTGACTTGTTCATCGGTCATAAGTTATGAGTTTAGTAAACCTATTGCATAAGTCGATAATTTGTGTATTTAATCTGCATTTATCTGCGTTCATCTGCGTTCATCTGCGGTTAATTTCAATTATAAAACGCCGAAGAATAATGCAATAAATATACCCCTTTAACATTTTACTCAAAAAATAAAGTATTTTGTGAGTAAAAATTAAAACAATATTAGTAATTACTATGCTAAGTATTCCCACTAATCGCACTCTGCCACGTACTCCTTGTCTGGTTACATCATTACCAGGTACTAAAGCACTTGCAATTATTGAACGCGATCGCAGTGTAACTTCCCCATCATATACCCGTAGCTACCCCTTAGTTGCAGCACGTGGGGAAGGTTGCATGATTGAGGATGTTGATGGTAATGTCTTTTTAGATCTGACAGCAGGTATTGCTGTTAATAATACAGGTCATGCCCACCCAGAAGTAGTGCAAGCAATTCAACAACAAGCAGCGAATTTACTGCATATGTCGGGGACTGATTTTTATTATGAACCGATGGTTGAATTGGCGGAAAAATTAGCCAAATGTGCGCCTTTTCCAAATAAAGCACGGGTATTTTTTAGTAATTCTGGAGCAGAATCAAATGAAGGGGCAATTAAACTTGCCCGTTATTATACCAAGCGATCGCTCATTATCGCTTTTTTAGGGGCATTTCACGGACGCACTTATGGTGCAATGTCTCTAACTGGTTCTAAAATTGTTCAACGTCAACAATTTGGTCCATTATTACCAGGAGTAACTCATATTCCCTATGGCACTAATGAAAGCTTAGATTATTTAGAACAAAAGTTATTTAATACAGTACTACCACCGCAAGAAGTCGCTGCAATTATTGTCGAACCAATTCAAGGAGAAGGTGGTTATATTGTCCCAGAAAATGGTTTTTTAGAACGCATTCGGGAAATTTGCGATCGCTACGGTATTTTAATGATAGTTGATGAAGTGCAATCAGGCATGGGTCGTACAGGTCGCTTATTTGCAATTCAACATTGGGATGTCATGCCTGATATTATTACCCTCGCCAAAGGCATCGCCAGTGGTTTACCTTTAGGAGCAATATTATCTCGACCTGAAATAATGACATGGCAGCCTGGTTCCCATGCTACAACCTTTGGTGGTAATCCAGTTGCTTGCGCCGCAGCTAACGTCACATTGCGACTATTAGAAGAGAGTTTAATCGAGAATTCCCATCAAATGGGAGAACTATTACAAGCAGGTTTAACCAAACTAGCACAACAATTTAATTGTATATCCCTACCACGAGGCAAAGGTTTAATGGTAGCAGTTGATTTACTTGATACTAATAGTAACTTAGATCCAGAACTACGCGATCGCATTGTAGATCAAGCTTTTTATCATGGTTTATTATTACTTGGTTGCGGTAAAGCTGCAATTCGTTTTTGCCCACCCTTAGTTATTGATAGCGATCAAATTCAAATTGCTCTCAATATCCTCGCAGAATTACTAGACAGTTAAACTCTAAAATAAAAGTTTTTGTGTGAAACGCAGAGGTAAGCCAACTAATTAATGCCTACAACAAATATTAACAAATTAAACAAATAACTTTCCTGTAACTCCCCAAAAATAATCACCCCAACCAATCAACCATCCGTTTAATTCCCCCCCAAAAATAATCACCCCAACCAATCAACCATCCGTTGCCATGGCTGCACAAATCGCCTTATCACTCTGGAATAAACTCTGGCAAAAGTACAGCAACAGAGTAAATTATGCCCAAATATATCAACAAATGATCGCCACAGCAGGAGGAACTATAGCCAACGATCATATCGCCTTTCGTTCCCTACGCTTGAATGTAGATACTCCCCAAGGAACTAAAAACCTGGGAATTGATTACTTAGCAAAAATTGCCGAAGCTTTAGGTTATCAAGCTGCTGGAGAATATACCTTTCCAGATCAAAAACTTTATGCCCGTCACTATCAACATCTTGAACAAGACACTTTAGATTTACCCAAATTATTTATTAGTGAGCTAATTGTAGATCAATTACCGGATGCGATCGCGCAACTAATTTATCAAACAGTTAACTCCGTAAAACTAACAGATATACAAACATTAGTAAAGCGTATAAATTTAGCTGACACCGAATTAAAAGCAGAGCAACTAGCTAATCAACTGCAACTTCTATACACACGCCCTTGGAATCCTCCACTTAAATCTGTTGTCGAAACAGTAAATACTGTAAGTCAATATGGAGCATGGGTATTGCTGCACGGTTACGCTGTTAACCACTTTACAGGTTACATCAACCGTCAAAATACGCTTCTTTATCCAGATATCGAAAGTACAGTTAAAGGACTAACTGATAGAAATGTACCAATGAAAGCTGAAATTGAAGGTGATTTAGATAGCGGTTTACGTCAAACAGCAACTCAAGCTGTTCAAGAAATGGTAACTGTTATAGATGACACCAGCAAGCAAGAAATTAATATTCCTTGGACTTACGCCTATTATGAAATTGCTGAACGTGCCTTAGTTGAAGTAACTCCTGGTGAAAAAGTACTTTTTCAAGGTTTTAAAGGAGCAAACGCCCAACAATTGTTTGAAATGACTCGGAAATTTGAATAATATCATGACAACTTTTGTATATATGGGGTTGAACCCCATATATCGCAGCGCCACAATTTAGACTAGATAATACTTAATTTGACTCCTACAATCGCATCGTTAAAATCTTTGTCTCCACCATTGGGTAGATCCTCAAAGCCAAAGACATTATTACCTAACAAGCGAATGTGATCCACTTGATCAGTATTAGCTCCCAAGAATGGGAAGTAAACTGCTGGATTATTATGGGGATTGGTATCAAGTAAAGCATCAGGACTACCATTGGCAATAATAAAGGGTACAAAGATAGAACCTGGTTGGAAAGTCCCACTGTAAGTTGCCGTACCTTGGTCATTAACGGTGAGGTCAATGCCTGCAACCCGCCCACGAATGGCGGCTTCAGTATAACCTGCCTGCCCCGTTAAAATATCAACTGTGCCATCGCCGTTGGTATCAATCCCACCATTTTCATCAGTTACTTTATAGAAGCCAATGAAATTGTTGAAAGCAGCTTCTCTGTTGACCACAAAATCAGCTTTTACCTCAGTTGTCACCCCACGCAAATCAATCATTGCTCCTTGGGGTTTACCTTGAAGATTTGTACCTAGAGGTAATGAATCATTTGTGGACTGAATCTTTACCACCATATCCTTAAAGTCAGCAGTGTTATTACTACCATCGTTCCACGCCAGGGCGAACTGTTCAGAACCTAAATCAGTAATCTTTTGTTTTAATGGGTCAGAAAATACAATATCTGTGAGTGGGGTTACTCCCGCTTTTACAGAATTAGTTGTGCTATTTTTAACTAGGTAAAACCTCAAGTTATCACTGGAGTTAAATTCCAGCATCTGGGTCAGATTGTTGGCATTAAATCCATTGGGAAGATTGGAAATAGCCGAGAAAATTACCTGACTTCGCTCTAAAGCGGCTTGAGTGTAACCTGCTGCGCCTGGTGCAATACCATTGATGTTACCTTGAGCATCATCAACGGTAAATACTCCCAGTTCATTAACCAGATTAGAACTTCTTTCTGTCAGTGTGACTTGAATTTTTGATTTGCCACTGCTATTGAAGATTTTGAAGATATCATCGGCAATTTTTTCCAGCTTGAAGGTAGGTACGCCGTTATTGTGTTCGACAGTTAAGGCAAATCTGTCAATGGTACTTACACCACTATTATCTTTAGCTCGTACCTCAATGGTTAGATTTCCCAAATCGGCGGCAGCAGGTGTACCGCTAAAGGTGCGAGTATCGGGATTAAATTTCAACCAGCTAGGTAGATTACTGCCATCTTTTAGGGTAGCTGAGTAAGTAAGATTATCTCCGGCATCTATATCAATGAAGGTGTTGGCATCAAAAGTAAAGCTGAATGCTGTATCTTCTTGGGTTATTTGATCGGCGATCGCATTTTGGAGAGTAGGCGCATCATTTACGTTTTCTACCTGCAAGGCGAAATTAGCAATGGCTGTTTTATTTGATGTATCAGTGGCAGTAAGTTTGATATTGAGAATACTGACATCGGCGTTAGTTGGTGTACCGCTAAAGGTGCGAGTTGTTGCATTAAATTTCAGCCAATTAGGTAGATTACTGCCATCTTGCAGCGTAGCTGAGTAAGTAAGATTGTCACCTGCATCTACATCAATGAAGGTATTAGCATCAAAGGTAAAGCTGAATGCTGTATCTTGTGCTGCTATTTGAGCCGCGATCGCATTTTGTAAGGTGGGTGCATCGTTGACATTTTCAACGGTAATCGTAAAGATATCACTAACAGTTGCCCCGGCTTTATCTGTAGCGATCGCTTTAACATTCAAATTCCCTACATTGTCATTGGTGGAAGTACCAGAGAAAGTCCGAGTTGTGGAATTAAAGGTTAACCAAGTTGGTAAAGCATTACCATTTTCTAAAGTTGCAGAATAGGTGAGAATATCACCCGCATCAATATCAGTAAAAGTGTTTTCTGGGATAGTGAAACTAAATGCTGTATCTTCAGTTGCCGTTTGAGTGGCGATCAGGTTAGTAACCGTGGGCGGATGATTAACTATGATTTGTTGGTTGCCAAAATCAATTCCTGTACGGACTTCACCTGCTGTCAGGTTGACGGTATGAACAAGGTTAATGGTATTGTCGAATGTGGTAATTCCGCCGTTGTTATTGTTGTTACCTGGATCAACAGGATTCGGATTAGAAGTTGCACCACCGAAGTTGAGGATACCTTCTGCGAGTTTTAATAAATCTACACGGGGATAATTTTTGCCAGTATTGGTAACGTTGTCATTCTCGTTATCACCATCGTTGATAATGACACTGTTTGTATCCAGGAGATTACGGAATTCATTAACTGTCAGTTTCCGACCAAGTTTTTCTTCTGCTATCTGCTGCGCGAGAGTTGCCACACCTGTCATGTATGCCGTTGCTTGGCTAGTTCCTCCCATAGAGGTAGTACCACCACTGGCATTAGCACCTGTAATTAAGATACCAGGAGCAAATATATCTAATAGGCTAGGATCGCGTTGGGAGAAACTAGCGATTTGGTCAGCAGTTGTAGTGTAATCAATTGCACCACCAACAAAGTTTTTCTGACTACCAAAGTTATTAGCCCAAACCGCACTAACGGCGATGACATTGGGATCGATCGCTGGGTAAGCTAATCCGGGGTTACTGCCATACTGATAGAAGCTGTTACCTGCGGCGGCGTTGATAATAATATTTTGGGAAGCGATCGCAGCTAATTCATCACCAATGCCATACCGGGACGTGGCTGTTGTCCAGTTTTGACTATCTCCCAGAGAAAGGTTGACAGATGCAATATTATATGTATTGCTATTTTCTGCCACCCATTGCAGGGCTTTTTCTAAATCTGAGAAACTGCCAGAACCGCTATCTTTAAAGACTTTTAAGGCAATAATATTGGAATCGGGGGCAACGCTGGTAAAGATACTGGCGATGTGAGAACCGTGATTGTTTTTATCACTGGCATCTGTATCATTATCGGCAAAGTCGTATTCATAGACGATTTTATCAGCAATGCCATTATTATCAGCATCAGCCCCAAAGATGGGATGATTTAAGTCTATACCCGTATCAATGATGACAGTAGTTAAACCGTTGCCTTTGATGTTAGCAAAGCGGCTATCTGCCCTGAAATTATCCAGGTTAATTAAAGAAGTTGCCTGACTATCCACCAAACTGGAAATTGTGGTGCTAGGAGTTTCCAGAGGAGGCGTTACTGTAATATTTGAAGGGGTTTCGTCATCAATAATAGTCACAGTAGCACTGCTTTGATTACCGATGGTTGCGCCACCTGTGGGGTTAGTCAGTTTAATTGTAAAATATTCATCTCCCTCAACTTTGTCATCGTTACGGATTTTGATGGCATTAGGATTACCTAACAGGGCATTCTGCACATAAACGAGTTTGCTGGTTTCATTTTCAGCGAAAGTGATAGTAATCGGAATATTGTTGAAATCATTATTGACGGAACTAGCAGCACATCCGCATCCTTTGGCAGTACCATCAATGAAGCTAAGTGTGGCACTAACTGTATTACTGGTGTTTCCTGTGCGAGTTACCCAAATTTCTGTGACTGCTGTGCCGTCTTCCTTGACTATATAATTAGCAGCATTAAAGTTGAGTTGAACCTCGTTATTACTTGAAGGGGAAATAATATCTAACGTTGGGGTATAAAGGGGAATTTCAGCGTTGGTGGTAGTAACGTTAACACCAGGGAAGGTTTGGTTCCATCCTGGTTGTTGCACTTCCGCGATAGTATAAATTCCAGGACGCAGATTGGTAAATTCATAATTACCGTTTGTGTCGGTAATAGTTGAGATTTCGCCGTTGTCTAATTGTCCGTTGGTGTTGGTATCGAGGTAAATTGTCCAACCTTGTAAACCAGTTTCCCCAGCATCTTTTACCCCATTGCCATCAAAATCATGCCATTTCATGCCGCGAATTTCGGCATCATTATCGGTGATGCTGACAGCAATATTAGGAAGTGTGGCATTGTTGTAATTAGAATCTGTACTGTTAACACTATGGCTAATTGTACTGGTGTGGTTGCCTTCTGGGATAGTGTCGTTAACGGCTGTAACGGTAACAGTTTGGGCAGTATTCCAGTTAGCGGGTGTGAAAGTGATGGTAGTTTTATCAATGGTAATTTGATTACCACCGTTTAGAGTCACAGTTACATCGGCAGTAGGTTGAGTTTTGAGAACGAGAGTATAACTATCAGTATTACCGCCTTCTGTAACGGCGGTGCTACCACTACTTTGAATTAAAGTAATGCCAGGGGTTGGCGGTGCAGCAATGGTAAATGTTGCGGTTTTGGCTGCATCACCACTATTACCTGCATTATCTTGGATAGTAGTAGCATCAACTTTTAAGCTATAAAGACCGGGAGTGTTAGTTAAACTATCTAAGCCGTTAATGCTATAGGTTGTGTCGGAGAGATAGGTAACAGTGACAGTATTAGGTAAGGTTAGGTTAACACCATCGCGGCTAAGGGTAATATCACTCTTATCGAAAGTATTGAGGTTAATTTGTTCAGAGAATTGAACATCAATAGTATTGACTGGGTTAGGCGTTGAGGTGGGAACATTCAGGAATTGACTGATTACTGGTGGGGCGATATCTGCAAACAAACTTAAAGTAGTATTCGTTGTGTTTCCTGCTGCATCTTGTACCCTTATTTCTAATTCCCCAGCACCAGGAGAGGGAAGTTGCACACTACTACTAAATTGAGTCTCTGTAACAGTGGCTTGTTTTAAAAGTTGATTGGTGATTTTATCGTAGAAAAAGACTTTTAAACCAGCTTCGCCTAATTCTCCACTAATAGTTGGGGTGGTGGTGTTAATAAGGGTTTGTCCCGATGTGGTGAGAATTTGTAGAGACGTTGTATTTTGTAGAGACGTTGTATACAACGTCTCTACATTATTAATATTATTGGGGGATATTCCCGCAACAACAATATTACTAGGTGCTATGGGTGCGGTGGTATCCATCACCCAGGTTTCTAATTGAGTTTCCGTACCTGCGTTACCAGATAAATCTTGAATACCGCTACCGTTGACGGTGAGGGTGTAAGTTCCATCTGTTGTAGTTAAACCACTCAACCCGTTGATGCGATAGGTGGTGTCATTAGTAGCAGAAATTGTGACAGTATTGTTAATTAAATTTGTGCCACCATTGCGGGTGAGGGTGATATCTTGCCAATTAAAGGTACTCAGGTCAATTTTTTCTGAGAAGGTGACATTGAGATTAGAAACTGGTTGATTACGCGGATCAATTAAGAGATCAATAATATCGGTGACAATGGGAGGAGTAGTATCAGAGTCTCCTGTTGCTGCTTTTACCCAAGTTTCCGTTAGTGAACCTGTGCCTAATTTCCCTGTAGTATCTTCTATACCACTGGCATTAACGGCTAGGGTATATTCTCCATCAGTAGTGGTGAGGCTGTTTAATCCTGTAATTTGATAACGGGTGGGAGATAGGGGCAGAATAGTAACGGTGGAGTTAATTAGATTTGTTCCTCCATTGACGGTTAAGCTTAAATCGTTGTAATCAAAGCTATTGGCTTTAATTGCTTCCGAAAAGTCAACGGAAATGGCATTAATAGCAGTGGCGCGAGGATCTGGACTAACATCAATAATATCGGTGACGGTGGGACCACCAGGGGTATAGGTAACGGTGTAGGTGGTGTTGCCAGCGCTGGTATTATCAAGGAAATGCAGGATATTTTCGTATTTTGGTTGTCCCGTACCAGGGAAAGTTCTGTCAGTTGTCCAAATATTATTTAAGTTGATTTCTGTACCATCTGCACGCTGAATTTTAACAATATCGAATTGACTGTTACTGGGTTCTGCTAACTCAAAATAAGTCCAGCCGTTGTCAACAGTGGCGGAAATTTGCACAGTTAGATCATTTAAGGTTGCAGGTGCGTCAATCGTGGCATCTTTAACGGCTTTTACTGGTGCTGTGCCGCCACTGCTAAAGTAAATAATATCAGGGGTAAATTTCGCATCAAAGGTTTCGTTAACCAGAAAATCGGGTAAGGTATCGGGGTTAGGATGGTTAACTTGAACTTGGTGAATAAGTTCGTGAATGGAAACTTCTTTGATTAAGGATAATTCAGATTTTCCTAAACTATTAATGTGTTCAAAGGTAGCAGTGTAGTCAGTAAATTTGCCTTGTAAACTAGATTTGAGTAGCCAGTCAGCAACGCCTGTTTTTCCGGCGGCAATATTTCCAAAGTCAACTGTTAAGGAAGGACTAGCACCAATACCGTTGACTTTTGAACCGATGATTTGGAAGTCAACCAACAACCCTTTTTCGTTTTCGATGATTTTGGGTTGGGCGGACGTGATGCTGAGGTTTTTGGCATCTCCTTTACCTTGGTTGCTGACTAAAACGCCTAGAGAGAAGGGTACGGATGGTTCAATAGCAGTGGTAAAGGGATCATCTCCGTAGACGTTGCGAGATTGGAAGTAGTCGAGGTAGAGTTCGGCTTGGGGGTAGACGGTGATGGGGGTGGAGAGGAGGGGGACGGTGATTACGGCTCCGTTTTCGGTGTAGGAGAGTGTGCCGCCGATGCTATAGGTGGTGGGGACTTCTGGGGCGGCGAGGTTGGTGGGGATAAATCGCCATTGGGCGCTGCCGATGCCTTCGTTTTGGGATGTGTTCGGATCGTCTCCTGTGAGGATGCCTGTGCCGTCTAAGGCTGTTATATTTTTGAGGTCGGGGGTAGTGATGCCGAAGAGGTCATTAACGATGTTGCCTTGTGCGTCTTTGACTTGCAGAGTGACGGTGAGGTTGGTGAGGTTTGTTAGATTACCGTTTTGGATTTCTAAATCGCCAAGGAACGCAGAACGAGTCATTACTGCGTCTTGGTCAATTGTAATCCGAACTTTGGCGCAAACCCCACCACTACCATCTAAAGCTTTTTCTAACTCATTTATAGAATAGTTCAACGCTTCAATAATATCGCTAAAACCTTCAGTATTAGTTAGCTCAATTGCCTGATTAGCTAATGAATATTTATTGTTCAGTATGTCCAAAGCTAAGAAGTCAGAATTTTGTCCCAACGGAACATCATTAGAATAGAAGATTCCAGCATCCCAGTAATCAATCGTGCGATTCCAGCGATCAATAAACTGATTAACATTACTCTCTGTCACTCCTTCAGGAAGTAAAAGGTTGAGTATCTCGTTTCTCTCTGCTATAGAAATCTTTGCTCCATCTGTCGTTTCATCTGTGATTCCACTGAGAAAGTTATCTAAATAATCACTCAAGAGATTTCCATTCTCACCTTGAAGCCAAACAACATTACCAAAAAGAAACGTCTCGGCATCAATAACTGATTGTAAGCGGATTTCATATTTACCAATCAAATCTAATGCTGATTTGGGAACCGAGCTAGACGCTAAAGATTCAGTGTTAAAAGTTTTTGATGCCTCTACAACACTAAAACTATTGCTACTATCTATTTCGCCAAAAGGAGGTATACACGCTGTAAGAACATCATAGACAGCCCCAAATATTCTTGTAACTTTGCCAGGGGGAGTCTGCTTGGCTGCTTCTTTAGTACATGCAAATACATGTCGAGCTAAAGAGATTAATGATTTTATGGTGATTTCTTTGGTAATTAATCCAGTTATATCATCGTAGATGATAGTGGTGCATGGTTTCCAATTTCCACCAACCAATGGGACAAGACTAACTGCACCCCTTACTATTGCTTGGATTGTTTTTTGCGTGCAAGGGTCACAAGAAGACGGAACATCGACAATAGGGGTAATTACATGAGTAATGTAGGAGTATCCTTTTGGGTCACTAGATATAGGATTTGGACCTACGGGATCATTAGGATTAGGTTGCGGAGATTCAGGTGTTCCAGGGATCACCACTGGAGTATAAAAATCACTAGGAGAGGAGAAACAGTTTCCCTGTACATTAAGTGTCGGAATAGGAATAGCCAGTTTAATATCTTGATCACCGCATTTATAAGAGGTAATCACACCAACTGAAATTCTACACTCAACTGCTGGAGTAGCTAGTGTTGCCAACTCACTATTATTAATACTTAGGGTATTACTACTTAGCGTATTAAAATCTGCTATTCGAGTAATTTTGACTGGAATAGTAATCGAACTTTTAGCACCTAATATAGGAACATTTTTAATCAGGGGTTCAATTTTGTAAAAAGGATGACTACCAACAGAAAGACTGACATTATTGGTAGCAATTAATCCATGATTAGTAATTGTCATGTCGATTTGCATGACTTGACCAACAACCTGCAAACTTTTAAAATCGATCAATGGTGGATCAATTACTATTGTTGGAATGGGAACATTGGTTTCAAAAACGCTCTCAACACTAACAGTATATTTATCTTCAATCTCTGTCGGTGTAACCGTCCAAATATACTTAACTGTCTGCCTCGATAGAAAAGCATTAACATCCTCAGTCTCCCCTGCATTAAGCTGGATAGTTTGACGGAAAGTCTCGTGGTTTTCCGCTTTAACCTCAAGGTTGTAATTTCCTTCCTTGATATTTGAAAGATTAATGATCCCTGTACTATCGGTGACAACATTAGCAATGATCTCATCAGTAAAGTAATCCCGTAAAGTAACAGTGGCATTCGCTAATTTAGGAGAACCTTCAGCAAAATATGTTAACTCATCAGCCGCATTAATTCGGATATTTCCCACCGCCGCACTTATTGCTCGGAAATTAAAAGGCAGCGCCAAATCTCCATCATTTCCATCCGCATCTAAAACAATATTGCCCTTATATTCAGTTAACGGCAAATTCGCATCTGGAGTCAGTAATAACGTTACCTTCGTTGATTCTCCAGGCGCAAGCGAATTAATCTTTGTGGGGGATGCTAACTTTAACCAAGAGGCATCAGGAAGCAATACTTCAATATCATTAGCAACTGCCCCGCCTTCATTTTTGACATCAAACTCAACCGCCGTTTGATTACCTCGCAACATTCCACTACTTACCAAACTTGTGGAAGCCGCCAAACGCGGTATAGTTCTTTCTAAATTGACACTAACAGGTAAAGTCGCGCTTACCCCTTCTGCACTGGTAAGTTTAATATCAAATGTATCTTGAGTAATAACCGAATTATTCGGTGCAGTAATCGTGTAACTAATATCACTATTGCCCGAACCAGGTAATATTGAAGGTGTATTAACTTGAATATTCCAATTACTAGGCGCACCTTCTATAGTGTAAGTAAGACCATTTAGCGCCACATCAGTCAAGTTTTGTAAATTCACCTTTCCGGTAAAGGCTTGATCCGCAATTACTTTATTAGAAACACCGATGCTATTAAACCGCATTCCTAACAATTTAAACTGATCTTCTGCTGTACTATCCTCACTAGAATTACCAGGGAAATAAGCGTTAATGTTGTAAGTTCCTGCTTCTCCTGGTAATGGGGTAAACTGTTGGGTAAAATTACCATTCCCATCAGTAAAAGCATCAAATTCTCGAATAATATCGTTATTTTCTACCCTGACTTTGACAAATTCATAAGCTACGGGAGAATTATCACTATTACTTAATGCCTTTCCTCGGAATGTGATAGAATTCCCCATCAAACCCGTTTCTGTGTCAGTGTAAACAGTTCCACGATAGGCAGGTGTAATTGTTAAAGGGGTGATAGTATTATTATTATTTTCACCAATGCTGACCCCTTCATTAATTGTATTTCCTGAATCTGTAACACCAATTAAATAATATTGTCCAGGAGTACGAGGTGCAAAATAGGGAACAGTCCGATTATAGGAAGTTCCGGGTAAGAAATTGGCAGGATTTTCTGTACTTCCTATGCCAAATTCTCCTAATAAGGTATCATTAGTTTCTAGTTTATTATCAGTTGATAAATAAACCCGGTCTTTCCAACTTCCAGCCGCGCTAATAATCCCATTATTGGTAGCAGTATAGGTAAATTGAGATTGTTTACTGGTGTAGGTAGTTTGCACACCATGTAACTGAGTCATCATTAAATCAGGGACATTGATATCAGTTATTTCTAAGCTATCACTACCACTATTTAACCCAGTTGCTGAAGCGGTAATAGTGACAGCTTGACTCCCATCATTAATTCCGTCACTAACTCCTGTAATGGTGAAGGTAGCAGAATTTTGTCCTACAGGAATGGTGACAGTATTAGGAACAGTTGCTTCTGTGGTATCGCTAGAACTGAGGTTAACAATTAACTCGCTATTGACATCAGTATTACGAGTAATAGTGGCTGTAGCTGTCCCAGTTTCGGCAATAATATCTTTGTCTATAACAAGGTTTAAACTAGAACTTTCGTTATCAACTACATTCAAATTAGCAGTTGCTTGACCTACATTTGTGACTACATTTGTAGCTGTATAGGTAGGTTTAGCGGTAATCACAACCGTTTGCGTACCATCGAGAATGGTATCATCAACCCCTTGAATTTCAAAGGTAGCAGATGCTTGATTTGCCGCAATAATCACCGTAGCCGGAACGGTTGCTTCTGTGGTGTCACTGCTAGAAAGTTGCACCAATAAAGGCGTATCTGTGACTATATTACGGGTGAGTGTGGCACTGGCTTTGCCACCATCTTCGTTAATATTATTGGTATCGAGAGTTAGGGTTAAATTGACTCCATCATTATCAATAATTGCTAGGCTATCTGAACCACTAAGAAAGCCAGCAGCAGAGGCAATAATTGTGTAATTTTTGGGCAGTTCAATTAAGGTATCATCAACAGCAGTAATATTAAATGTGGCAGAATTTGCACCTACGGGAATAGTAACTGTTACAGGTACAGTAATTTGGGCATTCTCGCTATTAACTAAGGTGACAGTGAGGGGTTCTGTAGTTGCAGTATTGCGAGTAACTGTTCCCTGAATGGTATTGCCTTCGCTAACTTGTTCGGCTGTAATATTAACGGTTAAAGTTGGTTTAAAATCATTGTCAATGATGTTGACAACTGCGCTATTCTGTGTACCGATAGTTGCGCCGTTTGTGGGATTTGATAAAGTTAAATTGATGGTTTCATTGCTTTCTAAAATACTGTCATCAATGATGGGAATAGTAACTATTTTACTGGTTTCTCCATTAGCAAAAGTCACCGTAATTGGTGAATTACCATAGTCACTCCCTGCTGTGGCTGTACCATTAGTTAAGGTAATAGTCGCACTAACTTCTCCCTCACTACCATTAGTCCGAGTTAAAGTAACTGCGGTGACAGGTGTACCATTTTCATTAACTGAATAATTAGCATTGCTAAATTGAATAACTCCTGATACAGCATCATTATCAACAATAGTTAATGTGGCAGTTGTCTGAGTACCAAGTGTTGCACCGCCTGTGGGTGTACTCAGTGTCAGATTGACGGTTTCGTTGCCTTCATATTGTGTATCGTCAACGATTGGAACGGGGATAATTTTGGAGGTTTCCCCATTAGCAAAGTTAACGGTAATAGGCGTATTGGTGTAATCTCCTAAAGCTATTGCCGTGCCATCGCTGGGGGTAAGTGTAACGGTTACGGCTCCATCACTTCCTCCTGTGCGGTTTAAAGTGACAGCTTGGACGGCTGTACCATTTTCGTTAATACTAAAGTTACTATTTGTAAAGGCGATCGCGCCGGGACGAGCATCATTATCCAGAATAGTTAAAATAGCAGTATTTTGTGTTCCTAGATTCGCATCACTACTAACGTTAGTAATTGCCAGATTTATGGTTTCGTTGGGTTCATAAATGCTGTCATCTACAATAGGAATTGTTATCGTTTTAGAGGTTTCGCCAATTTCAAAAGTGACGAGGATCGGCGTATTATTGTAATCAGCCGGAGTGATGGCTGTTCCATTAGTTGAAAAAACGGTGAGTGTTGTTTGATTTGTAGTGCTGCCAGAACGTAGTAAGGTTATTTGTGCAGCCCCATTTTCATTGACGCTATAAGTGCCACTGCTGAAGCTAACTGTACTTGTGGGTGCAACGACGGGTGAAATATATTCAAATGCTGTAGAGGTCAGATTTAGCCCTGTGACATTTTGGAAAAGTGCAATCAGTTCATCGGGTTCAGTACCTGCTTTGTCCAAGTAAAGATTGGTATTTGTGTCTGCTATTTCTAAACGATAGTTAGAGGCAATTCCGCGTAACTGTACTTGATCTTCAAGTGGGTTAAAGTCTGTGATAGTGGCGTAGTCGGTATTTCCATTTGTAGTAATATTGCCATCATCGTAATAAACGTTAGTCGTACTACCTAAAATAAAGCGATCGCTTCCAGCCCCGCCAGTGAGGGTGTCTTTTTCTGCCAATCCAGGTGTAAGACTTTTGCTATTGACTCCATCAATAGTGTCATCACCAGCACCAGCATTAATAGTGTCATCACCAGCCCCACCATTAATAGTGTCATTGCCACTGGCAGTAGTGATATTATCATTCTGACTTGTGCCAGTAATCTCAAATCGATTAATCTCAAAGAAATCAACTCTGTCTAAGGCATTAAAGTTGTCGGAATAGGTTCGATAAGCTGTCCCTGAAAATCCTTCTGTACCTGCGTAAGAAGATAAGTTCATCCCACGTCCAGTATCACCAATGGAGTAATCGACAATTAGTAGGTCATCTCCTGTACCCGCCGTTACGGTATTTTGTTGACCTAATCCAGTGTTAATCGTATCGTTGCCACTACCAGTAGTAATAGTAAAATTTTCAAAGTTTGTAGCAGTAACAATCCCAGTTAAATTAATCCCAGCAGTGGCATTGTTAATAACTATATTGCCAGTTTGAGACGACAAGTCCAATATCAGAGTATCGCTACCATCACCACCATCTAATATATCTACACCGCCGTTACCATTAATAGTGTCATCACCAGCCCCACCATTAATAGTGTCATTGCCACTGGCAGTAGTGATATTATCATTCTGACTTGTGCCAGTAATCTCAAATCGATTAATCTCAAAGAAATCAACTCTGTCTAAGGCATTAAAGTTGTCGGAATAGGTTCGATAAGCTGTCCCTGAAAATCCTTCTGTACCTGCGTAAGAAGATAAGTTCATCCCACGTCCAGTATCACCAATGGAGTAATCGACAATTAGTAGGTCATCTCCTGTACCCGCCGTTACGGTATTTTGTTGACCTAATCCAGTGTTAATCGTATCGTTGCCACTACCAGTAGTAATAGTAAAATTTTCAAAGTTTGTAGCAGTAACAATCCCAGTTAAATTAATCCCAGCAGTGGCATTGTTAATAACTATATTGCCAGTTTGAGACGACAAGTCCAATATCAGAGTATCGCTACCATCACCACCATCTAATATATCTACACCGCCATTACCGTTAATAATGTCATCACCAGCCCCACCATTAATAGTGTCATTGCCACTGGCAGTAGTGATATTATCATTCTGACTTGTGCCAGTAATCTCAAATCGATTAATCTCAAAGAAATCAACTCTGTCTAAGGCATTAAAGTTGTCGGAATAGGTTCGATAAGCTGTCCCTGAAAATCCTTCTGTACCTGCGTAAGAAGATAAGTTCATCCCACGTCCAGTATCACCAATGGAGTAATCGACAATTAGTAGGTCATCTCCTGTACCCGCCGTTACGGTATTTTGTTGACCTAATCCAGTGTTAATCGTATCGTTGCCACTACCAGTAGTAATAGTAAAATTTTCAAAGTTTGTAGCAGTAACAATCCCAGTTAAATTAATCCCAGCAGTGGCATTGTTAATAACTATATTGCCAGTTTGAGACGACAAGTCCAATATCAGAGTATCGCTACCATCACCACCATCTAATATATCTACACCGCCATTACCGTTAATAATGTCATCACCAGCCCCACCATTAATAGTGTCATTGCCACTGGCAGTAGTGATATTATCATTCTGACTTGTGCCAGTAATCTCAAATCGATTAATCTCAAAGAAATCAACTCTGTCTAAGGCATTAAAGTTGTCGGAATAGGTTCGATAAGCTGTCCCTGAAAATCCTTCTGTACCTGCGTAAGAAGATAAGTTCATCCCACGTCCAGTATCACCAATGGAGTAATCGACAATTAGTAGGTCATCTCCTGTACCCGCCGTTACGGTATTTTGTTGACCTAATCCAGTGTTAATCGTATCGTTGCCACTACCAGTAGTAATAGTAAAATTTTCAAAGTTTGTAGCAGTAACAATCCCAGTTAAATTAATCCCAGCAGTGGCATTGTTAATAACTATATTGCCAGTTTGAGACGACAAGTCCAATATCAGAGTATCGCTACCATCACCACCATCTAATATATCTACACCGCCATTACCGTTAATAATGTCATCACCAGCCCCACCATTAATAGTGTCATTGCCACTGGCAGTAATGATATTATCATTCTGACTTGTGCCAGTAATCTCAAATCGATTAATCTCAAAGAAATCAACTCTGTCTAAGGCATTAAAGTTGTCGGAATAGGTTCGATAAGCTGTCCCTGAAAATCCTTCTGTACCTGCGTAAGAAGATAAGTTCATCCCACGTCCAGTATCACCAATGGAGTAATCGACAATTAGTAGGTCATCTCCTGTACCTCCATTGGCATTATCAAGACCTAAACCAGTATTAATCGTATCGTTGCCAGCCCCTGTTGTGATAGTGTCATTGCCCCGAACAACAATGTTATTGACTAATCCTGATTGATTGAATGTATCGTTGCCACTACCAGTAGTGAGGGTAAAATTTTCAAAGTTTGTAGCAGTAACAATCCCAGTTAAATTAATCCCAGCAGTGGCATTGTTAATAACTATATTGCCAGTTTGAGACGACAAGTCCAATATCAGAGTATCGCTACCATCACCACCATCTAATATATCTACACCGCCATTACCGTTAATAATGTCATCACCAGCCCCACCATTAATAGTGTCATTGCCACTGGCAGTAATGATATTATCATTCTGACTTGTGCCAGTAATCTCAAATCGATTAATCTCAAAGAAATCAACTCTGTCTAAGGCATTAAAGTTGTCGGAATAGGTTCGATAAGCTGTCCCTGAAAATCCTTCTGTACCTGCGTAAGAAGATAAGTTCATCCCACGTCCAGTATCACCAATGGAGTAATCGACAATTAGTAGGTCATCTCCTGTACCTCCATTGGCATTATCAAGACCTAAACCAGTATTAATCGTATCGTTGCCAGCCCCTGTTGTGATAGTGTCATTGCCCCGAACAACAATGTTATTGACTAATCCTGATTGATTGAATGTATCGTTGCCACTACCAGTAGTGAGGGTAAAATTTTCAAAGTTTGTAGCAGTAACAATCCCAGTTAAATTAATCCCAGCAGTGGCATTGTTAATAACTATATTGCCAGTTTGAGACGACAAGTCCAATATCAGAGTATCGCTACCATCACCACCATCTAATATATCTACACCGCCATTACCGTTAATAATGTCATCACCAGCCCCACCATTAATAGTGTCATTGCCACTGGCAGTAATGATATTATCATTCTGACTTGTGCCAGTAATCTCAAATCGATTAATCTCAAAGAAATCAACTCTGTCTAAGGCATTAAAGTTGTCGGAATAGGTTCGATAAGCTGTCCCTGAAAATCCTTCTGTACCTGCGTAAGAAGATAAGTTCATCCCACGTCCAGTATCACCAATGGAGTAATCGACAATTAGTAGGTCATCTCCTGTACCTCCATTGGCACTGTCAAAACCTAAACCAGTATTAATCGTGTCATTGCCAGCCAAACCCTCAATGACATCATCCCCAGAAGTGCCTGTAATAGTGTCATTACCTGCGGTACCCGTAAAATTCTGCTGCTCTACCTGAATAGCTTGCCCATTTACCATAATCGTTGCATGGTCATCCTCTGCCTTTAATGCTTGTAACGTTGTCGCATCCAAACTTTCACCCTGCACTAAAGCCGCAAAAATCGCCCCTTCATCTCCTGCACTATCAACCTGATTGATATAAACATCCACAAAATGCCCAATTTCTTCTAACAAAACCGCCTGAAGGGATGCCGATGTTGCATTTGCCACAAAATTATCGGACAGATAAATCTTATTCTTGCTGGCAGCATAAGCCCCGTTGGCTTTTCCCAAAATATTGCTACTAATCACCTCAATTGAGGGAATCTGAGCAAAATCTCCGGTTTGCCATTGAGCTTGTAAAGTTTCGGCAGTACGACGGTTGTATTGCGTACCAAAAGCCGTATCGAACCCACTCCAGAAACTTTCGGAATTGGAAAAAGCACGCAGTTGATCGTATATTAGGGTGAAAATATCAGATGTGAGACGAAAATTTTGATTTGCAGTTGGTTGAGAATCAGACACAATTAACACTCCTGATTTGATTGATAGTTGGGCAAAAAATCGAATTTAAAAATAAACATGACTTACGCATTGTGACGGGGTAGGCAATGGTTTGAGATTCTAATGCCTACAGGCGTTTACAAAACTGCGCTTTAACTTTTTATTAAGGGCTAATTTGGTATTTATGGCTGACTGATTTGCTGATTTATTGTGATCGGTTAAGGATAGAGTAATCCATACTACAAAAAGCTCTGATTATTTATCTAACTCATCCGCAGCGCGTAAAACCTCTTCATAGAGTTGGCTACTGATCCGAAAACTCGCCTGAAAAATTAAGTCATTCATCACTGGTTTAACTGCGTGAATTAATCCTCTACGTTTAGCAATTAACAAAATACCTAACACTCCGGTAATTGACAGTCCTAAACGAGTAGCTTCTCGCCTTCCAAGACGCTCATCAATTAATAGTTCATTTGCCTTCAATTCCAGAGCAAGAGCAATAGCTTCAGCTTCACCACGATCTAAGTTTTGTTCATTTAGCAAAAATAATACAAGTTCTAAGTTAGTCGTCTGTCGAACTTCAACCCATTCCAGAGAAAGTACAGATGAAATACGGTGATCTTCATCGCTTGAATTTGTTAGTTCTTTAGCAACTGCTTGGGGAATGATGACTATACTGTAAATCTCTCGCAAGAGTGACAACCAACCAACAATTGCTAAACTGCTTAGAGGAGAAGTGTCGCTGACAACAATCATAACCAACCTTTCTTTTGTAGATGTTGAATATCCTCCTGAAACTCAGCTACGTCATAGTGAATAGATATTCCCCGTTGAGCTATCAAGCGTTGAAACTTGATTTGGCTGATTCCCAATAGCTCACTAGCTTTTCCCAAACTGATCTTGTCTTGTTGAAATAACATAATGACAATTTGCTGCAAAAGTTCATCCTCTGATAAACCACTTGCTTTAACAATTTCTTCGGAAATTACTAAACTCATTGTTCCTCCATAACTCTCAATAATTTTTGGGTTTAAGTAACACATTTGTCAGGGGATAAATATAGAACAATAGCAGGCGAGTGGTTGGGTTGCACAGGCGATCGCCCAATATTTCCGAAAATAGGATAAATAGGGCAATCGCTACAGCATAAGTCAAATTGCTTCATGTTGCCAAACTTAAAAAACCGTTCTATATATGTAATTGCGATCGCCAATCTGGTTTTATGCAGATTACTGAAAATTGTTATAAAAATTTATAAAAATTGGCGATCGCCCGCTTGATTGGGTTATATAGGGTTATGTTAAAACCCCTGAATCAAGCATTAATGCCTAGATTCAGGGGAAAAGTTTAAGGAATAATTGGTAAAGCAATAGAGCAACTGTATAAGTAGTAGGTTTTAACCCACTAAATCTAGTATGACAACCCCATGTATACGATCGCGTATACGTAAACGTATAACTTAATTATTTGGCTTGTTATACACGCCTCCCAACCCTGAGATTTTCTCTACCCAGAAATAATCTTACTTAAAAATTGACTGCCAAGCTTTGATTAGCTGCTGCTCAAACCAAACCATAGCCTTGTCTAGCAATTCCAGTAATGTCTCTAAAGGATGTTTTACATAACCAACTGGAGTGGCTGGCGTTTCTATCCAATCTGGTGTATAATCCATCTCTGCTTTTTGTGGGGCAGGGGCAGTGGCAGTAGTACTTTCTTCCGAAATGGAAACTGGGGCAGAAGTTTTTACTGATTGGCTAACATTGCTACGGCTAGGATTTTCTCCTAAGCGAGAATTAGTTGCTGCTGGGGTAGGCTGTAAATTATTTGGTTTTGGTTTGAGGTAACGCTGGATTACCCTAGTAATAGAATTGCCAGTAGCAATTTCTGTGCTAGTAGGTAAATTAGGTAACTGCGTTGAAGTTTGATTGCCAGTAAGTACTTTTACTGTTGAGTCAACTGCTTGAGATTGTTTGTTTACCTTCGGTGTAGCTTTATTAGGGAATATATCTCCCCAACTTAACCAAGGATCTTCCTCCTCAGTTGATGGTAAGGTAGGAGATGGTTTTCCTGATAATTTATTATTGTCGCCTAGTTTATCACCTGGGATTACTTGGGGCGATCGCATCCCTGACAACTTAGTAGCAGATGAGGATAACTCATTTTCTGATGCTTTAGATGGTAATTCCGCACTACGTTGACCAAAAAAGTAGTCAATGGCAGCGCGTATTACATCATCAATCCCACTATTAGTTTTTGAATTGTCGCTTGTTGCTGCTTCTGATGATGTTTTTTGCCCAATAGCTTGATTATCCCTTCGGTGTAACCGTTGTAATACTGTTTGAGTACGCTGAGTAATACTATTTGTTAGTTCCGATACAGGTTGTAAGGGGTTAGCTGCGATTTTAGCGACTTGTTGATCTTTTGTTACAGACTGTTGTAAACGCGGTAATTTTCTGTTTTTCGGTTGTGGGAAAATCAAGGTAGGATTTTCTGAACCTGCTATTAAAGTTGGATTAATACTTGGTTCTAACTGTTGATTATTTAATTGGGAATTAGGACTTGTAATTAAACTTGATTCTTTAAAAAGATTAGCTGCAAGCGCTACTGGACTAAATTGCACCCAAGCCATTAATAACCAGAATAGTCTGACTGGGGGTAAAAGACGCGATCGCTCTTCTGGAGATATTGGCACACTTCCAGTAAATTTTCCCACTCTCCCTTGTATTAATTTTGTAACCCGCCAGTAATCAGCAAGTTCTAGGCTAATACGTTGCTTTATGAGTTGCTGTTGTTCAGGTGTGAGAATATCTAAAATATGATTATCAACAGTTACTAATACTAACTTGCGTGTTGTTAATAACGAAGCAACACCACTAATTACCTTCCTAACTTTCTGCAATTTTACATCAGATGTTGCTATCAAATCCTGATCAGATACAACATAAGGTAGCGGCGATATTGAATTATTTGGTATTTCCGCTAAACTTAACTTATTTCCCTTCTCCCCGTTTACAGTAATATTAGGGAAGAGAGTAGTTTTATTTATACTGGGAATTAAATCATTATATATAGATATAGGTGAATCACTGCTATTTTTTAACAAAACCTCTGACGGAGGAATAAGCAAGCTGATTTCTTCAAGTTGTACCTCTCTTGACAGCAAATTTAACACTTGCTGAATTGGGGTATCTGTTGGGGGAGGAGTTTCAACTTGAGACGGTTTTGCCCCTTGCAATTGCTGAAATGTATACTCTGTTGCTTGCTGCAACTGATGTCCAGCGAATCTAGCAGTTTGAACAGCCAGATAAATTGGATAAAGGACAACTTGTATTCCCCAAACTGTCGCTACTTTAACAGCCCTAGCAGCGCGATCGCACTGATCTTTCAAGCGGTTGGTTTGACGGTTAAGGAAATTTAAGAATTTGCTTTGATAGGGGCTTGTGGAAGATGACATAGTAGTAAGTATTTGGTTGTCGATTGTGAGTGATTAAATTCCAGCCAACCAGTAACAACTAAAAATATTAATAGCCCTGATCTTAAACGAAAAAATGACAAATCGCGCCATCCCTTTAGTAGAAAATTCCCAAATAATTAACGCAATTGAGCAACTACGCCAGTTAAGTCAAGTAAATGTGCAAACTAATTGGCGATCGCGCAGCGTGTTGCGAAGCAACGTATCGCACTTGACTGATTTACCAATATCTGATGCTACCCAGTCTAACTTATTAGATTGGCAAACTGTTGAGTTAAACGCTAAAGGTCATATTGCTTGGGATGCTGGTAAGGTTTTATGGTTAAGTCAAAAATTTGTTATCCCCCAAAATTTAAACGGCTATCCTGTCGCAGGGTTAGCATTGCGATTAGTTTTAACTTGGTGGGCAGACTCAGCACAGATTTATATTAATGGTGAATTAGTACAAGAAGGCGATTTATTTGATTGTTCAACCAGAGTATTACTTAGTTCTTCCGTAACCCCAGGTGAAGTAATTACAGTTACCTTGCGCCTAGTCAGCCCAAGTCATGATCAGGGTGCGTTAGTAAAATCCTTATGCGTATATGAATCTACTAATAATAATTGCCTAGAACCTGGTTTTATTGCTGACGAGTTAGCCGTATTACATAAATATATAGAAACTTTTACCCCAGAAAAATTAACCACCTTAGCCACAAGCCTTACTAATATTAATTGGGCTGCATTACCCCATGATATTGTTACATTTGAAAAGTCTCTAAATACCCTCCGCCAATCTCAAATCCCCCCCCTTAATAAGGGGGGGCTAGGGGGGGTATTTCCACCCAAAATCTCATTAATAGGTCATGCCCATTTAGACATGGCATGGCTATGGTCTATTGACGAAACATGGTCAGCAGCCCAACGCACATTTGAATCAGTTCTTAAACTACAAGAACAATTTCCTGAACTTACATTTTGTCATTCTACCCCAGCTTTATATGCTTGGATAGAACAACATCGCCCTGACTTATTTACTGCTATTCAACAACAAGTTAACAAAGGACATTGGGAAATAGTTGGTGGGATGTGGATAGAACCAGAATTAAATCTGATTAGCGGTGAATCCATTGTTAGGCAAATACTTTACGGACAACACTACGTTTTAGAAAAGTTTGGACAAATCAGTAAAATTGCATGGTTACCTGATAGTTTTGGCTTTTGTGCAACCTTACCGCAATTTCTCAAACTTGGTGGGATTGAATATTTTGTTACTCAAAAATTGCGCTGGAATGATACTACTCAATTTCCCTATAGTGCATTTTTATGGCAATCACCAGATGGTACAAAAATATTCAGTTTAATGTCTGCGCCTATTGGTGAAGGTATCGACCCAATTAAGATGGCAAATTATAGTTGTGAATGGCAACAACAAACAAGTATAGAAAATGCTTTATGGTTGCCTGGAGTAGGAGATCATGGAGGTGGACCAACTCGCGATATGTTAGAAGTTGCCCAGCGTTGGCAACAGTCTCCATTCTTCCCACAATTAGAATTTACTACAGCCTTAAATTATTTATTAGAAATTAGCACTCAGCAGCCAGTAACCTCGTCCCTCACTTCTTTTCCTACCTGGAAAGATGAACTATATCTAGAATTCCATCGCGGTTGCTATACCACTCATGCAGATCAAAAGCTTTGGAATAGAAGATGTGAACACTTATTATATGAAGCAGAATTATTTGCTGCTTTTGCAAATATTACTACTAAAATTCCTTATCCCAAAGCAGAATTAGAAGCAGCTTGGAAAAAGATGCTGTTTAACCAGTTTCACGACATCTTACCAGGAACATCAATCTCTGAAGTGTTTGTAGAGGCAAACAAAGCTTGGCAGGAAGTTGAACAGGTTGGTAATGAAATTTTAGATAACAGCTTGAGTGCGATCGCATCCCAAATTTCTCTACCCACACCCCCACATCCCAGCGCCATCCCTATTGTTATCTTCAACTCCCTTAATTGGCAACGTTCAGAAGTTGTTAACGTTTCTTTACCCCAATCTTCCCCCGAAAATCCTCAAATCTGGCATATTTACGACCTTTCAGGCAAAATGCTACCGTCGCAAGTATCTGAGACATCTAACCTGCTATTTCTCGCTACTGATATCCCTAGCGTTGGTTACCGCGTCTTTTGGTTAGTACCTGAAAGTAGTGAAAAAGTCGATTTGGCGATCGCTTCTGAGACAACTGCCCAAAAACACATACAATACGCCAATTATAATAAAATTATACCAGAAAAATCATTAATTAATCAAGTAGATGATTTATCTCAAAAAGATTGGGTTTTAGAAAACAAATTCTTGCGCGTGACAGTTGACCCGCAAACAGGTAATTTAATCAGCGTTTTCGATAAAACTAAAAATTTTGAAATATTACAACCATCAGGCGGAAATCAATTGCAAGCCTTCCAAGATAGCGGTCAATATTGGGATGCTTGGAACATTGACCCCAACTATACACAACACCCATTACCGCCAACCATACTAAAATCAATTACCTGGGTAGAAAAAGGAGAAATTCAACAACGTTTGCGTGTTGTTCTACAATTAGGTAAATCTGAGTTTTGCCAAGATTATCTGCTGTCTGTTGATTCGCCACTACTCAAAATTATTACAACTGTAGATTGGCAAGAACGTCAGGTTTTAGTAAAAGCAGCATTTCCGATTAAAATAGAATCAGATATTGCTACATACGAAATTCCTTGTGGAACTATCCAAAGATTAACTAAACCAGAAACACCTCAAGATCAAGCTAAATGGGAAGTCCCCGCTTTACACTGGGCAGATATTAGCAACGATGGCTATGGAGTTAGTTTGTTAAATAACTGTAAATACGGCTACGACTGCCAACCAAATCAATTACGTTTAACATTATTGCGTAGTGCCAGTTGGCCAGATCCACAAGCAGATATTGGTATTCATAAATTTACTTATGCACTATATCCCCATAGTGGAAATTGGCAATTAGCTAATACAGTTAGACATGGATATGAACTTAATCTGCCACTACGAGTGATGGTAATGGAAACTGGGAGCGATCGCACTAATAATACTCTAAAACCTATTACTAAATTTTTGGATCTCCAAGCTGAGAATTTAATTTTGATGGCATTTAAGCAGTCAGAATACAACTCGCAACAGTGGATTTTACGGTGTTACGAGTGTCACGGTGAAACAGCACAGTTACAGTTAAATAGTGATTTAGATTTAGAAATTACCCAAGCCGTTGATCTATTAGAGCGACCATTAGAAGCAACGGAACAATTACTTAATCATCAATCTGCCATAATTACACCTAATAAAATTGTTAGCTTTACAGGTGTAATAGTAGATAATTGTTAAGCTCTGATCATTAGAGGTGAGAATTAAAACTTAAACATGAGCAATTGTGCAACGATCAGCTTTAATCTTCATGATCTTCAAAGGGGTCGTCCAATTGTTTAGAGGGTGGACCAAAAGAAGTGTAAATTGCAAAAGCTGCGATCGCTACCAGTGCGCCGCCAAGGGAAATGCTAAGAACTGTTGCGGGTTCCATAGGTTGACTAAATTATGAGTCATGATCTCATATAATATTACAGAACGTAACGAAAACTCTATCGCGCATTCCATCATAGGTGACTCATGGCACAACGGACACGGTTGGGAGATATCCTCAAACCCTTAAACTCTGAATACGGCAAAGTTGCCCCAGGATGGGGTACTACGCCAGTTATGGGGACTTTCATGCTGTTATTTTTCGTGTTTTTACTGATTATTTTGCAAGTTTACAACTCCTCATTGATGATTGAGGGAGTTAACGTTGATTGGAACAGCTTCGGCGGCTAGTCGTTTGTAATCACGCGCAACAATTACCTGCAATTACGGTGCAAAAGGCATTAAGTAGCGGGGAAACATCCGGTCAAAATTGACCCCATTAGTAGCGCCATCTGTAAAGAACTTAAAATCCCCCGTTTCGTCGGGGTTTTTTTATCAGTCTTATAATTAAATTGTGAACTTATAGGAGATCTATGAATATTTTTGGGGTTGGTTTGCCAGAAATGGGAATCATTATGATCATAGCTTTATTGGTATTTGGACCAAAGAAGTTACCAGAAATTGGTCAAAGTTTAGGAAAAGCAATTCGTGGGTTTCAGCAAGCTAAGGGCGAGTTTGAAACGGAATTTAAGCGCGAAGCTGAACAAATTGAGCAAGCTGTAAATGTCCCTGCTCAATTAGAAGCTCAAGAAGTAGCAGCAGATAACTCAGATAACAATGCTGCTAAAACTATTGAAAAAAGTTAGTAAGCTTAATATTTGTCAGAGAAATACGGTAAGGTATTACCTTTACTAATACCTGACGCGGTTAGATTTCAGGAAACTGTCCAATTATCAAGTTAAACTAGCTGTGAGGAGACTAGGTATCACCCCCAGTAAATGCTATGACTGGGTAGCGCCTCTATTCAGGATAAGTCTGGGCATAATTGGCGCAAAAGCAAGAACCAGTCTAAATTGCACCTAAATAGAGGAAATGGCGGAGGTTATGGATGAGTGAGCAAAATCCTTACGAACAACTCGGACTTACCGAAGACGCTTCCTTTGATGACATTCAGGAAGCGAAAAAGCGTCTTAGTGAGCAGTATAGTGGCGATCAACAGGTCGTAGAAGGTATCGAAGCTGCTTACGATGCTATTTTGATGGATAGGCTGAAGATGCGGCAACAAGGGAAAATTAAGGTTCCTGAAGTGATTCGGTTTGCTGAAAGGCGATCGCAACCATCTCCCAAGGTACAACCAACTCCTGTCAGTCGATCTGTCAACTGGCTACAGGGATTAATTGATACTCCCAGTCGCAAAGATGTGATGTTGTCGTCTGCTGTATTCTTAGTACTGGCAAGTGTGATTGCCTACCCAACTTTAGCAAGTACTACTCTGTCTTTGATTATTGCTTTTGGGGTAGGTTTCAGTGTCTTTTTTCTCAATCGCAAAGAAGGTCGCCTTGGTCGCGCGGTGCTACTAACGCTGGTAGGATTGTGTATAGGTATAGGTTTAGGTACTCCACTGGCTAGTTGGCTAGTCCCACAAGTAGGCAGTTTAAGTTTAGTGATGACTGAGGAAAAAATTGCTACTTGGGTGACGTTTGTGATCCTGTGGCTAATTAGCAGTTTCTTGCATTAACATAATCGTGTATTTAAATCAAGTGTTTTGCTCTCGCTGATTAACAATAAAATTGGGTTCGGATCGCTTATGTTGGGCGCGATCGCGAATCCATATTAAAAACTTATCGGAAAAGTAGTTTGAAGAAATTTTTACCACAGATAAACACAGATGAACACAGATAAATATAGAGGTTTATTCGCATCAAATAGATTTTGAAAGATACGCTGTTAGTGGCAATTTTATTGACATCAGAATTTTTTGCCTCTAAAACATAAAATGCGCGAAACACAAAAGCTTAGTGCGATCGCCTATTCCACTCAAATATTTGCCCATACTCTCAATGATGGCGCACTTGCGGGCTTAATTCTATCTATTTTTAACAGTTAAATTAATCATAAATACAAACCGCGTGAATGCAAGTTGGTATTAGGTCAAAGTTGGTACACTTACTTTTGATGGATACAATTCTCTGCGTCCATTACCCCGATTGGGAGATTTATCTCTTTCTTCATGATTAGAAGAAGTTAAAGATTGCGGAAAATTATTAGATGAAAGCAATTCGTTTGATCTAGGAGAAATTGTCCCAGGAACCAGGAAAAGGGAGATGGAGATTAAGTTTAGAGCAACTAGCAGTGAATAAATACGCATAGTAGGTAGTTGTTTTACAATTCCTACTAACTTAAACAAGGTAGCTCAGGGAAAATCCGGATCAATTTTTAATTTTGTGAGGAAATTACCTGATTTAAACCCGCCTTAATCGCTTTTTTTCCCCATAAAGCAGCAAGTTTTCCAAAGTTGCTAAACGATTTCTCCAA
>CAVQDG010000062.1:0-21887 GCA_963711165.1 uncultured cyanobacterium | reverse complement strand
ATTCCACAGATCAAGCCGAATGTCTTAACTAAAAGCTAAAAAGCCAAAAAGTGCTGGAACTTATCTTGCTTAAAATAGTTCAAACAATATGAACCTGTGAGTTTTAATGAATCCTGTTTTATTTGTAATTTGTATAAATGATGGCTTACTACACCTCTACTCCTTACTTCAAGCGCAATTGCTTTCGTTCACTCATTGTCGCCACTCTAGCTAGTGTTGGCTTACTATCCGGCATAGTACCTGGCTTATCTGGAAACTCCCCACAGCTATTTTCAAGTAATTCTGCTTATGCTCAAGATATAAGTAAGTCAGACTTAACCAACTACGCTAAAGCTGTATTGTCAATGGAACCATTGCGGCTATCTGCATACGACGAAATTAAAAAAATCGTTGGTTCCGTACCTGGTATTGTTTGTAATCAACAGCAAAGTCTCAGAGATCTTCCTAAAAATGCCCAGGGAATTGCAGCTAATTACTGTAATCAATCAAAAAAGATTGTTGAAAGCAACGACTTAACTATCTCCCGTTTCAATAGCATTACTGTTCAAATTCAATCTGATTCGGACTTACAAAAGAAAGTTCAAAATGAACTGATTCGGCTGCAAAGAAAGTCCCGCTAAAGAGTAGTTATGTCTCTTCGGGGAAACAGTGGGTTAACTAAAGGCTGAGGTCATTTATCTTAATACCGTTTTTACGTCAATCTCAGCAAGTGGTTAGTTTTACGCTTTAGTTGACTACAAACTAGCACTACCTTGGCGGTATTATTGAAACAATAATCAGAGATAATTATTTTAAGGACTCTTTCTTAGCTAAATTATATATAGCAATTAGCGGTTAGCTTTTTCTTTTCGGATGCTAGGTCTAGATTTCATTCTTGTGATTTGTCATAACCTTTGCCTAAGAGTGCTATATAAGGTATAAATTATATAAATCAACTATCAAATAGTTGATTTATCAATTAAATTAAACCGTCAAAAGTATTAACTTGAGGCTACAAAAAATTAATAGGCAGAACCGCATATTTCTTCAAGGTTGGACGCGCCTACGTTTTTTTGCCTACAAAGTAAAACTTGGGCTGAACGCTGCTGAGAGTAAAGTTGATGAGCAAACCAGCCGATAGGACAACCAGCGATTATACCGATAATGCCCCCAATAATTAAACTTCTGAATAAATCTGTTCTTTTGATAGAACTCTCTCTAGTTTCAACTTGCATCGCTAATAACCAACTGTTAACTTCTTATCAAGAAAGCAAACATAAGCACTGGTTTACTTCTCTCTAGATACTTATCATTTAATTTAAGTGCCTACTCTAAAGAGGTATATTTGGAAGCACTGAGCAAAATTAATTGCGGTGGACTGTTTTCAACTTAATTTACCAAAAATGACAAACAAATCATTTAACAAAAAACAGCAATTTTTTGACATTTGGGCATCAAGATATGACATAATTTTTACATCAGTTTTTTACCAAGCTATCCACAAACGGTTGCTTGAATATGTCAGGTTGCCAGATCATCCTAATATCTTAGATCTCGGCTGTGGTACTGGTAAACTACTTGATCGCCTTGCTACCCATTTCCCACAACTACGCGGTACAGGGCTAGATTTATCGGCTGAAATGCTCAGTCAAGCCAGACAAAATAACCGTCATCATCCCCGACTAATTTATCTACAAGGTGATGCTGAAGCACTTCCTTTTGTTGATGGTCAGTTTGATGCTGTTTTTAATACTCTCAGTTTTATACACTATCCAAATCCAGAAAAAGTTTTTTCAGAGGTAAGTCGAGTTTTACAACCTGGTGGAAAGTTCTATTTAGTAGATCCGATTATTAAAATACAAGCTGATACTCAGCAAGTACCATTTTCCCCTGGTGGGATTAAGTTTTACAGTCCAGAAACTCGTGAAAATTTTTGCAGACAAGCAGGACTTAGTTGTGAAGGGCATTACTATCTGCTGGGTTGGATTATACTAACAATTTTTAGTCGTCCTGAAGTATAGTTGTAGTTTTTTGATTGAAACAGTAAACAGTAAACAGTAAACAGTTAATAGTAAACAGTTAATAGTAAACAGTAATCATGGCTTTTGGTGGGGGATTCAAACCCGCCTGCTATATGGGTAATGGCTTTAAATTTAAACTCAATGTTTGTTAGCCCGTCTTAAAAATCTTGCCCACGCCACACTTAAGCCATAAATTCATAAATATTTTCTTTTTCCATCTAGCCTAAGATATAATTTTGGCAAGGCGGCTGTATCAGGTATTACATAATTACGCAATTAAACTTTGGTACTGTATCCCTGACTACGATCTTATGGAGCGAACTACAAGTATTACTACTTGTAGAGGTGTGAGGAGCGAGGAGCAATGAAAAAATATTTAGGAAAGCTATTGCTGATTAATTCAGCAATGTTATTAGCTTATTCATTTGGCTTAAAACCTGCTGTGGCTCAAACTAGCCAGCTTTCAGCAACAACTGTTAATCAACATAATTCAGATTCGCTCTTTTCGAGTTATGCTGATTCTAACCCTAAAACCATATTGGAAATAGCCTCCAATAATCAAAACTTAAAGCCTAGTGAGCAAACTTCAGTAGTAGAAGTTGAACCTAATCAAGATCTAGGACAACTACCACAAAAACAACTAGCTCAAACTAACCCAGCAATACAACAGCCAGAATCTTCATCTGTTAACAGCAACAATTTAGAACAAATCCAGCGCTATAACAACGATCAACAAGACAGTCTAGATCAAGTCACCAACGTTTCCCAATTTCGAGATGTGCAGCCTTCTGACTGGGCTTATGAAGCACTGTCTCGCGTTGTACAAACTTACGGATGTTTGCAAGGATATCCTGATGGCACATATCGCGGCAACCGTGCCTTATCACGCTATGAATTTGCGGCTGGTTTAAACGCTTGTCTTAGACAAATTGAAGCTTTAATTGCCAGACAACCGAGTGGTGGTGGTACGACTGGTGGTGGTGTTTCCCAAAGCGACTTACAAGCACTGCAACGACTCACCGAAGAGTTTCGCACAGAATTAGCAACTTTAGGTACACGAGTAGATAATTTAGAAGGTCGTACCGCCTTTTTAGAACAACGTCAGTTTTCTACTACTACTAAGTTAGTTGGTGAGGTAGTTTTTGGTCTTACTGATGGTTTGGGAAAAAACAACAACGTTGAAACCGTATTACAAGATCGTGTACGTTTAGACTTCCAAACCAGCTTTACTGGTAAAGATACGCTACATACCCGTTTGGCAGCTAGTAATGCTAATCAAACGATGGTACCAGATCTCGACATAGTTGGTGTGCCTGGTGGTACGGGTGAAGGTACTCAAACTTTTAACCTAACGGGCGGTAGCGCTAATAACAGTTTTGTTATTGACTGGTTAGCTTACTACTTACCCTTGGGAAATAAGCTTCAGGCTTATGTTGCAGCTTATGGCGGTATACATAGCGATTACGTTCTTTCAACTGCCAGCCCTTACTTAGATGACTTTACTGGAGCTAATGGCGCACTTTCCCATTTTGCTGAAGAAAATCCCATTTTTTCCATTGGTGGAGGTACAGGCGCAGGACTTAGCTATAAATTGAGTAATGCTTTGGGGGTTAGTGTAGGCTATTTAGCTGGTGGTAATACCAGTGCAGCTAATGCTAATCCAGGTAATGGTTTATTTGATGGTGACTATGCTGCATTAGCACAACTTAACTTAAACCCTGGCGGTAAGTTTCAGCTTGGTTTAACCTATGTTAACAGCTATCATACCCAAGGTGGCCCAATCTTTAACCTTGGTGGTCCTACTGGTAGTGGTAGGATTAGCGGTGGCACAACTGGTTCTGTTTTTGCTAATAACCCAGGTACACCACTTGGTTTTGCCAACACCCCAATACTAGCAAATTCTTACGGTGTAGAAGCTTCATTTCAACTAAGCCCCAAATTAGCAATTAATAGTTGGTTCAGTTACACCAAAGCAGATATCCTTGCGGTTGATAAAGCTGAGATTTGGAATTACGCAGTTGCTCTAGCTTTTCCTAATTTGGGTAAACCAGGAAATCTTGGAGGTATTATTGTCGGTGCGGAACCTTATTTGGGAGGTTTTGCAAATAGTCCTGCACCAAATAATGATATTCCGTTGCACATTGAGGGCTTTTATAAGTACCAATTGACTGATAATATCTCAATTACTCCTGGTGTGATTTTTCTAACGGCTCTTAACCAAAATCAAGCTAGTGATGATGTGATTATTGGTACTCTCAGAACTACTTTCCGCTTTTAGATCTTGGTGTCAAGTGTAGAGACGCGCCATGGCGCGTCTCTACAGAGTATTTAACCGCAGATAAACGCAGATGTTTTTTATTTATTTTTCTGATAGGCTCTAAGACACTAAGATTTTATTAGCCAATGACACAGCAAACAATTAAAACTATTTTAGATAAAACTTCTGAAGGCAATAGCGATGCAGATGCTATTTTTTCAGAATTAATGCCTGCTGTCGCTGAGGCTTTGGAGTGCGATCGCACTTTCCTTTATTTACGCTATCCTGACACACGCCTGGGTAAAGTGCCTTTCTGTTGGTGTCGCAGTGCTGATATTCCGACTGTACTTGATGTTGATTGGAAACCAGAACCCAAATCTTTACCTGATGAAAATCCGATGTTTGCGGCGGCTTTGCGTACTGCACCATCTATATTTGTTGAGGATGTAGAAACAGCAAGCCCAGATGTATTAAATAAAGATTTTGAGCAGAAAAATTTTGGACACAGAGCATTAATTCACGCTCACATCTGCCACGATGGTCAACTATGGGGAGTTTTGCAACCATCTATGTTTGGTAAACCGAGAGTTTGGACTGATGAGGAACGCTCTTTAATTACCACAGTTGTCGAAAAAATTACACCCCTAGCTGTTTCTTATGTTAAAGAAGCAATTAACAATTAACAATTAACAATTAACAATTAACAATTAACTCGTCACTGCTAATATTGGCTTTTTCCTTGGCAAGTTGTTCGTTAATCCAATTAATTTCACCCTGTAGTACTTGCATAGCATATTTCCATGCTGATTTTTTATAGTTATCTGTGGGAATGATTTCAGGTTCGGGAGTTTCTAAGCGTAGTTTAGAAACCATTAAACGATGTTCCAGCAGCTTGATGCGTTCTGCTGGCTGCAAATACTTAAAAAAGATAAATTTGATTAAAAAGCGAGAACGGCTGTTCACCCAACTTTCTTGAGGATGAGCGAGCATTTTTTGTCGCCAGCGATCGCGCCCCTGAGCAGTAATACTATAAATCTTACGATTTGAACCAGCTTCCCCTTCTTCTTCTCCTCGCGTCGCAATCTCACCGCTTTCTTCTAGTCGCTTTAATAAAGGGTAAATCGAGCCATAGTTGGCACTGATACAGCCACTCATAAACATCTCTACCTGCTGCTTCAAGCGATAGCCGTGTAATGGTTCATGTAGCAGTAAGCCTAATGTAGCTAGTTCTAACATTTATATCAAACCGATATAATAAGGAGATATATTAATTATAGATATCTAATTTTATCCTGATTCTTATATTTTGCGGGATTGTCTGTAGTTTTGGTGCGATCGCCCTACTCAGCCTTCCTTAGTTTTATACTCCGAAGCGTTAAAATTGCTCTACCGAGGGAGAGATCACAGTGACTTACAAATACGTTTCAGATGAACAAAGAGATGACTCGACAGAAACGCTAATTACTTCCTCGGAGATCCAAGATGAGTTTGAGTTAGATGAATTTGACAGCGTTGCAGACGACAAACCTAAACGTGGATGGTTTGCAGGAGGACGAGGCGTATTAGTAGGTATGGTGCTGGGTATAGTTTTGGCGATCATTGGTACGCGCTTACTACCATCTAAATCTGCTCCTCCTGTTGCTAAAACTATTACGACAACCAAACCAGCAGCGCAAATGAGCGTGACTTTAGCGCCAGTAGCGGTTACTTCTGTAGCCCAAACACTAGAAGCCACAGGAAGTGTTGCTGCTTATGATATGTTGCCAGTTTTACCGCAGACTTCAGGCTTACAAATTAAGCAAGTTTTAGCAGATGAGGGGAGCAGCGTCAGGGTAGGAGACATATTAGCAGTATTAGACAATTCTGTACTACAAAGCCAAATTAGCGATGCTGTAGCTAAATTAGACTCTGCCCAAGCTGGTGTACAACAAAAGCGGGCAGCTTTAGGACAAGCACAAGCGGCTGTAGAGCAAGCTAGAGCGGGTTTACGACAAGCACAAGCAACTGTAGCGCAAAATCAAGCTAACTTGGTGCAAGCCCAAAAAACGCTCAAGCGGTATCAACAACTAGCTGATCAAGGAGCAATTCCTACTCAAGAGTTGGAGACACGAAGTACTACAGTTGCAACTGCGGTTGAAGGAGTGAGGGCGGCTCAAGCTAATGTTAGTAATGCTCAAGCTAGTATTAGCAGCGCTCAGGCTAATGTTAGCAGCGCGATCGCTAATATTAATAGTGCGATCGCCGAAGTTCGTGGTAGTCAAGCACGGCTACAGCAGATTAAAACTCAGTTAGGACAAACTCAAGTGCTTGCTCCTGCTAGTGGTGCGATCGCAGAAAGATTTGCCCGTGTAGGTGATATTAGTTCCGCAAATCAAAAGCTATTTACAATTATTCGTAATGGTTATTTAGAACTACAAGCAAAAGTTCCAGAAGTACAACTTAAAGAAGTTTCTATCGGCGCACCTGTTCTTGTCAGGAGTAATTCTGATAGTCGTATTCGGCTACAAGGCAAAGTGCGAGAAATTGCACCAATAGTTGATGAGCAGACTCGTAAAGGTATAGTCAAAATTGATTTACCTGCTAGTCCATTGTTAAGAGCAGGAATGTTTTTGCAAGCTGGTATTACTGTAGAGCAAACTCAAGGGTTAACAGTTCCAGCCAAAGCTGTTTTACCTCAAGAAAATGGTAAAGCAATTGTATATCTTTTAGAAGGTGAGGATACAGCCCGCGCTCGACCTGTAGAAATCGGTGCAACTATGGGAGGCGGAGATTTATCCACCGCAAAAATTGAAATCAAAAGCGGTTTAAAACAAGGCGATCGCGTAATTGTTGCTGGCGCAGGTTATCTCAAAGATGGTGACAAAGTACAAGCGGTATCTGGCAATAATATTACCTCTCAATAACCTAAATCCTTGCCCGCCACCGACAACTTATCCGTTAAATCCGTTACACCCATCCGTTGCAAAATCCGTTGCCCCGCTTATGTCATTCAATCTTTCAGCTTGGTCAATTAAGAAACCAGTTCCAACATTAGTTTTATTTCTGGTATTGGCTTTATTAGGTTGGATATCATTTACGCAATTGGGGATTGATACTAATCCTAATATTGATGTGCCGACGGTTAGTATTACGGCAATACAACCAGGCGCGGGTCCAGCAGAACTAGAATCAGAAGTAACTAAAAAGATAGAAGATGCAGTTGCGGGGCTAGGCAACATTGATACAATCATTTCAACTGTTAAAGATGGAAATTCTACTACAGTAGTCAACTTTGTGATTGGTACGGACACAGACCGCGCTACTAATGATATCCGTAATGCAGTTGCTCAAATTCGTCAAAATTTACCACAAGACCTAAACGACCCCATTGTTAAGCGTTTGGATTTTGCTGGTGGGGCAATTATGACTTATGCGGTGGTATCTGAACAACAGTCTGTAGAAGATTTGAGTAATCTTGTCGATCAAGATATTAGCCGTGCTTTATTAGCGGTTAGAGGGGTTGCTCAAATCAAACGGGTTGGTGGTGTTGATCGCGAGATTCGCATTAACCTCGCTCCAGAACGATTACAAAGTTTGGGGATTACTGCTACTCAAGTAAACGATCAAATTCGTGCTTTTAATGCTAATTTACCTAGTGGACGGGCAGAAGTTGGGGGTAGTGAACAAAGTATTCGTACCCTTGGGAGTGCTACCAGTGTTGAGGCTTTAAAAAACTACCAAATAGTCTTACCTAATGGTAGTTTTGTGGCTTTATCTAGTTTAGGTGAAGTGGGCGATCGCTATGGTGATGTCAGACAATCAGCTTTACTGAATAATAAACCCGTAGTGGCTTTTCAAGTATTACGAAGTACAGGTAGTACCTTAGTAACTGTAGAAGAAGGGATACGTCAAGCAGTTGCAGAATTAGAAAAAAAATTACCAACTGATGTCAAAATTGAGCTAATTTTTACCCGTGCTAATTTTATCCGCGAATCTTATCAAAGCACGATTGATGATTTGATTGTTGCTTCTGTGTTGGCAGTGGTAACAATTTTAATCTTTTTACGTGATTGGCGCTCCACCCTCATTACTGCGGTAGCATTACCTCTCTCAATGCTGCCCACCTTTTGGGTACAAAAAAACTTGGGCTACACGCTCAATAATATGACCTTGCTAGGTTTAGCCCTAGCTATTGGAAATTTAGTCGATGACTCGGTTGTAGAAGTTGAAAATATGCAACGGCACATGGCAATGGGCAAAACCCCTCGCCAAGCCGCTTTTGATTCTTCGGCGGAAGTAGGTTTAGCAGTTTTAGCTGGCGCGGCGACAATTATAGCTGTTTTTCTTCCCGTTGCTTTTATGGGTGGGATTCCAGGTCAGTTTTTTCAACCTTTTGGGGTAACAGTTGCAATTTCGACATTCTTTTCCACCTTAGTAGCGCGGACAATTACGCCAATGATGGGAGCTTATTTACTGAAAGCTCCCAAGCCGAGTGATGCTAAGTCTAAATCTAAAGGGGGTTTTAGACCTTATTTTCAATTGCTGAAGTGGGCATTGCGGCATAGATTGACAACAATTGCGATCGCAGTTGTCTTTTTTATAGCTAGTTTGATGCTAGTTCCCTTAATTCCTAAAGGTTTTGTTGATAATAGTGATATCAGTTTATCCACAGTTTTAGTTGAACTGCCACCAGGCTCTACCCTCAACGACACCACTCAAGTTGCCCAACAAGCTACAGCAGTATTGAAACAAAGTCCTGCCGTCAATAGCGTCTTAGCTGCAATTGATGTGAATACGGCAACACTAACTATTCAACTTAAACCAAAAGAAGAACGTCCGAATTTAGCTCAGTCTGAGTTTGAAAAACAAAGCCGTCAACCACTTGCCAAAATTCCTGGGGCGAGAATTAGTTTCCAATCTCAAGGCGGGGGTGGAGCTTCAAAGGATGTATCAATTGTTTTAAAAAGTGAAAATCCCCAAGCGTTAAACCAAGCTGCAATAAATTTAGAAAAGCAAATGCGAGAACTACCAATGTTGGTAGAAGTTAGCTCAAGTGCTAGTTTAGTTAAACCAGAAATTTTAATTATCCCCGATCCGATCAGATCCGCAGATTTAGGAGTAACAGTACAAGCGATCGCCCGTACAGCATCTTTAGCTACTATTGGTGACAATGAATCAAATTTAGCTAAGTTTAATCTGAGCGATCGCCAAATTCCGATTAGAGTTCAAATCAATCCCCAAGCCCGTTTAGATATTGAGACACTCAAAAATCTCCAAGTCCCAGGTCAAAATAACTCCCTGGTTCCCCTATCAGCCGTAGCAGATATTCGCTTTGGCAATGGTCCTGCTCAGATCAATCGCTATAATCGCTCTCGTCAAGTTTCCGTACAAGGTAACTTACAAGGTGCTTCTTTGGGAGAAGCTACGGAAGCTGTCAAGGCGCTACCTGCACTGAATCCTTTACCAGCAGGAGTAGTAGAGGAATCGGCGGGAGATGCCAAGATTATGCAAGAAATCTTTGGTCGCTTTGGTGGTGCTTTAGCCCTAGCACTCACTTGTATCTATGCCATCTTGGTGTTGTTATATAACAACTTTCTACATCCGATTACCATCATGGCAGCTTTGCCATTTTGCTTAGGTGGTGCATTATTAGGTTTAATCGTTGCTCAAAAATCTTTAGGGATATATGCCTTAATTGGTATTGTCCTACTAATGGGCATTGTGACAAAAAACTCTATTTTGCTAGTAGACTATACGTTAATCTTCCAACAAGAAGGAAAACCACAATTTCACGCCGTAATGGCGGCTAGTTTGTCACGTCTGCGACCAATTGTGATGACTTCTTTAGCGACGATTGCTGGTACGCTACCACTAGCATTAGGAATAGGTGCAGGTGCAGAAGTCCGTAGCCCGATGGGAGTTGCGATTATGGGTGGCTTTACTACTTCTACTCTGTTGACATTGTTAGTAGTGCCTGTACTCTTTACATACATCGACGACCTACAGCACTGGATTTTGCATATATTACAACATGGATTTACCAAGAAACCAAAACGCAAATTAGTTAAAGACGAACTTTAAAAGCAATTACTCCCTTCCCGTCTAAAGAATACCTATTTTTATAACCGCCAAAACGCCAAGTACGCACCTGAAAGAAGAAGAATACGAGCAGTAATTTTTTAGTGGGAAGGAAGTAATCATCAGTTTCATTTCAATACTTACGCATAAATATTGGTAGGTTGGGTTGCAACCCAACTTACTTTAGTTTGTATTAATTACTTTCTCTGGCTCGTTTAGTCTCCTTCTGCTTTCTCTGCTTGCCAGCATCTTAGGTTTTTTTCAGTGGAGCTATTTAACGACTTCTGAGAAGAATCTTTCGCGGGGGTGAGGTAAGTTAAGCAATTTAAAGAAAAAATAATACTTAAGACACTTGTTCTTATAAAAGTTAAAATTCCTCTGTTTTGTGGTTAATCAACTGTTTATATGAATCATTCGCTTGGGAATTCATCTAATTATACTGACCGCATTCTGGTTGTCGATGATTCGCCCGATAACTTGTTTCTAGTGCAAACAATTTTGGAAGAGGAGGGATATCACATAACGCTGGCGGAGGGTGGGCTTTCTGCACTCAGTCATATAGAACAGTCACCACCTGATTTAGTGTTATTAGACGTGATGATGCCTGGAATTGACGGATATGAAGTTACTCAACGTATCCGCAAGAATCAGCAGTTGCCATTTATCCCGATCTTATTGATTACTGCATACGACCAACCCAGTGTAGTTCAGGGACTAGATACGGGTGCAGATGATTTTATTCGCAAACCTGTAGAAGTTGATGAATTGCTGGCGCGAGTGCGATCGCTACTAAGACTTAAGCATAGCGTAGACGAACGCGATCAAATTGCCCGCCAACGGGAAGATTTTGTTTCTAGGCTTACCCATGATTTGCGTACTCCTTTGGTAGCGGCAGATAGGATGCTGACGCTGTTCCAGCAGGGAGCATTAGGAGAACAATCTCCACCAATGACAGAAGCGATTACTACGATGGCTCGTAGTAACCGCAATTTGTTAGCAATGGTAAATACTTTGCTAGAAGTTTACCGCTATGAAGCAGGTAGAAAAACTCTGATCTTTTCACCAGTTAATTTGCGGGAACTACTTCAGGAAGTTGTCCAAGAACTATCTCCTTTAGCAGATGAAAAAACTATCGCTCTGAAACTTAACATGGAGGAAAACGCTTTAGGAAAAGTAGTAGGCGATCGCTTAGAATTGCATCGAGTCTTTACTAACTTAATTGGCAATGCCATTAAGTTTACAGAAGCAGGCTCCATAGAGGTAAACCTGAAACTTGATTCTGCTAATAATCAAGCGGATAATTCTTGGGTAGTAGTTGAAGTAAAAGATACTGGTCCAGGTATTACCCCAGAAGATCAATCAATGCTATTTGAACGGTTCCGCCCTGGAAGCCACAAGCGCTCTGGTAGCGGTTTAGGGCTACATCTATCCCGCCGGATTGTCGAAGCTCATCAAGGTAAAATTGAGGTTCAATCTGCTTTAGGTAAAGGTAGCAATTTCATTGTTTATTTACCTGCCCAATGATAAGAATAGGGCTTACGCATTTTAACGGTGTAATTCCTAATCTAGGAGCAAGGAGCAAGGAAAGACAAGTAGACATAATTACTAGCTTTTAGCAGTTATTCTGATTTATTTGTTGCATAAATCCTAAAAAGCTTAGATTTTAGATTGGGAATGTTATCTTAAATGAGATCTCAATCTAAAATCTAAAATATTATCTAGCAAACTAAATATGCTAATTCAACAAACCTATAATACAATTATCACCGAGCAACGTCATTTATTTGCTAGTGGAAAAACTAAAGATGTTGCTTTTAGGATTGAGCAATTAAAGCTTTTAAAAAAAGTAATAATAGAGCAAGAATTTCATATCCAAACGGCTTTAAAAGCTGATTTAAATAAATCAGAATTTGAAAGTTATATTAGTGAGATAGGTCTTTGTTTAGAAGAAATTAATTATGCTATCAAACATATTAATTCTTGGGCAAAACCTCAAAAAGTTAATACGCCCCTAACTCAGTTTCTCGCTTCATCTCAAATTTATACTGAACCATTGGGAATAGTATTAATTATTGGTGCTTGGAACTACCCATTTCAACTAATGATAGCACCACTTGTCGGCGCGATTGCGGCGGGCAATTGTGCTATTTTAAAGCCTTCCGAATTAGCAGTTAATACATCTCAGGTTCTCTCTAATATTATTAATAAAACCTTTGCTCCAAATTTTATCCATGTAATTGAAGGAGGTAAAGAAACTACTCAACAATTATTATCACAAAAATTTGATCATATATTTTTTACTGGTAGCACCGAAGTCGGTAAAATAGTGATGACTGAAGCAGCCAAGCAATTAACACCAGTAACTTTAGAACTTGGTGGCAAAACTCCTTGTATCGTTGATGCTAATACTCATATTGAATATACAGCTAGAAGAATTGTTTGGGGTAAATTTCTGAATGCCGGACAAACTTGTATTGCTCCTGATTATTTATTAGTTGATAAAAAAGTTAAAAAAGATTTATTAGCTAACATTACAAGCTGCATTCAAAACTTTTACGGCAACAACCCTATTGAGAGTCCCGACTACGGCAGGATTATTAATGAAAAACACTTTAACCGCCTATGTAAATTTTTGAATATTGGTGAAATTATAATTGGCGGAGAAACTAATTTATCTGAGCGTTATATTGCACCCACTGTTATTGATCAGGTTAACTGGGAAGATGCAGTGATGAAAGAAGAAATTTTTGGACCTATTTTGCCAGTTATAGAATATAACGATTTAAGTGAAGCGATCGCACTCGTCAACTCTCAACCTAAACCTTTAGCTTTATACTTTTTTTCAAATAATCAACAAAAGCAACAGCAAATTTTACAAGAAACCTCCTCTGGAGGTGTAAGTATTAACGATACCGTGATGCAGTCTGGTGTCCCAGATTTACCATTTGGAGGGGTAGGTGCAAGTGGTATAGGTAGTTATCATGGCAAAGCTAGTTTTGATACTTTTTCCCATAAAAAAAGCATTCTCAACAAATCTTTTTTAATTGATTTGAAGGTGAGATATGCTCCTTACAAAGAAAAACTTAAGTTAGTTAAGCGGTTAATGAACATAGGACTTACGCACCGAAAGCCTGAAATCTAGATCCCCCTAAATCCCCCTTAAAAAGGGGGACTTTGAATTTCCCCTTTTTTAAGGGGGCTAGGGGGGATTTGTGCGTAAGTTCTGGAACAGTTAACTGTAACCTTCTTCTGCCCAAGGTTCCCCCCGTTGTTGAGATTAGTAAATCAAAGAACTAATAGGGCGATAGGCTAGACACCAAAAAGGTATTTCTAGGTTTCTTCTTCTTCTTCCTCTGTGGAAGGATAAACAAAGCTCTTAGCACGTCCGGTTAATATAGATTTACCTAGAGACAAAGCTTTTTTAGCTTCAACGGCTGCCTTATGTTTCCAGGTAGCTTTGCGCTTATCGCGTTTAGATTTTGAAGTTTTCTTCTTAGGAACTGCCATAGTAGTAGGTTCTGCAATTTTTTCAGCTTTATTATTCTAGGCGATCGCTAACATAATTATTTATCTTTGCTCCTGCGGAACAGGGGGAGGCGTATTAGTTGCACCATTAGGAGCTACTGCAGGATTATTCGTGGGAGTTGTATTAGTTGCACCATTAGGAGCTACCGAGCCATTAGTATTTGCTCCCGGTGTTTGATTATTGGGAATAGCCCCAGGAGGTACTTGCTGAACGTTAGAGCCTGGTGGGGGGGCTGGAGTATTGTTTTCTCCACCTGGAACATCAGGATATCCTAATTGTGAGTTAGGTGTCGCTGCTGGCGCGGTGATTGTTTGTAATGGGGGGGTTGAAGCTGGTTGAGTAGCCGTAGTCAAACTATTTTGAAGACCAAGTAAAGTTTGGGCGTTTGGAAAGTAAGTTGCCCACATCTGCGGATCAGGACTACGTTTCCACCCCTGACGGTTAACTTTCATAGATACAATTGGAGCTATGGAGCCTTGATTTTCTCCTAGCACTGTAAGATTTACATTTGTGACGGATTTATTTTTGTCAAAGCTGCGCTGTATAAATGTCCTAGCCATCGCCTCAGATCGACGTAGCATTGTTTCAAAGGATTCGCTAGGATTACGTGGGACTGAAACTTGTAACTGAACAACATTAGGTTGATTAGGTGGGGAGGTAGTAGTTATACCTGGAGTGCTGGCTTGGGCTAGGAGTGGATTTGCCAAGGCAGTTGTGATATTTGAACTTGCTCCACTACAACCCAACAGTGTAACTAAACTGAGCTTGAGAAAGCTTATAGGATTAAGTGATAAAGATTGAAAATTAATAACGTAAGATTTCCACATAGTTGCACCTGCTTGGGGAGCCACTAGCATAGTATTTTGGCATCCTATGCCCACCATAACCTTCCTGATTAGGAATTAGCTCTAAATTAATGAAAATCGGGAGGGGGGAGGGGGGAGGGGGGAGGGAGGGGGGAGGGGGAGGGGGGAGGGGGGAGGGGAGGAGAGGAGGAAGGAGGGGGGAGGGAGGAAAAATTTTCATCCTTAGAGACGTGCCATGGCACGTCTCTACATTTTTTTAAAAAGTTTAATATAGCAACCTAAATAGGCGCAAGAGCGCAAATATTTTGAGCAAAACCTATACAGAGTAAGCGAAATAAAAAAGCTAATTGCGCTCATGCTAATTGCTAACTGCTATAACTAAGCTGTGCTGCTATGCTGTAAATGCGAGTATCAGCAGGATGTCAAGATATATAACGCCCTGAAATCCTCAAACTTTTTTACCTAGTTGGGCATCGATCATGGCAAATCACGCTTGTATAGCCATTGGTATTAATCGCTATGAGTTTTTCCAACATCTGAATTATGCAGAGGCAGATGCACAGGCAGTGCGTCAGTTTGTAGTTGAGTCTACGGGTTGGGCAGCAGATCGATGTTTGTTGTTAAGCGATACCTCGACACCGATAGAGCAAAAGTTAACCTACCCTACTCGTGAAAATATCATGGGCTGGCTGTCGGAGTGGTGTCAAGAGAATTTGCAGCCTGGAGATTTCTTATGGCTGTTTTTCAGTGGCTATGGTGTTACTACAGGCTCAGAAGATTACCTGATGCCGATTGATGGCAACCCTGCTGATATTGTTAATACAGGGATACCACTGCGATCGCTGTTACACTTCGTAAAACAGCAAGTAGGTCAAAATGCTTTGCTATTACTGGATATAAACCGCAGCCAGGGTGTACAAGCGGGTGGTAAAGTTGGTGAGCAAACACTCTTAGTGGCGCGTGAATTAGGAATTCCAACTTGCTTATCTTGCCAAAATGATCAGTTTTCTTATGAAGCAACAACTTTAGGACATGGATTATTTACTGTTGCACTTTTAGAAGCCTTACGTTATGACTCTGGTATAACTTTAGAAGGCTTAGATCAATATTTGCGCGATCGCACACAGGAGTTAAGTAGACACCATTTACGACCTATTCAAACACCTTTTAGTGTTTACAACAACGAACTTAGCAAAATGCTAATTTTGCCATTAGAAACTACTGGGGATTTAACACCAGACAATACAGAAATATCTATATTAACTACTGCATACCTGATTAATAAATCAGATCAAGTAAATAGTGAGGATGCTGATCCACTAACGGCTACACAAGTCGTTACACCGGAAAATATAACTTTGGTGGCTGAAACAATTCCTGGTATGCAGCCAGAAGCAGGGGTGCTGATTCCTTACCAAGACGAAAAATCTCAGTTAGAAACACAGATTCCCTGGTGGCAACAGTTATTATTGTGGGGTACGGGTACGACGCTGGTAATAGGTATGATTGCTGGCGTGATTCTGAGGGTTTTTCACGATCAGCAAATAGCACAAACATCAGGTATCACCTCTAACTCAGCTTCGGTGGCAGGGGTGTCTCAGGCATCATCTAACCCCAAAGTGACGAAATTTGATGCGAACAGAAGTAAGAAAGCATTAGCAAAGCGTTTACAGGCAAATAAAGCGGTATTAAATCAAGCTAAACGCTTAATTCAAAACAATCAAGCTTCTAGTTTTAGTAAAGCGATCGCACAAGCCCAAAAAATTGTCCCAGGCGATCCTTTATATCAACAGGCAACAGCAGATATTAATCGTTGGAGTCGGGTAATTTTAGATTTAGCTTCTGCCCGCGCCCAACAGGGTAATTATGCCAGTGCGATCGCGGCTGCTCAATTAATACAGCCAAATCTGCCAGTGTCGGCTGAATCTCAAAGTGCGATCGCAACTTGGCAACAACTGGCACAACAGCAGAGAAGCAATAAAATTATCTTGCAGGCGGCTAAGAAATTAATTGTTTCAGGGCAAGCTTCTTCTTATAACCGCGCGATTACTGCTGCAACTTCAGTACCGCCAAATCAGCCACTTTATCCCCAATCTCAAAAGTTAATTAAGCAATGGAGCCAGCAAATTTATCTGATTGCTCAGTCTAGGGCATTAGAAGGAGAATTGCCAAGTGCCATTGCTACAGCAACTTTAGTTCCCGAAAATACACCTGCATATCAAGCGGCTCAAAAAGCGATCGCTAAATGGAAACAAAGTCAATAAGTTTGAGTATATTATTTTAACTAAAATTAACTTTTAATATCAAACCAGTAGTAAATCTTAAAGATTATGTTAAATTGACATATCAAAAACAGCTAGTTTTTAATAAACTTATTCGTTATGGTTTTGGCAAAAAGCATTTTTTTGAGGTTATTAAGAGAAATTAACCGCAGATATAGCGCGTCAGCGCTTGCCGCAGGCTACGCAGATAAACGCAGATATAATAGAATATTTATTGACTTATGCAATAGGTCTATTGTGTTGATTATGCAGTTTAATTTCATGGCGGACACTCATCAAAATTTTGCCTAACTGATTTTGCCCAGTTTGATCGGAACCACAACCCCAAAAGTAATCTTTGGGGGAATCTTCGACAATTAACTCATCTCCAGTAGCCAGAAGAAGTGCTTGGATATCTAGATGAGTTAAAAATTTTTGAAGGACAGCTTGCCGCATAATTTTAGGTTTGATCTGTTCCCAGTCTAAACGGGTTTTTCTGGTGCGATCGCGTCCTAGTGATGCTGCTATTTCTGGAGTATTGGCAACTCGAATAACTGAAATTAAATTTTGATTTTCTGTCCCTACAAACTTTTGGGATTGATAGTAATGCTCAACTGTAGACCAATCTTGACCATCTAAATAAATCGGATGGGGAGAAAAGTTAGAAAAACAGCCGTAAGGAGCATCAACTTTGTAAAAATAAATTGTCATATTTCAAGAGGGAGGGGAGAGGGGGGGAGGAGGGAGGGGAGAGGATGGGAGGAAAAAGTTATGCTCGTCTTATGCAAAAATCTTGTTTTTGGTGTTTTTTTAGGGCAGATGTAAGCAGATTAACGCAAATGACGCAGATGTTTAGCTAGATTTTATCGACTAAGGCTACAAGGTTTACTCTCACTATCTAGATCGTGGCACAATGCCAAGGATAGATTGATCATCAGCATTAAGCAATTGAGCTATGAGTATGGCAACAAAAGAATTTGAGCAGACTAACTTCGGTTGGCAGCTACAGCAGCTACAACGGCAGCTAGGAGAATGGATAGAACTACAATTTAGTAAACGCAATGTTCCAGACTGGGCAATGCCTGATTGGTTAAAAAATTTATTATTCCATTCTTGGCTACCTAAAGTAGTATTTTGGGGAATAGTGGGATTTCTACTAATTTGGATATGTGGGCAGTTGTGGCGCGTATGGGGTTCTTCCCTGAGTGCTTTACCTGGAAAACTGCGGAACTTAAATCAACAACCAACCACTATTAGGGAGTTAACAGTTTCAGATTGGTTAAAGCGATCGCAAACATTTCAACGTCAAGGAAATTATGCTGAGGCTTGCCGATGTTTGTATATGGCAATGTTACAGCAACTAAATGACAGTGGTATTGTTCCCCACCAACCTAGTCGCACCGATGGGGAATATTTGCAATTAATCCAAGATTTGCCCCAATATAGCTCTTATGAAACTTTACTGACAACCCATCAACAAGCTTGTTTTGGTAATGCAGAAATTTCAACATCAGAATTTGAACAGTGTCAGCAGGCGTATCGAACAATTAGCGATTAAGTCAATAGTTATCTAAATTTTAAAAACTCACAATTGAGTAAGTTTTGAATGAAAAAACGTTGGTTATGGATAAGTGCGATCGCACTCATTGCAATTATATTACTTACCTTATTTACTGCGCCCAATACTAGCAAGGTAAATAGCGGTTCTACCTATAGCCGGAGTCCTGATGGATATGGCGCTTGGTACGCTTTCATGGAACTCCAGGGAACACCAATTAAACGTTGGCAAAAACCGTTTGCAGATTTAGCCGGAGTCGCTACAGACGAGGTTCCCGCACTGATCAGCTACTCAGAATCCAAAATTGCTAATTCCATTACTCTATTGCGTGTCTACAGCCAACTCAATGAAGATTCGCTAAACGACCAACAACAAAAATGGGTAGAAAAAGGCAATACTTTAGTAATTTTGGGAGTTAAACAACCAGTAACCGAAGCACGTTTTATTAGCTTTCAACAAAGTCCTGCGGGTTCAGTCAAAATTGATACGCGCCGACGACTACCAAAATTAGAAGAAGGAGAACAACAATTAGGCGATCGCTTTGGTTCTATTGTTTGGCAACAAACATTAGGCAAAGGACAAGTAATTTTTGCCACCACGCCTTATTTAGCAGCTAATGCTTATCAAGAACAACCAGGAAACTATCAATTTCTAGCAAAATTAGTTACTCAATCAGGTAATCAAATTTTGGTAGATGAATATATTCACGGCTATAAAGATCCAGAAGTTATAACGAAAGAAGATGGTGCAGATTTGAGTAGCTATTTATCTAAAACGCCTTTATTTGCCGCATTAGTTCAAGCAAGTATAATTCTTTTAGTTTTAGTTTGGGCTAATAACAAACGTTTTGGATCTCCTCTAGCTTTAAAAGCACCAGTAGTTGACAACAGCGAAGCTTATATTCAAGCACTGGCTAGTGTATTACAAAAAGCTGAAAGTAGCGAATTTGTATTAGAAGCAGTAGGTAAACAAGAGCAACTGCAATTGCAAAAATCTTTAGGTTTAGGCTCAAACTTAGTAGATCATCAAACTTTAGTATCCGCTTGGGTACAGCAAACAGGAAAACCTGCAACAGAACTCCAACAAATTTTGGCACTACAGTCGAAAAAACGGAGAATTAATGAAAAACAATTATTACAGTGGTTAGAAAACTGGCAAATAATTCGCTTTTTGTAAAAGATATAATGCAAAGATTGATTATTTACATTTTTGAATAGTTACTACTCCCTGAGTGATATTATTAGATTGACCAAATATTTTATACATAAGACCTCTTGCAAAAGTTTAAATTACCCCCCTTATCAAGGGGATAAATTGGCTCCCTCCCCTTGATAAGGGGAGGGCTGGGGTGGGGTTAAATATATTTATGCAAGAGGTCTATAGTAAAATGCTAATTATGAACTTCTAAGTATTTTACTAAAAACTAACCTTAATGAGTGACATTAATGCTGTTGTAAATCGTCTCGGTCAATCCCTTAACCGAGTTATAGTTGGTCAACCTCTACTAATTCAACAACTGCTAGTCGCACTACTAGCAGGTGGTCATGTAATTTTAGAGGGTGTCCCTGGTACAGGAAAAACTTTATTAGTAAAAGTGTTAGCACAATTAGTGCAAGCCGAGTTTAGGCGAGTTCAGTTAACGCCAGATATTTTACCTTCTGATATTATTGGTACAAATATTTTTGATCTTAACACTCGCGGCTTTACCCTTAAGAAAGGTCCAGTTTTTACAGAAGTGTTACTAGCTGATGAAATTAATCGCACACCTCCTAAAACCCAGTCAGCGTTATTAGAAGCAATGGAAGAACAACAGGTAACGCTGGATGGTGAAAGTTTGCTTTTACCAGAACTATTTTGGGTAATTGCAACGCAGAATCCTTTAGAATTTGAGGGAACTTATCCGTTACCAGAAGCACAATTAGACAGATTTTTATTTAAATTAGTTGTGGGTTATCCAGACTTAGCTGCTGAAAAGCAAATGTTACTAAATCGTCAAGCTGGCTTTCAAACTCGACGCTTGGATTTAGCAAGGTTAAAGCCTGTAGCTACAGTAGAACAAATTTTGGCAGCGCGTCAGGTAGTTAGTGAAGTTCAGGTAGAAGAGAAGATTATAGATTACTTATTAGCAATAGTAACGCGATCGCGTCAACACCCTGACTTAGCTTTAGGTGCATCTCCTCAATCAGCAGTTGCTTGGTTACAAACAAGTAAAGCGCAAGCATGGCTATCTGGAAGAGATTTTGTTACACCAGACGACCTCAAAATTGTAGCATCTCCACTGCTACGTCATCGCTTAATTCTAAAACCAGAAGCTCAATTAGATGGTTTACAAATTGATGCAATAATTAACTTATTACTGAATCAAGTACCTGTACCAAGATAAGTTGTATCGTTTCCGGTTGCAACAGAGATGATTAATCTCGTTACCAGGTTCAACCTGGCAACGAATGCGTCGAGGAACCCTGCCTCATTCTATTTGTTAGTTGGTGCAAGATATCAGTATAAGCTATGCTGCTAAAATTTTTACTAAAAAATTAATATGATTCCCTCTAAACGAGTTTATTTATTATTAGTATTAGGGATAGCGATCGCACTATTCCTAACAGATATTACTAACGTAACCATAGGTATCACTGGTTCATTATTATTTGATGCCGTCGTTATAGGATTAATGTTTATTGATAATCTTAAAGTACGCCCTCATCGTGTCCAAGTTACCCGCCAACCATTATCAAGATTATCAATTGGACGAGATAACTTAGTTGTATTATCAGTAAAATCTGGCAATTATCCCGCAGAAATTCAAATTCGTGACTACTATCCTCAAGATTTTGGCGTATCAACTCCAAATATTAAAATATCTTTACCCGCTAATACAACTCAGGAATTTAGTTATACTGTTTGTCCTAGAGAGCGAGGGGAGTTTGCTTGGGGAGATATCCAAGTACGCCAACTAAGTTTTTGGGGGTTAGCTTGGAGTGACTGGAAAATACCGCAAAGTCAGCAATTAGCAGTTTATCCAGACTTAATGGGATTGCGATCGCTCTCAATTCGTCTTACCCTTCAAAATACCGGAACAATGCGCCAAGTTAGGCGTTTAGGAATTGGTACAGAATTTACAGAATTACGAGACTATCGTTTAGGGGATGACCCCCGCTTCATAGACTGGAAAGCTACGGCGCGTAAACTTGGCGCAACACCCGCATCCGCCTTACAGGTGCGTGTTTTAGAAGCTGAAAAAGAACAGACTTTAATTATATTGCTTGACCGAGGACGGTTAATGACCTCACGGGTGCAGGGATTAAAGCGATTTGATTGGGGTCTAAACGCCACATTATCCTTAGCTTTAGCTGGTTTAAACCGAGGCGACAAAGTTGGCGTAGGAGTATTCGACCGCGAAGTAACAACTTGGATACCTCCTG
>CAVQDG010000061.1:0-23779 GCA_963711165.1 uncultured cyanobacterium | reverse complement strand
GTGAACCTAACAAAATATTAATCTCCTATAAACAAGGCAGATATAAACCCTAAAATTTCTTAGGTGTCACAGTTGCAAGTTAGTTTTAAAAAACCTCATGTTTCCCACCCATCGCCCTCGCCGTCTGCGTACTCATCCCCAACTACGTCGGATGGTACGTGAAAATGTAGTTACCACAAGTGATTTAATTTACCCACTATTTGCTGTACCAGGTGAAGGCATCGCTAAAGAAGTTAAATCAATGCCAGGAGTCTACAATTTATCTGTAGACAAAATTGTAGAAGAAGCCAAAGAAGTTTACGACCTTGGTATCCCTGCAATCATTCTATTTGGCATTCCCGAAAATAAAGATATAGATGCCACTGGTGCATGGCATGATTGCGGTATTGTGCAAAAAGCTTCCACAGCCGTTAAAGAAGCTGTGCCAGACTTAATTGTAATTGCCGATACTTGCTTATGTGAGTATACCAGTCATGGTCACTGTGGTTATTTACAAGTGGGCGATTTGACTGGTCGTGTTTTAAATGACCCTACCTTAGAATTACTCAAAAAAACAGCAGTTTCACAAGCTAAAGCTGGCGCTGATATTATTGCCCCATCGGGAATGATGGACGGATTTGTGCAAGCAATTAGAATCGCCCTCGATGAAGCTGGATTTGAGGATACACCGATTCTTTCCTATGCAGCTAAATATGCCTCAGCTTATTATGGTCCATTTAGGGATGCTGCGGATTCATCTCCTCAATTTGGCGATCGCCGTACCTACCAAATGGATGCTGGTAATGTCCGTGAAGCCCTCAAGGAAATTGCCCTAGACATCGCTGAAGGCGCTGATATGCTGATGGTGAAACCAGCGTTAGCTTATATGGATGTAATTTGGCGAGTTAAAGAAGCAACTAACTTACCTGTTGCCGCTTATAACGTTTCTGGTGAGTACTCTATGGTAAAAGCTGCTGCCCTCAATGATTGGATTGACGAAGAAAGGGTAGTAATGGAAACCTTAACCAGTTTTAAACGTGCTGGCGCTGACTTAATTCTCACATACCATGCTAAAGATGCAGCCCGTTGGTTGCAAAAATAACAGCCTATAGATAGAAATCTGTGTTTGATATTTAGTGGGATATTATTTTTCCCCTGCCTCCGAAACAGGCAGGGGTTTTAATTATGTAGCTGTCGTAGACTTTTGCCTGAAGTCTATATCAAAAACAGGATGCGTTTAATGTCATTAAATATACATATATTGATTTTCAAATACCTTAAATTAATTGAATTACTATAAAGAGTGTTAGGAGCCTAAAAAAAATAATTGAGATAACTTATTGAACCGTTAAAATTAAAATATAACTACTCGGATAATAAATGTCAGGAACTATTGAAAAATTACGTCTCTAACAATAGGGTTTTATTTTAGATTTTAGAGGCTTACTTAACATAGCACTAAATGAGTGTTAATCAAAGCAAATAAGAAGTAAAAAATCACCAAGGAATTTATAACAATGAATTCTAGTCATATTCAATTTTGCGATCGCCAATCAAAAATTGACCTCAAGCAACTCCAGAGACTTTTTCAACTAGGAGCATTTTGGGCGGAAGATCGTAAAATTGAGGATTTAGCAGTAGCGATCGCGAATAGTGAACCAGTTATTAGTGTTTGGGATAAAAATAAAATAATCGGGTTTGCCAGAGCTACTTCAGATGGTATATATCGAGCAACTATTTGGGATGTAGTGATTGATCCTAACTATCGCGGTGCTGGATTAGGTCGTAAATTAGTAGAAACCGTCTTAAGCCATCCCCGCATGAGTCGAGTCGAGCGAGTTTACTTAATGACCACCAATCAACAGAGTTTTTACGAACGCATCGGCTTTGAATGCAACTCTAGTACAACAATGGTGCTTTACAGCCAGCCCTCAATCAGCCCTCTACCTGCTCAAGTAATCGAGTCTCAAGAAACACTAGGGAGATAGAGCGTAGCACTTCAGGGAGCGTTTGTCCCCCTCTCAATTCACCGTATCAAGCCCGCACAGGCGGGCTTTGTTTGTAGAGCATCGAGGCTTGAGCCTGTGGGAATTTCAAAGCCCCTCCCCTACCAGGGGAGGGGTTTGGGGAGAGGTCAAAAATTCAATTCGCCAACAGTATTATCTAACTCAATAGCTCCCTGTCGGAGAATTTTCCAGCCAGTATCACTCCATTTAGCAACAGTAGAAGGCATACCCAGACTGGGTTGAAGACCTTCTCGTGTAGAGACGCGAAATTTCGCGTCTCTACTAGGTAACAGTGTTAACACATCAGGAAACTGTGCTTCAATTTCTGCAATAGTTTGTAAAGGTGGCTCACCAGAACGATTAGCGCTAGTAGTTGCCAAAGCGCCAGTTTGAGACAAAATAGCAAGAGCGATCGCACACTTTGGCACTCGCAACCCAATACTACTAGGTGAAGCTAGATTAACTCCTTGGGGTACATTTCTAGAACAAGGTAACACCAAAGTCAAAGCCCCTGGCCAATATTTCTGGGCTACTTGCTCCCAAATCTCTCGCTCTCGCAAACTCCCAGCCACAAACTGCCAAAGAGATTGGGCTGTTGCAGCCATCAAAATCAAAGGTTTATCCTGACTTCGTTCCTTTGCTTTAAAAATTAACTCTGAACAATCAGGACGAACGGCTAATGCTGGAACCGTATCAGTAGGAAAACTGACTAGCTGACCAGATCTTGCCCCAGCAACAAGAGCATCAAAATCAATTAACAATTAACAATTATCAATTAACAATTAACAATTATTCTATAAGTTTCGTACCTTGGGTTGAAATAACTCAAGATTTTTCTCACCCACGATAAGCTAAAGCGAAGCGTTCAATCCCTGCTAAATCAGCAAATATTTGAATTTGACAATAGCTTCCTTGCTGGTGTAGTAACTCAGCTACTACTGGTGCTTGTCCTGCCATCATTTCAATTAACCAAATACCACCTGGACGTAAATATAAAGGGGATACTTCGATTAAATGGCGGATGTAGTCTAAACCATCATTACCACCATTAAGGGCAAGATGAGGCTCATGCCAAGCAACTTCTGGTTGTAATTGTGATATTAAAGTACTGGGAATATAAGGTGGGTTAGACACCATCCCGCTAAACTGACCTTTAAGGGAATTTAGAGGCTCCCACCATGAACCCTGATGAAATTGAATTCTACTTTCAAATCCTAATTTCTGTGCATTATATGAGGCAATTTCTAGAGCCGCCGCGCTATAATCAACAGCATGGATTTGGGCTGCTGGCATAGAATCAGCTAGTCCAAGTGCGATCGCACCACTACCAGTACCTAAATCTGCCCAGCATCCTCCCAGTTCAAGCTTAGAACTATTCTCCACAGCCGCAACTGCTAATTCAATTAAACACTCCGTCTCAGGTCGCGGAATCAAAACTGCTGGTGAAACAGTCAGCAAAAAATTACGCCAGGGTGCCACACCCGTTAAATACTGAACTGGCATCCTAGCATCAACTCGCTGCTGCCAAAGAGTTGCTAACGAAGACAAAGGCATACTGAGCGGAATTTCTAGTTGATTTTTAAAAGATTCCAACCTGAGTGCCAATTTGTCTAAGCCAGCTACCTCTTGCAACAACCAGTCAACTTCACTCACAGGGATATCAGCAACTACAGCTTCAAGTCTGGCTTGTGTAAACCAATGCCAAAGTTCTACTCCTGAAACCATCAGTTGTTGTGGCTGATTCATTGATTAACGCTGAGGACGGTTTGCTGGTGCAGGAGTTTGTCTAGTAGCAGATGAAGCTTTCTGCAAAAATTCTATCGACTCGTTAGCTGGAACCAACACAATACTATTAATTTCTGGTTTGTTGCTATCGCGCAATGCTTGAATTAAACCCTGCAAATTCACCACCTGAACTTCTACAGTAGATGCTAGTTCGGGTTTTTGTTTCTTAAAGCGATCAATCATTCCCTGTAATTGCTCTTGCTCAAAAAAGAAAGGAATTACCTGCTGATTTCCCTGTTGAACTGTCAAATACCCTTTATCCTTACCAGCTTTAGCGACAAACATGGGAACACCCTCAAAGTTGTCTACCTGTTGACCGCCCTTACGCAGTATGCTTACTGCCGATTGTACTTGCTGCTTTTTGGGTACAAAAGCAAAATTTAAACCATCCGGCTTATTTTGATTGGCTTGTCCCAATTTGTAAACTTCTCCCAGCGACACAGGAGACACCTGCACAGCATTACCCAAAGCTGGATTATCTTTCTTAAGCTGGTCAACAAATCCTTGAGCATCACGCTGGCTAATAAAAATCCCCGCTACAGAGACATCTTTATTTTGGGTATTCTTGATTGACCTAACCAGTGGTGATCCTTTAGCATCGGTGACGGTAAAAACAGGAATCGTTTGCAACTTTTGAATCACCTGTTCTGCTGGCAAAGCTAAAGCCTGTAGATTCCCTAAAAAAGAAGACCCAAGCAGTGTACTCCCAACTAAACCCAGTGTTGCGCCCCAGCGAACGAATAAATTCATTAGTAATAACCTCAGATTTTATAAACGAGTATTTCACCCAAATTGCTTGTCTTTGTGATAGCCACATCTGGCTACCGCTTCTCTATCTTCATTTAGTCTGCCCATTTAGAACTGACGCTCTTCCTAGAGGAACCCACCTAAAAAATTGCCTGAGCATCCTAAAAAAACTATCTACAGAAGTATTCCCAGATTAGCCTTAATATATATATTTTGCTAGATTGTACAAACTGCAATGTTCACTCCTGAAATAGCAAATTAATTATCAATGACTATTACCCAGAAGCAATAGTTCCACTATTTCGATTAAGGACAATTTCCTTAAATACTAGATTAGAAAGAGCCAAATTTGTGCAATTCTCGGCTAATACTGGCTTACGCAGTCAGTCCTAATAACTTTAAGTATAAATAGTAATTTAATGTGATCTCCAAGATCACATCAAATTTAACTGTAGTGATTTTTAAATCGGGATGACAGGATTTGAACCTGCGGCATCCTGCTCCCAAAGCAGGCGCGCTACCAAGCTGCGCTACATCCCGTTGTCTGCTTTTATAGCATAACATACTTTTGGGAATAAATTTATTCTGGATACCAAAACATTCCTTTTATTCCTTCTGGATCAGCCAAGAACCCCAATCCTCCGTAAAAATTGACTACATGAGGATCGGCAAATAAAGTAATGTTGCTAATATCTTCAGAGCGGAGTTTCTTAATCATGTACTTCATCATTGCCTTACCCAAGCCCTTACTCTGAAAATCTGGATGAACGACTACATCCCAGATTGTGGCATTGAAAGCATGGTCTGAGGTAGCACGGGCAAAACCAATGATCCTACGTTTAGCTCCCCGCTCTTCCCACATAGAAACTACTAGGAAACTGAACTGCAAAGCTTTTTTGACTTTACGCAACGGTCGTCTAGACCAGCCTACAGCATCACACAATTCTTCTAGCTCATAGAGATCAAGTTCTCGTTCAGTACTGAAGAAAATGCGCGAACCATTGTTGGCGCGATTAGCTGCCGTGCTTTCAAGAGAATCGCCATCTACTGTTGTCTTTGAGGTAGAAGCAGTCTCAGAAGTATTAAACAAACTTTTCCAAAAAACCATGCAGGTGTGGTTAAGGTATTTAATGTTCTCCCGTACCCAATGGTCGGCTACTTAATCTTAACTTTTTTAATGATAACACCATTATGGTGAGCTTCAAAAAATCGGGGTGTATAAAGCCAAACATTGGTTAGACTGGCGGCTATAGCGTGTAACTACCCGCTAATCTTTAGTTGTCAATGTGCTACTACGCCTATAATAATGTGACTATACAAGTAGGTCAACAATAGTTAAAAACCAAAAAATACAACTCGTAATGACACAAAAATATGATCAATCCCTAGTCGAATAAGATCGCACTTAATGTAACTTACACTTGTCAGAAGTCGGTCTTATTTGCTCTTGAGACTAGATTTAGGTAAATTTTTAGGAAATTTTGTGAGAGATTAACCAAAAGAGCAGGAGCGTGAACTGCACTTTGCTGCATCTCCAGATCGGCTTTTCACCTGGCAAGCGAGTCTTACCTCTAATATGGCATCTGGTTTAAAATTATCCACACAAGAACTACTCAAGCGCTTTAACCGAGCGTTCCCTCAATTCTATGAGCAGTTTGTTAGTAATGAAATTCAGTTACAAAATCTTAGGCTTGCCTATCGTCTTTACAAAACCAGACGAGTAGTCATTGAGCTTAAACCAGAAGGCAGTAAGAGTGCGTTAAATTTTGCTTACCGTAACCAGTCGTTTCTGTTGAGCGATATTTTTGGGGTTTTGGCTGCTTATGGACTGACTATCCATAGCCTGAGCTTATATGGTCAAATCCGCCCTCCGATGCTGGTGTTTATCAAATTGGTGATTTCTCGAGGTAGCAAAGCACTTACAGAAAAAACTGCGGATAATGTCTGTCGAGCGATTCGGGAAGCTTTGGCAGGACGCTTTGAAGTTGAAGAAATGTTAGCAGTAGAATTTAATTTAGATGCTGGGTTAGAGCAAGTAGAAACAGAGTTTTATGTTGATCCAGTCTTCCACCTGCCAGCACTTTTGATTGAAGCAGATAACCAGCCAGGTTTGTTTTATAAGGTGATGTATGCTATTTGGCAAGAGGATTTACTGGTTGTTAATGCTAACTTGCTGGTATGGCGCGGACGCACCCGCTTGATTCTTTACCTATTAGGACCAAATGAAAGCTTAATTCCCGATTATCTAGGACAAAAAATTGCGGAAGGTGTGCGACAGAGATTACTAGGTCGGCGCTTTTAGTAATAAGCAATTTTTAATTGATTATTAGAGATTTGCACTAATTGGTTTGGTGAATCCCTGCCCTAAAAAAAGCTGGAAGTATACAAAAGTTCCAGAAGCTATAGCAGTCGCCAGGGAGGTTAGGGCATTTTTTATTACTGAAACCCTTGGGAATATTGGCGCATAATGTAGAGACGCGAAATTTCGCGTCTCTACGCTGATAGCTGACTGCTGACTGCTATAACAGTAAGCTTAGTAAGAGCCTTTGCAGAACTTAGAGGCGTAAGATGAAAATATGGCAACCATAGATATTCTGGGAGTTCCGCATACCTACGATTTGACAACTCCCACTAGATGCCCTGATGTCCTAGTTTTCATTCATGGCTGGCTTTTAAGTCGCAGGTATTGGCAACCCTTAGTTGACGAGTTATCACCAGATTATCAATGCCTTGTTTATGATTTGCGGGGCTTTGGCGATTCTCAACCGGAAAATGATGGGCGTATTGCTGAAGGTGGAGTGGATAGTCTTGCTCGTAGTGCAGTATCAGCAGCAGGTATTACTGATATTTTAAGTTCAAATTATACACCCGCAGCTTATGCGGAAGATTTAGGGGTTTTATTAGAAAAGCTTAATATTTCTAGTGCTTGGTTGGTTGGTCACTCTTTGGGTGGCAGTATTGCGTTGTGGGGGGCATCTCAACTGACAGACCAAGTTAAGGGTGTGATCTGCTTAAATGCTGGTGGTGGTATTTATCTTAAAGAAGCATTTGAAAAGTTTAGATCTGCTGGTGAACAGTTTTTGAAACGCCGTCCCAGATGGTTGTGCTTTATGCCTGGGATTGATGTGTTGTTTACACGGGTAAATGTTGCACGTCCGATTGCGCGCTGTTGGGGTCGTCAACGGTTAATTGATTTTGTGGTGGCTCACCCAGAGGCAGCTTTAGGCACTTTGTTAGATTCTACAACTGAAGTTGAAGTTAACCGTTTACCCCAGGTGGTATCGTGCTTGGAACAACCTGTTTATTTTATTACTGGCTCTCAAGATAGGGTGATGGAACCAAAGTATGTTAGGCATTTAGCTAGTTTTCATACATTGTTTCAAGATTGTGGAGATAATGTCATAGAAATAGCTGAATGTGGACATCTAGCAATGTTGGAGCAACCAAAGGAAGTGGCGGCTCAAATCCGTAAGTTATTAATTTAAGCAATTAGCTGTTAGCTAATAAGTATGACACCGGGGCATCTTGGTCGCACTACAGATTACACAAAAAACACCAAAATTAAGTAGGTTGGGTTGAGGGACGAAACCCAACATTTGCAACACTTGGTTGGGTTTCGCTATCGCTCTACCCAACCTACAATTATCGTTTTTAGTGCTTTAGTGCTTTAGTGGTTGTAAATTTCCATCACATTAGCCAAAGCAAGGCGAGATTGGGTTCCTAGTGTTAATGGGGATGTATGACCTCGATTTAAATGTTCTGCGGCGGCACAGCCAATCATGGCGGCGTTATCGGTGCAGAATTTTAGGGGAGGGAATAGCACTTGCAAATTATGCGAAATTGCGGCTTGTTGTAGCTGTTTGCGGAGTTCACTGTTGGCAGCGACACCTCCACCAATAGCAATGGTGTTAAGACCGTAGTCTAAGGCACAGGCGATCGCACGTTTGGTGAGCGATCGCGCTACGCTTGCTTGAAAACTCGCTGCTATATCATTTACGGGTAGCGGTTCGGTACTATCCTGTTGCAGTTTTTGCACTAATCGCAGTACTGCTGTCTTTAAGCCACTAAAACTAGAGTCATAGGGATGATAGCCGCCACCTGGTAAGGAAATATTACCAGATGGTAAGGGAAAAGTCTGGGGATTTCCCTGTTGGGCTAGTTGGTCAATTATGGGACCACCTGGATAACTCAGATTTAACAACCGTGCCACTTTATCAAAGGCTTCTCCCGCAGCATCGTCGCGGGTTTCTCCCAAGGTTTGATATTCGCCACAATCTTTGACATAAATCAAACTGGTATGACCACCAGAAACCAGTAAACACAAAAAAGGTGGTGCTAATTCTGGCTCAGTTAAATAAGAAGCATAAATATGTCCTTCTAGATGATGGACACCGATAAATGGTTTCTGGTGGACTATTGCTAGGGTTTTAGCGGCGGTTAAGCCAACTAATAATGCTCCAACTAATCCAGGCGCACAGGTGGCTGCTATGCCGTCAATTCCTGACCAATCTAGATTTGCTTCGTCTAGTGCTTGAGCGATCGCAAAATTAATTGTTTCTAGGTGTTTCCGCGATGCTACTTCCGGTACTACACCACCATATTGCTGATGGATTGAGATTTGAGATGCAACAATACTACTCAAAACTTGACGTTTCTTTACAACTGCTACCGCAGTTTCGTCACAACTTGTTTCAATTGCTAAAACGGTATCCATTCACTGCTACTTTTATTTATCGATACATAAAATTGCTGATGTACAAACACTGATTGTGTTTAGTATAAAAAGCATTGATCTCGTTACAAAAGGAAATAATCCGATGCGACGATTGTTGGCTGTAATTTTTGCCATTACTATATGGCTCAACTTTGCCCCAGCCGCTTCTGCTGATAATGTAGCTGGTTTAGTACCCTGTAGTGAGTCCCCTGCGTTCCAGCAGCGTGCGGCAAACGCCCGTCAAACCAACTTTGACCCTGAGTCAGGAAAAAAACGCTTTGAGCGTTATTCACAAGCTCTCTGTGGCCCTGAAGGGTTGCCCCACTTGGTTGTAGATGGTCGTCTTGATCGTGCTGGTGACTTTTTAATTCCTGGCATTCTGTTCCTCTACATTGCTGGCTGGATTGGTTGGGTTGGGCGCGCTTATCTGCAATCAATTAAGAAAGAAGCTAACCCAGAAGACAAAGAGATTCACATTGATGTGCCTCGCGCCGTCGGTTTTATGCTCTCTGGCTTCACATGGCCTTTGGCTGCAATCAAAGAATTGCTTACAGGTGAATTGACCGCTAAAGAAAACGAGATCCCTGTCTCACCACGCTAGCTGGCTAGTATCCTTGATTTTGTAAGGAGAATAACTCATGTCAGATTTCCTCAAGTTTCTTTCTACTTCTTCCGTCTTAGGAATAGTATGGTTATCCGTGCAAGCCGTTCTTTTGGCTTACTTTATCTACTATTTCCCAGACCTGCTATTCCATCCCCTACCGTAGAACTGCATAAGGTTTGCCATACTGAGAAAAAAGCCCCTAATCATCCTATTGGGGCATTCCTAGTTTTAAACCTTTGATAGTACACAACAATATTTCATCTAAGGGTGAAGAAAATTATGGTACAAGCAATCAGCAACTCTAAAAATCGCCCAGGCAATCCCAGAAATCAAGAAGTTGTTCATGAAGCTGGTGACAACCAAGTTGGGAATTTAGCTACCCCAATTAATTCTTCAGATTTCACAAAATCTTTCATCAATAACTTACCTGCGTATCGCAAGGGTTTGTCTCCACAGCGTCGAGGGCTAGAAATTGGTATGGCTCACGGCTACTGGCTAATTGGCCCTTTTGCCAAGCTGGGACCACTGCGTGATACTGATGTAGCTAATCTAGCGGGTTTACTCGCAACCGTTGGTTTGCTGATAATTTTAACTATCGGTTTATCTCTCTACGCTAGTAGCAATCCACCAGAACCCACTGCCACTCTTACTACCCCCAAGCCACCAGATGCACTCTCCACCCAAGAAGGCTGGAACGAGTTTACAACTGGATTTTTAATTGGTGGAATTGGCGGCGCTGGGTTTGCTTATTTGCTAATTAGCAATTTACCACTGCTCCAAGGTCTCTAGTAATTAGTTGATTTAGAGGCAACAGGCAATTGCAACTATTCAGCCGTTGAATGTTGTAATGCTAATCGTTAACCTTGTCCTAACTATTTGTGAGGGCAAGGTTAATTTTTTAGGGTTAGTATCTAGCCCAACAGTGCGATCGCTTTTATCCTAAGAAAGGCTGATTGCTAATTTTTGTTATTTCTGGATAAGGGATTTTGAGTCATGGCGCGTTTGGCACTGCTGAGTGTATCTGATAAAACTGGGTTAATTGATTTAGCCCGTAAGTTGGTTGAAGAATTTGAGTTTGATTTAATCAGCAGTGGTGGAACTGCCCAAGCACTAAAAGATGCTGGTTTACCAGTGACAAAAGTTTCTGATTACACCGGATTTCCAGAAATTTTGGGGGGAAGAGTCAAAACGCTACATCCGCGAATTCATGGCGGTATTTTGGCGCGGCGTGATGTACCACAGGATGTTACAGATTTGGAACATCATCAAATTCGCCCGATTGATTTGGTGGTGGTGAATCTTTATCCTTTTGAACAAACAATTGCTAAATCAGGGGTAACTTTACCAGAAGCGATTGAGCAGATTGACATTGGTGGACCTGCTATGTTAAGGGCTTCAGCAAAGAATTACGCGCATTTAACTGTTTTATGCAATCCAAGTCAATATGATGCTTATTTAGAGGAATTGCGCTTCTCTGGTGGGGAAGCATCTTTAGAATTTAGGCAAGGTGCTGCTTTGCAAGCATTTTCGCATACTGCATCTTACGATCGCGCGATCGCCACTTACTTAAGCAACCAAGAGTCAGTAGGTAGTGATTTACCTGAAAGATTGACACTTTCAGGGCAACAGTTACAAACTCTACGCTATGGCGAAAATCCCCATCAACCCGCAGCATGGTATCAAACTGGCACAGTTCAAAGTGGTTGGGCTGCTGCTACAAAACTGCAAGGTAAAGAACTTAGCTACAACAACTTGGTTGATTTAGAGGCAGCAAGGCGGATTATTGCTGAATTTAACGATAGTCCAGCCGCTACTATTATTAAACACACTAATCCCTGCGGGACTGCTTTAGGAAATAGTTTGTCAGAAGCTTATGAAAAAGCTTTTAATGCTGACTCGGTTTCTGCTTTTGGGGGAATTGTTGCTTTAAACCGTCCCATAGATGCTTTGACTGCAACGGCTTTAACTAAGGTATTTTTGGAATGTGTGGTTGCGCCTGGTTGTGAATCGGAAGCCCAAGAAATTTTAAGTGCTAAGTCTAAGGTACGGGTTTTAATTTTGCCAGATTTAGCAACTGGGGCATCGCAAACGGTAAAAGCGATCGCAGGTGGTTTTTTGGTTCAAGCTTCAGATGATGTTGTCGAAGATAGTAACCAATGGCAGGTTGTAAGTGAGAAGCAACCCACAACTGATCAGTTAGGGGAATTAGCCTTTGCGTGTCAGGTTTGTAAGCACGTTAAATCGAATGCTATTGTCGTGAGTAGCGATCGCACTACGTTAGGTGTTGGTGCTGGTCAAATGAATCGCGTCGGCTCAGTGAAAATCGCTTTAGAACAGGCTGGAGAGAAAGCTAAGGGTGCTATTCTTGCCAGTGATGGTTTTTTCCCATTTGATGATTCTGTACGCACTGCTGCGGAGAAAGGCATTGCTGCTATTGTTCAGCCTGGAGGTAGTTTGCGCGATCAAGATTCAATTAAAGCTGCGAATGAACTTGGTTTAGTGATGGTATTTACTGGTATTCGCCACTTTATGCACTAAAACTACTGGGAAAGGTGATATATCAGAATTTAGTAGCAAACTATCAAGTTTGATGCACCATTTCTTAAAACAAGCCGTAGAGACGTAGCATAATACGTCTCTAGATCAAATCTTTATCCCCCCTTATTTTCAAAGTTGGTATTAGTCAAACTAACCAAATCAGGCTATTTCGGGGAGCGTTAGTTAATTTGATGGCATAATATTAAGAACCTTTGCGGTTTAATTGTGAACTTTATTTGCAGTTTGGGAAATTTTTAAACTGGAGTGCTAGATTAGAAATTGAAGCTAATTAGCTTCTCTGACAGATTACTACAGCGATGATAAATGTTTAGTTAAGAGGTAAAAAACGCTGTTTAACCTAAGATCTGTCTCATTAAACAACAGCAGCATCAACAAGAAGGCTGATATTTTCTAAGCTAGAAGATAGGGAGCAATGCCACTCAACTCATAAAGTTAGTGCAACTCTGCGTCTGAGCAGCCAATTAATGAAAATCCCTTAGCGAGTCTAGTCTGAATGTTGCTGTTGTTTTAAAAAATTATATTTACTAAGCTAACGCGCAGTTAAATTGTACATCTTATAATTAAGAGAAAAGTTATCAAACCTCCTCCCTCCTCTCTCCTCCCTCTTCTCTCCTCCCTGCTCCCTCTCTAAAACATAAAATTTATAAACACAACAGCTTAATAAGCGCAAAGATTTATTCAGCGCTTAAATAAGGAAGAATTAATGGGTGTATCTTTTTCAACTAGATCAAAAGCGGTGTATACAAGTACATCGCTTTTTAGTGTAAGCAATCTTCTTATTAAAAACTAGAGTAGTCATGTTGAGATCTGGTAACAATGCGATCGCTACATACTAAAAATAACTAGCTTAATTAAGCAATTAGATAGGTTAGAACTTACCCAGAAATTTTAAGCTACAAGAAGCTAACAGCCAAATATATCAACTTTTTCTCTCAAGGTCTCTATCCGGCGATCGCCAGATAAATCCTGATGCTGTCTAGGGAAGGCGTAATATATAGCTCTAAGTCAACCTCATCAAATTTGCGCTTTATTGCTATTGCCTGATAGTCTAACCTTGATAAACTAGAACTTTTAAGTGTGATGTTTGATTGCATTATTGTTGGTGCTGGGCGAGCAGGGGGAACTGCGGCGTATCATTTGGCGAAGCAGGGACATTCTGTTGTAGTTCTAGAAAAAGAAGCTTTACCTCGATATAAACCTTGTGGTGGTGGGGTATCTCCTATTGTGGCTGAGTGGTTTGATTTTGACTTTAGCCCTGCTATTTCTCTGAAAGCAGATGTAATTCGCTACACATGGAATATGGGTGCGACTCGTTCGTAGCTTAATACATAAGCTACGGTAAGTACGTCAAGGCTGAACCTTGAAAACTTATAACTGTTCTTGAGATGTAGGTGAAAGTCCTACCCTTCAAGGTTGGAAGTGACTCCCTATCTGCCCACGCCGAGGTTAATCACTAGAGCGAAGCTGGGAACAGGGCGCAATCAGAGCTAAAACAGATTAGGCACACTGGCGCTAATGGGGGGATACTATGGTGAACTTAATGTGAAGCACCTGAAAAAGCGTCTTACCGTGAAGCGAGAATCTGGTTAAAAAATCTCGACTTTACCATCTATAAACCCGCAGCATATGCCATATGATAGCTGTACAACCGTTGGGTTGGTGGTAGGCGAATTGGTGACACCTAAAGTATCAAAACAATCTAAGGAACGGAACGAGGAAAAACGTCTTTAACTTCTTAGGGTTGACAACCTAAGTGGAGGGAAATGATTAACCCCTTACCGGAAAGAGACGGGTAGGATGAGGGCGGAAATTGCCCTCGGCAACCGAGAAGTCTAGAAATGGATTAGACCATGCGTAGACAAACGGACTGTATCTAGCTCAACTAGGTAATACCACTGGGATTGGTAACAGGTCGTATTGACGCTTTCCGGGTAAGCTCCCAAGCCCCGATGAACGGCTAAGAAAGGACTAGGTGGAACATAGACTGACAATAACAGCGAAAACGCACGTTATGCGAACAAGTTGACCGGACTGAAGCTGTAATTGTCCAGCTTAAAGGGGAATACAAAGCTCCAAATGTACGGGAGATTCAAGACGGTGACGAGGTGGAAGTCGATTCCTGAAAACGGCTTATGAACGGGATTTTGGGTCTAACCCAGTTACCCACAGGTTGCTAGGAGCCGGATGCGGTGAAAGTCGCACGTCCGGTTCTGAAGGAGAGGTGCATCGCAGTAATGCGGACATCGACTCTAACAAGATCCAGTACAAGTAAAACTGGAAACCAAAGAACCTTTTTGGATGGTACGGCGGGATATTTTTGATCATTTTCTGATCCAGCAAGCACAAAAACAGGGAGCAGAACTGCGCGACAGTACAGAAGTTACAGGTATTGAGTTCAAGAATGACCACTGGCAGGTAAATACAGCAAATGGTGCAGTTGCAGGTCGCTATTTAATTGCCGCAGATGGCGCTAAGGGGCCAATGGCAAAGTTGTTAGGCTTTAAGGAACGCAAACGCAGGTTAAGTGGAGCATTGGAGGTAGAAACACCATCACCAGCAGGTATTAGCCCAGTTGTTCACTTTGAGTTTGGCATGGTGAAAAATGGCTATATTTGGAACTTCCCAAAAGCAGATGGCTATTCTATCGGGATTGGGACGTTTAGAGGCGGTGAAGGGCAAGATTTTAAAAAAATTCTGACTGAATATAGCAATAAGATGTTTGGTGTTGATATCAACACAAATAAGCAGTATGGGCATCCCCTATGCTTGTGGGATGGCGAACAAAAACTGCATACACAAAATGCTGTTTTAGCTGGCGAAGCTGCTTGTGTGGTTGATCCGTTTACCGCAGAAGGCATTCGCCCTTCGATGTTTAGTGGTTTAAAGGCATCTGAGGCAATTCATCAGGCTTTAAGTGGCGATCGCAATGCCCTAGAAAAATATACTGAGGTAATGAACAGTGAATGGGGCGCTGATATGAAGTGGTCGCAACGAATAGCTGGGGCGTTTTACCAGTTCCCCAAAATTGGTTATAAACTTGGTGTCAAGATGCCCCGCGCCACTAATATTATGGCTAAGATCCAGTGTGGAGAATTGCGTTACTCGGATGTTGCTGGTAAAGCAGTTAAGCGCCTCAGTAGTGGTTTGATTCCAGGTTTTGGTGGCTAAGAATTAGCTGTCATTGGTCATTGGTCATTGGTCATCGGTCATTGGTCATCGGTCATCGGTCATCGGTCATCGGTCATTAGACCTCTCCAGCAAAGAATGTAGATACGCGAAATTTCGCGTATCTACAAGGGTTTTAGGTAACGCACGTTTAATTTCTGGAGATGTCAATTGTTAATTGTTAATTGTTAATTGTTAATTGATAAGCTAAATAAACTGCTTCTAAAAACCTCTCTGCTGTCATGGCTGTAGGTAACTTTTCTAAAGAAATAATTGTTTTGACTTGACTAGCTAGTTGTAAACTCAAATCAGCTTTAGCTTGAGAAGTCATGCCCTGGCGACGCTGCAAAAACTCACGAATGGCAGCAAAGTCATCAGGTAATAACTGAGATAAATTAGCTATTTCTGGTAATTGAGTAGCTAACTCTTGGGCTTGTTCAGAAATTGGGAAATTGGTAGCGGCGACTAGATATTCTTCTTGAATAACAATGGTTCCTGCCGCCCAGTCTCCTAAGCGCTTTTCCTGTCGCCCCAACATAATTAAAAAAGCACCTATAAATAGGGTGTCATCAATTGCTCGTAGTAGTGTTCTGAGTGTAGCTTGTTGAATACCAATTCGACGACCATCATCTCTAATTACCCGAATTTTGGCATAGCGTTTTCCAGGTGTTTGTCCTTGCCACAACACCTCAAAAAACACAAAGTAACCCATGTAAATAAAGAAATTGAGTAGGATAGCGATCGCTATTAACCACAATCCCACACTACTACTATTGCCAAATTGTGTTGTTAATACATCAATTAACCCAACACTAAAGATAGCCCAAGCAATCCAGAATAGGGTTAGAGTTAAACTTAAAACAATATAGTCAATTAGCAAGGCATAAGCACGATTACCAATACCTGCTAATGTGAATTCAAGTTCTACACTTTCTGGAGTTTGAACTGTAACTCGATTAAAAAAATTCATTATTTTCAGGTATGAACTGATAATTGTTAAAATTTGCGGTCGCGCAACTGTAGATCCAACCCCTCACGACGACTGCGAAGATCGTAGTATAAAACAGCTTTAGTAGTTTGCCAAAAAGGCATTAAGAAAGCTCCACCTACCACACTTAACCCGATAGAAATCAAATAAACGAGCCAGTACAGTGACGAACCTTTTTCAATAGTGACTAGAAATATTGAAGGTGCATAGCCAGTCAAAATAGCCGTTGGAAGCGTTACTAAAAAAGCAATCATCACTACACCCTGAATGCGAATCACAGATGCTTTGGTTAAATCCCAGCTTCTTTTGACACTTTGCTTACCATTTATCTCTTCTTCAACTGCTAAAGGCACTTCTGCTATTATCCACCTAGAAATAAACCAAGTTAGCACAAAAATAAAGCTAATCATGGCGGCAATACCTAGAATTACGGATAAAATTACTGTTGTTACTGGATTATTAAATACTGCTCCCAATATTACTCCTAATATTCCGCCAATAACTATAGATCCTAAAACTGCCACTAATAATAATCCCAAATAAATCAAAACTAAGAGAATACCTACTTGAAAAGCTACCCTCAAAAATGACCATAAACGAGGTTTTAGACTCTCACGGGCATTATCAACACTTTCAGGTTGATTAATTAATTCTTTAAAAGCTAAACGTGAAATTACCCCAGAAATAGTACAGTACTTTGCCCAGCCATAAATAGGAATGAACAACCACAAAGTAGCTGATAGAGCTAACTGAAAATAACTTTTCAGATGAGAACGATAGAGAGCAATAGCCGTACTCACAACATTGCCAATAGTAAGCGGTCTAATTGGATTTTGAGGGTTTTGACTTTGATACATAGTTAAGATTAGCTGAAGATTACAGCAATATATTTGAGGCTATCTTAAGTTACTTTAAGCATATAACCCCAAAAATTTTATGAATATTCAACGTTGGATAGCGCGGCGAGAACCTAACTGGAAGCGCCTTGATGCTTTATTAAAACAAGTTGAAAAAAAAGGATTAAAGTCTCTTAGTGCGGTAGAGATTAAGGAATTGGCAAGTTTGTATCGTTCTGTATCCGCAGATTTGGCGCGTGGGCGCACTCATAAAGTAGGTAATACTCTGGTGCAAGATTTACAAATTTTGACATCTCGCGCCTATAACCAAATTTACCAAGGTTCACGCCGTCAGGAATGGCAAGCGGTGGTAGATTTTTATCGCTGGGGGTTTCCTGCAATAGTGCAAGAGACAATTGGCTATATTACGGCTGCTACAATACTATTTTTATTAGGTGCGATCGCAGCTTGGTGGTATGCGTGGCGATATTCAGTTTTTTTGTCGCTGGTTGTACCAAAAGAATTAATTGTGATGGTTAGAGATGATCGTAAATTGTGGATGGGGTCAATAGTTGGCATTGAACCCCTAGCATCCAGTGGTATTATGATTAATAATTTGTCTGTAGCCTTTGGTGCGATCGCGGGTGGCATTACGGCTGGAGCATACACCATATTTTTATTGATATACAACGGGCTAAGTATTGGTGCTATTGCTACCTTAGTTGGTCAAAATCATCTCGCTTATCCATTTTGGGCGTTTGTATTTCCTCACGGTTCCCTAGAATTACCAGCAATTTTTTTAGCAGGTGGTGCTGGTTTATTAATCGCTAGAGCAATTTTATTTCCAGGTCAATATCGCCGTGCAGATGCTCTAAAATTCTATGGAACACAAGCATCTCAATTAGTATTTGGAATTGTACCAATGTTAGTTATTGCTGGTACAATCGAAGGTTTTTTATCACCTAGTCCTTTAATTCCTGAAACATTCAAATACATTGTAGGAGTGGCTATTTTTACTCTTTTAGTAGTGTATTGCAGCCGCAAGCAATCAAGTAATTTAAATAAAAATTGAGCTATTTGTTAATTTATGTCCTCTCCGAATATGCGGAGAGGGCTAGAAAGAGATAAGCTGTTCTTAACAATTAACAATTAACAATGACCAATGACCAATGACCAATGACCAATGACCAATGACCAATGACATTGGGCAATTAAATTCCTGGCAACTTCTTCACACTATTCTTTTTTAAATCAGCAAAGTCGCTTCCTAAGACAACTGTAACGTCAGAGTTGATATCGCCTGTTGATGCTACTTGAATTTCTCCAATTCCTATAGCATTTCTAACAGCATTCGCAGCTTTTAAATCCCCTTTTTGAGCAATAATCAGAGTTTTTAAACTAGGTCTAGCTGCCGCATCAATACCATACTTTCTAATAAAAGTATTTTCAAATCCTTGATTTCTAAGTAGCGTTAAAGCTTGCTTTGCTTGCTCTTTTTTCCCTGTAGCATTGGCAATTGTTAGTTTGAGGTTACTAAGGTTGGCAGAAGAATTTGCGATCGCATCAACTTTACTGCTACGAGTATCAAAATAATCTGCTAAAATAGGAGCAGTATTCTCCATATCTGCAATCCAATAGCTGAGAGTATATTCATCAGGTCGGCTAAATCGACCAGGTAACATAAGTACATTAATATGTTGCTTATCAATATGGGTTAAAAACTGAGCAACGCCCAACATTTCACCCAGAGATATGTCAGTATCAACATTCTCTTGAATCACCTGTAACAGCTTGGGTAACTTTCCCCAGGTTGTTGGTTGCACAAATGTTTCCAGAAGTGATTTTAAAACTACTTCTTGCCGTTGTACTCTGCCAATATCTCCTAAATCATCATGACGAAAGCGCACATATTCCTGTAAATGCTTGCCATTTAATTTTTGAATTCCCGCCGAAAAGTTAATATCGAGCTTTTGAGTTTGGTCTACATAACGCATCGGTTTTGGAATATTAATTTCCACTCCACCCAAAGCATCGGCGAAACTAATAAAACCCTGGGTATCAAGTCTAACGTAGCGGTGAATAGGAATATCGGATAACAATTTACTAACTGCTTTTTGCGCTAAATTAATTCCTCCTTTAGCATTAGCATCATTAATTTTGTTAGTACTTTTTCCTGGGAGTTTTACTCTAGTATCTCGTGGAATGGATAAAACATTAATTTGGTGCGTAGCCGGAATTATACGCAATAGCAAGATAGTATCACTGTTGCCAGATATAGCTTCTGATGGCGTAAAGTTACTAGCGTGGGGATGCCCTGAATTATCAATACCTAAAACCAACACATTAATTGGTTCTTGGAATGTGATTGGCGAATTAGAGCCACCGTATAGTGATGAAGACTGATTTTTTTGTAGGGGAGCAGCAGCAAGTAACAATGCTGACATCATACCGAGAGCGCTGGAAAAACTGGCAAGTCCACTAAAAAATACTACACATTTAAGTTTTTCCAGTTTACCTAATATGTATTGCTTTTTTAGGAAAGGTTTTTTATATAAAGAAAAATTATATTTTTTGATCTCACTCCCCATGTTCCAAAGCCTCTATATGCCAACTATCCATTTTAGTCTTTAGCACAATTAAAAAGATGGTTGTTAATTTTCATCATATCTAGCTTACTTGTATTTCCAGCCTAAGAATACACCCATAGGGGTTAAAACAAATATTGATAGGACTTACGCACTCTCATGCTTGAAACCTTGATCCCCCCTACCCCCCTTAAAAAGGGGGGGAATTCAAAGTCCCCCAATTTATGGGGGGATTTAGGGGGATTTAGAAGTAAGTCCTAATTGATTTTGCATAGATAAATTTTAGGGGCAAGGTATTCCCTGCCCCTAATACCCATCTTTGAGATGAAAAAGATGACTATGATGCTACAGGTTCTAATGCTGGAGCGGTTTCCACAGGGGCAACAACTGGGTAAACGCTGATTTGTTTGCGCTTGTTACCCTTTTTCTCAAAAGTCACAACGCCATCAATTAAAGCAAATATTGTATAGTCTTTGCCTAAACCAACGTTGTTACCAGGATGAAATGACGTGCCGCGTTGACGCACCAAAATATTGCCTGCTCTAACGACTTGACCGCCATAGCGTTTAACGCCTAGTCTCTGGGCATTAGAATCACGACCGTTACGAGTACTACCTGTACCTTTCTTATGAGCCATAGTTCCCTCTATTTTTCTTACCTTATCTATTCTGTCTCAGTTTCAGCAGTTGCCTCTGGTGTAGAGGTTTCTTCATGGGAGGCAATTACCGCACCATTGAGACTAATGGAGTTAATCATCAGGCGGGTGATTTCTTGGCGGTGTCCCCGTTTTTTGCGGGTTTTCTTTTTGGGCTGCATCTTGTAAACGATGACTTTGCGACCCCTAAAGTGGCGCAATACTGTACCTTCAACCGTAGCGCCTTCTACTAGCGGTTGACCTATATGTACGTCGTCGTTGTGCTTAACAAAAAATACTTTGTCAATGGAAACTTTCGCATCTGGTTCTACAGGCAGCAGTTCGATATCATAAAAGCGACCCGGTTCGACCCACAGTTGTTTGCCGCCAGTTTCAATAATTGCGTAACTCATTCAATAGTCCTTGAAGTTGCCGTACAGGTAGCTGAAAAGAAGGCGTGAAGTGTGAAGTATGAAAGGTTTAGCTTTCAGCCTTGATACAAAGCCTTTTTTCAACATTTGGAATGTCTTAACCTGATCCGAGTAGGAGTAGACAGACGATCTACTATTATTGTTTGTTATATAAGTAACTGTCAAGCAGTAAACAGTGAACAGTAAACAGTAAACAGTGACCAATGTTAGGTTTATTTTTACCTCGCTAGTGAGGAGATTTGTTAATTGTCGTTAGTGAGATAGATGTGTCCTAGTGTTTTATCCTGGTAGGTTCTTTTAGTAAACCGCCAACCAGGTTCTAAATTAATTTTGACAAAACCATCTGTGATGCCATTAGTTCTACCGATAAGCATTGGTGTTGCATCAGGATTTTGTACGGGAGTTCCTAATAACAGCAGTTCATCGCCTTCTTTAACAATATCAATGTTATACTTCCAACCCATATCTTCGCCTGATTTGCGGATGGAGTAACCATTAGTATCTGTACTACGTCCACAAATGCCAGTAAAGTCAAAATTTAATAGTAAAGGTTGAACTTGGGTGGGGCTATTACCATTTTGACTCCAGCAAGCTTGTTTATTAGACATCTGCTCTAAAATTAGCAGCTGATAACGATTAACGTTAAAAGGCATAGCTACAGCGATAAAGCTATTCTGTTCTACTTCTTTTTGACCAAAAGTCGCAGAATTAGCAGAATTCCACGGACTGATAGTAGAAATTAATACGGCTGTTAGCGTTAAAAGCGAATGTTTAATTTTGTTGCTAGAAATTAACATATATTGCGAAGGTATGGTTTTGAGGATTGATACTTTTTTGACGGTGGATTCTTTACCCCAATTTACTATTAAAGTAGAAAATCAAGGTAGAAGTATTAAGCTGTTGTGTTTCTTTGATTTTATATTTGAGAGAGGGAGGAGAGAGGGGTATTGTGTTTAATAACTTTTCTACTGAGTTATAGAATGTACAATTTAGATGCGCGTTAGCTTATCAACTTCCTTTTATTTATGAATTAATTAACTGTTAATGGCTACCGTATAATTGCTATATCTTGTATACCAGTATTTTCACTGAATCTGAGTAAATTTTTAATCTTTTGATTAATTTATGTGGTTGAAGACTCTGTAAAAATACTTAAGTTGCTAGATTTTGTGTTCCATGATACAAGCAATGTCTTAGTGATATTACTTAAGGCATTATAATTTTGTGTAAAAACAAAAATAGAATAAAAATGAAAACACGGTAAAATCACAGCCACTCTCTGATAACCTTGGCTAATAACCAGAAAAATCAACAAAATTTCGCATTAAAAATCAATACTTTGAGAGTTAATATTCTAATTATAATTAAGCATTTTTTAACAATTGACACACCATGAACATAGCGTTTTTGACTAAAATATAAACATGAAACAAATCAATATTTTAGTACGATTTTTATGGCAGATAACACGATTGAAGTTGTTTTCAGTTTTGATACTACTGGAAGTATGTATCCCTGTCTTACTCAAGTAAGGCGTAACATTAAAACTACTGTTACCCGCTTGATGAAAGAAATTCCTGACATTCGGATTGGAATTATTGCTCATGGTGATTATTGTGATGCAGGTTCTACTTATGTAACAAAGCAATTTAATTTATCAAACGATGTAGATGCTATCTGTAATTTTGTGCAAAATGTCGAACCTACGGGCGGGGGAGATGCGCCAGAATGTTATGAGTTGGTATTGCATGAAGCTCAATCTCTTGATTGGAAATCAGCTAATTCTAAAACTTTAGTGCTAATTGGTGACGATATTCCACATCCACCAGCGCAAACACCGAAAAAGCTAAATTGGCGACAAGAAGTTGATAAGTTATCTGATTTAGGTGTGACAGTTTATGGTATTCAAGCTCTTAATCGTCCTCATGCTACTTTGTTTTATAAGGAGTTAGCAGAAAAGTCTGGCGGTTTTCATCTGAATTTAGACCAGTTTTCTTATATTACTGATTTGTTTTTGGCAGTTTGTTATCAACAATCTTCTGATGAACAACTGCAAGCTTATGAGCAAGAAGTTGTTGAACAAGGGCGGATGAGTCGTGGTTTAAATAAGATTTTTAGTACGATGCTGCAACGGGAAGCAGTAGAGGATTATGGTGAAGCAGATTTGCGGGTTGTTACACCTGGGCGTTTTCAGGTTTTGGCGGTTGATAATGATATTTCGATTAAGGCTTTTGTATTAGAAAATGGTTTAACTTTTAAGGTTGGGAGGGGTTTTTATGAATTTACTAAGACAGAAACTATCCAAGGGCATAAAGAGATTATTTTGATGGATAGGAAGACTGGTGATTTGTTTGAAGGTGCAGCAGCGAGGGAAATGTTGGGTTTACCAGCAGGTTCTAGTGTGCGGCTGAAACCGAGTAATTTGGAGAAATATGTAGTATTTGTGCAAAGTACTTCTGCTAATCGGAAGTTGGTGGGAGGGACTCGTTTTCTATATGAGGTGGAAGATTGGAAGGATAGTTAAGGATATTAATAAAATTAAGTTGTGAAACCCCACCCCCCAACCCCCTCCCCGTTGACAGGGAGGGGGAGAAGGATTTTGATACTGTTGGCTCTATTAAAAACCTAACCCCCTAGCCCCCTTCCCTGCAAGGGAAGGGGGAATAATAAGCCCCTCCCCTAGTAGGGGAGGGGTTGGGGAGAGGTCAAAAACAGTATCAGAATTTTGACTGTAAGTAATAACAAA
>CAVQDG010000060.1:0-15601 GCA_963711165.1 uncultured cyanobacterium | reverse complement strand
CGAGGTTTATGTAGTAAAAGATGCTAGAGTAGATCCTCGCACATTGGCTAATCCTTTAGTAGCGGGAGAGTTTGGACTACAATTTTATGCTGCTGCTCCCTTAATTACAAGCGATGGCTTTAGATTAGGAACTTTATGTGTAATTAATTACGAACCTCGTGAGGTTACAGAAGCAGAAAAAGCAACTTTACAAGACTTAGCAGCTATTGTTATGGATGAGTTAGAACTTCGACTTGCAGCGAAAAAAGCTATAGACGCTGAAGTTGCTCTCCGTAACGAAGTTATCAAGAGTTTGCAACGAGAAAAGGAACTAAACGAACTAAAATCTCAGTTTGTTTCCATGATTTCTCACGAATTCCGTAATCCGCTATCTTCCATTTCACTTTCCGCAGAAATACTTGAAATTTATGCAGATAAGTTAAGCCATGAAAAAAAACAAGGGCATCTTCGTCAAGTTCAAAATTCAGTCAATAAACTACTTCATTTAACTAATGAGATTTTGACAATTGGTAAAGTCGAAGCCGGAAAGTTAGATTTTAACCCAATGCCTTTTGATCTCAAAGGATTTTGCCAATCGCTAGTAGCAGAGATGCAGATTAATGCAGGTAATAAGTATAATATCAATTTTATGAGTTCTGGCGATCGCCAAGATACTTGCATGGATCAAAACCTGCTAGAGCATATTTTAACTAATTTGCTCTCCAATGCCACCAAGTATTCACCCTCTGGCGGAATGATTAATTTTGAATTGAGTTATACACAAAAAGAAGCTATCTTCCGCATTCAAGACTCAGGTATAGGCATCGCTAAGGAAGATCAAGAACAGCTATTTAATAATTTTTACAGAGCGAAGAATGTTGGCAAAATTTCAGGTACAGGATTAGGATTAGCAATTGTTAAAAATTGCGTAGATTTACACCAAGGAAAGATTACGCTGGAGAGTGAGGTTGGAGCGGGTACAACTTTTATAGTTACTATCCCATTGCAATATTCTGTGCCAGATGCTACGGAAAGTAGTTAATAGAAAATTGCTGCTAAAATGCGATTTTTAACAAATTTATCATCACAAAATGTCACTACATCAAACTTCAGGTAGATGGCGCTTAGGATTAGCGTTATCAATATTTACTGTTATTATGTGGGGTACTGTTCCAATTGCTTTAGCAGTAGCAGTTCAAGCACTTGATGTTTATACTGTTACTTGGTTTCGCTTTGTAGTTTCCTTTGTGTTGCTAACAGCTTTTTTAGCTGTCCGTCAAGAATTACCGACAGTAGAAAAAATCAGTGCTGCGCCAATAAAGTTAATCGCGATCGCCATTATTTTCTTTTTATTTCATTACGTCTTATTTCTCCAAGGTTTAGCACAAACATCACCATCAAACGCGGAAGTTTTAATTCAATTAGCTCCAGTTTTAATGGGTTTGGGAGCATTATTTATTTTTAAGGAACGTTATACTTTATCTCAATGGATAGGCTTAGGTTTACTAACTCTGGGTTTAGTTTTATTTTTTAATGAACAAATAATAGCTATACTCAACGAGCGAAATAAATATTTAATAGGCAGTAGTATCCTAATTTTTTCAGCTATAGTTTGGGCAGTATACAGTTTAGCTCTCAAGCAACTGTTGCACACCTTACCGTCTTCTAATATTCTACTAATAGTTTATGGCGGTTGTGGATTATTATTAACTCCTTTAGCCAAACCTCAGCCAATTTTTACACTTACGGCTGTACAATTAGCAATGCTGTTATTTTGCGGGATAAATACTGTAATGGGTTACGGTGCTTTTGCTGAATCTTTAGATCATTTGGAAGCATCAAAAGTTAGTGCTATAGTAACTTTAGCACCTATCGTTACCTTGACATCAATGTGGGTAGTAGCTGGGATTGCTCCTAATTTAATTAAACCAGAACATATCACGGTAGTAGGAATTTTGGGAGCGTTGTTTGTGGTTACAGGTTCAATGATAATTGCAGTGCGATCGCAAAATTCAACTAACTAATATTCAAACTAATTTCTATCCCGCCCTGCCCGTTAATGGTAAATTTTAATCAACCTACTTTACTACCTCCGTACTTACTTCTAGATCCCCCTAAATCCCCCTTAATAAGGGGGACTTTGAATGGAATATTCCCCCCTTATTAAGGGGGCTAGGGGGATTTAGGTTTTCTATCTAAAATCAATCATTGTTTGTAGTATGCTACATTTCTACTCCTCAGCGCCAGCAGATTTTAGCATTTTCACCACTTCAGGATAAGCATTAAATTCTGCCAACATTAAAGCTGTATACCCCCCTTGATTTTTAATATTCACATCTGCGCCAGCTTCTAGCAATATTTTGACAGCATCTACATAACCACGATGCGCTGCCCACATTAAAGCGGTTGCATTAGCTTGAGCTTGAATATTAGGAGTAGCGCCGTAAGTTAGTAATGCTTGAATCAGAACAATATTATTACTATCACAAGCTTTCATCAACAACGTTTTGCCATCATCAAATTTAATATTAGCATCAGCACCAGCTTGTAGCAAAACTTCAACTACTTCAATATGATCGTGTAGTGCAGCTAAAGTTAAAGCTGTCTCACCAAAGTTTTTAATATTAAAATCAGCTTCTTTTTGCAACAAAGCTGCTACAATTTCTGTATGACCATGCAATGCAGCTACCATTAAAGGTGTATCGCCTAATTTATTTCTAGCTTGAAAGTTAGCACCGCGATCAAGTAAAATTTCTACAGTATCAATATGACCTTCAACAACAGCTAAATTAAGAGCCGTTTCATCATCTCGATCTTTTGCATTAATATCAGCACCATGCTCAAGTAAAGCGACTACAATATCTGTATAACCGCCTGCGGCGGCTGCAATTAAAGCTGTTCCTCCATCCAAGTTACGGATATTTGGATCAGCATTAGATTCTAGTAATATTTGTACAATTTTTATATATCCTTGATCCGCAGCTAAACTTAAAGCTGTCTCGCCCTCTTGATTTTTAGTATTCGCATTTGCCCCATGTTGTAATAATAGTTGCACTAGATCAGTTTGTCCTTGACTTGCAGCTATTGTAAGAGCATCATTGTTAACATCATTTAAATCTGCACCCGCACTTAATAATGCTTGCACAACGGCTATATTACCAATTTTAAGTGCTAATTTTAAAGCAGTATCGTTGTCTTGATCTTTGATATTGATATCTGCACCAGCAGTTAGCAATATTTGTACAATATCAATATTACCTTTAAAAGACGCTGCCATTAATGCTGTGCTACCGTCATCATTTTTGGCATTTATATCAGCGTTATGAGCTAGTAAAGTTTTTACTACATCAATTTGATTACTAGCAGCAGCCAACATTAAAGCAGTAATACCAAATTTTCTAGCTTGATTAACATTAGCACCAGAATTTAAGAGCGATCGCACAATCTCTGTATAGCCTTTTTGAGCAGCAAACATTAACGCGGTTGTACCATCTCGATCTATAGCATTGACATTTGCGCCATTAGATATTATTTTTACTACCCTCTTAATATCACCACCGCGAGCCGACTGTATCAAAAACTGATCTTGAGTAAATGCCATAACAATTAACAATGACCAATTATTAATTAATACCTGGTTAGGGAATTTATCCGCACTTGCGTACAAAACTTAATTTTATGGTCAAGGAGTGCGCCAAAAGCGATCGCTAATTTTCTCAGCCTTGGTGCGTGGAGAGATGTAACGGGCTTTTAACCATGCTTCCAAAGGGTTCTAAGCTAACGCGCATCTAAATTGTACATTTGATAACTCAGTAGAAAAGTTATCAAACACAATACCCCTCTCTCCTCCCTCCTCTCTCCTCCCTCTCTCAAATATAAAATCAAAGAAACACAACAGCTTAGACCTTCAAAACCTCGTCGTTCTATGCAGAAGGTAGACCGAATAGATTCTTGATGTAATCGGTGGGGTTATCTTTGAAAGCCAATGCAGCAATTTCGATATTCCCAACACTGATCAATACAATAGGGAATCCACATTCATTTAGAATCCTTGATAAAGATATTGGTGAGAATCCTGTCTTATGTGCGAAAAAATCGTTCCCACTTCGTTCTATTTCAACTCCGTATCCATAAATTACATCTCGTACTGTTATAGGTCCTGCTAGGGACTCATATAGAAAATCGTCAATATCCATCTGATTTTCTACTACAGTTCTCATCAATGCCTCCATATCGGGTACACGTATATCTACAAACCCGTCCGGTTTCAAGACGTGAGCAAATCCCCTAAGAACCTGATATACATCATGTCGGTAATAATGCTCAAGATTGTGTGAGCAATAAATTGCCTCATATTGATTTTCTTCCAAACTTATTAATTCACGCGCATCACACACAATATCTGGCATTCCCCTGGGATCAATATCGAGTAGAATATGCTGCCAACCGTTGTATTGGCTAGGTATCGCAATATCCTTGCTATTACCCCCTACATTCAACACCTTTTTTATGTGTTGGTCTGCCATGTTGTAAACCTCAATAAAACTAGAAGAAGGATATATTGCCGCACCGCCTAGAAAGCCAAAAGATGTGGAATTGAAGCCACCACGCTTGTAAACTTCATCCATTAACTAAAAAGATAGTGCTGAAATTCGCACACCAGCGCCAAATGCCATAATTGCCGCGATCGCTCTTGGCGGTATCTTGACAAAATACCCAACTAAAGCATCAATCAGCAATGCTGATCCACTTACTAAACCCCAAAATCCTGCTTGTAACCAAACCGGAAACATTCAACCTCTATCCCAGCAGGAAAATTTATTATCTGTTTACCAAATTTTGGCACTTTTAGACATCAAGCGTTAGAGGTAATACTAACTATGCAAATAGTTGTATCATTTATGATAAGTTTTATAAAGTTCCTTAAAAAATGATCTGCATCCTATGAGCTTAGAAACCCAAAAAGAAATTGGATTTTGGCTGAATTTTATTCATCCAATTTGGATGTGGATTGTCTTAGGTACTTCTATCTATGCCTTATATTTAGGCATTCAAATTCGACGTACCAGAAATGCCACGGGGGAAGTCAAAAAAGAGTTAATCCAGGGCAAATTTAATAATCGCCACTACCAAATTGGCTCAATCTTGTTAGCCTTGATGGTTGTCGGTACGCTAGTTGGTATGGGTGTTACCTATTACAACAACAGCAAGCTGTTTTTTGGTCCCCACCTGTTAGCAGGTTTAGGGATGACAGGAATAATTGCCGTTTCAGCTTCACTGTCTCCCTATATGCAAAAAGGGAAAGATTGGGCGCGTTACACCCACATATTGTTGAATGTTGCCCTACTAGGATTATTTAGTTGGCAAGCTGTTAGCGGTCTAGAAATTATTCAAAGGATTATTAGTAAAAAATAGCCTTTGCCACAAAATTCAGGCGCGTCAAATAAATCCCCTGAAGTTTTTCTACTCTTAGAGCCTATCCCAAAAATAGTTAATCACCGAAAATATCAGCATTTATCAGCATTTATCTGCGTTTATCTGCGTTTATCTGCGGTTAAAATTTCTTTTTCGATATGCTTTAAGAGCGATTTTTCATTGATTTTGCAGAAAAGGGAATATTCAAGCTAGTGTGAAAGTCTTCTTGCACTTTGGGGGTTAAACGGCGAGAAACTTGCCGTACAATTTCCCGTAAAACGCGATCGCCTGTTGTTTGAATCGCCGATTTCGGCAACTTGTAAATAAATTTAGGAAACTGAATATAAACTGATAAATCTAGCTGCCACTCAACTCGCGTAATTACAGCAGGTAGTTTGGATTTCGCCTCAAAATTATCAGTTGGTAGTTCTACCAACTGCATAGCAGCATTAAAGTCAACTTCATACCCTGGAGGTACATATCCCGGCACTGGTATCGTGCGGATAGGGTAAACTCCATTTTCTTGCGGTAGCAAATCTAAACCAATTTTTGGTTCTACCTGATAACCAAAAGAACCAAAACGTCCAATTGTTAAAGCATAACCATTGTCTCCCAAAGGTTCTGCTGTCATCGGATGAGCGCAACGGCAAAACCAACCTTGATGAGCATCTAGATATTTAGCAACTGTTACCGCATCAGCATACATTTCCATGCAGTCTACAAACTGGCTAGAAAAACGCATCGGTTCTTCCGTACTTGCTACTTCTGCATCTGGTTCGATCAAATTTGAGCCGGAATCAAAAATATCTTGAGGAACCTCAAAGGGTTGATTTTCTATAAATTGCGACTGCATCCCTGATCTCCTGTGTTTTTTGCCGTTTCCTGATGTTGCCAGTAGAAATTGAATTTGACGCTTTAATTTTAGATCTTTGGGCTAAAGACGAGGACTTTTATCCAAAGTTCGTACAATTGGGGGAAGAGTAGAGACGCGCCATGGCGCGTCTCTACCAGCTGTCAGTTATTAGCTATATACAAGGGAGAAATCCCTTACAAAAAGTAGCACAACATTAAAAAAACTGACGGCAACGGCGCTTACGCTAATTGCTTTGGCAATTATTCCCTGTTCAATTAGCATAGCTTGCACATCCAAGGCTCTACCATGTGAAAATTACGGAGAAATATGAAAGCATTTGTCGCAGGAGCAACAGGCGAAACTGGGCGTAGAATTGTACAAGAGTTAGTTAAGCGTCAGATTCCTGTTCGCGCCTTCGTTCGGAACTTAGAAACAGCCAGAGAAATACTACCCTCTGAAGCAGAATTAGTTACAGGTGATTTGTTTTCGGTGGATAGTCTTAAAAGTGCGATCGCAGATAGTACAGTACTGTTGTGCGCTACGGGAGCCAAACCTAGCTTTGATCCCACTAACCCCTATCAGGTGGACTATGAAGGCACAAAGAATTTAGTAGATGCTGCTAAAGCTACCGGAATTGAGCATTTTGTGTTTGTATCTTCCCTGTGTACATCTAAACTCTTCCATCCACTTAACTTGTTCTGGTTAATTTTAGTGTGGAAAAAAAGAGCAGAAGAGTATATCCAAAAAAGCGGTCTCACCTATACAATTGTGCGCCCTGGTGGGTTGAAAAACGAGGATAACTCTAATTCTGTCGTGATGTCGTCAGCAGATACCCTGTTTGACGGTAGTATCCCGCGTCAAAAAGTTGCCCAGGTTTGTGTGGAAGCTTTGACTATACCTGAATCTAGGAACAAAATTGTCGAGGTTGTTGCTAAAGAGACACCGAAAAAAAGTTGGGATCAGCTATTTGCTGGGGTTGTGTAATTAGTGCGTTCCCGCATCTTAATTTATTTCGCAATATAAGGCTATTTCTGTGACTAGGCGTTTCTCATCCTTGAAAGACGATCCCAAATCGAATTTACAGCAAGAAAGTGTGAGTAAATCAGTTTGGCAGATTAAACTTGCTGCAAGTATAAGTGCGATCGCTTTCCTACTTTTCTTGTTGCATTTTCCTTTAGGTAATCGAGAAACGCCGTCCGTAAATTCACCTACAAACGCTTACGGCACACAACCACTTGTTATTAAGGAAGGCGATCCATATATTCGCGCTTTAATGCGAACTATATCTGCAAGTGAAGCAAACGATCGCCGTCCCTATTCCATCATCTATGGCGGAGATCATGTTTCCGATTTAAATAACCATCCTAACCGTTGCGTACCGATTTTAGTTGGTACTAATATTGGTAACTGTTCAACTGCTGCTGGACGTTATCAAATGATTAATACAACGTGGGATGAAAAAGCCAAGCGGTATCATCCTAAACCGTCAGGTTTTATGTTTTGGAAATCTTACAGTTTTGAACCAGAATATCAGGATGCAGTAGTTTACGCTTGGTTAAAAGATCCTCAAGCTTGGGGAGTTGATATTTCAGAATTACTGCGACAAGGAAAAATCAACCAAGTATTAAAACGGTTATCCGGTACTTGGACAAGCTTAGGATATGGAATTGAAGATAATTCTATGAGTAGCAAGCTACCTACAATATATAAACAAATGTTACGCGAAGAACTACGCCAAGCTCGTTGATAGCAAATGTTGAGAACCTATCCTAAAAATAATTCTTAAATAAAAAGCCCCAGCTTGTAACGGCTGGGGTTATTCAATATTTATCAGGGTGCATCTACCTTTCCTTTTTACTCCTACTCAGACTAACCATCAGGATAAATCTTAAAATATTTCAAATTACTACTTTTGTACTAACTTACCGAGCAAAGTGCAGTGCCTTTGGCAGACTACGCCAACGTAGATCTACTATCTCAAATAAAGTACCAGTGCAGCACGGCTATTAGATTCACCACTATTCCCTGTAGTTGATGGCGTAAATAAAGTATTAACACTTATCATAAAAATTCCCACCATTACAACATGAGCCATGATGTCTAAAATTGTGAATCCTTCTGGCTGAGTTTTATTAACAGGTGTTAAGCACCGATGCAGGAGGGGATATTTCATAACCGCAACTTTTTAAGCTAAATCTATATCTCTATAGATCAGCTATTTTTTTGATTTATCCAACCGTTTTTCTAATGAGCTTTTGAATAAATATATTGTGTCCAACCAGTTAATAGTGGTGAAATTACTTAGAAAATCAGGATTAGTATTTAAAAATAAAAACCCCAGCCATTAAAGGCTAGGGGTCTTAATTATCAGGGTGCATCTACATATTCTTTATTCTTAAGAATGTAATACGATCGGGACAAATTCCAAAAAATACATAAATTACGCATTTTAACGACAGATTAAGGGTCGCATTGTTCTTTGCCTTTTGTGAAGAAGGTAAGTTCTTTTGAACGGTATATGCAAAATGCTGAATTTAAAATCAGCAAACCAGGGACTTTAATCGAAGTTTGTAACCTGATTGATATGGATCATGATGGTTTTCCCTGGATGACAAGCGGAAATTAATCAATTAAATCGTCAGTTTTGGGTTACAAAAGCGCAGGTGAAAGCAAATAAATATGATTTGTCGGCGAGTCGTTACCGTCAAATTGAGCAGGATGAAGTATTTTATGAGTCGCCAAGAGTGACGCTGGAACGATTATTAAAGTTAGAGCATATCATGGGGATGGAAGCGCAAGAATTACAAGAGTTGCTGTAGGTTAAACCGAGTATGACTGTAACCACTGCTGAACGCCTATATACTTTTGATGAATATCTTACCTATGATGACGGGACAGATCACCGTTATGAATTAGTTGATGGGAGACTAGAAATAGTGAATCCGCCTACAATTAAACATTTTTTAATTTCTAAATTTATAGAGCATTTACTAGATGCAGAAATTAATCGCTTAGGGTTAGATTGGCTCTGTTTTAAAGAAACCGGAATCCGAACAGGAAAAAATAAATCTAGATTGACAGATGTTTGTGTCGTAACATCTGCACAAGCAAAAGAATTAATGAATGAATCTGCTGTTTTTGAAACTGCTCCATTATTAGTAGTGGAGGTAGTTAGCCCTGAATCCATTAGTCGCGATTACAGACGTAAACGTTCTGAATATGCAGCTTTAGGGGTTCCTGAATATTGGATTGTAGATCCGCTTAAAAATCAAGTATCAGTTTTGCTATTGCTTGAAGGTTTTTACGAGGAATCTGTATTTACTGGAAATCAGCAGATTGTTTCTCAAACTTTTCCAGAATTATCATTAACTGTTGAGCAAGTTTTAGCTGCTGGTGAGATCAGTTAGATAAGATTAAAGATAATTAATCTGATGATTAGATCGCGCTTTTCGGGGTGAACTATAAAATAAAAACCCCAGCATAGAGTAGCTGGGATGTTAATGTTTAGGGTGCATCTACCACTTACTTCTACTGCTGGGTTAGTTGAGTATCAGGATAAATTTTATCTAAGTTACTGAAGATCTGCGATCGCACATAAATTAACACTTAAGGCAAAAATCGATCTAAAGCAGCCTTTAACTCTTCAATCTCGACTTCAATATTGCCTTCTTTAGCAGCACGACCAATACACTCAGTTAAATGTTCATCCAAAATTATCCGCGCCACTCTATCTAAAGCACCCCGTACCGCAGCCACTTGCACCAGCACATCTGGACACGGGCGGCTTTCCTGCACCATATTTTTAATTCCTCGGATATGTCCTTCAATCCGAGAGAGGCGGTTGACAATTCGTCGCCGTGACTCTTCACTGTGAACATGAGGATGGGTATGTTCTCCATCGCCATGCACATGAGGTTTTGCAGGTAGCATTTCGTCAGTTAGTGGGTTTGATCCGATCATGCAGAGTTAATCAGGCAGCAGTTGTAATCCAGATCCTAGCTTAACGGCAAATCTAACTTTGCCATACTTGAGCAATATGTAGAGACGTACTATAGTACATCTCTACATCAAATATTTGTAGGGATCATTTTTTGAAGCACAAATACTTCGCTTTTACAGGATTTAGAGCCTATCTTTCAAAATAATTAATCACAGAAATATCTGCGTTTATCTGCGTACCCTGCGGGAAGCGCTAACGCGCTATATCTGCGGTTAAAATCTCTTAAAATCACTTTTCCCATAGGCAATAAGGCTCATAACCAATGCGTAAAAATTTTTCCTTACCCCTCCCTCCTCTCTCCTCCCTCCTCCCGATTTTACTTACAACCCTAATTGCATCAGGATTAACTTTGGGTATTTTCGGTAACTTACCTGCACAAGCAGCAATATCAAGCCAAATACCCGCAGCAAAATTAGCCGTACAGACTAATAGCGGTAACGGGGATAGCTTTGTAGCTGCTGCTGTCAATCGGGTGGGAACAGCCGTAGTAAGAATTGATACTGAACGCACAATTACCCGCCGTGTTGATCCGTTTTTTGATGATCCAAGATTACGGCACTTTTTTGGCGATCAATTTGTTCCCCAAATGCCTCAGCAAGAACGCTTGCGTGGTCAGGGTTCTGGCTTCATTATTGACCGTAGTGGGGTAATTCTCACCAATGCTCATGTAGTCGATCAAGCAGATAAAGTAACTGTCACCCTTAAGGATGGGCGTACCTTGGAAGGAAAAGTGCAAGGCGTGGATGAAGTTACAGATTTAGCTGTAGTAAAAGTTCAGGGAGGGAATGACTTACCAGTAACACCTCTGGGAGATTCTAACGTAGTACAAGTAGGAGATTGGGCGATCGCAGTTGGCAACCCCTTCGGCTTAGATAATACTGTCACTCTAGGTATTGTCAGCACCCTCAAACGTTCCAGCGCGGCTGTAGGCATTCCTGGTAAACGCCTAGACTTCATTCAAACAGACGCAGCCATTAATCCTGGTAACTCTGGAGGACCATTATTAAATAGTAAAGGAGAAGTGATTGGCATCAACACCGCCATCCGTCCCGATGCAATGGGAATTGGTTTTGCCATTCCAATTAATAAAGCCAAAGAAATTTCTACTCAACTAGCACAAGGAATTAAAGTACAACATCCTTATCTAGGTATTCAGATGACCACCCTAACTCCCCAACTAGCTGCGGAGAACAATAGCGATCCTAATTCTCCCTTGCAAGTGCCAGAAATCAACGGTGTTTTAGTAGTAAGAGTATTGCCCAATACACCAGCAGCACAAGCTGGTTTACGTCGTGGAGATGTAGTATTGCAGATTAACGAGCAACCTGTGACAACGGCTGAACAATTGCAGGACGTAGTGGAAAATAATCCCATGGGTTCTTTACTTCAAATAAAAGTCCGGCGTGGCAACCAGACATCATCGCTGGCTATCCGCACCGGAGAACTACAAAACGCGGCTTAATATCAAGTAGGGGCGGGTTTATGACTAATTCAAAGTCCCCCTTTTTAAGGGGGATTTAGGGGGATCTCTTGCGTAAGCCCTGTCTCTGTCAACCCGCCCCTACAGCAGATTAATTATTCTTCGTCCTCTTCCTCCTCATCGTCGTCCTCAAAATCCTCTTCATCGAAGTCTTCTATCTCCAAATCTAATTCATCATCTATCTCATCTGAGAAGCCTGCACCAAAGGCGGGAGGTGTGCCTAAAGTCAAGCTATCAGCGCCAGCTAGATCACCGTTAGGACGACCAACAATCCCAAAACCAGGGGCCGTTTCATCCAAACTATAGTTACGGGCTGTCCGGTCATCTAGAACAACATCTAGAGGATCATCGATCGCAATACCAGCCACTTCTCCATAAGGATAGAAACCGCCAACATTGCTAGTATCGGAATCCGTAGAACTACTCATCATCGCAGGATCTTCATAGGCATTAAATCCTGTTCCGGCTGGAATCAACCGACCGATGATCACGTTTTCCTTCAATCCGCGTAACCAATCAGATTTACCTTCAATTGCTGCTTCAGTCAAGACACGAGTAGTTTCTTGGAAACTAGCCGCAGAAATGAAGCTATCTGTATTCAGCGATGCCTTAGTAATCCCCAGTAGTACTGGTGTGTATTCTGCTGGAGCGCCTCCAGTAATTGCCATCGCTTCATTTACCTGCTCAACCTGACGCAGTTCTACCAGTTCCCCAGGCAGCATGGTAGTATCGCCACCATCATCTATGCGAACTTTTGAGGTCATTTGACGCACAATTACTTCAATGTGCTTATCGGAAATATCAATACCTTGTGATTGATATACCGACTGTACCTCGTTCACTAAAAACGCTTGCGCTTGTTGGAGTGCAAGTAAAGCACCTTCATAAACACCATGTTCCTCACGGTGTAGTTCAAAGAAAAGTTCTAAGATTTCGTGGGGGTTGGATAAACCATCTGTGAGTGGCTCACCAGCAATGACTTCTTGACCGTCGGAAACGATCACGTTCTGCCCTGGTCCTAATGGATAGTCTTGAATTAAGCCTGTAGGCTCAATCAGTTTGACTTCTGTGGCTTCATCGTCGCTGTAAACTACAGAAGCAGTACCAGCACGTCGCGCCAGAATACAAGCTTCCTTGGGTTTACGTGCTTCCAAAAGTTCTTCAATTCTGGGCAAACCTTGGATAATATCCCCAGTTTTGGAGCGTTCAAATACCAGCAACACTAGGTTGTCACCGCGTTGTACCAAGTCACCGTTATCAATGTGCAGAATTGCCCCATTTGATACACGATAAGGACGAGCAATTCGCAACTGCACTTTATGACCAAACACCCAGTCGATCTCTTCTTTTGCTTTACTGATGGTGTTGATGCTTTGCTCTATATATAGTCGAGCGGCTTCAGGGAGATCAGCTTTTTTGCTGTCCATTTTGGTCGCTTCTTCAGGGGTAAGTCCACCGCCATATTTCCATTTGAAGTAAAACGAACCATAATTTTCAGCGCCGTATTTCTCCTCTAGCTTCTTCTCAAGTTCTTTCCTTGCTTGTTCAAGACGCTGTTTAGCTTGTTCCTCAGTTTCTACTTCTCCTGGCTTGAACGGGCTAAGTGGTATTTTGTCAAGGTGCAAAAGGCGTGTCAACTGCTCAAATTGTCCGCCTAGTGGTTCTATAAATTGCTTATTCAGGCGTTCATGGAATTTTTCCCATGCTTTAGGTTCTGTTACGCGAACTACTTGACCTGACTCAGTAGCTATAGCATTTTCTGCAATTTTAGCTCCAGCAACAATTAGCTGACCTGGTTTAACAGTTGGTTGTTGACCATTAGTATCCAATGTAATGCGATCGCTCTCGCGCATAATCAAGATCCGGCGAATTGCTTCGACTCCTTCCCGAATACCCCGTACTTCACCCGCTTCTTTACACTGGATTTCTGTACGTGCGACAACTGCACCAGGCGCGATCGCATCTCCCTCTTTCACAAGTATTCTCGTCTCGGTGCTACCACCAAGCGGATCAGCAGCAGTGTCACGACGAATAACCAACGATTCCAGAATTACTAACTGTAACTTCCAGTCGCCTTCCTCGCCGTCAGGATCGGGAACCAATTCAATATCAGCAGCTATTTGAGCCGAAAGTGCCTCCAAATCCATTTCCAACACCAGTTGGGTACGGAGCAACTCAACACCTTCTACAGATTTAACCCGCTCACCATCTTTAAAAGGTAAACGCTGCAAAGCTCGCAGTTCAATCTTGCCGCGTCCAACTTCATTAATTGAAGCCTGAGAAGGTACGCTAGGCTCATCAGGAACTTGATATTCAACTACAGGTCGCACCAATAAAGCTGCGCCTTCTGGAGTTTCTACATACTCTAGATACCGCAACTCTGTAACTGTTGGCAAACCAGGAAGAATTTCTTGCCCTGGATAAACCAAGCTGCCATCCATTTTTTGTCCGGCTTCTGGATCATCAAGTAAATGTAATTCACCAGGCTTAATTACCATCTCGCGCAGAATGTCATTTTTCTGCACAACTTCGACAATCCCGCCAGTTTGACAGAAGATATCTTTAACTACTTCAGTACCAGCTTCGACGTATTGACCGTCCTCAACATTCAGCAAAGAAATGTCTTTATTGACTTCATGACACTCTTCTGGTATCCACAGCAGCGTGCCACCTTTAACTACTTCATAACCTTGCTTGGCTTTACCTCGCTTGGCTACTTCTACACCAGCATATTTAATAATGCCGCCTGTGTGGGTGCGATAGCGATTATCAACTAACTCAGCCACCACTGCATGGTTTTGGACTTTTGTACCTGGTGCAGCTAGTAAGGAAAAACGTTGACTATCGGTTGTGTAAATAACATAGTGTTCCCGACCACCATTGGTTTCACTTTTTACTTGTGCTTGATCAAGCAAAACTGATGCGGTGATGATGTCAATTTCTCGCTCACCTCGGATGCGTACAACACCACCATTAGCAGATACAAGTTTGGTTTCTGCCAGTACACTACCAATTTCCACTTTGTCGCCATTTTTGACGACTGGTTCTGCAGCCGTAGGTAAGTTATAAACTTCCCCAGAAAGTACCCAAATTAAACCTCCTCTTTGGGCAATGCGGGTGGTGTTGCCTTGACGGTCGGTTTTTTCTTCTGGCACTAAGTCAGCAAATACAACTTCACCAGCTAGTCCCGTAGCAACATCTTTCACCGCTTTTTCAGTTGAGCGACGAGCTTTAGCCATTGCTACTTCTGCAAGTAGCGCTCCAGCTTCTACTTTTTGACCTTCCTTAACCAGTAACAGTGAACCCGCAGTTAGTGAGACAGTTTGCCTCTTGTTACCCTTAACAAGCGGTTCTAAGATCAGTTCTGCTGCAAATTCTACTTGTTCGCGGTCTTCCCCGTGACGGGTTCTCACAGGGCGACTACGCACACCGCTCAAGCGTACTATCCCCTCGAATGGTGCGCTGACTTGACGTGCTACTTCCCCTGTAAATACACCGCCCGTGTGGAAGGTACGCATGGTTAGCTGAGTACCTGGTTCACCGATAGATTGGGCAGCAATAATACCTACTGCTTCACCCATATCTACAAAATGTCCGTGAGCCAGGCTCCAACCGTAGCACAGTTGGCACACAGACCTTGCTGCTTCACAAGTCAGAGGCGATCGCACAAATACTTGCTCTACCTTAGCCCGTCCAATCTCTTCAGTGAGAGGATCAGGTATTTCTTGGTTGCGGCGGGCGATTATTTCCCCGGTTTTTGGGTGAATAACATCTTCTGCCACTACTCGACCCAGCAAGCGGTCTGATAACGGAATCAACACGCGATCGTTATCAACCATCGGCTTAATGTAAACACCCCGCGTCGTCCCACAGT
>CAVQDG010000059.1:0-57665 GCA_963711165.1 uncultured cyanobacterium | reverse complement strand
TAACTAAAAAAAATCAATTTGGTAAAGTTATTATTTAAAATTTGAAAAAGTTTATTTTTCACTGATAGTTAATAAACAAAACACTCACTCACATTTCTTAAATTATTGGTATGGATGAAATTACTCAATACTGGTTGATTCTCCAACGCCGTTGGCTACCCGCTTCTTTAGTATTTGCTGCTGTATTAGGGGTGACAACGCTAGTTACATTTCAACAAAAGCCAGTTTACCAAGCAGAAGGCCAAATTCTGCTCAAAAAGAGCAATGGCACTTCCGCATTATTAAATTTGGCAAATTTGAACAACTTAGATGGGGCTGCGAGTAAGAGCAACCCAACCGACACTCAAGCAGCACTAATTAATTCCATTCCCGTGGCACAAGAGACTATAGCTACACTGAATTTATCACAAAAGCCTGAGCAATTTTTAAAACCACTCAAAGTTACCAATGTAAAATCCACAGATATTCTAGAAGTTTCTTATAAAGACACAGATCCCGCTAAGGCAGCCCGGATTATTAATACAGTAATGAATATTTACATCAAAAGTGATGTAAATGCTCAAAGATCTGAAGCTACAGCAGCTAGAGAGTTTGTCGAAAAACAATTGCCCATAATCGAAGTTACTGTGCGCCAAGCAGAACAAGATTTACGTAAATTTAAAGAACAAAACCAAGTTCTAGATTTAGCAGGTGAAGCAACATCAACGACAGAGGTTCTCAATAACCTAACTCAACAGATTACTGAAGCTCAATCTAAGTATGCAGCAGAAACATCCCGCGTTCAAGGTCTACAGCAGTTATTCGGAAATGATTTAAATGCCACAGTGGTAGCGGCTTCTGTTGGTGAGTCTCCAAGCACACAAAAACTCTTAGCCAATTTGCAAGAAATACAAGAAAAACTAGCACTTGAACGTACTCGTTTTCAAGAAGGGCATCCTGTCATCGTCGATTTGCAAGATAAGGAAGCTAATCTAAAAGCATTATTAAGACAGGAATTCCAACAAGGTTTCCTAGGCTCTCAACCGTTGCCCAACAAAATTGTGCCAATTCAAACTAATGGTGTACAACAATCACTAATTACAGACTTTGCTCGTGCATCAGCAGAACGCACCAGCTTAGAGAAGCAGATATATGCTTTAGCTAACGTACAAGCCGCTTATAGACAACGTATTAATACTATACCCAAGCTAGAGCAGCAGCAGAGGGAGTTGGAACGTAGGCTAAAAGCGGCTCAATCTACTTATGAAATTCTTTTACCTAAGCTCCAAGAAATTCGAGTCCAAGAAAATCAGACAGTTGGTAACGCTCGAATTGTCACACCTGCTTTGGTTCCTGAACGTCCTATTGCTCCTAAGAAAGCTCAGAATTTGGTGACAGGGGGATTATTAGGGATTTTGTTAGGTATAGCGACTGCTTTAGCTTTAGAAACAGCAGACAAATCCATCAAAACTCCAGAAGACGCGAAGAGAATTTTGGGTTATCCAGTGTTGGGTACTATTCCTATTTTTGAGAAGATGGACTCTGTCACCACCGTTCGTTTTGGCGATCAAAAGCGCACAGTACCAGGAATAGTTGTTACAAATACTTCAGGTTCACCTATTAGTGAAGCTTTTCGGATGCTTCACACTAGCTTGAGGTTTATGAGCTTGGATAACCAACTGAAAGTGATGGTGATATCTAGTTCTGTGCCTCAAGAAGGTAAGTCTACAACTGCTGCTAACTTGGCTGTTGCTATATCTCAACTAGGTCAGCGAGTATTGATAGTAGATGCGGATATGCGTAAGCCATCGCAACACGATATTTGGCAACTACCGAATCAGACAGGTTTAAGCAGTGTCCTTACTGGACAGTCTGAATTTAATCAAGCTGTGGTAGAAGTGATGGAGAATCTGGAGGTTCTTACTGCTGGAATAACGCCTCCAAACCCATTAGTTCTGCTTGATTCTAGTCAGATGGCGGTTTTGGTTGGGCAGTGGGCGCAAACCTATGATTTTGTAATTATCGACTCTCCTCCGTTGAGTGTCGCTGCTGATACAACCATACTTGGCAAAATGGCAAATGGCATGATGTTTGTAGTTCGTCCAGGCGTAGCGAATTCCGGTAATCTTGCCTATTGTAAAGAGATTTTAGAGCAATCAGGTCAAAATGTTTTGGGTGTGGTGGTTAATGCTGTTAGCCGCAATAGTGGTAGTTACTATAACAACTACTATTACTACAAGAGTTATGGAACAGAGGAAGCTGTGCCGGATGAGTCCGCCAGCAGCCGTTTGTCTTGAAGCTTCACCAATTTTTAGCTAACGGCTGATTCTAGCATTTGGATAGTGCCTGTTTTTGCATCTATTTCTACTAAAACGCTCACCGGAAGGGTAAATTAGTTAGCTTTCCAGTCAAAAATCCCCTGGTACAACATCCTTATGACTGTTATCAAAGTAATGACTCCAAATAACGTCTGCACTATTACCTACCCATCCAGCTATTACGTGAGCAGGATATCCAAGGTTAACTTGATGAGTGATGAATGTGTGACGGGTAGCGTATGGTTTCAAGTATTGTTTAACCTTACCTTGCTCTACTAAGTCAGGGATGATTGCTCGACTACTGTGTTTTGGTCTACCTCTCCAAGTATCAGAGAAAACATTCCAATCTATCTGTTTCCCTGTCTTACTTTTTAGCACCAACTCGTTAGGGTTATCAGGTTCTAATCGTTCACTCTCAAGCTGCTTAAGTAGTGTGTGTAGCTTACTACCGTCAGATATACGGAAAATTCTATCAACATAGGTTTTAGTGTCTCCAGTGCTTTTGGTTAAACGGTCGTAACTATCCTCAAACGTAATAACAGTGCAGTCCTGCTTAATATGCTTCCAGCGTAGTGCTACCGCTTCACCGCTACGGCATCCTGTCCAGAATAGAAACTTAACTAAGCTTGTCCAGTGACTAACAGCTTTACTGGTTTCGTAAGCGTCAATTATCGCTTGTGCTTCCTGTAAAGTAAACGCCTTAACATCGTTATCGCTGTCTACCGTATTAACCGTGTTGCCACTTTCATCTCGCTTTTTAGACTTAGTAAATGCTTTGCTCTGTCTCATCTCGCCCGCTAAATCGTTGTATGGATCAACGTTTACAAAACCTTGTTTAATTCCCCAATTGTGAGCGTAGGAGAGTTGAACCAATAAACCTTTAACCCTATCCCTACCTCTGTTGTCTACTAACCAATTTCTGATAGCTATAGCGTCAGTGCTTCCCGTCGCTGCTACCGCGCTAGTCATAAAATTGCGGTAGCGTCCACAATACATATTTTTGTAAGTAGTTACTTTTAAATTAGGTTTTTCGACTAACCTGAAACTACATCATAGCGTTGTTTGGGGTAATTACGGCGGGGCTAATTAATCCCACCGTATCTCCAACTTTTAACTCTTCCTTGCGGGAAGTCCCTATGTGAAGCAAAGCGGAACTTAGGGATGAAAGCAAGGGCGGGGACTGTGCATTAAACGAAAAATCTGCTACAGTATTATCACCAACCCAAGTTCGTGATATGTACAAGGCGTACAAATTCCGAATCTATCCCGATACAGAACAGCAAACGGCACTAGCTAAGGCTATGGGCTGTTGCAGATGGTACTGGAATTACTCGTTGAATTTGTGCCAAGAAACCTATAGCAAAACTGGGAAAGGGCTATCAAGAGGTTATATTCAAGGGTTATTGCCTGGACTTAAAAAGGAATACCCCTGGCTAAGTTTCGCCTATTCCCAGTGCCTACAGGTCGTAGCGTTGAACTTATCAACTGCCTATAAAAACTTTTTTGATAAACGAGCAAAACTGCCTCGATTCAAGTCTAAGCATGGTAGACAATCCATTAGTTACCCAGCTAACGTTAAGTTTGATGGTGACTACCTGAAGCTCCCTGGGAAGGTAGGGTCAATTTATTGCCGTCGCCATCGGGATTTTGATGGAACCATTAAAACTGTGACTGTCTCAAGAAATCCAGATGGGAAATATTTCGCATCTATTTTGGTTGATGACGGCAAGGAAGCTCCCCAGTGTTCAACAGAAGGGAAAACTATAGGAATCGACCTGGGTTTGACGCATTTTTGCATAACTTCAGACGGCTCAAAGTATGACAATCCCAGACATATTGCCAAACATTCTAAAAATCTCAAGAAAAAACAACAAAGCCTTTCTCGTAAAAAGAAAGGCAGTAATACCAGGAACAAGGCGAGGAAACTTGTCGCTAAGGTTCACTCCAAAATAGCTAGATGTCGTGTTCGCGAAGCGTGCGCGAAGCGCATAGATTTTCTACACAAACTATCCCGTAAGATAGTCAACGAAAACCAAGTGATTGCTGTAGAAAATCTCAATGTCAAAGGTATGGTAAGAAACCACAACCTAGCTAAAGCTATTAGTGACGCTGGTTGGGGTCAGTTCTGCACAATGCTCAAATACAAGGCAGAAATGGATGGAAAAACCTACACAGAAGTAGACAGGTTTTTCGCATCTTCTAAAACTTGCAATGTTTGTCTAAATCAAGTCGGAAGCTTACCGCTTGATGTTAGAAGCTGGACTTGTGGGCATTGTAAAACCGACCATGACCGCGACATCAACGCTGCAAAAAATATCAAAAATGTTCGCGAAGCGTTCCCGAAGGGTAGCCTTACGGATATTGTCGCTCTTGACTAGCGACACAGCCAGTGGAGGGGATGTAAGTCGGCTAGGAGGAAAGATTTCTTGCCTTTTAGACGCGATTCCCGATGAGACTGGAAGCCCCGCACAAAGCGTTAGCGGAGTGCGTGGGTAGTTCACGCGCGGTGGTTTAATTACTGAGTTAGGCTGAGAGTTAGCTTTAACTTGAAGTGGTAATTGAGAAGCTAGTACTGCTAGAGTTAAGTTTCTCAGAAATAAGCGGCGATCGCACTGCATTAAACTCACTCGTGATTTATTGATCAGTAATTGCTAACTTGAGGCTTTTGCACAAATCGGCGATCGCATCTAATCCTTGTTCAGGTGTTCCCTCGTTTAAGCGTTTGACAAAAGCACTTCCCACAATTGCCGCATCTGCGCCCCAATCTTTTACCTGTTTGGCGTGTTCTGTGTTAGAAATACCAAAACCTATACCAATAGGTTTATCAGTGACGCGCCGTAAATCTAAGAGTATATCTTTGACTCGTGTTTCCAAACCAGAACGCATTCCAGTAACACCAGTAACGCTGACTAAGTAAATGAAGCCTTGAGACTGACGAGCGATCGCTTCTATTCTTTCAGATGGGCTTGTAGGCGCAACTAATAGCACCACCTCAATCCCTTTTTCTGCTGCTGGTTTCAGCAGGGTTTCTGCCTCTTCTAGGGGCAAATCAGGCACTACTAACCCCTGGACTCCAGCATTGGCAATTTGTGTTAAGAACTTTTCAATCCCTCTGTTTAAGATTGGGTTGTAATAGGTAAAGAGGATAATGGGCGATCGCACATCTTTTCTAACGCTTTCAACGACAGATAAGACATCATCCAACCTAACACCACGTTCTAACGCCCTCGTTGCTGCGGCTTGAATTACTGGACCATCTGCCAAAGGATCTGAATAAGGAACACCCAGTTCAATGATATCCGCACCAGAGGCATCTAAAATTTTTAGTGCCGAAGCCGTTGTTTCTAAATCTGGGTCTCCGGCGGTAATAAAGGGAATTAAGGCGCACTGATTACGATTACGCAGGGACTCAAAGCACTGAGAGATTGAAGTCATTTTTGAAATTTAATAGGGCAGCAGATTAGATCAGGAATTTTAGCTTTTCAACAGAATACGGTTAGAACAGTTATTTCAGGACTTACGCAGAAAGCCTCAGTCCCCTACTTATGGCGATAAGTACAACTTATTTTTTTAGCTCAAATGCCCAGAGCATAAGGAATACCCATGACCGATAATTAAAAAACGGCATTTTATAGCACAACTACATGAGAACTAAATTATTTTAGCTGTCATCCTGAATGCTTCCATGCTCATCCCCAGCCAAAGTGATTTTTTCAGCAGATTCTTGTTCTATTTGGGCTTGCAGCTTCGCAAGCTCTTCGGGAGTCAGTTCTTCGAGTTGCTTCTGAAATACCGCTTCTTTATAGTCTTTCACCTGCTGGTTATAAGTCATGTTTTTTGTCCCGACTCGGAATAGGTAGGTTAGCAGCCAACCTACTAACCCACCCATCAATAACAGTTGACTCCAGATACCAGCCTGTAGACTATCTAACCCCGCTACTTTAAACAGTAGATATGGTAGCCCTCCGGCTGCAAATATTCCGATACCGATTCCAATTACATCAATTCGTCGCATCTAGTGCTAAGGATAAAATTTGTTTTAACTTTCAATCTGCCGCCGTTGAGGGCGAAAATTTAAAAATGGGCTGAGGAGCAGTAAACCTGGGAAAAAGAAGAACACCAGGAAGTACATAAAAGCACGCTCAAATGAGCTAACCACATACCACCGTTTTTGTAGGTAGATATAGAGAGCAAAAGGAATCACCAGCAAATAGGTTCCACCCAAAATCAAATACAGTAGCGCAACAAGCATATTTCTCCTGTGAGCGGTAAATTATGAATTAGCCTTGGCAAAGGCTGTACCGAGAGCGCGGATTGGTAGTATAGGCGCAGATGAGCGCCGTTATCTCACACTTCATACCCGTCACTCAAGGGGCAGATCAGCAATACTCATTTTACAGCTTTGAGAAGTTTCTTTTAAAATTGCTTGTCAAAAAGCACCTATTAATGCTCAAATATAAAAGGCGGTATGTTGAACACAAACAACTCGCTGCAAATACAAACGGGGGTGTGGCGGAATGGTAGACGCTGCAGACTTAAAATCTGTTGACCGTAATGGTCGTGTGGGTTCAAGTCCCTCCACCCCCATATAACAAAGCTGATAATAATAATTATTCGCTTTTGAGCCTTTTTAAGTAGGTCAAGATAATTAATTGTAAAACCCTACCAACTGCTCCCAAGGAGTATCAACACGGAGGGGAATTTTGGGCCAGATATTTTTTCAGGTGGATCGACTTAGCCCTATATGCGATCGCACTCCTAGATAAATGTCAAGCCTGTGACTGCTATTTGATTAAATCAGATTTATTTTACCCTGCCTAAAAAATTAAGAAATTAAATAACTACTCCCTTTCCACTAAAAGATTCCCGATTGTATTCTTGCTCTTCCTTGGCGGACTTTGCTCAGGAGCGGTTATAAAAATAGGTATTCTTTAAGCGGGAAGGGAGTAAACCTAAAAAGATTAATTTTGTGTAAATCGAAAAATTAAATTATATGCCCGCCACACATGAAAGTATTCATCAGTTCCTTAATTTTTGTCAGCAATATATTACTGGTAGAGAAAGAGCAGACGCACAAATATTTCTCGATAGATTTTTTCAAGCATTTAGTTACCCAGGTTTAATGGAAGCTGGAGCAAGATGCGAGGAAATTGTTCCCGATGGTAGTAGGAAAGGTAATACAGGATTTGCCGATCTTTTTTGGGAGCGCGATTGCTTAGGTTCTGTATTAATTGAAATGAAATCAAAGAATGAGAAAAAGCTTAATCAACACTATGGTCAAGCTGGGGAATATTCTAGAAATTTAACTCCCAGACCAAGATATGTAATTTTATGTAACTTTGATGAATTTTGGATTTATGATTTTGAAAAAATTGTTGATACTCCAGTTGATATTATTCGTTTAGTAGACTTACCAGAACGATAGAATTAGCACGGGTAACACTAATTATTGCTCGTAAAGTAGCTATTGATAAGTTAGGGATAAGTGAAAATCCACTACATTTAGATACATTAGATAAAAATATTGTTTGTCAAGATGCTTTGTTGACAGATTGGGTAAAAGCTGATGCCATAATTGGCAATCCTCCTTTTCAATCTAAGAATAAAATGCAGCAAGAATTTGGTGCTGCTTATGTGAAGAAGATTCGAGAAAAATATCCAGAAATCCCTGGACGTGCGGACTATTGTGTTTATTGGTTTCGCAGAACCCATGATGAATTAGCCTCATGTGGTCGTGCGGGTTTAGTTGGTACTAATACAATTAGACAAAATTACTCGCGTGAGGGTGGTTTAGATTATATTGTGGCTAATGCTGGAACTATTACGGAAGCTGTATCAAGTCAAGTTTGGTCTGGTGATGCGGCTGTTCATGTTTCTCTTGTTAACTGGGTAAAAGATGAATATAAAGGAAAAAAGAGCAACGGATGGTTGATCGCTAATACAATTATTTCCTGGTACTTAAGAACAACGGATGGTTGATCGCAGTTAAACCATCCGTTATTCTTAAAAGCAATAACAAATGCGTATATTCTTAAATCCATCCGTTGCTCGAAACTTTACACTCAAATAGGAGACTCCCTAGATAGCCCTTGGCAAGTTGTAGAATTAGATTATATTAATTCGGCTCTATCTTCAGGATTTGATGTTACCCAAGCAAAAAAGATTTTAGCAAATGCCAATTCAGAGGCTTGTTATCAGGGACAAACTCATGGACATGAAGGATTTTTATTAACGCCTGAAGAAGCTGCTATATTTCTTAAATCAAATGCCAACTCAAAGGTAATCTTTCCTTACTTAACTGGCGATGATTTACTATCAAGTAATCCCCCAGTTCCTCAACGATTTGTAATTGATTTTCAACCACGTAGTTTAAATGAGGCTTCTACTTATAAAAAACTTATCCAAAGGATTAGAGAAACTGTTAGCGGTAAACTGGCGACTCAAATTGGTATGGCGATCGCCACAGAAAAACTCCCTTGGTTCATTCCGCGCACTTGTTTAATTCGTCAGGACGCAGATGCAGCAACCGCCCGTCGTCCCGATATTGTCGTACTAGATGAAAGCGCGATCGCAAATGAACCTTTATGGGAAAAAAAACCTGTGATTACCCTGGGACGTTCGATCAAAATGGTGGTAGAAGTCGTTAGCACCAACTGGGAAACAGATTACGCCCGAAAAGTTGAAGAATATGCCCTGGTAGGGATTTCTGAGTATTGGATTGTTGATTATCGCGGTTTGGGAGGAGTGGCTTTTATCGGTAAACCCAAGCAACCTACTGTCACCGTTTGCCAACTGATTGACGAAGATTATACCCAGCAACAATTTCGCCTCGGTCAAATAATTATTTCTCCTCTCCTAAAAAGCTTACAAATTCGTCTTGATGATATCCTTCCGCGTTAAGTATTTAAGTGAGGCATTTATCTGCGGTGCTTGGATCTTAAGTTTAGAAGAAGTTTGAGCGATCGCCTGCTCAAAATCTTCCCAATATAATAAATAAATTAGACTAACTGCTCTCAACAATTAGTCTATACTCCAGTAAATTACCTAGTTTACAATTGGCTTACGAGATTGCAAATCAAACTTGTAACCGTGTGGCAAAATATGCAACCTAGCTCCACAAATTGCTAATGGTTCATCATGTAATAGTTGCTCCACATTGCAATGAGTAACGTCTGCAACATCAACAACTGTAACAGAGCCTTCTCCAACTACTTCAAATTTGCCATCACTAACTACTACAGCAGTATTCTCATCAATCCCAAATCCTAATACGGCTGGCTGTTGTGCTAATGCTGACAATAAGCGCCCCATACGCCCGCGCTGTAAGAAATGTTGATCTAGCACCACACCAGGCAGAAAAGCCATACCTGGTCCCATTTCTACAACGTTTACACGCGGATTTGTTTCTGAATCTCCTTCTATAATCATAATGTCTGGCATCATTGCAGCCCCGGCGCTAGTGCCACCAACTACAATACCTTCAGAGTAACGCTTGTGGATAGCTGCATCCAGTTTAGTATCTTTGATTGCTGTGACAATCCGAGATTGATCTCCCCCTGTAAAAAATACCCCAGTAGCATTCTCAACTGCTTCTATAGCTTTGGGATCGTTGGCATCTTCTTGTTGTGGAGTGTCTACGACTTGAATATGTTCTGCTCCCAGCCTTTCAAAGACGTTGATATAAGTCTCTCCAACTTCCCCAGGTAAGGATGTTGCCACTGTCATCACCACAATTCGAGCTTTAGTACCACCTGCGCGGCGTACAAACTCTCGCAGCACTTTACAATCCCCTTCTTTGTCTTCTGCTCCGCCAATAATTACCAACTGCCCGCTAGGATTATTGGACATCTTTTCTCCCGTTTCCATATTTTTCCAGACTTAATGTTGATTAAAGAACTTAATAAAGATAAACTGTTGTTTTTTTTATTAATTCTATTGGGTTACTATCTAATAGATTAGCTGATGACAAAACTATAAAAAATACTCTTTTAGATATAAACAATACGTTTTTCAAAACAACTGCTATTAAACTATGTGCTTAAAAATTTGCTATCTCAATCAAAATTAGAAAACTTGTGTTAAACTCCCAACTTAGGCAAACATTACGTGGGCAAGATGCCCGCACTAAGCTGTTGTGTTTCTCGCATTTTATATTTTAGAGAGGGAGGAGAGAGGAGGGAGGAGAGAGGGTTATAGGGTTTGATAACTTTTATATCAATTATCAAATGTATAGCAGTTAGCAATTAGCATGAGCGCAATTAGCTTTTCTTAAATGCTTTGCTCATAAGGGTTTTAGAAAAAAAAAAGCCTTAACCGCCTATTTAGGTTGCTGTACAATTTAGATGCGCGTTAGCTTACATTGCTGGTCACTCGGCTTGATGCGTAAGTCCTCAAAATATTTAAATTTATTAAATAAACTTATAATGAATCAACTCCCAAGAAATCTTTGCTCCAAATTGGTAGTTTTTTTTTAATATGTAATTACAATAAATTTAGTTAATCATTTAAAAAATCCAGCTAAGTCTCATTTGGCTGGATTAACATCTTATAAATAGAAAAAACATAGTGTTAAAACCTATGCTTGATCTACAATCTCTTTTGCCTTATCTTTGATATCTTCTTTTAAATGAAGGGCTGCGGCTTGGTCTTGCTTATCGCGACCTTCAAGTTTATCTTTTTCACTACCAGTAATTTCACCCATAGCTGCTTGAGCTTTTCCTTCAATATTCTTGGCTACTGCTTGCGCTCTATCTTCAATACTCATAGCTTCCTTTTAAAAATTCTTAATTCCTATTTCTTAATATCTCTAAAATTGATAGCTACGTGCATCATTCATTGGTTAGATTTATTAGCAATCAATAGATTTTTGTAAAGATTTAATAAGTTTTGTGGAGGGCGATCGCACTGCCTTAATTAAGGTTTAATTAAAAAATAGGGCATACTACCCTAGAAAGAGCCTGGGCTGATCTGTGCGTTTGACAAAAATTTACGCCTTAATTATCCTTGCTTAACTAAAACTTTTTCACCTTCAACCTTAGCTTGATAAACTTGCAATGGTTTGGTAGCAGGTGGATTTAAAACCTTGCCATCTGGTGCAAACTTAGAGTTATGACACGGGCAAACAAATACTTTTTGCTCTGCCTGCCATCCAATAATGCAAGCTTTATGAGAGCAAGTCGGATTTACGGCTAAAATTTTGTTAGCATCTTTAGGATCGCGGACTACTAATACTGCTTTTTCTGGAGATTGCTTTTGGAGAATTTGACCTTTACTATTTAAATCAGCTACCGTGCCAACCTGCTCAAATCCATCTGGGCGTTGAGATGGGGTTTGTGTTGGTGTAGTTGCTTGCTGATCAGACTTATCGGATATACAACCTGCGATCGCCACAGGTAACGAACTTGCCAAAAAACCTACACCTACCCAGTTTAAAAAAGCGCGACGATTCATAAGTAATTAAGGATTAAAATAGTTAGTTGTATTAGGGCTTTAACTTAACATCATATCTGATCCACAAAACTTTGCATGAACCGCTTTAACCGTACTTTTCGCAAATATCATCGCCGACTTGCTATTATTATGTGCTTGCCATTACTGATCACTGTGCTTACGGGTATCAGTTATTCAATTTTGAGCGAGTGGCTACACCTTGATAATTTAGCCGGATTTATGCTACAAATTCATAGTGGTAGCATTTTCCGATTAGAGGCGGTTTATCCAGTGCTGAACGGTTTGGGTTTGGCAGGGTTGCTAGTCACAGGAATTAGCATGACTAATCTGTTTAGAAGATGAACAGTTGACAGAAACGATGCCTACGGCGGACTAAAGCGCTATCGCGCATGAACACGCCACCGCACTTGTCTGTGAATCTTTCTGAGTATTTATACTTAATAAATTAAATGGGTTAAAACCCGTTTGAATTTACCGACAAGAGTGAAAATGTTGAAAGTTTCTTAATATTTTCTACCTATAGCTAATAACATACACCGAGAAAGCTGTGCTACCATCGGTAGAAATATTACTTTAATAATTCACTAATACACCAATGAGCAAGGTTCTGGTGTTAAACGCCTCTTATGAACCGCTCAACATCACTAGCTGGCGACGAGCGGTTGTTTTAATGCTCAAAGGCAAAGCAGAGCAAGTGGAACACAACGGCAAAATGTTGTATCCAGACTTCCCCTTGCCTACAGTCATTCGACTGCGGCATTATGTTCGGGTTCCTTATAAGGAAATTCCTTTGACCCGCCGAAATATCCTCCACCGAGACGGTCACTCTTGTCAATACTGTCGTTGCACAGGAGACGATTTAACCCTCGATCATGTGCTGCCTCGTTCTCGTGGTGGCGGCGATACCTGGGAAAATATTGTGACTGCCTGTGTACGTTGCAACGTGAAAAAAGGTAATCGTACTCCTAAAGAAGCAAATATGTTCTTAGATCATCAACCTCGCCGACCTTACAGTAGTCTACACTTTGAAGTCGCCAAGCACGTCAAAAGTGGTACTCATCAAGAATGGCAAAAATATGTGATTGGTCTTTAAAACCCCTGTTGTTATAACACAGGGGTTTTTTCAATGTTATTGTTCGCCTAGATGCCGGAAAACACAACTTCAGATTGTGGGTAGGTTGGTAGTGGTTTTGCGAAAATGATAGTGTAAGAAGCTAAAAAACGGATGCAGTCAAAACCCAATGGCGGCGCTCAGTGGGACAAGCAGGGAAACTTTGTTTGTAGAGACGCGCGATGTGGCGTTTCTACTGATTAACCGGAGATGATATTACCACCACAGCGCAAAAAACAACTTAAATCAGGTTAGGCACGTAACAACAATAATAAACTTTCGTACCAGTATCCCTTTAGTCGATGTATCCGCTCTATTACATAATTAATATACGCCAACAATATGTTATCGAATTCCCTTAAGCCGCTTAATGTGAACAATTCGCTTTTAGAAACCGAGTCTACAAGTACAGACTATAACTTGGAGGAAGTACCTACTGTTGAATCTCCCCAGGAGGAACCATCTGTAACGAAGCCAAGGGGAAAAGCTAGTAATTTTCAGGGGCAATCAGAACCAGAGTCCTTGTTAAAGTTAAAGGTGGAGGAGTTAAAGCAGATTTTAGAGCGTCATCGGGGCGATCGCCAAATAGTCTTGCTACAAGACTTTCCTGATCCTGATGCTTTATCTAGTGCTTGGGCTTATCAATTAATTGTTAAGCAATACAATATTAACTGTGACATTGTATATGCTGGCGCACTCAGTCACCAAGAAAATATTGCCTTGGTAAAACTAACAGGTTTACCAACAAAACGCTTGGCACTCCACAATATTAAAGAAAAAGATTTAGCTGTTTATCAAGGGTGTGTGCTGATTGATAACCAAGCTACTACCTGTCAACTAATGTCTGTAGTGCAACAAGCTGGTATTCCAGTCACAGTAATCATTGATCATCACAGTCCCCAGCAGGAATTAAACCCAGAATTTGCTGATATTCGTCCTTCTACACGGGCAACAGCGACGATTTTAACTCAGTATCTCCAGTCAGGTTTACTTAAGCTAGATAGTAGTATCAATGAACACGTTAAATGTGCTACAGCGTTGATGCACGGTTTGCGATCGGATACTAACCGTTTGATGCAAGCCCAAGAAGAAGATTTTTTGGCTGCGGGATATCTAAGTCGCTTTTATGATGCCCAATTGCTGAATGCTGTATTACAGACGTATCGCTCTAAGCGGGTGATGGATGTGATCGAGCGATCGCTTACTAACCGCTTAGTTAAAAATAACTTCTCTATTGCTGGTGTAGGTTATCTACGCTACGAAGATCGAGATGCTATTCCTCAAGCTGCCGACTTTTTAGTAACAGAAGAAAACGTCCACACCGCAGTTGTTTACGGTATTGTCCACGATGAAGATGAAGATTTAGAAGTCGTAATTGGTTCACTGAGAACTAACAAAATTACCCTCGATCCTGACGAATTTATTAAAGAAGCTTTTGGTCAAGATAGTCAAGGACGCTTTTTTGGTGGTGGGCGCTTGATGGCTGGTGGTTTTGAAATTCCGATTGGGTTTTTATGTGGATTTAATGACAATTCCGAATATGCCAAGTTGAAGTGGGAAGTTTTTGATCGACAAATTAAGCAAAAGCTATTGCGGTTGGTTAACCCGAAAGACAATCTTTTACCTTCTCAGGACAAACGGTAAACAGTAAACAGTAAACAGTAAACAGTAAACAGTAAACAGTAAACAGTAAACAGTAAACAGTAAACAGTAAACAGTAAACAGTCAAGAGTTAAATTTTGATTACTGAACTTTTTTTGATTCGTCATGGGATTGCAGGTGAGGCAGATAGCCCGGTTAACGATGCAGAACGCCAGCTTACCGCTAAAGGTAAGAAGAAAACAAAAGCAGTGGCAAAACGACTGTATGAGATAGGTGTGCGGTTTGATTTGATTCTGACAAGTCCTTTAGTGCGATCGCGCCAAACCGCAGATATTCTTTACTCTGTTGGACTTAGTTCGCGGATCGAAGAATCTCCCTACCTTGCTCCTGACGGCGATTTTTATGCTTGGTTGGGTTGGTTGGAGAAATGGCGCGATACTTTTGCGGAGTCGCGTAGCGATCGCACTGAGTCAAAACTCTCTAAAAAGGGTATTGAAAGCCAACGATCCTTAATTCAGTTAGCTATAGTCGGTCATCAACCGGATTTAGGTAATTGGGCAGAAATCTTACTTTGGGGTGATTCTAGACAAAAGATAATCCTAAAAAAATCTGGAGTTATTGGTTTGACTATTCCAGCAACCACAACACCAGTCGCTCAAAGTCAACTGTTCTTACTAACCTCACCTAAACAATGACCATCCTCTCTCCTCTCTCCTCCCTCCTCTCTCCTCCCTCCTCCCCCCTCTCTCACCAAAAATGTATTCCTTTATGGGCTGGAGATGAGTTAACTTGAGAATGTTTACCTCATGCACAAGATAGAAAGATGACTGTCGGCGAGTACAAACCAGGCTTAGAAGGTATTCCTGCTGCTCAATCCAGTATCAGCTATGTCGATGGACAGAAAGGTATTTTGGAATATCGAGGTATCCGTATTGAAGAACTTGCAGAAAAAAGTACCTTCCTGGAAACGGCATATTTGTTAATCTGGGGAATACTGCCGACTAGGGAAGAACTGAAACAATTTGAGGATGACATTCGCTATCATCGCCGGATTAAATATCGCATCCGTGACATGATGAAATGTTTCCCAGAAACAGGACACCCAATGGATGCTCTACAAGCCTCTGCTGCGGCTTTAGGCTTGTTTTATTCCCGTCGCGCTCTCGCTAACCCAAGTTACATACGGGAAGCTGTAGTGAGGCTGCTGGCTAAGATTCCTACAATGGTAGCAGCGTTCCAATTAATGCGTAAGGGTAACGATCCGGTTCGTCCCCGTGATGATTTGGACTACGCGGCTAACTTTTTGTATATGCTTAATGAGCGAGAACCCGATCCTTTAGCCGCGCATATTTTTGATGTATGTCTCACGCTTCATGCAGAACATACAATTAATGCTTCAACTTTTTCTGCTAGAGTGACGGCTTCGACATTGACCGATCCTTATGCTGTAGTCGCGTCGGCGGTGGGAACCTTAGCTGGACCACTTCATGGTGGGGCTAATGAAGAAGTCATTACAATGCTGGAAGAAATTGGTTCAGTTGAGAATGTTCGCCCTTGGTTGGATACTAGCTTAGAACGCAAAACTAAAATTATGGGTTTTGGTCATCGCGTTTATAAAGTGAAAGATCCACGCGCGACTTGTCTGCAAGGTTTAGCGGAACAGTTGTTTGAGAAGTTTGGTCACGATAAGTATTATGACATTGCTATTGAGTTAGAAAAGGCAGTTGAGGAGAAATTAGGACATAAAGGAATTTATCCTAATGTTGATTTCTACTCAGGTTTGGTCTATCGGAAAATGGGTATTCCTGAAGATTTGTTTACACCAGTATTTGCGATCGCACGGGTTGCTGGTTGGTTAGCACACTGGAAAGAACAATTGGACGAAAACCGCATATATCGCCCTACCCAAATTTATACAGGTGAACACGGAAACCCTTATATTGCGATCGAACAACGTTAGCTAGTAGGTTGGGTAGAACGAAGTGAAACCCAACAAAAATAACTCGTTCCCAGGTTCAAACTGGGAACAATTGCCACAATTAATAATATATGTAACGAAAATCAGGGAGTTAAAGTGTACTATCCTTGATATTCAACTACAGCCGCGATCGCTATAACAATCTCTTCCATTAATAGCTCGTCAGCTTCTCCTATTTTTTGGATAAATCTTTGAAGATCCATCCCGCGTAACTGCAAAACATCCACACCCGAAACTTTACTTAAACCGTTAATATTATTCGGCTCAATTCTGACGTGCCAAATATTTCCTGTAAAAGCTGGTTTCCAGTCAGTAATTGGCGCAATAAGTTTTAGAGGTAATTTTCCCACTGCATCGGAACTGACTACAATAGCTGGACGAGTTTTTTTTATTTCAGCACCAATAGTCGGGTCAAAATTTACCCGCCATATTTCCCCTCGTTTGGGCAAATTACTGTTAGTAGTCAATAATATCTCCTGCTAGTAAGTCTTGCCATTCTTGGTCTTCTTGATAATGTTCTACCATTGCCGATGCTTGTTGAGAAAGTCGGTGGCGACGTTCTGAAATGGGCAATCGCATAAAAGCACGACGCTCTTCAATAGACAAAGGTTGTTGTGTTTCTGGCGTAAAAGATAGCGTTTGTTTTGCGGAAGTAACTGCATATTCTACTGCATAAGGATTATCTAGATGTTGAGAAGCATTTTTGATTTCTATGCCAACAACATTACCATCTTTGTCATAGTCTAAAATCATTTCTGGTTGGGTTTCATTACTTTCTGAAATCCAGGTATTTTTGAAGCAAATTTTTAAAACGTCCACTTCAGAATCGTAGTAAATTTTCATGGTTTTTTGGAGTTAAGTCATTGCATTAATAGTTGATGCTTAAATCAGTATCACCTTCATTTTACTTTCATATACTCCGTGATGACAGGCTGAACAGTAAAAACAGCTTCACTTTCACGGCTTTGTTCCTGCTTTTCAATTAATGAACGCCGTTCTAAAGATTGCACAGCATTAAATACATCTAAAGGTGGTAAATTAATACTTTGTATTAACTTTGATATTGAAACCGGATTTATTTCAATCGCTAAAGCTGACAAGACATTTTTTTCTAAATCTGATAAACGATTATATGACTGATGTAATGTCTGTTTCAAATCTTCAGATAAAAAGATTGTGTCGTATTTCAATAACTCTGACACTCTACCACCCAAGAAATCTTTGATCATTGTAGCAACCATCTTTAACCACAAGGGATTACCTGCATATTGATTAATTAGTATTTCCCATTGTTCTGATTCTATTAATCCTTGTTCTTTCAAAATGTCCGAAGCATTTTCTGGATTTAACCCTTTTATTTTAAGTGAACGAATATATTTTCTATCTATTTCTAAAGCAGCTATCTCTTTGGGTTTCTCCCAACTCAGTAGCAAAACACAACTTTGATGATTTAATTCACCTAATTCTCTAAATAGTAAGCCATAATTTTCATATCCTGGCTCATAGTTACCAGCTAATTGTCCACCGCTTAAAATTGCTGGCACATCATCTAAGATGAGCAAGCAACGATATTTTCTTAAATACTGGATTAATTTTGATGAACTACTATCTACTTGTGAATTTGTTTGTAAAAACTAGATAAACTCTTTTTCGATTGATTCTAGTTGTGGTTTACTGCGAAGACTGCGCCAAAAGATAAAATCAAATTTATCCTGAATTTGTTCTATTAATTTAACAGCAATAGCGGTTTTACCAATCCCAACTACTCCCAATATTGCTAATAAGCGGCAGTTATCCTCTACAACCCATTTTTTTAGTGTAGTTAGTTCCTGAGTGCGTCCATAAAAAGTATAAATCTCAGGTGCATCATCTAAAAGTTTACTTACTTTTAATGTAAGATTTGGTGTTTCTTCCTTAAATTTATTTTGATTAATTGTTTCTAATATTGTAAAACGGGGAGATTGGCTATTGCCTCTTGAAAAATTAACGTTATTAATTTGTATAAAGCTTGTTTCTGTTTCTTCAAATTTGGGTGAAGCTTTATAAAATGTCTGCCGCTCTAAAGTAGAGCGTAAATTAAATTTAGTAATTTCTTCACCTAATAATTGTGATAACAACTGCCATAATTCAGAAGCAATATCCCTAACATGACCTTCCGTACAGTGACGTTCTTCGGCTATTTTTGAGTATTTTTTTCCTTGAAAAACACCTGTTATTATGTGTTTTTGTATATCGTCAAGGTGTTTTCCAGTATTAGTAAACAATACCAGATCTGCAACGTTTAAAACTTCTGTAATATCCATTTTTCGATAGATGCTAAATTTTATCCTATTTTATCCGATTTTTTCCGGCTTTATTTATATAAGTCCGTTATTATCCGACAATTTGGATTTTATTTTTTAATCAAAGTGCTAAAAGTCTCGACTTTATCCTACATTTACCGACTGGACAAAGAGGCAACTTTAAAAAATAATTAAGTTTAATACAGTCAAGTTTATAGTTAAACAACCAACTTAATAAGGGATATAGTCGATATGGAATTGATGAAAAATTTATTAGGATTTACGTCTTATGGAGCAGCCGCATTTTGTGGACTCGTTGCCGTCGCGATACTGTTTACTGAAGAACCATGGGGTGAAAAATCTATTGGTTTTATCTTAGCCCTAGCTATTACTGCTGGTTTGGGTAGTCTGGGCAAATGGTTAATGAAGAAAAACCAGGTAGAAATTGATCAAGATACCTCATATGCCTTGGAACAACTTCAAGCTACTTTTTACCGCCTAGTAAAAATTAATAATGGATATCTGACCGTGATGCGTTTGGCTGCTGAAACTGGTTTACCAGCCAAGACAGCGCAACTATTTTTGGATGCACAAGCAAAGGAATTTAACGCCAGTTATGAAGTAAACGAAAAAGGTGATATTGTTTATCGTTTTCCTATATAACTATAGTTTTTTTAGCACTCACGCGCGGTAATTTAGCCACTCAATACCTCAAATCGAGTAAAAATATGGGGGAATTCTTTATTTAAAGGAAATTCTTCTAAATATAATTCTGTCGCTTCTTGAAGATTAGCAATTGCTTCTTCAATTGTTTCTCCCTGACTGGCTGTTTTTACTTCAGGACATTCTGCAACATAGACATCTTCTTCCCAATAAACGATCGCTCTCAAAATTTGAGACATTTTTGCTCTAGAAAATTTATCAAATGTTTTCTACGTGATTAGTTGTAAAATATACCTAAATTTTAGATTATTTTTCCCCTTCAGAGAAGTCAACATCTTCATAAAGCTCTTTTAAAGAAAATTGAACTTCAACAGAAGCTAGATTGAAAACAACATTTTCTGAGTCATACTCAGTAAAAAGCCACTGAGTTTCAGAAGTTTTCGCGTACTGTTCAACATGATATTTATATTGGTCAATTAAGATATATTCCCTAAATTCAGGGATTGACCGATAACCATCAAACTTCTCACCTTTATCGTAATTTTTGGTTGATTTTGACAATACTTCGACAATTAGCAGAGGATTCGTGACAGTGGTTGTACCAGTTCCTTGATACGCTGGCTTTCCCTGAATTACCATCACATCTGGATAGACGTAGTGCCGATATAATGGTATCCACAAGCGCACGTCAGCAATAAATGTTTTATAAGATTGCCCTTGAACCCTCAATGGAAATCTTTTGTAAAAGTTTCCCGCAATTACATTGTGGTTCGTTGTACCGCCTGTCATAGGTACTATTTCTCCGTCACGATATTCGCTTTTGTATTCTGCGGTTTCTTCTAGCGTTAGGTATTCTTCGGGAGAGTAGTAGCGTTTTTCAGTCTGGACTTGCATTACAATTCCCTCCATTAATTACTAGCGAGGAGTAAGGCTCTGAGGGTAAACACTGTTACTTACTGCGATTATGGCATTTTGACATCAAGTGCGATCGCCCTTTGCTTGACAAAACTTCGCATTTTTTTATGGCAGAAGCTCAAAATAAGGCATTTTTTCAGGTTTGATTAAACTAAAATGCCGTCTATCTAGTGTAAGAATTTTATGAATACGGTAAGGAAATTCTACTATCAGCCTTCAGGAAGATGCAAAGAGTGTTGATGCACTTAACTAAACTGTACTGTTTTTAATTTGTTTACTTTCCAGGCGATTTTTCCATTTTGACTCAAAAGCGATCGCCATTTCATTCAGTTCTCTAGCTTTTTGTTCAGTAGCTTTGGCAAGTTCCAGCATTTCTGCCAGTTCCGCTAGTTGCTGTTGAGTTAATTCCGGTTGCGTCATTGCCACTTTTCCAAACGATTTTTCAGCCTATTAGAATTTATTTTAACTTCCAGAACTCTACCTAGTAAGGCTCCTACATCTTCACCCGCCTCCTGAATTTCTTCTGTTGTAACATCTGCTCTTGATATCATTTCCACAGTTAACTCAAGACGACGGCGCGAGTCTACTACAAAAAATAAAGCTGTGTTGAAGTAGGCAAAAAACTGTACCAATATATAGTTATTAGGAAAACTGGATAGTAGAGGTCTAATGATATTTAGCCCACTTGTTGCTGCTTGCTCTGTTGCATTTAATTCCTGGTTTAATCTATCAATTACAGTGCTGATTTCTGGAGGAATAGCCATTACTTGATTTCAGTTGCAATTCTTGAGCTTGATAATTCCAAGTAATCAGCCTACCATCAGTTGGCTCGCCACCCTATTTTTATAGCACTTTACCAGAAGTGCGATCGCTCCGTTGCTAACCCTATTCCATCCATAAGTACAATTTCTCACCCACTGCACTGTTGAGACACCGTGCAGCGATATACTAGGCAGAGATCAAGTAAAAAAAACTTCACAATAGATCCAGATAGACTGATTCAAGACAAGCAGTCTCGAATCGCCTAACTTAATTACGAAGAAGCGGGAAAAATGAACCCAGGCATTGACCTACAAGGAACTTTTATCAAATCTTTGATGGATTTGGGCATCCCTGCTGGTGCTGCCAAAGCCATTTGGATGCCCCTGCCAATGTTTCTGATGATTATTGGTGCCACAGTTGGCGTTTTGGTAGTCGTTTGGCTAGAGCGAAAAATTTCTGCTGCTGCCCAACAGCGCATAGGACCAGAATTTGCAGGACCTTTGGGTGTTTTACAACCAGTCGCCGATGGTCTCAAGCTGGTATTTAAAGAAGATATTGTTCCAGCAAAAGCTGACTCCTGGCTATTTACCTTGGGACCAATTCTCGTCGTTATCCCTGTGTTCTTGTCCTTCTTAATTGTTCCTTTTGGACAGAACTTGGTAATTACAGATTTAAACGTCGGGATTTTCTTGTGGATAGCCCTATCTAGCATTGCGCCAATTGGCTTGCTGATGTCTGGTTATGCTTCTAATAATAAATACTCCTTGATAGGAGGACTTAGAGCAGCAGCGCAGTCTATTAGTTATGAGATTCCCTTGGCGCTATCAGTGTTGGCGGTTGTAATGATGTCTAACAGCCTCAGCACCCTTGATATCGTTAATCAGCAAGCAAGTTACGGCATTCTTAGCTGGAATATTTGGCGACAACCTATTGGTTTTCTGATCTTTTGGATTGCAGCTTTAGCAGAATGTGAACGACTTCCGTTTGACCTTCCTGAAGCAGAAGAAGAACTGGTTGCTGGTTATCAGACTGAATACGCAGGCATGAAATTCGGTCTGTTTTATATCGGTTCTTATGTCAACTTGGTTTTATCTGCCATCTTAGTTGCCGTTTTGTACCTGGGTGGTTGGGAAACTCCCATTCCTATCGAACTGTTAGGTAGCTGGATTGGAGTTAGTGAAACAAGTCCCTGGTTGCAGGTAATTGATGCCGCGCTAGGTATCAGCATGACTGTGCTAAAAGCATACTTCTTAGTATTTATAGCAATATTGCTGCGTTGGACTGTACCTCGTGTCCGCATTGACCAATTGTTGAATTTAGGTTGGAAGTTTTTGTTACCAGTATCTCTGGTAAACCTACTGTTAACTGCTGCTTTAAAGCTAGCTTTTCCCTTTGCCTTTGGTGGATAGCTTTTAGCTATCAGCTATCAGCTATCAGCTATCAGCTTTTAGGAATTAAATACCACAAAATTATTAGTGGCTTACGAAAATAAATTCTTGATTCACCATCAATTTTACTGAGGCTGATTGCTGATTGCTGAACGCTGACAGCTAATTAACAGCTTAAACAAGAGAGTGAGACACAATGATCAAATTCCTGAAACAAGTTAGCGACTACGCTAAAGAAACTGTACAATCAGCCCGCTATATTGGTCAGGGGTTATCTGTCACCTTCGACCATATGCGTCGTCGTCCGGTTACAGTACAGTATCCTTACGAAAAACTAATTCCCTCTGAACGCTTCCGGGGTCGGATTCACTTTGAGTTTGACAAGTGCATTTCCTGTGAAGTTTGTGTGCGCGTATGTCCCATCAACCTACCAGTTGTAGATTGGGAATTTGATAAAGCTTCTAAGAAGAAAAAGCTGAAGCACTATAGCATCGACTTTGGGGTTTGTATCTTTTGCGGCAACTGTGTAGAATACTGCCCTACTAACTGTCTATCTATGACAGAAGAGTATGAGATGTCCACCTACGACCGTCATGAATTGAATTATGACAACGTAGCATTGGGTCGCTTACCTTACAAAGTTACAGATGACCCAATGGTAACTCCTCTAAGGGAATTGGCTTACCTGCCCAAAGGTGTGACTGAACCACACGGGTTACCAGCAGATATTCGTCGTGCTGGTCAGCGCCCAGAGGAGATTGCGGAACAAATCCAAAAATAGCTAATTGGTCATGGGTGATAGGTCATCGGTAATGGGTGATAGGTCAAGCGGTAATTTACTAATATAGCAGTAGCCAGGGAGGTTAGGGCATTTAAGGGTTATGAAACCCTTGGCAACAAAGGCGCATGATTAAAGCTGACTGCTGATAGCTGACTGCTGACCGCTATAAAAGAATTACTTTTCATATCGAGAACCATGACCAATGACCAATGACCAATGACCAATGACCAATGACCAATTAACACGGATAAAGGATAAAGGACAAATATTGTGAATTTAGCAGAAGGGGTTCAGATTGTTTCGTTTGGCTTATTAGCAGTAATGATGCTGGGGGCAGCTTTAGGGGTAGTGCTGTTTGCCAACATTGTTTACTCTGCTTTTTTGTTAGGCGGCGTGTTTATCAGCATTGCTGGTTTATACCTTTTGCTGAATGCTGACTTTGTAGCGACAGCACAAGTATTAATCTACGTTGGAGCGGTAAACATTCTAATTTTATTTGCGATCATGCTTGTGAACAAGCGTGAAGATTTTAAGCCTCTTCGCAATCGTTGGATACGTCAAGGGTCAACAGCTTTAGTTTGTGCGGGTTTGTTTACACTTTTAAGCACAATGGTACTGGTAAGCCCTTGGGATTTGGCTCCTGGTGGGATTACTGGTCAAAATACGGTTGTGGAATTGGGTCTACACTTCTTTAGTGACTTTTTACTACCTTTTGAGTTGGCTTCTGTATTGTTGTTGATGGCAATGGTAGGTGCAATTATTCTGGCACGTCGGGAATTTATTCCAGAGGAAATTCTACCGGATCTCAATCAGCCTACGAGTTTGACTTTACAAGAAAGACCACGAGAACTATTGACTGTAGGTAGTGGTGGCAAAGGTGATACTACTACTCAACCTATAGATACAAATGCCTAGAAACGGAGATCAATAATGCACCTACAACTTCAGTATTTCTTACTCTTAGCTGCTGCTTTGTTCTGTATTGGTATTTATGGCTTGATTACTAGCCGTAATGCTGTGCGAGTGTTGATGTCAATTGAGTTGATGCTAAATGCGGTTAACATTAATTTAATTGCTTTTTCTAATTACCTCGATCCTCAAGAAATTAAAGGTCAGGTGTTTGCTGTATTTGTACTCACTGTGGCTGCGGCTGAGGCAGCAGTGGGTTTAGCGATTGTGTTGTCGATTTATCGCAACCGCGAAACAGTGGATATGGAGCAGTTTAATTTGCTGAAATGGTAAGTTTACCGAGTTTGTGATTTGAGATTTCGGATGGAAAATTAATTATTCAAGGTCTCAAATCGCAAATTATTGTGGCAAAGTTGAGCTAATTTTGCTACAAGTGTTTTAAGTAGGTATAGCAATTTTCAGTCAAGTGAGGTACAAAAATTGAAAAAATATTTTAGTGCGAGCATCTTGCTCGCAAGAAATCTATAGCGAGCAAGATGCTCGCACTCCTATACCTCATAAATAGACCTCTTGAATAAGTCAATAAATTTGGTATTTTATCTGCGTTTATCTGCGTTTATCTGCGGTTAACTTCAGTTCTTAAACCAAAAAAAATTACTTTTGCAAGAAGTCTAATATGAAAACTGCTATATTGAGCTTGTCAGAAATTAAGGTCTGAATTGTTAATGAAGCGATCGCACCTCAACACTAAATCTTGCCCACAAAATATTACCGATCCACGCATTCCCGATCCAGAAATTTTACAACTATAAATAAATTACTGATGTAGCTATGAGGATAAAACTTGGATGTTTCCTGGTGGTAAAGAGGAATTATTAGAGCAAGTTTTTCTATAGTAAGCTTTCAATCACAAACATGGAAGTATGAGTGCGATCGCACTCACTCTTCTTAACTGGTTTCAAGTTAACGTATTGCAACAAGCACATCTAAGAAAGGAGAATTACTATGGGAATGACCCTAACTGAGAAAATTTTGGCTCGTGCCTCTGGTCGGTCTGTAGTCGAACCAGGAGATAATATTTGGGTAAATGTAGATTTATTAATGACCCATGACGTTTGTGGACCTGGTACGATTGGAGTCTTCAAACGCGAGTTTGGAGCAGATGCTAAAGTTTGGGACACTGAAAAAATCGTTTTAATTCCCGACCACTATATCTTTACTGCTGACGAACGCGCTAACCGCAACGTTGATATTCTGCGGGACTTTGCTAAAGAACAAAACATTAAATATTTCTACGATATTACTGACAGATCAGATTTTAAAGCTAACCCAGATTATAAGGGTGTTTGTCATATCGCCTTAGCACAAGAAGGTCACACCCGACCAGGGGAAGTACTATTTGGTACAGACTCCCACACTTGTAACGCGGGTGCTTTTGGTCAGTTTGCTACTGGTATTGGTAACACTGACGCTGGTTTTATTATGGGTACTGGCAAGTTGTTGATTAAAGTACCAGCAACTATGCGTTTTCTCCTCAATGGTGAAATGCCAAAATATTTGTTGGCGAAAGATTTAATTTTACAAATTATTGGGGATATTGGTGTTGCTGGTGCTACTTATCGGGCAATGGAATTTGCTGGTAGCACTATCCAACATCTGTCGATGGAAGATAGAATGACGCTGTGTAATATGGCGATCGAAGCTGGTGGGAAGAATGGCACAGTTGCACCAGATGAGACGACTTTTGAATATGTGCGCGATCGCACTAATAAGCCATTTGAACCCGTCTATACTGATGCCGATGCCCGTTTCTATTCAGATAGGCAGTACGATGTCTCTCAATTAGAGCCTGTAGTTGCTAAACCACACTCTCCAGATAATCGCGCATTAGCACGAGAATGTCGTGATGTCAAGATAGATCGCGTATATATTGGTTCCTGTACTGGTGGTAAAACATCAGACTTTATGTATGCTGCCCAAGTTTTGAAAGGTCAGCAAGTTAAAGTTCCCACATATATAGTGCCAGCAACTCAGAAAGTTTACGAAGATTTGTTTACCACCAAGTACGACGGTAAAACATTATCTGAGATTTTGTTAGATGCTGGTTGTATCGAACCTGCTGCGCCTTCTTGTGCTGCTTGTTTAGGTGGACCAAAAGATACTTTTGGGCGGATGAATGAGCCAGAAATTTGCGTTTCTACTACTAATCGTAACTTCCCTGGTCGGATGGGTAATAAGGAAGCTGGAATTTATCTTGCTTCACCTTATACAGCAGCCGCATCCGCTATTACTGGGTATGTCACCGATCCACGTGAGTTTCTTTGCTAAAAAGGCTAATTTGCGAATTTACGTAGAGATCCCCCTAAATCCCCCTTAATAAGGGGGACTTTGATGGGCTTCTCCCCCCTTTTTAAGGGGGGCTGGGGGGGATCTAGGTTTCAGGCTTGCGTAAATCATCCCGCAGGTTAAAATTTACGCAGGCTTAACATTTATAACCAACGCTACAATCTAATTATTGATCTTGGCGTTATTTGTCATGTTTCAATACGACCCTCGACTACGTTTGCCTTCTGCGGAAGATCTTCCCGACTCTGACGAGACACCTGTGGATAACGAACTGCAAGACTTAATCCCTAGTTTGCTTAAAGCCACACTAGCTATGCTTTGGGCAGATCGGATGGATTGGTTTTTTGGCGTGGATATGGGAATTTACTACGATCCAGAGCAACCGCCTATTGTACCAGATGGGTTTTTAAGTTTAGGGGTAGAAAGAATTATTGATGAAGATTTGCGCCCAAGTTATGTGCTGTGGGAAGAAAAGCAAATACCGATTTTTGCCTTAGAAGTTATTTCTGGAGCTTACAGAGGCGAGTTTACTACTAAGAAAAATAAGTACGCTGAAATAGGAATATTATATTACGCTGTTTATAATCCCAAGCGTCGCCGGAAACCACGTTTAGAAGTGTATCGCTTAGTTGATGGTGTGTATGAATTTTTATCAGAAAATCCTGTTTGGTTGCCAGAAATAGGTTTAGGAATTGGACGGGAAGAAGCTACACATCAGGGACTAAGGCGTGAGTGGCTGTATTGGTATGATCAGCAAGGAAAACGATATTTAACACCTGAAGAACGGGCAATTCAAGCAGAAGCAAAAGTTAGAGATGCGGAGGAACGTGCTAATAAGTTAGCTGAAAGGTTGCGATCGCTTGGTATTGATCCAGATTCTTTAAGTTAAATTTACTTGACACTTCCCAATTAACCAAATCAGCCCATGAAAAGAGTCAAAGCTGATTACTTGGCTTGTAAAAAACGTGATCGCCTAGATAAATGAAAAATTCATGCTCTTGAGTTAACCTGAATAAAGTCTCAATGCCAATTTTTGAGCAAAACTGATATGAATCAGTGTAATTGGGAAGTAGTGTGACGTTTCCACGCTTACTTAGCCAAACTAATATTTCTTCCTTTGTCCATTCATTTACATAATCCCAAACTGCATCTGCTTGGGAATGTAAATCAATTAACACGAAGTCGGTCATAAAATATTACTAATATACGGTTAAGGTATATGCGATCGCACTATTCCCAACTCCAACTATCTCATTGTAAGATTGTATCTATTTAACTATCATAAGCTTCCGTTTATAACCTACAATTCCTCAGCTTTTAGCAACCAAAAACCGCTATAAGTTACCCCCGAATCATCAGGCTGTACTAACAAAAAGTGTAAACCTTTACTTAACTGTTTACGCTGCTCATAAGTTTGCGCTGCTTTCACAACTTCTTGATCTTCAAATGTAGCAACAACCCACCTATCTACTAAACCTGCTTCTAATACTAATCCTGCGGGTTCACCAATTATAAAATTTAAACATATTGCTTTTGCTTCTTCTAACCAACGTGCTAATCGCATTGATTGTCTGCCACCATAAATAATTACACCTGGAACTGCAATAGTTGATGCTAAACCTAAGTTAATTGGTAATAAAGATTCTGGCATTTCTAAAACAGGAATTGGACGTTCTGCAAAGGCTTCTACTAAATCACCTGCGGGTAAGGTAGCAAAGCGCCATTGTTCCCCTAAAAGATTTTCTGGTAGTGGTGTTGGAGGTGGTTTATCTAAGGCGAGAGGATTATAATTTTCGCCATTAGTAGAGTAATATTCTGCTTTGTCTTGCAATAGCTCTTTAAGAGCATAAGTGTGGCGAGTTGCTTCTACTTTAATATTTAATTGTTTCCCTGCTAGTTGGATTAAGTTAAAAGATTGGGGGCGAAATACTTGGATAATATCTGGTAAATGTTTAGCATTTCCAGCAGCTTCTTGGAGTTGGGAAACTAACCAAGTAACACTTGCTTCTGATTGACGGCATTGTACTTCATAAGTAAAACTGCGGGTGAAATCGCATATTACCAATTCCCACCAAACCTCTCCTTGCTGATTTTTGAGGGGGCGGCGATAAAAGTCAATTTGCCAAGTTTTCATGTAAGCTTCTATATAATCCTCATTACATATAATCCTGAAAGTCTTCTAGTGGCTCATCAAAATCATCACTAATTGAAATTAAATCGCGTTCGCGTAGCGTCCCCGAAGGGGAATCGCTCCCAAAAAGATGACTACGGCGCTGATTAACTGGTGCTACTGCCACTAGCTTAACAACAGCATGGTCATTTTTGGTAATTACAACTTCTTCGCCGCTTATAACTTTCTCAATCAACTCAGATAAATTTATTTGAGCTTGTGCTATATCTATCTGGGGCATAACATATTTCTCCGCACAAGGTTTGGTTTAGCTACCAGTACCCCAAGGTAAAATCAATTATAACAACTATTATCACATAATTAACTAGCTCTTACTCCCTTTCCACTACAAGATTACTGAATATCTTCTGCTTATAACTTGGCGATTTTTGCGTCTTGGCGGTTTTATCAATAACTATTCTCTAACCGGAAAACGAGTAATCTGTCATTCATCTATCTAGAGTGAGCCTACCTTGACTGACACTAACATTCTTACCCAGACAAAATCGCGCACTGAAATTAGGTTACAGTTGCGATCGCAACTACAAACCCTACTACAAGCACAAAACTTGGAAGCAGCTAAAGATTTACTGTGCATTGTGCAACCAGTAGATATTGCCGAAGCTATTGCAGGTTTACCCCAAACCACACAAGTAATAGCTTTTCGCTTACTTCCTAAAAATCAAGCTATAGAAGTTTACGAATATTTCGACTCTGCTACTCAGCAAAACCTGATCGCAGAATTTAAAAATCAAGAAGTCCAAGATATTTTCGATCAAATGTCGCCTGACGATCGCACGCGACTATTAGATGAGTTACCAGCCAGAGTTGTTACTCGTTTAATTGAACAACTTAGTACAGAAGAACGCCAAGCTACAGCACAATTATTAGGATACCACGCTGGTACTGCTGGCAGAATTATGACCCCTGAGTATATTTCTTTAAGAGATCATTTTACAGTTGCTCAGGCATTAGAACGCATTCGCAGTTTAGCCAAAATTACCGAAATTATCTATTACCTCTATGTTACAGATCCTAATCGTTGCTTAACTGGCATTGTCTCATTACGGGATTTAGTTACCGCTCAACCAAATCAAACTTTAGGAGAAATTATCACCCGCGACGTAGTTTTTGTAAATACAGATACAAATCAAGAAGAAGTAGCGAAATTAATCCAACGTTATGATTTTTTAGCCGTACCCGTAGTTGATCGCGAACAACGTTTAGTTGGTATTGTCACAGTTGATGATGTGATGGATATTATTGAGCAAGAAACTACAAAAGATATTTACGCTTTGGGGGGTGTACAGTCGGGCGGTGATAGTTATTTTCAAACTAATTTATTTACAGTTGCGCGTAAACGAGTTGTCTGGCTGTTAATTTTGCTATTTACAAATACTATCACTGGCTCCATTATTAAATCTCAAGAGGATCTGTTGCAGCAAGTGGTAACATTAGCGGTGTTCATTCCCTTACTTACTGGTACTGGGGGAAATGTGGGCGCACAATCATCAACAGTGGTAATTCGTGGTTTAAATACTGATGAACTGCAAGCTATGGGAGCAACTAAAATTATTTTTAGAGAAGCGATCGCCGGAGCAATTTTAGGAGTTACACTAGGAACTTTGGCGATGGTATGGGCTTATTGGTTGCAGGGAAATTTGTTTGTTGCTATAGCTGTAGGTGTTAGCTTAGTTGCGATCGCTATTTTAGCTTCTGTTACTGGTTCAGCATTGCCCTTTCTGTTTCGTTCCCTGGGCTTAGACCCAGCCTTGATGTCTGCTCCTTTCATCACCACAGCAGTTGATGTTTTAGGAGTATTAATCTATTTTAACATAGCACGACTGATTTTAAACAATTAGCAATTAGCAATTAGCAATTAGTAATTAGCAAATTTTAGATGTTTTGCCCACACCTTTAGTTATAATTGGTTTATGAATAATTATCAATTTTTATAATTCTATGGCAAAATCTGAGTTATGATAGTTTCAAAAATCATTAAATAATTACTTCTTTAAAGCGCCTCAAAAAATTTATGAAATAATTGTTAATTGTTAATTGTTAATTGTTAATTGATAATGTTAGATATCTCTCGTTGGTTACAAGTTGCAGAAATTTTATCTATAGCTGCGTCAGTAGTTGGGGCAGTTGTTGCTGTGATGTTAGGACATATCCTTTATGCAACCGTGCCAATAGCTATTTCTTTATTACTAAATCTGGTTAACCGATACTATTTAGGGCAACGTTATAAAAAACGGCTCAAGATAGCCATTAACCGTATAAATGAGGAATTATCAGCACACCTTCAAGCATTAGAACAAAAAAACTTAGAAACGCGGAATCTAACTTCTCAACAAATCCAAGCCGAAATTTATGCCTTCAAGTCAGAAATGGCACAGCATCTTTCCCAAGATGAAGCTCTTGAACTTGTACCAATATACGATAAACTTTTAGAACAAAAACGATTAATCGAGTTTTTAAAGGAGCAATCTACCAGCCTGGAAGAATCTTTAAATATTGTCATTGATTACCTGAAAAATTTATCATTGCAACCCAGAGTAGAGTTTTTAGAGAAAACGATTTCACAACAATCTCAAAAAGTTGCTTCTTTTCCTAGCCAATTGGCAGAAATAACTGCGCGTCTTGATTCTATCAAAGTACAAACCCTTGCCGGGGAGAAATCTTATTTAAAAACAAAAGTTCCTTTGCCAGGGGATGATTCGGAAGAATTAATTAGTGTAAATCCCCAGGAAATAATTCCTCAATCATCTCAAACATGGAGTTGTATACATACAATTAGCGGGCATTCCGACTGGGTTCGTTCTCTAGCAATTAGCCCAAACAATCAAACTTTAATTAGTGGTAGTTTTGATAAAAACATCAAAATTTGGGATTTGGCTACTGGAGAATTAATCAATACTTTGTCAGGACATAGTAAAGCAGTATTTTCTGTTGTTATTAGCTTAGATGAAAAAGTTATTGCTAGTGGTAGTAGGGATGAGACAATTAAATTATGGGAGATGGATAGTGGTAGATTAATAAAAACTCTCACTGGTCATAGTGGTTCAGTGCGATCGCTCTTACTGAGTCAAGATGGAAAAACTTTAATTAGTGGCAGTTTTGACAAAACCATTAAGTTATGGGATTTATCTACAGGAGAGTTAATTAATACTATTACTGATAATATAAATCCAATTAGTGCGATCGCACTTACCCCTGACAACCAAATTGCCAGTAGTGGCGAAGACGGCATCATTAGACTATGGGAACTCCAAACAGGTAAATGCAGCAGTATACTTACAGGTAATCTCAGCAGTGTAGAGTCACTTGCAATTAGTCCAGATGCTTACATTGCTGCTAGTAGTGTCAACGGTATGATTAGCCTCTGGCAATTGCCTACAGGTTTACTAATTAACAGTTTTAAGGGACATTTAGGACAAGTAACATCTGGAGTATTTAGCTTTGATGGGCAAACTTATATAAGTGGTAGTGCCGATGGCACAATTAAAATTTGGCATAAAGAGAATAATGGTAAGTTAACCGAATCACCTTTACAGATTCTTGCCAATGATCAAACTACCTCAGTGATATCTATTGCTATTAGTGCTGATGGTAACATCTTAGTTTCAGGAAGTTCAGATGGCACAATTAAAATTTGGACACCAAATTAAATAATAATTCAACTTATTGAGATAAGTAGTTTTTTTTAGAAACTTCTGTTTAAAATATTGGCTTTGCTTAATTAACCGCAGGCGACACAGATATAAACAAAAATTTTATAGCTAGTTTAAAAATGATCTTATCTAAAGTTCATCACTTTATAAAAATATATTACTTTCAAAATTTCTTCAAGTATCCACATAACACAACTTTTAAATTATTAGTAATTAAAAAATATCAAACAAGCACAAAATTACGACGGAGAGCATTTTTGACAAGGTGTTTAATTGCTTTATTAACGCCTTTTTTATTTCGGGAAGCTGCTAGATCAAATACTACTCCAACTTCCCAAATTGAGTTAAATAAAACACCTGCCAATATTGCCGATAATCTCGATAAAAATCCCCAACCAAGCAACCCAATAGTTATAGAAAATCAAAAAACAGGTACAACAGACTGGCAACTAACGAATCCTGCTACCAAGCAAGAAATAGAAGGCTACGCATCACTTACCAGTATTAATCGTGGTGGCAAAATTAGCTTATTTGTCAATACAAAAGATCCCAGCTACACAATAGAAATTTTTCGTATGGGTTGGTATGACGGTACTGGTGGACGTAGAATAACCGATAAAATTACACTTCCAGGGATTAAACAACCACCACCTATTGAGGATCAAGATAGTGGATTAATAGAATGTGATTGGAAAAACCCTTATATTTTGACTATTCCTGACAATCCAAATGATTTAACTGACTGGGTAAGTGGCATTTATTTAGCAAAACTAACTACAAGTAAATCTGGTAAACAAAGTTATATTATTTTTGTAGTAAGAGATGATGCTCGTAATTCTGATATCCTGTTTCAACAAAGTGTTACTACTTATCAGGCGTATAATAATTGGGGAAATAAATCACTTTATCGCTGGAATAGTCGGCGGATACAAGCATATCAAGTTTCTTTCAATCGTCCATATTCTAAAAGTCCTAACTCTGCTGCTGCTTACGGAGTAGGTGCAGGTGAGTTTCTCACAAATATTCAACCCCCAAGAAAAACTTCTAGTGCTGGGTGGGAATATAACATGGTACGCTGGCTAGAAAAATCAGGTTATGATGTCACCTACGCGACAAATATAGATACTCACAGCAACCATCAATTACTTTTGTCTCACAAAGCTTTTCTATCTGTCGGACATGATGAATATTGGTCTTGGCAGATGCGAGAAAATGTTGATGAAGCACTAAAAAACGGAGTTAGTTTAGGCTTTTTTGGTGCTAATATTTGTTATTGGCAAATTCGTTTAGATCTTAGTTCAATTACTAAATCACCCAATCGCACTATTATTGCTTATAAAGAAAATGCTGCTCTAGACTATTATCAAGATGAGCGTAATACCACTTTATGGCGGCAATCACCTGTACAACGTCCAGAAGATGCCTTAATTGGCGTGATGTACGAAAAAAGTCCAGTGAATGCTGATATTGTGATTGATAATGCTCCAGCATGGATATTAAGTGGCACCAATTTAAGTCAGGGTTCGGTGCTACCAGGACTTTTAGGCTATGAAGTAGACAGAATGTTTAAAAATGCGCCATCAAATACAATTCGAGTTGCACACTCACCTTATAAAGGTCGTACTCGCTATGCTGATATGACGGTTTATACTGCTAGTAGTGGTGCAACGGTTTTTGCTACAGGATCGATGCAATGGAGTTGGGGTTTAGATGACTATAATGCACCATTATTACGTTCATCACGCTTAAATGCAGATGCCCAGCAAATGACACATAATGTTTTATCACGCTTGCTTGGGACGGTATGAAAATAACTGGATAATGTAGAGACGTAGCATGGTACGTCTTTACATTAATTTTTACTGAATTCTGATTTTTGAATTCAGAATTTTCTTGATAAAATTATTTTTTCAGCGTGATTTTTATCGTACTTTCTTACTATCTAAAAAAATAACCGTCTGCCCATCAATTTATAACTCGGATGCTGTATCCGGTGCAACTTCAATCCCGCCTTGTTGGATGAGATTTTGTTGATCGGTAATTAAATCACTAAGTTCATTAAATGTCACACCCATGCGATCGCACGCTTTTTTCAGTTCCATCTGAAACATTCTAATATCTTGACCATAACCACACAACTCAGCAGCAGTTTCAACTCCTTGCTTGGCGTTAGCTTTAGCACAATCAACTAAGTCTGTATCTTTGAGAGGTATAGGTGAAGCCATATATATTTTCGTAAGAATTATCTATCAGCAGAATAATCGACGTTCTGCTATAGATAATCCCTCGGAAGTTATAAAATTGTTAAATCACTTATGCCTGTTTACTGTTTACTGTCAACTGTTTACTGTCAACTGTTCACTGTTTACTGTTTACTGTTTACTGTCAACTGTTTACTGTTCACTGTTCACTGTTCACTGTTTACTGTTCACTGTTCACTGTTTACTGTTTACTGTCAACTGTTTACTGTTTACTGTTTACTGTTTACTGTTTACTGTTTACTGTTTACTGTTTACTGTTTACTGTTCACTGTTCACTGTTCACTGTTTACTGTTCACTGTTTACTGTCAAACTTGCCAATATCTAGAAACTGCATTAGCCAGGGTGACAACACCAGTAATAATTGCAGATTCATCAACTTCAAACTGTGGATGGTGCAACGGGTAGTTATTTCTGTCAGGATACCCGACACCCAAGCGAAACATCATCCCAGGTGCGTGTTCTAAATATAGAGAAAAATCTTCTGCACCTAAAGAAGGTTCTGGTAAGATTTGAACGCAATCGCTTCCCCAAGCTTCTCTTGCCGCTCCTTCCACCAACTGCGTCAACGTGGTATCATTTTGTACCGAAGGCACACCCCGCTCATACTTCACTTTATAGGTAGCGCCGTAGGTGTGACAGATATTTTTTACAATCTGGTCAATCCATTCTGGTAAATTGGCGTGGGTTTCTGGATGTAGCGATCGCACTGTTCCCAGCAACTCTACATGGTCTGCGATCACATTCGCTGCCCTACCACCCTGAATCTTACCAATAGTTAACACTACCGGACGCAAAGGATTCAGTGTACGACTAATAGCTTGCTGAAGCGTAGTAATTACTTGTGAAGCAATCCAAATTGCATCAATTGCCTCATGGGGACGCGCACCATGCCCAGATTCTCCCATGATGGTAATTTCTAAGTGATCTGCCGCCGCCGTCAAAGCGCCATAACGAATACCTATCGAACCTGCGGGAATAGAAGGGAAAACGTGAACGCTCAAAATACTATCGACTTTTTCCATCACCCCATCTGCTACCATCCAGCTAGCACCTTGAGAAATTTCCTCTGCTGGTTGAAATAAAAACCGCACATTTCCTGGTAAGTTTTCCCCAAGTTGCGACAGTACCATTGCCGTACCTAAACCAACGGTTGTGTGGACATCATGCCCGCAAGCGTGCATAATTCCTGGTTGACGGGAAGAAAAATCTAGTCCTGTGCGTTCAGTAATAGGCAACGCATCCATATCTGTACGAATTGCCAGCAACCTGGAGTCTGAACCATCACCAATTAATTCCCCAACTACACCAGTTTTACCCACAGATTCTTGCACATGGATACCGCAAGAAGACAGCACACCAGCCACATAAGCGGCAGTTTGGTATTCTTGACCGCTTAATTCGGGGTGTGAGTGAATGTGGCGGCGGATTTCAATTAAGCGCGGTGCTAGTTTTTCAGCTATCTCTTTGATACGGGTCAGCATTTATTAAATAGTTGATTAAGAATTAATTAAGCTTTACCCATGATAAAAGTGACTGGGGGGTAGTTGTAAGATTTGGTGGTAATGTATGGCAAATATTCAAGTACCCACAAAATAAATAATGGCATCTGATCCGAGCGTGTGATCGCATCGCGTCCCTGAAGTTAAAACCGAAACACAACCTGATAATTCTGGACACCAAACAGACCAGTCTCCCGTTTCAGCATCGGCTTCAAGCACAACACGCCATTTAATCATGGTTTCTGCTGGGGATCTTTAACCATAATAGCGATCGCTTTAGTAAATAACTTATCCTTGTTAACTCACAATACACGGGAATTTGAGCGGGTTGATGATTGGGAAATTGAGGCGTGAGCGATCGCTACTCATCTTTATTATTACCCAAAGCAGAAACGCCGCTTAACAACATTACTAGCCCACTAATTAAAATAACTAGGGCTAATCCTCCTAATGCTAGATCCAACCAAGCGACATTTTCCATTTAGCTTCTCAATATTACGAATGTGCGATTAAAACAATTTAAACAGTAATGCTTTGCCCAAGATAGAGAATATGTGCGATCGCTATTTGTCCTTTAGGTTGTTTTGTGTCATAGATAGTCACAATAGGAAGATATCAGCAAAATAGCTCTAAACAGATACCTTATTGATTGCTTGGAGGCGATAGCAATGTCTTCGATAGTTGAATTAAGTGAATCAGGAACCTTACAACTACCTAATGAAATTTTACAGGCTATTCAACCCAATACCCGCTTTTTAGTAGAGGTAGAAAACGTTAGCGACAGCATTGCCAAGCAATATCGCTTAATCCTGTCCCCCGTTCCTCCAGAGCAACCCTTTTGGGCAACTGCCACATCTGAAGAACGGGCTGAACGGTTTGAACAGTGGGTACAAAGTCATAAGGATGGAGTTAATTTGCCAGACGAAGCCCTACGGCGGGAGAATATCTACGATTGATGACAAAACCTCCAATGGCTGATTCCTCCGTTGTTATCCCGCCAGGGGTTCAAACCCCTGTCTCATAGCCAAAGTCCGTTGAAACGGACTGGCTTCTTGGGTTGCAGTCCTCTTGAGAGGACTTGAGGTATTAGCAAGGGACTTGAGTCCCTTGCGGGTACTCCGGTTGTTCTTTTCCTATAGCTACAGGTTGTTTGATCTGCCAAGTCTTATCCTGAGAAAGTTCCAGCAAAGACTGATGATAGTTAGCCAACGTAGAACGATGCCCCACACTTAAGAAAGTAGTTCCAACTGCTTGCAATTGTTGATATAGCTTTTCTTCATTGCCCAAATCCAGTGCGCTCGTCGCTTCATCTAAAATCGCGTACTTGGGTTTATTTAACAGTAATCGCGCGAAGGTTAGCCGTTGTTGTTCACCCAAAGATAGGACATCTGCCCAATCCAGTTGGGCATCAAATCCGCCAAATCGTTCATCCAGATCCGCTAAATTTACCTGTTCTAAAACCTGCTGCAGGTGTTGATCGTCAACCTCAAGGTGCGTATTAGGATAGAGCAATTGATCGCGCAAAGTACCCAACACCATATAAGGACGCTGTGGCAGAAATAGAATCTGGTTTGGTTCAGGACGAACGATCGCACCCTTCCCAGAATTCCACAATCCGGCGATCGCTCTCAGCAGTGAACTCTTACCACAACCACTCGCCCCCATCACTAAAAGCCCCTGCCCAACAGGTAACTCTACTGATAAATCTTCTACTAATGTGCGTTGATAGTTAGGAGTTTGCAAGCTGAGGTGTTCGACTGCGAGGCTATCTGCCTCAATTGTCTGAATCCTTGGTTGTTCGTCGGATGCTTGATTTGCTTCTTTATGTTCTAAAAACTGAGCAAAGGTATAGAGACGGTTAATTCCGGCTCCAAAAGTGGTCAAAGCTTGGAAACGGGCAACCACAAGGTTGAGGGAGAAAAAGACGCGGATAAAAGCCCCCTGTGCCTCAGACACTTTCCCCACCTCCATTTCTCCCGCAAAAATTGCAGGTGCTACTACCAAAGCAGGCAAAACGAAGGGGATAAACTCATAAGCATTTGTGAGCATATTTAAGTTCAATTCCCAAACCAGCAGTCGTTTAACATTCTCAAACACATCCAAAAATCGCTCTTTGACCTGATTCGATTCCCGTTCCTCTCCTCGATAAAAAGCGATCGCTTCTGCATTCTCCCGTACTCGCACCAAGCTAAAACGCAGATTGGCTTCTCTCTTCAGTTGTTCAAAGTTAAGTCTGACAAGCGGTTTCCCAAATATAACGGTTGTCACCAACGTTCCAATCAAAGCGTACAGCACCAGGAAAAATACCAGGGGTTTAGAAATTCCCCAAAGTACGCTGCTAAAAGCAATCACCGATAACACAGACTCTACCAGCACTAACAAAAAAGTGAGGGATTCTTGGGTAAAGCTGCGAACATCTTCCGCAATTCGCTGATCTGGGTTGTCGATTTCAGTATCTAAGATATGCAGATTGTAGTAAGCGCGATCGCTAAAATAGTTATCTACAAACCGATGGGTAAGCCAGCGCCGCCATTGCAAACTCAGGCGATCGCGCAAATAGGTATATGCTGCCAACAGAGGCGCATAAATCACTAATACGCCGATGAAAACGATCACAGTTTGCCAGAAACGCGGCTCATCCTGGGCAGAAAGTGATGAAATCAACGCCCCTCGCTTGTTGTTGAGTAACACACTCAACCCTGTATAAGCCAGCAGCAACAGCACAACAGCCAGCAGTAACCCTCTAGCTTGCCATTTTTCATTTCCTGACCAATAGGATTTGGCGATCGCCCAAAACTGCTGGAATACATTAAAATTCAATCGATCCATCGGCTTATTTCCCTCACTCAGTCTGCTTTGAGATAATTTAGACTTACGCACCGCAAGCCTGAAACCTAGTTCCCCCTTTTTAAGGGGGAAAAATTCAAATTCCCCCTTTTTAAGGGGGATTTAGGGGGATCTCTGCGTAAGCCCTGATAATTATTAAAGGTGAATCAGAGCGAAATCTGCTCAACTGCTGGTACGAATTATCGATCTATTTTACTGACGACTTTTCATCGCTGCCAAACTTTGAGAGTTTTATCCTTACTTGCACTAACAATAATTTTTCCATCAAAACTGCTAGTTACAGCACAAACCGAATCACTATGTCCTGTTAACACAGCTTGTAACTCTCCTGTATTAACCTGCCAAATTTTAACAGTTTTGTCCCAACTACCACTAATTAATTCACTATTAGACTTAAATACTAAACTAGATACCGACCAAGAATGACCTGAAATATTCCGTAACAAATTCTGATTATCTAAATCCCAAATTCCAATAGTATTATCATCGCTACCAGTTGCTAAAATTTTACCATTAGGACTGATGGCGATTGCATTTACTGCCCAATTATGGTAAGTTAATGTTTGGGTTAATTGATAATTATTCAAATCCCAAACTTTAGCTGTACGGTCTAAACTAGCACTAGCTAGTTGATTCCTTGTCGCATCATAAGTAATATCTCTAACAGCTAAATGATGACTTTTTAAAGTAGCAAGCACTTCTGTGGTATTAACATCCCATAACTTAATAGTTTTATCGGCACTGCCACTAATAATCTGTGTACCATCTGGAGTAAATAATACAGAGTTTACTGCTTGCTGGTGTCCTGACAATGTGATAATTTCTTGATAATTATCTAAATTCCATAACTTAATTGTGCGATCGCTACTACCACTTACCAATAGTTTACCAGTTAAACTAAAAGCAATTGTACGGATAGCACCAGTATGTCCTCTCAAACAGGCAACTTGTTTCTTTGTTACTAAGTCCCAAATTAAAATAGTTTGGTCATCACTCCCACTAGCAACCAGCTTACCATCAAAATTAATAGCAACTGCATTAACTGTTGCAAATAATCCAGAATGACCAGTTAAAGTAGCAACACAACGCCAGTCTTGAATAGGGAAAGTTTTTGCTACTTGTTCTTGTTTAGAATAAGAAATATCTGATTGATCATAGCGTTGTTGCAACTGACGACTAAGCCCCAATAATTGCATCTGATGAATAACTGCATCAACAGATGACAATCTTTGACTTAAACGTGGTACAACTAATTGATTCAGCAGTTCAATTAGTTGTGATTTAATGTATTGTGTTGTATCGTCAGCCAACCAATAGTGATGCCAAGTTAAAGAGATATCATCTTTAGCAATTACCTCAAAAGGATGTAAGTCAGTCAACAATTGAATACAACTTAAACCTAAACTATATAAATCACTAGCAAAAACAGCTTTACCTTGAATTTGTTCCGGCGCAGCATATTCAAAATTGCTCTGGTATGTATGATTATTTATAAGTGAAAAATAGTTGCCATCAACTAACACTAATTGTTTTTCTGTACCTGATGAGTTATTTAAAATACGCTCAATTAAATTACTAGGTTTAATATCTCCATGAATCACATTATGAGCATGAATAAACTTGAGGATAGGTAAAACATCTTCTAATAACTGACAAACTTTACTAGCACTAAAACAACCATCCAATTGCAGCCAGCTTTTGCAATCACTACCGTTAACGAACTCTTGCACCACATAAAATTTACCTGCTTGTTCAAAATGATCAAGCAAAGTCGGAATTTGAGGATGATTACCTAAAATTTGGAGCGTATGAATAATTCCTGGTATATCAGACGGCGCTATGTTTTCTAGTTGCTTAATTACACAAAGTGTAGGGGGAGAATGATTAGTATTAACTGCTAACAGTGTACTTCCCCTACTTCCCTGACTCAACTGGCTTTTAAGGCGATAATTGTTGTTTAATAACACATTTCCAAAGTCCTTGTTAAGTAACTCAACATAATTAAACATAAAACAAACTCCCCTCCCCTTAATAAGGGGAGGGGCTGGGGGAGGGGTTCTTTTGGATGTTTTTCAATGTTGTTTTACTTATCATATCAAGTTCTGTTGATTAACCATAATAGACATATGAGCAAAAATCATTATTGGGTTTTAAAGAGGCGCAGATTAACCGCAGATATAGCGCGTCAGCGCTTGCCGCAGGCTACGCAGATTATGTATAAGATTTTATCGACTTATGCAATAGATCTAATATGCGTAGGGGCGGGTTGGCAGATAAAATTCGCGCTCTTTCTAATATCTTGGTTTAACCCGCCCCTACAAGTTAATCGGTTTTTATTACGGGTAATGAGCGCGGACATGATATCACATTAAGATTTAGCCGAATTATGATCAACTGCATCAGTACTATCATTACCATTTTCAGGATGTATTGATGGTGTTAATGACGCTAGTGAAATGCTATCTTTCAAATCATTGGATGTAGGAGAAGACAATTTGTGAGTCCCCTGATTCCACAACAACATTCCCATCAATCCATCTACTAAACCTGCACCATTACCACTACCACTAACAGCAACATCGGGAACAACGCGCACCTGATTATCTCCCACAATCTGCATCATTTGTAAGGCTGTATATCCTTGTTCACCCAATGCTTGTACCCCTGCCTTATACGCATCTGCTTTTGCTTCACCTGTTAAACGAATAGCTTCAGCTTCACCATTTGCTTGCTTCACCCTAGCATTTGCTTGTAATTCTGCAATAGTCACCCCTTGCTCTGCGGTGACAACTTCTTGCTGAATTTCTGCTACAGCAGTTTCACGCAATAATTCTTGTCGTTGCATTTGAGCAACACGCTGCACTTGGTAAGTTTTTTGCTGTTCTTCAGCAATTTTACGCTCAGTCAGAGTGTACATTAATTCTGCTGGTGGTGAAATTAAACCAATCAGCGTATCCACCGCTTGCACATCATAAGCGCGTAGAGCCGTGCGGATATATTCTGCTGCTTCTGCTTGTCGTTCACTACGAGCAATTAGGAAATCTAAAATTGTATATTCTTGAGCAGAGTTACGGAAATAATTACCCACAATCGGACGTAATACATGATCCACTAAGTTCTGCATAGAACCCAAGCGAGAAATTACTTTTGGAGCTTCAAGTGCGCCAACATGAATAATTTGGAATACTTCTAACTCAAAGGTAAATCCATCGCAAGAAAGTAATTTCAACGCCACTAATTTAGAATCATAGCCATGCTCTCCACTAAATCTAGCTGTAAAGTTCAGCACAATATTAGTCGTGGGTACTAATTCTACCTTCATTGTTCTGGTGTTGAAGGGATGAGAACCTGGATAAAGTGGTGTCACCCATACACCTTTATCACCAGCATTGACTAAATTACCATGAGTGAAACCTTCTCCGGTAACATCTTGATTGGATCTACCTACAAAAGAAATTACCACTCCAACATAACCAATGGGAATTTCTGTTAAAGGGACTTGCTCAATTTGCACAAACCAAGGGTTTAAGTTCCACGAACCGGATAAAATTACCTGTTCTTGTAAACCGCGACAGCCTCCAGCATCCATGAACTTTTGTCCATTCTGGAAGTTATCATGCCTGGTAAGAGTACTGCTGGCGATTTCCCCTTCTTGAATTGGCAATCCATCTAAGGTAATCACAATTCCCACTTGATTTGGCTTAAGAGAATATAACTTGAGTTCCTGCGGGTGCATCCCCAGTTGATTAGCATTTTCTGAGGTGATGACTGTAAATACTCCTGTGTTGATGCGATAAGTTCCGGTAGTGATAATTCCGAGTTGTCGCCCTTTTTCACCACCTTCGGTTAAAAATTTGCGAGCATCTTGAAAGTTATCGCAGGCGATTACTTTACCCAAAATTCTTTCTGGTGGAAGTGAGGAGCCATCTCTAGCAAGAACTAAGCCGATTTCTCCTTGGGGAATCACGACGACTGGTGTGCGACGTACATTATATTGCCAGGGCCAATAACCCCAATGCCAACCTGGTGCTAAGGTATCTGCTTGTAAACCTGCTTCATTGTCTAGGGCAATTAATCGTCCAGCACTTAAGCTGCGACGCGAAAATTTCTTGACAACAACGCCAACTTCTTCTTCGCTAATTACTACTAATCCAAATAGAAAACCCATTTGGCGGACAAAAACAAATCCTCCAATAACTATGAATGGAATAGCTATAAGTAATGGCGACCAGTTCTCAGGTTGCTTATCTTGAGAGGAATTATTAGATTGAGGTATTTGTGCAATCAGGTGTTGAGATTGAGTCAGAGAAATTGGGGTGAGATTGTTGGTAAGTGGTGAGTTGATATAGTTAGCTGATGCTTTTGGGGTAATTTCTAAAGCTGTTAGTAAAGATATTGCTAGAGGTAAGGTTTTCTTTAAGAGTGGTAAGCAAGCTACGGGTAGTTTTTTCATGTTGTCAAAAAAAAGTTTATGTGTTAATAAAGTGTTTAGATTTAACTGCGATCGCGAGTTCGCTCTCCTTTTCAGGGTGATATCTTGTTATCCACACGATCTGACTAATTTTTCCCAAAATTTACAAAACTTTACATTGGGAACGACGATTAGTTATTAATTAAAGTAAATTTAAATGGTTATTAACAAAAGTAATTTCTACATATCACCACAAGATTATCTAGAAGGTGAGCAAGTAAGCCCTATCAAGCATGAGTATAGGCGAGGACAAGTCTATGCAATGGTGGGAGCAAAGAAACCCCATGTCATTATTGCTGGCAATTTAGTAACCGCGCTGAACAATCATCTTCGCGATACGCCCTGTATCGTTCTTTCTTCAGATATGAAAGTCAGACTTGAGGCGGCTGATTGCTATTACTATCCTGATGTGGTATTAACTTGTGATCAACGAGATACAAGCTCTACTGAAGACTTTATTCTCTACCCATCATTAATTATTGAGGTTTTATCTAACTCGACAGCAACTTTCGATAGAAGCGAAAAATTTGCTGACTATCAAACTTTATTGACTCTACGAGAGTATGTGCTAGTCAATCAATCCCAAATGAGTGTGGAGAGTTTTTACCTCAATGATTTAGGGATTTGGATTAGTCAAACTTACACGCAAGGGGATGAAATATACTTACATAGTCTAGACTTTAGAAGCGATATTGCCTCAATCTATCAAAAGGTTCCTGGGCTATCAACCTAACTTTAAGAAATTTAATTGGGTGCAAGCATTGATTGTTAAAGAGCGGTGTTTTAAACTTGATTGAGTTTAGGTTATTAGCCATTTTAACAAAGAATATACTTTATCTATTAAATATACTTTATCTATTAACAGAGCGATCACTTTTATTCATACATATTCAATGCGCCCAAACATTTATTCAGGTTCTAGTAACTCCCAAATTAATATTAAATTCTGAATAATTTGTCCGATTGATTTAGTTTGTTGAGGACAATAAACAATTCCAAAATGATTGACGATCAACTTATTTAATCTCAAAAAATCCGTATCCTGAGTAAAAATAACTCTCCCCTGAGACAAAGAAAATTCTAACTGCACCTCATCAGATGCAGAAATTAGTTTTTGCTCTGGAGTCGTTGTTACATCAATTCCCCTTTTGCGAAGTCCATTAGCGATCGCATTATTGACATTTTCATCTAAATGGAATTTAATCCCTCTACCCATGACCTTGTTGAATTTTTTGTTGAACTAAAGAAGGTGTTTGTGCTTTCATTTCTCTAACAAATTCTTCATCTTCTTCTATATCTTTTCTAATTTCTTCTAGATGATCGTAATAATAAGCCAATGCGCCATGAACATCAGCTAAAGTAATACTAGGGTAGTCATATACAATTTCATCTGGCGACATTCCCATTCGTTCATACCAGATGACAATGTTTTGTACTTTAATTCGATGTCCAGCAATGCGAGGCTTTCCCCCACATATCCCTGGTGTAATTTCAATATGATTGTTAATTACTGCTGTCATTGTTGTGAGGGAACATGAATTCTAAAATCTTCAGCGCCACTTGCTTGTAGAGCATATATGGGCGCACTTTTTCCATTATGTTAATTATACCACAAATAAACAAAATGTCTACTATTGCGGGTGAATTAATTTGAGTTTATTAAGCTGTTATATAAAAATGTAAATTGATAAGTAACTCAACATAATTAAACAGAAAACAAACTCCCCTCCCCTTAATAAGGGGAGGGGCTGGGGGTGGGGTTCTTTTTGATGTTTTATAATTGTTAACGCCATCCCAACCAACGCAAGAAAGGCACAAAAACGTAGTAACTAATTCCCAACCAAAAAGCCACAATAATTGCCAACGAAATAAAAAATATGGCAATTGTATCAAATTGCTCCGCGCTCAAACCGTTATAACTAGCAAACAAGTTAACAAGGTTATCTGCAAATCTATTAGGTAAATCCACCAGTAACTTAAAAAAAGTAACAGTGCCGATTGTCGCCACCAAAGCATGAACTAAATGATGACTCATTAAACCTAAACCCATGGTCAAAAAAGTAACCGCTACGCTAATAAAAATTAGCAAATATTCCCCTAATTGAGATGACACTGTAGCCCGACAAATCAACCACGCCAAGCCATAACCAACCATCCCAACTAAAGCAGCTTCAAAAAAACGCCGTCGCTGCCCAAAACCACCAGCCAAAGTTAAACCAACTGCCGTACCTAATCCAGCTAATGCAAATAAAATAATCTGTGGTTCAACTGTAATGGGGCTTTGTGGAATATCAGAGGGTAGTTTTTGAGTGATGAAATTAGAAATGCGATCGCCAAAAGCAAACCCAGCACTCGCACCTAACAATGCACCAATTCCGCCACAAAACATTTCCCAAACTGTATCCAAACAAGCTAAAACAAATTTACCAATAACTTCCAACAACCATAAAGTTGTCTTTACTATCGCTTTGCTACAAAAAGCCAATACCGCCCATAGCAGTTTCCAACAACTGCTAATTACCTTACTAACAACTTGATAAATAGATAAAGGTGCTTTTGGCGCTGCCCAACTAGGAATAGTATTCGTAGTTGAAATACCAGCTAATTTTCTTTGAATTTGAGCAGCACTAGCTGGACGTTTTTGGACATCAGCCTGTACCATTTCATCCAGCACATCAGCAAAATCCCCACTGACATGAACAAGATTGCGCCAGCGTAACTCACCAGTAATCGGATCTTCCAAATCAGCAGGATACTTACCCGTCAGCAAGTGAATCATTGTCCTGCCTAGTGCATAAAAATCTGTCTGAGCAACAATACTACCCCCAGAAATTTGCTCTGGTGGACTGTAACCAGGAGAAACTAAGCGTGTTGAACTCCCCCCTTTACCACGATGACCCCAACCAATTTGTTTTGCCCCCCCAAAATCAATCATTACCAGTTGTCCTGTATTTTGGCGTAGCATCAAATTAGAGGGTTTGAGGTCGCGGTGAATAATGTTGCGTCTATGTAACTCCTGAAGAATTTCCACCGCTTGCTTCAGCCAGTTAAAAACCAACCCCTCTGGACAACCTTGAGGATACTGATCCAGCATATCCGCCAAAGTAGGTCCATTAATTTTCTCCATCACTAAACAAGGCAACTGACGCGCCTGTGGATGTGAAAGCGTCTGGATAAAAAAGCTATCAGGCTCAACTTTAGGCACACCAGGGTGGTGCAAACTAGCTAAAACAGCCGCTTCTTGTTCAAAAAGTTCTAATGCTTTGGGAGCAGTTTCAACCAATACCTTTAGCACTTTCTCGGTATTTGTTTGCAAATCCCAAACAGTATAAATAGTAGCAAATCCACCTGAACCTAAAAGCTGAAGAGGAATGTAGCGATTTTTTAGTTCTAGGGATGCCCCACAACTATTGCAAAACTTGTTACCCCAAGGCTGGGCATTGGGACGCAAACAATCGGGATTGATGCAGTGAGTAGCACTAGCAACAGACACAAGGCACAATTAGAACAAGACACAAGTTCCTCGATTCTACACAACTTCACCAACCTCGCCCTAAAAGGACGAGGATTGCTCAAGCCAGTTTGGGTGACGTAAGAGGTGAATACCGCATTGAGACGCTGCTTGGTACACACTTCCGAATGCTTCTCTAGTTCGGACTATTTGTAAGCATAATTGGTTCTTGCGTTGGGTAAAGCCAAGACATCTTAGCAGCGTTGCGGGAGGAGACTTAAACGGGTTTGCTGGTTCCTGGGATTATATCCACTTAAAAACCAGCATTAAACGCATTAAACGTAAAGCCGTGCTTCTAGCACGGGGTTTCAAACCCAATTTTTCTGATGATTGAACTACTAGATATTAAACGAGAAGTCGATACGTTGTGCGATCGCCTGGGTAAAACCCAGGACTATCTTTGACGTTCCTGCCCTCATCGCTAAAATTCAAGACCTAGAACAAAAAGCCGCCCAAACAGATTTTTGGGATAACCAAACCGAAGCCCAACAAACGCTGCAAGAACTTAACGATTTAAAATCTCACCTCCAGCAATTTGAACACTGGAAAACCAGCTTAGAAGATGCCAAAGCCGTCATCGAACTACTGGAATTAGAAGCCGATGAATCCCTCCTACAAGAAGCCCAAACCAACATCACCAACTTAAACCAAGAGCTTGAGCGTTGGGAATTAGAACAGCTTTTATCCGGTCTTTACGATGCCAAAGGAGCAGTGCTAACTATAAATGCTGGTGCAGGAGGTACAGATGCCCAAGATTGGGCAGAAATGCTGCTCAGAATGTACACCCGTTGGGGAGAACGTCACGGCTATAAAGTCCATCTCGCCGAAATTTCTGAAGGAGATGAAGCTGGGCTTAAATCTGTCACCATAGAAATAGATGGGCGTTATGCCTACGGCTACCTCAAATCAGAAAAAGGCACTCATCGCTTAGTCAGAATTTCACCCTTCAATGCCAACGGCAAGCGACAAACCAGCTTTGCAGGTGTAGAAATAATGCCACTGATCGACAACTCAGTGCAACTAGACATTCCTGATAAAGATTTAGAAATAACGACCTCCCGTGCTGGTGGCAAGGGTGGGCAAAACGTTAATAAAGTCGAAACAGCCGTGCGAATCGTTCACCTACCCACAGGCATTGCCGTGCGCTGTACCCAAGAACGTAGTCAACTGCAAAACAAAGAAAAAGCCCTCGTTATCCTTAAAGCCAAACTGCTCATCATTGCCCAAGAACAACGCGCTCAAGAAGTTGCCGAAATTCGAGGTGACATAGTAGAAGCAGCTTGGGGCAACCAAATCCGTAACTACGTCTTCCATCCGTACCAGTTAGTCAAAGACTTACGCACTGGTGTCGAAACCACTGCTGTTACAGACATTCTTAACGGCGAACTCGATTTATTTATTGAAGCCTACCTGCGTCAAGAAAATCAATTAACCTAATAGACATCTCCAGAAATTAAAGGTACGTTGCTTATAATCCTTGTAGAGACGTACCATGGTACGTCTCTACATTGTTTAAAAAGAGCAGCATCAGCTACTAAAACAACTTTTCGAGCTAAAGCAATCCCCTATTATTTATGAGCAATCCATCCTTGGTATCTAAAACAACAGCATCAACATCTGACACTGCCAGCACTGAAGCGCCCTTGGAAACACAGGAGCCGCAAGCAAGTTATGTAAAATTAGCAATGCGGAACATGGTGCGTAAGCGTGGCACATCTCTTTTTCATTTCTTTTTGACAACTGTAGGTCTTTTGACAGTCCTCGTCGGTCTAGCCTATCTTACTCGTTAGCCACGCCACATTCAGCTAGGGAGACTCAAAATGGTGGAAGTAGAAGTTACTGTACAAGATTGTTTCTACAAAAATTTTCCGTTGGAAACTGTTAATTCTGAAACATCCAACAGCGTTATTACAGATGAAAATTGGGAAAAGTGGTTTCAACAATGGCTAGAAACTTTGTATACAGAACTACCAGCAGCTTCATGTTATGAACTTAGCCTGCGCCTAACTGACGATGCAGAAATTCAATCACTAAATTCCCAGTATCGTCAAAAAGATCAGCCTACAGATGTTTTAGCTTTTGCTGCTCTGGAAGTAGACTACCCTCAACCGCCAATGGAGTTGTTGGAATCCATGCCGCTTTACCTTGGCGACATTGTGATCTCAATTGATACAGCCCAACGGCAAGCCCAACAACAGGGGCATTCATTAACAACAGAGTTAGCCTGGTTAGCTGCTCACGGTTTGCTGCATCTAATCGGCTGGGATCATCCTGATGAACCTAGCTTGCTCAGAATGTTGAATCAGCAAGAAAATTTGCTCTCAGCAGTTGGGTTGAATATCTCATTTCTATAGACATCTCAGCTACAATTTGTACGATAAGTTTTATTACAAATTATTTGATTACTAATGGAGGTTACGGTTTATGGTTATGAAACTAGAGCAGTCCGTCATTCCTTTTAGATCTATCAAGACATCTGATATATCTGAAGAACTCTCAATCTTTACCTCAGAGCTATCTGAATCAATGGCTACACCAAACCGTGATTTAGCATGGCAAATTGCTCCCAACTTGCTAATTAGTTTTAAATATGCTTGGGCTGGATTGCGCTACGCCTTTGTTACACAACGTAATTTTCGGATACACACCTTAATTGGCGTACTGGCAATTAGCCTGGGCGTATTCTTGCATTTAAAATCCATAGAAATATCTGTAATTGGGATCACAATTGGACTGGTGCTGGCACTGGAATTATTAAATACAGCTATAGAGTCTGTTGTTGACTTAACAGTTAAACAGTCATACCATGAACTTGCCAAAATAGCTAAAGACTGTGCCGCAGGTGCGGTGCTAATTTCAGCCTTAGCAGCTTTGCTAGTAGCAGGTACACTGCTGCTACCACCACTATATACTGTCCTAAAATCTGCTTTGTAATACAAAAAGATTAAAAAGGCTAATTTTAGCTTGACAATTCTCTAAAAATTAACTTGTGTAAAACAAGTGCCAGATAAATTCCACAATAGAAAAGCAATTAGCCGTTATTTTTTTTGTATAGCAACCGCCAAGGCGCTCTTGGCATTTTGTCTGACTAAAATCCTTACTAACAAAGCATTTAAGAAAAGCTAATTGCTAAAAGCTAATTGCTAAAAGCTATATATTGCCAAAGGAGTTAGAATAATTGATTCTTGTTATTGATAACTATGACAGCTTCACATACAATTTAGTACAGTACTTAGGAGAATTAGGTAATCAGTTGCCTGTTGCTGCTGATATTCAGGTTTACCGTAATGACCAAATATCCTTAGAGCAAATTCGGAAGCTGCAACCAGATGCAATTGTAATTTCTCCAGGTCCAGGTCGTCCAGAAGATGCTGGTGTTTCCCTAGAGATAATTAAACAATTAGGAGCAACTGTACCCATTTTAGGTGTTTGCTTGGGGCATCAAAGTATTGGTGAGGTGTTTGGCGGAAAAGTTGTTTCTGCTCCAATTTTAATGCACGGTAAAACTTCAGAAATTCATCACACAAATGTTGGTGTTTTCCGTAATTTAGAAAATCCCTTTACTGCTACCCGCTATCATAGTTTGGTAATTGAACGGCAAACTTGTCCAGATATTCTGGAAATCACGGCGTGGGTGGATGATGGCACAATTATGGGTGTAAGACACCGGAACTATCCGCACGTTGAAGGAGTCCAATTTCATCCAGAGAGTATCCTGACTTCTTCAGGAAAACTGTTATTGCGGAATTTTCTGGAATCACTTCCAGTTCCTGCAATAAGCTCTTAGCGATTAACTAAAACGCAATAGTGTCTCAATTGATGGTAATTATCAAATTCAATGGTAAATTACAGATTGCTAAAAGCTAATTGCTAAAAGCTAATCGCTAAAAGCTACTTACTAATTGCTTTAATAACTTACAACTGATGATGAAAAGGCGACAGTTGATCCGCTATGCTGGGGCAAGTTTGCTGACAGTAGTAGGGACAGGCTTGGTTTCTGGATTGCAGACTTATCAAGCGCAGACAAATGATTTGCTGACAGTCCAATGGCTAGGGCATAGTTGCTTTTTGTTTACTAGCAACGGTAAGCGAGTTTTGGTAAATCCTTTTGAAAAACTGGGTTGTACAGCTAAATATCGTTCAGCTAAAGTAGCTGCTGATTTGGTACTAATTAGCAGTTTGCTATTAGATGAAGGATCTGTAAAAGATTTGCCTGGAAATCCCAAGATTATATATGAACCTGGAGCTTATGAGTTTGAGGGTCTAAAAATTCAAGGTATTGGTATCGACCACGATCGCACTGGCGGTAGACAGTTTGGCACTAATGTAGCATGGCGCTGGCAACAAGCAGGGATAAATATTTTACACTTGGGAGGAGCCGCCGCACCAATTAATGATGAGCAGAAAATTTTGATGGGTAGCCCAGATTTACTGCTAATTCCAGTTGGAGGCGGTATTAAAACTTATAATCCTCAAGAGGCAAATCAGACAATTAGTTCACTCAATCCTAAATTAGTAATTCCTACTCAATACCTGACAAAGGCGGCTGATGCAAATACTTGCAATTGGCGGCGGTAGATAATTTCTTGAATTTGAGGAATAAAGCTTCAATTAGTCAGGTTAATAGTGATAAGCTGACAATTAAGCCAACGGATTTACCTAAGAATGGCACAGTGATTCAAGTTTTAAGTTACAAGTTTTAGTAAGTAGGTGGGTGAAAATCAACTTAGTTGGCAGAGAGGGAGGGGGAGGAGAGAGGAGGGAGGAGCATGAGTAACCCCACCCGCGCTACTCTTGCCCCCTCCCCGCATATTCGGGGAGGGTTGGGGAGGGGTATACTACAATTAGAACGTATCAAAAAGGTGTAGAGACGCGAAATTTCGCGTCTCTACACTGAGATTTTAACCGCAGATAAACGCAGATAAACGCAGATATTTTTTGTGATTAATTATTTTTAGGATAGGCTCTAAGAGGCAAATTGCTGTAAGTTTAATTATGCCCATCTAGTTAAAAGTAATATTAATAAGCTGAAACTAGCTGACTTATATAGCATAATTATCCAAAATTGACAATTTAAAATAAAAATTTAGTACCTATGCAAGAAGAATATTCCCAGCGTCGTGAACAGTTGATGGCTAAAATTGGCAACGGAACTGCAATATTTCGCAGTGCGCCTGTAGCTGTGATGCACAATGATGTTGAGTATAATTTTCGCCAAGACAGTGATTTCTTGTACTTGACGGGTTTTAATGAACCGCAAGCTGTAGCGGTGTTAGCGCCTCACCATAAAGAACACAAATTTATTTTATTTGTTCAACCCAAGGAACGGGAAAAAGAAATCTGGACGGGTTATCGGGTTGGTGTGGAAGGTGCAAAGGAGTTTTTTGGTGCAGATGAAGCTTATCCGATTACGGAACTAGATGAAAAGTTACCTCAGTATTTAGAAAAGGCAGATCATATCTACTATCATGTAGGACGCGATCGCACTTTCAACGATACAATCATCAAACACTGGCAACGCTTGATGGCTGGTTATCCTAAGCGTGGTACTGGACCAATTGCGATCGCAGATACATCTCTAATTCTCCACCCAATGCGGCAGGTAAAAACTCCTACTGAGTTAGATTTAATGCGTAAAGCTGCGGATATTTCAGTAGAAGCACACAATCATGCACGGGAATTTACCCAACCAGGGCGTTATGAGTATGAAATTCAAGCAGAATTAGAACATATTTTTCGCTTGCGGGGGGCGATGGGACCAGCGTATCCTTCGATTGTGGCATCTGGTGCGAATGCTTGTATACTGCACTACATTGAAAATAATTGCCAGATTAAGGATCGGGATTTACTGCTAATTGATGCTGGTTGTGCTTATGATTATTACAACGCCGATATTACTCGCACCTTTCCTGTAGGTGGTAAATTTACACCAGAACAAAAAACGCTTTATGAGCTTGTTTTAGAAGCACAATTAAGTGCGATCGCACAAGTTAAACCCGGTAATACTTATAAGGATGTTCACTCAATTGCTGTACGGGTAATAACTGAAGGTTTAGTTGATTTAGGACTTCTTGCTGGTGAAATAGACAAGTTAATCGAAGAGGAAAAACATAAAAACTTCTTTATGCACGGTACAGGACATTGGTTAGGTTTAGATGTCCATGATGCAGGTGTATACAAACATGGAGAAGAAACTTGGTACACCTTACAACCTGGTAATGTGATTACAGTAGAACCAGGTATTTATATAGGATTGGATCTACAACCACAAGAAGGACAACCGGATATTGATCCGCGTTGGCGAGGAATTGGTATTCGGATCGAAGATGATGTAGTAGTAACAGCAGAAGGAAATGAAGTATTAACGGCTGCGGTTCCTAAGTCAGTGCAGGAGATGGAACATTAAGCCTGTGTAATTTTGATTAAGGTTGTAGCTATCAGCTATGCAATCAATGCTGACTGTTAATTATTAATTGTTTACTGTTAATTATTAATAATTAATTGTTTACTGTTTACTGTTTACTGTTTACTGTTTACTGTTTACTGTTTACTGTTTACTGTTTACTGTTTACTGTTTACTGTTTACTGTTTACTGTTTACTGTTTACTGTTTACTGTTTACTGTTTACTGTTTACTGTTTACTGTTTACTGTTTACTGTTTACTGTTTACTGTTTACTGTTTAAGGGGGAGAACATGGTTGAGCAAGTTTTAAATAATTCTTCCTCTGAACAGGTGGAATTTCAACGTCTGCAAGCACAGCTACGCGATCGCTGGCAAAGCCTTGATGGATTAGAGGACAGTGACGGCGATATTTTAGTTATTCCCTCGGTGAGTTTAGATCAGCGAGAACTCAGAAAAATTGAGGGTCAAATTCATTATGAAGAAAGGTTACTATTTTCTTTAATTCGGTTGTGGAATCCCCGCACTAGGCTAATTTATGTTACTTCTCAACCGTTGCCACCAATAGTAATTGATTACTATTTACAACTATTACCAGGAATTCCGTTTTCCCATGCACGCGATCGCTTGCTACTATTTTCTACTTATGATTCATCCCTCAAACCACTAACACAAAAAATCTTAGAGCGTCCCCGCTTAATGGAGCGGATCAGCAAAGCATTACGACCAGGTAATTCTTTTATGATCTGCTATAACTCCACCGAATTAGAACGAGATTTGGCAGTACAACTAAAAATACCTTTATTTGGACTTGATCCAGAATTGTTGTATTGGGGTACTAAAAGTGGCAGTCGCCAAATTTTTGCCGAGTGTGGTGTTCCCTTTCCTGATGGTTGTGAAAGAGTTTGGAATGAAGAGGATTTGGCAGAAGCAGCAGCAGATTTGTGGGAACGCCAACCAACATTGCAACGAATAGTAGTTAAACTTAACGAAGGATTTTCTGGTGAAGGAAATGCCATTTTAGATCTTAGACCGCTAGAAAACCTAGTCCCAGGTAAAGCTGACCATGCACAACGAGTAACAGCAATTCGCGATCGCTTTCATAATTTAGGGTTTCAATCTAAAGCTGAAACGTGGGACAATTTTTCTAGTCGGATACCAGAATTAGGGGCAATTGTCGAAGCATTTATTGAAGGAGAAGAAAAGCGATCGCCTAGTGTACAAGGTCGTATTACACCTCAAGGAGAAGTTGAAATTCTTTCAACTCACGACCAAATATTAGGTGGTCCAGACGGTCAAATTTTTCTAGGTTGTAAATTTCCAGCCGATGAAACCTACCGCTTACGCATACAAGATTTAGGATTACAAATTGGGCGAAATTTAGCTAAAAAAGGCGCTTTAGAACGCTTCGGTATAGATTTTATGGCAGTGCGTCATACAGATAAACATGGTAATACAGATTGGGATCTGCAAGCTATAGAAATTAACCTGCGTAAAGGTGGGACTACCCATCCATTTATGACTTTGAAGTTTTTAACCAATGGTCGTTATGACCTTTCCACTGGTTTATTTTATAGTCAACAAGGTCGTCCAAAATATTATGTTGCCTCTGATAACTTGCATAAAGAGCGGTATCGAGGTTTACTGCCTAATGATTTGATGGATATCATTGCACACCATAGATTGCACTTTGATACCAGCACTGAAACAGGTACAGTGTTTCATCTGATGGGTTGCTTATCGGAGTTTGGTAAATTGGGATTAACCAGTATTGGTAATTCACTACAGCAGGCAGAAGACATTTATAACAAAGTTGTTAAAGTTCTCGACGAAGAAACGCGCACCACTGATAGTCCTAGTTCGTTGCTTTCATACTGTAGCCCTCCCATTGCTTGGAGTGGCACACGCTAAATAGCGGGCGTGGAAATAAACTTAACATCAGGGCTGGTCATTGGTCATTGGTCATTGGTCATTGGTCATTGGTCAGATTGTTTCCGGTTGCTTAAGAATGATTCAAAATTATACTTCTTTTAACTTTGCGATCCTTTGCGCTTACCTTTGCGATCTTTGCGTTAAAAAAATATATACCAATGCAACCGGATTTGATATCATTGATAATTGATAATTGTTTATGACCTCAACTAGCCAAACGCTCTGCATTCGGAGCTTGCAAAAGCGTTACTAGCTGCTCAACTCCTCTTTGCAGATGGCGCGTTACTGTCATTGGACTTACACCAATTCGCTTTGCTGCTTCCTTACGAGGTAACTCACGCAAGAATACATACTCAATTGCTGCTTGAGTTTTTTCTTCTAAATGACTCAAAGCACCTTCTAACTGATGTCTATCTTCTTCAAAATGCCGCATAGCTTGGTCATGGGGATCAGGCAGTGTTTCTCCTAAAGTCACTGGATAATCCATTGTCTGACCGATAGTAGCATCCAAACTTAAAGGTAAACGATTTTGAGCCGCAGACTTACTTTCACGCCATTCTTGAACAGATACATTCAGTGCTTCAGCAATTTCTGCATCTCTAGGCGCTCTTCCTAAAGTACAAAATAACTCGTGACGGACTTTTTGACCTTCTTTTTGCAGTTCTTGCCAACGACGAGGAATTTTGACTACACTACCTTTGTCGCGTAGAAAATGCAGAATCTCGCCACGAATATAAGGCACGGCGAAAGAACTAAACGCACAGCCTTGATTGGGGTTAAAACGTTCGATCGCTCTAATTAACCCAAAATAACCGATTTGTTCTAAATCTTGATAAGGTTCCGCACACTGATAGCTAATTCGATGAGCAATTTGGCGCACCAGCCCAGCATTCATCAACACCAAGCGATTGCGAAGGGCAACTGAAGGATTTTGGTGGTAAGCAATCAAAAGATTTATTGAGTTTGAGCGGGAAGGGGATTGAGTCGCCATCATCAAAATGCCTCTGTGGGTCGAAACCTATTTCATTTAAGAACTAGGAAATAGCGGAATCATTTGTTTTGAGTCTAAATTTATTCTCTTAATCTCTAGAGATATACGCCATAGTCGTTTTACTGAATTAACGGTAGCTACTATTACAAGCTTCCGTAGAAATACGCAAATTGAGTTTTACGTTTAATTACGTTGACCTTCTTAATTCTATAATTTTATGCTTGGAAGCATCAACCAAAAGGCAGATTATAGAGTAAAGCTAACTTAAAAAAAGTAGATTATAATAGGAGAGTATGCAGTTGAGAAAAAAAGATACAAAACACAACTTAAAATCGGGAAATTTCTGTTTGGAGTTGTGGATTTAATTAGTTAAGTTGTTGAGCAAACATGGTTGTTTGAGTTGATCTAAGATAGCGATCGCTGATTCAACACTAGCGAATCTGCAAGGATATACGTCAAAATCAAGATGATTATTAAGTTTTTTTTGTTAACTTTTTGTAAAGTTCCGAGGAAGCCAAATGAGTAACACCAGCAACTTTCGTGAAGCGATTCGTGATGCGAGAGGTCAATCGCTCATTGGTCGTAACGTCATAGCTAATGCTCTCCCCTACGTCGGTGGTGGTTTAGTATTAACCGCTCTAGGTACTTACGGTGGAATTAGAGTTCTAGCTGCCAACCCAGAGTTATTTTTCCCGACTTTCTGGGTCGCCTTAATTGCAGAATTGGTTCTGTTCTTCGTTGCTCGTGGTGTTGCCGAAAGCGGTAAAAACAGCATTGCATTACCCCTTCTGGCTACCTACAGTTTACTATCAGGCTATACCCTGAGTGGTTTAGTATCTCTTGCTTTAGGGACTAGCGGCGTTGGTATTGGAGGAATTGCTATAGCTGCCCTTGGCTGTGGCGTTACCTTTATTGTTGCGCGACCGATTGGTTCTAATTTGTCTGAGCAAGACGGCATGGCATTAACGAAAACTATACAGCTTGGTGTGATTGCCTTGCTGGTTGTTTTGGTGGGTCAACTGCTGTTTTCCGTTTTTGGTGTCTACACTCCTACTTGGTTAGAAATTGCCATTTCAGGTTTTGGTGTGTTTCTGTTTGCAGGTGTGGCTGTAGTAGATTTTTACATCCTACCCCGTACCTATCGTGACGATCAGTATTTGCCTGCTGCTCTATCAATGTATTTGACATACATTAATCTGTTTGTGTTTATTCTGCGGTTATTAATTGCTATTAATAGTCGTGATTAAATGTCAACGGATTAGATCGTTTGGATCTAATGCGGAGATTTTGGTAATTTTAGATTGAAATTTGCAGCCGTGTTTTTATTTAAACACGGCTTTTTTATTTTTTCCCTTCACCCTAAAGGGTGTGGCTATACAAACGAAGCCCGCCTGCGCGGGCTCCTTATCTTTACAGGACTTACG
>CAVQDG010000058.1:0-100479 GCA_963711165.1 uncultured cyanobacterium | reverse complement strand
CCGCCAGACGTGCTTTTTGTGCAGCTAACTTTATCCAAGAACTTGAGCAACCGCTAAATGATTTACGCAAGTCACAAACAGCAGTACCTCTAGCACAAGAAGTTTTTGGGATTGACTGGGAAGAAGAACTTGAAGAAGCAACTATAGAAAAATTAGAAAAGAAAGCTCAAAAACTTTGGCAAAAATCTGGCTTTGCACCATTTTTAGAAAATGCCATTAGCGCCCTGATTGCCGAAGCAGCACCACGTTCTATTTTATCTGGACTTAATACTGCTCGTGGTCGGATTTTAGAACTACAGGAAGATGTACAACTTCGCAGTCATGCGATTAACCAAGATGAGGAAAAACTTAAGTTAGAAGTTGAAGCTTTAGAAGCAGATTTACAGACATTGGAATCATGCCGAAATCGTTTACAAGCAGTATATCAAATTAAAGATAAACTCGATGGAGAGCTAAATAGCATTCTTGAATCTATTAAGAAAGTAGCTAAAGTTACGATTGAAACTTATTTTAATGAAGAAGAATATCAACGTACTGAAGCCATGAAAAAAACTGGCATGGAAGCTAGTAATTTTCTTGATTGGATTCACAAATATGTCAAGTCTCCAGTGGAGGTAAAAGGTGTAATTGAGTTCAAAACATTAAGAGAAGCTGAAGAGTTTGCCGATATAGCAATATCTTATCCCAAAGGTAGAGCCGATAGTTTATTAGAAAGTGTAAGAGATCAAATTAGTCAGCAGATAGAACAAGCTCGCACACAGCTTACTGTGGTATTAGAGCGCGAAACTCAGTCCATTATTGAACGGGCGCGCGATCGCTTAAATCAAACATTTAATGTTAATTTATCATTACCTACCCCCAGATTGGAATCGACTGAAATTAATTTCGATAAACCCCGTGTCAAGCGTCATACACGAGTATTAAATCGTGGTTTTGAAGAACACGTAGTAACCAAGAGAAATTGGTGGTACTGGTTGGGATTAATTCCCCGTAAAGAAACAATTCAAATTAAAACACCAGAACACCGTGAAGCCTATTATAGTGTTTCACTATCAGAAATTGTCACAGAAGTCAATCAATTGATTGAGCAAAGCATTAAAAAAATTAAACAAGAAATTAATCAGTATCTTGATGAAGATTTTCATCAGAGAGTTGATGTTTTCTTTAATGATCTTGATACCTACCTAACTAATTACCGCGATAGTTTGAAACAAGTACAGTTAAATCAAAAATTATCTCTTGAACTCAAAGAAAAGCTAGTACAAGAATTGAGCAACTTAGTACCAGAAACTTTTGACCTTGTTCAACAAATAGACGAATATCTACAACAGACAGCTAAGTTAAAAGTAAATCAGTAAACAGTAAACAGTAAACAGTAAACAGTAAATCAGTAAACAGTAAATCAGTAAACAGTAAACAGTAAACAGTAAACAGTAAACAGTAAACAGTAAACAGTAAACAGTAATCATGCGTATGGTGGGGGATTCAAACCCGCCCAACCATCGCGCTCCACAAAGATTTAAAATAAAGTTGGGGTCTTAAACCCAAGGATAAAGACACTCACTGTTTACTATTAACAGATAAGCTGTTTACTGATAATTGTTTACTGATAATTGTTAATTGTTAATTGATAAGTCGCGGCTTAAAGCTCGAAAAAAGCTGCCATTAACACAATGACGTTCAATTTGAAATGCTTCAAAATATCCATCTCTTTGACCTAACTCTCGCGCCCAAAATCTCGCTAATACTAAAATTGCGTCTAATTGCATGAAAGTTTTTTCTTGTTCTGACTCATAGCGATTAATCGCTGCAATTTTTTCTTCTATTACTTCACTAATATCTACAAAAAAGTTGGGTTCAAAACCACGCATAAATACAGGTGGTGCTGAATACCAGATAGAAATATTTTTGCGTGTAGCTACATTGCATACAGCAATGGAACAAACTTCATGATCTCCATGTCCATATTTTTCTGGTTGTGGTGCATGAGTGATAATGAGCGTTGGTTGTAAGCGTTGAATAGCTTTTTCTACAATTTTCATTATTTCTTGCTTTGGTAAGTTACCTTCTTCCAACTCATAGTATTCATTAGTTGCACCAATAATCTGTCTAGCTTCTTCAGCTTCTTGTAGACGTTTGCCTTTAATTTCAGAGCGAGAATAATTACCATTTGTTAAAAATAAACAATGAATTTGCCATCCAGCTTGTGACATCATGCTTTGAGGTTTAGCAGAGGTTCATCCGCCCATGAGAGGAGACGGGTAGTAATATTATGTCCGGTGAAGCGATCATAATATTGGTAGGAGTGCGATCGCATGGAAAAATTTATTACACTGCTGAATGTTTTTACACTACAGCCGAATATCAGCAATTAGGCTTGGAAATGCGGTCTTAACAAAGTTTAATTTTTTCACCAGATTTAATGTATCTTTGGGCAGAAGGTTTTGTTAGAGTTATAACCGTAAAATCTCTTACAGAAAAGCTATACTTTTTGTGAGTTTTCTAACCCGTTTAAATTAGGAGGATATTAACGTGAAAAACATTTTATCTAATATTGGGCAAGTATTCCGCAAAAGCTTTTTAGTTCTAAGCTTAGTTGGTTTGCTTTTGTCTAATGTGTTCATGTTTTCTCAGCAGCCTGCTTTTGCAACTAGCAAGGCGAATCCAACTCAACAAACTCAGCCTGCCTATGATACTCAAGCAGAAAGTTATGAAGAAGCAGTAGAAGAAGCTCAAAATCCTAGCAAGATGAATAAGGCTTATAAAGAAAATGTCAAAGAATACAAAGAAGTACAGCCAGATAAAGGCATAATTGAAGAAGCGAAAGAATTAGTAGAGCAAGTTACTGGTAAATAACTTTAATGCTTGGCAATATTAGTTGCTAGATAAATAGACCGCAGGTTAAAAAGTATTGGTTTAAGGAAGGAACACCTTCAACTAATATACTTAGCTGCGGTTTTTTCATTATTAAAGATTTATTATTGAAATATAAAAACCAACGCCAAGTGCAAGGTCGAGCTTGCAAGAAAAATTTTTATACCGCAAGGATGCTGTCAATAATATATATCTCTATATAAAGTAGTTAATATATAGCTATAAATAAAATGTAATTTCCGAAGTTACTTAATTTTACTTTAAATTTAGCAACAATAATTAATCATGCTTTTAAATTTAAAAACCATGTTAGCTAAAAGTTTTAACATAAATTTTCAGCCTTCAAATTCTCAGCAAGCGCCAGCAAGTATTGAAACTTATAACTCTTTACTCTGCGCTACGCTGGACTCAACGGCGGACGGGATTTTGGTTGTAGACACCCAAGGGAAAATTGTCAGTTATAACCACACATTTGCCCAAATGTGGGGTATTAGTCAGACAATTTTAGCTGAACGAGATGACAATCAAGTTTTGGAACTTGTTCGTTCTCAGTTAAAACAGCCAGAAGAATTTATCAAAAAAGTCAGGGAGTTGTATACTCAACCAGATGTGGAAAGTTACGATGATCTGGAATTAAACGATGGACGCTATTTAGAGCGTTATTCTCGACCTCAACGGATAGAGGAAAAAAGCGTTGGTAGAGCCTTCAGCTTTCGTGATATTACCGAGCGTAAAAGGGCAGAAATTGCTCTGCAACAAGCCCACGAACAGCTAGAAATCAAAATAGAGGAACGTACTGCATCTTTAATTGATGCGATCGCCCAACTACAATCTGAAATTGCCGAACGTCAACGCACTGAAAAACAACTGCGATCGAGTGAAGAACGTTTTCGTAACTTAGTTGAAACGAGCAGCGATTGGGTTTGGGAAACAGATAAAAATTATATCTATACTTACTCCAGCCCGCAAGTATATAACATATTAGGTTATCAACCAGAACAAGTAATTGGCAAAACTCCCTTTGACTTAATGACTGCACAAGAAGCTTGGCGCGTTGCTAACCTTTTTAGTTTGCTGACTGCTAACCACCAGCCTTTCAAAAATATCGAAACCACTAAAATTCATCAGGATGGACATCCAGTGATCTTAGAGAGATCAGCCGTGCCAATATTCGATGGCGAGGGGAAATTTTGTGGCTATCGAGGAATAGATCGAGAGATCACTGAACGCAAGCAAGCTGAAGGCATACTGCGTCAGCAGGCACTAGCTTTTGAGAATATCTATGATGGCATCATTATTACCGATAATGAAGGAAAAGTAGTTGACTGGAACTCAAGCGCTGAGAGAATGTTCGGCTATACCAAACAAGAGGTATTAGGCAAAAGTCCTGAATTTTTACACACACCAGAACACGCGGCTGTCATAACACAGGAGATTCTTGAAAGTGTTAACCAGTATGATCGTTGGACTGGGGAAATTAAATTTATCGGTAAAAATGGTACGACGGGAGTATGTGAAGCCGTTTTTGTACCTGTTTACAACGATGCAGGCGATCAAATTGCTGTCATTGGCGTAAACCACGACATTACCGAGCGTAAACAGGCAGAAGTAGACATTCTGAAGGCTCTCTCTAAAGAAAAAGAGCTAAATCAACTCAAATCTCGCTTTATCTCAATGGCTTCCCACGATTTCCGCACACCTCTATCTGCAATTCTGATTTCAAGTGATTTACTCAAAGCTTACAGCCACAGACTTACTGATGCAAAGAAATTAAGTCATTTAAATCAAATCCAAGCATCTGTCAGAAGAATGACTTTGTTGCTAGATGATATACTTTGGATGGGAAAAGCCACATCAGGGAAGATTGATTTTAAACCGCAAAAGGTTAATTTAGAAGAATTATGTCAAGAAGTTTTAGCGGAAATCACCATTGCTGATTGCAACCAACACCAATTAATTGTTGAATTTCAGGCTGAATCTGCTTTGGTTGAAATGGATCGAAAACTAATTCAGCAAATGCTTTCTAATTTGCTTTCTAATGCTGTCAAATACTCCCCCCCAGGATGTGATATTAAAATAAATATCACCTGTAAAAATGAAGTAGCTGTTTTTCAGGTTGCAGATCAAGGAATCGGTATTCCATCTTCAGATCAAGCGCGTCTCTTTGAGGGCTTTCAACGCGCTAGTAACGTTGGTAATATTTCTGGTACAGGGTTGGGGTTAGCAATTGTTAAGAATGTCGTAGATTTACATCGGGGAAGCATCAAAATTGACAGTCAAGAAGGAGTAGGAACAACTATTACTATTTATTTACCAATAATTCACAGTAAGGACACAACTACATGAAACATAAAATTTTAGTAATTGAAGACATGGTAGAACTACGAGCAGATATCATAGAGACGCTTGAATGTTTAGATTTTGAAGCGATAGGAGCAGAGAATGGTAAAATTGGTGTAGAATTAGCACGGCAACATTTACCAGATTTAATTATTTCTGACATTATGATGCCATTACTCGATGGCTATGGGGTTTTAGAAGTTCTCAGTCAAAATCCCGAAACAGCTACAATTCCTTTTATCTTTCTAAGTGCTAAGAATAGTAGTTCAGATATTCGCAAAGGAATGAATTTGGGGGCTGATGATTATCTTACCAAACCTTTTACAATTGCTGAATTAAAAGACGCGATCGCAGTGCGTTTAGAAAAACAAACTGCCCGGAGACGAGTAGAAGAACAACTGCGGGAAAGAGAAACACAATTTCGTCAATTAGCGCAACGCGAAGAACTATTAAACAGTTTAACTAAACAAATCCGCACCTCCTTAGAAATTAAAACTATTCTTACTACCACATTAGGTGCAATTCGCAGCCTTTTAGGAATTCATCGCTGTAGCTTTTTGTGGGATCGTACCGATGTTATGCAACGATATTTTGAGTTAATTAATGCTTCAGAAGATCCAGAAATTTCTAATATTCCCCAGTGCAACCTGTTTTTAGAGATAGCAGCATTAGGTGAGTTAATTCTTAAATCTAATATTTTACAAATCAACGATGTATTGACAGACGAGCAACTAGATGATATTAGCAAAAATCAGCTACTTGCTTTAGGCGTTACTTCTATATTAGCTATTACTATTAAAACTAATTCTGGGCAAATTGGAATAATTGTTTGTGAAAACTTTATTCAACCCCGCGCTTGGAGTAATAATGAAGTTCAACTTCTCCAAGCTGTAGGAGATCAATTAGCGATCGCGATTGATCAAGGTGAACTTTACGCTCAAAGTCGCTTCACTGCTACAACTGCCAAAATCCAAGCTGCTCAACTAGAACAAGCTTTAGTCAAATTACAACAAACTCAAGCACAATTGATTCAAACTGAAAAAATGTCCAGCTTAGGTCAAATGGTAGCTGGTGTTGCTCACGAAATCAACAACCCCGTAAACTTTATTTACGGTAACGTCAATCACATTAAAAATTACGTCAAAGACTTACTTGAGTTGTTACAGCTTTATCAACAAACTAATCCTAACCCTAGTCCTGAAGTTGAAGAATTATCTGAAAGTATAGATGTAGATTTTATTCTACAAGACTTTCCGAAAATGCTTAACTCCATGCAAGTCGGGGCTGATCGGATTCGCAAAATTGTCTTATCACTACGCAACTTCTCCCGCTTGGAAGAAGCCGACATGAAACCCGTTAATATCCATGAAGGGATTGATAACACCTTATTAATCTTGCAAAATCGTCTTAAAGCAAGTAGCAGTAAGTCTGCTATTGAAGTCATCACTGAATATGGAGATCTCCCCTTAGTTGAGTGCTATGCTGGAGAACTTAATCAGGTATTTATGAATATTATAGTTAATGCCATTGATGCCTTAGAGGATGATCAATCCCAACGCCAGCAAGCAGGATTACTTGAGCAAAATTATCTAATTACGATTCGTACCCACTTAATCGAGCCGGATCATGTAAATATAGTAATTATGGATAATGGACCTGGAATGACAGAACAGATTAAAAAAAGGCTGTTCGATCCTTTCTTTACTACTAAACCAGTTGGCAAAGGTACAGGCTTAGGATTATCCATCACTTATCAGATTGTAGTGGAAAAGCACGGTGGAAAATTAGAATGTATCTCAGAACCAGGACAAGGAACCCAGTTTTGGATTACAATTCCTATACGGCAAAATTAATTAAGATAGCGTTAATAAAAGTTAACAAAAACTTAATAAAAAAGAAATATAGAACCATCCATAATATGATATATGAAAAGAATTCTGGTAATTGAAGACGAAGAACCCCTACGCGAAGACATTATAGAAACCTTAGAATGTTTGGAATTTGAGGGGATTGCTGCTGAGAATGGTGCGGTGGGGGTGAAATTAGCACGAGAGCATTTACCCGATCTAATCATTTGCGATATTATGATGCCGGAACTGGATGGTTACGGTGTATTTACTTCTTTGCGATCGTATCCAAAAACAGCCAAAATTCCCTTTATATTTCTGAGTGCTAAAGCTGATAAATCGGATTTCCGCCAAGGGATGAATTTAGGAGCAGATGATTATCTTACTAAACCTTTTACAATTGCTGAATTGAGCGAAGCAATCTCAGCGCAAATCCAAAAACGTGAAGTAATTGAAGATCAAGCTAATCAAAAATTAGACGAGTTACGCACTAATATCAGTCGTTCTTTACCTCACGAATTTAGGACACCTTTACAGGGGATTTTGAGTTTATCGGAAATTGTCCTCAGTGATTATGATTTGCTTGATGAAAAAACCATGCGGAATATGTTATATGAAATTAATAATTCTGCCCAACGCTTATCAAAACTGATCCATAATTTTATGCTTTATGCAGAATTAGAAGTAATTGCTACAGACTCAGAAAGAATTGAAGAGTTGCGTAGTAGCCAGACTTTTACCCCCGACACCCTGATTAAATATCTAGCCTCGATCAAGTTCCAAAAAGCAGACAGAGAAGCGGATCTGCATTTGAATTTACAAGATGCTATTATTAAAATTTCTGAGGTAAATTTGCAAAAAATTGTTGAAGAAATAATTGACAACGCTTTAAAATTCTCTATCGTTGGTACAGCGATTTATATTGAAAGTAGTTTGAAGGATAATAATTATATTTTGTCGGTGGTTAATTCTGGACAAGGTATGACTCCAGATCAAATTGCTAAGGTGGGCGCTTATATGCAATTTGATCGCAAAGTGTATGAACAACAAGGTTCAGGTTTAGGACTGCAAATTGCCAAACGTTTAGTAGAACTGCATGAAGGAAGTTTAACTATATATAGTAATCCTGGTAAAGATACTAAGGTAGAAATTACTTTGCCAATTTTCCAAAAGTGATTAAATCAAAACTTACTTCTACATCCCCCTAAATCCCCCTTAAGAAGGGGGACTTTGAATTCCCCCCCTTTTTAAGGGGTTGCTCAGGGGGATCTAGGTTTTAGGCTTTCGGTGCGTAAGTCCTATAAATAATAAGATAACTAATTTCTGATTAAGTAGTAAAAACAACTGACATGATTGAGGCAACAAACTTGGCATACCGCATTGAAAAAGATTCAATGGGTGAAAGACAAATTCCTGAAACGGCTTATTATGGAATTCAAACATTACGAGCAACAGAAAATTTTCCGATTAGTGGAATTAAGCCTTTATCTACATATATAGATGCTTGTGTGCTGATTAAAAAAGCAACTGCGATCGCAAATAGTGAATTAGGTTGCATTCCCCAAGATATCGCTAATGCCATTGTACAAGCAGCAGATGAAGTATTAGCGGGTGCATTGCGTGAGCAGTTTGTTGTCGATATCTACCAAGCTGGGGCGGGTACTTCCCACCACATGAATGTTAATGAAGTATTGGCAAATCGGGCGCTGGAAATACTAGGAGATAAGAAAGGTAACTATCAAAAAATTAGCCCTAATGACCATGTAAATTATGGTCAGTCTACTAATGATGTGATTCCCACTGCAATTAGAATTGGGGGATTATTAGCTTTAGAAAAAACATTAAGTCCAGCTTTAGTAGATGCGATCGCAACATTAACAACCAAAGCAGATGAGTTTCAAGATATCATCAAATCGGGTAGAACTCATCTACAAGATGCCGTCCCTGTGCGCTTAGGAGACACATTTCGCGCTTGGGCGCAAATATTAACCGAACATCAACAACGCCTTCAAACAGCCGCCACAGACTTAACACGGTTAGGATTAGGAGGTAGCGCGGCTGGTACAGGTATGAATACTCATCCACAATACCGCCAAAGAGTTGCTGAAATTTTATCCCAATTAATTAACCAACCATTGCAACCTGCCCCAAATATGATGGCAGCAATGCAAAGTATGGCTCCATTTGTAAATGTTTCTGGCGCAATCCGTAATTTAGCGCAAGATTGTGTCAAAATATCTCACGATTTGCGATTAATGGATTCAGGTCCTAAAACTGGATTCAAAGAAATACAACTACCACCAGTGCAACCTGGATCATCAATTATGCCAGGGAAGTACAACCCAGTCATGGCAGAAATGACATCAATGGTGTGTTTTCAGGTGATGGGATATGATAGTGCGATCGCACTTGCTGCCCAAGCAGGACAATTAGAACTTAATGTGATGATGCCGTTAATTGCCTATAATTTGATCCACAGCATCGAAATTTTGGGCAATACTATAGGTGCGCTAACCCGCCAATGTATAATCGGAATAACTGCAAATAGCGATCGCTGTTTAGCTTATGCAGAAGGTAGTCTAGCGTTAGTTACTGCTCTTAATCCTCATATCGGTTATCTTAACGCGGCTAATGTCGCTCAATTGTCTTTAGCAACCGGAAAATCCCTACGGCAGATTGTATTAGAACAACAGTTAATGAGCGAGGAACAACTCGCTCAAGTATTAGATTTAGAGAAAATGAGTACAGTTAACAGTAATAGGACTTACGCACCGAAAGCCTGAAACCTTGATCCCCCCTACCCCCCTTAAAAAGGGGGGAAAATTCAAAGTCCCCCAATTTATGGGGGGATTTAGGGGGATTAGAAGTAAGTCCGTGTGTTACTCCCGATGTAAGTCTTGCTCTGATAATTGATAATTAATAACTAATAACTGATGACTGTTAGCTTAATCCGCGCCACATCTTACGAACAAGCGTTATTGCGAGAATCGGTGTTAACGCTGTTAGAACCTCTAGGAGGGATGAAAGCATTTGTCAAAAAAGGCGATCGCGTCTTGCTTAAACCCAATCTTCTCACAGGTTCCCGTCCTGGTAAAGAGTGCGTCACTCGCCCAGAAATCGTTTATTGTGTTGCCCAATTAGTACAAGAAGCTGGCGGTAAACCATTTTTAGGTGATGGACCCGCTTTTGGTAGTGCAATGGGTGTGGCAAAAGCTAGCGGTTATCTACCACTAATTCAAGAACTCAATTTGCCGATAGTAGAATTTCACGGCAAGCGTTATCAAACAATCAATGAAGAATTTAACCATTTATTGCTGAGTAAAGAAGCAATGGATGCTGATGTGGTGATTAACCTACCAAAAGTGAAATCCCATGTCCAACTGACAATAACATTAGGTGTAAAAAATCTCTTTGGTTGTGTCCCTGGAAAAATGAAAGCTTGGTGGCACATGGAAGCCGGAAAAGATAGCGCCAGATTTGGCACAATGCTTGTAGAAACAGCACGAGCAATTAATCCTAATTTAACAATTATTGATGGAATTATCGGTCACGAAGGTAATGGACCTAGTGGTGGCGAACCCCGTGAATTAGGGATATTAGGCGCATCATCTAATGTTTTTGCTCTAGACCGCGCTATCTTAGAAATCCTTAATGTTGATCCGCAAATAGTACCAACTGTTGCGGCATCTCAACGTATGGGTTTATGTCCTGAATTAGCAGATATTCACTTTCCGCAACTGCAACCTACAGAACTTAAACTTGCTGATTGGAAATTACCGGAAAATCTTGTACCAATAGATTTTGGTATGCCCCGCGTCATTAAGTCTACTTTTAAACATCTGTATATCAGGTTTATTAAAGAAAGAATTAACAATTATCAGTTAACAATTAACAATCGCTAATTCCCAATCATCAATCACCCCAATTTTTGTAAAAGTTGTTACAGAGCATTAAGAAATAGCGACGTAAGGTATTGATACCCTCCGATTGCTTAAGACGACCGCCTCTTCCTAGTGGCGGTTTTTTATTGAATGTTTGTATAAATAATCACAATTGCACTGAAATTAAATGATTAAGTTTATATAGCCAATGAGGTGATCTAACTGCACATCACTCTCAAGTAATAATATAGCTGTGATTTATGCCACTAGATAGATTAAGTAAAGATTGTGTACTTTAAGACATTTTCTTGCCATGAGATAGTTAAAATAAAGGAAGAAGAGTTAAAAAATGTCTGTTGACTCTTTGTTTGTATTGAGTTTTTAAAGAACGTATGGAATCCAGTAGTAGTCCGTCTGCCAATTCTTCTGAACTGCCTGCCAATAGATGGGCAGAGATTTTGGGAACAATCATTGCAATCTTGACTTTGACTTTACCTGTGTTTGCGATCGCTAATTTCTCTTCAAGCAATAGCCTAATTTTGCAGCAAACCAGTTATACACTCCCCAATTCAGGAAATTGACAAACCTTAATGATTATTTAACAAAAACACAATCATGGATTAACTAATTGCTGATGCAATGAACTGGTTACTAGGTTGAACCTATAAACCAGTTCATTACTAAGTAGGTTTTAAATATCTTCTCCTCCTCTGCCTCCTCCCTCCTCCCTCCTCCCTCCTCCCTCCCCAAAACAGAAAACTTAGAAACACAACAGCTTATCACCCGCTACCCTCTTCCCGTAGAATGCTAAACGGGGGGTGGGTTTAAATTTATTTTAGGTGCGACCATCTCAATTATTTTGATGGGCATTGCACCCCCAATTTACTGTATAGCTTAGGAGTTACAAGAGTGGATTTATCACGTATTCCTGCTCAACCCAAACCAGGTCTGATCAACGTTTTGATCGAAATTCCCGCAGGAAGCAAAAATAAGTACGAGTTTGATAAAGATTTAAACGCATTTGCGCTTGACAGAGTACTTTACTCCTCTGTGCAGTACCCTTACGACTACGGCTTTGTACCTAATACCTTAGCTGATGATGGCGATCCCTTGGATGGGATGGTGTTGATCGATCAACCGACATTTCCAGGGTGTGTGATTGCAGCTAGACCCATCGGAATGTTAGAAATGATTGACGGTGGCGATCGCGATGAGAAAGTTTTGTGTGTGCCTGATAAAGACCCCCGCTACACTCATATTAAATCCCTCAAAGATCTTGCCCCTCACCGCTTGGATGAGATTGCTGAGTTTTTTAGATCCTACAAAAACTTAGAAAAGAAAGTTACCGAAATTCTAGGTTGGCAAGATGTCGATCAGGTAATGCCACTGGTTGAAAAGTGTATCAAAGCAGGTAGCCAAAAAAGCTAAAGATTCTAACGTTGTGTAATTCAACGTTAAAAAAGGTTAAAATCAGCAAATGTAGAGACGCGCCATGGCGCGTCTCTACAAGGGTTATGGGTAACACTTTAATTTGGTGTCGATGTCTATTGAGCTTGTAACTGGTAACTGGTAACTGGTAACTGATAACTGATAACTGATAATTGATAATTGATAATTGTAAAATGCAGCGATCGCTTCTTTTAGCCAAAATTCATAGTTGCACCATTACCGACGCGAATGTGAACTACATGGGTAGTATCAGCATTGATCAAGTGTTGCTGGATGCGTCGGGGATATTACCTTATGAGCAAGTGCAGGTAGTTAATGTGAATAATGGGGAGCGATTTATTACTTATGCGATCGCGGCACCAGCAAACTCAGGCGCAATAGAATTAAATGGGGCGGCGGCGCGTTTGGGTGTCAAGGGCGATCGCTTAATTATTATGACTTATGCCCAGTTCACACCTGAAGAAATTAAAACCCACACCCCTACAGTTGTGATGGTAGATGAGCAAAATCGTTTGCGGGAAGTTCGTCGTTATAATGAGTTGCAAAATAACGGTTTTCATGCCGAGTTGATTCCTAGTTTGCACCTGTAAATAAGGATTTGATGAGTAAAAATCAAGGAAAAATTCTGATAGTGCGAGCATCTTGCTCGCGTTTTTGGAATATTACTAAATAATTCTCAAAGAACAGTAAATTCTGATAGTGCGAGCATCTTGCTCGCGTTTTTGGAATATTACTAAATAATTCTCAGATGTAAAAAATTCTGATAGTGCGAGCATCTTGCTCGCGTTTTTGGAATATTACTAAATAATTCTCAGATGTAAAAAATCCTGATAGTGCGAGCATCTTGCTCGCGTTTTTGGAATATTACTAAATAATTCTCAGATGTAAAAAATCCTGATAGTGCGAGCATCTTGCTCGCGTTTTTGGAATATTACTAAATAATTCTCAGATGTAAAAAATCCTGATAGTGCGAGCGTCTCGCTCGTGGATATCCAATCTTACGCAAAAAACACTAGCGAGCAAGATGCTCGCACTATATATAATCAACATTAATTGCTAGGGTGTCAACTTGAATCCTCAAGGCATCAGGTGACACACGCGAGCAGAATGTTAGCCCTATCCGAACCGCCCCAACATATAACCAACATTAATTATTATTACGCTATTAATAGTAGTGCGAGCGTCTCGCTCGCGGATCTCCAATGCTAGTGCGAGCATCTTGCTCGCCTATCTCCAATCTTGATAATCATTCAAAATGATTCCCAAAAAAAAGGATATTCTTCAGGAGTTTTAGATAAACCATCTTTGACAGGATTCTGCCTAATGTATTCCCATTTATTTTGAAATTCTTTTTCATCCTTAATGATTTGCTCATACCGCCCATCCTGCCAAACTTTGCCAATATGAAGCATTACGTTAGGAATTTGTTTAGCACTGTAACTTTTAATACTATGCAAAATACTACCAATTGACCAAAATTCATGTTCAACCTTTATAAAAGGTTGAATCAATAGGTGTACATGATCTGGCATGACAACGCCGCTAAATAGGTAGTAGCGTTGATTATGAAAAAATTCGCAAGCATTTAGAACAACTTGACGAGCAGCAGGACTCAGTTCTAACCTTTCCCAAGTTACAAAAGTTACAAAATAGCTACTTTGCGGTTTTTCTAAGCGAGGTAACTGTTTTTTGAAGCTCATTTTCAATATGGTTCATTAGCGAGTTGGTCAATAAAGAGGTCGTTGGTGTAAATAACAAGTTAGTCAATAAAGAGGTCGCTGGTGTCGATAGCAAGTTAGTCAATAGCGAGCAAGATGCTCGCACTATATTTGCTATGATCAAATATTAATGTAATGTCATGTCAATAGCGAGCAAGATGCTCGCACTACATAATTAAATTTTTTGACAGAGTGAGCCATATTAAGATTAAGATCGCGTAGATTGCTTAAACCTGATGTGCTAAATGGCAAAAATTTACAACTTGAGTAATTTCTGCTAATTTCTGGGCAACTTTACCGCTAGTTAATAAACTTTCTGCTTCTGTAAAACCAGATTCTATATCTTTGCAGACACCACAACGCCAGAGATAAAATCCCCCATTCCAAATAGCAGCTTGCATTAATTCTGAAGGTTTACCTTGCAAAACTTCCTGCATTTGTGAAATTAAGCTATTAAGTGATTCTAATGGTACTTCTTTACCTGCAAAACCGTAGTCGCGGGGATGGAGATGTAGACGTTCTAAATTAGAATTAGAAAATATACCGATAATTGCAGTGCGATCGCGCGGTAAATCACAACTCCCTTCTAATCCTTTGACTGTAGTAAAATATTGTTGTCCCCGCAAAGCATGGGCATCTTGAAACATAGTTTCTGTGGGCGGATGGACGAACCCCGAAATGATTTGAGCTTTACCTGCATAAGGTGACCACATTAACTCCATAGTTGCCAGTGGTGGGCGTTTACCGAGTTGATCGCGGTATTCTACTAACTGATTAGTTAATGGGAAATGTAGGGGAAGATAGACAAAGCCTAATTTTGTTGTCTCGAATACTTGCTGAGTTTTAGAAGAAGATAAACGGAAATTTACGCCTAACCCCTGCCAAATATCAATGAGTGGGATGCCATATTTCGTGGGCATAATGTCGCCACCGTGCATCACTACTGGTTGCCCAACTGTAGTAAGAATTAAAGCAGTTATTGGACTAACAGGGGGTGTGCGCGATCGCCCATCATAAGGAATACCTAATACTATAACTTGTGAATCAGTATTAGTGAGCGGTTGCAACCTTGATCCTAACTCGTCGTAAGCATCTAACATCCCAGCTAATTCTTCGCCAGTTGGTCGCTTAATGCGGTGAGAAATTAAAAAAGCGCCTATTTGTGCAGGTGTTGCTTCTGCTAACAGCATCATCCGCATCGCATCTGCTGCTTCTTGGCGAGTTAAATCTTTGCTAGTGTGAGAACCGCTACCCACTTTTTTTAGCAATTCCCGAAAAGCATCGCTCATAACTAAGCTGTTGTGTTTGTAAATTTTATATTTGAGGGAGAGAGGAGGGAGGAGGGAGGAGGGAGGAGAGAGGAGAGAGGAGAGAGGAGAGAGGAGAGAGGGTTATTGTGTTTGATAACTTTTCTCTACCTTATAAAATGTACAATTTAGATGCGGGTTAGCTTAACACCCTACACTCTTTCTAACTCCTGGTTTACTCCTGGGCAATGCTAATGATACTGTTACCTCTCCCCAACCCCTCTCCTACAAGGAGAGGGGCTTGTCCTTATTCTCCCCCTTCCCTAGTAGGGAAGGGGGTTGGGGGGTTAGGTTTTTAATTCGCACTCCAGTATCTCATCATTAACCCAAAGGCATTACAGCAGATTCTCTTATTGTGCTTTCTAAGTCAACTGGTGGCTGACCTAATTCTCTAACTAATTTACAAAAGTGTCTAACTGGGGGAATTTGTAATCTATCTTGGGTAGTAACTAAAACAACTTGGCGCGTCAAACCCATCTCTGTTAAAGAGTCGGTGATAGAACCTGTTGAGATATCTTCTGTAGTAGCAATCGGTCGCACAGCTAAGGTGGGGTCTGTGTATGCGTCTATTAAGGCTGATTTTGGTAATAAGGCAATTAGTTGTCCTTGTCGCACTACACCGCGAAAAGCGTCAAGGGTATTCAACTCCATTACTGCTTGGAGTTTTGCACCTTGGCGTGAAAATCGCTCTTTTACTAAGCGTTGCATCCCGTAGCCGTCTTTAAATACTACTTGGGGGTAATTAAGTAATGCTGACCAAGGTACTTGTTGATGTTCAGTCAGGGGATGATTTGCAGCCATTAAGATTTCGATTGGCTCATTATATAAAACATCAACTACCATTTCTGGACTAGCAGTAAAAAAGCGATTATTCATTACTACTGCCACATCTACCATGCCATCTTTCAGGACTTTGAGGGCGCGATCGCTCCCCAAAGCTGTTACTCTTAATTGCACGTCTGGATAATCTCGACAAAATTGTTGCAATACTGGCGGTAAATAATTTGAGCAAACTGAGTGAATTGCTGCAACACAAAGTTCTAGCTGTTTCCCTGCTAATAAATCTGCTAATTCTTCGGTTGCAGTCTGCCATTCTTGGCAGATTTTACGGGCGTGAGGTAAAAATCTTTCTCCCCCCACCGTTAGCTTTGCCTGGGCTGTGCGATGAAGCAATAGCAAACCTAGTTGGCTTTCCAGCGATTGGAGTTGGCGACTAATTGTTGATTGGGTAACGCCACATTTTTTTGCCGCCTGTTGAAAGTTACCAGTTTCAGCTATAGCTAGAAATGCTTGCAACTGCTCAATTCGCATATTAATGTAGGCTAAAGCACATTTTGAGATTTCATTACGATAGCTTATTGATCACAAAAATTTGGTAAGTCTTGATACGGTTTTAGTGATCGGCTATTAAGTTATTAAGTAATGCGCGATCGCACTTCTTTGCGATTTCAGTCTGATTGCTTAGTTTTTTAGTAATATTTAAGACAAGGGTACGTTGCGCGGAGAGCGACACCGCACCCTACAGGATTAAGTTATCGCTCTTTGCCACAAGTATAAAAATGGAAATAACAGCTAAGAAACAAGCTTTATTAAAAGCAATCTCTGCACAATTAGAACAAGCTTATGAAGACACCTTAGAAGATGTCTTAGAACTGTTAGATAGTCGAAAAAGTGAAGATGAAGAAGATATTAAAGATGCACTGGCTGAGTTAGAAGATGCCAAAATAAACGGTACAGTATCTTGGGAAGAATATAAGCAACAATTAAAATCGTGACTTATCAAATTGAATTGACGAATGGTACTTTAAAACAACTGAAAAAACTTCCAAGTGATATTAGAGAACGAATTGATTTCAAAATTCAAGAATTAGCAGTTAACCCGCGTCCCGATCAGGTAAAAAAATTAGAAAGTGAATTATCACTTTACCGGATTAGAGTAGGCGATTATCGAGTTATCTATCAAATACAAGATGATGTTTTATTAATAATCGTGGTGAAAGTGAAACATCGTAGAGAAGTTTATCGCCAGTCATAATAATTTTAGGTTAAACAGGGGATGCGATCGCACTAAGATTTAAGACAAGGGTGCGTTGCGCCTGCTGCGGCAACACACCCTACTGGTTGGAGTTAATTGTTCAATCGTTGCACTTTTTGAGCTTCATCTAAAGTTTTTTCAACGCCTGTTTCGGCAATTCCCTTAACGTAATTAATTTTGATTTCTTCTAGCATATCTATAAGTAAAGCTTGAATTTCTTGCAGGTTTTGCGGCTTTTGTAGTTCCACATCTAAAGCGTTGATAAAGTTCTTGCTTAAACGAGCGGTAAGTTTTGCTCCGGCTGGATCTTCTACAGCATTTACTAAAGTACCGTAAGCTTTATCAGACAGGGTATTAACTAAATTTTGGGTGATTTGAGTTGGTAATTGATTTAAGCCAGGAACATGATTTAGTTGTTGATAACCTGGAATTTGCTTAAGAGCATTTTCAATACTATGATGAAGTAATGCTTCTATGTCTGGTTGAATTTTGGGCATGACTTCATATACGCTCATATTTACTAGGCGAGATGCGATCGCACTTACCTCATTTACTGGGTTTACCTGCACATAAGCGCGGCGCGTTTCTGGATGCAGCAACCAGCGTGCAGCATCACCGCGTTTGATGGACTTTTGGATCTGATTAATTATCTGTACACCGACTACTTCTGTCATTTCTTCAGCAAAGTTTGCGACAACATCATGATTAATTTGCGCTCTTAAAGGTTCTAGATTTAGTAACTCAGATTGATACAGGCGGACTGTTACTGGAATAATTCTTAACTCCCGCCAGAAGGGTATAAGTAATAATAAATCATACCAGCGACGCAGTATAGCTTCTAACCAGTTTAAATGAGGATTACGGCGACTGATATAAAAAGTTCTAGCTAGAAATTCTAACCCAAATATTATCACAAATGGCAAGTCAATTTGCCAAAAATTATCAACAAATTTGCCATTGAGATCAATTCCTCGATAGTAGTTATAATTCATCAATGGGCGTATTTTAGTGTTGAAAAAGTTGATTTCCTGCTCCCAACCTACTGACGCTAAATGTTCTTGGCTCCAAAATGTAGCAAATGCTTGATGGGCAGAGCGAATGCCGACGCGATCGCGCAAGTCATGTTTGATTTTTTCTAATAAACCACTTTTATTCGCCCCAGCAAAGGGATTATCTTCAATCATTTCGTTGCTAAAAAAACGCAATTTTTCTAGTGATTGCGCTACCTCAATTGAGGCTAACCCCGTCTGCATAACCTGTTCTTCTAGTTGGTTTACCTGCTCTAGATAGCGTACTGTTTCTCGATGAGGTTCTATTCCTTGTATTGGGTCATATAATTGAGTTAGACTAGGAATTTCATTGATATAAATATCACGCCAATGTATATAGCTGATGTTAAATAATACTAAGCAAAAATTGATCGCAGCAATCAAAGCTATGATTTTTTCCAACCAGTTATTACGTCTAATTGGTTTGGCTTTTACAATTATTGGTGAAGTCATAAATCGCAGAATAAGTAATTTCTAACAATTATAATTTTGTTGAAAAATTGTCATCTATACTAAGAAGGATCTACCTAAAGATAGATAAGCAGTATTTTGGTTGACTAAGTTATCATTTTTATTAGACAATAGTAAGACCAATAACCGATGACAGCCCAAAATAGCAATTTTTGGCTGTGTGTAGTCTATATAGTTCGGGCAAAGTAGCTTTTCATAATTCTGAGTTTGCGTTCATACTATGGTTATGCTTGATGACTTAAGCTTAATTGAAAAGTTTATCAAAGGAGAGGGTGAACTTTTATCCAATCCAAACTTCAGAGTTGAATCTACCTTTAAGACTGACCAATTATTATCTAAAAATGGCACATTTGTAGCTGTTATTGCTGATAAAAATCCTGTTGAAGCAGTTAGCGTTAATACCGCTTCAAAATACTTTATTTTAATGGATCAGGTACTACTTAAGCATGGTTTTGTACCTGTGGGTGAAATAGAAAGAGCAAAATTAATTCAGTATGAACAGCATGAAATTCCTGCTGGTTACAAGGTAAATTATACCTCTGCTAAAACATTATTTAAAAAATGGTGGACTAACAAACGCGCAGCTAATCAACATGAAATTAAGCTAGATTTGCTAATTTTAACCCGTTCTAAATGGTATCCCATCAGACATATTTCATTTAACCCAAAAACACTATTTTTTAAAACGTTGGTTGAGGAAATTCATGTACATAATGAAGATGGCATGGTTTGGTTAAGCCGAATTACAGATCATCAAGCCGAAGAGAATATTAATAGTATTACGGCGCAGAAGATTAATACTGATAATCAGCAATTACCTGAGCAAGAACCACAGATAGATCATAATCAAATAAAAGGGGCAGAAGCTATACTTCCTATAGCTATTCGGATTTTTAATGGCTGTCTTAAAGCGGGAAAAACGCAAGAAATTCAACCAGGAGTTTGGTTAGCAAAAGGCGCTGGCTACAATTTAATTTACCAACCTGAGACGCAAGATTTTTCGATTGTAGCAAATCAACGAGGCGTAGTTTGTAAATATAAAGGTAAAGTTGTTGAGTATGCTAGTAATTTAAAGTCAGAAGATATGGAGTTATGGCAAAAAATTAAGGAAAAGTTAGAAAGTCAGAGTTTAAAAGTTAAAGAATGATGGTGCTTTATTAGAAATAATCTTAAGTAAAACCCCACCCCCCAGCCCCCTCCCCGTTTACAGGGAGGGGGAGTTGGTAAAACCCCACCCCCCAGCCCCCTCCCCGTTTACAGGGAGGGGGAGTTGTATGTATCATTAACCCGAAATTATGTATAGACGCATATAATATAATTTGATTAAGTTACCATTCTTGTAAAGCGATCGCAATTCCTTGTTTTAACTCTACAGATAATTGGGTATCTGCTGCTAACTGCTGTAATTGTTGATGTGCTTGTTGTGGTGCTAAGGTTTTCAGGGCTGCGATCGCATGAAGTTGTACACTAGAATCTGAATCAGCTAATATTTGAATTAGTGAATCTATTGCCTTAATTTCTCCTAACTGTCCTAATGCTAGTGCTAAGGAGTTTTTCAGGCTAGTTTGTTGTGTTAGTTGTCCTGAGTTAAGATATTCTATGAGAATATCTGCTGCTTGTGATTTTAAATCTTGCTTTTCTATTCTTCCAAGCTGCATGATAATTATTTCTTGAGATGTTGCTGGTGTAATAGTTAACCCTTGGCGCAAGCAGTCTAAAGAGTAAGATGTTTCTATCCAAGCTAACGCTCTCACAACGATTATTTGGAAAATTTTTGGTGTTGCTGGTGATTTAAGTAGGGAAAATAAAGCAGTAGCAGCGTTATCTGTTCCTAAACGTCCGAGTGCGATCGCAGCACAACTGCAAACGTCTATATTAAAATCATATAGTAGCGGTTTGATGTGGTTAACTAAATCTAATTCATCCCTTAAATCAGGACGTAAACCTAAACCTACCACAGCTTCTTTTCTGACTGGTGCAGCTAAATCTTGCAAAGCTGATAACAGTATTGGAGGAATTCTAGCATCATGGAAGCTGCTAAGAGCTTCAATTGCAGTAGCGCGTACTGTTACATTTTGATCCTTGACAACAGTAAGTAAAGGAGCGATAGTTTGAGAAGAACGAATTTGAGCAAGCGATCGCACTGCTAATAAACGTGATTCTTCTTGTGATAATAAACTTGTCAGTGCGTCTATTGCTGAGGAACCTAGATTTATTAATCCTGTCCGCGCCATTTCTACTAATTCTTCATCTTCAGTAGTTTGGATTAATTCAATTAAAGACGTGACGACTGTAGGATGATTAAATCCTGCTAAAATGCGACCTGCAAACCATCGTAATTCGGTTTCTGCATCTTCATCTTGCATGATGGTAATTAAAGGTGCAAGCGCATTTTCTCCCAGCTTGGGAAACACTTTTGCAACATCCCATCTTTCTTGAAAATCACCTGCATTAAGTACGTCTAAAGCTAGATGTAAAACTTGTTCTAATTCTGCTGTAGTTAATTGCGATGCTATCTCAGCATTTTTTTCTGGTTTAGCGGTGATTAGTTGTTGTAAATATTGATTGAGTAAAGACCAATCTTTTTGTTGGGCTGCTGTTTGCGCTTGTGATAAAATATTTAATATCATTTGAAACAAATAATTTTATTTCAGCAATATAGCTTAGTTTATTTATAAATCAAAATGCCGCCGGAAGCGAGGATCGATGTAGTGTTGTTTGCGCTGGTTACAAAGAAGGCATAGTGTTTGCAGGTTACTAATATCGTTAGATCCGCCAGTAGCAAGGGGGATGATGTGATCGATGGTAAGTTGAGTTTCTAATTGAGTTTTACCACAACTTTGACAATGATAGCGATCGCGATCGTATACATATTTCCTGACTTCAGGAGGAATGCGAATTCTAGGTGTTTTACTCATTGGTTGTTTTCCTAAGTTTGTTCATTAATCATACGGCGAAGATCATCTAGTGGTGATTCTGGTTGGTTAGTTTCTGGTTGATTGTTTTCAAGTGTTTCTGTAACTTCGGGTTCATCAGGGCAAAATTCTAGACTTACTCTAATTTTCATCTTGCCTTTTTTCCAACCTTTTCCACCAATTTTCAATATTTCGCCATCTATACCATTTCCAAACCACTTTTTTGCTATATAATGGCTGAGACTTATACTACTAAATTCTTGTGTTCTTATTTCAATTCCTTGAGATTTGAGTTCCTCAGTAAGCAAGCCTTCAAATTTTGTTTGGAATATATCTGTAATTTTTTGTCTTAATGTACCAGCTTTTAGCCCCCTGTCAGAAAGCAACAAGGCATCTTCATCCTCACAGTTTTTTAGCAAAAAGTTGTTTTCCATATTAATTTATAATTTGTAGCTTTTGTGTACAACTGAATTTTGACATAAATAAACTTATTGAGCTATATTTTAATAATTATCTATTGAATATTTAAGCGATCGCGATCGTATACATATTTCCTGACTTCAGGATGAATGCGGATTCTAGGCGTTTTACTCATTGATTGTTTTCCTAAGTTTGTTCATTTATCATACGGCGAAGATCATCTAGTGGTGATTCAGGTTCGTTAGTTTCGGGTTGATTGTTTTCTGGTGTTTCTGTATCTTCGGGTTCTTCAGGGCAAAATTCTAAAATAAATTTGATTCTGACTTTTCCTTTTTGCCAACTTTGATCGCCAGGTTTAAGGATTTCACAACCCCAACCATGTTCAGATAGAATATGCACATTATCAGGTATTCTACCTTTAGAAGATAGTTTTTCTCGTAACATAGGAAATCCTTTTGCCTGAAAAACAGCCTTCATTACTGAGAGCAATTTTCCTACCTTGAAAAGAGAACCCGTTTCGTAAAATAACACAGCAATATCATTTTCTTCTGATGGCGAATCGAGCGGACGGAATTGATTTTCCATATAAAATTGATTTAGTTATTGATTTTGTTGATTAATTATCCTGTGTAGAACGTCTAGCGGTGATTGTGGTTGACTGACTTCTGGGTTATCACTACTAGGATCATGTTCTTCTTAAACATAAATCTTTAATAAGTATACAACCGAGAACGGAAAACCCCACCCCCAGCCCCTCCCCTTATTAAGGGGAGGGGAGCAATTTTCCCCCTTCCCCACAAATAAGGTTAAGTTTTTACAAGTATTAATACTTATTTACATAAGTGCGATTCGCATTATGGGACGCTACGCGATCGCACATCCTCAAACCATCTAAAACTCTTCCCCCCTCCCCTTAATAAGGGGAGGGGGGCAGGGGGGTGGGGTTCTTTTAGTATAAAAATTTCATTTAAAATTATCTTTGCTATAAACATCACAACGCGCTACAAATGAATTCTCTGTCTATTAATCCCCATGATTGGCTCAACATAACGTTTAGACTAACTGTAGCTTTAATTGCTGGGGGCGTTGTGGGTTGGAATCGCCAACTAAGCGGTAAAGCGGCTGGCTTGAGGACTCATATGCTAGTTAGCTTAGGCGCGGCGTTATTTGCTTTGGTTCCCTTAATAGCGAGTAATTCCACATCTGTTGATAGTCTTAGTCGTGCGATTCAAGGAGTTGCGACAGGTGTAGGATTTTTGGGCGCGGGAGAAATCTTACATCAATCTACTGAAGAGATGGGTAAACCACAAGTGCGGGGGTTAACATCAGCAGCAGGAATTTGGGTGACAGCAGCGTTAGGATTAATTGCAGGTTGTGGTTTATGGGAACTTGGCGCAATTGGTACTTTAATGACGCTGTTTACTCTTAGTATTGCGAAGAGAATAGAAAAGGTTGCTTTTAAAAAGAGAGATAAGAATGAAATTTAAGTTATCCCACTATAAATTTAACTATCGTACTATCTTTCCTGGTTAATCATCCGCCGTAAATCATCAAGGGGTGATTCTGGCTGGTTGATATTTGCTTGATTGGTACTAATATCTACATTATCTTCTTCCGCATAAAATTCGACAGTAACTTTAATTCTCATCTTTCCTTTTTTCCAGGTTTGAGATCCTAGTTGAAGAATTTCACAATTAACACCATCGTTAAATATGCTCTCACAAGCACCCCAATATTTATTAGAATGACTCCTATCCCAATCCACATGGATTTCCCTATGCTTTAATTCATGGGTCAGTTTTTCTCCCATTGATTTTCCAAATGATTCATTAATTTTTCGCGTTAATCTCCCTGCTTTAAACATGGAATTTCCAAAAGCCACAACATCATCATCTTGGCAATTTTGTAAAGAGTAGTTATCTTCCATATCAAATAATTCCTAAATTAGCTGATTAATTTTACCAACTTTACCACATCCGCCCGCACCCTGAAGGGTGGGGAACCATACAAACTAAGCCCGCCTGCGCGGGCTAAAGACAATGAATCTTAACGAAGCCTGCGGAGGCAGGCTTTGCCTGTATAGCTGCACCCTTCAGGGTGTCAGCTTTACAAATACACTTTACTATCTGAATCGGCAATAACAACAGCATCTAAAACAGCATCAGATTGAGGGATATCAGGCAAAACATGATCATACAATTGCATTGCCTGTAAACAATTATTAATCCCCTCCACAGCTTGATTAAAAGCGTCTATTTTCTGTTCAACTTCAGTTAACAAACGCTGATTACTAGCAAGCTTTTCTTCAGCTTCTTGCTCTAATGTTTGCTCTAAATAAGTTCTTGCCTGATTATATTGTTGCAAAATTTCATCCGCTTGATGCTCCGCCATTGGTAACAGATTAGTTTTGAGAGTTTGGTTAATCGTTTGGCGGAAGTTACGTTTAATTGTTTGAAAAACTTTTGGCTCAAAATCTAACTTCAACAACTGCCTAATCGCAGGTTGTGCTTCAATCATGCTTTCAATATCATAACTTTGGGATGTTTGCTGCAATGTTTGGCGAAATTGATAGATAGAAAATGTGCCTTCATCATAAAAACGGGGACTTTCACGCACAAAGCGATCGCACTCAATTCGCGCTGCACTTACCAAAGCATCAGAAACCGCCTTTTCAACCTGTTTTAACTGTTGTTCAATCCCCCCATCATTCCCTAACAAACGGTATAATTTACGGTAAAATTCTGCTTTACGGCAACGTTCAACAATATTTTGAAACAGGCGATGATTTACTTCTTTGCAAGATTCTACTAAAATATCTTCTAGTTCATTTGCTAAGTAATAAAGTGCTTCCACCAAAACAGCAATTAAAGGTGCAGTAGCATTGCGGGGATGATTTAGAGTTGCACGACTATAAGCAGCTTCTACAGAAAAAGTATCCAACAACTCATCTAAACGGCGAATCATCCGCGATTGTAATACACGGAAATCTGTTTCAAAAGCATCAGAACAATGTGTAACTAACTGATTAACTTCTTCAGTAATATGCTGGCTAAATTCTTGCCCAACTTGTTGTAATTCCTGGTTAAGTTTTTCTACTTCCCGCGCTTTCATTGCTTCAATTTCGCGGGGTTGACTGTCTAAATCTTGCTCAACCGCTAGATAATGCTTACGCAAACTAATACATATTGGTTGCAAATCATCAGCTAAATTAGTAAACAATTCTCGTCGCTTGTCTTCTTGCAAATAACGGGTAATTGCTGTATGAAATTCCTCAATTCCACTATCTTTAATTAGTTGTTGAATTAAAGGTTTTCCCTGATCAGCTAAAATTCGCACATAATTTTGATTAGGCGTTTCATAGTTATGAACGGAAATTTGAAACTGAGTAGGAGATAACTTGCCTGAATTAGCACAGTAGCGATTAAATTCATAGACAAATTGGGGAGTATCTTCACTAATACCAGTACTTTTCACACTGTCAGCAAAGATGGTATCTAAACCAAAGCGATCGCGCCCACTTGTATTTTTTAGCTGACTACCATAAAATCCTAATAACCCACTGGTTTTATAAACCTTCAACGTATCCCGAAACTGAGAACTAATTAAATCCTCTAACCGTTGGCGCAGTTGCACATTATACCAAGTTTCATCAATGCGGTTAAAAATATAAAATACGCGATCGCGAATTCCTGGGTTACTCCGCATCTTTTCTAATAATTCCGTTTCCTCCGTCGTCATATCTCCAGCAGATGCAGGTTTAAGCACACACACCACCGCCGACGTTTCGGGATCTTCAATTTTGCGATAAGTTAATTCTGCATCCTTCTTAACAGGTGCATCAATCCCAGGCATATCAATTAGCACATTGCCATCTTCCAATAAAGGATGATTGCAATTATATTCTAAGCGTTTAAGAACTGCGCTATTACTACCACGCCGCGCATAAGTAGCAGCTTCCTTCAGATTAGAGAAATTAAACTGCTCCATAGAATAGGTAGCATTATTAACAGTATGAATGCGATCGCGATTTCCGACAAATCCTTCCAACAATAAATCTAAAGCCTTCGCTTGCTTCGCTCGATCTGACTTACTCTCGCCACCCTCTTTGGTAATAATTGTTTGGCACTCTTGGCGTATACGGTTAACAACTTCAGAATTATTAACATTAATCGCCGTCGGCAAACCCAGCTTTTCACACAAAGCAGTTATTTGACTTTGAATCTCAACTTCACTCAAAAAAGTCAAAACAACTTTTTCTTCATCCGGTTTTGCATAAGCAATGTAACATTCAGTACCCGTCGCGTGTCCTTCTGCACTATAAAGCAACTCCCGTTCTAGCAGTGCATTTATTAGCATAGATTTACCCGCACTAAACGCACCCGCAAATACAATTTCAAAAGTCGGCGAAATTGCCTTTCTCAAAGACGCTTGCACAGAAGTAACATCTTCAGTGCGTAAAGACGGTTCCTGGTGAAGTAAATCTAGCAGAGTATCAACTTGCACTTGCAAATCTTGGCATTGAGGTAACATTGTAGTCATAGAGGCACTAATTTTTTTTAAAGAGCGTCAACATTAACAACTATAGCTAGGATAATTAAACAAGGGTTATACTACTAAATTGGGATAATTGTAAACAAATTTATTAAACAGCATTTTAAAACTAATATGACAAACCATCAAACATCAATAATTGAACATTACCACGAACGCACAAAATATCATCCAGATACAATTGCCAGCAAAAATCAGGGACTAGACTGGGACAAACAACCAATACCATTTAAAGAATACAAAATAGGTAAATCTTTCGATCTCAAACCTTATCTAGTCAACAAACCAGAAACCTTTCCCGATCCTACTACTGCTAACTGGTGGGCGCGTCTGTGTCGCTTGCTATTGTGCAGCTACGGATTAACAGCCAAAATCCCCACAATGGGACAACCAATGTATCTCAGGGCAGCACCTTCTGCTGGTGGTTTATATCCCGCAGAAATTTATTTAATTTCTCGTGGTACAGCACAATTACCACCAGGATTGTATAACTACCAGTCAAAAACTCATACACTAATTCATTTTTGGGCAAGTGATGTTTGGCAAGAATTACAAGCAGCTTGTTTTCAACATCCAGCATTAAAAAATACACAACTAGCAATTGTAACTACAGCTATTTTCTATCGTTCAGCATGGCGCTATCAAGATCGAGCATATCGGCGGATTTTTCTAGATACAGGACATCTGCTAGGCAATATTGAATTAGCCGCCACTCTCAACGATTTTAGATCATACTTAATAGGTGGTTTTGTAGATGAAGCCGTTAACCAATTACTTTATCTCGATTCTGAACAAGAAGGAGCAATAACTGTCATTCCTTTAGCAGATTTGCAAGATTTTAAAGAAATACCAGCAGCGCCAACAGCTTTACCCTCAGCTACTCAGACAGATTATCCTAAAATTCCTGATGGTGAATTATTGGGATATTGCCATCAAGCTACACAAATTTTGGAAAAAAACTATCAAGACGTAAAGGATAAATTACCCGAATTTTTTATTGATACCACCGCAGAAACATTGATTGATGATAAATACAACTTCCCCTTCTGCTTAAAAGTTTCTACTGTCACCCCACCGATTAATTGGGCAGGAGATAAGCCAGAAAAAATGCCTTTAGAAGCATTAGAAGCCAGCATTCTCAAACGTCGTTCTACCCGCGCTTATAGTGGTGCAGAATTAACTTTAAGCGAACTGCAAGCATTACTAGATTTTACTTACCAACCCCAAAATTACACCAAGCAAGGTTTAGATAATTCACCCGATTACTTTGATTTGAGTTTAATTGAAACATTTATAGCTGTTTCGGGAATAAATGGGTTAGAAGATGGCTGCTATTACTATGCCCCGAAAGCACAAGAGTTACGGCAAATTCGCTTTAAAAACTTCAGACGAGAATTACACTATCTTTGTCTAGGTCAAGATTTAGGTAGAGACGCGGCGGCGGTATTATTCCATACAGCAGATCTTAACTCTTCAGTGCAGAAATATGGCGATCGCGTTTACCGCTACTTACACCTGGATGCTGGTCATTTGGGACAAAGATTAAATTTAGCTGCTATCCGTTTAGAATTAGGCGTTAGCGGTATTGCAGGCTTTTTTGATGACCAAGTAAATGAAGTTTTAGGTATTCCAGCAGATGAAGCTGTTATCTATATTACAACATTAGGAAGACCAAAAACAATTAACAATTAACAATGACCGATAGACACCTAATCAGTGTTCTGCCAATAAAAAATAATTAAGTTATACGTTTACGTATACATTTACTTATACATGGTAATCATATAATTATTTATTATTGTTAAATACGTCAAAAAATACCTAAATTACTTACTTAATGATTGCAGAGAAAACCTTTGTGAGTTTAGTCATCAATAAAAATAACATTGGATAATTTTATATTGCAATTTATTTTATTTATAATGAAAACAGCCGGATTATATTGTTTAATTAAGGAAAGTTTATAATTAACAATAATAAATCTATCCAACCATCATAAATGATGGCTTTTCCCTCAATATATAGCAACCGCCAAGGCGCAAGAGCGCAAATATGTTGAGCCAAACCTATACAGAGCAACCGAAATTAAAAAGCTAAAAGCTAACTGCTAAGTGCTATGAATCAAATTATGTCTCCCGTAGTGAAACTCACCACACCATATACACCGACTCATCAATGTAATTTTTATAAACTACAGCCGCTAATGGATACTTCTGTTTTGCTAGTGGGAAGTGTAGAATTTATTTCCAAATTAATGGCGCGTGTTTTTGATTTATTTCCTGCCCATATTAATGCCTGTTATGACTGGGATGAAGTTTTGCCAGATATCCAAAAACAACAACCTAATATTTTAATTATTCAGGCAAATCAGGAAAATAATTTAAATTTGTGCCGCCAAATAAAAGAACAAACTCAAAAAAACTGGCTCTACTGCATTTTTGTAGAAGACCAATTTCAAATAACTGATGATTGTCTACCTTTGAATCTCACAGCATCAGCCTTAGAAAACGGAGCAGATGCTTACATGGCAATGACTCCAGGTGCAAGTGCATCAACCTATGAGGCAGAAAACCGCCTGCTTCTAGCACAAATCCAGGTTGGGTTACGTCAAACGCGCCAATTCCGCGAACTAATACAAACTAATAGTGTTTTATCAACGATTGCGGTTACAGATTCCTTAACACAAATTAAGAATCGTTGCACTCTAAAATCGGAATTATCAGAGCAGATTATTAATGCCCGTTCTGGCGATCAGCCTCTGAGTATAATCATGCTAGATGTAGACCATTTTAAATTAGTCAACGATAATTATGGACATTTAGTAGGCGATCGCACCCTGCAAATTTTAGTAGCACGCATACGCAATCACTTACGGACTCAGGACGGCTTTTTTCGTTATGGCGGGGAAGAATTTGTGATAATTTTGCCCAACACTGAGGCTACTACAGCACTAGATATAGCCGAACGTTTACGTGCCTTAGTTGACAAGCAATCTTTCATCGTTCAACCAAAGCAACGGCTACATATTACTATCAGTCTAGGAGTATCCACTCTCAACCTTACCGATGACAAACAAGGAACAAGCTTATTAAGACGCGCCGATCAAAATCTCCTAAAAGCTAAATCTGCGGGTCGCAACCAAGTAATTGCCGAATTACAAAGCTAGGGGAGGAGAGAGGAGAGAGGAGAGAGGAGAGAGGAGAGAGGAGAGGGAGGGGAAAATTGTTAATTATTAATTGTTAATTGATAATTGTTAATTGATAATTGTTCATTGATAATTGTAAAACACTCTTCTACTGATTTGCGCTGTTGCATTGCCACTACAATAGATTCATAAGCTGTTAAATGCTCTTGGATCAGAGTTTTTGCTTGAAGAATACAAAAACGCTCTTGCTGTAAACACTCATTAACTGAACGCCCCATTCCTGATAAAACTGCTTGGAGTTTTTGTCGATCTTCCGCACCGCCTTCAGCACTACCGTAAACTAAATTTTCTGCTGCAATTCCAGCCATCCAAACAGTGCCGTAACGCTGGATAATAATCGCTGCTTGTGGTGTAGTAAATTCCTGCGGTGCAAAGCTAACTCCGCCTTGTCCTGGTTGCCCAAGTTTTAAAGCTTCCCAAGCACTAAGAGTATATCCGGTGATGGGAATGCCTAATAAGTAAGCAACCAGGAAATGACCAGCTTCATGTTTAATAATGCGATCGCGATATTCAGGCGAAAATCTAGCAAAGCCATCTACCAGCAGATTAACGCCTTTTCCTTGCCAACTCAGGGTATCCAAAGTAGCAATGCTTAAAATCCCAAAAACTGCGATCGCCGGAATTGCTGGCGAAATGTTAAACAATGGCATTAGCAAGCTAGAAAGCGTCATCACAAAGACACTAATAGCAATTAAATTCAGAGAAGTTTGTTGCATAGCTGCTAAGGCGTGAGGAAGATTTGATAATTGGTCATCAATTACTGTTCACTGTTCACTGTTCATTGTTCATTGTTTACTGTTTACTGTCGCTTGCAGTTTTAGCCTTATAAAAAGTTTCTAAACTTTTGCGATCGCCAATAAAACGCCAGTGCCAAGGTTCATAACTTACCCCTTGAGGATTACCTTTGGGAAACGACAACTCAAAGTTAAACCGCGCAGCATTTTTCTTCATCCACTTAAAAGCCTTAGTATCTTCAAACTTAGGATTAAGATTAGTTGCTGGTACATTGCCATCACCAATATCTAGTGCATAGCCAGTGTGATGTTCGCTATAACCTGGAGGGGCGCTGACTTCTGCCCTTTCTGTAGCTAACTGTCCCCGTTGTGCCTTAACGTCAAAAAACAAGTGTTGCTGTTCAGCAATAGTACGGAATCCAGAAATTACTACTATATTCACACCATCAGAGCTTGCTGCTGCCACCATCGCCTGATATTGTTTCGCAGCCGCTTTACGCAGCTTAAAATTACCATCTGGTGTAATTGATTGTAATTCCGATGTCGGTGCTTGTTGGTAAGGAAAGTGTCCTAATAAAGTCTGAGCCGATGCTGGACTATTAGTCGCATTTGGACTAGGTTCAGTTGTGCTTTGATCCGACTGCAAGGAACTAGACGACGGCTTTTGTGGCGCAGTACCAATCAATATACCCGCTACGAAAGCGATCGCACCCAACAATACACCACCAACCAACATAAATGGCTTTAAGTTGTAGCGACGACTAACAATTGGTGTATCATCCCGCAATGCTGCTGGAATATCATCCTCATCTCTTGGCGATGATTGAGAAACATCCGTTGGTTGTCCAGGTACACCAGCGTTATCCAAGGAACCCCTCCTCCACAAAACTTTCTGAAATTTTAGACTGATTACAGCGATAAGTATTCAAGCTTGAGCTTTTTGGCTGATAAATTATTTCTTCAACAAGCAATAAAGTCTTTACTCTCAAACTAAGTTAAGTATCCTGTATTTTTGCTCTTTCCAACTGCTTAAAAAGTATAAAACTATGCCCAATATAGGATCTCAACTTTTAGAACTATATTAGGACTTACGCACCAAAAGCCTAAAACCTAGATCCCCCTAGCCGCCCTTAAAAAGCAGGGAAAATTCAAAGTCCCCCTTTTTAAGGGGGATTTAGGGGGATCTCTGCGTAAGTCTTGAAACTGTTGCCAATTCAGCCGGATTCACTTGTTCATAACGTTCAAAGGGTTGATGAATCCAAGGATTATCTCGTAAATAATCCACATAGTAATCTGGCTTGATTACAGAACAAGCCTTATACCACAAAACAGCCGTGCGAATCTGCTCAACATCAGCAGCGTAACGTTCTTCAAGCCACTTAATAGTCTCTTCAAGAGTAATACCAGAATCAACTAAGTCATCAACTAACAGAACTTTGCTACCTAATTTATCTGTAGTCATGGTTAAGCTATGGGAAACTTTTAAATTACCCCGCTTTTGACCACCACTGCCACCATAAGATGCCGTAGCTAAAATGGCTAAGGGTTTTTTGTAAATCCGAGATAAGATATCTCCAACTCGTAACCCGCCTCTAGCAAGGCAAACAATTTGGTCAAACTGCCACTGAGACTGATAGATTTGAGCAGCTAACTGTTCAATTTTTTGGTGGTATTCTGACCAAGACACATACAGATGTGGCATAACATCTATGATTTTAGAGTTTGACATCGGATACTAAATAAGAAGTAATTATTTTAATCTGCTGTAAAAATTATTCACCAACCCCGCGCTCTCTGCGACGGGGATTGACTAAACCAATTTAGTCAACGCAAGCGGTGAATAGCTCATTGAGACTTGATTTGGTACAGACTTCCGAATACTTCCCCAGTTCGGATTTACTCTAAGCTTGATTGGTTCAGGCGTTGGGTAAGCCAAGACATCTTAATCAAGTTGAGCGAGGGGACTTGAACTCACGCACAGGATTATCTCTTAAATGCGTATTCCAGTTGTTTCAGTAAATCATCAACCACTCATGCCGACAAAACCAAGCCGCGCCCGGAAATGGATTCGGGACGGCAAAGCCGTTGGCAAATTCAACGATTTAGGACAGTTTTACGTTCAGTTGGTAAACAAATCGAGTGGAGTTAAAACTCAGCCTGTTGTAATTGGGATTGACCCAGGCAAACTTTATTCGGGTATCGGTGTTCAATCTTCGCGCATCTCACTGTTTACGGCTCATTTAGTGTTGCCGTTCCAAAAAGTCAAAGACCGGATGGAACAACGTGCCATGATCCGACGGGGACGACGGGGTAGAAGAATCAATCGCAAGGTTGCGTTTTCAGGGCGCGCTCATCGTCAGAAGCGATTTAACAATCGCAGAGGATCTAAACTTCCTCCTTCAATTCGTGCCAATAGGCAGCTAGAATTGCGTGTAGTTTCTGAACTCTGCAAAGTTCTACCCATCACTGGCATCGTCTACGAAATTGTAGAGGCGAAAGGCTCTAAATCTTTCTCCCCTGTTATGGTTGGTCAGCATTGGATGTTGATTCAACTAGCTAAATTTGCTCCCGTTGAGATTCGCAAAGGTTGGGAAACTTCCCAGTTACGAACACAGTTAGGTTTGCACAAACAGAAGCATCAAAAAGGTGATGCAATTCCTGCAACTCATGCCGTGGATGGGATTGCATTGGCTTGTTCTGCTTTTATTGAGTACAAATTTTTCTACTCTACCAAAACTCACGGGCATCAATGGACAGGTGAAGTATCGGTAACTGTTGCCCCGTTTAGGGTGATTCGTCGCCCACCAATTTCGCGCCGTCAACTTCATTTAATGATTCCGGCGAAAGGCGGGATTCGTCGTAAGTACGGTGGCTCTACAACTCGTCACGGATTGAGAAAAGGTGATTTAGTTAATTCCCCAAAAGGAATTGGCTACGTCAGTGGCGACACGGAAAAACAGATATCTGTCAGCGAAGCTAGCTGGAAACGGTTGGGGCAAATATCTAAGAGCAAGGTGCAATTAATTCGCCGTTCAAACGGGTTGATTGCAGCTTGATAGCTGTTGTAAAGCCGTCCTACGCTTCGCTAAAGGACGGGGTTTCTACCCATTTTTCTGATGAATAATTCTGCTTCTGAGCCTGATTTTGACACCCCAGAATCCGAAAAGCTGAATTTGTCTACCAAGTTAGCTTATGGTGCAGGAGATTTGGGTTCGGCTATCACGGCTAATATCTTGGTATTTTATTTATCATTCTTCCTGACTGATGTAGCAGGCATGGGTGCTGCATTGGCAGGTAGTGTGCGAATGGTAAGCGGGATTTGGGATGCGATTAACGATCCAATTGTAGGAGTATTAAGCGATCGCACTCGTTCTCGCTGGGGTCGTCGCTATCCTTGGATGATCTTTGGTGCAGTTCCCTTGGGAATTTTCTTCTTTTTACACTGGATAGTTCCCCCATTTTTAACAAACAGTATCACTGGTAATAATCAATGGGGATTATTTTGGTACTACATTATAATTGGTGTTTTCTTCAACACAGCTTTTACTGCTGTTAACCTACCCTACACAGCCTTAACACCAGAACTAACCAAAGACTACAACGAACGTACTAGCCTCAATAGTTTCCGGTTTGCCTTTTCAATTGGCGGCAGTATTTTATCTTTAGTTTTCGCGCAAATTATCTTTTCTACTATTAAAGATAAAAGTCAGCAATATTTAGTGCTAGGAGGTATATGTGCGCTCCTGTGCATATTGCCTCCCTACATTTGTATTTGGGGTACGCGCAAGCGTGTAGCTAGTGTCAAACTGCAAAATCCCGAAGAAGATAATTCAACCTCACTACCTTACCTAGAACAGCTACGAATTGTGTTTAGCAATCGAGCTTTTTTATTTGTAATTGGAATATATCTGTGTTCCTGGTTAGCAGTCCAAACCACAGCTACAATCATTCCTTACTTTGTAGTTAATTGGATGGGTTTAAAACCAGCAGTTTCGGCACAAGTGGCGCTGGGGGTTCAAGGAACCGCACTATTAATGCTATTTCCCTGGACTGCTCTCAGTAAGCGATTAGGCAAAAAAGCCGTTTATTTTATGGGTATGAGTCTGTGGCTAATTGCTCAGATCGGGTTATTTTTCTTGCAACCAGGTCAAATTGGCTTGATGTATTTCTTGGCTGTACTAGCAGGATTTGGCGTTTCTACTGCCTATCTAATTCCCTGGTCAATGATACCAGATGTAATTGAATTAGATGAACTCAATACTGGTCAGCGTCGGGAAGGCATTTTTTATGGGTTTATGGTGTTACTGCAAAAAATTGGTTTAGCAATAGGGCTGTTTTTAGTCGGATTAGCTTTAGAAGCGGCTAAATTTATTCCAGGTCAGCAAGTACAACCTGATTCTGCCCTATTTGCCATCCGCGTCGCAATAGGACCTTTTCCAACAGTTGCGGTAATTGGTGGACTGATTCTGGCATACTTTTATCCCCTTACCCGCGAAGTACACGCAGAAATTATGCTCAAACTGCACGAGAGGCGATCGCAAAAAATGTAGAGACGCGCCATGGCGCGTCTCTGTCTCCACCGATGGCGCGTCTCTACAATAATTTTAGGTAACGCGCCTTTAATTTATGGATATGTCTATTGGTAACGAACAGGTTCTTCATCTTTACGGAACAAATTGGCTAAACCAATTAGACCAAGCAAACCTAACCAACCCCAATTATTATGGCGCTCTGGTTGGGTCTCGGTTGATTGGTAAACAGTAGTTCCTGTAGTTGTACCACTGGTAGCTGGAGTCGGAGTAGCTATAGTTGTGGTAGTAGACTCTGTAGTAGTCTCAGAAGTCGTTCCACCTGTAGTTGTACTAGCGCCACCTGTAGTCCCAGAAGTGCCAGTACCTGTTATACTCGTGCCACCTGTAGCGCCAGAAGTGCCAGTACCTGTTATACTCGTGCCACCTGTAGTCCCAGAAGTTCCAGTACCTGTAAGACCACTGCCGTTGCTAGTCCCAGAAGTGCCAGTACCTGTTGTACCCGTACCACCTGTAGTCCCAGAAGTGCCAGTACCTGTCGTACTTGTGCCACCTGTAGTCCCAGAAGTGCCAGTACCTGTAAGACCACTGCCACCTGTAGCGCCAGAAGTGCCAGTACCTGTTGTACCCGTGCCACCTGTAGCGCCAGAAGTACCAGTACCTGTCGTACTTGTGCCACCAGCCGTGCCAGTAGCAGCACCTTGAGCCAAAGCAGACAAAGGCAAGGACGCACCAACAAAGCTTAGAGCAAAGATCCCAGCCCAAACACTTTTAAATAAATTAGAAGACTTCATGCTTTATAGTTCCTGTTATTTCTTAGAATCTTGTAAGTTGTCGAGCAAGCTCAAATTGTGAGTCTTTGACTAAATAAAAATGGTTATCTTGTCTGGAATATCCAACGCTTTCTCTTTACCCCAAAGGATATTTAAAACACTCACCCCATATCATAATTATCATTATTACCAACAGCTTCTATCCAGCGATGGAACTATGATTGTCATTGGATGTAATTTTCACCTATTTTTTTATTAAATAACATATCAACATCAATTTATTCATTATTAATAATTATAGCGATTAGCTTTTAGCAATTAGCTTTTTATTTTCGCCTGCTATGTCTAGGTTTCGGTCAAAAAATTTGTCCAAACACGGGCGGTTGATATAGTTATTATATATAATCAATATATTTGTGATAAATAAATTAAATACAACCATTAAAGGTATTGTATTAATAGTCACAATTTAAATAAAAAGCCTTATTTGTTTCTTTTGGTAGATTGTTATAATCAGAAATATCGTGAAGATTATTCGTCAGGAAATTAATAATATTCCAAATGTCTAAGATCTGCGATCGCACTCTGTCAAACTCAAGACATAACCCCAGCAATTTTTGATGTAGTAAGTTATAATTAAGGGTGAGTTGCACAATTTTATACCTTACTTTCCAGACAGTATATTAATAATAAATATCGCTAATTAATCATCAAAAAAATTATGGTTGAAAAATTGTTTATATCTTCCTCTGAACTTGAACAAGACTTGACAATTACTCGCCGTCCTCGTAAAGGCGTAATTATTGGTGCAGGTCAAGTAGGTATGGCTTGCGCTTACTCAATCTTAATTCAACTTTGCCACAAAAATCCTATAATTTATTGTGTACCGCTACATTTTGTTTTATAAACCCTATAATGTCTTAAGCCAGTTCACTGCTACAGAAGCTGGTTCACTCAAGACAGGCGAAGAAACCCATCCACCTAGTACCCTGAAAGACTACATTCCCATCCCCGATATTTATCCAGTAGGGCGACTAGACAGAGACAGCGAAGGACTGCTGCTATTAACCAACAATGGACGCTTACAACATCGCCTCTCTAACCCTCAATTTGGACATCATCGGACTTATTGGGTTCAAGTAGAACGTATTCCTGATGAGCAAGCACTCCAACAACTCAGGTCATGTGTGGTGATTAAAAATTATCGTACCCGACCTGCCAAAGTAGAATTGTTACCAGGAGAACCTAATTTACCTCCGCGCGAGCCACCGATCAGATATCGTAAAAATGTGCCTACAGCATGGTTAGAGATGATGCTCACCGAAGGTAAGAACCGACAGGTACGCCGAATGACTGCTGCTGTAGGGTTTCCGACGTTGCGATTGGTACGCTTTGCGATCGCTCACCTTGATCTTACAGGTTTACAGCCTGGTGAGTGGCGTGAATTAACATCAACAGAACAACAAATGCTGATGCAGCTTTAGCAAAAGTTTGTAAGCTTTCAGCGATCAGTGATCAGCCATCAGTTTTGATCGAATTAAACTATGATAATTGTTAATACAGATCTGTGCCTTTAGAACCTGTATAGGAATTGAGGAAGTTCCACTATGCTTGTCTGTCCCGAATGTAAGTTTGAAAATCCCAATACCAACAAGTTCTGTCAAAAATGTGGAACTTCCCTAACCACTAAAAAATGCGACGAATGCGGGGTTGAGATGCCCTTAAGTGCAGTGCAGTGTCAGAATTGTGATGCCTTTTCAGGAACAGTTTTGTGGGCAATTATTGCCAAAAATGCTGTTCAGCCTGCGATCGCTACAGTGCAACCACCAATCGCCACAACCATACAAGCCGCAGCTAACACTCCGATTTTGACACCCCCAGAGACATCATCGCCTGAAGTTGGCGTAGTATTTAATATACTAGATGCTCCAGATGTCAATACATCTGCGGAAACGTCTTCAGAGCCGAGCGAGAAAAACGCTGAAGATGAAAATTACCAAGTATCCTTACCAGTAACTAGATCTTCATCTTCAACAGATGCCAGTGAACCTGTAGAAGCAGCTAATCAAGAAGAAATTTCCCTTGAGGATGGCTATGGGCAGTCTCCTGGTGCTGTTAGCGCCCTTAATCAAGAATATTTGGGAGTACAGCAACGTTATAAAATTATTGATTCACCGACTCCCTTATCTACATCTGACGGGCAATTTGGGGTAAGAGTATTAGACTGCCAACCTTTTCAAAAGTCGCCATTAGAAGCTTTAATGGAGCAGCCACAAGGTATCTTTAAAGGTCAATCTGCCCCTGGAGGAGAAGCTGATAGTGTAGATTCAGGCTTTTTGAATGCTGTACACATACCAGCGATCGCTCAACCTTATTTAAAACTTAACAACTCTTTGGATCAAATACCAGATATTCATGATGCTTGGCAGGAAAACGAGCAATCAGTGCTATTACTAGAAGATCGTTCTCAATGGTCGCTACTGGTAGATGTATGGCGCGATGAAGAAGTGCCTATCTTTGAAATTTTGTACAACTTGAATGAAATGGCACAAATGTGGAAGGCTTTAGAACCTTACCATTGTCGTCAAAGTTTATTGGAATTAACTAATTTACGAGTAGATGAAGACCACAAGCTAAGTTTGCAACAACTGTATCCAGAACCGCCATCTTCTAATCTCACTGTGCAAAATTTGGGCGAAATTTGGCAAACTTTATTCCAACAGTCCCAACAAATGACTGATGCTTCCCTAGAACAACTCGTCCAAGATGTAGCTACGGGTAAAGTAGAAAGTGTAGATCAACTATACGAGCAGTTGGCAGCGATCGCCAATAAACTACAGCCTCAACAGTCAACAGATGATACTGAGGATACGGCTGGATTCTCAATTACCGAGAGTTTCAAAGATGATATTACAGAATCTGAGGATGCTGACGCGCCCACAGTAATTCTCCCCATGCAATTAGTTGGTTTGGAGGATGCAGGAGAGACAGATGTTGGTCGCCAAAGAAATCACAATGAGGATTCCTTTGCTATCGGGACACAAATCAAAAAACAAGAAAGCCCGCTAGGTAAAAGCATTAAAGCCCGTGGTCTTTATATTATCTGTGATGGCATGGGAGGACACGCTAGCGGGGAAGTAGCGAGTTCAATGGCGGTGCAAACCTTAAAGCAATACTTTGAAGAAAATTGGAAAGAGGAATTACCAGACGAAAATAGCATTCGTGAGGCAGTGCGGAGAGCCAACAGTGCGATTTTTGATATTAATCAACAAAAAGCCAGTGCTGGTAGCGGTCGCATGGGTACTACCCTGGTGATGTTATTAATTCAGGATACAAAAATTGCGATCGCTCATGTAGGAGATTCTAGAATTTATCGCCTTACCCGTAAACGCGGTTTAGAGCAAATTACTGTAGATCACGAAGTTGGACAACGGGAAATTCAACGTGGTGTAGAACCTGCTATAGCTTATTCTCGCCCCGATGCTTACCAACTCACCCAAGCATTAGGTCCCAGGGACGAAAGTTTTGTCAAACCTGACGTAAATTTTCTAGAGTTGCAAGAAGATACCCTGCTGATTTTAGCTTCTGATGGTCTGACCGATAATGAACTACTAGAAGCTAATTGGCAAAACGCCTTATTGCCCCTCCTCCGTTCCCATGCCAACTTAACTCAGGGCGTTGAGCAATTAATTGACCTTGCTAATCAACACAATGGTCACGATAACATTACTGCTTTGTTAGTGCGTGCCAAAGTGCGACCCAACGCTGAACAACAGCAAGGCTTTTGATGGTTACGCTGACTTTATTACATCCCCAGGCATCCACGCCTATTTCTCAGTGGGAATTTAACAATCAATTAAATATTAAAATTGGTCGTTCCCCTGATAATGATGTGGTAATAGATAACCCCTTGGTTTCTCGATTCCACCTAGAACTTCATAAAGTTGGTGATTTAAGAATTGAGGGTGTGTCGGAACAATGGCAACTGGTAAATCATGGAACCAACGGGACTTTACTAAATGGAATTGTAGTAAATCGTGGTTTTGTTACTAATGATTCCCTAATTGAATTAGCACGAGGGGGACCAACTTTAAAATTTAAACTTCAGCAATTAGTAGCAACTTCAGCCCCACCTGTGCCATCGGTGGGTTGCACTCATGCGGGTAATCCCCCTGGTAGTTTATTCTGTATTCACTGCGGTCAACCTTTAGTCCAGGTACAACAATATGTCCGTAACTACCAAGTGTTACGGATTTTAGGACAGGGAGGTATGGGGACAACTTATCTAGCTTTGGATAAACATTCTCCCCAAACTGGCAAACCCCAAATGCTAGTACTCAAAGAAATGAATGCTGACATGGCGCAAATTGCCAAAGCGCGAGAACTGTTTGAACGAGAAGCGAGGATTTTAAAAGGACTTCATCATCCAGGGATTCCCACCTATTACGACTTCTTTATTGAAGGTAATAAGAAATACTTGGCAATGCAGTTAGTTCACGGTCAGGATTTAGAAAAGCGAATTTATCAACAAGGTCCAGTCATCCCGACTCAAGCAATCGAGTGGATGATTCAAACTTGCGACATTTTAGAGTATATCCACAGCCAAAACCCACCACTAATTCACCGAGATATTAAACCCGCGAATTTGATGGTACGCCAGCTTGACAATCGCGTGGTGGTTTTGGACTTTGGGGCGGTCAAAGAAATTGACGCACGACCAGGAACCCGCATTGGCGCTGAGGGTTATAGTGCGCCAGAACAAGACCGAGGGCAACCTTGCACTCAGTCTGATCTTTATGCCATTGGTCCAACGCTGATATTTGTGCTGACTGGCGAAAACCCCATGAATTTTTATCGCAAGCGTGGCGCAGAATATCGGTTTGATATCCAAAGTGTCCCCACGATTACGCCTAAATTAGCGGCGGTTATTGACCGAGTTACAGAGCATAAACCGCGCGATCGCTTTCAAACAGCCAAACAGCTATCTCAGGCGTTGCAATCAGCAATTAGCTTTTAGCAATATTCTGATAACTGTTGAGTGTTTACTCTTCGTCCCACGCATCAACGGCTAGAAAGTCGCTGACGGGATCTTGCATTGTGAAGCCAAAATCAAGTAATTCTTGCTTCCAGTGAACCCATTCATCACCGTACAAAAACGCTATTTTCCAAAGACTATCCGTCTTTTTCAGGATATTGGAGTCTACCAGGGAATGTACCTGACGCTGCAACTTCACCATTGGGTGAATAACTTGCTGTGTCATAAAGTTAGTAATTAGTTTTCTAAATATTTGAACAAGCTGGCTTCCCTCTCCTCATGTTCAGCTAAGTGGAGAGACTATCGTATAGAGAAGCAACTATTTATTTTTATAACCTATAAACACTGATCTTGGCAAGTACTTTTTCACGCTTTGTACGGTAATTACTACTTTATTGGTGTAATCGCGTTCAAAAAGGGATGCTTTAACCAACTCAGTTAGGGTTAAAGAGCGTATTGAGCATGATCCTAAGTTAAAGTAAAACTCAAAATGTGTAGAAGTAGTGCGATCGCACTCGCAATTACCCAAGAAACAAATGAGTAAACGGGCATTGCTGCTAGTTAATCCTCATGCTAGACGTGGTAAAAATGCCTTGCTACAAGCGATGCAGGAATTGCGTCAGCTAAATGTTGAAATAATTACAGGTGAGAGTAACAACCCTGCTGATTTTGCCAAAATCATCCGACAATACCACCAACAAGTCGATTTGGTGATTATTGGGGGTGGAGATGGCACAGTCAATGCGGCTGTGGAAGGGTTGTTAGATACAGACTTACCATTAGGCATCTTACCGTTAGGCACAGCTAACAATCTAGCACGTACCTTAAATATCCCTTCATCCTTACCGCAGGCGTGTCAAATTATTGCTGGCGGAAAAGTGAAGCCTGTTGACTTAGGTTGGGTAAACGGTAAATATTTTCTTAATATTGCCAGTCTGGGGTTAAGTGCAGAAGTTAATCGGCGGGTTTCCAAACGCTTAAAGCGACATTGGGGTGTTTTCGCCTATATTGTGACAGCTTTGCAAACTTTGTTGACAATACGCCCTTTTTGGGTAGATATTTTGTGTGATGACGAATCTATAGAAGTAAAAACTATCCAAATTACTGTAGCTAACGGTAGATATTATGGTAGCGGTTTGGTAATAGCCGATGATGCCACAATAGACGACCAAACGCTAGATTTGCATAGCTTGGAAATTCAGTCCTGGTGGGAAATATTACCTTTAATACCTGCTGCATTGCGGGGTAAATCTTCGATTGGTAAAGGTGTACGGACTATTAAGGGCAAAGATATCAGATTGCAAACTCGCAAGCCTTACCCTATTAATACAGATGGTGAACGTACAACTGAAACTCCAGCCAGATTTCGGGTAATACCAAATGCTTTACAGGTATTCGTACCTGATAAATGAGTAGGAGGCAGCTAAATTTAGCACTACCTTAAGTAATTTTAAGATTGTGCGATCGCCAATTTCATTTAATTTAAATAAAAATTTTAGTACTGAGTTCTTGACGGCTCAATCTTCTTCTATTTGATCCTCGTCTTCATCTACAACATCTCCAGGTTCATTATCCTGTTCGCTAACGTAGTTAAACTCCAATTTACTCCAAATAATTATTTCCTCTAAAACTTGCCGAAACCGTCCTTTAGTAACTATTTCATCAAATTTATTAATCAGTGAGGGAATATTAATTATATCTTCTATCGCAGCCATAAAATCATCCACCACAGCTTGAACGGAGTATTGCTGTATTACTCCCTCCTTAAGGCGAATTAGATTCTAGAAAGCCTTTTTCCAAGTAGTCTTCAATAAGTACAGGACTTACGCAGACATCCCCCTAAATCCCCCTTAAAAAGGGGGACTTTGAATTTCCCCCCCTTTTTAAGGGGGGTAGGGGGGATCAAGGTTTCAGACTTTCGGTGCGTAAGTCCTAAAGTACATAGATAGCATACAAGTTTGCAAAGCTACTTCTTGCTTTTGAACCACGATTAGCAGAGCGAGTTTTGTAATTGAGATATTGTAAAAGAGGACTTAACTCCAATACATTCTTGGCATCTTGACCGAAATGCTTTGTAAGTATTTCAAGAATTATAGCCGTGAACGGATGTTTCTTTATCATGGTTAAAAAGAGGAAGATTTTCAATTGGTTCTAATTGATGTTTTTCGTAAGACTTGCAAGGTCGATGTAAAGTCTCGCCTCGATATTCCTTACAGATATTCAGTCTCCTCAAACCAATTTTTATATATTCTTCTTCAAGATCTATACCAATAGAAAGCCTACCATATTTTTGAGCAACAAAAGACGTGGTAAAAGTTCCAGAAAATGGATCTAATACTAAATCCCCTGGGTTTGAGCTTGTTAATACAAAGTTCAATCCACTGATAACACCATGACAAATAATCTTGATCTGATGCCCACTTATCTTTACGATCGTTAAAGTTTTTGCCAATATTATAGGGTGGATCGCAAAAAATTAAATCAACGCATTCGTCAGGCATTGAGCGAAGATACTCAAGAGTGTCACCATATACAACCTGATGCCCATTTTTCTCAAAGACTTGCATTACCGAAAGCGAGAATCTACCTTAGTGTTTAAGCCTACCATAATCAGACTAATATCTTAGGATTAAAATATGAAAGCCTACGAATTCCCCTCAAAAGTAACTCCTGAAGGCAAACTAGAATTCCCTGAATCAGTGCGGAATAGCTTGCCAATTGATCAAGTAGTTAAGTTTATTGTTTTAGTTAGCGAACAACAAGATCTAGAACTGAGATTTTGCACCAACTGTTAGCACGAGGCGGAGCCTCGCAAGGGTTCGTTCCCAGGTTCAACCTGGGAACGAGTTATTACTGCACTGATACTGTAGCTCCAGCCAACTCTAACTCAGTTGTAGATTCCAACAACAAACCATACTCAATTCCCTCAACAACCGCCTGATAAGAAGCTTCCAAAATATTACCCGAAACCCCTACAGTATTCCAACGTTGATGACCATTACTAGACTCAACTAACACGCGAGTTTTAGCAGCAGTCCCAGCACCACTATCGAGAATTCGCACCTTATAATCTGTTAAATGAAAAGTAGCAATTGCTGGATAGAAATTAACTAAAGCCTTGCGTAACGCATCATCGAGTGCGGATACTGGTCCATTCCCTTCTGCTGCAGCCAAAATATCTTTACCATTAACAGCTACCTTCACAGTAGCTAAAGCATTTTTACTCGCTCCAATATCACAATGAATTTGAAAACCTTTCAGTTCAAACATCTGTTGTCGATGTCCTAACGCCTGACGCATTAATAAATCAAAACTCGCCTCAGCAGCTTCAAATTGATACCCCTGACTTTCTAATTCCTTTAACCGTTGTAAAATTTGACGACAAGCAGGGTGTTGTTTATCCAAAGTCATCCCAAAACTACGCGCTTTTGCCAGAATATTACTTAATCCAGCTTGGTCAGAAATCACAATTCTACGGACATTACCAATTTTTTCAGGCTGGAGATGTTCGTAAGTTAAAGGGTTGCGTTCAACTGCGGAAACGTGGATACCGCCTTTATGAGCAAACGCCGAACGACCAACAAACGCCGCGTGTTCATCTGGGGCGAGATTAGCTACTTCACTGACAAAACGGCTAGTTTGAGTCAAAGAAGCTAAATGATGATCTTCAAGGCACTTATAACCCAATTTCAGTTGTAAATTGGGAATGACAGAACAAAGGTTGGCATTACCACAACGTTCTCCATAGCCGTTGATTGTGCCTTGTACCATCGTCGCACCTTCCATGACGGCGGCGATCGCATTCGCCACTGCTGTATCAGCATCATTATGAGTATGAATCCCTATTGGCGTTGTCCCGCCAGTTGCTTCTACCACTTCCCGCACAATTTGACTAATTTCGTGGGGGAGAGTACCGCCATTGGTATCACATAAAACTAACCATTCAGCGCCAGCTTGCCTTGCTGATAAGAGCGTCTTCAGCGCATACTCAGGGTTATGTTTGTAACCATCAAACCAGTGTTCCGCATCATAAACTACCCGCCGTCCTTGACTGCGGAGATAGGCGATCGTATCCCCAATCATCGCTAGGTTTTCATCTTCACTGGTTTTCAGCCCTTCGATCACGTGCAAATCCCAAGATTTGCCAAAAATCGTCACCCAGCGCGTACCAGCAGCTAATATTGCTTGAAACATTGGCTCATCTGCTGCCGCTATTTTAGGACGGCGAGTAGAACAAAAAGCTACTAATTCTGCTTGCTTTAGGGGTTCTTCTTGTAATTGCCAGAAAAATTGTACATCTTTAGGATTTGCCCCTGGCCAACCGCCTTCTATAAATGGAATACCTAACTCGTCTAACTGTCGCGCAATGCGTACCTTATCTTCCAATGATAGAGATAACCCTTCACGTTGAGCGCCATCTCGTAGCGTTGTGTCATAGATCGAGATTAACTTTGATTTATCTGGCATAAGAGTTAGAAAGGAAGATCTAGAGGTGGGTATAGTATTTAACAGCTAATGGGTGTAAATAAATGTAATAGTTAAAATTAACAAGCATAAATTTCTTACTTACAGGATCATCAGTTCAAACATTATGCCAAAAGTAACAGCCCAAGGAAAAACTTTTGAGTGCGAACAAGGCAGCAATTTGCGTCAAGTTTTATTAACAAATGGAATAGATGTTTACAATGGGAAAGCCAAAGTTATTAACTGTACGGGAATAGGTACTTGTGGAACTTGTGCTGTTCAAGTAGAAGGGGAAGTTTCAGAAGCAAGTTGGAAGGAGAAAACTAGGCTTAAGCTTCCTCCCCATTCTCCTAAACAAAATCGCAGATTATCTTGTCAAACTCAAGTTTTAGGTGATGTGCGTGTCACCAAATTTGATGGTTTCTGGGGACAAGGCGATCAAACTGTATGGACACCACAAGGATAAACCATTAGCAATTTTAAATTGGGAAGGTTTTTCAGCCGTGTCAGCAAATTCTCAATTAGAACCAATATCGGAAGAATCAGCGCCACCTGCTGTATTTCCGATTTCTCCTTTAATTAGGATTACCTTAATTGCCTTATACATATCCTTAACAATTCCCCTACCGTTTTTAGCAGAGGTATCCAAAGCAACTGTACCACCGATTTTACTTTGGATAGGAATTATCTTGGGCTTTGTGGCGCTTTATGGCGCATTAAGTGAAAGGGTAATTGTAGATTCCGAAACAATTCAGGTAACATACCCTGGGTGGGTTCCGCGTTTCTTTCGCTCAGGTTGGTGTTTATCTTGGAGTGAAATTAAAGATTTAAAACTTCGTACCACAGGTCAAGGTGGGTTAGTTTATTATTTGGTAAGTAAGTCTGAAACAGCTTATTTGCTTCCCATGCGCGTCGTCGGTTTTGCTAAGTTAGTACACTTAGTACAAAGTAAAACAGGAATTGATACAACAGATATTCGTCCTCTGGCTCAACCTTGGATGTATCTAATTTTGTTAGGATGCACCATGCTACTGTTGCTAATAGATGCTTGGACAATTACAACTGCACTCACTGGGGTTAGCTTGTCATAACATGATCAGTTAGAAATCATGTAAATTCACCATAATTGGTAATTGGAATTAATTGCGAGTTGCCTGAATTACTCAACGTTGACGGCTAGGAGTTACTGCGATCGCAGATAAACTTAGTTCAGCAGTATTTTTCTGATTTGTTGATGACATTAATGCTGTTGAATTAAGAATTTCTACATTTAACCGATAACCGACATTTCGCACGGTTTGAATTAAGCTGGGTTGTCGAGGGTCAGTTTCAATTTTTTTGCGTAGAGATAAAACGTGCGTATCAATAGTACGTTGATTATCAATAGCATCTGGCCAAGCGCGACGCAGTAAGTCAGAACGGCTTAAAGCTAGTCCTCCTACTTGAGCAAGCACATATAGTAGACTAAATTCTTGAGGAGTTAAATCAATAAACTCGCCTTGAAAGCGGACGCGTCGTTGCACTAAATCAATTTTTAGTTCCCCATAATCTATTGATGCTGGCGCAACGTTCAAACGTAAACGTCGCAGTAGCGCCTCTACTCTAGCTAGAAACTCTTGTATTCCAAAAGGCTTACTCAGGTAATCATCTGCCCCTGCTTTTAAACCAGTGACAATATCAGCTTCGGTATTGCGGGCTGACAACATTAAGATTAACGAGTGTCGTTGCTGCTGAAGCCAGCGACAAAACTCAACTCCATCTCCGTCTGGCAAGTCGGAGTCAACGATCACAAGCGCTGGTTGGCGGCTATAAAACGTTTCTCTAGCCTGGTGAATGTTAGCGCATTGAGCTACCCAGTAACCTGCTTGCTGTAAATGCCAGCCCAGGAGCGATCGCAGGTGATGGTTACCTTCAACTATTTGAACACAAACTGATGCCACAGCAGTATATTTCCCTTCAAGCTGGTGACGATAAGAGTAACAGAGCTAATGTCAGGATATTGTAACTTCTGCTACTGAGAGTGAAGACGCGCGGAAAATACCGGAACAGAATGCAGAACTTTTGCCAGATAGTGGGTACAATAAACTTAACGAACTTTAACAAAACTGTAACATTTTGTAAGAAACCTCATGCTACATAGATAACCTTGGTCATTGGTCATTGGTAATGGTCTAAATAATCTAGGACTGGCGTAAATAAGCTGTTGTGTTTCTTTGATTTTATATTTTAGAGAGGGAGGAGAGAGGAGGGAGGAGAGAGGGTTATAGGGTTTGATAACTTTTATATCAATTATCAAATGTACAATTTAGATGCGCGTTAGCTTACCTGTAAAAATCAAAAAACTTTTGACCAAAATTTCTTTCCAGTTTCTAGTCACGAATCGCCAAAACCAAAATCTGTAGTTAAAATGCGTAATTACTATAATCAAGCGTGAGGTAGTTATATAGAATACAACCTAAAAATAGCCCACCAGGTACATGATCTCCATGCTGTGTTCGATTAGGCTCAAGATATATCAAAGGTGATTTTAAAAGATTACTACTCAAGTAAGACATAAGCTTTTAATTCGTCAATAGCTAAAGAATTGCTAAAGCTGTCTTAAGTCTAGTTTTTTTGATAAAATTACTCAAACTAACCTTAACAAAGTAGAAACTCTGAACAAATTAACCGCGTCTTTATACTTAAAGCAATGCGATACGCTATTGTTTAGATCACACTCTATACGAATTTGCTGCTGTTAACTAACTCTTTTTTATAGGTATTTAATCATGCTTCAAGATACTCAAACTATCCGCCACTACCAACAGCTTACCGATTCTCTTGTCGAAATGTGGAATCGGGGTTATCGCTTTGATGATCTCAGGCTGTATTTGGATGGCTATTTAGCTGCTCTCCGCAACACTAAAGTCGTTGAACCATATCAAGTCCACCGCTTAGAGGAAGAAGCGAATAGGTATCTATATGATACATCCAACTTTAATATGCTACAGACTGAGCGAGAAACTGACTATTATCAATAATTTTTTGAAAAATGTAAATTCATCCGTAAACAACTTAATTTCAATTAGCTTTATTTGAAAAATCCCCTGATTAATTCTAAATATCTAGAATTAATCAGGGGATTGTGAATTATAATTACCAAATTTTAGGAAGCCAGCGCAACTTCTACCATTTGCTGCAATTCGCCCTTTTGATATAGCTCAATCAGCACATCTGAGCCGCCCAGAAATTGACCATCAACGTAAACTTGAGGAATTGTTGGCCAGTTGGAATATTCTTTAATCCCTTGGCGAATTTCGTAGTCTTCCAGAATATCAATAGTGTGGTATGGTACGCCTAGCGTATTGAGAATCTGAACTACATTATTAGAAAAACCACATTGGGGCATTAGTTTGTTGCCCTTCATAAAAACCAAAATTTTGTTTTGTTGGACTAAATTATCAATCCGTTCTTTCAGTTCTGGGGTCATATTTATGCTTGCAACTTTGTGCTGTGTAATATATCTCTAGTTTAATTGGGCTTAAGAAAATACTGATGGTTGTTTCTTAAACCGACTGGCGTGCAGTTTGCCACGTTTGGGGAGTGTAAGTTTTGAGGGCTAAGGCGTGAATTGCTTCGGTAGCCATTGCTTCTCCTACTGCCGCATATACTAGCTGATGCTGTTGTACCAGTGTCTTGCCTTCAAACAGCGCAGAAACTACAATTGCTTGGTAATGATCGCCGCCACCAGTCAAGTCTTGAACCTGGATATGGGCATCAGGCAATTGTGTCTTGATCATCGCCTCAACCTGATCTGGGGTAACCATTGATAATTCCTACTCACAATCTATTTAAAATCAATCTCTAACTGTAATCTATTTCTTAGGCGGCGTGGGTGTTGTGGGTATTGCCTGCGAAGTGGGTGTTGTAGGTGTTCTGGGTGGCGTAGGTTGACTGCCAACAGTACCGGAAAAAGGAGTATCTACAAAACCAATTTCAAGTAACTGCTGGTAAGCTTTTTTACCTAGCTCCCGTGTGGGGTTTTGGCTACGAATAACTTGAATTAACAACGGCACAGCCAGTTCTGATTGATTTTGCGCTCGATGTACCAGCGCCAATTGATAGGTTGCCTGATCCCTCATATCTGCCGCCTCAACAGCTTTACGTCGTTGGCTATCAGCAATTCTGTTATCAATTGCAGAGAAACTTGTATTTAGCTGTTGATAGAAATTGGATAACTGGTTGAAAACCTGACGTGCGTCTTGGAGTTTCTTGACAGCTACAGCATAGTTTTGAGAGGAGGCAGCATTAAGAGCTTCTGCCATTAAACGCTTTCCTCCCTGCTGGCTGAGGATACTATTATTCTGAGTCAAGGGACGCAGATTATTAGGATCACTCAAGTCAGGCTGGGTTGGTTCAGCTTCTACTGCTTGCCCTGGCGTTTGATTTTGAGCTTGTGCTGGTGGTAGCAGCGTTAGTGTAAATGTGAGTGGAAGGGCAACAATATAGGTACTAAGGCGAGAAATACTTGCAAAATTCACCATGGAGGCACGCAATGACGGGTGAGGAGAAACCAAACAAATCTTAACTTTTTGTATCTTAACATTGTGAGACTTCAGCATTGGTCATTGGTCATTGGTCATTGGTCATTGATAATTGATAATTGATAATTGTTAATTGAAAGAGGAGTTACCTAAATGAACGATGCTGCAAATCAGCCTAATTCTGCTCAACAAAATTCTCAATCTACGGGTGTGTCTGAGGAAAATATTGGTAAGATCTTGCAGCGTGGGGGTGAGGAATTAGGGCTGTTAAAGGTGAGCGATCGCTTTACTATCCGCCCAAACAACCCAGAAACATCAGATCAGTTGGCAAACACAATACCTGCTGAATTTAATCGAGCAATTCCTAAAGTACAGTTAGAAGAATTTATCGTTGCACCAGATCAGCGTGATGAAGCGATGCAGATGGCAAGAAATTCAGATCAAGTTGCTTTTGCTAGTCATGTTTATCAACTAGAAAATCATCCAGAAACCCTGCTTTATCTCACAGATCAGCTAACGATTCAATTTGAGTCAGGGGTAAATGAGCAACAAATCAGCGCGAAGCTCGGCGAGCGCGCTAGCGCTATCGCACAATCTTATGGCTTAAACCTACTACAACCCGTTATTGGTATCCCCAACACCTATGTATTTCAAGTTACTCAGGAATCTCAAGAAAATCCCGTAAAAATTGCCAATCGCTTGATGAAACATTCAGAGGTATTGTTGGCTGAACCTAATATTGTCGTACCGCGAGAAAAACACTACCGACCGAAAGATTCTTTATATCCGACTCAATGGTATCTCTACAACAGTGGCGGCAATCAACAAGTAGTTGCAGGATCTCATATTGATGTTGAAAAAGCTTGGGATATCACTCGTGGTGTGCGTTCTGTAGTTGTAGCTGTGGCGGATGATGGTTTTGATCTGAGTCATCCAGATTTTCAAGGACAAGGAAAAATTGTTGCCCCTAAAGATTTTCAAGATCAAGATTTGTTACCTTTACCCACAGCAGAAGGGGAAAATCATGGTACTGCTTGTGCAGGAGTGGCGATCGCAGAAGAAAATGGATCTGGTATCGTCGGTGTTGCCCCTGGCTGCGGATTTATGCCCATTCGCACCACTGGTTATTTAGATGACAACTCCATTGAGCAAATATTTGACTGGGCAATTAACAAAGGTGCTGCGGTAATTTCCTGTAGTTGGGGAGCCGCTTCGATATATTTCCCCCTTTCCTTACGCCAAAGAGCAGCCCTCACCCGCGCCGTTACTACTGGACGAAATGGTAAAGGTTGTGTAGTTGTCTTTGCTGCTGGTAATGCCAATCGTCCACTGAGCGGTACTGTAAATGAGCGTGGCTGGTCGGATAATTTTTTGCGAGGGACTACCCAGTGGTTAAGCGGTTTTACCGTCCATCCCGACGTAATCACCGTTTCTGCCTGCACCAGTCTTAACAAAAAATCAGCTTATAGCAACTGGGGAACTAACATATCTGTGTGTGCGCCCAGCAATAATGCACCACCAGGAATGTGGTTTGAACAAAAAGGCTATCTTTATACTGCTCCTCCAGTCCAATCCTCACTACCTGGATTAGGTATTTTGACTACCGATCGCGTTGGCGTGGCTGGCTATGATACCAGTAATTTTACTGCTGATTTCGGCGGTACTTCGAGCGCGGCTCCTGTTGTGGCTGGAGTCGCGGCGCTAGTTTTATCGGCTAATCCTAACTTAACGGCTCTTGAAGTTAAGCGCATTCTTCAAGAAACTGCTGATAAAATTGTCGATCGCAATGCTGATCCTCAACTCGGTTTACAACTGGGTACTTACGACGTTAACGGTTATTCTCAGTGGTTTGGCTACGGTAAAGTAAATGCTTTTAAAGCTGTGCAAGCTGCGGGTGAGCGTTTACAACAACCAAAAGTCTCGCAATATCTTGAAGTACGCAATGACAACAGCGTTGCTATTCCTGAATATAATCTGCAAGGCGTTACCAGTAGTATTCAGATTAGCGAAGCTTACGCGCCGCCAGGCGATCGCAATCCCCTACGGGATATTAAAATCAGTCTCAACATTGAACACAGCTTTTTAGGCGATCTAGAAATTAGTTTAAAAACACCTACAGGTCAAACAATACTATTACAAAATCGCACACTCGGCGCTGCGACTCAACTCCAAGCTACTTATTCCCTACAAACTACACCTACACTTAAACAACTGCTTAATCAACCTGTCGCAGGTATTTGGCAGTTATGGATTGTAGATTATGCCCAAATTGATACTGGAATGCTCAAAAATTGGCAGTTAAACTTAGGCATTTAACTGTTTACTGTTTACTGTTTACTGTTTACTGTTAACTGTTAACTGTTAACTGTTAACTGTTTGATAGCGGTTTCTAAATCAGCAGTCAAATTCTTGGCATTTGTTCTAGCTGATTCGCTACAATAGTCAGTCACTTCTAAAGGGGAACCAATATTAACTTTGACCGTACCACGCCACTTAGGAGATGGATGGCTGTAGTTAATACTAATCGGTACAATTTTAATACTCAATCCTGGCTGTATTGATTCCACTTGTAGAGCAATTCGAGCCAAACCACGCTTTAATGGGTGAACTTGATGATCTCTAAAAATATTACCTTCTGGAAAAATAACCAGCATTTCCCTGTTTAGTAGCAATTCAACACCGTGACGAAAACTACCAATCCCTGGTTGATCTGGATCAATGGGAAACCCGCCCAATCTGCGGACAAACCAACCTTGTAACCCTTTCATTTCATTAACAGAAACCATAAACCGTAGGTCACGACCTGTAACATAAGGACCAGTAGCATAAGGTACAACAAAAGCATCCCAACGAGCGCGATGGGTAGGTGCGAGGATAACTGCACCTTCTGTCGGTAAATTTTCTTGCCCAATAACTTCTATCCGACTAAAGTAAAATGGCAGCAGACCGTAACGCGCCACAGGATAGGCTATAGGCTTTAACCAGCTTGCCACACCGGAAGTAATGGAGCCTTCTTTGGTGGGAGTTGATGTTTCTATAGTTGGTTCAGAAGAAAGCTGCATCATGTTGCCCTCACGTTTTTTAGTGCATCCTACTATTTACTGTAGATTTTCTGACATCTTTTTGGTTCTACTATAAGGACACTTTGAGAGTTGTCATAAGGAGCGTGGTCATTGGTCATTGGTCATTGGTCATTGGTCATCGGTCATTGGTCATTGGTCATTGGTCATTGGTCATCGGTCATTGTTAATTGTTAATTGTTAATTGATTAAGCGGTGTTGGCTAAACCAAGCTTGTAACTGTTGGCGGCAGGGAGATTCTAAAATCCCAGCTAATACTGATAGGCGATGATTAGAGCAAGCACTATCAGGAATATTAGCCACAGTCCGAATTGCGCCAGTTTTGGGGTCGTTTGCGCCATAAACTAGCAACTTTAACCGCGCTAAGACGATCGCACCTGCACACATCGGGCAAGGTTCTAAGGTAACGTAGAGGGTGCATTGATTGAGATGCCAGTCGCCTAAAACTTGGCTAGCAGTTCGGATTGCTAAGATTTCGGCGTGTGCTGTAGGATCGCGATCGCGCTCTTTACGATTGGCAGCTTCAGCAATTAAGTTACCCGCATCGTCAACAATAACTGCTCCTACAGGCACTTCACCAGCCTCACCAGCAGCTTGAGCCAGTGCTAAAGCTTTTTCCAACCATTTGCGATGTACTAAATACTCAGGCTCATCAATTGGCGGTGGGGGAATTTTTACCAAAATACACCCTTATGATATTGCCGATTGTGCTAATAAGGAATCCAATTGAGCTTGTTTATCCAAGGCATAAATATCATCACATCCGCCTATGTGTTGATTATTAATAAAAATTTGTGGTAGTGTCCGTTTACCATTAGCACGGAGAGCCATTTGATTTCTGGCTGCTTCGTCCCCATCAATTTTATATTCTTGATAGTTAACGCCTTTCCACCACAGCAACATTTTTGCCCGAATACAGAAAGGGCAGGTTTGCCAAGTATAAATTTCTACATTAGCTTTAATTTGTTCTGGATGACGACCTAAAAGTGGATTAAGAAAGTTAAGCATTGTTCCGATTTAAAATATATAAACTTCAAAGAGCGTAGATCATTGTCAAAAATCATCATAAGCTAACGCGCAAATAAACTTGTATATTTTTAATTTAGAGAAAAATTATCAAACCCTATAACCCTCTCTCCTCTCTCCTCCCTCCTCCCTTTCTAAAAGATTATTTGGCAAACATTGATGATATACACCATCCACCAGGTTGTTTATTACTATCTTCTGAACTAGATTCTTTTTTAAGATATATATTCCAGGTAGTGTTTGTTGGTACTTTACTTTTATTTAAATAATTAATCTTCACTACACTGTCTACACTAGAAGTTCCGTATTGCTTGAGATCTAAAAGCTGCCAATCATTACTTTTATCAATAGTTTTAATATAACCTTTTGAATCAGCACACCAAAAAGCATCTCCTTTTTTTTCTTGAGCCATACTAGCTTGAAAATACATTCCTAAAAAGTTTTTAATTTCTGTATTTAAAAGTGAAGGATCGTTGGAATTAGATATATTAGCTACATTCTCGCTTTTATCTTCTTTGACGGTGAATATTTCTTTGCCAGCATAAATTAAAATAGTAAAAACCAACAAAACGAAAATAATGCCAGCTATTACTAAACTTTCAGTCTGCCTGAAAGTTTGAGCGTTGCTGAATAGTTTAAGTGGTTTTTTAGGTTTTGGTTCTGCAACATTTTCGGGCTGAATATTATCTTGTTGATCTTTAAAGTTATTTTCTGGCTCAACAAAATTATCGCTCAGATCAGGTTCGGATAATTTAAAATCATCTCGCCAAGCTGGGGCTTTATTGCCTGGGGCTTTTCCCCATACAACCACACGATGAATTTCTTCAGGATTTAACGCGGTTATGCCTTTGCGGACAAAATTAACAATAAAGGAATGGGAAGGCGGTTGGGTAGAGTCTGGATGAATTGATTCTGCAATCACCATTAGGCAGTTGTTGGCAATACTAACTTTGGCTTTGATTCCTTTAGGCTGCAACTGGCTGTTCATCAGGGTGGCGATCGCTTTGGCATCACCCTGCTTGGCAAGTTCTAGAAGATTCTGTTGTGTCATAACTGGCAGAGGTGAAAATTTTAGAACATCATTTAATTATTTAATGCTTGCTGAAAAAGAACAATACAACTATCTTTAACAGAATTTATCCGCGATCGCCCGCCTAGTACGCGATCGCACGGATGGTAGTAAATGCTCAGATGAGGCTACTAGCGCACCGGAGACAATTATCTTATAACTAATCCATACTACTGCCTTCAAAACTTAAGATATCAAATCATGGCATACTGCGATCGCACTTTTTTTGCGATCGCTTACCCATTTCGATCAAAGTTTGGTATAATTAGATTCTGTGCATCCGGCGGCATAGCCAAGTGGTAAGGCAGAGGTCTGCAAAACCTCCACTCCCCAGTTCAAATCTGGGTGCCGCCTTGAATTAATTTAATTTCAACCAATTTTGAGTGCCAAAGTGCGATCGCATCCCTAGATTAAAGTCATAATTTCGGTAATGAATATAGATCCGCGCCTCCGCTTTGCCATGCGCTAAGGCGCTTATTCGCAGGTCTCTACAATGGTTCCAGGGTTAGCACCTTTAATTTCTACATCTCCATGACAACCTCCAATATTCTTCAATACGAATCAAAAATCTGGGCGACTGCTGATCTGCTGCGTGGCTGTGGTATTAAAGAGTCTGAATGGCCCTCATTTATGATGCCATTTTTTGCCCTGGTGATGATCGAAAGCCGATTAGTCAGGATGTTTGATGAACTGAAGACCGAAATTGGTGAAGAGGCGTTGGCGGATATTGCTCAAGAAGATTTAATCGAGCTAATTCAGGATAAAGGGCAGGGCTATAACATTTATATATTCGAGAAGAACCAAACTCTGAAGGATATTTGCCAGAACGATAAATCCTTTGAGATTGATTTTGAGGCATATCTACACGGTTTTGATGGTGAAACTAAAGATCTACTGGGGGTAGATGCTACGGAGGGGGAGAAGTTTCTCGATATTAAAGGCGTAATTGCCAAGCTTAAGGCAAAAAAAGTACTGTTGGGCTATACGAAGGAATGGAGTGGCGTTGACCTCAAACCTTTTGATAACTCTGCAATTACAACCCTAGAAGAGCATATTAAACGCCGTTGGGCGGATATTTCCGCAGAGACAGCAGGGGAACAATATACGCCAGATGATGTGATCTGGCTGATTGCCGAGATTATCGCCTCTAAGATTGAGGATTCTGAGCGCCTGTTGAAAATCTATGACTGCACCTGTGGTGGCGGCAACCTGCTATTTGGAGTGGAAGACCGGATCAAAGTTAAGGTGCAACGACTAACTCAAACCTTTGGGCAAGACTGGAATGATGCTCTTTACGCCCTGGCAAAGATTGAAAGTCGGTTTCGGGTCGATTCTAAAATCGAGCATGGCAACACCCTTACGGATGACAAGTTCTATAACGATGAATTTGATGTTGTGATTGCTAATCCGCCTTACGGAGTGGACTGGAAGGGGTTTAAGAAGGATGTTGAGAACGATAAAACTCAGCGATTTAAGTACCTGCCGTCGGTTTCAGATGGTCAGTTGTTGTTTATGCAACACCTGATTTCCAAGCTAAATGCAAATGGTATGGGGGTTGTGGTTCACAATGGCTCGACGCTGTTTAGTGGTGATGCAGGTTCGGCAGAAAGCAATATTCGGAAATGGATGCTGGATTCCGACATTGTGGAAGCGGTGATTCAGTTACCGACGGATGAGTTTTTTAATACGGGCATTTATACATATCTTTGGGTGTTGAATCAGAATAAATCCCCAGAATGCCAGGATAGGGTGATGTTGATTAATGCTAGTGAGAAGTTTAAGCCTCTGAAAAAGAATAAGGGATCTAAGCGGAAACAAGTTGATGAAACCAGCCGTTTAGAAATTGTGGAAACTTTGGCTCGATTCGTGGATAACGATTATGCGCGGGTGTTTGATAAGGAGTTTTTCTATTTCAATAAACAGGCGATTATGCTGACGAATGTGGATGAGCAGGGTAGGACTTTTGCTAGTCATCTCAAGGATGGCAAAACGAGTCTGAAACTATCGCCACTGAAGTTGGAAAATGGGGAACGGACGTTAACAGAATTTACAATTACGAGTCCCCCTGTTAATCAGCAGGGCTGGGGGGATCTTTTAGAGTTTTATGAGCAGGATATTAAGCCGTTTATTGATTCGCTGGACTACAAAGAACAGCCGTTGGTAGTGACAACGGATCAGGCTATGTATCGGTTTGATGCTGATGGGGAAACGCTAATTAAAGAGGTGATTGGTAAGCGGGAGGAGTTGGGCTGCGGCAAGATTGTGGTAAAGGCGGGGTTGAAAAAGAAGACGAAAACCCAACTAGAACGAATTGAAATTACGGTGGAGTTAACGCCTGATTATCAGAAGGATTATGAGATTATTGCTTTTCATCGGGATGAGGTAGCGAACCAGGAAGCGATTACCGCATTTATGGCGAAGTATATTACCAAGCCGTTTGAGTATTTAGAAAATGTGGTGGGGGTGGAAATTAATTTTAATAAGGTGTTTTATAAGCCGGAAAAGTTGCGGAGTGTGGAGGAAATTTTAGGGGAAATTTCTGCTCTGGAGCGGGATTTGAAGGGGCTTGAAGAGGGATTAGCGTTATGAAAATTGAGCGTTATCCAGTTTATAAAGATAGTGGGATTGAGTGGTTAGGTGAAGTACCTTCGCATTGGGCTTTATCTAGGATAAAAAGTTTAACAAAGACTAAATCAGGAACTACTCCTAAAAGTGGTACTAATGAATATTACGAAAAAGGCACTCATTTTTGGATTAGAACTACAGATCTTAATAATGACAGATTATTTTCATCAGAGTTTAAATTAACTGATTTAGCAATAAAAGATAGCGGTTTAACTTTTATACAGCCAAAAAGTGTTTTATTAGCAATGTATGGAGGTATGGGAACGATTGGGAAGAACTCACTACTTGAAGTAGAAGCCACTATTAATCAGTCAGTTTGTGCAATATTTCGCAATAATAAAAATTTTAATTCGGTATATTTATGGTATTACTTACAGTTTTTTAGACCACATTGGGAAATCTTTGCTGATAGTGCGAGGAAAGATCCAAATATTAATCAGGAGGCAATCAAAAGATTGTGGGTTACAATTCCCCCTCTTCCCGAACAAAAAGCGATCGCACACTACCTCGACACCAAAACAGCACAAATAGATCGCAAAATTGACCTACTCACCCAGAAAGCGAAGCTATACGGCAATCTCAAACAGTCTCTCATCAATGAAACTGTAACACGCGGACTTGATAAAACTGTGCCGATGAAGGATAGCGGGGTTGAGTGGTTGGGTGAAGTTCCTGAGCATTGGCAAGTAAATAAGTTATCTCAATCCTTTAGCCAAATTGGCAGTGGTACAACGCCTAAATCAGGGAGTGAAACTTACTATGAAGATGGCACTATAAATTGGATAAATACTGGCGATCTGAATGATAGCATTATCTCGGAATGTAAAAGGAAAGTAACACTCCAAGCCTTGAAAGATCACTCCCTAAAGGTCTATAGACCTGGGTCAATTGTTATAGCGATGTATGGCGCTACAATTGGAAAGGTATCAATCTTGAATATTGAAGCTTGTACGAATCAAGCTTGTTGTGTACTCAATAAAAGTAAGATTTTAAATGTTAAATTTATGTTTTACTGGTTCATAGCTCAAAGAAATTTTATCATTTCTTTGAGCTATGGGGGTGGGCAACCAAATATTAGTCAAGACACGGTTAAAAGCCTTCGTGTATATGCACCAAGTTTCTCCGAACAAAAAGCGATCGCACATTACCTTGACACTAAAACCGCCCAAATTGACAAAATTATCCAAACCATCAACACCCAAATCGAAAAACTAAAAGAACTGCGTAAAACCCTAATTAACGATGTTGTCACAGGAAAAATAAAAGTCTGAATCACGGATTTTCACAGATTTTAAGATTACACTGATTTTTTTTTGTTTCAACATCATTCTATAATCAGCGTTATCCTATACTGCGTTTAATCGGTGGTTCAGACATTTTTAACATCATTCTATCGTCCATCTAATCCGTGTTCAAACTTCATCATCTAACCAACCTCTTAAACGTCAAACTCTTACTCCCAAAATTAATCAGTAAACCCACCTCCAACTTGTACGCCTTTAAATAATTCAAAGCTTGAGCCAAATGCACATCTTCAAGCTGAATCATAGCCTTCAACTCAACCAATACCTTACCCTCTACCACAAAATCAGCCCTGCGAGTTCCAATAGGCTTATCTAGATCCTTATAAAAAATATGTTGTTCAATCTCACGCGCAAACACTAGACCTAATTGGCTCATTTCATAAGCCAAAGCCCTTTGATAAATCACCTCCTGAAACCCATTACCCAAAAACTTATGTACCTCAAAAGAAGCCCCGATAACTTTCTGAGTAATATCAGCGTATTTCAACTTTTCCATCAAATCACCTCATAATAGTTTGAACACGGATTAAACTGATTTAATGATTTCACAGATTTTCTACTTTACTCATCTTTTCTCTCTAAATCCGTGCAATTCGTGTAATCCATCCAATCCGTGATCATGATTTCACAGATTTTCGGCTTTGCTGATCTCCTCCCTCTAAATCCGTGCAATCTTGAACACGGATTAAACTGATTTAATGATTTCACAGATTTTCGGCTTTGCTCATCTCCTCGATTTACTACTTTACTCTCTAAATCCGTGCAATCTGTGTAATCCATCCAATCCGTGATTCAGACATTTTTTGTATTCTCCTCTAATCCATCCAATCCGCGATCAAATTATTATGACCGAAACCCATCTACAAGATAAGTTTCTCATCCCCTTTATTGTGGAAAATTTAGGCTACCAGGAAGTCAAAGCCAACACTATCACCAACTCCCTGATCATCCAAGAAGACCTACAAGCCTTTATTTCCACCACCGAACTCAATCAAAAGCCCTACGAAGCACTACTCAAAAAATATAGCGGCAACGCCCCACAACTCCTGGCAGAACTAATTGCCTTGATCCAGGAACGCATCGCCAGCAGCCGCAACATGGGATTATTTATCAACGCTAACAAATCCGTCACCCTACAAGGCATTAAACTTCACCTATTTTATACCGATGACAGCGTTATTCACGACAACAAACTATTTGAACAAAATTTATTTACCGTCGTTCAAGAACTGCCCTATAAATATCAATATCAAAACCAACTAATTTTCTCCTTCCGTCCTGATGTTTGCTTATTTGTTAACGGTATTTACCTCAGCTACAGTGAATTAAAATCCAATCTTAGTAACCAAACTGCCCAGAAAAACGGACGAGGCAAAGTCGTTAAAGACTACTTTGAAGCTGTTAAAGTTTATTACGAATACTTCGATAAAAACGACTTACTCAACGATAAAGACAAAGATTACTACCGCAAAGACTTCCTCAAAATATTTGAAAAAGCCATTCACATCACCACAACTGACATAGCTGAAACTTACGTCATTCGGACTATCTCTGACTATTTTGACGAAATCCTCACAACCTGCCGCGAGGGGAAATATGACCGCGAGGAGTACGAAAAGAAAGTAACCAAAGTCTTTAAACCCTATCCGTTGATCAATCCTGACGCTGATAAAAAAGACAAACTTAAAGAACTATTCACCGTCCACTATGGCAAAAGCTTTATTGAAAAAGAAATTCTCTACTATAACTTTATCGAACGGGATGTATATGTTGTTAATGGTAAAAAAGAACTCAAAAACGAACTAGGGCAACTGATTTCACCCCGTCCCAAACAAAAATTTGGCACTGATAAAGTGCTGGCGAAAATTGACGAATTTTTGGAGCATGAAAGCGAAGATGACTACTTCATTCATCAGCTAGAACAACAGTTAGCCAATGTTTCCACCGCCAAACGCCAGGAATTGATCGAAAAGCGCAAAGCCTACGCCAACAACAAAAACGTCTATTCTCTACTGTTACAATATGCTGCTGGTTTTGGCAAATCTAATATTATTGGCTGGACAGCCCTGCAACTAAAAGATTTGCGCCGTAACGGTCAATATGTGTATGACAAAATTATGATTGTAGTCGATCGCCTGCAACTCCGCAGCCAGATTGATTCCAAAATGCTCAACATGAACATTGACAACCGGATGTATATTGAGGCACACAACAAAAAAACCTTTCAAGAAGCCCTCAAGTCCGACACCCGCCTAGTCATCGTCAACCTGCAAAAATTTGGAGCGGTGCGAGAAATGCTTGACACAGACACCCTACAAAAACTCGCCCAACTCCGCATAGTCTTTTTGATTGACGAAATCCACCGCTCTAATAGCGGCGATCAACATGATGAAATGGTCAATATCTTTGACGAACTGCAAACCCCTTTTGACGAACAACGCCAATACAACCAGCTTCGCACTAAGAAAAACCTGATTGTTGGTTTCACAGCCACCCCAGACGATCACACCCTCGCTCGCTTTGGTGAATTCAGTGGCTATGCCGAAAGCGAAAAGCTGTGGATTCCCTTCGACTCCTACACCATGAAAGAAGCCATTGAAGATGGCTTTATTCTCAACCCCCTGAAAAACATTGTCCCCGTCGCCTCCAAGATGCTGTTTGATCTCCCCAGCAACGAACTAGAGGGCTTTACAGAACCTAACTACAAAGACGTTGAGAAAAAGGATATTTACGAAAACCGCGATCGCATCAATGCGATCGCCCATTACATTGCCGATTTGCTAGTAAAAGATGTCTATCGGCAAATCAGAGGCACAGGCAAAGCCATGTTAGCGGTGTATTCAATTAAAGCAGCGATCGCCTATAAACAGGCTGTAACTCACCATTTCAACGAACTAATCAAACAGCCCAAATATGCCAAATACGCCGACGCTCCCATTCATATAGTCTATTCCAGTAACCAGGACGAGCAGAGCGCCACAGGGCTAAACGATGGACTTACAGAAGAAAAAGTCTTAGAAAACTTTGCTCTCAAGAAAAATGGCTTAATTATCGTTGTCGCCAAACTTCAAACCGGATTTGACGAAAAAAGACTCCACACCCTGTTTTTAGATAAAGAAATTAAAGCTATTGCTGCTATCCAAGCTATCTCGCGGGTTAATCGCACCACTAAATACAAAAATGACTGTAAAATTGTCGATTTTTCCTATAACAACGTCAACGTACAAAACATTAAAGATGCTTTCGAGCATTTTTCTGATGTCGTCGTTAGTGACTTTGACCCCTTTAGCGATCAACGGGTTTTAGATATCCTATTCACTGAGCTAAAAAAATCCGATGTTTACGAACAGTTCTTTAATATATTCCTAAACCTCTTTAACAATCAAGCCAAACGAGACAAGCCAGAAAGTTATCTAGATTTAGAAAGCAGCATTGAAAAATACATTAATGCCAACCCTAAGCGCACCTCTGACACCAAAGCCAAATCTGCCCAGTATTTCACCATCCTCAACCGCATTGAGTATGTGATTAGTTTAGATGAGAAGTATAGCGAACCTAGCTTACTAAAATTCCTGCGTTTATTCAACACCATTTACAACAGACTTGAGCGTAGTGATGATGTCAAAGACGCGATCGAAGTTTATTTTGATAATCAAATCGGTATCATTGAAGTCGAAACCCAAGATCCAGAGCCAAAGAAAAAGAAACTCACCACAGTTGCTCAAGGCAAAGAACCTAGTACTACGGTACATCAATTTGACATTCTGGCAATTATCGCAGCCCGTAACGAGCAAGAAGATTTAAAGGGAGAACGAATACAAGAATTTGACGCAAAAATCCGCGACTTATTTGAATACGTGCGTAATTCTGATGACGGTAAACGTTTGATTGTAAAAATTAACTCAAATGTTCCAGAAGATGAAATATATGAGGACTTTGCCAAAATTTATCGCAAGTATAAAGCCTTAAATCGCCGAAAAGTTGGAGATTATTTCTTTAGAGAAATGGAAGATTTGGTCAATAAACTTTGCGATGATTTTGAAGGGTATGTGCGTAATAGACCGCTTGTATAAAAAACTCAATTTGTGATCCCAAGTAATAATTTTCATGCCAAACGCGGTTATGGCGGTTGCTATAACGAATTTTTTAAAGAAATTTAATAGACATCTGTAGAAATTAAATGTGTGTTACTTATAACAATTGTAGAGACGTGCCATGGCACGTCTCTACATTTATTGGCACGTCTCTACATTTATTGGCACGTCTCTACATTTATTGGCACGTCTCTACATTTATTGGCACGTCTCTACATTTATTGGCACGTCTCTACATTGGGAATCTTACTATTATCTGAAAATTTTACTCAGAAATTCCTAATAAACTACCATCGCCAGCAACTACTTCACCAATATTATAGGCAGCAATATTTCGTGAATTAAACCAACTAATAGTTTGCTCTGCGTGGGCTGGTGGTACAAGTAAAACAAAACCAATACCCATATTGAAAGTATTAAACATTGCCGTCAAATTAACATTACCAGCCTCAGCTAACCAGTTAAAAATCGGTGGAATAGTCCAACTATTAGGCTTAATCTTAATAGATTGATTTTTTCCCAAACAGCGTGGCAGATTTTCTGGTAAACCACCGCCAGTAATATGAGCCATACCATGAATATCAATCCCAGAGCGTCTGGCTTCTAGCACAGGCTTGACATAAATGCGCGTCGGTGTCAAAAAAACTTCAGCTAAACTTTGACCCTCTAAAGCTTCTGGTGTCTCGTTCCAGTTAAAATTGCGATCGCTCACAATTTTTCGCACCAAACTAAAGCCGTTACTGTGAAGACCTTGACTTGCTAATGCGATCGCCACATCACCCAATTCTACTTGCGAACCATCTACAATTTGACTCTTTTCTACAATCCCTACACAAAAACCCGCTAAATCATATTCTCCCTGTTGGTAAAAACCAGGCATTTCTGCGGTTTCCCCACCAATAAGCGCACATCCCGACTGACGACAACCTTCAGCAATCCCACTAACAACCTCAGTTAACTGCTCAGAATTTAGCTTACCCGTCGCTAAATAATCCAAGAAAAATAGTGGTTCTGCCCCAGATGTCAAGACATCATTGACACACATAGCCACTAAATCAATGCCAACAGTATTATGAAGGGATAGCTCATGAGCAATTTTCAGCTTAGTACCTACGCCATCAGTCCCAGAAACCAGCACAGGTTCCTTATAACCTGTCGGGAGTTGGAAAAAACCACTAAAACCGCCTAATCCACCCAAAACTTCAGGACGGTGTGTGCTTTGTACCAAACTGCGGATTTGGTCTACAAAAGAGCGACCCGCCTCAACATCAACCCCTGCATCTTTATAATCCATCTTGAACAATTAACAATTAACAATTATCAATTATCAATGAGCGACTTAAATTTTAAGTTAATTTCCTGAACTTACTGATCTGCACTGACACCCGCACATAGTGCAGCTACACGAACATAGCCTTTAGGCTGAGAGATTGAAATTTATGAAACACATAAATTGATCCCCACTGCATCTAGTTTTGGGTAGAAAGTTGATCAATTTGTTGCATAATGTGATTTTTTTGGGCATGATAAATGAAATCATCCTAGAGAGAGATGCCAGATTCTATGAACCAAGTAGTAGATGTGGAAGTCGAGTTCTTTTTCCAAAAAGGAATACACCTGAACCGGATAGAAGAATATGCCAGTGCGATCGCAAGCTACGGCAAGGTTGTGGAACTTCAACCAGACTATCCTGAAGCTTGGTATAGCCAAGGTAATGCGCTATATCACTTACGACGCTACGCAGAAGCGATCGCCAGTTATGATCAAGCGTTGGAATACAGACCTGGCTTTCACGAAGCTTGGAATAATCGTGGTAATGCGCTAGATGACTTAAAACACTACGAAGAAGCTATAGCCAGCTACGACAATGCGATTAAGTTCAAACCTGATTATTTTTGGGCTTGGAATAATCGTGGTATTGCCCTAAAAAACCTGGGTCGTTATTCTGATGCGATCAATAGCTATGATCGAGCAATTGAGTTTAAACCAAACTACTATTGGGCTTGGTATAACCGAGCAATGGCGATGCGACAATTAGATCGCTTTGATCAAGCGATCGCCAGTTTAGATAAAGCACTTTTAGCCAAACCAGACTTCCATGAAGCTTGGTATCATCGAGGAATCGCTCTACAGAATTTAGGTTTATGGGAGAATGCGATCGCCAGCTTTGATGAATCCTTAACTGTCCAACCAAAAAATATAGACGCGTGGTACTTTCGTGGTTTAGCCTTAGATAGTTTAGGTCGCTACCAACAAGCTATAGCCAGCTTTGATAAAACCTTAGAAATCCAGCAAGATAAATATGCGTTGAATGCTAAAGGTTTAGTGTTGTTAAAATTAGGGCGTTATCAGGAAGCGTTGATCAGTTTCGACAAAGCCCTACACATCAAACCGGACGATCATACAGCAATATATAACAAAGCTCGCTGTTATGCTTTGCAAAGTGATGCTGATCTAGCAATTGAACATTTGCAACTAGCAATTAATCTTAGTCCTGACCAGTATCGGGATATGGCAAGAACCCACTCAGACTTTGAGGAATTACAGCAAGATTACCGCTTTCAAGCCTTAATTCAAGAGCGAGATAGTTAAAATCACAGTTTGATACGTTACAAATTTTGATTTTAACTAACCGTGCTAACCGATATCGCGAGGAAGCGCGGTCTTTTCATAAGTATCAGTACTTACGCATTTTAACGGCAGATTTTTTCCCCTGCACGAAAGCGACCAAGATCTTATAGTGGATATATAGCCAAACGCCTTTAACGGGTTCCATGCAACTTTTCGCACTTGGTAGCCATTATATCCCTGCTCAAAGGAAATTCGTGGTGACAGGCGGATCTTAAGTCTGTAATCGAATTTGGTTGCATACTACCTATGGATGATATTGATAGCGATTATCCTGTTTTAAAACGATGATATTCGTAACTACACAAGCAATGCTTTTCACCCTAATGGCACTCAGCTTTTAAATGGCATACTTGCCTACGTGCGCCAATTCTTGTTTATGTTGCCGCCAACTAAGCAATAAGTAAGGAGACTATAACTATGACAAACGATGAGTGCATACAAGCAGAGGTTGAGCAACTGAAGTCTAAGATAGTTAATCTCCAAGAGTTGCTAGAAGTATATCAACAGTCAGCGATAGACAAAGCTGAAAAACTAGAGCGATCGCACGAAGAATTACAGGAAACCCAGGCAAAACTAATTCACGCCGAAAAAATGTCTAGCCTCGGTCAGATGGTAGCAGGTGTTGCCCATGAAATTAACAATCCAGTTAACTTCATTTACGGCAATATTGAGCATATAAATAACTATATGCAAGATTTGCTGTCATTACTGGAAATTTATCAAGAGCAATACCCTAATCCTACCTCAACAATTCAGGATGAAATTGAAGAAATTGATTTAGATTTTCTTACTGAAGATTTACCTAAAACTCTATCTTCAATGAAAATGGGCGCTGACCGCATTCGTAAGATTGTGTTATCTTTGCGTAACTTCTCTCGCCTTGATGAATCTGAAGCTAAGGCAGTGAATATTGCAGAAGGTATTGATAATACTTTATTAATTTTGAATTATCGGATTAAGCAGGGAATTGAAGTTATTAAAAATTATGGTGATTTACCTTTGGTTGAGTGTTTTCCTGCTCAACTAAATCAGGTTTTTATGAATATTCTTAGCAACGCTATTGATGCACTGCTAGAGGAAGAATCTCTGCCAAAGAAACAAATTGTGATTTATACGGAAATTATTAGTCAGCAGCAAGTTAAAGTAAGAATTCGAGATAATGGCCCTGGGATTCCTTCTGAAGTTAAAAGTAAGCTGTTTGATCCATTTTTCACAACCAAGCCTGTAGGGAAAGGTACAGGTTTGGGGTTATCAATCTGCAATGACATTATTGAAAAACACGGCGGTAGCATTGAGTTGAATTCAGAAATTGGTCAAGGTACGGAATTTGTAATTATATTGCCGAGCCAACAGAATAACAATTAACAATTACCCATGACCGATGAAAAATCAACAAGCAACTATTTATAGGGCTTTAGAGTGCCGTCCTGACAGTTTTAGGGAGTGGTATCAGCAAGGTAATACGCTCAGGGATTGGGGTCGTTATTGGGAAGCTCTTGCCAGCTACGAAAAGGCGTTAGAGTACGAACCACATAGTTATTGGGCGTGGTATCGGCGGGGCAATGTATTAGATGATTTAAGAGAATATACAAAGGCGTTAGCTAGTTACGATCAAGTTTTACTGATCGATCCACAAGATTATTGGGCGTGGTATAAGCGGGGTAATACGTTGGGAGAGTTAGGGCGTTATGAAGATGCTCTTGTTAGCTATGATAAAGCACTAAATATTCGACCAGATGATTACTGGGCTTGGTATAGTCGGGGGCGGTTAGTACTATTTAGTTTGGGTTGGTATGAAGAAGCGATCGCTTGTTTTGATATTGCTTTAGAAATTCGCCCCGAAGATTATTGGAGTCGGTATCGACGCGGTGAGGCGCTGCAACAATTGGGTAGATGTGAGGATGCGATTAGCGATTAGCTATCAGCTATCAGCCGTCAGCTTAGTAACTTTCTGATTATTGCCATTTATAGGCGTGTCTAGCTTTGGAGGTTCAACTTTACCTACATCAGCAGGATCTAGTTCTTCTTTACCAATAGCAACTAACTCCTCCACAGTGTAAGGTCTTCTAGCTGACTCTGACCATGTGAATGGAGCAAGATAACTCAGTTCTTCTGGATCGGGTTTAACTCTAGCCGCATTTTCTAAGCGACAAAGCTTGTCTTTATTAATAACTTTAAATCCCCAATACTCATTAACTCCATCAGCGAAGTCTCGCAAGCTAAGACCGCACCCTCCATCTTGGCGCATTCTCCCTTGAGTAAGAATTTGCGCCAGCCGAGACCGACCTATAAGAGTGAATCCGCCTTTTTGCTTTCTGTACAGCATTGCCAACTAAGTTTGAGACACTCATTGCCAAGCTATCACAGAAAACTATAAAAATTAGAATAAAGTATGCAACATCAGTATGAGACAAATGTTATAATATTTAGAAGTTAACCATCCATAGTGATGAAAGTGTCAAACAGCTAGGTACAGCGAGGCAAAAAGTAATGGCAAGGCGATTAACGGACTTTATCAACCTCAAAACCCTTCATATCACCCTAGAAGATATTGCGGCTGCGGTTAAAAAGCCAGTAGAAAAGCTTTACCACCCGGATCGGGAATGGCGATGGGCGCACCTGTTTTTAGTGGTTGTGGAGGGAGAAGGCGGGCGTTTTGGCAGTTACCGCGCTTTGCTGTGTTGGTTAGAAGCAGTAATTAATTTATTAACAAGTTGCAATGATTGGCAGATTTTAGGGGAAATCATAGCAGCGACGGAAGCAGAATTAAATCACTATCCTTATCCAGATAGCCACAAGGAAAAGCTGCAAGAAGTTTTAGAACATCAAAAAGCTAGATTAGAAGAATTGAAAGCGAAAGCAGTAGGTTTAATTAAAGCTTGGGAATGGGCGAAAAGTTGGGAACGAGTTATAAAATTGTGTCCCAATGAAGCATCTTTAAATATGGCTGTACCTTTATTTAAATTACAAAGAACGCAGTTTGCAGGATATCAAGATGTTATTACCTATGTGCGCGAAGTTGGCAGACAGCATCGACAGTATTTGCGTAGTTGTTGAAAAACAGTAAAGCTGTAGCTACTGCATATCTTTAGCCGTGACGGTTAAGATTAAATAAGAGTTTCATAAACTGCTCCAATGAAGCAACGTTACGAAGTTAGTATAACCAGTCAGGCATGGAATAGTATTGAAAGCCTTGCCAATAACTTTAATTTATCAGTAAATGAGCTTTTTGAGCGAGTTGGTTGTGGACAACTGGCTATTGTTAATCCTGAAGATATAGAGGATTATTTAGACTTACAAGAGGCAATTGAAGCTGAAAAAAATCAAGAAGATCAAGAGAAAGTTTCCTGGGAAGACGTTAAACAAGAATTAGGGCTGTAAATGATGTCAAAAATTTCTGAATTAACTGCACAGCAAGAAGCTTTGATTGATGTCTACCGGAAAAAATGGCAGGCAACTTCGTATTCTACACAAGCAATTAATTTGGAAAAAGCATCTGTTGCTGTCGAAGCTGTTCACAGACACTTATTAAGAACAGAAGAATTTGAAATATATTTTCTTGATAGCCCACTAGCCATATTTAATTTGAATTTTTTAGATTATATTCTGCATAACGTAGACTTATTAAATCCTAAAAAACTTAACAATATTATCAGAAGAGTAGAAAATAAATTAATTAAATCTTTATTTAATCATCGATTTAATGTGAATATTATATACAAATTAATAGAAATTGTGGGCAAACAATTAGATATTCAGTTGTGGAACGAGCTTTACAAACAATTTTATTTTAGGTCTGCCTTAAATATAATCTATAATAATAGACGCGATTTTATCAAAACATCTCCCATCTTGCAATCGGCTAAACCAAATCAGCAACGTAGATTAGAAGGACTATGGCTCTATTTAAATTCAGGGGAAATTCAACCGGATAGTTATAGTCATATCTGTAGCTTACTTGATTACTGTATCTCTGAGCTAAAGTGTGATACAGATCGAGAGCTTTGGGAAATTTTGAAAACATTTGTAGTTGAATGTGGTTGGACATTTATGTTCCAAGATTTTTGTTTTATCTGTCAACGACCCTGCAAAATTTTAGTTAACGAGCAAAACCGACCATACGCAGAAAATGAGCCAACTATTGAATTTAGTGATGGCTTTAGAGTTTTTGCTCGTAAAGGTATTGATATTTGAAATTAGTTTATTATTTCTTTGCGTACCTTTGCGCTTACCTTTGCGTACCTCTGCGTTAAAAAATAAAAATACAGCTAAAGCGCGATCGCCATTTCTCCCCCCAAAACCTGATACTTTCGCTGCATCTCTGCGCCACACTATAGAAAGCAGCATCAAAGCATCGACCATCTACCAATGCAAAAAACCGTAGAAAAGACAGAACCGAAACTCCAAGAACTCAAAACCCGCCTGACTGAAATTAGAGACATAGAAGCCGCTACCTCTGTACTAGACTGGGATCAAGCTACTTATATGCCCAACGGTGGCGCTGCTGCTAGGGGGAGACAAATTTCTACCTTACGACAAATTGCCCATGAAAAGTTTACGAGTCCAAGTATCAGACAACTCTTAGAAGACTTACGCCCCTACGCACAAAGCTTACCTTACGACTCAACCGAAGCAAGTTTAATTCGTATTACCAACAGACAATACGATCGCGCAGTGCGAGTACCCTCGGAATTTATGGCTAAACTTTCTCGCCATCGTGCAGAAAGCTATACTGCTTGGGCAGAAGCACGATCAGAAAATAACTTTGCGGCGGTACAACCTTTCTTAGAAAAAACCCTGGAATATAGCCGCGAACTAGCTAACTTTTTCCCTGGTTACGATCATATCGCCGATCCACTAATTGATACTGCCGATTATGGGATGAAAGCCGCAGCATTGCGATCGCTTTTTGCGGAATTGCGATCGCAACTCGTACCCATAGCTGATGCGATCACATCTCAAACTCCTGCTGATGACTCCAGCTTATACCAAAATTTCCCAGAAGCTCAGCAACTAGCATTTACCGAAAAACTGATTGCCCAAATGGGTTATGACTTCCAACGGGGAAGACAAGATAAAACCCTGCACCCCTTCACCACCAGCTTTTCTATTGGTGATGTGCGAATAACTACCCGTGTCTACGAAAATCATATTGGTCAAGCCTTATTTAGCAGTATCCATGAAATGGGTCATGCAATGTATGAACAAGGCGTTTCCCCCGATTTTGAAGGTACACCATTAGCAGATGGCACATCATCTGGTGTCCATGAAAGTCAATCTCGCTTGTGGGAAAATTTAGTTGGGCGCAGTCGTAGCTTTTGGAAATACGCTTATCCCCAGTTGCAAACAATATTCCCTAATCAATTAGGTAAGGTTTCCTTAGAAACATTTTATCGGGGAATTAATAAAGTAGAGCGATCGCTCATTCGCACCGATGCTGATGAAATAACATATAACTTGCACGTGATGATCCGTTTTGACTTAGAACTGCAAATGCTGGAAGGTAGTTTAGCAGTGCGAGATCTTCCCGACGCTTGGAATGCACGCTACAAATCAGACTTAGGCATAGTCCCACCCAATAACAGCGAAGGCGTAATGCAAGACGTACATTGGTACGCGGGCATGATTGGGGGAATGTTCCAAGGATATACTCTTGGCAACATTATGAGCGCCCAATTTTTTGATGCTGCATTAAGCAATCATCCTGAAATTCCCACTGAAATTGAGCAAGGTAATTTCACAACATTGCATAATTGGCTAAAAACGAATATTTACCAGCATGGCAGTAAATACACAGCCGATGAATTAATTCAGCGTGTTACAGGTAACTTCTTAACCATTGACCCCTTCATCCGCTATATCAAACATAAATATGGCGAAATCTACACACTTTGATAGGGGTAATTGATAATTGATAATTGATAATTGTTAATTGTTATTTAAGGAGTGCTTATGTCCGAATTGATTCAAGCTGTGATCGATAGTAGTGAAAAAAACGATCTGCGTACCTTTGCCAGCGATTTACGTCATCAGGAAAAACGCTATTTACTTAGAAATGATATAGTCACAGCCTTTGCAGAATATTGTAATAATCATCAGAAGCCAGAAAACTTTTTTAAATCTTCTAATTTAGGTAAATTAATTGATTACACTCAGGAAATCATTCGGGAAGATTCCAACCTGTGCTTGATTATTCGACCCAAAATTGCTTCTGAAGAAATCTATCGGTTGACAGAAGATTTAACTGTAGAGACGATGACGATCCAAGAATTATTGGATGTGCGCGATCGCTTCGTCAACCACTTCCATCCTAACGAAGGGGATATCCTTGAACTAGATTTCCAGCCATTTTATGACTATACCCCCACAATTCGTGACCCCAAAAACATCGGTAAAGGTGTGCAATACCTTAACCGTTATCTCTCTAGCAAATTATTTCAAGACCCCAAACAATGGCTAGAAGCATTATTTAGTTTCCTGCGTATCCATCGGTACAACGGTACGCAGCTAATGATTAACGATCGCATTCAATCGGCGCAGCAACTATCCGATCAAATTAAAAAAGCAATTACCTTTGTAAGTGAGCGTCCATCGGAAGAACCCTTTGACAGATTGCGCTTTGTGATGCAACTAATGGGTTTTGAGCCTGGTTGGGGTAACACAGCAGGTCGTGTGCTTGAAACCCTAGAACTTTTAGATCAACTCAGTGACTCTCCGGATCACCAAAGCCTAGAAGCTTTTCTTTCCCGCGTTCCGATGGTCTTTCGGATCGTCTTGGTATCTCCTCACGGTTGGTTTGGACAAGAAGGAGTGTTAGGGCGACCTGATACTGGTGGTCAGGTGGTATATGTTCTCGACCAAGCGAGAAACTTAGAAAAGCAACTGCAAGAAGATTTGGCTTTAGCTGGTTTAGATGTCCTAAATGCGGAACCCAAGGTAATTATTCTTTCTAGGTTAATTGCTAATAGTGATGGCACTAAGTGTAACCAACGTTTAGAAAAAGTTCATGGTACACAAAATGCTTGGATTTTGCGAGTGCCTTTCCGTGAATTTAATCCTAAACTAACTCAAAATTGGATTACCCGCTTTGAAATTTGGCCATATTTAGAAACTTACGCCATTGATTCAGAAAGAGAACTGTTAGCAGAATTTCAAGGTAAACCAGATTTAATTGTTGGTAATTATTCTGATGGCAATTTAGTGGCGTTCTTGCTTGCTCGTCGCCTGAAAGTTACTCAATGTAACATTGCCCACGCTTTAGAAAAGTCGAAATATTTGTTTAGTAACCTTTATTGGCAAGAATCCGATCACAATTATCACTTCTCATTACACTTTACTGCTGATTTGATTGCGATGAATGCAGCCAATTTTATTGTCAGCAGTACTTACCAAGAAATTGTCGGTACGCCGGACAGTGTGGGACAATACGAATCTTATAAGTCATTTACCATGCCAGATTTGTATCATGTTGTGCATGGGATTGAATTATTTAGCCCCAAATTTAACGTAGTACCACCAGGGGTAAACGAGAGTGTTTACTTCCCCTATACTAGATATGAAGAGCGGATTGAGAGCGATCGCGATCGCATTGAAAAATTACTCTTTACCCAAGAAGATCCAGAGCATATTTTTGGCACACTAGACGACCCCAGCAAACGCCCCTTATTTTCGATGGCGCGTCTAGACAGAATTAAAAACCTCACTGGTTTAGCAGAATGCTTTGGTAAAAGTGAAGCATTACAAGAACGTTGCAACTTAATTTTAGTTGCTGGAAAATTGCGCTCTGAAGAAACTACCGACCACGAAGAACGCGACCAAATTGAAAAACTTTACCAAATTATCGATCAGTACAACTTACATGGTAAAATTCGCTGGTTAGGCGTGCGTCTACCTAAGAGTGATTCTGGTGAAATTTATCGCGTAATTGCAGATCGTCAAGGTATCTTTGTGCAACCTGCATTGTTTGAAGCTTTTGGTTTAACCATTCTAGAAGCAATGATTACTGGATTACCAACCTTAGCCACTCAGTTTGGGGGACCATTAGAGATTATCCAAGATAAATTTAATGGTTTTTACATTAACCCAACCCACTTAGAAGAAACAGCAGAAAGAATTCTAGAATTTGTTTCTAAGTGTGACATGAATCCTAACTACTGGTACGAAATTTCCACCCGCGCCATTGACCGTGTTTATAGCACTTATACCTGGAAAATTCACACCACCAAATTGCTATCTTTAGCGCGGATTTACGGTTTCTGGAACTTCACATCTAAAGAAGACCGCGAAGATTTATTGCGTTACCTAGAATCTTTGTTCCACTTGTTGTATAAGCCAAGGGCTAAACAGTTAATGGAAGAACATCTAAGTCGTTAAACAGCAATGTCAAAACTTACGGGTGTGTTTTAAAACCCTTCGATCCCCCCCCAGCAGGGTTTAAAAAGGGGGGAGAATTTAGCCAAAGTCCCCCTTTTTAAGGGGGATTTAGGGGGATCGAGAGCGACAGAAACGGAGCCAAGATAGTTTAAAATCAACTCGCGCCAACCGTTCATAAACTTTCCTTCGTTTATTACTACCTTTCTGCTTACGACTAGCAGCACGATTTAATCATTATTGTCTATCTAATTAATTTTGGTAATCGCCAAATTTTAATAATATTGTCATCACTACTACTTACTAATTTTTTTCCATCTGGACTGAAAGCAACCGATGTAATCGGGCTATAATGACCAGCCAAATTGCGGATTATTTTGCTAGTATTTAGATTCCAGATTTGAACTTTGTTATCACGGCTTCCAATAGCTAAAAATTTTCCATCTGGACTGAAAGCTAAAGCAGTAATCCCCTCTGAATCAACTGTAAATGCTGGATTATCTTCTCCAGTTGTAATACCCCAAAGTTTAATTCTATCATTAGTACCACCAGCTAAAATTTGTCCGTCGGGGCTGATTGCTAGGGCAATAACTGTATTAGAATCAAATTTAATATTACGAATTTTTTGATGATTTATCATGTTCCAAATGGTAATATTATTGTCCCAAGTAACACTAGCTAAAGTGTTACGAGTCTTGCTGATAGCTAAAGACATAATATATTTCTTTGATTCATTTTTGTCGGACTCATCTTTGAAAATACCAATGTTTTTCGCAGTAGCTATATCCCAAATCTTAATTGTATTATCATCACTAGCACTGCCTAAAGTATTGCCATCATCGCTCAAAGTAACAAACCGAAACTCTTTTTCTTGAGCAGTTAATGTCAGAAGCTTTTGGGGAACGGAGAAATTAAAAACTTTTATCATAGTGGGCTGAAGTGTACTCGTTAAAATTTCATTTCTTGAGTTAAAAATAACTGCTCTTAGTAACCCACCATCACTTAAATCACTATTATTGAAATTAGCTTTTTCTAATAACGTTAATGAAGTTAATAACGTAAAAATATCGCTATTAAAATTAGATTGTGAATAAACTTGGGCAGTTCCTACCAGAGTAATTAAAATTGTCAAGACTCCGCTTAATATCCAATACCTTTGTGACTGTTGAGGTGGTGGTGGCTGTGGATGTATATTTTTAGCAATATTATTTAAACGCTGCAAAATCTCCTGGGCGTTTTTAGGGCGATTTCCCGCTTGATGAGCCATCATATCATCAATTAAATCGGCAAAATGTGGTGATAGCCCACGAGTATTACCCCGCCAAATTAGCTCGTCTTTATAAGGATTATAAATAGCTTGATGATTAGGTTCTTTTCCTGTTAATAAATAAACAAATGTACGCCCTAACGCATAAAAATCAGACTGTGGTACTGCATGACCTTTTTCTTGCTCTGGTGGTGTGTAACCAGCAGAAGTAAGTTTAGTAATATTTCCCGCACCACTGACTTTTCCCAAATAGGTATAAGTCATTTCTCTAGTGCTACCAAAATCAATTAATACTAGCTCACCATTAGGGCGCAGCATAATATTTGATGGTTTAATATCCCGATGAAAATATGATTGATTGTGGATAGTTTTTAAAATTTCTACTAGCTGTTTTAACCAGATAATTGCTTGCTCTTGAGAAATGGGTTTATTACTCCGTTGGTTTTGCCACTCTTCTAAAGTGAAACCATCTATTTTTTCCATCACGATACAGTGCAGCAAGGGTGAATTAGCTCCACCACTACCGTTTCTCAGTTGAATCTGAAAGTAGTTCTCAAACTTAGGAATCCCTGGATGATTTAGCTGACCTAATGCCGTAGCCTCTTTTTGAAATAACTTGACGGCTGTAGTGTTGTTATTGTAATGCTGTTTCAGCACTTTGAGAATTTTGGATCTGCCGCCGTCATCGACTTCGTAAACATTTCCAAAGCCACTTTGATCGCTAAGTAATCGCACAACTCTGTAACGATTTTGTAAAATTAACTCAGATCCACAATGACGACAGATAGGATTATTAGCATTCAATGGATCTGTAGGCTTGGGGCAACTGAAATTTATGCAAACCTGCATAGCTAGGCGGTGAGTAGTCATATCCCCACTATAAAATAGCGTAGGCGGAGCAGCGTCGTAGACATCGCTCTTTATTTGCTTAATGGTAAGGCGCAAGGCAGGAATATCTTTAACCAGAGCGCAAAAATTTTGTGGAAAGTAACTGTTGTTACAGGATAATGAGATATTATAACGCAGGTTATATTGCTTAATAATTCTATAGTTTATCTAACCGCTTGTCAAACCCAAACAGACGATATTTTAGCTATTTATATGTATTCCAAAATATTAACAGCTATAAAGCTTTATGATTGAGGAGCGAGGTAGCTGTAAAACTGCGTAGGCGGAGCAGCGTCGCAGACATCGCTCCTCTAATCATTAGACATCTTTATAAATAAAAGGTGCGTTACCTATAACCTTTGTAGAGACGTGACATGGCACGTCTCTACATTTTTGATCGTACTAACCTTCAGATGCTTTCTTTGAGTCACATTAGTTATAAAACTATACCGGATGAAAGTAGAAAGCCAACGCTAAAATAGTGTAAGTTGCCAACAATAGCGTTCCCTCTAACCAGTTAGAAGTACCATCCAAACTCACTAAATTAGCAATTCCTACAGCTATAGCTACAGCTAACACTTGAAATATATCAAAATCCAAGTCCATCGGCTGACCGATGAATAGTCCTACTAACACTAAAAGCGGCGCAACAAATAAAGCAATTAGCAAACTAGAACCCATTGCCACTGAAACCGAAAGTTCCATATTATTCTTCATGGCTACCCGTACAGCAGTTATATATTCGGCTGCACCACCAATTAATGGTAACAGAATTACCCCAGTAAACGTCGGACTAAGACCTAAACCAGCAGTTGCTTCCTCTAATCCTCCTACTAACAATTCTGACTCAATTGCTACTCCTGTTGTACTAGCTAATAACACACCTCCCCATAACCATAAATTAGGTTTGTGTGCCGTTTCTTTGACTTCAGCAGTTGGCTCATTTTCGTTTATTTCTACTAGCCCTACATCATAAAGGTAGCTGTGTGTGCGTAACGAAAATAGCAGTGTTAAAGCGTAAACTATGATTAAAACTACTGCTACTGCAATTGATAAATTACGAGTAGCTACAATTTGATCCACTTTGGAAGTATAAATAACAGCAGTAGGTAACAAAATCGCTACCATTGCCACTGTCATAGAAGTAGCATTTACCCGCGCTACGACTGGTTGAAAACTCTGCTCTTTGTATCGTAAACCACCCAGGAACATAGAAAGTCCCATTACTAAGAGTAAGTTACTCAGGATAGTACCAGTAATACTAGCTTTGACAATATCAATTAAGCCTTCTTTAAGAATGATTAAAGCAATGATTAATTCAGTCGCATTCCCAAAAATTGCGTTTAATAAACCCCCAATAGAAGGTCCAGTTACTACGGCAATTTCTTCTGTAGCTGTACTGAGCCAGATAGCTAGGGGCAAAATAGCTAATGCAGAAGTTATGAAAATAGTAAGCGCACTCCACTCTAAAAAGTGAGCCGCAATCGAAATAGGAATAAAGATTAATAAACCAAAAGAAAGGATGTTTTTGATATTCATGGTAAGTTAATCGCAATCAACATCCTATTTATAATAATGGTAAGTAAGCGATGAGCAATGCCCATCGCTTATTTTATCTATCTAAACATGAATGTAGAGACGCGCCATGGCGCGTCTCTACAAGGGTTCAAAGGTTAGCACCTTTAATTTGGTGTCGATGTCTATTGGAATCAAGATATATTTCTATGGATAGATAAATACTTTGGTTACTTTCTTTGCCAGATAGAAATACTGCCGTCAGAGTTACCACTAACTAAAGTTTGCCCGTTAGGAGTGAAAGCAAGGGCAGAAACTACGCCGGAATAACCTGTAACTGGACTAATTACTTTTCCAGTGTTTAAATCAAAAATATTTAATACGCCGTTTTCTCCCCCTAAAGCACTGGCGAATACATCACCTTGAGGGTGTACAGCAACAGCATTGACAAACACTATACCTGAGTCGGCAATGGGTGTAGAGATTAATTCCCCTGTTTGCACATTCCAAACTTTAACGGTTTGCGTGTAACTTTCACTGATTAAAGTTTTGCTATCTCTGCTAAATGCGATCGCTCTCACCGCCCCACCATGATTTAATGTATAAAGCAAGTTACCCGTAGCCAGATCCCATAGTTGGATAGTGCTATCTTCATTACCACTAGCTAAAATTTTCCCATTCGGGCTAAACTGGACAGTCAAATTAGACTCACTAGATCCCTGTAAACTATAAATTGTTGCGCCCGTACTCAGATTTAATACTTCTACTTGAGGTTTTCTAGTCGCTGTATTCCAAATACCCAGCGCCAGTTGTTTATTATCTGGACTAATAGCTACAGATTTCACAAACCAGTCAGGTTTTTGAATTGTTTTGATTACCGCGCCAGTTTTTAAATCCCATATTTTCACAGCTTGCTCGTTTAAACCACTAGCACTAACAAGAGTTTTACCATCGGAACTAATAGCAAGTGATACAACTGAATCTGTATGTTTATTCAGACTGCGAACTAATTTACCAGTTTTTAGATTCCATACTTTAATCGCACCGTTATCATTACCAGCGACAATATTTTGTCCATCTGGGGTAATTGCGATCGCACCCACCATTTGGGTAAATCCTTGAATAGTGCGAATTAATTGAGGATGCCATTTAGAATTGGCTTTAGCATTTAGCGTAGAGTGCCTAGTTTCAGGGGTTTGAGCGACTGAATCAGAACTATTAACTTTAGTAACAGCGATCGCACTGGTAAAAGCTAAAGCGGTGAAAAAATAAGCAGAAATTGATTTAAGGGTCATATTTTAAATCTCTCTAGGAACAACATCAGCAGCACATCTGAGTGCTTTATCTTGCTTCAGACGGCATTATCCCCATTTGAGATCCCCAGATCCTAATTTTTTTCCGTATAATTACTTATTCAGCACACCTGCAATATGTAAGGGCGTAACGATTGTAGGTTGGGTTAAGCGCAGCGCAACCCAACACCAAGATATATTTTTATTTGAATTGATTGCAGTTTAAGGGGAAAGAGTGCGATCGCGCTATTAACTAAAATTGCACTTTTATCCTATTGCATTTTTCATCTTTTCAAGCTATATTATTATCATGGGAATAGGTGCGCCCATATATGACCCTCATCTGACCTAAACTTATCCGCTTCATCAATTACATCATTCATCCGCTACAGCCGTTAAACCATCCGTTGCCAAATTGCGATCGTATCGTCAAGACCGCCACTAGCTAAAGTTTTACCATCTGGACTAAACGCAATAGAATCAACCGAGTCGGAATGTCCAGTCAAAGTAGTTTTCACTTTTCCCGTGGCGACATCCCAGATTTTAATCGTACTGTCCCAACTGCCACTAGCTAAAGTTCTACCATCTGGACTAAACACAACAGAATCAGCCGCGTTGGAATGTCCAACCAGAGTGGTTTTTAAATTTCCTGTAGTGACATCCCATATTTTGATAGTTTCGTCATAACTGCCACTAGCTAAAGTTTGCCCATCAGGACTAAACACAACAGAATTAACCAAGTCGGAATGTCCAGTCAGGGTGGTTTTCAGATTCCATGTGGCGACATCCCAAATTTGGATTGTGTAGTCTTCACTGCCACTAGCTAAACTTTGCCCATCGGGACTAAACGCGACAGAAGTAACACAGTCATAATGTCCAACCAGAGTGGTTTTTACTTTCCCTGTGGCGACATTCCAAATTTTGATTGTGTGGTCTTTACTGCCACTAGCTAAAGTTTCCCCATCTGGACTAAAAGCGACAGAAGTAACACAGTCAGAATGTCCAGCCAGGGTGGTTTTCACTTTCCCTGTGATGACATCCCAAATTTTGATTGTGTGGTCTTTACTGCCACTAGCTAAAGTTTGCCCATCGGGACTAAACGCGACAGAAGTAACAAAGCCAGAATGTCCAGTCAGGGTGGTTTGAACATTCCCTGTGATGACATCCCAAATTTTAATTGTCTTGTCCTGGCTGCCACTAGCTAAAGTTTGCCCATCTGGACTAAACGCGACAGAATAAACACAGTCTTGATGTCCAGTTAAAGTGTAGGCTAAAGAGAATTTTTCATCTGACATAATTTCAACTCAATTATGAGACAAACAATAGCAATAAGTGTTTGTTTTTTCGTTGTTCTTATACTTGTTAATGTTGGGTTTCATTCTTCAACCCAACCTACAGAATTACTTTGATTTTAAGGCGGAGCCTTATTATTATAGTTCCCAGGCTATAGCCTGGGAACAAGTAAAACTAGGAATTCTGCCCCCTCCCTGCTTGCGGGGAGGGGGTTGGGGGTGGGGTTTTACCCAATCCCACTAATTACCGGATGGAAGTAAAAAGCCAAAGCCAAAATTACATAAGCAGCTAACAGCAACACACCTTCTAACCAATTCGACTTACCATCAGCACTAATAGAATTAGCAATTAACACTGCAACTACCACCGCTACCAATTCAAATGGGTTAAAATCCAAGTCCATTGGTTTACCAATAAACCACCCTGCTAACACTAAAACTGGGGCGACAAATAAGGCAATTTGCATACTAGAACCAACTGCAACGCCCAAAGAAAGATCCATCTTATTCTTCATTGCGACAGTAACAGCAGTTGCGTGTTCAGCAGCATTACCAATAATAGGAACTAAAATCACCCCTGTAAATAAAGTTGTTAGCCCTAACTGTGAAGTTGCTACTTCTAGAGAGTCAACTAAAAGTTCTGACTCTACTGCTACTAATAAAGTACAACCTAATAAAACCCCAATCCACAAAGGCAAGTTAACTTCATCTGTGGGAGTATCGGGTGCTAAATTAACCTCAGATAACTCTGATGGATCTAACTCTGCTAAACCCACATGATAAAGATAAGAGTGAGTTTTCATAGAAAATAGCAAAGTTAGCCCATAAACCAAGATTAAAACAACTGCTACTGCTATGGAAAGCTTTTGAATTGTCGCTTCATCAATACCACTGGAGGTATAATCCATTGCTGTTGGTAGCAGAATTGCAATCACAGCTAACGTCATTGATGAAGCATTTACTCCAGCAATAACTGGCTGAAATTCTTGCTCTTTATAGCGGATACCTCCCAATAACATCGAAAAGCCCATCACTAGCAGCAAGTTACTGATAATTGAGCCAGTGATACTAGCTTTAACGACATCTATAAGTCCTGCATTCAGGGCAACGAGTGAAATAATTAATTCTGTAGCATTGCCAAAGGTGGCGTTTAATAGCCCTCCCAATGAGGGACCAAGGACAACGGCAATTTCTTCGGTAGCAGTTCCCATCCAAGCAGCGAGGGGAATTATCCCTAAGCAAGCTGTGATAAACACAACACTTGCTCCCCAGTGTAAAAAGTGCGCTGCAATGGAAATAGGAATGAATAATAATAGCAGGGAAAAAAGTTTTTCTAGACTGATCATCAATTATTTCCTTTTACTTCCGACTCTAGGATACTCGGTTGCCATCAATTAGCTGTGAAGTCCTGTTAAACCAAGTAAAGCTAGGACTTACTCAAGCCTAAAACTTCAATCCCCCCCAGCCCCCCTTTTTAAGGGGGGAGAATCAAATCAAAGTCCCCCTTTTTAAGGGGGATTTAGGGGGATCTCACAGACATAAACGGAGCCAATATAGTTTGTAAACACGCCCTAGTCCTCCGAATTTAGGGGGATTTAGGGGGATCTCTGCGTCAGCCCTGTACCTCACAACACTATCCCACTCATTCCTGTGGTGGATGTACTAGAAGCAGGTAGTTTCTAAATTGCTGATTAAGTTGCGTTAAGCTAATGTGTACTTTTTACTAACTTTGCTGTTCAATAGCTATTGACTCTAAATCTCTCTGCTTTTGCATACTTTATACCCCATAAGTCATAGCTGCACTAAGTGTTACTCCTCACAAGAGAGGGTTGCTATGCCTGGGTTGGAGCATTAATATTTGCTAACTTACGTAGATACGCTTGATTGCTCGATCGCTGCTGTGCAGTGGATTCCTAAATTATCTTCTCATATTTTTTAGGCAATCATACTTATTAATTTCAAAATTTGGATGTGATCCCCATGACTGCTGCTGATACTCCAGTGCAAACGACTGTTATTGATGAATCAAATAATTTAGAAAGCGTTGCCAATGTAAAAGATCCCCTACAAACTGCTACGGGTGTATATGTAACGGTTCACGGTCATTTTTACCAACCACCCCGCGAAAACCCTTATTTAGATACTATTGAGCGTCAGCCGAGTGCATCACCTTTCCACGATTGGAATGAACGCATTCACTCTGAATGTTATCGCCCGAATGCTTTTGCTAGGGTATTGAACGATCGCGGAGAATTAATTGGGATCGTGAATAACTATGAGTATCTCAGCTTTAATATTGGTCCCACGTTGATGTCATGGCTAGAACGCTATGATTTTGAGGTATATCAACGCATATTAGATGCGGATCTCAAAAGTTGCGATCGCCTCAACGGACACGGAAATGCGATCGCCCAAGTCTACAACCATATCATTATGCCATTGGCTAATGAACGGGATAAATATACCCAAATTCGCTGGGGTAAAGAAGATTTTCGCTCCCGCTTTAACCGCGATCCCGAAGGAATGTGGTTAGCGGAAACAGCCGTAGACTATGCCACCCTCAAAGCTTTAATTGCAGAAAACATCAAATTCATTGTCCTTGCACCCTCCCAAGCAGAACGCTGTCGCCTGTTACCCGACGAGGAACAACCTGTAAGCCAATGGCTAGAAGTGGGTGGTGGTCAAATCGATCCCACGCTTCCTTATCGTTGCTTCCTGCCTGATGGCGATCCAGATGATTATATTGATATCATCTTTTACGATGGTCCCATCTCCCGTGACATGGGCTTTAGCGATGTGCTGTTTAATTCCAACCACTTAGCTGGACGAGTTGGGCAAGCAGTACGCGGGGATCACAGACAAAGCCAATTAATATCTGTAGCGACAGATGGCGAAACCTTTGGACATCATAAAGGCGGTACAGAAAAATCCCTAGCTTATGCCTTTATTGCAGAATTTCCCAATAAAGGTTGGACAGTAACAAATTTTGCTCATTATCTCAGCATCAACCCTCCCAAATGGGAAGTAGAATTAAAACCTGTTACAGCTTGGAGTTGTTCACACGGTGTTAACCGTTGGCAAGATGACTGCGGTTGTGGTGGTGGTGGTGAATGGCATCAAAAATGGCGCAAACCATTACGATTAGCCTTAGACTGGTTACGGGATCAGTTAATTAAGGTTTATGAAGATACAGGGAGAAAATTCTTTCTCGATCCTTGGGCTGCAAGAGATGAGTATATTAAGGTAATCCGCGATCGCACTCCTGCAAATATTGAAAAATTCCTTGCCCGTCATCGCACCCACAAATTATCACCCACAGAACAAGTAGACGCACTGCGCTTATTAGAAATGCAGCGTCACGCCTTACTGATGTATACCAGTTGCGGTTGGTTTTTTGAAGAATTATCCCGCCCAGAAGGTGTGCAAATTCTCCGCTATGCTGCCCGCGCATTGGAATTAGCTGGAGATGTTGCTGGCGTACAATTAGAAAAAGGCTTTGTCAAACGCCTGACATCTGCACCTAGTAATATTGACTTCTTTAAGCATGGTGCAGAAGTGTACCGCCATTTAGTACTATCCGCCCAAATTAGCTTTAAACAAGTAGCAGCACAATACGCAATTAGTTCTCTGTTTACTAATTATGCTCAACAAGAGCGAGTTTACTGTTACGATGCCCAGCAATTAGACTACCAGTTGCAACGCATGGGAACTCTCACCTTAGCGGTGGGACAATTGCGGTTAGTTTCACAAATTACTTGGGAAAGCACGCATTTAGTGTTTGCAGTTCTACATATAGGCGGTTGGGACTTCCATTGCTGCATTCAACCATTTGCCGGAAGACGCGCTTACAGTCAATTGAAAGAAAAATTATTTGATGCCCTGAGTCAAGCTAGTGCTGCTCAAGCAATTTTAGCAATGAATCAGTTGTTTGGGGATCAAACATTTAATTTAGAAAACTTGTTTGCTGAGGAACGTCACAGAATTATTAAACTGCTAAGTAATGAAACGTTGACACGCTTAGATCAGTTATATACTCAAGTTTACCGCGATAACTACGGCGTTTTGAAGGCATTCCATCGAGATGAATTACCTGTACCGCAGGAGTTGCAAGCCCCATAAGTCATAGCTGTACTAAGTGTTACTCCTCACAAGAGGGGGTTGCTATGCCTGGGTTGGAGCATTAATATTTGCTAACTTACGCCGATACGTTTGATTGCTCGATCGCTGCTGTGCAGTGGATTCCTAAATTATCATCTCATATTTTTTAGGCAATCATACTTAATCATTTTAAAATTTGGATGTGATCCCCATGACTGCTGCTGATACTCCAGTGCAAACGACTGTTATTGATGAATCAAATAAATTGCAGGACGTTGCAACTGTAAAAGATCCCTTGAAAACTGCTACGGGTGTATATGTCACGGTTCACGGTCATTTTTACCAACCACCCCGCGAAAACCCTTATTTAGATACAATTGAGCGTCAGCCGAGTGCATCACCTTTCCACGATTGGAATGAACGCATTCACTCTGAATGTTATCGCCCGAATGCTTTTGCTAGGGTATTGAACGATCGCGGAGAGTTAATCGGGATCGTTAATAACTATGAGTATCTCAGCTTTAATATAGGTCCAACGTTGATGTCATGGCTAGAACGCTATGATTTTGAGGTATATCAACGCATATTAGAGGCAGATCTCAAAAGTTGCGATCGCCTCAACGGACACGGAAATGCGATCGCGCAAGTCTACAACCATATCATTATGCCCCTGGCTAATGAACGGGATAAATACACTCAAATTCGCTGGGGGAAAGAAGATTTCCGCTCCCGCTTTAACCGTGATCCCGAAGGAATGTGGTTAGCGGAAACAGCCGTAGACTATGCCACGATCAAAGCTTTAATTGAAGAAAAAATCAAATTCATTGTCCTTGCACCCTCCCAAGCAGAACGTTGTCGCTTAATTCCAGACGAGGAACAACCTGTAAGCCAATGGTTAGAAGTGGGCGGTGGTCAAATCGATCCCACCCTTCCTTATCGTTGCTTCCTGCCTGGTGGCGATCCAGAAAGTGATTATATTGATATCATCTTTTACGATGGTCCCATCTCCCGTGATATGGGCTTTAGCGATGTACTGTTTAATTCCAACCACTTAGCCGGACGAGTTGGGCAAGCAGTACGCGGGGATCACCGACAAAGCCAATTAATCTCTGTAGCCACAGATGGCGAAACCTTTGGACATCATAAAGGCGGTACAGAAAAATCCCTTGCTTATGCCTTTATTGCAGAATTTCCCAATAGAGGTTGGACAGTCACAAATTTTGCTCATTATCTCAGCATCAACCCTCCCAAATGGGAAGTTGAATTAAAACCTGTTACAGCTTGGAGTTGTTCTCACGGTGTTAACCGTTGGCAAGATGACTGCGGTTGTGGTGGTGGTGGTGAATGGCATCAAAAATGGCGCAAACCATTACGAGTAGCCTTAGACTGGTTACGGGATCAGTTAATTAAGGTTTATGAAGATACAGGGAGAAAATTCTTTCTCGATCCTTGGGCTGCAAGAGATGAGTATATTAAGGTAATTCGCGATCGCACTCCTGCAAATATTGAAAAATTCCTTGCCCGTCATCGCACCCACAAATTATCACCCACAGAACAAGTAGACGCACTGCGCTTATTAGAAATGCAGCGTCACGCCTTACTGATGTATACCAGTTGCGGTTGGTTTTTTGAAGAATTATCCCGCCCAGAAGGTGTACAAATTCTTCGCTATGCTGCCCGCGCATTGGAATTAGCCGGAGATGTCGCTGGCGTACAATTAGAAAAAGGATTTGTCAAACGTCTGACATCTGCACCTAGTAACATTGACTTCTTTAAGCATGGTGCAGAAGTTTATCGCCATTTAGTACTATCTGCCCAAATAAGCTTTAAACAAGTAGCAGCACAATACGCGATTAGTTCCCTGTTTACTAATTATGCTCAACAAGAGCGAGTTTACTGTTACGATGCCCAACAATTAGACTACCAATTGCAACGCATGGGAACTCTCACCTTAGCAGTGGGACAATTGAGGTTAGTTTCACAAATTACTTGGGAAAGCACCCATTTAGTGTTTGCAGTTTTACATATAGGCGGTTGGGACTTCCATTGCTGCATTCAACCATTTGCAGGAAGACGCGCTTACAGTCAATTGAAAGAAAAGTTATTTGATGCCCTGAGTCAAGCTAGTGCTGCTCAAGCAATTTTAGCAATGAATCAGTTGTTTGGGGATCAAACCTTTAACTTAGAAAACTTGTTTGCTGAGGAACGTCACAGAATCATTAAACTGCTAAGTAATGAAACGTTGACACGCTTAGATCAGTTATATACTCAAGTTTACCGCGATAACTACGGCGTTTTGAAAGCATTCCATCGAGATGAATTACCTGTACCGCAAGAATTACAAGTAGCCGCAGAGGTAGCACTTTCACACCGTTGCTTAATTTCTCTACGGGCGTTGGAACAAGAAAATGGGGATGGACAACATTTAACTCATCTGGGAGAATTAGAAGCGATCGCCACTGAAGCTAATCATCTGCGCTGTCAGTTGAAAATACCAGAAGCCAAGCAAACATTAGAACAAATGATATTGCGATCGCTCTGGCAATTGTTGCACGATACTAGCCCAGAAACACAACAAGCTGATATCCAAAAGATATTACGCCTAATTAATTTAGGTGAACAGCTTAATCTGGGACTTTCCCTCTCTCGGTCACAAGAGTTATATTTTAGTTTCCTGCACCATAAAATCGGACTGCAATGTATGCAGGTAACTTCAGTAGAGTCACCTTTTGAAGGTGGTGATGCAGCCCTGACAAAAATGCTTGCTAAAATTGCTCAACTACGTCAACTTTTACAGTTGGGTGAAAAATTGGCAGTATATGTCAGCCCTTGGTTAAATCAATTGCCTTGACTATAAATTGCCCGTCTGATTTATAATCTGAGGTTTTTCACCTATTTTAATAAATCAGGCGGCAATAGCACTTGATTAATTCCATGAATTGTCCCGTTACGTGCAGGAATATCTGCCAAAATTACCTTGGCACTATTAACTTTAATCTGTCCTCCTCTGGGTGCTACACTGAGAGTTAATGACTGACCTTCAAGGGTTTTTCGTCTACCTGATTTAGTGTTAAAACTGGTACTTTTTCCAGGGACTATATGATAAGTTAAAACTTTGATTAATTTGTCCCTATTTTCAGGCAGTAAAAGAGTTTCTAATGTTCCCGCAGGTAAAGCTGCAAATGCTTCATCTGTAGGCGCAAATATTGTCAATGCACCTGTTGTTGCTAACTCATCATTCAAGCGTGCTGCTTTGACGATTCTGGCAAGAGTAGAAAAAGCATCATTTGCTGTTTCTAACTCGACAGCAATATTATTTCTGACAGGATTTGCTTGCGCTAGTAAAGTGTTTTGTGTTGCTGTTGAATTTGTAGTTAACTCAGCCGTAGCTGGAAGAGTAATTAAAACACTTAGACTAGCTAAACCTACTAACTTAGTGAGTTTTTTTGCTAGAGGAAATTCGCGAAAAATGTAGCATCAAACAACTCCTTAAGTTTGTTTTGATATTTTAAGATTTGTATAGCAGCAACTTATCACTTATCTACTTCTTTTGGCTTCTAGCTTGTGATAGATGTATATGATTAAGAATAGATTGTAAAGTTTAATAATATGTAACTATGGGAAGATAAATAGAGAGGGGCAGAGCAAGCCGAGAAGGAGAGCGAGATAAAAATGTTTTTAACATGAACATTTACTGACTTATTCCTAAAGATCCGATTTAATATGATTTATCAAAGTATTACAGTTAGCAATAGATACTTATTTATTAGCAACTGGTAGCTGACAACTATTAAAAAGATGCACAAATCGGCACTAAAATTTTAATTGATTCTAGGATAGTAATTTTAACTAATATTTTGTTGAAATGGGGAAAGCGTCAGCAGGGTTAAATAATTTTTTATTGTTAAATTGCGGAAGCGACAAAGAAGTTGGTATTGTTCACTGTTGACTATTTACTGTTTACCACCCTAAAGATGCCGCATAGCCAGAAAGCTCTTACAGTGAAATTATTAAGTTCTTTCTCCTAAACCTTAGAGCAGATGTGTTAAAAGTAGTAAATCCTGATTGAGATGGAAACTTAAGGATTAAGGGATAGTCAGTTAGGGGATAAACAATGATTGGAATTTTAGCCGCACTTTCAGCTTCTGCGGCAGCAGGTATGAGACTTGCTCTGCCACTTCTAGTTATTGGGTTGTTGCAAAACGAGCAGCTTTGGTATGATGTGCCGTTGCTGTCGCGCATTCAGCCACCTGTAGTATTAGGCTTCCTAACTAGCTGGTCATTGTTTGAGATATTTGCTTCTAAAAAGCTGCTGGGACAGCGTATTTTACAAATTATTCAGATAATTTTAAGCCCATTCGTGGGAGCAATTATGGGCATAGCAGTTGCAAAAATTACTGGTGTTCCTGTGCAGTTAATTTGGATAATTGGTATTGTCAGTAGTTTATTAGCGTTAGTTCTCCAGCTAGTTAAGGTTGGGTGGTTTTATCGGTTGCGGGGAATTCCAATTTGGGTGGTATTAATTGAAGATGCGTTGTGCGTTTTTTTGGTAATTCTTGCTTTTAAAGCGCCAAAATCAGGAGGGTTAATGGCTTTAATTTTATTGTGGTTGGCGATTCGTAGTTCTACCCAATGGTATCAATGGTATAGGGGAAAAGACCGCTTGGGAAAGCAAAGCAAAATTAGTCGCCAACAACAAGAACCTGATTAAAAAATATTTAATCGCTCTTGGTCAATAGGCGTTGTATTTCAGCACGATTGAGTTAGTATTTTGCTAGATTGCCTAAGTCAACTCTAAAATCATCCCACATAATAACAGGAGATGATCGCTGGTATTAGCTTAGTAATTAGTTACAACTTCTGAAGAAAATAGCGAGATTAGGTGGGAGAAGCAGAGATGTCAGGACAATCGCCTCAAGCAGAAATAGGGAATTTTCTACTTGGCGGTGGTGAAATGGGTGCAAGGATGCGATCGCATGATTGGTCGCAAACTCCTCTAGGCTCAGTAGATACATGGCAGCAAAGTCTTAAAACTGCTGTTCGCATTATGCTAACCTCCCGCCAACCCATGTTTGTGTGGTGGGGCGATGAACTAATTAATGTTTACAACGACGCATACAAAGCAATTTTAGGCGGCAAACATCCCCAAGTCCTGGGTCAGCCAGCTTCAGATGTATGGCAGGAAATTTGGGATCAGGTGGGGCCACGTGCAGAGTCAGCACTCTTAAAAAATGAAGCTACTTACGATGAAGCTTTGCTCCTAATTATGGAGCGCAACGGCTATCCAGAAGAAACGTATTATACATTCTCTTATAGTCCGGTTCCCAACGACTACGGCGGCACAGGTGGAATTATCTGCGCCAATACAGACGACACGCAACGCATCATTGGCGAGCGTCAGTTGGCACTACTGCGCGAACTAGCAGCGCGAACAGTAGACGCACGCACATTTGAGCAAGCTTGTTCTCTCAGTTTGGGTTGTCTAGAAACCAATCCTTATGATTTACCTTGGGCAATGATTTATCTGGTCGATCCAGAGCAGCAACGTATTGTTTTAGCCGGGACGTGCGGAATTGATCCCAACCATGAGGCTGTTCCTGAAATAGTTGATTTCAACGCTGATTCAGTTTGGCATCTAGCAGAAGTAATTAAAACCAATAAGTCATACGTTATTTCAAATTTAGATACTACTTTCGACAACCTCCCTACAGGCGCTTGGCAAATATCACCACATCAAGCGGTAGCTCTACCTATTGCCGCATCTGGTGAGACCGGAAAATCAGGCATATTAGTAGTTGGGTTGAATCCTTTTAGACTATTTGACGACAAATATCAAGGATTTATTGATTTAGTTGCATCTCAAATCGCTGCCAGTATCGCTAATGCCCAAGCTTATGAAGAAGAACGTAAACGAGCAGAAGCATTAGCAGAATTAGACCGCGCTAAAACTGTTTTTTTTAGCAATGTTAGCCACGAATTTCGGACTCCGCTAACTTTAATGTTAGGACCATTAGAAGACACCCTAGCCAATTGTGCTACCTTGCTGCCGCCGAGAGAACGAGAGCAGCTAGAAATGGTGCAGCGCAACGCCTACCGCTTGTTAAAACTGGTCAATACTCTATTAGATTTCTCACGCATTGAAGCCGGACGGGTGCAAGCTTCCTACGAACCTACAGATTTAGCTACTTTTACATCTGAACTAGCCAGCGTCTTTCGTTCTGCGATCGAACGAGCAGGGATGCAGTTAACTGTTAATTGTCCTCCCTTACTAGAACCCGTATATATAGATCGGGAAATGTGGGAAAAAATTGTGCTGAACCTGCTCTCCAATGCCTTCAAGTTCACATTTACAGGCGAAATTGCTGTTAGTTTACAGTTATTAAATAATCATGTTGAGTTAGCCGTAAAAGATACAGGCATTGGGATTCCCGCCGCAGAAATTCCCCATATGTTTGAACGATTCCACCGTGTCAAAGGAGCGCAAGGGCGCACTTTTGAAGGATCGGGAATTGGGTTATCGCTAGTACAAGAATTAGTACAACTTCATGGCGGCACAATTCAAGTAACGAGTGTTGAAGGTGAAGGCAGTTGCTTTACTGTGTCAATACCCAGGGGATCTGCTCATTTACCTCAAGACCGCATTAATAGCGATCGCACCTTAGCTTCCACAGCATTAGGAGCAATTCCTTATCTAGAAGAAGCTTTACGTTGGCTACCTGAAGAAGCAGGTGGGCAGGGGAGCAGGGGAGAATGCGAGCAGGAAAGCTTCATTTTCTCTCCTCCCTCCTCTCACCTCTCACCTCCCTCTCCCGCTCGCATTCTCCTAGCTGATGACAATTCTGATATGCGCGATTATGTCAAGCGGTTGTTAAGTCAGCAGTATGAAGTGGAAGCTGTGCCAGATGGTTTAGCAGCATTGTCAGCAGTGCGTCAGCGTATCCCAGATTTGGTATTAACAGATGTGATGATGCCAGGATTAGATGGCTTTGGACTGTTGCAAGAATTACGCAACGATCCGCAATTAAGAAAGGTTCCGATTATTCTACTGTCGGCGCGTGCAGGAGAAGAAGCACGAGTGGAAGGGTTAGAAGCGGGAGCGGATGACTACTTAATTAAACCTTTTTCTGCTCGTGAATTATTAGCACGGGTGGAAGCGGCTTTAAAAATGGCTCGTCTACGAGAAGAAGCCATGCAACGAGAGCAAGGTTTACGAATTGAAGCTGAGGTTGCTAAAGCTCATTTAGAGACAGTTTTATCAGGTATTCAAGACCAGTTTTATGTGTTGGATCGAGAGTGGCGATATACATTTGTAAACGATCGCGTCGCGAAAACTGTTGGCTATTCTAAGGAAGATTTACTAGGTAAGAATATTTGGGAATTATTTCCCGATCTAACTTCTAGCTTGTTTGCTCAAGAAGTTCATCGTGCTGTTAAGGAACAGACAGTTGTACGCTTTGAATTCTTTTATTCTGTCTGGGATCGCTGGTTTGAGAATCGTGTTTATCCCTTCAATGAAGGTGTAACTATTTTCGTTACTGACATTAGCGATCGCAAGCTTGCGGAGAAAGCCTTGCGTGAAAGCGAAGAACGCTTCCGCAACATGGCTGACAATGCCCCCTTCATGGTTTGGGTAACTGATCCTACGGGCTACTGCACCTACCTGAGCCAAAGTTGGTACGAGTTTTCAGGGCAGACGGAGGCTACAGGATTGGGCTTTGGGTGGCTAGACGCTGTGCATCCAGAGGATCGGGAGTACGCTAAGAAAAGCTTTCTCACAGCTAACCAGTGTGGCAATGAGTATCGTGTAGAATTTCGCTTGCGACGCAAAGACGGTGAGTATCGCTGGGTGATTGATGCGGCTAACCCTTGGTTTGGGGTAGATGGTCAGTTTAAAGGTTTCATTGGCTCTGTAATTGACATTTCAGAACGTAAGCAAGCGGAAGCTGAACGCGATCGCCTGTTGCAACTTGAACAAGCTGCGAGAAAGGAAGCAGAAACAGCTAATCGAGTTAAAGATGAGTTTTTGGCAGTGTTATCCCATGAATTGCGATCGCCTCTTAACCCGATTCTAGGTTGGACTAAGTTGCTACAGTCGCGCAAGTATGACGAACAATTTACTAAGCGTGCTTTAGAGACTATTGAACGCAATGCCAAACTACAAACACAATTGATTGAAGATTTACTAGATGTCTCGCGCATCTTACAGGGCAAGATGGTGTTGAATATTGCTCCTGTTAACTTAGTTACGATAATTACTTCTGCGATTGAAACTGTACGCTTATCTGCTGAGGCAAAGCAGATTCAGATTCAAACTTTATTTACTGCCCATGTAGGACAAGTTATGGGTGATGCTGTTCGTCTGCAACAAATTGTCTGGAATTTACTTTCAAATGCTATCAAGTTCACACCTAATGGCGGAAAAGTAGAAATTTGCTTAGAACAAGTTGGTATGAATATTCAAATACAAGTGAAAGACAGTGGAAAAGGGATTAAGCCAGAGTTTTTACCTTATGTATTTGAGTATTTCCGTCAAGAAGATGGTAAAACTACTCGTAAATTTGGTGGGCTAGGTTTGGGACTTGCTATTGTTCGCTATCTCACCGAACTACATGGAGGAACTGTTCAGGCAGAAAGTTTGGGCGAAGAAATGGGCGCAACGTTCACAGTAACCTTGCCACTAATCCAGCAGGAAGATGTACCAATTATTAATCATGAAGTTCCTTTATCCTTAAACGTTGATACCTCACCTTTGGCTGGAGTCAAAATTTTGGTAGTTGATGATGAACCCGATATGCGGGAATTAATGCAGACGATTCTGGAGTCGTCCGGGGCTGAGGTACAGATAGCTACATCTGCCGCCGAAGCGTTGACGAAAATTGATTCTTTCAACGCCAATATGCTGATCAGTGATATTGGGATGCCTGAAATGGATGGTTATATGTTGATGCGTCAAGTGAGGCAGCGATCGCCACAGGCAGGAGGAAATATTATGGCGATCGCTCTGACTGCCTATGCAGGGGAAATAGACCAGCAACAAGCTCTAGCCGCCGGATTTCAACGACATATTGCCAAGCCTGTAGACCCCGTTGAGTTAGTACAAATCATTTCCAATATGTTAAGACAAGCATGAATATTTAGGATTGTGCATTATTTTCAACAATTGGCTGAAATACTTGATGCTTTTGACACTCTCACCGTCAAGCTTGCGCTGTGACGGGAGATTCTTGCTTCACAGAAGAACGCTTTTTGGTACAAGTACCAACGAGTCTTACTTCTTCTCCACAAGCTTGAATTTCTGTGTGTCCCACAGTATTTGTTGACAGTATTTTTATGCCTTCTTCCCTAAGATTTTGTGTTGCATTTTCATCCCGATCGTGGTGGATTTTACACTCTGGACAAACCCATTCACGGACGCTGAGATTCAATGAATTATTCTTAAACTTGCAACCATTACAAAGTTTTGTACTAGGAAAGAATCTGTCAACTTGTAAAAGTATTCCTCCTTCTCGCTCCAGCTTATAGCCTATGAAATTAAGCAACATTCCAAATCCAGCATCATGTATTGATTTTGCTAGTTTGGTTCGCGCTAATCCTTTGATACAAAGGTTTTCTGCTATAATGACTTGGTTTATGCGCTCCGCGCAGGCTTCGCCAACGTCAACTAGCTTTCGTGAGATTTTATGAAGGAAATCTTGTCTTGTGTTTGCTATTTTTTCGTGAACTCTAGCAACTCTCTTAACCTGTTTTTGACGGTTTAAAGAGCCTTTTTTCTTTCTAGATAATGCCTGTTGTCTGCGTCTTAATCGTTTGGCGTATCTTCTAGTAGGTTTGATTGGGTCAACCTTAGAAAATTTCTCACCATCAAATACAGTAACTAGACTATTTAAGCCTAAGTCAATGCTTGATATTTTCCCTTGCTTTGCAGTAGCTAAATCATCAGTTTCAAACAATATTGCTGCAAAATATTTATCTGTGCTTGTTTGAGAAACAGTTACAGATTTAATTTTGCCGTTAATACTTCTTGAAATACTTGCTTTAACGATGCCAAGTTTAGGTAGTTTTAGACCACCATTTTTAATTGAACAGCTTTCTGGATAACGGATTGACTGATGCCTATGTTTACTTTTGAACTTAGGGAATCTTGCCCTTTTAGAAAAGAAATTCTTAAAGGCTGATTCTAAATTTTTAAGTGTTTGCTGTAATGTAGCAGCAGTTACTTCTGTTAACCATTCATAATCCGATAGCTTTTTAATTTGGGTTAGGTCTTTCGCCATGTCGCAATAGCTCATTCCCTTACCCGTTTCTTCGTACTGAGTGTTAGTTTTGTTTAGGTAATAATTAAACACAAACCTAGAACAGCCAAAGCTTTTAGCTAGGGCTTCTTGCTGTCCTTTGTTTGGGTAAATTCTGACCTTAAGTGTGTCTAACATCAGTTACTTTGAGCTAAACTAATTCTATATTAATACTTAACGCTACACAATGTCAACCTCATATCATCAGGGTTTTAGGTCTGTTTACAAGCTTAACGCTCACGTCGTCTTAGTGGTCAAGTATCGACGGTGTGCGATTAACGCCGAAATTCTAACACGGCTGGAACAAATCTTAAAAAAAACCTTAAATAAATGGGAATCAGAATTACTAGAATTTAATGGTGAATCAGATCATGTACATTTACTAATTGACTATAAACCAGATATACCGCTATCTACATTAATCGGTAATTTAAAAACAGTCAGCAGCAGATTAATTCGCAAAGAATATCCTTGGTTAGCAGAAAAATATTTTTACAACAAACCCTATTTCTGGACTGGTTCTTACTTTGTTGCTAGTTGTGGTGGTGCTACAGTTGAACAATTAAAAAAATACGTTGAACAACAAGCGACACCGGAATAATGATTCGCTATCGCTCAGTTTATTTTAGTGGTCGCCATTCATCTCCCGTTAAGTCTTCGACTGTAACGGGAGTCCTCTGGCTCCATGTATGATAGATATAACTACTAAAGCAAGCCGACAAAGTGCAAAGGACCTTGACCACTGATTAACTCTATTAGTAAAGCAATAAACCCAAGCATCGCTAAACGCCCGTTCCAAACTTCGGCAGCTGTCGTCATGCCCCATTCCCAACGCTCTTGGGGATACATTTTGACTTTCTTCTTGAGTTGTGAAACTTGCGCCAGCTTGACATTGGGGGCATCGAGTGCATCAACTACTAAATTAGCCAAACCTTCAATAAACAGAGGATTTGTATCTAAAGCTGGCACACGATGGAAGTTATGGATGCCAGATTCTTCTGCTAATTCGCGGTACTCAACGTCAATTTCTTGTAATGTTTCGATGTGTTCTGAAACAAAGCTGATTGGTACGACGAGTAAATCTTTAACACCTTTAGCACCGAGTTCTGGAATGGCATCTTCGGTGTAAGGTTTGAGCCACTCTACAGGACCTACCCGACTTTGATAAGCTAAAGTGTAGGGATTAGGTCGATTGAGGTTTTTGATAATTAACTTGGTGCATTCCTCAATTTCCTTCTGGTAAGGATCGCCAGCTTCTTCAACATAGCTGACAGGAACACCGTGTGCGCTAAAGAAGATTTGAACTTCGTCAGGATTGGAAAACTGATCGAGTTCTTTAGCGGTCATTTGTGCCATTGCTTGCAAGTAATCAGGTTGTTGATACCAGGAAGGAATGACAGTGTATTCAATCTGTTGCAGTGCGGGGTCTTCTTGCCAAAGCTTTTCTAGTAATCTGAAGCTAGATCCACTGGTACTGATGGAAAATTGTGGATAAAGAGGCAGGATTACCAATTTGGTGATGCGATCGCGCTTGATACTGGCAATTGCTTCTTCTGTATAAGGATGCCAGTAACGCATTCCGATATACATCTGAGCATCTTGCCCTTTTTCTTGCAACTTGTCCTTTAAAGCTTGTGCTTGTGCTTCTGTAATTCTTCGTAGAGGTGAGCCGCCACCAATTACTTGATAGTTAGCTTTAGATTTCTTCTCTCTCAGGGTAGAAATCAACCATGCCAAGGGTTTTTGGAACGCAGGCACGGGAATACGAATGATTTCAGGGTCGGAAAAAAGGTTAAACAGAAAGTGACGAACATCATCTAGTTCATCTGGACCACCTAAATTTAGTAGTAAAACCCCTACACGACCCATAGTGCTAATAGCTTCCCAAAAACTTTCAGATTTGTTACTGATGTTAACAATTATATTGTAATAGCAGTTTTTATTTGCAATTAAATATACATAATTTCAATAGTGGAGGTAATTGTGGCAACGATTTTAAGGGATTGGAGTTACCGCTATCAATGGTTGTATGATGCGATCGCGCAAATATCCTCTGTGGCTGTAGGTGGGGAAACCAGGTTTCGTCAACTAGCTTTACAAGGTTTGACGATTGATTCAAGCTACTAAAATCCTTGATCTCTGTTGTGGTAGTGGTCAGGCAACAAAATTTCTGGTGCAATACTCTGATGATGTTACAGGGCTTGATGCCTCACCTTTATCACTAAAACGCGCCCAAAACAATGTTCCTCAAGCTCAGTATGTGGAAGCATTTGCAGAAGAAATGCCATTTCCTGACAATCAGTTTGATTTAGTGCATACCAGTGTGGCGATGCACGAGATGCAGCCAGAGCAGTTGCAACAAATTCTTTCTGAAGTGTACCGCGTCTTAAAACCTGGAGGTGTATTTGCTGTAGTAGATTTTCATGCCCCCACTAATTGGCTATTTTGGCCTGGGTTAGCGTTATTTTTTCTATTGTTTGAAACCGAAACAGCTTGGAAGTTAATTAATATAGATTTTGTTGGCTTATTGGAAGAAATTGGCTTTAATGTCAATAATGCCAGCTTAACGAGAGATAAATCTGGTGCGGTTAGTCTCTATGCTGGTGGTAGTATCCAGGTAATCCATGCCGAGAAGTGAGGGGCAGAGGGGGCAGAGGGGCAGAGGGGCAGAGGAGGCAGAGGGAGCAAAAATGACTGAGCAAAACAATAAAGATAACTTGCCCGCAAATGATTCTCAGCAGTCTGATGAATTGACTGATGTGAATAAATCAATTGATACTTCTTGGATCTATTACTTCCGATCTTGACGATTACTTTGCAAATATTGAAAAAGGATCTTCCGCCTCTGCCGATAACCGGAATTTGATAAACAAGAATTCTTTAATCATCGGAATATCCGGCATCGTCTTATTAGCTATTGTCGGCGGAATTGCAGCTCTATGGTGGTTTAACAAAGAAAAGAAAATAGTTGAAAACATAGTGGCAAACAGTAATTCGGCAACGGTAAAACCAGACACCAACGCCCCCCCATCGGGAATGGTTTACGTTCCGGGCGGTGAGTTTATGATGGGAAGTAATGACGGCGATGAGTATTCCCGCCCCGCCCATAAAGTTTTGGTTAAATCGTTTTTTATTGATATTACCGAAACAACCAACGAAGAATATAAAAAATTTATAGAAGTTACAAATTATAAAACACCGCCTGACTGGAAAAACGGCTCGTTTCCCGAAGGAAAAGCAAAATTCCCGGTTGTCGGTATTGATTGGGATGCCGCCAATGCCTTTGCCAAATGGGCGGGTAAACGCCTGCCAACCGAAGAGGAATGGGAATTCGCAGCCCGGAACTGACGGGCGGAAATATCCATGGGGTAATGAATGGAAAAAAGAATTAACCAATTCGGAAAATCAAAATAACGGAATGATTGAGGTTGGAAAAGCACAGGGGAAATCCCCTTTTGGTTTATTTGATATGGCGGGGAACGCCTGGGAATGGACGGCAAGCGATGCTAAGGCATATCCAAACGGTAGTTCATTCAATGAAGGATTAAGTTCTCCAAAAATAATCCGTGGCGGATATTGGGGAAGTTCGAAAGAATTAGCCTCGACTATCGGCAGACGCGCTTACGGCGCGCGCGGCGAAAAAGTTAGTTACAGAAATACCAGTTTCCGATGTATCAAGGAGATTTCGGGAAAATAATTTTGAAAAAATATGATTAGGTTAATTTTTAGCACATTTATAATTCTCGTTTTATCATCATCAAACTTTTCGCAGGATGACGGGTCAGGGATCAAACCAAAGACCACTGCTCCGAATAAAAATAAATCTCGCACACCCACACCTGTAAAAAAAAAGTCCGCCGCCAAAAAAGATTCGTCGGAATCAGCGACTAAAAAAAGTAATCCCAAAACAAAAAAAACTCTCACGGCTTCGCTCGAGTTAACAGTCACTCAAATCGGCAGTCGAGTAGAAATTAAAAGAGTAAAAAACGGCTTCGAAAATGTTATCCAATCTCGTGTGGTACAACAAAACAATGAAAAGTTTTCAATCGAGGGTACTGGAAGCTGGTGAATATGTGATCAGCGTACAAAAGACAGGATTTTATCAAGTTGAAAAACAAGTTACATTGAAAAGCGGCAATATCGGCAATATTAAAAATTACGCTTGAATCTTCAGCCGGTTTTCTAAGTGTAAGTTCAAACTTCGACAATGTTGATATTGAAATTAAAGGTGTAGGAAATTACAGCGGAAGAATTGAAAATCTAATACTACTTCCTCGTATTTATGAACTTTATATTACGAAAGACGGCTATGAACCCCAGACGCAAACAGCCGATGTGAGATTAGGTCAAACAACACTGGTAAACGTGACATTAAAGCCGGTAACAATCGAGAGACTTTTGCAAAATGCCGAATCAAATTACAGGAATGAAAATTATATTGAACTGCTTAATAACTGCCGTCTCATATTGGAAAAAAACCAGAATGAAGTCGCGCTAATCTGCTAATGGGATACGCGTATTTTTATAAAGAACGACCGCAAGCCGCGCGTTTTTATCTAAGACAATCCCTCGCTTTACAGTCAGAAGTCGAAATCCCGATAAAATACTACCAAAAGGAAAAAAACTCTGAAACCTTAACGCCGGGGACTCTAAAAATAAACCGGACAGAATTAACTTTTATTACCGCAAATAATTCTGCTTTAAATTTCAAAATGAATCCGTTGTCAATTCAAAAAATGGAAATCAAAAGGGAGAAACAAAATCCAGCGAACAATTCATTAAAACCCGATTCGATTGAAATTCAAGCCACAATTGATGCAGGACGCAAAACTGAAAAGAAAAAACTACGATTCTATCCGAGACAAGCCTTTGCAAGAGTAATTTCTCCAAATCGCGCTGAAGTAGCATCGTGCAGCGGGTGTCAAAATGGCAACTGTATTTGTCAATCAGAAATTGAATCTATTTATGAACTATTATTAAACTGGAAAACCGGAACTTATCCGCGACAACTTAATAATGAAGTGGAACTTCCGGCAAAATCTTCTACTTTTTACAATAATCAATTCTTTTCATTGGATATACCTAATAATTGGCAGGCAGTTTCGCAAAATGAAAGTTCTTTCTGGTTCGCTCCCACTGGCGGTTTTTTTCGTAGTCAGAACACTACTTATTTTAGATATGGTGTTAATGCCGGCATTTGTACAGTAAAAATTAATGATTTAACAGCTGAATCTAAATCTTTTTATCAACTGCTTTTACAATCCGAAAATAATTATCTTGATGAACAACAACCTGCTAAAGAAATTAACATAAAAGGCAAAAAAATCTTGGTTTCCACATTCGCGGGATTTGGGATTAAAGAACAAGAAGAAGAAATTGTTACGATTTATACTTCCTTTACAACTCAGGGAACATTATTTTATTTAATTACTGTTACTCCATTTAATGAAAGAGAAATTTATCACATCACATTTCAAAACATTTTGAATTCTGCAAAATTTTAATTGTCCGACCTT
>CAVQDG010000057.1:0-87073 GCA_963711165.1 uncultured cyanobacterium | reverse complement strand
AGTATGGTAAAGCATCACTATATATAGATGATCCTACTGACTTGCTGACAAATGTGGAAGATGGCACGACAATGTGGATGAGTCACGGTGACTCTGTGAATCAGATGCCAGAGGGATTTGAACTATTAGCGCATACTGATAATACTCCTTGTGCGGCGATCGCTCACCATGATCAAAAGCTTTACGGTGTGCAGTTCCATCCTGAAGTTGTACACTCAATTGGCGGTAAAGCATTAATTCGCAATTTTGTCTACCATATTTGTGATTGTGAGCCAACTTGGACGACAGCCGCTTTTGTGGAAGAGTCAGTGCGAGAAATCCGCGCCAGAGTTGGGGAGAAGCGGGTATTATTAGCTCTTTCTGGTGGTGTTGATTCTTCCACTTTGGCATTTTTGCTGCATAAAGCAATTGGCGATCAATTAACTTGTATGTTTATCGATCAAGGCTTTATGCGGAAGTATGAGCCAGAAAGATTGGTGAAGTTGTTCAAAGAGGAATTTCACATTGATGTTGAGTATGTAAATGCGCGCGATCGCTTTTTGGCTCAAATTGAAGGTATAACTGATCCAGAAGAAAAGCGCCGTCGTATTGGTCACGAATTTATCAGCGTTTTTGAAGAAGAATCTAAACGTCTTGGACCTTTTGATTATCTCGCACAAGGGACTCTTTACCCTGACGTGATTGAATCAGCAGATACTAACGTTGATCCCAAAAGTGGTGAACGGGTAGCTGTCAAAATTAAGAGTCATCATAACGTTGGTGGTTTACCTAAAGATTTGCGCTTTAAGCTAATTGAACCGTTGCGGAAACTGTTTAAAGATGAAGTCCGCAAACTTGGTCGCGCCATTGGTTTACCAGAAGAAATTGTACAACGCCAACCTTTCCCAGGACCAGGTTTAGCTATTCGGATTTTAGGCGAAGTTACTGCTGAAAAGTTAAACATTCTGCGTGATGCCGATCTGATCGTTCGCCAAGAAATTAACCGCCAAGGTTTCTATAATCAGTTATGGCAATCTTTTGCTGTCTTATTACCTATTCGCAGCGTTGGGGTAATGGGAGATAAACGCACCTACGCTTATCCAATTGTGTTGCGATTAGTAAAGAGCGAAGATGGGATGACGGCTGATTGGGCGCGTGTACCTTATGATTTGTTGGAGACTATTTCCAACCGCATTGTTAATGAAGTTAAGGGAGTCAATCGGGTAGTCTACGATATTACTTCTAAGCCACCTGGAACTATCGAGTGGGAATAAGTTAGAAGTAATAATAATTGTGTTTTGTTGATTAGAAATCGGCAAAAAAGATTGTAGAGACGTTGTATACAACGTCTCTACATGGTTTTAGGTAATAGACATTTAATTTTTGGAGATGTCTATTATCTATGGGACTTATGCTCTTTTAAATACGCGGGCAAGATGCCCGCACTACTTATGTGGTCGGGGCAAGTTAATTTACAATATATATAGTGTGAGCATCCTGGTAACTGAGGCTGCGCTGTGTAAGTTCTAATCTCTAGTTAAGTGCCTTACGCTTCCTACAAAACTATGCAAGTAACAGAAAAACGCTACTACACTCCAGAAGAATATTTGCAACTAGAAGATGTTGCTGATTACAAGAGCGAGTATATTGATGGAGAAATAATACCTATGGCTGGTGGATCTACAAATCATAATCGGATTGCGGGTAATTTCTACGCAGCTTTAAACTTTGCGCTGAGACAGCAAAATTACGAGGTATTTATTGGGGATGTCCGTTTGTGGATACCTAAAAGGCGAATTTACACTTATCCAGATGTGATGATTATAGCGGGGGAACCTGAATATTTTAATAACCGTACAGATACAATCTTAAATCCACAAGTTATTATTGAGGTTTTGTCAAAATCTACCAAAGGTTACGATCAACAGGATAAGTTTGAAGCTTATCGAAGTATTGATAATATTCAAGAGTATTTATTAATAGATCAAAATAGAATTAATGTCAAGCAATTTTCTAAAACAGGTAAGAAGCGCTGGACGTTTTCTGAATACGATCAAGAAGACGAGGCACTTACTTTAACTATAGTTGAGTTTCAAATTTCTTTGTTAGATTTGTACAACAAAGTAAAGTTTGATACTGTTGATTCGGAAGGTGATAATAGCAGTATGGAAAGAAAAGAGTAATCGGTGCGATCGCCTAATTAAAGAAAATATACTTAGCGTAAAAACCGGATATATTTATTGGGGTATTTGTACGATGTTAGCAACCTCTACTCCCAAACGGATAAAATGATTGGGATTGAGAGTTAGCAGAATATCTGCACTTGATTTGAGTGCTGCTTGAGCGATTAAGGCATCATAAATACTGCCACCTGTTAGGTTTAAGTTAACCATCTTGGCAATTACTGTTTGATATTCATCGCCAGTCAAAGAAATAAATTCAGTAAATCACAAAGTTTTTCCTCAAAGGGCGAATGCTAACAGTTTTGTATCCTCTGATACTGTTTTTTTCTGTTTTTAAGGTAAGAATTGGTTCGTCCAATAAAAAAATCAATTTTTCTAAGGGTAGGGGCGAAGCATTTGCAAAGAAAAACCTTGATATTACCGATAGCTTAAAGTCCAAATGCTTCGCCCCTGGATGTTTACTTCACTTGATTAGGAAACGCTATATTCCTAACTGAATGCTCAAAAATAGAGTGAACAATAATGAATAGCCATTCAAGTAATTATACTGGTTATTCTTCAATCGTTGAAGTATTAACATTAAGAAGTTTAGAGCAGCCTAAGCAAACTGGATTTATATGGCTAAAAGATGGTGAAATAGTTGAATATTCCTGGACTTATCAAGATTTAGAGCAACGAGCAAAAACAATAGCATCCACTTTGCAATCCCTAAATGCTAAAGGGAGTAGAGCATTATTACTTTATCCTCCTGGCTTAGAATTTATTGCAGCTTTTTTTGGATGTTTATATGCAGGAGTGATAGCGGTTCCGGCTTATCCACCTCGACATAATCAATCGATACTCAGACTGCAATCTATTGCTACGGATTCTCAATCTAGCTTTGTACTCAGTACCAGTGCGCTGCTAACTAATATTCAAGAGCAATTAACTAAAGATTTTGAATTGCCTATAGAGGCATTTTTGGCTACGGATAACCTAGATATTTCATTAGCATCAGAATGGCAAGAACTGGCATTAAATAACGAATATTTGGCTTTTTTACAATACACTTCAGGGTCTACTGGAAAGCCCAAGGGGGTAATGGTAAGTCATGGAAATCTATTACATAATTTAGAGCAAATTTCTCAAAGTTTTGAGCCTAATGCTTCTAGTTATGGAGTATTTTGGCTTCCTTCATATCATGACATGGGCTTAATTGGTGGTATTTTACAACCCCTTTATAGGGGATTTACTGCTGTTTTAATGTCACCAATCAGCTTCCTCCAGAGTCCTTTACGTTGGTTACAAGCAATTTCCCGTTACAAAGCTACTTTTAGTGGTGGACCTAATTTTGCTTACGACTTATGTGTTAATAAAATTACTCCAGAACAACGAGTGGATCTCGATTTAAGTAGTTGGACTACAGCTTTTACCGGAGCCGAACAAATCCGAGCAGAGACTTTAGAAAAATTTGCTACGGCTTTTGCTGATTGTGGCTTTCGACGGGAAGCATTTTACCCGTGCTATGGCATGGCTGAAGGCACACTATTTATTACAGGAGGAACAAAAGCTAATGCTCCTGTTATCAAAACTGTTGATGCTGAAGCTTTAGCAAAGAATCATATTGTCTCTATAACCACCAAACAAGAGAACTTCCGCAAACTCATCGGTTGTGGTCATGCTTGGTCAAACCAAAAATTAGTACTTGTCAATCCTGAAAATTTAATATCTTGCGCTGATGGTCAAGTCGGGGAAATTTGGGTATCTGGTCTGAGCATAGCCCAAGGTTATTGGAACGCACCAGAACAGACAGAAGAAATTTTCCGAGCATACTTGGCAGATACAGGAGAAGGGCCATTTTTACGTACAGGTGACTTGGGTTTTGTGCAAGATGGGGAACTATTTGTTACAGGTCGCTTGAAAGATTTAATCATTATTCGCGGGCGTAACTACTATCCCCAAGATATTGAATTGACAGTTGAGCAAAGCTCTCCATCTGTGCTTCGTCTCAATTGTAGTGCAACATTTTCTATAGAAATTGATGGAGAAGAGAAACTGGTAGTAGTAACTGAGGTAGTGCGACGCTATTGGAAGCGGCGTTCGGACAAAACAGAGCGTAGTGAAAGCGTTGAGGAGGAAAAGCGACAATCAGATCGTCGCCAAGGAGAGGCGGATTTGGGTGTCACTTCAGAAGTCTCTTTACCTTTAGATACAGAAGCAACGATCAAAAGTATTCGGCAAAAGGTGGCAGAAGAACATCAATTGCAGGCTTATGCGATCATCCTGATAAAACCAGGCAGCATTCCCAAAACATCTAGCGGAAAGATTCAGCGTTATGCGTGTCGGGATGCCTTCCTTGCTGGAACGCTGGAGGTAATGGCTTCTAGCATCTTGGGTCAAATGCCCCAATCATCGGTAACTCAGACTGCAGAGCCAGATGCAGCAGCTAGGTCAGACTCCTCACGTCAATTTTTACTAGAACTGGATTTATGTAACGAAATAGGTCGGATTTTAAGAATTTCCTCAGATCAGCTTACTGCCCAAGATACACTTAACTCTTTAGGGTTAGACTCACTCAAAGTTGTAGAAATAAAAAACTACCTTGAGACTAAGTATGGTCTGAGTTTACCTATAGAGGTATTTCTAGAACAAATTACTATCAGTAAAATAGCCAGTTGGATTTTATCAGAAACAGAATCACCAGCTACTATTGCACCCTCAACTCCGAAAGTGGCAATAGAAACATTAATCAAAGGCGTTGAGGACATAAAACCGCTGGATGACGCTGCTAGAAGTGAAAAGCCTGCTGTAAAGGCGGTAATAGAATTTAGTCTATTTTACTTTTCTAGTAATGAAGCGGAATTTACGGACGATAAATATCGCTTGTTAATTGAAGGAGCCAAATTTGCAGACCAGCAGAATTTCACAGCCGTATGGATACCAGAAAGGCATTTTCACGCTTTTGGCGGAATTTATCCCAATCCTTCTGTGCTGGCGGCGGCTTTAGCAATGGTAACTAAACGGGTTCGCCTTCGTGCTGGCAGCGTTGTTTTACCTATGCACAATCCTGTGCGCGTAGCAGAAGAATGGTCAGTAATTGATAATTTATCTGATGGCAGAGTAGATATTGGTTTTGCTGCGGGTTGGAATCCCAACGATTTTGTTTTAGCTCCAGAAAATTATGCCAACCGCACCGAAATTTTATTTAGTAGTATGCAGACAGTGAAAAAACTGTGGCGGGGAGAATCAATTTGTTTACCCAACGGTGTAGGAAAGCAAGCAAATATTAGAATTTATCCTTTACCAATACAGAGCGAACTACCAGTTTGGACAACTTGCACAGGCGGTAAAGAACGATTTATAGAGGCTGGGGCTGCTGGCACTAATATCTTGACGGCTTTGCTTTTCCAGTCTATTGAAGAATTGGCGGAGAAAGTCTCTATTTATCGAGAAGCACGCTACAAAAATGGTCATGATCCCGATAGTGGTCATGTCACATTGATGCTCCATACCTTCATTGGAGAAGATATAGAAACGATTCGTGCTACAGTAAAACAGCCGTTTATTGAATATTTGAAAAGTTCTGTTAATCTCTGGCGGCAAAATGCAGAAAGTTTGGACGATTTGAACGAGAAAGGGCAACAAGAGTTATTGAATTATGCCTTTGAGAGATATTTTCAAACCAGTGCTTTATTTGGTACACCTACAAGCTGTCTAGAAAAAATTGAGCGTCTCAAAGAAATTGGTATTAACGAGATTGCCTGTTTGATTGATTTTGGTGTTGATACAGATTCGATAATGGCTTCGCTTTATTCCTTGAAGAAGCTCAAAAATTTAGCCAATGAAAAGAGCCAAATCAAGAAAAAAGTTCAACCCTCTTTTACCGTTTCCCATCATTACGATGTGATTTCGCAATTTGAACAGGTATTGCTATCAGATGAAAGTTATCTGACGTTTGGCATATTTTCCGAAAAAATACCTAAATTTTCTTGGATACTAACTTTCTACAAACCAGAAGCATATCCAGAACAAGCAAAGCTAGCATTGCAATCTCAAATTGAGTTGCGAAATATTTTGTTTAAAAATGTTGATTTTTCTAAGATTAACCAAGTGCTAGATTTTGGTTGCGGCTATGCTTCAGACATTCTTTATCTCGCCAAAAAGTATCCTCACCTGCAATTAACAGGATATACTATTTCTCCGAAACAAGCAGAGCTAGACGAGCAAAAGATAGCCAAAAATAATTTATCCCAACGGATAAAAGTTTATAACGGCGATAGTGCCAAAGATGATTTTCCCTATCAATACGATTTGATATTTGGATTTGAAGTAGCTGTTTATATTAAAAACAAACAAGATTTGTTTGCCAATATTTCCAGCAATTTAAATGAAGGTGGGACTTTATTGTTGGCTGAATTTATTGCCCATACCTTGTCTACTATCGAACACGCTGAGACTTCCTCTTATATCATTACGGCTCAAGAATGGTTAGAATTGTTTTCAAAGCATAATTTAAAGATAGTAGAGTGCGTAGAAATTAGCCAAGAAGTTTCTAATTTTCTATTCAATCCGAACTTTGAAGAGAATTTAACCGAACTAGACCCAGCGATTCTTGATACTGTTGTCAAGGCACACTTTGCATCTTGGAATAATTTAGGCAAGCTGTTAGATAGCAAATTAGCTAGCTATGTATTGCTTAGGTTGCAAAAAGATATTTCTCTATCTACTGAAGAAATTAGAATCCAGAATGAATCGCAGTTAAAGACACCAATTGCCTATACAGATATCAAGGGATCTCTTGCTCCCTCGCTGGAAAGAAGGACGAGCTTTAATTATTCAACTCCATACGCAACTATTGACTTAAATGCTGAAGCAGTTCTTGATGAAGCAATTCATCCTCACACAACAAATACAGCAATCACCGAAGAACCATCACATATTTTTTTAACAGGTGCAACTGGATTTCTTGGAGCTTTTTTACTTGATGAACTCCTACAACAAACCTCTGCATCAATTCATTGTTTAGTGCGAGCTAATAGCCCAGAAATGGGTAAAGAAAGAATCCAAGCTAATTTAGAAAAATATAGCCTTTGGAATTTAGACTTGAAAGACCGTATTATTGCAGTTATTGGAGATATATCTAAACCTTTGCTGGGCTTAAATTCCGAACAATTTGACAACCTAGCCCAACAGATTGATTGGATTTATCACAATGCAGCTTTACTGAACTTCGTTTATCCCTATTCTGCCCTCAAGCCCGCCAATGTGTTAGGAACTCAAGAAGTGCTAAGATTAGCTTGTCAGGGTAAAGTTAAACCAGTTCATTATATCTCCAGTACAGCAGTATTTGATTCGGCAGATTATACGGGGAAGATAGTAACTGAAAACGAAGAACTTGTCAATCCAAATGGAATGTTAGTAGGTTATGCCCAGAGTAAATGGGTAGCAGAGAAATTAGTAACGATTGCACGCGAGCGCGGTCTACCTGTAACAATTTATCGTCCTGCGTGGATATTTGGTCATACTCAAACGGGCATTTGTAATACAGCCGATTTTATTTGCCGGATTATTAAAGGTTGTATTCAAATGGGCAGTATGCCAGATATAGATTATGTCTGGAATATTTCGCCTGTAGATTATGTTAGTCGCGCTACAATTCATCTCTCAAAGCAGCAGGTTATCGGCAAAGTCTTTCATTTAATTAGTCCTCATCCTCTGTATTGGAATGAATTAGTTGATTGGATTGGCTCCTTCGGTTATCCAGTTAAACATATTCCTTACCAAGAATGGCAGTCAAAGTTAAGGAGTACTAAAGTTTCAGAAAATAATCCTTTATATCCGCTTGTACCGCTATTCCTTGACAATAGGTTTGAGGATAAACTAACAATACCTCAGCTATATCAGCAAGGAAGAATGCCAGAACTTGACTGCCAAGAAACCCTTAAATTATTAAGGGAGGCTGAGTTAGTTTGTCCGCCAGTAGATCAAAATTTGCTCAAAACTTACTTTACCTATTTTACTGATAGCGGCTTTTTACCTCAAAATTCAGTCAATAACCAGTGCCAATAGAACACAGTTATCTTGGATAGGACAAGTTAGTTTTAATCTCTTTTGGGCATGGATTAAAGTTTTATACCAACAATGGTTTCAAATTACTAACTGTGGGATATAAAACATACCTGTAAATACGCCTTATTTAATTGCGGCTAATCATGTTAGTCATTTAGATAAGGGAGCTATTTACGTGGCTTTAGATAGCAAAATAAAGCTAAAATTAGCCAGAAAAGAAAAGGTGGACGATTAATTTACCACACACTTTTTACTTTAAAACAAATGTTAGCATTTTTACGTCAAGCTGTTGACCGCAAATATCAACCCGACCAAATTTATCAACAGTTAGGTAGTTCATGTTAGCGATCTTAGCTTAAGAAATATGCGATGTTTTTTAAAAATTAACCACAGATGAACACAGATGAACACAGATAAAATGCAACGATCTATTTATACAAAAATGATACTAGCCGATTTGATATCAATGTAAGTTGCTACACTTATTTATACGTCTATATATGAAATACAAAATTATCTAATTTCATCTATATAGCCCCATCTCAACCACCGCAAAACCGATGAACGCTGCTCTAAACCAAGCACCTGAACAAATCAAATCTACTCTACAACGTCCAGAATTGCTTGCACCAGCAGGTAATTGGGAATGTGCTAAAGCTGCTGTGGAAAATGGGGCGGATGCTATCTATTTTGGTTTGGATAGGTTTAATGCGCGGATGCGGGCGGAAAATTTTACTGAGGCGGACTTACCCGAATTGATGGAATATTTACATCTTAGGGGTGTAAAAGGTTATGTCACGCTGAATACTTTAATATTTCCTCAAGAATTAAGAGAGGCAGAAAAGTATCTCCGTACTATTATTTCAGCAGGTGTAGATGCGGTAATTGTGCAAGATATTGGAATTTGTCGTTTAATTAGGCATTTATCTCCAGATTTCCCAATTCACGCTTCTACTCAGATGACTATTACCAGTGCTGCTGGGGTGGAGTTTGCTAAATCATTGGGTTGTAATTTGGTTGTTTTGGCGCGTGAATGTTCTCTCAATCAAATTGATAGAATTCAATATCAAATTGCTAGAAGTGATGCTTCTTTACCACTAGAAGTTTTTGTTCATGGCGCTTTGTGTGTGGCTTATTCTGGTCAGTGTTTAACGAGTGAGGCGTTGGGTGGACGTTCTGCGAATCGTGGCGAATGCGCTCAAGCTTGTAGGATGACTTATGAGTTAATTGCTGATGGGAATGAGGTAGAACTTGGGGATAGAAAATATTTATTAAGTCCTCAAGATTTGGCGGGGTTGGAAGTTTTGCCAGAGTTGGTTAAAACTGGGGTTAGTAGTTTAAAAATTGAAGGGCGTTTGAAAACTGCTGAGTATGTTGCTAATGTTACTCGCGTTTATCGCCAAGCTTTAGACCGCGCGATCGCAAGTTTATCACCTGTTGATGCGATCGCAGATACCACCTTACCAAACCTTGATGAAACCAAAGAGTCCGCGTCGGCGTGTAGAGACGCGAAATTTCGCGTCTCTACATTAGCGACTAAAATGCCCTCACCAAACCAATATCACGTAACAAACGAAGAACAATACAACCTGGAAATGGCATTTTCACGGGGAATATCTACAGGTTGGTTTAAAGGTATTAATAATCAAGAATTAGTTCACGCCCGTTTTGGTAAAAAGCGGGGTGTTTATTTGGGGGAAGTTACTCGCATTCGTAACGAACAAATTACTGTGCAATTGCAAGCACCTGTTAAACCTGGAGATGGAGTTGTATTTGACTGCGGACACCCAGAAACAAAAGAAGAAGGTGGTCGCATTTATGCAGTGGAACATCGGGGAGAAGATGCAATTCTCAGTTTTGGACGCGGAAATTTAAATCTACGGGGAATTCATGTAGGAGATAAGATTTGGAAAACTTCCGAATCCAGAATTAGATAAACAATTGCGTCAGAGTTTTACAGGGGAAAATCCCCAATTTCAGCGTGGAATTAATATAGAGGTGTATGGAGAAGTTAACGAGTTGTTAAGTGCAGTAGCACGCGATGAACTTGGTCATGTTGTCCAGGTACAATCAGAAATGCCCCTAGTCGAAGCGCATAGCAAACCACTCACTACAGAACGTTTGCGATCGCAATTTAATCGCCTCGGTAATACTCCATTTTATTTGGATTCTTTCACTAATCACATTAGCGATAATGTCATGTTACCTGTTAGTGAGTTGAATCGTTTGCGACGGGATATAGTAGCAAAGTTAGAAAAGTTGCGCTCTCAACCGAAACGTTGGCAACTTAATTCCAATGCTTCCTATAAAGATTTACTCCCAATATCTTCAGATTCTTCTATCCCTTCATCTCCTCATTTAATAGTATTAGTGCGTAATCTCAAACAATTACAAGCTGCACTATTAGAGGGAATTGAAACGGTTTATTGTGAATTTGAAGCTCCTCGGAATTGTCGCGAAGCTGTAAAAATAGTACGTAATTATAATTTAAACATAAAAGCAAAAAAATATCAAGATATAAACACAACTATTTATGTTGCACCACCCCGAATTACAAAACCAGGGGAAAACTATATTTTGCAGCAAGTACGTTCTTGTAATGCAGATGGTTATATTGTGCGGAATTACGACCAACTAAAGTTTTTTAGTGCAGATAAATGTATTGGGGATTTCTCTCTTAATGTTGCTAATCCTCTAACAGCAGATTACTTTAAAAAGTTGGAATTAGAAAGAATTACAGCATCTTATGACTTAAATATTAATCAATTAGAAGATTTAGTTAAAAGTTGTCCGCATCAATGGTTTGAAGTCACAATTCATCAACATATACCGATGTTTCACATGGAACATTGTGTATTTTGTGCTTTTCTTTCTCAGGTAAGCTCTAATAGTGTGAAATGTAGGTTGACATATAAGTAAAAAAAAACTCCCTAGTGGTAGGGAGTGAGAGAGAGAGTTAGTTAGTTGAGGTGGTTAGAAGTCTGATGCTATGACATCTTTTTGCTTTTTATCAAAGTAATATTCCCATATACTATTAGCACTATTGCCGACCAAACCAGCTATTGCGTGAGCTTGATAGCCGTTGTTAATTTGATGAGTAATAAATGTGTGACGAGTAGCATAGGGTTTAAGGTATTGTTTAACCTTTCCTTGCTCTATTAGGTCATTGATTACAGATTTATTAGAGTCCCCTCCCCTCCAAGTCTTTGTAAAGTTGCTCCACGCAATTTGTTTACCAGTTTTGGTTTTAAGTACATACTCATTAGGGTTATCGGGTTCTAATCGTTCACTCTCAAGCTGTTTAAGTAGCTTGTGTAGCTTGCTGTTAAGTGCTGTACGGAAGATGCGTTTAACATAAGTTTTGGTATCACCAGTAGTTTTGGTTTCCTGGTCATAACTATCTTGAAAACTTATCACCGTACAGTCTTGCTTGATATGCTTCCATTTAAGAGCTACTGCTTCTCCGCTACGGCAACCTGTATAAAACAGAAACTTAACTAGCGGTGCAAAATGACTAACGGTTTTACTTGTCTCATACGCTTCAATTATTAATTGTGCTTCTCCTAGACTAAAAGCCCTAACATCGTTTTCAGCATCTTCTCCATCAATAATATTCCCGTCTTCATCTCTTTTACTAGCTTTGTTAGCTGCTTTACTTTTCTTTAGTTCCTTCGTTAAATCTTCATAAGAATTGGTACTAACAAAGCCTTGCTTAATTCCCCAAGTATGAGCGTTAGAAAACTGCGTTAGTAACTTCAGTACATCATCCTTATTTCTATTCTCAATCAACCAATTACAGATACTTACAGCGTCACTACCCACCGCATAGTAATGGCTATGGGGATTGATAAAGTCATAGCGGTTTGTCACGACTTTTCCTTGAAAATATATAAATATTAATTGATAGACATGATTATTAATATTTTAGCACAACTCTATAGTTGAGCAAGGGAATAGTAGGATTTGGCAGTTTTAATCATTTGTCCATTGTTCACAAGCATATAGATCGCCAATGCGATCGCGCAATAAATAACCGTTTTCTTCTAACTCACTTTCAAGAATATTCCAGTCACGGGCAGGAAAATGTTCTAATAAAATATATATCCGTTGTTGGCGATAAATTACTCCTCTATTTAATAGATAACTTACTTCTTCTTTAATTACGTCTAGAGAGTAACGAACAGAAGCGATAGTAGTGGTAATCATCATGGTATTGCTCACAAAATTTAGGTTTTAGAAATTACAGTAACAATGGGATATCTAGATAGGAGAGTTATAGCTAGGGAAACAAAGCTATTGACAAGTTGTAGTGGTGGAACTTATACAGACCTCAGAAAAGCTAATAGCTAATAGCTAACTGCTAACTGCTAACTGCTTACTTACTCACTGCACCCCAAACTATCGCGGGATGACCCATTGAGCGTTGTGTAATTGCCCAGAGATAAGCATTAGGATGATTTTCTTGTAACCATCGGATTACTTTTTTGTCTTCTTGTTCAGTAAAATTTTGAGTAGGATTGGGGAGGCAACCGCTAATTTGAGCAATCTGACGCAGTGCAGTACTAGCTTGAGATGGATTTAAGGCTCGACCCCACTGCTTGACAAGTTGATAAATTTGTTCGGTTATATCCACAGTTAGTTACAAACAATACAGAACCACAAATAAGTATCGTTTGATACGCAATTTAGAAATACTCCCAATTGGATAGTTCGAGAGTTGTAGCGCGATAGTATCCACTGGACATCAGAACTATCCACTTGGCTATCCATATTGCGGTAGTCGCTTCAAACTATAAGCACGATGATAAATTAGGCAACATATTTCTACACTGATTGCATCTAAATGGGCGACTATTATCAATCCATAGATTCGCTGCTAGGGAATCGAGTCATGGTCATAGGTCAGAATGTTGCAACGGTGCAGCGTGTCAGCCGCTACTACCTCGACCAAGGTGCAGAGGTTTTTCCCTACTATGGAATTCCTTTAGATGAGGAAGTGACTCTGTTTGAGCCTGAAGTTTTAGTACTTTGTTTGCCTTTACCCGAAGGTTTTCTCAAACAGATTGATCATCCCTACATATTATGGTCAGAGGAACAAATAACTGTTGATCTGTCGTTTGTGTCTCATCAAAAAACAGCAAAGATGAGTTTGCAGGATACGCTTCAGTTAAATTAAGCCTTCGCGGATTGCTTTGGCGGCTGCTTGGACGCGATCATCAACACTGAGTTTATTTAAGATCATCCGCACGTAAGATTTAACTGTCCCTAGAGAGAGGAAAAGCTTTTCAGCAATTACCTGATTTGTGCATCCCTCAGCAATTAGTTTTAAGATTTCTCGCTCACGACTACTGAGTAAAGGTTTTTGGATTTGTTCAAGTTGAGGAGTTGGGCTAGAAGCAGCAGGTTTGAGCATCCGCGCAACTTTACGAGCAACCGCAGGATCTAGGTAAGCTCCGCCTCCTTGAATTATATTAATTACAGAGATTAGTTGTTCCCATTCAATACTTTTGAGACAGTAACCATCTGCACCTGCGGCTAACATTCCCATTACTTGGGTATCGTTATCAAAGGCACTCAAAGCGAGGATGCGTGTGGTAGTGCGATCGCTTTTTATCTGTTGTGTCGCACTTATACCATCTAGCACAGGAAGATCGATATCCATTAAAACCACATCTGGCTGTAGTTGAGTAGCTAATTCAATCGCCTGGGAACCATCAACGGCTTCTCCAATTACCGTAAATCCTGGTTCTAAGGCAAATTGACCTTTCATCCCCCGACGCATTAAAGCGTGATCCTCAACTAATAAAATTTTGATTGGAAGTTCGCTACTCATTAGACTTATCTTGAAAGTAGGGAGGAGGGAGGAGAGAGGAGGGAGGGGTGAGAAAAAATTTTCATGTTTTGTTGTGAGTAAATACTCATGGCTGTCTCTTGCAAGGAAGCGTAAACCAAAAGGTACTACCTTCACTTAATTTACTTTCCACATCAATCATGCCACCATGCGCTGCAACAATTTGGCGACACAAGTAAAGACCTAATCCTGCCCCCCCGCGTCTACCTCGTCCCTGAATAAAGCGATGGAAGAGTTTTTCCTTTTCTTGGGGTGAAATTCCACAACCGCGATCGCATACTGCCACTTTTACCGCTTTTGGTAATAAGGAAACCTCAAGTGTAATTGGTTGATGTGATTGACTTACCCGTACAGCATTATCTAGTAAATTCTGGATTACTCTTTGAATTTCTATTGCATCCCCATAAATAATGGGTAAGGATGGCGCGATTTTGAACGTTAAAGGGCATGGGCGCTGGTGATTGGGAGCTAGTTGGTTAATTGCTTGGGTAAATATTTTTTCCCAATCTAAAGGTTCCCAGTTTAAGTTTTTGCTACCGCCTGCTTCATAGCGGGAAACATCCAAAAGTGTGTTGACAAGTTTCAATAGATTGTCGTTTGATTGGTCAAATTCTTCTAAAATTTCTTTCCAAATCTCACTAACTTCACCAAAAGCGCCATGAATCATGGGGCGCAAAGTTTTTTTAGTGGCTAATAAGGGAGTTCGCAGATCGTGGGATAGTGCAGAAATCATGTCTTCAAGCTGTTGCGATCGCAATTTGTTGGCTACTTGGCGATCGCGAATTTCCCCCGCCATTCCATCTAAAACTTCAGCTAACCGTCCTATTTCATCAGGAGAAGAATAATCTAAACGTACTTCTAGATTACCTTTTCGCCAAGCTTGACCAACTTTAGTTAACCGCAATAAAGGTAACTCAACTCGCCGACGTAACAGCCAAAAATTTCCACCTATACCCGCTAGGATAATTACTAAATTGCTAATATTTAAAACTGTTTTTAGTTGGTTAACTTGGTATAATTGTTGTTGGCGTTGATTCAGAATTTTGTCTTCATATTCCAGCAAGTTTGCAGCTTGCAAACGCATGGGATCGAACAAAAATTTTCCTGGTAAAGTCGTCCTGCTAGCAGTTTTATTTAGCACTTTATGAACAAACAGTTTTTGCCAATTGTTATAAATTATTTGAATTTGTTGCAATTTTTGAACTTGAACAGGATTTTCTTGGACTAATTTAAATAGATGCTTTTGGCTACTATAAAAGCTTCTTCTTGCCTTTGTGCGGTAAGGTTCTAAGAATGTTATATCCTGGGTCAGCAAGTAGCCTCGCACACTTGTTTGCTCGTCAATTACGGCGCTAAGTAAACGTTCTGTTTCTTTTTCTACTAATAAAGAACGGGTAACTTGATCGGCAGTTTGTTGATAGTATCGTTCTAGTAATATGTTGAGGTATGTTTGGGCGATCGCCAACAACACCAAAAATACAAAACTGGTGTACAATGGCGCTAATAAGCGGTTTTTTAAGGGCGATCGCTTCAGAAAGGTTAACAAATTAATATATATATAAATAAGTTATATTCCAGACATTTAATTTGTGTGAAAATTATCAATTTACCACATGATGCTATAGCTAATCAGGTAAGTAATCAGGATTCAAAGTTTCGTATGAGTTAAAAGGAGACTCAGCAGGGAAAGTTTTGATAGGTAAATCAGTTTCTAAAGAAGCTTTTTTGCAACCTTCCTGGTATGCAGCCTGAAAAACTTCATTAAGATAACCTTTAAGGCTAGGGCTGTCGCTTAATAAATCCATGATGCGCTGACGTTGCTCAAAGATAGTAGTTAGCCAACTTTTAGAGCGTTTTTCTGGCTGGTATTTATATTTAAGTAAGTGCATAAGCAGTACGGCTAATCTGCTTTTTAATTCTCGCCGATCTGATTTTCCCAAACTTTCCAATTCCTCTACAACATTCTCCCAGTCAACTAAGTCAAAATTCCCAGAACGGATTTGGTTAGTTGTCTGTTGAATCCACAAATTGAAGTCTTGACTATAAATACTTGGGGGTGATAGTTGGTGTAAGTTAGTTTTCATATCAAATTGGTTAGTTTTAAAAAATCACTATTTGATTTTTTATGTATATTTATATTATTTTAATCATTATACCTCTGGCATATTTTTTTTTTAGAACGCAGATGAACCGCAGATGAACGCAGATGAAAGACAAGATTTACTTGACTTTTGCAAGAGATAACATGATAATCACTTCCGTTCTCCGGCAACTTATCCGTTAAATCCGTTACAGCCATCCGTTGCCCTCCCTCTCCTCCGGCAACTTATCCGTTAAATCCATCCGTTGCCGTCCCTCTCCTCAACCTACTTGCGCTAAAGCTTGCTGTACTACTTCAACGCCTGCACCAGGAATGACAGAATTTTCTGTCAAATAACGTTTCCATGCTCTACTTCCTGGTTGTCCATTAAATAGTTGCAGCATATGGCGGGTAATTTTATTTAATTTCAATCCTTTTTTTGCCCAATAATCAATGTAAGGTAACATTGCTTCAACTACTTGATGACGAGTTGGGGGTGTATATGAGCCATATATTTCACAATCTGCGATCGCAAATATATAAGGATTATCATAAGCTGCACGTCCAATCATTACGGCATCCACAAATTGCAATTGTTCTTTTACTTGTTGCAAATTAGTAAATCCGCCATTAATCTCAATAAATAAGTGGGGAAAATCTTGTTTTAATTTATGGACATCACTATATCTTAAGGGAGGAATATCGCGGTTTTCTTTAGGGCTTAATCCTTGCAACCAAGCTTTACGTGCATGAACAGTAAAACGCTGACAACCTGCATCTGATACTATTCTTACAAAGTTGGTCATGTCTTCGTAGCTATCTAAGTCGTCAATTCCGATGCGATGTTTAACTGTTACTGGTATATTAGTAGCTTGGATCATTGCGGAAATACAATCAGCAACTTTATGGGGTTGCGCCATCAGACAAGCACCAAAGTTGCCATTTTGAACGCGATCGCTCGGACAGCCTACATTTAAGTTAATCTCGTTATAGCCCATATCCTCTGCAATACGGGCGCATTCTGCTAAATCTTTAGGGTTATCGCCACCTACTTGCAAAGATAGTGGCTTTTCTTCTGGGGAGAAACCTAGTAAACGTTCTTTATCACCATGCAAGATAGCTGCGCTTGTAACCATTTCTGTATATAACAGTGTGCATCGCGTTATTTGTCGCATAAAATAACGACAGTGGCGATCGGTGCGATCCATCATGGGCGCGACGCTTAAAGGGTTAGTCTGTGTGGTATAGGATTGATGGTTAAGTTTTAGGTTATTTGTAAGTATCATAATTTTATTTTTAACGCAGAGGGCGCAAAGGTTAGCGCAAAGGGGCGCAAAGGTTAGCATGGAATGGTCGCAAGATATTAGAGTTGTTGCTTTTAGAGCCTATCTGAAAGATAATTAATCACAGGAAATATCTGCGTTTATCTGCGTTTATCTGCGGTTAAAATCTCTTAAAAATATATAATAGGCTCTTAATCAGTTACTTTATCTATATAGATAGGGATACTTTGCAAAACCTACTCCTCACTCCAAGCTGCTTGCTCAAATTCAGTTGCAGCTTGATTTGTTGCGGTAACATTAAAAAAAGCTTCTGCGATCGCAGGTGAAAAAGTAAAGGTATCTAGTCCCTGAGTTGTCAAAAAAGCCATATCCTCGATATTGCGAATACTAGCAACTAATATTCTGGTTGTACTACCAACCCCAATAAGTCCTTGCTGCATGGACACTAAATCATTAATTCCATTACGCCCTAAATCGTTAATTCTACCCAAATAAGGTGCTGCATACTCAGCGCCTAAAGCTGCTGCAATTAAGATTTGAGGCACAGCATATACTGCTGTAAGTGTAATTTTAATTCCTTCGGCAATTAGTTTAGAAGCTGCTTGAGTACCTAGTTGAGTAATTGGTACTTTAACAACAATGCGATCGTCAATTGCAGCTAAAAGCTTTCCTGTATTAACTAACACATCTACTGTATTTCCCCAGGTTTGAAGTTGTACTTCTTGACAGCCTAACTCAAACGCTTGATTAGCTATAGCTTTTAATTGTTCTACAGAACAAGTAACGTTAGCACGTTTTAGCAATAATGGGTTAGTTGTGACTCCGTAAAACATACCAGTTGGGAGCCATGTTTGCCATTGTGTAGTGTCAGCCGTATCTAAATACAGGCGGATTCCTGATGTATTTGATTTTATGGGAGAAGTGCGATATCTGTGCATCATTTAAACAATTAACAATTACCAATGACCAAAAAAAGCCTATCCTTATCTAACTTTTGTGGAAAACTACCCAAAATCTGTGGAAAAACTGCTACTTTTGTGGAAAACTTTGAGATGATGCGGTTACTTTTGCTTGATCAAAGCATACCTTAAGTTGTTCAGCCAACCCCTCAACATGAGGTTTTTTTAACATACTAAGATGATTACCACTACCTTGATGCACTTTAACTCCTCCCGTCGCTAATTCACTCCAACCCATAGTTGGATCTCGATCAGTTTTGCCAACTTCTTCTATGCTGGTAAACAAATGAAGGTTTTTGGGGTAAATCTTTGGTTTATAGCTTAAAACAGCTTGGCTATTAGCCTGGAATATCCGCAACATCGGGCGAATGCTTACTTCCCTTAAGATTAAGCTTCTCGATTCATTCGGTATCAGGTTAGTTAAAGCATACTGTTGTAGAGCATGATGCCATGAAAATTTAGTTTTCAGCAATGTTAAGAACTGATTAAGCTTAGAATAATTTTTGGGATTATGGTTATTTTCCGAATATTTACTACTTTTGTTGTCTAGTATACGGTTTTTTAATTCTGGGTTAGGAGTAGTTAATATATAAAAGTAGTCTGCAATAAAAGACCAGATAGATCTGATCACTGTAGTAAAAATAAATTTAAAACTATCCTTTAATGAAGGTTTATTGCTAGAAACTGGTGCTTGAGTATCCAAGATAGCTACTAATGCAACTTCATGTCCTGCTGCTTGCAATTGTTGAGCCATTTCATAGGCGACTAAACCACCAAAAGACCAACCACCGATAAAATAAGGACTTTGTGGCTGCACGGACTGTAACGCTTTAATGTAGTAAGCAGCCATATCCTCAATTGTAGTTAATGGGGCATTTTTTCCATCAATTCCAAGAGGTTGTAATCCATAAAAAGGTTGATTTTTTCCTAAATGGTGTGCCAATTCGTAATATGGTAAAACTACACCAAATATAGGATGGACACAGAAGAAAGGGGGATTTGAACCATGAGGCTGAATTGCAACTAAAGGCGACCATTTAAAATAATTGCTGTTGGAAGATAAATTAGCGGCTATTTCTGCTATTGTGGGATTTAAAAATAAGGTAGGCAGTGGCAATTCACGCTGAAATTGTGCTTGTATTTGATTTAATAGGCGGATAGCTAGTAGGGAGTTTCCTCCTATATCAAAGAAGTTATCGTGAATGCTGACACGCTCAATGTTAAGAATTTCACTCCAGATTTTTGTAAGTGTTAATTCTGTAGCAGTACGAGGAAAAACAAAATTCTGATCGTTTAAGTTATTATTAAAGTTCTGCGGTGTAGGTAGTTTACGACGATCTAATTTGCCATTTTGTGTGAGTGGTAGCGTATCCAGCATGACAAATGCTGAAGGTATCATATATTCTGGTAATTTTTCTTTTAAAAATTGGCGTAATTCATTTGATATAGAACCCCACAGGTTTTCTCCATCGCTGTTTATGGGTTTTGAAAGTTTGGTAGATGATTGTATTATCTGAGTATTCGGAATAATATAGGCTACTATGCGCTTGTTGGCAATATCTTCAGTTGCGATCGCCACTACCTCTCTCACCCCTGGATGCTGGCGCAATACCGCTTCAATTTCTCCTAATTCAATGCGGAAACCACGAATTTTGACTTGATGATCTATCCGCCCTAAAAATTCTATATTCCCATCTGGTAAATAACGCGCTAAATCACCTGTTTTATAAAGACGCGCACCTATTTTACTACTAAAAGGATGAGGGATAAATTTTTCAGCAGTTAAATCTGGGCGGTTGAGATATCCTCGCGCTAGTCCTTCACCACCTATATATAACTCCCCAGAAATACCAATAGGTACAGGTTGTAAATAAGGATCTAATATATAGGTTTCAGTGTTAAGAATTGATTTCCCAATAGATAAGGTATTATCATCTTTAAATTCTATAACAGTTGACCAAACAGTTGCTTCTGTGACTCCATAGGCGTTAAAAAATCTTCTTCCATTCGCCCAATGTTTGATAATATCTGGTGAACACGCTTCACCTGCACAGATAATTGTTTGTAATGCTGGTAATTCTGCTGTTGGTAAGACTGATAATACAGCAGGGGGAAGGGTGGCGTGAGTGATAGCGCGTAGGCAAAGCCCGTCGGAGACATCGCGTAATAATTTAATTAATTCTTTTCCTGGTAAAAGTGCTTCTTTTTTAGCTAAATATAATGTTGCGCCATTCCGCAACGCCATCACAATTTCAAATATTGACGCATCAAAACTTAAAGATGCAAATTGCAGAATGCGGTTACTAGGTTGTAAGTTAAAAATCGCAATTTGTGCTTCTGCTAAATTGCACAACCCTTGATGCTGAATTAAAACACCTTTAGGCTTTCCTGTTGAACCAGAAGTATAAATAATATAAGCTAAATTTTCATACTTAATATTACTATTTGGGTTGTTTTGACTGTATTTAGTAATAACGTTTAGTTTTTGATTTATGTAAATTATGTTGATATTTTGTTGTAAAAAACCCCACCCCCCTGCCCCCTCCCCGTTAACAGGGAGGGGGGGAATGATAGATGAATTAGTTAGTAGAATAGATATGTTTGCGTCTTCGATCATAAACTTAAGACGCTTTTGAGGATAATTAGGATCTAAAGGCAAATATGCTCCTCCTGCTTTGAGGATGCCCAATAATCCTACGATCATTTCTAGAGAACGTTCTAAACAAATTCCGACAATAACTTCTGGAACTACTCCTAATTTTTGTAAGTAGTGTGCAACTTGGTTAGCTTGGTTATTTAATTCACGATAAGTTAACTGCTGATTTTCAAATACTAACGCGATCGCATTAGGCGTTTTTTCTACCTGTTGCTCAAATAACTGATGAAAACATTGTGTATTTCCCCCTCTAACTCCCCCCCTTGATAAGGGTGGGCATTGTGTATTTATCTCTCTAACTTCCCCCTTTAATAACGGGGGGCTATTTATCTCTCTAACTTCCCCCTTTAATAACGGGGGGCTATTTATCTCTCTAACTCCCCCCCTGAATAAGGGGGGGCTGGGGGGGGTAAAGCACGATTGATTCTGGTTAAATTCAACCAGTATTTGATGCCGTTCTACTTCAGTTAAAATAGATAATTCAGAAATATGCTGTTTTGGATTAGTAACAATTTCTGACAATAAAGTTTGAAAATGCCCCAACATTCGGGTAATAGTAGCGCGAGCAAATAAATCAGTACTAAAAACAACTTCTCCGCAAATGTTTTCTACATCCTCCCAAAGATTGAACTCTAAATCTAACTTGGCAGTGCCAATGTCAAACTCTACTAAACTTAAGCTAATTTCAGGTAAATTGAGCGCTTGTATTGGCGTATTTTGCAAAGAAAAACTTACTTGAAATAGTGGGTTACGACTTAAATCCCGTTCAGGATGTAATTCTTCTACCAGCTTTTCAAAAGGCAAATCTTGATGAGCATAAGCACCTAACGCAACTTTTTTTACCCGTTGAAGCAATTCTATAAAAGTTGGATTACCGCCAAGGTTAGTCCGCAATACTAAACTATTAACGAAAAAACCAATTAATCCTTCTATTTCACTGCGGTTGCGGTTAGCAATTGGTGAACCTACGGCAATATCTTCTTGCTGTGTGTAGCGATATAGCAAGGTTTGAAATGCGGCGAGTAATGTAATGAATAAAGTAACGCCTTGTTGTTGACTAAGTTCTTTTAGGGCTTTACTTAATGATTTTGGTAGTTCTAGAAATTGTTTCGCACCTTGGTATGATGGAATTGGTAGTCTGATAGAATTATCTTTGTTTGAAGGGATGCGATCGCTCCGACGGGAAGAGCCTACGCTCAATAAATCCAACACCGATATATCTTGCAACTGTTGTCGCCAGTAAGCTAACTGAGTTTCTAACACTTCTCCTTGCAACCATTGACGCTGCCATTCTGCAAAGTCGGCGTATTGGATGGGTAATTCGGGGAGAATTCCACCCTCAACAATAGTTTCTACCCCCCTAGCCCTGCTGATCAAGGGGGGGATGGAGGAAGTTTGATCGTTGCAGGAAATTTCTTGATATAAACCTGTATATAATGTCCCTAATTCTCGAATTAACACACCAATAGACCAACCATCAGCAACAATGTGATGTAAATTTAACAACAACACATATTCAGTATTATTAAGTTGCAGCAGTTTAACTCGCAATAATTGATCGGTTGCGAGATTGAAAGGTTGTCTAGCTTCCTGAATAGCCAGTTTTATAACTTCTTGCTCTCTTTCATCTGCGGATAGATGGCAGATATTTATTACTACTATAGATATAGTTAAGGAAGACGCTATAGCTTGCATTGGTTCGCCTTCTACCATCACAAAATTAGTGCGTAAAGTTTCGTGGCGATGCACAATTTCGTTAAATGCTTGCTGTAGCGCGGTTAAATTGAGTAAACCTTTGAGGCGAAGTGCTGTAGATACGTTGTAGAAAGGGTTATCTGGTGCTAATTGATTGAGAAACCACAATCTTTGCTGGGCAAAGGATGTGGGAAACAAAAAGACATCTAATTCTTGGTCATCGGTCATCGGTCATTGGTCATCGGTCATTGTTAATTGATAACATTAGCATTTTTTGGTAACAAAATTGTTTTTTAGAGGTAATTCCTCCTATAAAAGCAGACATATAACTACAGACTGATTAACTGTTTGTTCATCTCCTTCTAACGAAGGTGTAAATTCAAGGGTGTGTTTGCTAAGTTAAATACGTGCAGTAAACAATCATACATTTTCACTGTCGCACTCTGTACGTCCTTTAAAAAGGGATATTACCTAAAGGCGATAATGTCATGGAAAATTGACTTTTGATGGCGAGTAATTTTTGAGACTTTCTCCTAATCTTCCTAATGAAGAGAGGCACAACCTTATGATAGGGGATTTTCAAATATTTAGCGTCGTAAGTCAATAACATCAGCCGTTTTGAAAACAAAGATAGAAGCTTGCAAGAGCTAACCAATAAATCTAAAAAGGAAACATTTTTTATGAATGAGAACAAATTACCCTTAGATAGCACTAAAGAAACTTCACCTAGTATTATCATTGAAAGTGAAGCTCGTCCAGTGGATGCGATTATTGACAATCAGCCTGGTGGGGAAATTCAACAAAAGGCTGAAGAAGTTGCTGATCAAGCAGCTAGTCATCCAGTAGGTACTGCAATTGGTGCTGCTGCTGGTGGCGTAGCTGGAGCCGCAATTGGTAGTTTTATTGGTGGTAAATTTGGTGCTGCTATCGGTGCTGTAGCTGGTGCTGTAGCTGGCGGTATTACTGGTAATGACGCTGCTGAAAGTCTTACTGAGAATGTAGACAAGGTAGTAGATGTAGTCAAGGACGTAGCTGCAAATGTTACCCACACTGTAGAAGATGTAGGGGAATCTGCTAAAGGTACAATTGAGGATGTCAGACCCTCTGTAAAACAGATTGCTGAATCAGTTAAGACTACTGTTGACGAAGCTAGACCAGCAGTTAATGATATTGCACAATCAGTTAAGACTACTGTTGATGAAGCTAGACCAGCAGTTAATGATATTGCACAATCAGTTAAGACTACAATTGATGAAGCTAGACCATCTGTAGTTAATGCAGCGCAATCACTTGGCAATGCTGTAGAAGATGTTAGACCTTCTTTAAAAGATGCAGCGCAATCAGTTAGCAATGCTGTTCAAGAAGTTAAACCTTCTGTAGTAAATACAGTCAAAGATAGTGCTGAAAGCATCAAGTCATCTGTACGTGGTGTAAGCGATACTGTTAAAAATACTGCTGAAGAAGTTAAACCTTCTGTGGTTGACACTGTTAAGAGTGGCGCTGAAAACATCAAGTCATCTGTACGCGGTGTAAGCGATACTGTTAAAAATACTGCTGAAGAAGTTAAACCTTCTGTGGTTGACACTGTTAAGAGTGGCGCTGAAAACATCAAGTCATCTGTACGCGGTGTAAGTGATTCAGTTAAGAATACTGCCGAAGAAGTTAAACCTTCAGTTGTGGACTCTGTTAAGAGTAGTGCTGAAAACATCAAGTCATCTGCACAAAATGTAGGTAATGCTGCTAAAAATGCTGCCCAGAAAGCCAGCACACCACAAATAGAGGGTAATCCATTTGCTTCTAGAACTCCTGATGTAATTACTCCTATAAATACCAGTTCTGTAGGTACTGATTTTACAGGTTTCGATGCAAAAGTTCCCTCAAATATCAGTGGAAAAGCAGGTTACAACCCAACTTCGACTACTGGGATTAATTCACCGAGCATTTCTAAGTCAGTAGCAGATGATTCTGTTGTGGAAGATGAGTTACCAGGAACAGGATCGTATGTTGATCCTCAAGGAAAGGTTCATAAGCGCGGTGGTCAATAATTGTCAGAATTTTATGGGGTTTTTGAATAAAATTCTGTAGTTAGATTTGTGGGGGTGGGTAATAGATTACCCACCCTATTTTATTTTTTGTGATAACTTGCTCACCAGTAATTATAATGGATAATCGCACTGTCTCTAACTCCTTTAACTTCCCTGCCCATTCAACCAATTAACTAAATCAGCCTCAGTAGAAAAATCTAATAGCACTTCCCCTAATTCTTCTAACTTAGCAAAGCTTAAAACTTGAATCTTGGCAAGCAATTCCGAGTTGATTTCACCAATTCGGCGATTTAATTGCCGTAAAATTAAAGTTACTTCAGCTTGTCTGCCTTGCTGTAAACCTTCTTTGATTCCTTGCTGAATAATTTCTTGGTAAATCGTAGATTCGCGCATAACTTCCTCTCTAAAAAACTGATGAATTAAAGCATTATCAAACTTTAATCCGGCGATAATCTGAACGCAAGCAGAAACATTGCGCTGCCGTTCTCTTTCTTCAATTATATCCACTTGCGCTGCTACCCTTTGCAGTAAGACTTCTGGCGAGTCAGTTTGTGCCAAAACTGCTAATGGTAACAAAGCAGGAGAAGCTAATAACGGTTCGGGGTCTTGTTCCCAGATACGGATGACTCGATAACGATGCCAAGTATTAGCAGCGCGAAATTCCTCTGTAAAGGCAACTTCAGCATTCGTAGGAGTGAGGAAAATTACTACCTGGTCTATATCGCATTCGTATTGGCGGTGCAGCCTTACCCAATAATCTAGCATTCGCAAAGGTAAAGGCGGTCTGGATACAGCTAAGGTTTGAAATTCTAGATGCAAAATCCGGTTAGCTATTTGCAGGAAAATTACCGCATCGGCGCGGATGGGTTCTAAACTTAACTCAGTTTTGAGGATTTGAATGTCAGTCGGTTCTGAACTTAGCAACCAGCTTACAAATTGTTCTGGGTACTGCTCGACTAAATATTTAAGGGTATTATCGTAGGTCATAATAATACTGCTAAGCTGTTGTGTTTCTAAATTTAATGTTTTAGGGAGGGAGGAGAGAGGGGAGAGGGGGAGAGGGGGAGAGGGTTTGATAAATTTTATCTCAATTATAAAATGTACAATTTAGATGCGCGTTAGCTTACCTTGGCTCACTCATTGATTTTTTGATTTTCTTTATTCAAAGATGATAACTTCATCCTGCGACTTTCACGGGAAATGGGTACTAAGGCTGGTGCTTGGGTTTGAGGTTTGTTTTCTTTCAAGCTTTCAACTACTTTTGAGAGTTGTGCGATCGCAGGCGCTTCAAATATACTACGCAAAGGCAATTCCACCCCAAAAGCATCTCGCACCCTAGAAACAAGCTGAGTTGCTAATAAAGAATGACCGCCTAATTCAAAGAAGTTATCCTCAATACCTACTCGCTTAACTCCTAAAACCTCACACCAAATTTTTACTAACATTTCCTCAATTTGATTGCGGGGTGCAACATAATTACCAGCTATTTCTGGTTTAATTAAATCAGGTGCAGGTAAAGCGCGACGATCAACTTTGCCATTAGGTGTAAGCGGTAAAGATTCCAGCACTACAAAAGCTGAAGGTATCATGTAATCAGGTAGCTTTTGTGTTAGATGATTCTGCAAATGTGGTATTAACTGACGTGCTGTTTTAGCTTGTAATGGATTATTTGCATAATCACGCCATGAAGATGAATAAGTAGGTTGTGAAGCAATATTTATGTTATTTGTTACGCCTTGTCTGGCAAAGATAACATTATAGGTTCCATTATTGCTGGAATCTGACCAACTAATATCAACTTTATAGCCTAGCTGTTCACCTAAACCCCAAAATTCTTCTGGCTCAATTCCTAAGTTATCAAGTTTTTGTAAACGTTCACGGATTTGGCTAACAGTTTTAAATTCTGCTGTGCTAAATAACCATTCTGCTGTTTTAACTGCTGTTATTACCCGCGCGTTAGGGATATTGGTAATAGCTGTTATTTCTGGTTTGGTTTCAAATAATAGTTGATGTAATTTTTCTACAGTTAAATTATTCTCAGACCAATTTATTCGTTTTGATCCCCCCTGCCCCCCTTGATAAGGGGGGTTCTGAATTAGCCCTTCATCAGGCTGGTGATTAAGCCCCCCTTGATAAGAGGGGTTGGGGGCATCTATCTCGCTGCTAATATGCAGAATGGCATTGTAACGAAACTGAGTTAATTCATTCTGATGATTACCCCGCAATAGTTGAATTTGGACATGATTAATTTGCGGGAAATCTCTGCTGTAATACACTAAATAAAGTAGGATCAATAACTAACTCTGTTTCTTGGAATATTTGCATTTGTACCCGTTGTTGCAACTGTACGCGGGTAACATTAGGTTCAGCTTGATATAATTGCACAGAGGCGTGGAAAGCTTGCAGTAGGGAGAGATTACGCACATCCCCGATAAATATAGAACCACCAGGGGCAACGAGTGCGATCGCACTCTCAATCACTTCAATGAGATAATCAATATTAGGGAAATATTGCACAACTGAATTAATAATTACCGTATCAAAAGATTTAACGGGTATTCCTTCAACATCAGTCGCTAATTTTTGCAGTAGTTTTACCTGTGGTATTTCTATATTTGCTAACTGCTGCTGAAGGTAATTAATTGATTGTACTGAAAAATCTGTTGCCCAGTATTCAGTACAATGAGGCGCAATTTTAAACAGTAATAAACCTGTTCCACATCCAATTTCTAATACTCGCTTTGGTTGTAACGCTAAAATCTGCCCTACTTGATTATCCACCCATTCGCGCATTTGCTCTGCTGGAATCGGTTGATTTGTATAGCTGCTATTCCAACCGATAATATTAAAAGTGGCATCATCATTATTAGCAGATTGCTGATAGTTTTCTTCATAAAGCATTTGCCATTGCTTTACCTGTTCATCCTGCAATTGTTGCTGCTGTATTTCTTGGGGAGAATTACTGTAGTTAGCATCAAGTACAACATAAGCAATTAAACGTTTTTCCCCAATTGCATCTTCACTGGTATTTACTACAGTTTGCAATACGCCTGGATGTTGGCTTAATACTGCTTCTATTTCCCCTAATTCAATCCGATAACCACGAATTTTTACTTGTTCATCAACTCGACCTAAAAATTCTATATTACCATCAGCACGGTATTTTACTAAATCTCCAGTTTTGTAAATTCTATCTAAATTATGTAATGTAAAAAAGTCTTGTCCCCCCTCCCTGCTCGCGGGGAGGGGGCTAGGGGGTGGGGTTTCCAATTTATCCTTAAAAGGATTAGCAATAAATTTTTCTGCTGTTAAATCAGGGCGATTAAAATAACCTCGCGCTAATCCATTTCCAGCAATATATAATTCCCCTGCAATACCAATCGGAACGGGTTGTAAATAACTGTCTAATATATAAACTTGAGTATTGGCAATTGGACGACCAATAGTAGGAGGAAAATTACTGTTTTGATCTACAGGTAAATAACCCGAAGTTGTGACAACTGTGTTTTCAGTGGGACCATAATTATTTACTACTTTAAATGGATGCGATCGCACTCCATAATACTTCAACTTATCCCCACCAGTCAGCAATAATCTTAAAGCTACATTTTGCTGCCAATCTAATAACAAAACTTTTTCGGCTAAAGGCGTTGGAAGGAAACTAATAGTGATGTTATTGTCAACTATCCATGATTGGAGTTTTTCAGGCGATCGCCTAATTTCATCATCGGGAAAATAGATACTAGCACCAGCAGTAATATAAGGAAAAATCTCCCATACACAAGCATCAAAAGCAACTCCAGCGACTTGTGTTGCTCTATCATTTGATGTAACTTCAAATTCTTGTTGATGCCAATAGATTAAGTTTAATAAATTACGGTGTTCAATTTCAACACCTTTCGGCTTTCCAGTTGATCCTGATGTATAAATAACATAAGCAAGATTATTTATTTTAGTACAATTATTAATATTTTTGTCGTTTTCTTGACTAATGAGTTGCCAATCTTTATCAATGCAAACAACTTTTGATTTTAGTTGTTCTAATCGCTCAAGACAACGTTGCTGTGTTAACAATATAGATACTTGAGCATCTTCAAGGATAAAATTTAAACGTTCTGAGGGATAATTTGGATCTAAGGGAAGATAAGCACCGCCAGCTTTAATGACGGCTAACATTCCAACTACCATATCTATAGAACGTTCTACACATATCCCAACTAATACTTCAGAACTTATACCTATTTTTTGTAAGTAATGTGCTAGTTGATTACTGCGGATATTTAATTCTTGGTAAGTTATTTTTTGTTGTTCATAAATTAATGCTATAGCATTAGGAGTTTGTTTTACCTGTTTTTCAAATAACTCATGTACGCATAAATCCTGGGGATAATCTTTCTGGGTATTATTCCATTCAAATAATAACTGCTCTTGCTCTGCTTCAGTTAAAATATCTAATTCGGCAATATTTTTATCGAGATTAGTAACAAGATTTTCTAAGAAATTTTGATAATGCCCAATCATCCGACTAATAGTTGCATCATCAAATATATCAATGTTGTAAACTATTAAACCGCTAATACCTTCAGAACTATTTACCCAAAAACCATTACCCGAAGCACGTTCCCATAAATGAAACTCTAAATCAAAGCGTGTTGTTTTGATATCAATATGTTGAGGGCGTAGTGTTAATTCTGGTAATTCTAAGGCTGCTATTGGTGCGTTTTGGACTGCAAATACTACCTGAAATAAAGGATTTTGATTTAAATGCCTTTCTGGATGTAATTCTTCTACTAACTTTTCAAAAGGTAAATCTTGATGTGCGTAAGCTGCTAATGCAACTGATCGCACTTGCTGTAATACTTCTCTAAAAGTAGGATTACCTGATAAATCAGTCCGCAATACTAAACTATTGACAAAAAAACCAATTAATCCTTCAATTTCACTGCGATTACGGTTAGCAATTGGTGAACCGATTGTAATATCTTCTTGTTGCGTGTAGCGATAAAGTAAGATTTTGAATGCTGCAAGTAAGGTCATAAATAAACTTACGCCTTCTTGCTGACTTAATGTTTCTAGTGCTTCACTTAAACTTTTTGATAGTTGTAAACGTTGGCTTGCACCTTGGTATGATTGTACTGCTGGTCTGGGTCGATCAGTAGGTAAGTTGAGTAGGGATATATTATCTAATTTTTGTCGCCAGTAAGATAATTGATTTTCTAATATTTCTCCTTGCAACCATTGTCGCTGCCAATGTGCAAAGTCTGCATATTGGATGGGAAGTTTGGGGAGAACCCCACCCCCTGCCCCCTCCCCGTTAACGGGGAGGGGGTTCTGATAAGAATAAGAATAAGCTGTATAGAGTGCGCCTATTTCTTTAATTAATACCCCGATAGACCAACCATCGGAGATAATGTGGTGCATATTAATTAGCAAGATATGTTCTGCATCATCAAGTTGCAATAATGTGACGCGCAGTAAAGGATCGGTGGATAAATTGAAAGGTTTTAATGCTGTTTGTGCGATCGCATTTTCTGCTTCTGTCTCTCTTGTCGCTGCTGGTAACTCCCGCAAATCTATTACTGGTATAGATATAGTTAAACTTGGTGCAATAAACTGTACTACTTCCCCCTCCACTACAATCAGATTTGTCCGCAAAACTTCATGACGGCGTACTATTTCATTAAAAGTTTGCTTTAGTGCAACTAAATTAAGCGCACCTGTTAGGCGTAATGCTGCTGGAACATTATAAAAAGGATTATTAGGTACTAATTGATCTAAAAACCATAACCTTTTTTGGGCAAAAGAAAGAGGAAGTTTACTATTTCGGGAGATGGGTACAAGAGATGGAATATTTTGATGAGTCGTAGAAGTAGCTGTGTTAAGAAATGAGATGATTTCTGCTTTGCGTTGGGATATTTCTTGATGTAATTCGGGTGTTAAAGTGCCTGATGGGGCATTACATCGTAATTTATCGCGATCGACAATAAGCTGAATATCTAAGCTACGCAGTTTAGATAGAAATTCTACTAAGTTGAATCCTGAATTATTGTTATTTTCCATATTTACTCACTTATGATTGAGCCTCGGCAGGTGGGAAGCGTTTGTATAGCACCAGTTTTTAACCTGTGGGTTAATTTTTTTAGGAATTATTAACCACAGATGAACACAGATAAACACAGATAGTAGATGATAGTTACTTGTAGGAGTATAAGTTTTAAGGGATGATATATGTCGGATTAAACAATTTATAAAAATCCTTACCATTGAGCGCGATAAACAGCTTTTTCTGCATTAACTTTATTAGGTGTATAACTAAGCATTGAGATAATTTACCTTTAAAATTCAATATCTTCTCGTTGATTTTGATTTATTGTTTCATTTAATCCTTTTGCCCAGGAAATTGTTTCAATATATTTAGCTAAACTAGCAACTGTTGGGGTTTCAAATAATTGACGGACGGCTAACTCTACTTGCAAGCGATCGCGTATTCTAGAACTAAGCTGAGTCGCCAGTAAAGAATGACCTCCCAACTCAAAAAAATTATCGTGGATACCTACTTGTTGTTTTCCCAAAACAGATGCCCAAATTTCTACTAACACCTCCTCAACCGATGTACGCGGTGCTATATAATCTTCATGCAGATTGAAATTAGTGAAATCTGGCTGAGGTAGTGCTTTACGGTCTACTTTGCCATTCGGTGTTAGTGGTAAAGTATCCAGCATGACAAAATCTGACGGGATCATATACCCAGGTAATTTTTGCTTCAGAAACTCGCACAATTCTTTTGATTCCCCCCCCTTTAATAAGGATGGGACTCCTAATTTCCCCCCCCTTAATAAGGGGGGGATAGGGGGGGTAGATTTCGCATTATGTAGAGACGTTGTATACAACGTCTCTACATTAAGAACAACATAAGCTACTAAACGTTTTTCTCCTGGTATATCTTCTATAACAACAACCACCGCTTCCCCAACTTCTGGATGTTGACATAACACAGATTCAATCTCACCTAATTCAATCCGAAAACCCCTAATTTTAATTTGATTATCTATCCGACAAATAAATTCAATATTCCCATCAGGTAAATATCGTCCCAAATCACCCGTTTTATATAAACGTAAGGAGAGAGGAGGGAGGAGGGAGGAGGGAGGAGAATTTTTACTAAAAGGATTAGCAATAAACTTCTCAGCAGTTAACTCAGGACGATTAAAATAACCTCGCGCCAACCCATCGCCACCTATATATAATTCTCCAACAACTCCAACTGGTACAGGTTGTAAATGCTCATCTAATATATATATCCGCGTATTACTAATCGGACGACCAATAGGAATTACTGCTTGTCCCTCAGTATCCCATTTATCAACTAAATAATAAGCAGAAAATGTAGTATTTTCTGTAGGTCCATAAACATGAAGTAAATGCTGTGGAGATCCATGTTTTAAAATCTTTTCTACCCATCTCGGATCAACCGCTTCACCACCAAATAAGAGATATTTGAGATATTTAAAAGCTGTAGGAACGTTTCTAGCTATTTGTTGAAATAACGCAGTAGTTAAAAATAAGATACTAATTTCTTTTTCCTGAAGCTGTAAAGCAAACTCTGATGGCGAAAGAATTATATCTCTATTGATTAACACCAGTTGAGCGCCATTAAGTAATGCTCCCCAGATTTCAAATGTAGCTGCATCAAAAGAAATATTAGCAACTTGAGCAATTTTATCTGAAGATTCTATATTTATATAATTAGTATTACAAACTAAACGAGTCACAGCTTTGTGAGGCACAGCAACACCTTTTGGGGTTCCTGTAGAACCAGAAGTATAAATAACGTAAGCTAAATTATCTGCCGTAGTATTGTTAGTTAAATTTTCATTATTTTCTAATTCAATTAATTCCCAATCCCGATCTATATCAACCACAATCTGTGTATTAATAGCTGATAGCTGACTGCTGATAGCTGACTGCTTTAATAATATAGATACTTGTGCATCTTCTAACATGAAATTAATGCGATCGCACGGATAACTCGGATCTAAAGGTAAATACGCTCCCCCCGCTTTCAAAATTCCCAATATTCCTACTATCATCTCGATAGAAGGTTCCATACAGATACCAACAATAACTTCTGCGCCTACACCTAATTTCTGTAAATAATACGCTAATTGATTACTGCGATTATTTAATTCTCTATAGGTTTGTAGAGACGCGCCATGGCGCGTCTCTACATGATCAAATAATACCGCTATAGCATCTGGAGTTTGGCTAACTTGCTTTTCAAACAACTGATGAATACAACAATTTTGCCGATAATTTCCTTGCAGATAAATAATATTATTCTCCGATCCCCCCTCCCCGTTAACGGGGAGGGGGCTAGGGGGTGGGGTTCTCTTAGTATTATTCCACTCCACCAAAACCTGATTTAATTCAGCTTGGCTTAAAATAGGTAAATCACTAATTAGTGCTGATGGATTATCAATAATTCCTGATAATAATGTTTGAAAATGCCCCACCATTCGCGCAATAGTAGCTTGTTCAAATAAATCAGTATTATAAACAACTACGCCTCTAATCCCTTCCGAATACTGCCATCTATCTCCCCCAAGCAAATTTCTATAACCATCCCCACCTTCCCACAAATTAAACTCTAAATCAAAGCGGGTTGTTTTAATATCAATATTGATAAAACTTGTCTCCAAATCTGGCAAATCCAAGGCTGTCATCGGCGAATTTTGAAAACTAAACATAACTTGAAATAGCGGATGACGGCTAATATTTCTCTCTGGGTGCAATTCCTCTACCAACTTTTCAAAAGGCAAATCTTGATGAGCATAACCACCTAAAGTTACCTCGCGTACTCTAGCTAAAACTTCCTTAAAACTTGGATTACCCGATAAATCAGTTCGTAACACTAAACTATTGACAAAAAAACCAATTAACCCTTCTATTTCGCTGCGATTGCGGTTAGCTATAGGTACTCCAACTGCAATATCTTCTTGATGAGAATAACGATAAAGTAATATCTGAAAGGCTGCCAGCAAAGTCATAAACAAAGTTACACCTTCTTGCTGGGATAGTACTTCTAATTTGGTAGTGAGATTTTTGGGTAATTCTATAAATTCAGTTGCCCCTCGATAACTTTGTCCTCTTTGTGGCAATTTATTACTAGGTAAATTTAAAGTTGATATTCCTTCTAACTGTTGTTTCCAGTAAGTTAATTGATTTTGCAATACTTCACCCTGTAACCATTCTCGTTGCCATTCTGCAAAGTCAGCGTATTGAAGAGGTAATTCTGGTAAAATTGTAGAAATATCGCATTTAATGTCTCTACATAAAGCTGTATATATTAAACTTAATTCCTTACTAAATACACCAATTGACCAATCATCGCAGACAATATGATGTAAATTTAGTAATAAAATATGCTCATTTTCTTGTATACGAATAAGAAGCGATCGCACCAACGCCTCTGATGATAAATTAAAAGGACGCTCCGACTCTGCAAGAATTATTTTTTTTGCTTCTACTTCTCTTTGCTCAATAGAAAAATTCTGCAAATCTACTACCGTTAGAGGTATATTTAAACTAGGATAAATTACTTGTACTGGTTCCCCATTAACTATCTTAAATGTGGTGCGTAAACTTTCGTGACGACTCACAATTTTGTTTAAAGTTTGTTCAAGTGCTAAGAAATTTAGTGAACCTTTTAGCCTTAGTGCTGTTGGCACATTATAAAAATAATTTCCAGGTACTAACTGATCAATAAACCATAATCTTTGCTGCGCGAATGAAGTAGGAAAAATAAATACTTCTTGGGATATATTGACTTGAGGATCATTCATAAAAAAACTAGAAGATATTAAGGTTTGGTGACGATTGCGATCGCAGTCTTTGTTAGTTAAAGTTGTGCGATCGCGCCTCTAATAAATTTATAATTTATAGCGTAAGTAAACAAACATTATATTTGAATTTTGAATAATGAGCGAATTTGAGCAACTAATAAAAGTTGTGGGGAGAGAAAGAATGATCAAACTCCTCCAAGAAGTAGCAAAAGAAGCCATTGATAGCGGCGATTGGCTGAAAGTCCGGCAAGTTACTGATATAGTTGATCAAATTAACGGGCATCCTATCAGTGTAACTGAAGAAAATCAACCTAACGCAAACACTTCCCAACTAGAACTCGCCACTATCAACATTTCCCAGCGATGCCTTGAGTTATTAAATAAAGCTGGAATTTTTACGGTAAATGACCTACAAAGCTATAGTTTGGATAGTTTACTCGAAATTAATGGCATTGGTGAAATGGCAGCAAAGCAGATAGACAAAGCTTTGCAAACACTAGGAATTACCTTACATAGCTTTGAGTTACGCTCAAAATGGCAAAATGAACAATAATCAATGATGGCAACGGATGATTTAAAGAAATTAACGTAGTTTATCAAAAATACAACGGATGATTTAAAGAAATTAACGATTGCGATCAAAAATACAACGGATGATTTAAATAATGTGCGATCACCCATCCGTTTCTTTAATACCGAAAAATACAAGTTAGTAGCGATCAACCATCCGTTGCCCAGGGCGAACATCTGAGGAAAAAGGTTCTGGATTACCTATCCAATTAAAACTATTAACCCGCAGACTAATCGAACCAATTTCTACCACAGGATTATAGCGCAACAAAATATTATAGGTGCGACGGCTATATTCTAGAAAATAATCAGTACTAATTTCTTGATTTTTATCTAAATTTATCGCAGTCTGAAAACCTGCCCGAAATGCGCCATAAACTTGCTGCGTAATGCCAGCAGAAAGTACTCTCGTATCTGCTAAACGGTCAAACAAAAACGGTGATTCTCCACTAGGAAAAAGTTGAGAATAAGTAATATTAAAACCTGTATAGTCTAGAAAAGGTCGGGAAAAATGACCAATTTGCCCGTCTATTCCCACATTGCCACTAATCGAGTTTTGATTATCACCATTACTATAACCAGTCAGTACACCAGTAAGACCCGTGTTAAATTTTAGGTAGGGAACTACAGGTTGTGGAGTATAACGTAAACCTTCTGTAGCCGTCGCAGGTAAGCTTCTACCTTCTAAAAGTAAAAAGCCACGATTGACAGAAGCGCTGGCTTGATAACGACTAAGGTTAATTCGATCATTATCCCGATTCGGTTTGAGTAAGTCGGGTTTATCTGTTTCAGCATTAATAAACTGTACACCCGCCTGATAGCTGGCATTAAAATCACGCCCTAAATTAAGTAACGGGGAAGTAACAACAGCACCCAGGCTACTTTGTACACGCTGAAAACCTAACGAACCATTAAATAAGCGATCGCGATAGCCATATTGCAAAGTAAGCTGATGCGGTAAAGTCTTACCAATTGTCTGCTGCAAGCGCACATTAGCCCGTAACTTGTTCTCTACTTCATTAAAATTTAAACTTGTGATCTCTCCAGAACCCTCTAATCTGGTTCTAGGGCTAAGAGTTGCTTCTGCACTTGCCTTCAAACCAAAACTGGCTGGATCAAAGAAACTTCCCTCTTGAACTGCTTTCTGAATAAAATACTGTGGTGTAATACTAAATCTGCTTGTGGGAGTATTATATAGTTCAAAAGCTCGATCAATAAAAACACCACCGCGATCGCCTTGATCGTATCCAAAGTTTATTAAACCAGGATCGCGTGGTCTGCGATCGAGCGTCAGCTTATTACGAAACAGTGGTACTTCCAAATTTTGATCTAGCACCAAGCGGGGTCTAGAAGTGGTAATCTCACTTAATAGCGATGAAGTACGCTGAAACTGTGCTGTATCTGCCCGTATTTCCAACTCTGCTGGAGAAAAAGGATCATTTGTCAGTCGCACCTTGGTAGCTTGCAAGGTATTACCTTCAAAATTTATTCTTTCAGCTTGAAAGCGTAAGCGGTTGAAAGTACCACCTTGTAGCAAATCAGGTCGGTTAGGGATATTTGTCTGACTACCAACAACAATACCTATACCACTAGGATTTGTAAGTTGTTGTAGAGGTTGATTAGCAGTAAGGCGATCGCTTAAAGGTCTAGCAGGTAATATATTAGCACCCACATTCGCAGGTGATGTTACAGCTAAATCCGTTGTTGCTGTCGGTTGGAAAAACTCACCACTAGCATTAAAAATTACGCCTGTATCTTGACCGAAATTATATTCAAAACGTTGACCGCGTAACAACTGCTGTCCCCGTCTTAAAGCAACATTACCAAATGCTACAGCAAGGCGATTTTTTAAATTTACCTCAATGCGATCGGCATCCAGCACCGCTTCCTGAAAACGCATCACGACATTACCAGTCGCCGTAATCACCTGTCGCTGGCTATCGTATTCCTGGCTATCCGCATTTAATTCAACTACCCCCCTAATCTCCATAGGAGTAGATTGCATAGGCGTTGTAGTACTAGGCTGTTGCTGCTGTGCCTGTAAAATTGGGGATTGAGATTGTAGCGATCGAACTTCAACTTCCCCTAAATTTCCTGCTACTGTAGTTTTTGGTAATAAAGGGAATTGTAGTATAGGAACATTTATTTGATATTCCTTACGGCTAACTTGATCTAAAACATTATTACTACAACCTTGACTTTCCGCCAATCGAGCCTTACAACCACGCTGCCCCGCCACAATTGCGATCGCGGTCAAACTTTTATTACCTGCATTTAACAGCTTTAACTGTTGCTCCTCACCGTCCCTAAAATCCTGCCCTTGAGAACCTGCTGGTTGGATTGCATAACCTACAGACATTGGCTTACCGAGTAAGGTAGCACTATGAGCCGCAGTTAAAAGAGACTGATCTTTATTTGCTAGTGATACTTCAACAATAGGCTTGGGCTTTCCTCTCTCCTTTCCCCTGTCTCCTCCCTCCTCTCCTTTGTTTGCTAACTGCCCTTCGGTTAAAAAATCAGTTGTCGATGTAACTTTTTGGGGCGAGATTACTTGAACAACGGCAGGCATTGCAGGCTGAATAAATGGATAGAGCATTTTTTCTCAAAAATCTAACAAACCGCTCCCACACACAACTATAGCCAGCATAAATAATAAATAGGCGAGGTACGCCCCGCCACTATCAAAGCTTGATTTAAAAACTCGTTGCTTTCTACTCCATATCTCGGCGGTTGGGGTTACGAGCAGGGTCGTTGGACAACAAGCCGAAAATAAACAGGAGCGAAAAGAAAGCGACAACGATATAAACAGTAATCTTGAGTGTGATCATATTTTATTTCTCCCAGGGGATGAAGAGTTAAGTTCTCTACACAAGAGAAGCTTTAACTTTATTATCATACCGTTCATATAGCTTAATTTTTCCATTTGCTCTTTTACCCCTCACTTCTCACTCAGGGCGAAGCCCTGCTTCTTCATGGGGATTTAGGGGAATCTGTGCGTAAGCCCTGATCAGAATAGAATCGACAATATTGCCAACTTAACTTGGAGATTTTTTCAATGCAGCCGATTCGTACATTTAACGTTTCTCCGGCTCTACCAGCGCAACTAGAACCTCTGCGGCTACTAGCCTACAATCTTTACTGGGATTGGAATGTTGAAATTAAAGAATTATTTCGGCGCTTAGACCGCGACTTGTGGGAATCAAGCCGCCACAACCCTGTATTAATGCTAGGGAATATCAGCCAAGCCCGACTACAGGAAATGGCAGAAGATGAAGGATTCATAGCGCACATGGATCGAGCAGTGCGCCAACTTGATGAATACCTCAAAGAGCGCACCTGGTATCGCAAACAGCGTTCAGCCCTCAGCCACCAGCAATCAGCTAATGGCGATCGCTCTACACATCCTCAAAAAGAATGTTTCGCCTATTTTTGTGCTGAATATGGCTTAGTTGATTGTCTGCCTATATATTCTGGCGGTTTAGGTGTCCTTGCTGGCGATCACCTCAAATCTGCTAGTGATTTGGGATTACCTTTAGTTGCTGTGGGTTTACTCTACCAAGAAGGCTACTTTGCCCAATATCTTAACGCTGATGGTTGGCAGCAAGAACGCTACCCCACCAATGATTTTTATAATATGCCTCTGCACCTAGAGCGTAACTCTGATGGGTCAGAACTCAGGATTGAGGTAGAGTATCCAGGTCGCACTGTTTACGCCCGTGTGTGGCGCGTACAGGTAGGGGTTGTGCCTTTGTACCTGATGGATACCAATATTGAGCCAAATAACACTTACGACCACGACATCACCGACGAACTTTATGGCGGTGATTTGGATATGCGGATTCACCAGGAAATGATGCTGGGAATTGGCGGAGTCAGGATGTTGAAGGCTTTGGGATACAAACCTACGATGTATCACCTCAATGAAGGTCACTCTGGCTTTCTAATTTTGGAACGCATCCGAATTTTGATGCAAGAACAAGGACTGACTTTTGCCCAAGCTAAACAGGTAGCCCAATCTACTCAAGCTTTCACTACGCATACGCCTGTTTCTGCTGGATTCGATTTGTTCCCACCAGACAAAGCAGTATATTACGTGGGACACTACGCCCATACTTACGGGTTATCTCGTGAGGAATTTCTCGGTCTGGGACGAGAGAACACGGGAGATTTAGCTTCACCTTTTAGTATGGCGGCGTTGGCGCTGAAAACCTCCAGCTTTGTAAATGGTGTTGCACAGCTACACGGTGAAGTGTCACGGGTGATGTTTCACAGTCTTTGGAAAGGCTTACCTATAGCAGAAGTACCAATTACGGCAATTACTAACGGGGTTCATGCTCGTAGTTGTGTTGCTAAAGCAACTCAGGAATTATACGATCGCTATCTTGGTCCTAGCTGGTCAGAAAAAGGAGCAAAAGATCCCTTGTGGGAACGAGTGCTGTCAATTCCTGATGAAGAATTATGGCGCAATCACGAACGTAGTCGTTCAGAACTGGTAGTATTTGTGCGCGATCGCTTAGTCAAACATTTGCGCGGTCGTGGTGCTTCTCCAGTAGAGATTTCCCAAGCTCAAGAAGTTCTAGATCCAGGTGTTCTGACTATTGGGTTTGCTCGTCGATTTGCTACTTATAAACGCGCTACTTTATTTCTGCATAATCTTGAGCGGATTAAACAGATTTTATCAAGTAACAAACAGAAACAAGTGCAGTTTGTAATTGCAGGAAAAGCTCACCCTAAAGATATTCCAGGCAAAGAATTAATCCGTGAAATTATCCGCTTGACAAGAGAAAATGGCATCGCATCAAGCGTAGTATTTATTCCAGATTACGATATCCATGTAGCTCGGTTGATGGTTGCAGGTTGTGATGTCTGGTTAAATACACCCAGACGACCAAGGGAAGCATCTGGTACGAGTGGAATGAAGGCAGCGATGAATGGTTTGCCTAATCTCAGTGTGTTAGATGGTTGGTGGGATGAAGCCGATTATGTTCGCACTGGTTGGCCAATTGGTCATGGTGAAACTTACGAAGATCCTGAGTATCAAGATGAAGTAGAAGCGAATGCACTATATGAGCTAATTGAAAAAGAAGTAGTGCCTTTGTTTTATGACCGCGATCCTGAAGGACTTCCTCGCCGTTGGATTGCCAAAATGAAAGATGCCATTCGGTTAAATTGTCCGTTCTTTAATACAGCGCGGATGGTGAGGGAATATGCAACGCGGGCTTATTTTCCAGCAAGCGATCGCAATTTCGTAATGACAGGTAACAATTATGCCCCAGCCAAGGAATTAGCCGCTTGGAAAGAAACCATATTTCAACATTGGTACAACATCAAAATTGTATCAGTTGATGTTTCTGCAACCGAGCAAATTCAGGTTAATCAAAAGGTTTCTGTGAAAGCTTTAATTAATTTAGCAGGACTCACCCCAAATGATGTACAAATTGAACTCTATCAAGGCGCTGTGAATGCAGATGGTGAAATTACTAATGGTACAAGTGTAGTAATGCAACACCAAGGAAAAGATCAACAAGGAGATAGTATTTATACGGCTGATATTCTCTACTCTGCTTCTGGTTTACAAGGTTTATCTCTGCGGGTGTTGCCTAAACACGAAAATCTCAGCAGTCCTCATGAATTAGGATTAATTAGTTGGGCGTAAAGTTGTAGAGACGCGAGATCTCGCGTCTCTACTCGTTCCTAGCCAGAGGCTAGGAATGCTATTTCAGATGCTCTGCCTCGTTAAAATTGTTTGGTAACAACAATATAACCACTATCAAGATTTCCTAATACCAAATGAGGAACAAAAAACTTACTACAGTATTTATCACCGCAGTTTTTTGGAATTTATCAAAGGGCAAGATAAATTAGATCGAGGTCGAAAACTATTTAGAGAAGTTAATAAGAGTATGGCTGATTATATGCGGAAGGAGATGAAAGAATAGCGATCGCGAAAGCTTACTCAGATCTGGCACTGACTGCTATCGATCTTAGCTTAACAGGCGATCGCTCTTGATTGTTCTTAGTTTCCTGCGGTTAGAAGGTGTCTAAATAATTAAAAATTAAAAGCTGAAGGAGATGGAATAAATGGGAAAACTTGCCGCTAAATTAGCCTCAGAATCAGCAGAATTTACAAATATGTTTCTGGGGCAGTTTCCCGAACAGCAATTAAAAGCAGGTAACTCAGACCAATATTATCAATGTCTCACAGATTTTGAGTTTATTTTTTTGAAAATTAAAGATCCTAAATTTGGAGTAGAAGCTCTGATTAGGGATTATGCTTTGATTGATGATGCGGAGATATTGAAGAAATTAAAAGCAGATAAAAAACTCGAACCAGAACAAATTACAACTCTGCAATTAATTCAACGTGCGCTACAGTTATCAGCCCAGGTTTTGAATCAAGACAAAAATCAATTAGTCGGGCAATTGTGGGGAAGGTTAAAGAATTTTCCCCAACCAGAAATTCAGAAAATATTGGCAGATGCAGCAGAAAGTAAAACTGAAATTCCGCGATTACGTCCGATTACAGCCACTTTAACTACCAGGGGAAATCTACGGCGTATCCTGAGTGGTCATAACTCCTTGGTACTAGCAGTAGCAATTACCCCCGATGGCAAAACAGCCGTTTCTGGTTCTGCTGACAACACCCTGAAACTGTGGGATTTGGAGACCGGAACAGAAATCTCTACACTCATTGGTCATAACTACTCGGTATATGCAGTAGCAATTACCCCCGATGGTAAAACCATTGTTTCTGGTTCACGTGACAACACCCTGAAACTGTGGGATTTGGAGACCGGAACAGAAATCTCTACACTCATTGGTCATAACGACTCGGTACAAGCAGTAGCAATTACCCCCGATGGCAAAACAGCCGTTTCTGGTTCAGATGACAACACCCTGAAACTGTGGGATTTACAGACCGCAAAGGAAATCTCTACACTCATTGGTCATAACGACTCGGTATATGCAGTAGCAATTACCCCCGATGGCAAAACAGCCGTTTCTGGTTCAGGTGACAACACCCTGAAACTGTGGGATCTACAGACCGCAAAGGAAATCTCTACACTCATTGGTCATGACGACTTGGTAGAAGCAGTAGCAATTACCCCCGATGGCAAAACAGCCGTTTCTGGTTCAGGTGACAACACCCTGAAACTGTGGGATTTACAGACCGCAAAGGAAATCTCTACACTCATTGGTCATAACGACTCGGTACAAGCAGTAGCAATTACCCCCGATGGCAAAACAGCCGTTTCTGGTTCAGGTGACAACACCCTGGAACTGTGGGATCTACAGACCGCAAAGAAAATCTCTACACTCATTGGTCATAACGACTCGGTACAAGCCGTAGCAATTACCCCCGATGGTAAAACAGCCGTTTCTGGTTCAGGTGACAACACCCTGAAACTGTGGGATTTGGAGACCGAAAAGGAAATTTCTACACTCATTGGTCATAACTCCTGGGTACAAGCCGTAGCAATTACCCCCGATGGCAAAACAGCCGTTTCTGGTTCAGGTGACAACACCCTGAAACTGTGGGATCTACAGACCGCACAGGAAATCTCTACACTCATTGGTTATGACGACTCGGTATATGCAGTAGCAATTACCCCCGATGGCAAAACAGCCGTTTCTGGTTCAGGTGACAACACCCTGAAACTGTGGGATTTGGAGACCGCACAGGAAATCTCTACACTCATTGGTCATAACAAATTGGTACTAGCCGTAGCAATTACCCCCGATGGCAAAACAGCCGTTTCTGGTTCAGGTGACAACACCCTGAAACTGTGGGATTTGGAGACCGAAAAGGAAATTTCTACACTCATTGGTCATAACTCCTGGGTACAAGCAGTAGCAATTACCCCCGATGGCAAAACAGCCGTTTCTGGTTCTAGTGACAACACCCTGAAACTGTGGGATCTACAGACCGCAAAGGAAATCTCTACACTCATTGGTCATAACGACTCGGTATATGCAGTAGCAATTACCCCCGATGGCAAAACAGCCGTTTCTGGTTCAGATGACAACACCCTGAAACTGTGGGATTTGGAGACCGCAAAGGAAATCTCTATTTTTATTGGTCATAACAACTCGGTACAAGCAGTAGCAATTACCCCCGATGGCAAAACAGCCGTTTCTGGTTCAGATGACAACACCCTGAAACTGTGGGATTTGGAGACCGCAAAGGAAATCTCTATTTTTATTGGTGACAGCCCTATAAATTGCTGTGCAGTTTCCCCAGATGGATTGACAATTGTTGCAGGAGAACAATCTGGTCGCGTTCATTTCCTACGGTTGGAAGGTGGTTAATCAAATGAAGAATATTGCCAAAAACAGCGTTAACATTCCTAGATATCCGCCAGAATTTAAACAAATCATTACCTTTAAAAATCGCAACTTTGTCGGGCGTGAATTTGTCTTTACTGCTATCAATAGCTTTCTCGATCAATATGATCGAGATTCCTCGTTCCTAGCCTCTAGCTAGGAATGCTATTTCACTAATATCTTGCACCTGTCGCCATAACCCGCCTGGGGTTCAAACCCCAGGCTAATAGCGAAAGTCTTCTAAAGAAGACTGGGAAGGAATTTCAGTCCATGTTAATGGACTTTAGCTATTAGCCCAGAACTTGAGTTCTGGGCGGGATTTGAGGCTTACTGACATTGGTGCAAGATCTGAGTTTCAGAGGCTCCACCGAGCTAAAATTGTTTGGGAACAACAATATAACCACTCTCAAGGTTTCCTAATACCAAATTACGCTCAATTCCCCAATACCACCAATGTGCAGCAATGTAGGCACAAATTAACGCATCTAATTGATCTTCTAATGCTTTGAGAGTTGCACCTGTGCTAGGAAATTTTGAGCTTAAAGAATCACAAAGATACAAAGAACTCACAAAGGAAGGCGAGAGAGCTAGGCTAGGCTGATAATTAGGTAATATCTCCAGAATATAACGGCAGAGTTTTTTTAGTTCTATTTGACGCTCTGCCAATTTTCCTTTTTTATATTTTAAAATGCGTTCTAAGTTAAATAAATTTACCATTGCTGCGTGGGGATATACTTCTATTTGATACCTTTGCAACTTTTGAGGTTCTATAATTGGTGCGTGAACAAATCCACGCAATTCTAATTCTAAGCCAAATTGAACAGTTTTTTGAGCATAAGAACGGGCTAAACTTGCAGGATAGCAACCAGCGTGATATTTACCAAAATATTTATGACTAAGTTTATCTGGTAGGCGCATTCCTGTAGCATTAGGGATCAAAGTTGGCGCATCTACTGCAATTATTCCTGGTTCATCAGGTAATATCCAAGTTTCCAGCCAATCAAGAATATCTGCATTTGATTGTTGGCGGTCTAAATTTAATATTTCTAATTGATTATTTCGCCATTCTAAGCAGCATAATCCACTAGCGCCAGACACCCAGCCAAAATCTATCCCGATAAATTTCATTGTTAATATATTTATTAGTTAAATTTTACCTCCCCATCTATCTAAAAGGAGTAATTTTAAAGCATAAAAGAAGTAATTGATAACTGCTATAAAAGCTTTATTGTTCCTGCATCAACCGCAGATAGTTTTTCCTTAGCTGCGCCAAATTCTCAATCATGCGATCGCTCAAATCTTTTTCCACATCGCACATCTGCTGCCAGAAAGCTGCGGAACGTCGAAAGAGCGATCGCATCTTGCCAAAGTAACTCCAATAGTTCAGCCGTTAAGGGGTTTTCAGCTTCCAAATTGCCACGTAATTGCTCAAAAGCTTGTTTCGCTTCAACATGAGTAGCGACATCTTGTGCTAACGAGATGCACTTTTTAAGTTGGGCAACGAAATTTGGGGATATAGATTGCGTCATAGGAATACACGGGATGCGGGAAACTCAGAGTCTTCAGACCTCTCTAGGGAAGCGACACGAGCGAATGAGAGTCGCCGTCGTATTTATGGTAAAATTAAAGCGTGAGTAAGAACAAAAAACATCTACGTGTTGAAGCATCCTAGTATCGGAGAAATCCCGGCTCCTATGAAACAACGGTCTTTGTTTTAGTCCTGGCGCAGTATGACAGGAAAGAGCAAGTAAAGGCAGGTTGCGGAGCGTACCGCGTTTTGGCGATACGATGGATTCTGAAAGCATTGGAAACAATAAAAGTAGCTAGAAACCTAAGCTTGACGATTGGTGACTAAGTAGACGGCGTTTGACGGTCGTAGCGAGAGCTTTGCTCTGTCCGCAGAATCTCAGTGTATGTGCGACCTGAGAGTGTCAAAACGATCAAAACTAAGTAACTCCACCTAAAATATAAAACCTCAACTCACCCCTCCCTGTAAACGGGGAGGGGCAGGGGGTGGGGTTCTACAATTAATTATGTTGACATACTTAATACACGACAATTTGTTGATATTATTTGCTGGGCAGTTCAGCACAAATACTTAACCGAACACAATGGGTAAGCAGCGAGTTCTTTCTGGGGTACAACCTACTGGTAATCTTCACCTGGGTAATTATCTAGGTGCAATACGCAACTGGGTAGAAAATCAAAGCCAGTACGAAAATTATTTCTGTGTAGTAGATTTACACGCAATTACAGTGCCACACAACCCTGCGACGTTGGCATCTGATACCTACACCATTGCCGCACTCTATTTAGCTTGTGGCATTGATTTGCAATACTCTAACATCTTTGTCCAATCTCATATATCTGCCCATAGTGAACTTACTTGGCTACTCAACTGCATTACGCCTCTAAACTGGTTGCAAGATATGATCCAGTTCAAGGAAAAGGCTATTAAACAAGGGGAAAATGTTGGTACTGGTTTACTAGACTATCCCGTATTAATGGCGGCAGATATTTTGCTTTACCAAGCAGATAAAGTTCCTGTAGGGGAAGATCAAAAGCAACACCTAGAACTAACACGCGATATTGCTGCCAGATTTAACCATCAATTTGCCCGTAAAAAGCCTGTTTTGAAGCTACCAGAACCATTAATTCGGGCTGAAGGCGCAAGGGTGATGAGTCTTACTGATGGTACTCGCAAAATGTCTAAGTCTGATCCTTCAGAGTTGAGCAGGATTAATATCTTAGATTCGCCAGAGGAAATTCAGAAGAAGATTAAACGTTGTAAAACCGATCCAGTTAAAGGTTTAACATTTGACGATCCAGAAAGACCAGAGTGCAACAATTTGTTAACTCTATATATGCTACTTTCTGGCAAGAGTAAAGAAGAGGTAGCAACCGAGTGTCAGGATATGGGTTGGGGACAGTTTAAACCTTTGCTTGCAGACACCGCAGTTGCAGCCCTCAAGCCAATTCAAGATAAGTATAAAGAAGTTATGGAGGACAAGGGTTATCTGGAATCTGTGTTGCGTGATGGACGGGAAAAAGCAGAAGCGATCGCATCTGACACTCTGGCTAAAGTGAAAGCAGCATTGGGTTACTCCGTGCCACTATAAATGTATTTGCTTTCCAGTTTTAACCAATTTTGGATTGTAGACTAATCAAAAGTCCACAATATATCTATACAGTCAGTCCCAATTTCAGAATGAATAATTTTCGTGCTGCCGTCAAGGCTGGTGAATTTCTAGTTACCGCAGAGGTAGCACCGCCAAAGGGAGGCGATCCAGCACTTATGGTGCGGATGGCGCAAACCCTCAAAGGTAGGGTTCACGCCGTCAATATTACTGATGGTAGTCGAGCAGTAATGCGGATGTCTCCTGTTGCTGCTTCTGTGATTTTGTTACAGCACGGAATTGAACCAATTTGTCAAGTAGCTTGCCGCGATCGCAACCGGATTGCATTACAAGCTGACTTAATGGGCGCACACGCCTTGGGTATCCGCAACATCCTCGCCCTCACTGGTGATCCAGTCAAAGCAGGCGATCATCCCGACGCTAAAAGTGTTTTTGATCTAGAATCAGTACGCCTACTGCAACTGATTCGCAAACTCAATCACGGACTCGATTGTAACGATAAACCCTTAACAGACGGTGCTACAGACTTGTTTGTTGGTGCAGCAGTCGATCCAGAATCTTCTAGTTGGTCAGGACTACAGCGCAGGTTTGAACGCAAAGTAGAGGCAGGCGCACAATTTTTCCAAAGTCAGCTTATTTCTAACTTTGACAAACTAGAAAAATTTATGGATCAAATCGCTGCTGGTACAGGCAAGCCGATTTTAGCTGGTATTTTCTTACTGAAATCTGCTAAAAATGCCGAATTTATTAATCGTTGCGTACCAGGAGTCCACATTCCACAGCACACAATTGAGCGTTTAGCAAGTGCATCAGATCCTTTACAGGAAGGAATTAAAATTGCTGCCGAACAAGTCCAGGTAGCGCGTCAACTTTGCCAAGGTATTCACATGATGGCAGTCAAGCGAGAAGACTTGATTCCCGAAATACTAGATTTAGCTGGAATTCCTTATCAATTAACAATGAACAATTATCAATTAACAATGACCGCGAAAAACCCTAATCTATGACCGTGTGTAGTGTGGCGGAATTGACTATTGACGCTAATTGTGCAGAATTATTAAAAACCTACACTTGTCAATTCCTCTCTCCTCTCTCCTCTCTCCTCTCTCCTCTCTCCTCTCTCCTCTCTCCTCCCTATTACTAATTGCAATATGAAACTGCGTTTACTAGCCATTGTTTTTGGTTTAATTATTCCCGTGACTGCTTGTAATAGTAGTAAGCAAGCTAATGCACCCACCCCTGCTCAAGCGCCCATTTCCACATCTTCACCTACCTCAAATGCGCCAGCATCACCTGCTGAATCTCCTAAAGTAGTCGCTAGTTCTAATGAATCTGCTGTCAGCAAAAATTGGTATAACTATTCTTCACAAGACGGAAAATATAGCGCTAAATTTCCAGATAAACCTAATGAGCAGAAAAGAGCTTCTAAAGCACAACAAGGGGAAATTTCTGGAACTGAAGTTAGATATATTGATAATGCCAAGCAGCGTTTATATTTAACTGGTCATGTTAATTTACCTACCCCTAAAGGAGGAAAACTTACTAATGTCAATGTTGAAAAAATTTTAGATGGTGGTCGAGATAGTATGGCTAAGACAGTTGGAGCGACTGTCAAAAACGAAACAAAAATTAGTCAAGGTGAATATCCCGGCAGAGAATTTCTTATGACTCTGCCGAATGGTTTAAGTGCTAAAGCGCGGATATTTATTAACCCTAAAAAGTTTAAAGCTTATCAAGCTGTATTTGCTGCCAAAGATGGCAAGGTAGATGCTCCTGATGCTAAAGCTTTTCTAAATTCTGTCAAGCTTAAATAACAAATCATTACACCTATTGCACGCATTCCTGATATTCCTCCTCCCCAACCCTCCCTTTAATAAGTAGGGCTAATTCATTCTCCAGCAAATCAGGATTTTGTAGGGGTAGTGTCCCCGTGCCTACACCGCACCAGCATCGGGGCAACCACGGGGGGATTGCCCCTACAGCGTTTTGGGCATCTTTTTAAGGGGGATATCGAAGTAAGTCCTGTAGGGTAAAATTTCCATTCTTCTGCCAGGATAGTATTCAGAACACTATTCTATAAGGTTGATTGGTGTGAACTCAGAAGCATCCAATTCTGATATCAGTAAGACAGTAGATACCCAAATCTGTGCAGTAACAATCTACACAGAGCAAGCAAGAATTAAACGACGTGGTGTTATAGCGCTGGATGGTCAAGAAAAAGAACTTCTAATTTTAGGGCTACCAGCAATTCTAAATCCCGAATCTCTAAGGGTTAGCGGTGCGGGAACCCAACCAGTACGGGTATTAGAAATTAGCACAAAAATTGTATCTCAGGTTGAATCTGTTGATCAACGCCTTGCAGAGTTAACTCAACAAATTCGAGAGTTAGAAGCACAAGAGCGAGATATTCAAAATATATTAGCATCTGTGCAATTGCAACGGAATTTTGTCCACTCCCTAAGTGAAAAATCTGTTGAGCGCTTCTCAAAAAGTTTAGCCAGTCAACAAGTAGGAATTAATGAAGCTAGAGATTTACTCAATTTTCTAGGGCAGCAATATAACGATTATTCCAGCATTATTACCCAAAATGAACAGCAGCGTAACTACATTAACCAGCAGCTACAGATACTCCGCCAACAGTTGCAACAACTGCAAATACCTCGCGTTCAAGAAAATTTAAGCCTGATTGTTACAATAGCCCCTACTGCTGCTTGTAATTTTGAAATCGAGGTATCCTACGTTGTTAACCAAGCAAGCTGGAGACCACTTTACGATTTACAAATTAGTGACAACGGTGAACGAGTAAATATTAACTATTTAGCAGAAGTACAACAACGTACTGGTGAAGATTGGATAGATGCGTTTCTTACTCTTTCCACAGCTAAACCAGAACTAGGAACATTACCACCTAAGTTAAATCCTTGGTATGTCGATGTGCAAAGACCTATATATAGAGCAGAGATGCCACCTATGCCATTGTCTAGCGCTCCAATGGATATGCCGATGCGAAGGATGCGAAGGTCTGCTAATCTTCCAGAAGACTACGAAGAGACTGATGCTATGTTTGCAGTTGAAACTGTAGCAGCAGAAGTATTAACGCAAGGGGGCGTTGTTACTTTCCAACTCAAAGAAACCAGCAATATCCCCTCTGATGGCACACTTCATAAAGTAACGATTTTCAGCGATGATTATCCGTGTCGCAAAGAGTATATTGCTATTCCTCGGCTAGTTAGCTTTGCTTATCTGCAAGCAACTGTGACTAATCCTCAAACAGGTGCAACTTTATTACCTGGTAAAGCAAATATCTTTCGGGATAACACTTTTGTCGGTACTACCCAACTGGAGAATATTGCACCTGGTCAAGAGTTTAAACTCAGCTTAGGTATTGATGAAAGTTTTAAAATAGAGCGCGATTTAGTTGAGCGTCAGGTAGATAAAAAGTTGATAGGCAATCACCGTCGGACTACCTATGCTTATCGCCTAGTGATTACTAATTTACGTGACGAGCAAGTTACTATTAAACTATCTGAACAAGTACCACTCAGCCGTAACGAGCAAATTAAAGTACGCCTGACGCGCTGCAATCCCCAAATTGAAGCGGATAAGATGGGAATACTAGAATGGTCACTAATACTCCCGCCTCAATCTAAACAGGAAATATATTATCAATTCATAGTTGAGCATTCACCTGATTTCACAGTAGTTGGGCTAAATTTGTAAGCAACTCTATTCAATTAACAATTAACAATTAACAATTAACAATTAACAATGACCAATGACCAATGACCAATTATCAATGACGAGGCAAAATTTATGCTTTCAAAAACAATAACTCAACTACCCATTCCCTCACACTTTGATGCTCCTCAAGTTGGGCAAGTGTGGCGAGTACCCTATCAACAAAGGGCTGTTGATGCGAAAGAGTGGGCGGAAAAGTACGATATTCCACCAGCATCACAGGATAAAACTCGCATTTGCTTATTATTAATTGATGTGCAGAATACGTTTTGCTTGCCTGAATTTGAACTATTTGTTGGTGGTAGAAGTGGTACGGGCGCGGTTGATGATAATGTGCGGTTGTGTGAATTTATTTATCGAAATTTGGGAGTGATTAGCGCGATCGCACCTACAATGGATACTCACACCGCTATGCAAATCTTCCATCCCGTCTTCTGGATTAACGATGCTGGCGAACACCCCACACCCGCCGCTACCAACATTACACCCGCCGATATTCAACAAGGTGTATGGAAAGTAAATCCTGCTGTTGCTGATATTAGTGGTGGCGATTACTCTACATTGCAAGCACACGCTTTTCATTATGTGCAGCAACTTAGTAATGCTGGTAAGTATCCTTTAACAGTTTGGCCTTATCATTCCATGCTAGGAGGCATTGGTCATGCCTTAGTTTCAGCAGTAGAAGAGGCATTATTCTTTCATAGCATTGCTAGAAGTAGCCCAACTAGATTTGAAATTAAAGGTGATAATCCTTTAACTGAAAACTATTCAGTATTGAGTGCAGAAGTTTTACAAAATGTTAATGGACAACCGATAGCGCAGAAAAATACCAGCTTTATTCAATATTTGCTGGAATTTGATGGAGTAATTATTGCTGGTCAAGCTAAGAGTCACTGTGTAGCTTGGACAATTGAAGATTTATTAACAGAAATAACAGCCAAAGACCCGAATTTAGCTCAAAAGATCTACCTTCTGGAAGATTGCACATCGCCAGTGGTAGTTACTGGAGTGGTGGATTACACAGAACAAGCTGATGATGCCTTCGCTAGGTTTGCCGATGCTGGGATGAATTTGGTTAACTCTACTGCGCCAATCGAAAGCTGGCTGAGTGGGAGAGAGGAGGGAGGGGAGAGGGGGGAGGAGTAATATGTTACTGATAATTGCTAACTGCTATAGCTGATTTTGTTACTTAAAATGTAACGGTGAAATCCGGCATCAAAAATTAACGCATACTGGCAACAATTGACTTACTTTGTGCATCTTAAATCTATAACGCTCACAGTAGTTTTGTAACAAATTCGTTACAAACCCACTACTGAAAGCTTTGCTGTATCTAAATTAAGCCTACCGTCATTTTTTAATCAATTAGTAATGCTGCTACAAGATGCTCGTGATTATCAAATTTTATTTCTCTCTACCTTCCTAGTTTTAGGTATCAGCACTAGAGACTGGACACTAAGACCTGAGTTAATTTTAACGCTAATAGCCACTTGTCTAATAACCCAATGGTTAGCTATCTCTATTTTTCCAGAAATTAGCCGAAAAATCAGATATTTTTTATTTAACAATCATAACTCTTCACAAGCAATTAACCCAATAACAACTAATGAAAAATTACTTTCTCTTAAAAGTGCAACCATCACAGCTTTAGGTCTTAGCTTGCTTCTCAGATCAGATAATTATCCCACAATGGTACTAGCAGGATCATTAGCAATTTTAAGTAAATTTATATTTCAAATTAATCAAAAACATTTCTTTAACCCTGCTAATTTTGGCATTATCTGTGCATTGATGCTTACCAAAGATGCTTGGGTTTCACCTGGACAATGGGGAGATGAGTGGTGGTATGCGCTTTTATTTGCTGGTACGGGCGGAATAGTATTAAAACGAGTTGGGAGATGGGATACAACGGCGGCTTTTTTAGGTAGCTACGCTTTATTGGAAGCAATTAGAAATTTTTGGCTGGGTTGGACGTGGGATGTTTATTTACATCGGTTAATGAGTGGCTCATTGTTGCTGTTTGCCTTATTTATGATTACAGATCCGCGCTCAATTCCCAATGCCCGTATTAGTAGAATATTATGGGCTGTCTGTATTGCTGGATTAACTTTTATCCTGCGGAATCAATATTTTGTTTCTACAGCAGTATTCTGGGCTTTATTTGTTTTATCACCATTAAGTATAATTTTTGATTTAATCTGGTCAGCGCCTCAGTTTAAATGGCTAGAAAAATTTACAATTTTGCCTTCCAAATTAGTTGAGGATGATTTAAAAGATGCTGTAACAATTGAAATTGCCCAGTCATAATTTGAATAATTTAGACGAGGTTGGTATGAAGATATTGAGAATATTGAAAACGCTGTTAATAGTTTTGATAGCAGTTGTTTGTTTTACCCCTAGTGCTTGGGCTTTTTGTGGATTTTATGTATCAAAAGCTGATACAAAACTTTACAACAAAGCCTCACAAGTAATTATTGCCCATGAGAGCGATCGCACTATTCTAACAATGGCAAACGACTATCAAGGAAATGCCAAAGATTTTGCCCTGGTTGTCCCAGTACCCGTAGTACTACAAAAAGAACAAGTCCAGGTTGGCGACCCGAAAATAATCGAGCGTCTAGATGCCTTTAGCGCCCCACGACTGGTAGAATATTTCGACTCTGACCCTTGTAACCAAAGAGTTTATGAAGCTCTACCTAGTGCGCCAGCAGCACGACTTGAAAGAAAAACGAGCAATCAGGCTGCTAGTGATAGTGCTTTGGGTGTCACTGTCGAAGCAAAATTCTCCGTCGGAGAATATGACATCTTAGTTCTCAGTGCTAAAGAATCTAACGGTTTAGAAACATGGCTTAACCGCAATAACTACAAAATTCCTCAAGGCGCGAGTGAGCTTTTAAAACCTTACATTCGGCAAAACATGAAATTCTTTGTTGCTAAAGTCAACATCGAAGAATTTGACAAATCTGGCTATCAACAACTCCGCCCACTGATGATAGCTTATGAATCTCCTAAATTTATGTTACCGATTCGTTTAGGAATGATTAACTCTACCAGCGAGCAAGATTTAATCGTTTATCTTCTATCACCCAAAGGTCAACCAGAAATTACTAACTACCGCACAGTAAACATTCCTTCCAATACAGATATTCCGCTTTATGTGAAACAGGAATTTGGCGATTTCTACAAAGCTACCTTCCAAAATTCTTACAAGAGTGAAGATAAAAAGGTAGCCTTTCTAGAATACGCTTGGAATATGGCTAACTGTGACCCTTGTTCTGCCGAACCACTGTCACCAGAAGAACTTAAGAAAGCAGGTGTATTTTGGACAGATGAGGGAGGAAGTTCTAATGTATTTATGACTCGTTTGCACGTCCGCTATACCCGCGATAAATTCCCAGAAGATTTAATGTTTCAAGAAACATCAAATCAACAATCCTTCCAAGGTCGTTATGTGTTACGTCATCCCTTTACCGGAAACGTTTCTTGTCAAGCGGGTCAAGAATACAAGCGGTCTTTACGTTCACGCTTTGAAAATGAAGCACAAAATTTAGCTAAATTGACAGGATGGAATATTCAGGATATTCGTCAGAAAATGAATATTAATGATATTCCTGACAGCAATTCAACTCCTTTTTGGAGAAAAATCTGGCCTTTTATCTTTGCTTACTCCCTTGATTCTAATTATGATGCCTACAAGAAAGCGTCGCCGGAAGTAATTAAGTTGTCAGCTAAGTAGTACAGGACTTACACCTAAAAAAAAGTGACCAAGATGGTCACACTACATATAGGGGATGTAGAGACGTGCCATGGCGTGTCTCTACATTTAGGCAACCTTGAAATAGTTTTCAGTAAATAGTTTTCAGTAATCATGGCTTTTGGTGGGGGATTCAAACCCGCCACCAACGCGCTCCACAAAGATTTAAAATAAAGTTGGGGTCTTAAACCCAAGGATAAAAACACTCACTGTTTACTATTAACTGTTAACTGTTAACTGTTTACTGATAACGCAGTTGCTATTAGTTATTTTAGTAGAAAGCCATCTTGAGTTGTTCAATTGCATAAACAAAGGAAGTTGCGTGAATACAATCAAACCTGTAAATTTTTGTGATCGTTGCGAAAGTTTACCTCAAAAAATCGAGGATTCTGGTAATTTATACCTATGGTTTCCATCAGGTCATAGCTTAATTAAGGTAACTCACTACTTGCGTAAAGCCCAATTGGATTACCAACTCAAAGATGAAGGGCAATGTTTAGCAATTTCTTTACAAGCAGATAAAATCGAAAACTGTATTAATACCCTAGCAGGGATTTTAACTAAGAATGAGTTGCACAACACACAAGCGTTGTTTATGACTCATGCTGGAGAACCTCAACTGCGTGATATATCTAGAACGACATTATTATCACGTTTTATTAGTCTGAGACAATCTAGTTGGGTACTAGATATGTTAGCCGCAGACCGTGTTACTAGCCAATTCCAACCAATTGTATATACTGAAGATACTTCGCGTGTATTTGGTCAAGAAGCGTTGCTACGGGGATTGGCAGAGGATGGTAGTCTAATTCCTCCTGGTAAATTTTTCCCATTAGCCGCGAGTGCAGGTATTCTTGTACAACTAGATTTAATGGGACGGCGCAGTGCAATTCGTGAGGCAAAGCGACATCAAATTAAGGATAAAATATTTATCAATTTCTCTCCTACTTCAATTTATGATCCAGCTTCTTGTTTGCGTTCAACGATGAAAACAATTGATGAAGCAGGTATTGCCCATGAACAGATAGTTTTTGAAGTAGTAGAATCAGATCATGTCCAAGACATTAATCACCTCAAAGGTATTCTAGATGTTTATCGGGAAGCGGGTTTTTCGATGGCATTAGATGATTTTGGGGCTGGCTATTCTAACTTAAATTTACTCCACGAGTTGCGTCCAGATTTAATCAAGTTAGATATGAATCTAATTCGTAATGTACATAAAGATCCTTACAAAGCGATGGTAACGGAGAAAATTTTAGAAATTACGGGGCATTTGAATATTAAAACCGTCGCAGAAGGGATTGAATGTATAGAAGAATTTGAGTGGGTAAAAGAACGAGGAGCAACTTTTGTACAGGGTTATTTAATCTCAAAACCGATGACGCTACCTGTAACAAAAACTCCTAAACTAAACAAAGAAAAATTAGTTGCTAGTTAAGTTGAAATTGTACAATTCCTAACTAATGATAGCTAATTGTCAACTGTTAAGTTTCTAACCAGCAGCTAAAGTCAAAATTATGTTTCATGTCCAAACCGCGTCCTAATAACCGAGAAAAAGTGGGGAAACTGAAGCAAGTAAAAAGCTTAAACTTCAGTCAGCTTGTTGAACCTGAACAAGAATTAAAACTTCAAAATCAGTATTTGCAGTTATTGGGCGCGATCGCACTCAAAATTCGTCAATCATCTTTATTAGACGAAATTCTGGAAACAACGGTAACAGAAGTACGGCAACTGCTAAACTGCGATCGCCTGTTGATTTATCGTCTGTGGGCAGATGGCACTGGTAGCGCCGTGTGTGAGGCAGTTATTGATGGCTTACCGCAGGTTTTAGGAAAAACATTTCCCTCAGAAATTTTTCCCCCAGAGTCTCACCAGCTATATACTAAAGGGCGCGTTAAAGCAATCGACGATATCCAAAAAGCTGAAATATCTCCCTGTTTAGTGGAGTTTTTGAGTTCATTTGGGGTGCAGGCTAAATTAGTTGTACCGATAGTTTTTAAAGAGCAACTTTGGGGTTTATTCGTTGCCCATCAGTGTCTCCAACCCAGACATTGGAATAGCTTTGAAATTGATCTACTCAAACAAATAGCTAATCACCTGGGCATTGCCGTTGCTCAAGCGCAATTGGTAGAAGCACTAATTATAAGTGAACAACGGTATGCACTGGCAATGTCCGCTACCAACGAAGGAGTATGGGATTGGAATTTAAAAACCAATCAAGTTTATTTTTCTCCTCGTTGGAAAGCCATACTGGGTTATCAGGAGGATGAAATCGGTGACAGTATTGATGAGTGGATCAATCGAGTACATCCTAGCAGCATAAATCAGGTTAAAACCAAAATTTCTGCTTATTTAGAAGGATTAATTCCCAACTTTGAAAGCGAACATCGCCTATTACACCAAGATGGTAGCTATCGCTGGGTGCTAACTAGAGGAATTGCTCAAAGAGGCATTGATGGTATTGAGCGCTTGACAGGTAGTGTTAGTGATATTAACGATCGTAAAATAGCAGAACAGCAGTTACGACTACTAGAGTCGGTAGTAATTAACGCCAATGATGCCGTTTTGATTACCGAAGCAGAACCAGTTAGTAAGCCAGGACCCAGAATTATATACGTTAACCAAGCCTTTACTCGCATGACCGGGTATAGCCTTGAGGAAATCAAAGGTAAAACACCGCGCCTCCTTCAAGGATCAAAAACCGACCGAGCAACGACTACTAAGATTAGAACTGCGCTTAATTCATGGCAACCTGTGCGTGTGGAGATAATTAATTACTCTAAAGACGGCACGGAGTTTTGGGTAGAATTGAACATCTCACCAGTAACAGATGAAACAGGTTGGTATACTCATTGGATATCAATTCAACGTGAAATTACTGAGCGTAAAAAATTAGAGGAATTATATCGCCAGCAGGCACAACAGGAGCAACTGATTACCCAAATAGGTCAACGTATCCGTCAATCTTTAAATTTAGAAGATATTCTTCAGACAACAGTAGCAGAAGTGCGAGAATTTTTAGGGTGCGATCGCGTTTTGATTTATCGCCTCTGGTCAGATGGTACAGGTAGCGCGGTTAAAGAAGCAATTGTTCCTGGTTGGGATGAAATTTTAGGTCGCACTTTCCCAGCAGAAGTTTTTCCCCAAGAAATTCATCAACTTTATTGTGATGGAAAAATTAGAATAATTGCCGATGTGGAAAAAGATGAAATCGCACCTTGCTTAGTAGAATTTTTGCATGAGTTACAAGTAAAAGCGAAATTGGTAGTCGCCATATTACAAGGCGAAAAACTTTGGGGACTACTAATTGCCCATCATTGCAGTGCGCCACGAGCATGGCAACCATTAGAAATTAATTTACTTTCTTCCTTAGCAACACAAGTAGCGATCGCAATTCAACAATCAGAACTTTATCACCAATTACAAGGAGCAAACCAAGAGTTACAATCTTTAGCATCATCAGATAGTTTAACTGCTATTGGGAACCGTCGCTGTTTTGATCAAACTCTTGACCGAGAATGGTTGAGGTTGAGAAGAGAGCAACAACCTTTATCTCTAATTCTCTGTGATATTGATTGTTTTAAGCTATATAACGATACCTACGGACATCAAGCTGGTGATTATTGTTTGCAGCAAGTAGCTAAAGCAATTAGTCGAGCCGCTAAACGCCCCCGTGATTTAGCCGCTAGGTATGGGGGAGAAGAATTTGCCATTGTTCTCCCCCATACCGACCTTAGAGGTGCGCTGAGAGTCGCAGAAGAAATCCGCTCTTTTGTCCAAGAGTTAAAAATTCTTCATGCTAATTCTGTCGTTAGCCAATATGTCACCCTAAGTTTAGGAGTTGCTAGGACAATTCCTGCTGTTGATTCTTCACCCACCATGCTAATTGCTATGGCTGACGAAGCTCTTTATCAGGCAAAAAAACAAGGACGCGATCGCGTTGTTTACCTATAATCATTATAATTTTATACTAATTTAAATCTTCACGCTTCTTAGTGCGGGGATATTACTCCCATACCATTTTGTCTCAACTTTATTTAATCAAATAATTATTTAACCTTTGGACAATCAGCCATTATAATGTCTATACCTCCAAAGGGTTATTTATTTGCTCAACACCTCATCTAAATTTTCCATATTTTCTCTGCAAAAAGTATTAATAATTGTAGTAAGCTGTTGTGCATTTAAATTAAACTGTTGATTATTATCACTCAATCCTTAGACGAATAAATCTTTATAGCAACCGCCCGTGTTTGGACAAATCTTTTGACCCAAACCTAGACATCGAGGTGCGAAATAAAAGTAGAGACGCGCAATGCAGAAGCGTATCTACTGCTAACCGCTAACCGCTATAAATAGCCAAGAGGAGTATAGCTAAAAAATGCTAATCAGTAATCATGGTAATGATAGTAAGCTAACGCGCAAATAAACTTGTACATTTTCAATAAAGAAGGAAAATTATCAAACCTTCTTCCCCTCTCTCCTCCCTCCTCTCTTTATAAAAGATAAAATGCGCGAAACACAACAGCTTATGACTAACTCAAAAAACAACTTAAATTCACAAGAATCTCAAGAAAAAATTTACAAATTTTGGTTAGATATCATTAAAACATGGTCGCCAGAAGATGTTCTAATCGAGTTTAAAAAATTGTTTATAGATTACCAACAAAATAATATTAATCAGGAGGCTGTAAAAAGCTTAAATGAGCTAATTTTTGCTAACAATGAAGCTGAATTTATCAATACGATTAAGCGGAGTTGTTATATTTTAGTTAATAATTGGGATGCTTCAAGAAATTATAAATATATTAAACAATTATTAGAACTATTTTTAGATAAAGAAATCAGTAAAAAAAGTTTATCTCTGAGTGTAACTAGACTGAGAAGATGGTTGAATACCTTTGTGAATAGCAAAGATTATCAAGCATTGCAAGTATTCGTATCCAAATATGAAACCAATAATCAAACTCATTGGGCTAATAGATATACGCCCTATCTGTTGGTTACACAATATGCCGATCTCAATAATCCCATAGAACAGCGTGAAGCAGCTAGAGCGCTGTATAAAAAACTTAAAGAAAAGTTTAAATTTGACTTAGCAATGTATACAGTGCGTTCTCAGTCGGCTGCTTGTAAAGATGATCTGCCGGAAAATCCTACCAATTTAGGAGATGACGTTTTACACATCATTAAAACAATTGTGGGGCAAAAAACTTTGTTCGATTATACCAACTTATCAAATATTTTTCTGGAACATACTGAAAATGTTGCCTATAAGTATTTCAAAAATAATTTAATTAAATATTTAAACTTTGCGGCGAACAATCAAGATTTTGCTGAAGTTTTAAGGGGAAAGCTAACAGAAAAATTCGCTCAATTATATGAAGAGTATGACGAAGAGGTTATAGATGAATCTCTAATGCTCAGAACTTGTAATCGAGTAATTGAGTACATTACAACAGAAAATAAGCAAGAGCCTTCACAATTATTTATTTTATTAATTGCTCATGGGAGTCCTCTTAATTTAGTTATTGTTATGCTTAAAATAATTTTAATTTCTCGTAATTCCCGAATCCACATGGAAAATTGTATCGGAAATTTAATTGAATATTATAGAAATCAACCTGAAGAAGATTGTAAATGGATAATCAGCTTTATGGAAATTTTTAATATTACCTTTGCAATTTATGCTGAAGATGTCCACTATAATTTAGTGAGTATGGAAGATGAGGCATCAGACACCCAATTAGATGAGCAGTTAGAAGCTTATCGAATTTTTGCTCAAATTAAACCACACAAAAAGATAGAACTCTCTCCTGAACAGATGACGATGCTATTTAACCAAAAATAATTGCTCTGCTAAAGTAGCTACGACCGCAGCGATCGCTTCTGCTAAAATACTGACAATACGGAATAAAGCCACAACGCTGATCAATAAAGCTGGGGAAAATTGTTGATCTAAAAGTGCTAGAGCAGTAGCTTCAAACACTCCAATTCCCCCAGGTGCGCCAGGAATAACTAAACCCAACACCCATGCCATACTAAATGCACTCAACAATTGAGGAATTTGGTTAAAATGCACAGGTGTTAGCGCCATCAAAGTTAATAAAAAACCACCTCCACGCAGCACCAAAAAGCCTAAGTGTCCCAATAAAGGCAAAAACGGATATTGTTTTAACTTAAATATCTCCGCGTCAGTTGTTTTTCCCTTGAAACGACTCAATAATTTAATAAATAAGTTTAAAATGCGGGGATGAATCCCAACGCCTATAACAAATAAACAAATAACTTGTAAAGTGCGACTTTCAGTGTTAACCTGACTTCCACTAACCGCCATTAGTAAAGCAGCAGCAGCCATTAATAATGGTTCGAGTAATACGCTTAGAGTAGCAGCACCTAAACTCCCTCCAGCATTTGTCACCGCCATAATGCGACCATAAAAGTGCCAAACATTACCAGGTAAATACTTAGCCAGATTAGTTTTGAGGTAAACCGGAATTACCCATCGCATACTCACAGGTTGATTGAGTGAATTTAAAATTCCACCCCAGACCCAGCCAGACCAAGTATGAGCGATAATTGTCACTAAAAGTGCGATCGCAATTGTTACCCATCCTGCCCCATTAACCCGAATTGCTGCAACTTCGGAAGCATGATCTTTCAAAGCTTTGAGCAAAAAAAACAGCGTCCCGCCAACGATTACCCAACGCAGGTAAGGTTTGAAGTCTGACCAAATTTTCCTCATCACAGCAGCTTAATATCTACCCAAGAATTTATTTTGACTGTTAGGATAACTAAAATTACTTCTTACGTCTCAAGTTATATACAAATCAGTTTAATGCTTAAATTGAACAGTAGCGACTGATTTTAGCCTTCTACTAATTAACTTATAAAACTATCAAATAACACACAATTAATCGCACACTTATAACCCTTGAAAAAACATCTGACATTCTCTACGCCTTCAGTCATAGTTTCAACCATACTACCTTTATAGCCCTAGACGGATTCGGGATTTAGTATAAACCAATAACCTGATTTATAGATGCCTAACTGACTTTTATCAGACATCACAACTTATTTAGCTGCTGGCAAAAATTTTTCAGGCTTTAGAAGAGGAGAATCTTTTAATATGAAACGTACTACTTTATCAAAATTTGTCGGTGCTGGCGTTCTTAGCATGAGTTTAGCTATGGGAACCCTAGCTATGCCTAGCTATGCTCAAACTGGTAGTGGCACTGGTACTGGTACTGATACCACCCCTGGCACAACTCAAACTACTGTAGATAACACTCAAAGACAAGGCGATCGCGATTTCGATTGGGGCTGGTTAGGTTTGCTAGGTCTACTAGGTTTAGCTGGTTTAGCTAAGAAAACAAATCACGAACCTACACGCTACCGCGAACCAGGCGAAGTAGGAACTGGAACTGGAACTGGAACTGGAACCCGTTACTAAAAAATAATTCCTAAGCCTTAGTGCTATTCAGCAGTCAACGGTTAACCGTTGACTGTTTAGCTTGTTTGTAGCCATTTTTCGGAATAATTATCAATAGCAACTGCCTTGGCAATTAGGACACGCATCTATTCTGAAACCCTTGTACTTGTAAAAATTGGCGCAGGATGTAGATACGCGCAATGCAGAAGCGTCTCTACAGCTGATACGCGATGTGCTGACCGCTATATTAAGAATTATCTCTCTCTAGTTAGAGAAAAGTCATTTTAGTAGGACTGACAATGTGACTTAGGCTAGATGAATCAATAGGCTTTTGCTCTTTAATCTTGATAGTTGATTATGTAATTGGAGGAAAGTGTGAAGCAGTTAAGTAACTTATTCAAAAAAGTGCGGCTCCGTCAAATTTTAAGCGTATTTTTCGTAGGATTTGCACTATTTATTACCACCGCTTGCAATAGTGGTGATGCAACAGGTGCGCGTCCTGAAAACCCCCCTGTACAAATGGGAGGAGCTAACAATCCTCATAAAGGTGATGGGGATGGTTATACAAATTACAAGATGTCTACCGACAAGAGCGTAGGCGGTAAAAACAGTGCCAAGGGCGATCGCGCCGACTTACAAGTAATTTCTCCACAACTGATTGCAGCCAATAACGACCAGTTACTTTACCCAGGTAATGGCGGTAATAACAGCCAAACTGGTCAAATTACATCTGATTCTGCAATAGTACTAGAAGCCCCACAAATTCCTGCTCAACCCCAACTCACACTCAAGCGCTCTGATCCCGATGCCGACATTTTAGAGCGAGTAGGTGATACATTCAAAGATGCTGGTGCCTTTATCAAAGATAAGGCTGATGAAGCAGGTGCAAGACCTGAAATGAAAAGAAATCCTGCTTTAGAGAAGTAATTACAACAGCAGGGTCTTAAGTTAACCTTTGAAATTTAACATTTCTCATTTGTCAACAATTGCAATATTGATTTTTTAAAACTTGTAAAAGTTGACAGCTAAATTCACATCATAATCACAAAAGGAGTTGTTTGATGAATACACTAAATAATTGGTTCAAAAATCTGCGTATAGGCAAAGTAATTACAGTATTTTTGTCTGCACTTATACTGTTTGTTACTACAGCCTGCGGTAGCACTGGAGTAATGGCAAAAACTGCCGACCAAGTGAGACCAGAAGTACCTGCGGAAGCTCAAACTTCTCGCTTTAAAAGTGGGATGAATGACTTTAGTGATGTCGATCCTCGTAAAGACACCTCAGAAGCTAATGCTAAAGCTAAGGCTCTGATCGATAATGCTGAACGTAACGTTATTGATCAAAGCGGTGATGTTGGAGACAACACCAAACGTATTCTTGATAAGAAGGGTGAGAATGCTAGAGATTTGGGCAAGAACCTTGATCGTAGTACCGACAAAGCACAAGACAAAGCTAAAGGTACATTAGAAGATTTCGCTCAAGGGACAAAGAAAGGAACTGAAAATATCAAAGAAAATACCGGAAATGCAGTAGAGGGAGCTAAACAAGCTGCCCCTGATACTGTTAACAACGGTTTGAATGCTGCTAAGAAAGGCTTAGATAAAGCTTCTGACGCTGGTAAAGAAATCGGTCAGAAAGTTCAAGCTCTAGATACAGCCGATGACGATGTTAGCGCTATTCACAATAAAGTTAAGACTAATGGTCGTTAATATTAACGTGAATTAAATCAAGTTAGTGATGGTATTGATTAATCACCACTAGGTATTAACAAGCCTTTAGCAATTCCTATCCAGTCAGTGCAATTAGCACCTGGCTGGTTTTTTGTAACAGGACTTACGCATTCCGTGTCAGTGAGCGAGACGCTCACACTACATATAGCGCAACATGACTTAATATTCCACGATATGTAGTGCGAGCATCCTGCAAGAAGTGTAAGTTTTGCGTAACTCCTGTGTAAGTAGCAATAAGCTAGTTTAATTGTTAATTGTTAATTGATAATTGTTGAGTGCTATCTGGTGAATTTCGCGCCAAGGAAGCTGATTTATCCTTGCTAACTCTGCACAATCTTCATATTCTGGTTGGACATTTTGGATAGTTTTTTTACCAAGATGCTCACTCCAAGCAACTTTAACGCGAACTAAACCATATTCTGTCTGCACCTGCTGAATTTCTCGCTCTAAAATTGCTCGTTGCTGGGTAAAACGTCGAATACCTAATGTAGTAGTTTCTTGGAAGATAACTGTTTCACAAGCAGACAATTTTTCTGGATGGCAAATAACAGTTAATAAAACACCAGGGCGAGATTTTTTCATCCCGATTGGTTGAGTAAAGACATCCACCGCACCAACAGCAAATAATGCTTCAAATACATAGCCAATTGCTTGAGGACTCAAATCATCAATTTGGGTTTCTAATACTGAGATAGTTTCTAAATGAGGTGATTGGCGATCGCTCTCAAACCCAGTTTCCCTTTCCAAGTTACTAACCGTTTCTCCTATCCACAGTTGCAGAATATTAGGGATGGGTAAATCACGGGAACCCGCACCATTACCAATACCTTGAATAGTCATTGCTGGCGGGGAACCAAATTTAGTTGCTAAAGTAACTGCGATCGCACCTCCAGTTGGTGTAACTAATTCTTGATCAATCCCATTGCTGTAAACTGGAACTTGACGCGATTCATACAACTTTAACACTGCTGGCACAGGCACAGGCAATACACCATGAGCCGCCTTGACAGTACCACCACCTGTGGGTAAAGCAGAGCAGTATAATTGTTCAATTCCCAGCCAATCCAACCCCAAGCAAGTCCCGACAATATCAACGATCGCATCTGTAGCACCCACCTCATGGAAATGTACCTCTTCTGGCGCTACACCATGCACTGCGCCTTCTGCGACAGCCAAACGTCGAAAAATAGCCAAACTCCACTCTGCTGCCCGTGATGGTAAATTAGCTTCATTAATTAGTTGTTCTATTTCTGGTAAATGTCTGTGACCATGAGAGTGATGATGATGCTCGTGAGAATGTTGGCGCAATAAATCTACATATACTTTCGTCGCCACCTGATGATTACGGTGAACCTTTTCTGCTCTTAACTCGTACTCAGACTCAATACCCAAAAATTTGAGCTTTTCAATTAAATATTCCAACGGAACACCGACATCCACCAGCGCCCCAAGAAACATATCGCCAGCAATTCCCGTTGGACATTGAAGATACGCTAACTTAATCATAGGTAACATTTAATTGATAATTGTTAATTGATAATTGTTAGAATGGCTACTCTTTACACAATTCATCCTGATACCCCGCAAACGCGCCGAATAGAACAGATTATTGATGCCCTGCGAAATGGCGCTGTAATGTTATATCCCACTGATACTGTCTACGCAATTGGCTGTGACATTAACTCCAAGTCAGCAGTAGAGCGTGTGCGACGGATTAAGCAGCTATCTAATGATAAGCCCCTGACATTTTTATGCCATTCTTTGTCTAATATTGCTCAATATGCCCAGGTAAGTGATGCTGCCTACCGCCTGATGAAGCATTTAATTCCAGGTCCATATACATTCCTGCTGCCTGCCACGAAGTTAGTACCCAAGCTAGTCCAAAATCCCAAACGTAAAACTACTGGCATTAGGGTTCCAGATCATCCAGTGTGTATGGCACTGTTAAATGTTTTAGAGAATCCAATTATTTCTACTTCCGCCCACCTACTTGATAATGATGGAAATGCCCCTACATTAGGTATGGAGCGAGTCCAGCTATTTGACGATCTAGATAAATTGGTAGATGTAATTGTGGACAATGGCACTGAACCTGCAATGGAAGCGTCTACTATTTTAGATTTAACAAGCGAGGAACCTGTGATGGTGCGTAAAGGTCTAGGTTGGGAGGCAGTAATGAATTTGGCGACACCAATAGGCAATCTGTAATCGGTCATCGGTTATTGATAATTGATAATTGCTCGTTGGTCATCGGTAACCAGTTATTGATAATTGTTAATTGTTAATTGTTAATTGTAGATGACTGACTACAAATAAATTATCAAGCCACTTCTGCCGAGTGTCCACTACCTGTGCCTGTAAACGTCTTGGTGTTTGCAGGTATTTAGCAAGTTATTAACAGCCGGAATGCCTTGGCAGTCAATGCTTATAGCTATATACCGCATAAATGTTGCTAATGGTGGTTTGGCGGAGCGTAATGGTTGCTTAATATTTAGTGACACAAGCTCTTCCCAAAAAAGATTTATCAGGGCATACAGTCGAATTGTAGACAGTTGAGACGGTGAAACCTTGTGGAGGGCACCCACAATTGCAATCCCTCGAGGCGTGTCGCTGCATCTCTTTAACTGTAGTCATCAGGGGCGCTACCATGAATACCAACACAGCAAATTTACTCACTGAAACTTCCACAAGTAATACCGACCCTCAGCCATTATCAGTGAGGGAAACACAGATGCAGAACCTGACTGAGTTGTTGGTTGAGGAACTGCGGGGACAAATCGGTTCTGCATCCCAAATGCAGGCAGTGGCAAGCCGAATCGCAATGGAAGTGGATCGGATTTGCTCTAAGAGCGATCGCATTCAGAATTCTGGTGATGTTCGTTCTTGGCAAATTTCCTTAGCACGTCATCGTTTGCAAAAGTGCTTATCTTACTACAACTTAGGCTCTAAACAAGGGCGTATTGAACTACACAGCATCCTCAGTGCTATAGTTTATCGTTATATATCGCCGCCACAATCCCATCTAGGTTTTCAAGCTCGGTACAGCTTAATTGAAGATTTTATGCAGGAGTTTTATGCAGAATCTCTCAAAGCTTTCCGCCGCGAAAATCAGTTACCTGATAATTACACTCCTCGCACCCTGCTAGAACTTTCAGAATATATGGCGTTTACCGATTTATACGCCAAGCGTCGGATAAATTTACCAAATGGCTATAGCCAGCAACTAATTGTGCTACGCGCACAAAGTTTTGCTAAACGCCAGCCCGCAGAAACTGCTATTGATATTGAGCAGGCTTTTGAGTCAGCTAAGAGTGAGGAAGGTGAACTGCAACATCGAACGCCCGCAATGCAACAAGTGCGATCGCAGTTAATCTCCTCGACTCCTGATCCCACTGATGCAGTATTGCGCGATCGCGTCGTCGCTGAATTACTACAATATTTAGAATCTCAAGGTCAGACTGACTGTGTAGATTACCTAGTCTTAAAAATGGCAGACCTCTCAGTGCCAGAAATAGACTCTATTCTAGGTCTGACACCTCGCGAACGTGACTACCTGCAACAGCGATTTAAGTACCATGTCGAAAAATTTGCTCGTGCTTCCCATTGGGAATTAGTACATCAATGGTTAGGTGCAGAAATTGACCAAAAACTCGGTATGCCAACTCAGCAATGGCAAGCCTTTTTCGATCAACTTTCCCCCCAACAACAGCAGTTATTGCAGCTTAAACAAGCTCAAAAAAGCGATGATGAGATTGCTAAAACCCTCAAATGGACAGTTAAACAAGTGCAAAAACGTTGGTCTCAACTGTTGGAATTGGCATGGAAAACCCGCAACTCAGAAATTCAAAAATAAAATTTTGAATTAAATTGAAATTCCAAAATAGCCTAAAAACCAGAGGTTTTAGACAAAAAATGAAAAGCAAAAAGCAGGTGAAAACCTGCTATAATAGCATAATTTAAATACAGTAAACAAAATTATCCTAACTAGCTCCATTTAATAAAACAAACGAAACCTGATTAACTTGGCGTGAGTGAAACAACTTCTGATTTTAGTTTAGGGATATGGTTTCAGCGCCTGTTAGCCGCGATTTTTTTGGGCGGGCAGGTGCTAATTCATGTAGTCACAGGAAAAATTAATCGTTACAACACCATTGACCAAATGGCAGCAGTTGGCCCAGGGTCACTGTTAATTGCCATGCTAACGGCGCTTACCGTTGGGATGGTTTTCACTATTCAAGTAGCACGGGAGTTTATTAGTTTAGGAGCAGGGAACGCCGTCGGCGGTGTTTTAGCGTTAGCATTAACCCGTGAACTAGCTCCGGTACTAACGGCTGTAATTGTAGCAGGGCGAGTTGGATCGGCATTTGCAGCAGAAATTGGTACTATGCGGGTTACAGAGCAAATTGATGCTCTCTATATCCTTAAAACTGACCCAATTGATTATTTAGTTATTCCCCGTGTAATTGCTTGCTGCTTAATGTTGCCAATTTTAACCGTTTTGTCAATTATTATCGGCATGAGTGGGGGAGTTTTTATTGCTACCAATTTATACGATCTTTCACAAAAGACATTTCTAGATTCTGCGCGTAACTTTTTGGATACTTGGGATTTATTGAGTGCAGTAATTAAGGCATTTTTCTTTGGCTCACTCATTTCTGTAATTGGTTGTAGTTGGGGCTTAACAACTACAGGAGGAGCAAAAGGAGTTGGTCAATCTACAACGGCTGCTGTGGTGACATCTCTACTGATGATTTTTATTTCTAACTTTTTCTTGTCGTGGATCATGTTTCAGGGAACTGGTAGCGCAATCACAAAAGGATTTTAGACCCGCCGAAGCTTTGCCATGCGATAAGTGTGCATTTTGGCGCGTCTAAAATTGTCGCTATTAAACAACATGATTTTGGTGGATACATTCTGCATCCCAAATGAGCGCGGTTCTTTAGGAATGCGCCTTTGGGTTGTGTAATTTACTCCGCTAACCTTAATAAATTTTTCTAAAACCTAATATATTGTATCAAAAACTACAAAATACCAAATAGCTCAATCTGGACTTACGCAGAGATCCCCCCTAGCCCCCCTTAAAAAGGGGGGGAAATTCAAAGTCCCCCTTTTTAAGGGGGATTTAGGGGGATCTAGGTTTTAGGCTTTCGGTGCGTAAGTCCTATCAATCTAAAAAATTGTTAAATTTGTTACTAAATTATTTGTACTAATACGATATTGATCTGCTGTTGCCGATGTCGAAAATCCATTGTTGTTATGCAAGAATCTCATATATCGCAACATTTTGTAACTCTAGATACTAATTCTCTTGCTGAATACGCCTAAGTTATATCAAGAGAAAGATGACGAAAATACATTACTCGCAACGGGCAGGGGAGATAGGGAGATAGTAAATAAAGCCTAAAGACGAAAACAGCTAAACTATCGCCAAAAAACCATCATCTGTGCATTTTTCGTCGGCATTTTGCCAACCAATTTTTTTGAATAAATTCTCAGCATTGAATTAGTGGGTGATCAAAATGACGCAGTTTTCTAGAAGAAAATTTCTGTTCACAGCCGGAGCAGCTACCGCAGGGACAATATTAATACATGGCTGTTCTACAGGCCCCGTAAATACCAGTAAAACAACTGCTACTACTGTTGCTCAGTCAGGTAATGCGCCAAAAGTAGAAACAACTGCCGCCAAATTAGGATTTATTGCTTTAACTGATTCTGCACCCCTAATTATTGCTAAAGAAAAGGGCTTTTTTGATAAATATGGCATGAAGGACGTTGAAGTTAGCAAACAAGCTTCATGGCCTGTAACTCGTGATAATTTAGAACTAGGTTCTGCTGGCGGTGGTATTGATGGCGCACATATCTTAACACCGATGCCTTACCTAATGACTATGGGTAAGATTACTAAGCAACCAGTACCGATGTATATTCTGGCGCGGTTAAATACTAACGGTCAGGCAATATCTGTTGCTAACACTTATAAAGATTTAAAAGTTGGCTTAGATAGTAAGCCAATGCTACAAGCTATAGCTAAAGCTAAATCTGCTGGTAAAACCGAACTCAAAATAGCAATTACATTCCCAGGCGGTACTCACGATCTGTGGATGCGCTACTGGTTAGCAGCAGGTGGTATTGATCCAGAGAAAGATGTTTCTGTAGTTCCTGTTCCACCACCACAAATGGTGGCAAATATGAAAACTGGAAACATGGAAGCTTTTTGTGTAGGTGAACCTTGGAATGCACAGTTAGTTAACCAATCACAAGGTTACACTGCTTTAGTAACAGGAGAACTTTGGAAAGATCATCCTGAAAAAGCGTTTTCTATGCGTGCAGATTGGGTAGATAAAAATCCTAATGCCGCCAAAGCAATTTTAATGGCAATTCAAGAAGCCCAGCAGTGGTGCGATAAGTCAGAAAATAAAGAGGAGATGTGTAATATTGTCTCCCAAGCTAAGTGGTTTAAAGTGCCAGCCAAAGATATTATCGAACGATCTAAAGGCAATATTGACTATGGTGATGGTCGCGCACCAGTACAAAATAGTCCACTATTAATGAAATTTTGGGCAGAGAACGCTTCCTATCCTTATAAGAGCCATGATTTATGGTTTTTAACTGAAAATATTCGCTGGGGCTATATTCCTGCTGACACGAAAACTAAGGAACTTGTAGATAAAGTTAATCGAGAAGATTTGTGGAAAGAAGCAGCCAAAGCTTTAGGTGTTCCTGATGCCCAAATTCCGACAAGCAGTTCTCGCGGGATTGAAACTTTCTTTGATGGCGTGAAGTTTGACCCAGAAAAACCCGAAGAATACTTAAGTAGTCTCAAAATCAAAAAAGTTTAATTAGCGAATAGCTTTTAGCGATTAGCAATTAGCTTTTAGCTGGTAATCGCATAAATTGTTATTGAATAAGAAGTTAGGAATTTAACTAATTGCTAACCGCTAACGGCTAACGGCTAATCCATAACGGCCAATTACTAACCCATAAAAATATGACAGCCAGAACTGAACGTCGTTTGCCTAATAAAAATCTGCCCAATTTTTTCAAGTCTTGGTTGCAGAAACAGACTAAAGTATTTGTACCGCCAATAATTGCGATCGCAGTTCTTTTAGTAATCTGGCAAATTCTTTGTCCTCCTGGTTCCAAAGGCTTACCAGGGCCATTACAAGTATTAACTGACACTTGGTTTCCTTATATCCTGTTTCCTTTCTTTGATAACGGTGGCACAGATAAAGGTTTAGGGTTACAAATTTTTGCCAGTTTACAAAGAGTAGCGATTGGTTTTTCCTTATCAGCAATAGTCGGAATTGGATTAGGGATAATGGTTGGGACAAATAAAGTCCTTTTTCGTGCCTTAGATCCAATATTTCAAGTATTAAGGACTATCCCACCCTTAGCATGGCTACCCATTTCTTTAGCTGCATTTCAACAAAGTAATCCTTCCGCTATATTTGTAATCTTTGTCACATCAATTTGGCCCATTATTATTAACACCACCGTTGGCGTACAACAAATTCCTCAAGACTATAGAAACGTTGCTAAAGTCTTGCGTTTATCTAACAAAACATATTTCTTTAAAATTTTAATTCCCGCAGCAATTCCCTATATTTTTACAGGGTTAAGAATTGGGATTGGTTTATCTTGGTTAGCAATTGTGGCAGCAGAAATGTTAGTCGGCGGAGTAGGTATCGGCTTCTTTATTTGGGATGCTTACAACAATTCCTTACTCAGTCAAATCATTTTAGCACTGCTTTATGTTGGCGTTGTCGGTCTAGTCTTAGACAGAATGGTAGCTATTCTTGCCTCAAAAATAGTTCCAGAAGAACAAAAATAAATCAGGCTGGATAAATTTCAATAAGCTAACGCGCATCTAAATTGTACATTTGATAATTGATATAAAAGTTATCAAACCCTATAACCCTCTCTCCTCCCTCCTCTCTCCTCCCTCTCTAAAATATAAAATCAAAGAAACACAACAGCTTATCACTGCATGATGCTGGTCTTAAATAATGACCGATGACCAATTACCAATAACCAAATAATATGTCTGTATTTGTAGAAGTCGATCACGTAGATAAAATATTCTCCCTAGCCAATGGCGATACATTTGTAGCGTTGAGAAATATTGAATTAAAAATCAATCAAGGAGAATTTATTTCCTTAATTGGACACTCTGGTTGCGGAAAATCTACCTTGTTAAATATGGTAGCTGGTTTAGATAAACCTAGTCACGGCGGAGTAATCTTAGAAGGAAGACAAATTACATCACCAGGACCAGATAGAATGGTGGTGTTTCAAAATTATTCCCTGCTACCTTGGCTCACAGTATATGAAAATATTGCCTTAGCTGTAGATCAAGTATTAAAAGATCAGCCAGGGGGCGATCGCAAAACCATTATCCAAAAACACATCGACTTAGTAGGATTGCGCCATGCAGCCGATAAGCGTCCAGGTGAATTATCCGGTGGGATGAAACAACGAGTTGCGATCGCCCGCGCCTTAGCTATCCGCCCCAAATTACTACTATTAGATGAACCTTTCGGCGCATTAGATGCTTTAACTCGCGGTGGTTTGCAAGAACAACTAATGAAAATCTGCGAGGAAAGTCATCTAACGTGCATCATGGTGACACATGATGTAGACGAAGCCTTACTGCTATCTGACCGCATTGTAATGTTAACAAACGGACCAGAAGCGCATATAGGACAAATTTTAGATGTAAATATTCCGCGCCCACGCCACCGTTTAGAAGTAGTAAACAATCCCAGTTACTACAAAATGCGGAACGAGATAATTTACTTCTTAAATCAACAAAAACGTGCTAAGAAACGCCAAATACAAGAATCTGCAAGTAAACCTGTATCACGCCCTGCAAAAGTAGGTCGAGGGCTAGAAAAAGTTACTTTAGATATTGGCTTTTTACCTTTAACAGATTGTGCGCCATTAGTTGTTGCTAAAGAAAAAGGCTTTTTCAGAAAACACGGAATTGAAGAAGTTAACTTACATAGAGAAACAAGTTGGAAAGCGATCGCATCAAATATTGCTACCAAACGCTTAGATGCTGCCCAAATGGTTGCTGGTATGCCCCTAGCAATGACACTAGGTATGGGCAACAACAGCCCCCTCCCAATAGTCACCTCCTTAATTCTCAGCCGCAATGGTAACGCGATTACATTAAGTAATCAGTTTTATGAACAAGGAGTACGCAACCTTAAAGATTTAAAACGGATAATTTCACAAACCAACGAGCGGACTTACAGCTTAGGTGTAGTGCATCCTTCTTCCATGCACAATTTAATGCTGCGTTATTGGTTAGCTTCAGGTGGTATTGATCCAGATAAAGATGTAAATTTGGTAGTCTTACCACCATCAGAAATGGTAGATCGCCTCAAATCAGGCGAAATCGACGGTTACTGTGTAGGCGAACCTTGGAACTCTCGCGCCGTACACGAAGGTTTAGGCTTCGTGATAGCTACAGATTTAGATATTTGGCAAGGAAATCCTGAGAAAGTATTAGGTGTCCGTGAAGATTGGGCAAACCAATACCCTGAAACCCATCTTGCCCTAGTCAAAGCCCTTTTAGAAGCTTGCGAATACTGCGATCATCATCAGCATCGCCAAGAAATCATGCAATTGTTGTGTCAACCACAATATCTAGATACATTACCAGCTTATGTACGCCCTGGGTTTATTGCTCCCTACAACCGAGGAACTCACGAACAACCCCGACTACTTCCACGCTATCACCAATTCTATGTAGGTCAAACCAACTGTCCAGGCAGAGTTGAAGGATTATGGATTTTAACCCAACTTGCGCGTTGGGGTTTGACACCCTTCCCGAAAAACTGGATAGAAATTTTAGATCGAGTACGACGGGTAGATTTATTTGGTGAAGCAGCTAGACAACTAGGATTACCAGATAAGGAACCAGACCGCGCATCATTTCAACTGTTCGATGGCATGGTATTTAACCCCGACGATCCACTTGGTTATCTCCAACACCTAGATATACACCGTGAAATTCAAATCAAAGAAATCATTATTGATGCGGTGAATACAGCAGCATAACAATTAACAATTAACAATTAACAATTATCAATGACCAATAGACCAATGAGCAAAAGTCAAATTGACCCCCCGATGGTCCCCCCGATGCGGGGGGAAGAAATCTTGCTCCCTCTCCGTTTCGGGGAGGGCTGGGGAGGGGTTTTTCGGATTTATGCTCATTGGTTTAATGACCAATGACCAATGACCAGCCCTGCTAAACTTCTTTCGCCTAAAAACTCAAAACTTAACTTTAATAGTATGCAAACTACTACCTCAGCCCTCAGCCCTCAGCCCTCAGCCCTTAAGCGCGATCCTTTTCTTGTTATAGATAACGTTTCCAAGGTCTTTCCAACTGCCAATGGCTCCTTTATCGCCTTGGAAGATGTTAACCTCACAGTCTATGAAGGTGAATTTGTTTGCTTGATTGGTCACTCTGGTTGTGGCAAATCAACATTATTAAATATGGTAGCTGGGTTTAACAAACCCACAACTGGCGAGATCACGCTACAAGCCAAGCGAATTACTGAACCAGGCCCAGATCGGATGATGGTGTTCCAAAACTACTCTCTGCTGCCCTGGATGACCGCTTATGAGAATATCTACCTTGGGGTAGATGCTGTCTATCCAGATAAACCAAATTCATTTAAAAAAGAGATTGTTCAGGAGCATTTGCAGCTTGTTGGACTAACAGAAGCAGCGCATAAAAAGCCGTCACAGTTGTCTGGGGGGATGAAACAAAGAGTTGCGATCGCACGTGCTTTAGCTATACGTCCGCAAATCTTGATTTTAGATGAACCCTTTGGGGCATTAGATGCCATTACCAAAGAAGAGTTGCAAGAAGAATTACTGCAAATTTGGCGAGAACACCGAGTCACAGTGCTAATGATTACCCATGATATTGATGAAGCACTGTTTCTCGCAGACCGTTTGGTAATGATGACCAATGGCCCCGCAGCAAACATCGGTGAAGTCTTAGATATACCTTTCTCACGTCCTAGAAACCGTGCCGAAATTATCGAAGATCCCAATTACTATAATTTGCGTAACTATGCCCTCGACTTTTTGTTTAATCGCTTTGCCCATTTAGATTAGTTATCAGCTAATTAAAGTTTCTCAAGCCACGCACCCAAATCTGACTCACTCTTAAAATCCAGCAGTGCTTCCCCTAATTCTTCTAACTGCTGGACTCCTAACCTACACTTATACTTAACTAATTTAGTTACAAAATTAGGGTTATCTCCCTATAAAATTAGAAAAAAGCAATAAACATCTCCAAAAATGAACTAAAACCTTTGTGTTATTTGGTCTGACGATGTAATTTATGGAGATGTCTAATTATCACCCTACTGCAATAGTTGAAATTCATATCCCACTACTACACAATATGAGGCAATATTGCTGTTTATACAGTAACTTTTCAAGGTGGGTTTTGCTTTTCTACATTTTGATAGTTATATTAATAGTTATTATCACAGCAAGGTCTATTGCTATTCCTCCTCCTAAGCCAGGCAAACCCATAGTCACTAATCCCATCAGTGGTGCAGCTAGAGTGGCAACTGTTTTTAGCATTTAATTTTCTCCTAATTCATTAAATGGTCGTGAATCATATTTAGAACTATGCTTGTTTACAGGATTTAATTAATTTTATCCAGATTAAAAGCAGCAGTTCTAGTTTGAATAAATTATAACCTGTAAACTGCCGAAATAGGTAGTGATTTAATTGTCATAATTAATAGCTTACCTTTTTGTATTTATTTGCGCCTAACTCAACCGACAAATCTGAACAAAGAGTTTTCAATTAGTCAGAATGTTTATAGCTGACTGTATTATTGAACACTAGACAATGATTGTCTTAACGTCCCTCAAGCCACGCGACCAAATCCGACTCACTCTTAAAATCCAGCAGTGCTTCCCCTAATTCTTCCAACTGCTGGACAGATAACCCTGGAATTTGTGCTTGTAATTCTGGGTTAATTTCTCCTATCCGTCGTTTCAGCAAGCGTAAGACGAAAGAAAGAGCTTCTTGCTGAAGACCTTTTTCAATTCCCCCTGCCTCAATTTCTTGATAAATTACGGACTCTTGCATAATTTCTTGCCTCAAGACGTTGTTAATCAGATCCTTACAGAATATATAGAAGCTGAAAGCCACCGTGATTCATCCGGTGGATGAAAGCGACCTTTAGTCGCCTTTGTTTGTGATACGTCGCTTGAGAGTCCGAATAAGTGATCGCAATACATCTGTTTGGTTTCTTCCTTCTTGTTCGCAATACGTTTTTAGCAATTGTTTCTCGGACTCTGTAACTCGAAAGGTGATAAAGAATTCAGGTTTAGGCATTGACAGCTACCTCGTTTAGGGGTATCTTAATTGTAGTGGAAAGGGTAATCAACCACTTAAAAAACCCAGTCGTCGAGAGACAACGCACCTTGAAAACTTAAGGTAAGGGGTTCCGCACAGAAAAGCTTGTGCAGGTAAAACCTTTAAGCACCAAGTACCAGAAAAGCCAATTTTTGAGGTTTTGAATTGTACGGTAGGGCATACCGAAACAGGACTCTGTAATGGGTCGAACGCTCAGGGAGAGAAGCGCCTCTGGCTTTATGGGGGTGACTCTGTAGGGGTAAGCGCACTCGCTGAACTGAGAATCCGCCGTACTTCAGTCGGCGGAGTGTCAATCAATACTAACCCTGCCAACATTGCTGTAGAAGCAGCTACATTTCTCTGTTCTCGATTATCGCTAATTTGCTCAATCTGTACCGCCACCTGTCGCAGAACATTATCGGGCTTATTTGTCTGACTCAAAACCGCAAATGGAAATAACCCAGGAGACTGTAAAAATAATTCAGTAGGTTGTTCCCACAGTCGAATGACCTCAAAACTAGACCGAAAGTTATCAATTTCAAAAGTATTCTGATAAACCAAATCAGATCCAGACTGCCGTAGATAAATTACTATTTGACGCATCTGTTTACCAGGATAGCGACGGTATGCCCTTAGTGCGGTAATCAGCCATCCGAAACGGAATATCTGGCTTGGGTGCTGTTTGAAACTCTGCGTGTAGAATAATTTCTTCAGATTCTAAGAAAATCAGCGAGTCGGCGCGGATTGGTTCAACAGACAATTCTTGTGGTTCTAACTTAGTTAGGCTGATGGGTTCGCCTAGTAACCAAGTGGCGAGATCAGCAGGGAATGTCTCAGCGATGAACTTGCAAGTGTTATCGTACATTCAATTTTGGTTAATAACTTGGGTTTCAACCTGTGAGTTAAAAATTCCTGTAATATTTAAAGGCTTATCAAGCTTTGCTATACACCTACTAATCAACAGCTAATAGCTAACCGAAGGATCGCTAATTGCTAATCATGGAGCGTCGTCAGTTTCTCAAATATACCAGTTTGGCAGCAGCAGGATTTGCCTTTGCAGCTTGCCAAAATAATTCTGGATCTAAAACAGATAATGCTACAGCCAAAAAGCCGGACACTATTTTCGGCAATTTGGAAAAAAGCAACCTGACGATTGGCATAATGCCTGTGATCGACTCTGCGCCGATCATCATTGCCAAAGAGAAAGGCTTTTTTGAGAAGTATGGTCTTAACGTCACGATCGCTCAAGAAAAAAGCTGGGAAACTCTTAAGGAGGCGTTGATTAATGGGCGCTTGGATGCTGCCCATGCTTTATATGGTATGCCTTTGTTGGCGCAGTTGGGCGCTAAGGTTGCGCCTATGGTGTCGCTGATGACACTGAATTTGAATGGCAATGCCATTACTCTTTCTCGCAAATTTTGGAACGCGGGTATTCGACCTGGAATAGATTATCTAAATTTTCAGGAATTTACGGACTCATTTACAAAATATATTAAAAGTTTGAGTGAGCCTCCTAGCTTTGGGGTTGTAGATCGATCTGCAATGGGCAACTACATCCTCCGTTATTGGCTGGCAACGATGAATATTAATCCCGATCGCGATGTCAAGCTAATTGAGATACCACCAACGGAAATGCTGGATAGGCTTAGGAATGGCACGATTGAGGGCTATTGTGTAGAGGAACCAGGCAACGAGCAGGCAGTGTTTGAAGAAGTTGGTTTCACGGCTTATGTGGATCGAGATATTTGGAGTGGTCATCCAGAAAAAGTTTTAGCGACAATGCAACCTTGGATAGATGCAAATCCTGCAACAACTAAGGCAATGGTTGCTGCTGTCCTTGAAGCTTGTCAGTATTGCGATCGCACTAAGAACCGTTTACCAATCACAAAAATTATCTGCGATCCGAAGTATCTCAACACTAATGTAGATTATGCCAAAAACTCCATGCTGGGGAAATATAACTACGGCGGCTTCGATCAAAACAACAGAGTCAAACAGATTAATGATTTCAACATATTCCACTTTCGCAACACCAGCTATCTAAACAAGCCAGATCATGCTAACTATCCTTGGCAGTCTCATGCAGTTTGGTTGTTAACCCAGATGATTCGCTGGAATCAGATTGAGCAAACACAGTATCCCAAGGATGCAGACGAAATCATTAAAAAAGCTTACCCAAAGGAAATTTATCAGGAAGTTGCTAAGGCACTTAAAATTCCTCTGCCTACTCAGACGATGAAAGTTGAACCAGCAGATGAATTCATTGATAAGTGGGCGTTTGATCCTAATCAGCCTATTGATTACCTCAATAACTTTGAAATTCGTGCTAACTAAGTTCATCCCATCAAATATTTGCAGGACTTACGCACTCTCATGCTTGAAACCTTGATCCCCCCTGCCCCCCTTAAAAAGGGGGGAAGCTCAAAGTCCCCCAATTTATGGGGGGATTTAGGGGGATTTCTGCGTAAATCCTGATGTTTATGTGAAAACAGCATTAATTTGATGCAAAAAAACCATATTTAACCCTGTTTTGTAACTAACTATACGAATTTTTATTTTTAACTCTAATACTTTAGATATATAGATGCAATTTCTGCTCTTGAGCTAAATAAATAAACAAAAAGCACTACGCCAACGCCTTTGGATCACTCAATTTCAACAAGTCGATAAATCTCTATATTTACAATCTAGCCTGAAAGCCTAGACATACACAGATATGAAGAAAAGGTGAATAAGTGTAATCAAACATACCAATTGAAGTTATTAGCTTAACTAATATCAATAGTAAAAGTTAATTAAAGCATTTTTAATGCGTGTGGCAAGTTTATCAACCTTGGCGCAACAGTTTTTATTGTTTAGATTTTAGGAAAATCAACCGATGGTAGAAGCAGCCCCACTGAAAGAATCTAAGAACAAATTTGAAAGATTAAAAGCTGAAAAAGATGGTCTAGAAGTTAGAAAAGAACTAGAACATTTTGCCCAAATTGGTTGGGAAGCAATGGATGAAACTGACCGCGACTATCGCCTGAAGTGGTTAGGTATTTTCTATCGCCCAGTGACTCCTGGCTTATTTATGATGCGGTTGCGGATGCCTAGTGGGATCTTAACTAGCGGTCAAATGCGGGTGTTAGCAGAAATTGTGCAAAGGTTCTGTAATAGTTCAGGATTTCAAGACCAAGGAATCGCTGATATTACTACTAGACAAAATATTCAAATACGCAGTATTCGGATTGAAGATTTACCAGAAATCTGCAAACGTTTGCAAGAAGCTGGAATGACCAGTGTTCAATCTGGGATGGATAATGTTCGCAATATTACAGGTTCACCTGTAGCGGGAATTGATGCGGATGAATTAATTGATACAAGGGGGATTGTCCGCAAAGTTCAAGATATGATTACCAACAATGGTGAGGGTAATCCATCTTTTACTAATTTGCCTCGTAAATTTAATATTGCGATCGCAGGTTGCAGAGATAACTCTGTCCACGCAGAAATAAACGACCTAGCATTTATTCCTGCCTACAAAAACGGCGTTATTGGCTTTAATGTAATAGTTGGTGGCTTCTTCTCAGCGAAAGCTTGTTTAGAAGCAATTCCTCTTAATGCTTGGGTTGATCCTCGTGATGTTGTCGCCGTTTGTGAAGCGGTTTTACTGGTTTATCGCAACAACGGTTTGCGGGCAAATCGGCAAAAAGCAAGGATCATGTATCTGATTGAAGATTGGGGAATTGAAAAGTTTCGCTCAGAAGTCGAAAAACAATTAGGTCATTCTCTCCAAACTGCGGCTGAAAAAGATGAGATTCTCTGGGATAAACGCGACCACATTGGGATTCATTCCCAGAAACAACCTGCTTTAAACTATATCGGTTTGCACATTCCAATGGGTCGGATGTTCGCCGAAGATATGTTTGATTTGGCGCGTTTGGCAGATGTCTACGGTAGCGGTGAAATTCGGCTGACTGTTGAGCAAAACGTAATCATCCCCAATATTCCAGATTCTCGGATTGCTTCGTTGTTGAAAGAACCGCTACTGCAACGTTTTAAAGTTAATCCTGAAACATTAGAGCGATCGCTAATTTCTTGCACAGGCGCAGAATTTTGTAATTTCGCCTTAATCGAAACTAAAAACCGCGCCCTAGAAATGATCAAGGAATTAGACGCGGAGTTATTTGTACCTAAAACAGTGCGGTTTCACTGGACTGGATGCCCTAATTCCTGCGCTCAACCTCAAGTTGCTGACATTGGTTTGATGGGTACAAAGGTGCGTAAAAATGGCAAAACCTTAGAAGGTGTTGATATCTATCTGGGTGGCAAAGTGGGTAAAGATGCCCATCTTGGTACTTGTGCGATCAAGAGTATTCCTTGTGAGGATTTAAAGCCAGTATTGCGGGATTTGTTGATTAAAGATTTTGGCGCACAACCAAAGTCAGAAGCAGAGTTAACAGCAACTAATACTGGATCAGTAACTCTAAGTGTCACTCCTGCGGATAGCAATGCGATCGCAGATCCGATTAACAATGCCCTTGAGTCAAAGGTACAAACTAATGGAAATGGTATTGCTACTCAAACAGCAGAAGCAGTTATTGCGCCGCCAGCGCCATCCCAAACTGTGACGATTAGCTTCGCTCAATCTGGCAAAGAAGTTACTTGTAATGGAGAGGACTTAATTTTAGATGTCGCTGAAGCAGCAGGAATCGATCTTCCTAGCAGTTGTCGATCTGGAACCTGTGGAACTTGCAAACAGAAGCTTGTAGAAGGAAAAGTTGAGTATGAGGGAGAACCCGAAGCTTTAGAAGATGGCGATCGAGAACAAGGATTTATTTTAGCTTGTATCGCTCGACCAGTTGGCAAAGTCGTAATTGATGCTTAATCAGTAAACAGTAAACAGTAAACAGTTAACAGTTCACTGTTAACTAAATTACCCCAGTAAAAGCAAGATTTTGTCTTGTTTAGGGTGCTTATTTTCCAAAATTTCCCAATCGTAGTTAGGTAAAGTTCAAATGCTCAAAGGATTACTTTCATTTCAGGGGCGATACCGCATCCTGCACATGACTTGGTTGGCTTTCTTTCTTACGTTTGTGTGCTGGTTTAACTTTTCTCCCTTCGCCACAACGATTGCGAAAGATTTAGGGATTACAGAGCCACAGATTAAAACATTACTAATTTGTAACCTTGCTCTCACAATTCCAGCGCGGATTATTATTGGGATGCTGCTGGATCGTTTTGGTCCAAGAATCACCTACTCATGTCTGCTGGTATTTGCGCTAGTTCCCTGTTTGGCTACATCCTTAGCGCAAGACTTTAATCAGTTAGTGATCAGCCGTTTGCTGATGGGGATTGTCGGATCTGGGTTTGTGATCGGTATCCGCATGGTGGCAGAATGGTTCGCACCCAAAGAAATTGGGAGCGCTCAAGGTATTTACGGCGGTTGGGGTAACTTTGGTGCTTTCGGTGCAGAGTTTGCATTACCCTCAATTGGGATCGCAACTGCCTTTCTAGCTGGTGGGGCATCTAACTGGCGTTTGGCGATCGCTCTTACTGGTATTATCTCTGCTATCTATGGGGTAATTTACTACAACAGCGTCCAAGATACTCCTCAAGGTAAAGTTTACAAGCGCCCGTCTAAAAATGGCGCAATGCAAGTCACCAGTGCTAAAAGCTTCTACGCGCTGTTAGTTTCTAATTTTGGCTTAATTTTTGCCTTGGGTGTCTTAACTTGGCGCTTAATGAAAGTTAAGTTCTTTGATACCACAGGAATGTATATAGTTTGGGCGCTGTTACTAGCTTTGTATGCCTACCAAAGTTATAAAGCATGGGAAGTTAATAAAGATGTTGTTACAGGCGTTAAAACCTATCCGGCATCTGAACGCTATGATTTCCGTCAAGTAGCACTGCTAGAGTTTACTTATGTAACTAACTTTGGTTCAGAATTAGCAGCCGTATCCATGCTACCTGTGTTTTTTGAAAAAACCTTTGGACTTGAACACGTTATTGCAGGGATGATCGCTGCTACCTATCCTTTCTTAAATTTATTTTCTCGTCCTAGTGGTGGTGTAATTTCCGATAAGTTTGGTAGCCGCAAATGGACAATGACGATAATATCGGCGGGAATTGGAGTTGGCTATCTGTTAGCGCATTTTATTAATAAGGATTGGGCGTTACCTTTAGCGATGGCTGTCACCATGTTTTCTGCTTACTTTGCTCAAGCTGGTTGTGGTGCTACCTACGGAATTGTACCCCTGATTAAAAAGGAAATTACTGGACAAATCGCTGGCAACGTTGGTGCTTATGGCAACTTCGGTGGTGTGATGTATCTCACAATTTTCAGCTTAACTGATGCACCTACCTTGTTTAGCACAATGGGAATTACTGCCCTGATCTGTGCCTTTATGTGTGCTTTCTTCCTCAAAGAACCCAAAAATTCTTTTGCTGCACAATATGAGGGTGAAACTCCAGCACCTACAGGGGCAGCAGATGCGCTGTTACTAGATGGACAAGAACAAGGATAAACAGTCAACAGTCAACAGCTAAAATGTAGAGACGCGCCATGGTACGTCTCTACATCCCCCTATATGTACAGCGTCATAAAAAAAGTGCTTTAATATATTTAAGTATTTATACTGATATAATGATAGAAGTAGATTTAGAAGTAGATTCGCTCCAGTCAAGGTGTCAGTTCGAGAATTAAATCCCAAAAGTGAACTCCACGCTCAACTTCCTGTGCAAATACACCAATATTTTTGGTAAATGGTGATAAAAAATACAGAAATTAGAAGTTTAAATCAGCAACTTTAAGTAAATAACTTGCCTTTTACAAAGATTATATTTAACCTGCATAAAATTATTGTTGAGCAATCAGTCCTAAGAAATATAAGGATTACGGTAAACTGCTATGACTGACGCAACCAAAACACTATGTCCTTACTGTGGCGTTGGCTGCGGCTTGGAAGTTTCCCCTCCAGCGCAACCAGGAAAACCAACTAATCGAGATAGTAAGGGTACTCCGATCTGGAAAGTGCAGGGCGATCGCACTCATCCTTCTAGCCAAGGAATGGTTTGTGTCAAAGGCGCGACAATTGCTGAGTCTCTCAATAAAGACCGCTTACACTATCCGATGATGCGCGATTCTTTGGATCAACCCTTCCAGCGTGTGAGTTGGGAGGAAGCATTAGATCGGATTGTGCAACGATTTAAAACCGTACTAGCAACCCAAGGATCAGATGGGGTTTGTATGTACGGATCTGGTCAGTTTCAAACTCAAGATTACTATATTGCTCAAAAGCTCCTGAAAGGATGCTTGGGGACAAATAATTTTGATGCTAACTCGCGTCTGTGTATGTCTTCTGCGGTTGCGGGTTATATTCAAAGCTTTGGCTCTGATGGGCCACCTTGTTGCTACGACGATTTAGAATTAACTGATTGTGCTTTTTTAATTGGTACTAATACGGCAGAATGTCACCCAATTGTATTTAACCGTTTGCGGAAATACCACAAGAAAAATAAGCACGTCAAAATGATTGTGGTAGATCCGCGCCGTACCCCAACAGCAGAAGCAGCAGATTTACACTTAGCAATTAAACCAGGTACAGATATAGATTTACTGAATGGTATTGCTCACTTATTAATGCGTTGGGGATATATTGATTCGGAATTTATTGAAGAGTGTACCAATAACTTTCCGGCTTTTGCTGAGGTCATTTCTCACTACCCGCCAGAGGTAGTAGCGAAAATTTGTGGAATTGAACAACGAGAAATAGAAATAGCTGCTCAATATTGGGCTGAGTCTAAGCGGGTTTTGTCTCTGTGGTCAATGGGGGTTAACCAATCTTCAGAAGGTACTGCGAAGGTACGCAGTATTATTAACTTGCACTTGATGACTGGTCAAATTGGTAAACCAGGGGCGGGACCATTTTCTCTGACAGGACAACCAAACGCGATGGGTGGTAGAGAAGCGGGTGGACTGTCTCACATTTTACCTGGTTATCGTTTGGTAAAAAATCCCCAACATCGTGCGGAAGTAGAACTTGCTTGGGGTTTAACTCCTGGGAGTATTTCACCCACTCCAGGTAAAACAGCCTGGGATATGATTACAGGTTTAGAAACTGGTGATGTCGGTTTGTTGTGGATTGCTGCAACTAATCCTGCTGTAAGTATGCCAGATTTAGTTCGTACAAAAGCGGCATTAATGCGATCGCCTTTTACAATTTACCAAGATGCTTACTATCCCACAGAAACGGCAGCTTTTGCTCATGTTTTACTTCCAGCAGCGCAGTGGGGTGAGAAAACTGGGGTAATGACTAATTCTGAGCGAGTTATAACTCTATGTCCAGCATTTAAACCCCCAGTAGGAGATGGTAAACCAGATTGGGAAATTTTTGCAGAAGTAGGGCGCAGATTAGGTTTTGCAGATAAATTTGCCTTCAAAAATTCGGCGGAAGTTTATGCAGAATTTGTGGAGTTGACACGCGATCGCCCCTGCGATCAAACTGGTATTAGTCACGAACGTTTGCACCAAGAAGGTCGCAATTCAGTGGCCTTGTGCTGATAGTTCTATTAATAATATTGATCGTCACAACTCTAAACCCAAAGTTTTAGACCGCACACCAAAACGGATGTATACAGATTTCCGCTTCAATACTCCTGATGGGCGGGCGCGGTTTGGTGCGTATCATTCACGGGGACTTGCAGAACCTGCCGATCCTAATTATCCTTTTGTGTTAACAACAGGTAGGTTGTATGGTCACTGGCACACCTTAACTCGTACAGGGAGAATTGACAAGATCAAACAAATGCACCCAAACCCGTTTATTGAAATTCATCCCCGCGATGCTGTGGGGTTGGGTATCACAGATGGGGAATTATTGGAAGTGCGATCGCGTCGGGGTATGGGTCGTTTTCCTGCTTTAATTACAAAAGCGATCGCGCCTGGTACAGTATTTGTCCCCATGCACTGGGGTTCACTATGGGCAGATTCTGCTGAAGCTAACGCCTTGACTCATCCAGAAGCTTGTCCTGACTCATTGCAACCAGAATTAAAAGCTTGCGCCGTGCAATTGCTACCTGTGAGAGAGAAAATAGAAACTACTCAAGCTTTGCTTAAATCTTCAAAATCTAGTATTCTCTCAGCAGCACCTTCTGTCTAAAACTACCTCAAGTATGGCGTTCTTTAAACGGATTTCTTATATTTTCAGCAAATTTGGCTCTGATGACCAGTTTCTCTACTTTCTCAAAAATGTAGAAACTGGTATATCTAAAATACTATCGTTGGCAATGGTTTTTGTAATTCTCATTGCTGTGACAGATTTATTATTATTACTGATCAAAGAAATATTAAATCCCTCAGTTGGTGAATTTAACGACTTGCTAATTAAACTATTTGGGGTGTTTTTAAATGTTTTAATAGCCTTAGAACTTCTAGAAAATATTACAGCTTATTTGCGTAAGCACGTTATTCAAGTAGAGTTAGTTATTGTTACTTCTTTAATTGCCGTATCTCGTAAGTTAATTATTCTAGATCTTCAAAAAGTTGATGGTTCTGAGCTAATTGGTTTATCCCTCGCAATTTTAACTTTGGCAATTAGTTATTGGATTATTCGTCACACTCAACCTTCAGCGCATTAAAAATAATTATTTTTATTACTAAAATGGCTAACTTTTTTAAATTTGAAGCAGATTTTGTAGATTCATTACGTTGTATCCCCATGCAAGTACGAATGAAATTAGATACTTGCGGTATTAAGCTGAAGTTGCAAGACTGGAATCATTTTAGCAATTCAGAACGAGAGCAACTGGTAGAAATGCCTTGCACAACAGCAACAGAAATAGCAGCGTATAGAGAGTTTATAAGTAATTTAGTTGTAGAACATACAGGTACACAACCGAAAGATTTACCTATAGAGGAACATCCTGCTTGGTTGAATACTACAACTATTCCTGATGCTGTGAGCGAAAAAGCTGAAGAATTTCAGGTGAAATTAACTACTGACAAGTGGGCAAAATTGACTCCAGAACAACGTTTTGCTTTAATTAAGCTGAGTCGTCCTAGCCACGAGAATAAAAACTTTTTGCCAGCCCTGCAAGAATTTAATCTGAATTGAAGAGCAGAATCTATCAAATAGGTAAATTTAATTGAACGTAAAATTTCTCCCCCCAGCCCCCTCAGCCTAAAGGCTCGATGCTCTACAGACTAAGCCTGCCTACGCAGGCTTTTTTAATTCACATATTAAATATTAATTAAAAATTCAGCCCGCGCAGGCGGGCTTTGCTTGTATAGCTGCACCCTTGAGGGTGTCAGCATTATTTATTTTCAGGAAACAGGCTACTTTGATTTGAAGATATTCTTAACTGCCAATCCAGCTTATTTATTGAGGATGTTATGAATTCTAACTCTATAACTCTGCGGTCTGTAACTAAAAATTTAATCCCGACAATTGTGCTATTGATTTTTTCTACCTCACTTGTGAGTTGTAGTAACCCAGACAATAATGTACAAAGTGCAACTCCAACGAATCCTGAGAGTTTAGCACAGACTAAATTAACCGAGCAATCTCAAACTGATGCTCCAGTTAAGGTTATCACTCAGAATAAACGTAACACAAGTCCTGTTGCTCAGGCAGATAAAACTCAAGAATTAGCCACTAAAAATCCTAAAGTAGGTACAGTCAAAGAAATAGTGCAAGGTGACATAATGTGCTATGTCACATTAACAGATAAAGCTGGAAAAGAACATAATTTAGGTGCATCATTTGAGATTTGTGCTGATGCAGAAAAATTTTTAAATAAGAAAGTTAGTTTGGGTTATGAAATAGGCTCAGTAAATGATTGCGAAAGTAATTCACCTTGTGGTAAAAGTAGACAAGAATTACTGATTAATAAAATGGAGGTAATTAGTGATACATCTCCTACTAGCTCAAATAGCGGAAATTCACAAACCATAAGTAATGGTAAGTGGACAATTACTATTGGTAATAGAGATTCTTGGTCAGGTGTTAATGGTACAGGAAATCTCAGTTATAATAGCTGTAATTCTGAAGGTAAGTGCCTTAAATTAACAGGTGGTAAAATTACTTGCCGCAATGGTAAATGTATTACTGCTTGGAAAAATGGGGATTATTCTTATATTGTTGAGCAACCCATAGTTGAGGAAACAGCTAATTCTGAATATGTTGCATCTTTAACAACCCTCACAGTTAGGAAAGGAGGTAAGGTGTTGATGAATGTTAGAGGGTTTAAGGCTGTATCCTAAGCTTTGATATAGCAGTAATGCCTTAGCGCCTTAAATTTTGACTGATTTATTTATAGGATGGGTGTAGCAATAGCTGCACCCATCCTCTTTTTTTAGACCGAAAACCAGACAGATA
>CAVQDG010000056.1:0-141517 GCA_963711165.1 uncultured cyanobacterium | reverse complement strand
TGAGGTTGATTTACTGCAACAATATAATCTTGCAACGCTTTTACCTCCATTGGCTGTAATTGCAAACAGCGAATTGCTGCTGCTGTAGCTTTGGCACTAGCAATTGTAGTAATGAGCGGAATTTTGTATGTCAAAGCACTACGACGAATCAAACGACCATCTGCCTGTGCTTCTTCACCAGAAGGTGTGTTAATAATTAGCTGAATTTGCTCGTTTTTAATAAAATCCAGCACATGAGGACGACCTTCATGCAGTTTTAACACCAATTCCACATCTATCCCATGCTCTTTTAACACACGGCGAGTGCCTTCTGTGGAGACAATATGGAAGCCTAACTCAATCAAATCTTTAACTACAGGCACAACTGACGCTTTATCGCGGTCATTTGTGGAGACAAATACAGTTCCAGATAAAGGTAAACGTTGACCTGCGGCTAATGCTGCTTTGGCAAATGCCCGTCCAAAGTCAACATCAATACCCATAACTTCCCCTGTCGATCGCATTTCTGGTCCTAAAATAGTGTCAGTACCAGGGAATTTTTCAAAGGGCAGTACAACTTCTTTTACTGCAATATGTTTGGGAATAAATTCCTCAGTAATGCCAAGCTCTTTTAATGTCTTTCCAGACATAATTCGGGATGCTAGTCCAGCTAGAGGTATACCTGTGGCTTTGGCAACAAAGGGGATAGTTCGGGAGGCGCGGGGGTTGGCTTCTATGATGTAAACTTGCTCACCTTGAACGGCAAACTGGATATTCATTAGCCCGATGACTTTGAGTGCTTTGGCTAACTGCACTGTCCAAGTGCGAATAGTGTCTAGGATATCACTAGATAGGGAAACGCAGGGCAAAGAACAAGCAGAATCGCCAGAGTGAATCCCAGCTTGTTCAATATGCTCCATAATACCGCCAATTACTACTTTGCCAGTGTGATCTGCGATCGCATCTACATCCACTTCAATGGCATTCTCTAAGAATTTATCAATTAAAATGGGATGATCTGGTTCAACTTGCACTGCATACATCATGTAGCGTTCAAGTTCATTATCAGAATAAACGATTTCCATCGCCCGTCCGCCTAATACATAAGAAGGACGCACAACGACGGGATAACCAATGCGACGCGCTACTTCTAGAGCATCATCATAACTCCGAGCCATACCATTAGCTGGCTGCTTAATATCTAATTCCCGCAAAATCTTTTCAAATCTTTCGCGGTTTTCAGCAATATCGATCGACTCTGGTGAAGTACCCCAAATTTTGGTGAGAAGGGAGGAGGGAGGAGAGAGGGGAGAGGGGGGAGAGGGGGGAGAGGGGGGAGGGGGGAGAGGGGGGAGAGGGGGGAGAGGGGGGAGAGGGGGGAGAGGGGGGAGGGGGGAGAGGGGGAGAGGGGGGAGAGGGGGGGGAGTCTGAGGCTTGATTGTTTATTTGATTCAAGTATTCTTGCAGTGGTAAAGCAAGTTTGAGTGGGGTTTGACCACCAAATTGCACAATTACCCCTTCTGGTTGTTCGGCATCAATGATATTGAGAACATCTTCCTTAGTTAAAGGCTCAAAGTAGAGGCGATCGCTCGTATCATAATCTGTTGATACTGTCTCAGGATTTGAGTTAACCATAATTGTCTCAAACCCGTCTTTCCGTAAGGCATAAGACGCATGACAGCAACAGTAATCAAATTCTATCCCTTGCCCAATTCGGTTGGGACCACCGCCTAAAATCATCACCTTGCGACGATCGGAAGGAATTATTTCTGATTCCTCCTCATAGGTGGAATAATAATAAGGAGTCTGCGCTTCAAACTCAGCAGCACAAGTATCTACAAGTTTGTAGGCTGGAACTACTCCTAATTGTTTGCGATATTGGCGCACTTGGTCTTCTTTTGTTTTAGTCGCATAAGCAATTTGGCGATCGCTAAAACCTTGGCGTTTAATATCCCATAACTGTTCTTTAGTTAATTCAGTTAGTCGGGTACGCTTGAGTAAATTCTCAGTTACTAAAAGTTCCTCCAATTTGTCTAGAAACCAGGGGTCAATATTAGTTAACTCGTAGATTTCCTCTACTGTCATGCCTAACTTCAACGCATGACGTACTGTAAATATCCGTTCTGGGTTAGGAGTGCGTAAACCTGCCTGTACTTGAGGCAACGAAGGCAGTTTTTCCGCCCCATCGCATCCCCAGCCAGCGCGTCCTGTTTCAAGCGATCTGAGCGCCTTCTGGAACGACTCTAGGAACGTCCGTCCAATTGCCATTGCTTCTCCCACCGACTTCATCTGTGTTGTCAATGTTGGTTTAGAACCAGGGAACTTTTCAAAGGCAAATCTGGGAATTTTAGTTACTACATAGTCAATAGTTGGTTCAAAGGAAGCAGGGGTTTTCTTAGTAATATCGTTCTTGATTTCATCTAACGTATAACCCACCGCTAACTTAGCAGCAAACTTGGCAATTGGGAAACCAGTTGCTTTAGACGCTAAAGCTGAACTACGGCTAACGCGCGGGTTCATTTCAATCACAATAAAATCGCCGTTGATGGGATTCACTGCAAACTGAATATTAGAACCACCTGTTTCTACACCAATCTCGCGGATAATCTTAATCGACGCATCCCGTAGGCGTTGATATTCTTTATCTGTCAGAGTTTGGGCTGGGGCAACGGTAATAGAATCACCCGTATGAATCCCCATCGGGTCAATATTTTCGATTGAGCAGATAATTACCACGTTATCTGCTAAATCTCGCATTACTTCTAGTTCGTACTCTTTCCAACCCAATAAGGATTGTTCAACCAAAATCTGAGAAACTGGGGAGGCATCAACACCACCTTGCGCCATTTCTTCATATTCTTCTTGGTTGTAAGCAATACCGCCACCCGCACCACCTAAAGTAAAAGCAGGGCGAATAATCAACGGATAACTACCGATTTGATGAGCGATCGCTTTTGCTTCATCTAAATTATGAGCAATTCCAGATGGGCATACGTCCACCCCAATCCGTTCCATTGCTTCTTTAAATAATAGGCGATCTTCGGCTTTCTCAATTGCTGGTAGTTTTGCCCCAATTAACTCAACGCCGTACTTCTCCAGCACACCATTTTTTGCTAAAGAGACAGCAAGATTTAAGGCAGTTTGACCGCCCATTGTCGGTAATAGCGCATCTGGTCGCTCTTTGGCAATTACTTTTTCCACCAATTCCGGCGTTAGCGGTTCTATATATGTGCGATCGGCAGTTTCCGGATCGGTCATAATTGTCGCTGGGTTAGAATTTACCAGCACTACCTCATATCCCTCTTCTCGAAGGGCTTTACAAGCTTGAGTACCGGAATAGTCAAATTCGCAGCCTTGTCCAATTACAATTGGACCAGAACCCAATAGCAGGATTTTGTGGAGGTCGTTACGGCGAGGCATAGGGGTTCGTCACTCGTTGGAAGATCAGTGTATGAAAGCTTTCAGCATCCAGCTTTTAGCATTCAGCTTTAATTTACTCACAATGCTTGAAGCATAATTGAAAGCTGAATGCTTGTAACTTTAGGCTGATAGATTAGTAAATCCAAATTATTTTAACAATCCCTGCAAGATTTCCCTGTTCTACATGAACTAATTACAGAAGATAGTGAAGCGCAAATTGTAATTACCTCTCCCCAAACCCCTCAATCCCCCCCTACCCCCCTTAAAAAGGGGGGAGAATCAAATCAAAGTCCCCCTTTTTAAGGGGGATTTAGGGGGATCTCACCAACAGAAACGGAGCCAATAAAGTTTGAAAACACACACTAGGGGGTTAGGTTTATAATTCCCCCTTCCCTCCTCCCTCCTCTCTCCTCTCTCCTCCCTCCTCCCTCCTCCCTCCTCCCTCCTCCCTCCTCTCTCCTCTCTCCTCCCTCCTCCCTCCTCCCTCCTCTCTCCTCCCTCCTCCCTCCTCCCTCCTCTCTAATTAAGAAACACGCCTCCAGTGGGATTAATCGTCATGGCTTTGCGATCCAAGTCGAGATTCGATGTCTCTTTTAATGTCACCGTCAACATTCCAGGTTCTGAGTTAGTTTGAGGGCTAACCAAAATTAGCCCACCATCTGGGCGTTCAAATATGATGTTTACGGGTGTTCGCAGATTTGCTAAAGTCACATTTGCGCGACCTTGTAATATGCGATCATTAGTATCACCAACTACCTGATACGCGATCGCCGCATTAGTTGTATTTACTATATTGACTTTAACTATCCCATTGAGTGGTAGAACTGTGGCAACTGGGGTTTCTAATTGCTCTGGTGCTGGATAAGAAGCATTACTACTAGAAGTTGACGGGGGGAGATTACGAGTCGCTGTCCATGGAAGTTCTACACCTTTTGGCACTTCTGAATCTGGCTGGGGAAATGGTGCAAATAGACGATTATTAGGTTGAGGTGCTGGCGGTATGCTGCGAGTACTTTCCCAGGGTGTACCAATACTTGGAGGGGAGGACGGGATCTCTGTGGGAGTATTTTGCCAAGATGTATCTATATTTTGATCTAAAGAGGAAATTTCTGTGGGAGTATTTTGCCCAGATGTATCTATCTTTGGAGGCGTTTGGGGGATAGTCGCGGTGGTATTTTGCCAAGTTGGAGCAAAATCTAGTGATGGGTTAGCGGCAGTAATTGGGAGAGATGGCAATATCCTTTCCATACCCACAGGTTGTTGAGGAATTGGGCAAGGGGGAAGTGATGAGGGTGGCTTAATTGGTGGCGGAGTGGTATTAATAACTGGAACGGGTATAGCGATCGCATTTGGCGGAATTGGTTTACTACTTGGAACGACTGTATTAATCACTGGCTGCGGTGAATAAACAGGACAAGGAAGCGCGGGCAAAATTACCTGGGTATTTGAGAGATTTTCGGGAAAATTGGTGGGGTTAGGGTTAACTTGAGCGATCGCAGGTAATGCCAACAGCAGGCTGCCCAACATATATGCAACTAACTCCACCTTGTTTTTGAATAGTTGACTAATTTGAGCCATATTCGCTCTCCCCATGCCTGCCTCAAGCGTTCTATATTATCAGAGTTACGATATAATAAGACGTTAAAATGACAAAAAAAGTTTACCTGATCGCTAACAATATTAAAATTCGCTCTGACAAGAGCGCCAGAACGAATCTTCTTGATAAATCAGGACTTACCCACCGAAAGCCTGAAACCTAGATCCCCCTAGCCCCCTTAAAAAGGGGGGAATATTCAAAGTCCCCCAATTTATGGGGGGATTTAGGGGGATCTAGGCGTAAGTCCTATGAATATTTGATTAATGACAGAATCTTAAGCTTGTTCCCAAAGCTCCTTAATTTTATCGGGTAAGAAGCCAGAGATTTCTTTAATCCGTTCTTCAGATAATTCGTCTTTAGTAGCTGTAAATACTGCTTTTACCACAAGTTCTACATTTGTCCCTGGAGGTAAACCACCTTCTTGCTCAATTCGGAACAAAAATGTATCAGATTTGATAATCAGGGGTGGACGAATCCGGCTGAGGAATTTAACGATAGGATTTGTATCTTTCCAAAGATCTGCAATCTCATTTTGTAAAGCCTTATCCTCAGTAGGCTCCATTTCTTCATGCAGTTCGGTAGTTACCCTGTCTGCTGCTTCATTTGTCATCATGTCACGCATTGTACGGAACACGACTTCACTCAGATCTCTAGCATCAAAAAGATCGGTAAGATTACCTCTGAGCATGACTTTCTCAAGGAAAGGCATATCTTTTGCAGCAATGGAAGTCGCTGGACCTTCGCGTAGAGCTTGAGGAGGATTTGCCTCCATCTTCTCTAGCATTTTACGACCTTTTTCAGTTAATTCTGCACTTTTAAAAGCAATCAGGTGAGGCAAGGGACCATCTGCGGAGCCATAAGTATTGGCAATTCTCAAATCAAATTCTTTTGGGTTAACTGCATCAGGAGTATCTTCCTGGTTCCCATAGGCATTGCCAGTAAATTCGGCGTTGATATACTGTTTTTGATTTAAATAATCTAAATGTCCCAAAAGATCGCTAGTGCTAAGATCTCGACCAGCTAAGTCAGACTCGGTAAATTTAACTTCGTGCTGTCCTTGTCCGTCGGTTTCGCTGATCTTTTTCAGCAGAATGTAAGCAACATCTTCTCGTAAATTAATTGGCATAAAATTCTTCTCAATTTTTCTAATATGATGATTAAGGCTGTACAATTATGACCACTACTGAGGTATAAATCAATTGATTGCTCTGACTATCAAGCAAATCAAGTTTTTGATTTGAAGCTACTTATTTAAACAGTGGTCAAACATTTAAATTTCAGCCTGCCTTTGACGTTAATATTTGTAATGTATTGTCTGCATCTGTCACAGGAAGCATATATTGAAACAGTAAACAGTAAACAGTAAACAGTAAACAGTAATCATGCGTATGGTGGGGGATTCAAACCCGCCAGAATGCGCGCCCCACTAATTTTTAAAATAAAGTTGGGGTCTTAAACCCAAGGATAAAGACACTCACTGTTTACTATTAACTGTTAACTGTTTACTGATAAATTGGAAAGTATAAATATAGGAATACATCTGCCATTAGGAGTATTTCAAAGGGATATTGCTTGATGGCGCGATCCTCGTCTTGTCGTCGCTATGCGATTCGCAAGGTAACAGTTACGGTAGTACCTTGATTAAGCTTGCTATCGATCTGAATCTGACCTTGATGATGCTCTACAATTGCTCCGGCGATCGCTAATCCTAACCCTGAACCAGCTACTTTACTATGAGTGCGAGAAGAATCTACACGATAAAAGCGGTGGAATATCTCAGGTAAAGCATTTTCTGGAATACCAATCCCTGTATCACTCACTTTCACTTGCAGTTGAGAATGGTTATTCCTACCCATTTGTTGCAACTTCACCCCAATTTTCCCCCCTGGTGGTGTGTATTGCACTGCATTACTCACAAGATTGGTGAACAAACGCGCTAACTCATCCCAGTCGCCTTGCAGGGTAAATATATCTTCTGCTGTCTCAGCAGTAGTATTAATAACTGGCTCAATAATATCTAGTGTAATGGTAATATCTTTTGATGCTGCAATAAGTTGTTGTTCTTCTATTACATCCATCAATAAGGCATCTAGTGGAACAGATACAAAATGCGGTTGTACTATCCCACTATCTTGTCTAGCTAGAAATAGCAAATCATCTACTAAACGCCCTAATCTACGAGTTAATCTTTCTACAATTTGCAATTGTTGGTGATAATGTTGGGGTATAGGTTCGGGGTCTGCTAGTGCTACTTGCACATTAGTTTGAATCATTGCAATAGGATTCCTTAATTCGTGGGAAGCATCAGCCGTAAATTGTTTGAGACGTTGATAAGATTCCCTTACTGGTTCTATTGCTAACCCAGAAAGAAACCAACCAATAGCAGCAACAGAAATTAACATAATTACAATCCCAATACTGAGATCGACTATTAATTGGCGACTAGGTTTTGTAACTTCAAACCAAGGATGACTAACGCGCAAATATCCCATCACATGACGACCAATTTCTACTCTTTCTGTTACTTGTCGTAATAAATGATCTGGAGAAATATAAACGGTTTCGCCAGTGCGGTTAGGATAAATGGGAATATTTAAGGGTTCTGATAAGGTAGACCAAAGTAATTTTCCTGTGGGACTAAACCACTCTAGGTCGATATGATCGTCTTCTACGGTGTCGGTATTGTCTCGGAAACTAGATTCGATATTAACGTGCGATTCAGAGGGCGTAGTGTCAAGTGGTTCAATGATGAGCGATCGCGTTACTACTTCAACTACATGATTAAGGGTATCATCAACACGCTCAATTAAGGTGCTGCGGACATATAAATAAACACCACTGGCAAAAAATAGCAATAGTACAGCAGTAATTGTTGTGTACCAAAGTGCTAAACGGCGACGAGTTGCTTGAAACATGAAACAATCAGCTAGATGTAGGGGCGGTTTAAGACATATTTTTGTAGGATACCTAAAGATAGGTAAACCTGCCCCTACAGTAAGATTTATTTATTGCCCCAAATACGGGATAGCAAATAAATAAATGGTCAATTAATATAATATTGTAATTTTGTAATTATATAAAAACCAGCTTTTGCTAGTTGGAATAATACTTAATTGTCCGTAGGAATAATCTAGCGCCAGATGTTGTGGGTTAAGAGTATTCCAATGATTAAAACCTTGCTTACGCCAGCAAAAGGTAAAATCATCTACCAAAGTACTTTCAATTACTAATATATCTCTAAGAAGAGGTTTCTTTTCAAAACCACTAAAAACATCCCATACTACGGTTTTTTTTGCTAAAGAATCCCACCAATCAATAATTTTCGGATAATTTTCTTCGTTCAACCTATAACTATTGCTTTTAGACCAAAGAATAGCTTGTAAATTCATTGGCTTGATCTGAGGTTTTGACATAATAAAGTAATATTTAAGCTTAAGTATAATTAGTTGTTATAAAAGGTCAGCATCCAACTTTGCTGTCGTCAAAGGTAACGTTGCGTGGTTTGCCTTTAAGCATTAACAAGCTTAAGGTCAAGAGTTAAATGCTTAATTTTGCAATAAAACTACACACATTAATTTTTCTGGCTGATAGCTGGCTGTTTAACGCTTTGTATATATATCAGTATGGGATAGGGGTGTTTGCGATCGCGTTTGCGTAATGTATAACTTAGTGTATAAGATGTATAACTTCTACTTTTTTCCAGCAATAAACGTAGGTTGGGTAGAACGTAGCGTAGCGCAACATTTACAAGGGTGTGTGTTGGGTTGCGCTGCGCTTAACCCAACCTACAAATCATAACTAAATATTTTATGGTAATTGTTTAATAATTAATGTACAATTTGTATAAAATGGCTATTATAGTCAAATGCAAGAAATGAAATGCAACATTACAGCTTAACTGATGCACGTAACAAACACGGTGAAGTCTTTGACCAAGCTGCTGTTGAGCCTGTGTTACTGACAAAGCAATCACGTCCTAGTCATGTGATTATGTCGGCTAAAGCTTATCAACAATTAATAGAAAAGCTTGCAGAGTTAGAAGATAAACTTTTATCTCAGGAAGCCGAAAAAGCTTTAAATCAATCTCAGATGGTAGGAGTAGAAAAGTTTACATCAATCCTCAAGCAGATAGCAAATGGCGAAGCTTGACGGTTTAGAATCGGTTTTAGATTTCCTGCAAGGTTTGCAGCCGAAGATTGCTGCTCAAATTGCTAAAAAAGTTTTAGCTTTGAATGTAAATCCTTTGCCTGCTGATAGTAAAGAATTAAAGGGATATTCTAATTATTATCGTGTGGATAGTGAAGAATATCGAATTGTTTACCGATTTAAGGCTGATGAAGACTTAGTTGAAGTGATTTTAGTCGGTAAACGTAATGATGATGAGGTATACAAGAAACTAGAGCGTTTATTAGGATAATGCAGAGTGCGTGTATGTGCGATCGCGTAGTGTGCGCGTCAGTGCGTAGGCGTAGCCCGTCGTAGACATCGCATCCCTAACACTACCTTTTACCAAATCTTATTTAAATTTAATACAAATCCAGGTAACACATCTTCACCCAATACAGTATCAGGAGAATTTAATATTTCTATTTGTTGATTTTGGCGATAAATTTCTACTTGTTTAGTTTGCGGATCAATTAACCAACCTAAACGCACATCATTATTAATATACTCCTGCATTTTTTCACGCAAAGTTTTTATTGAATCGCTACTGGAGCGTAATTCAATTACAAAATCAGGAGCTATCGGAGAAAATTCTGATTTTTTCTGAGTTTCAGTTAAACTGTTCCAACGTTCATTAGTTATCCAACTAGCATCAGGTGAACGTACAGCATTATTAGGAAGAGTAAAACCTGTGGAGGAGTCGAAAACTATGCCTAAATTTGTGCGATCGTTCCAATTCCACAATTGAGCATTTAACCCAGAGTTTCTTTGACCAGTCAATGGGAATGTAGGGGGCATAATAATTACTTCTCCACTAGCCGTTAATTCTAGGCGCAAGTCTTGATTGGCTTGGCAGATTTCTAAAAATTGCTCTGGGGTAATTTTAGGGATTGCAATGGTAAAAGCGTTCATAGGCTGATGACTTCTGCCTGTTTTAATAATTACATTATATAGTTATCTGAAAAATTCCATTATGGGTAATAAGTGTAATCTTAATAATTTATGTTTTTGAAACTGTGATTACAAAATATATTAAAATAAAAAGAATTTCTTCCCAACCTAAAGTTTTTTATAAAAAACAGCTATGAATCAGCCCAATCTTGTAGAACTTGCCAAGCAAGGTGACCCAACGGCGATTTCTACCCTAATGAATCAGTCTCTGCAACCCAAAGGTATTACCGTTGTCAAAGCTGCTATTAAAGAAGGTTGCCTACAAATGCTGCTGGAGTCAGAGCAAGTACCTTCTCAAGAAGCGGTTGTTCTATTCATTCGCAAAGCATTAACAGACTTGGCGGCTGAGTCTATCCAAATAGTTAAGGTCTATGGGCAGCAGACAGATCAGGAGTTTCCAGCTTGGAGTCAAGAGTTTGAGTTAGGGCTACTTTCAAACCCAGATCAACAATCTGAAAACTTGTCTATCAATAATCAACCTTCTGTAATTAAAAATATAGCCCCTAAGAGTACATCTGAATCCATTTCTGGCAAAGAGCCTTGGCTGGCAGTAACCTTATCAACGTTTGTTCCAGGAATAGGACAAATATATTCAGGTAATGTAGTTAAAGGATGGACTTATATAATCAGTCATATTTTGTTAACGTTTTTAGGACTAGGGTTAGTAATTAGTTCAACGGGTAATACAATTGTCGGTGTAATTTTATTAGTGGCTGCTCTATTTGTTTTTGTTTTAAGTCTCTTTGATGCTTACCGATGTGCGAGCAAAGCCAACACCGCTAGCTTTGAAAATTTGAGAAAACAAAGTAAAGATCCTTGGTTGGCTGTGTTTTTGTCACAAATATTACCAGGAATTGGTCATGCTTATATTGGCAAGTGGTTTAAAGGAGTCTTTTTACTCATATTTTCTCTAGTACCCTTTTTGGGTTTAATTATTAGACCTTTTGCGGCTTATTATGCCTATCGAGGAGCGCTAGTTAGACGAAAAAAATCTCAAAAAACTATCCAAATTATCTGTGTACTTTTATTAATATTTCCTTTGCTAAATGCTGTTACTGCCTTTTCTATAAGGACATTTATAGCAGAAGCTCGTTATATTCCAGCCGCCTCAATGATGCCAACGTTACAAATAAATGATCGCTTGATAATAGACAAGTGGAGTTACAACTTCAAACTTCCACGACGAGGAGATATTGTGGTGTTTCGTCCGACAGAAGAACTAGAAAAGCAAAATTTTCATGATGCCTTTATCAAGCGGATAATTGGTATACCAGGAGACAAGGTAGAAGTTAAAGGTGGACGAGTTTATATCAACGAGCAACCTTTACAAGAGAACTATATTGAAGAGGAGCCACAGTATATCTGGGGGCCTGTGACAGTTCCTGCTAACTCTTATTTAGTGCTAGGGGATAACCGCAACAATAGCTATGATAGCCATTACTGGGGTTTCGTTCCTAGGGAAAAGATTATTGGTAAAGCCACAAAGAGATTCTGGCCTCTTTCGCGTGTTGGTGTTCTTAAATAAGACAGGATTAATGGCATCTGATCATTCTACAGTTAGTAATTTCTCTTGTGAATGTGTAAGTGCGTAGGCGGAGCAGCGTCGTAGACATCGCACTCCCTCTCTCTCGCCATCTCAAGTACGATCGCTTGCATTTACAACCAAATAAAACGACATTTTTTTTAAGCTGAATATCAGTTTAGCGAATTTTTTTCAAAATAAAGGTAAAAATTCAATTCTATCTTGATACTCATCTTCAAATGAACCTTCAGCAATTAAAATTAACTGCTCAAGATTTTCCCCAATACTTAACTTGGGACTGAGAATAAAAATACCAGGCACATGATGTTTTAAAGCCATGTGATCTGCTAGATGAACTGGCATAGACTTGCGGTTATTAGTCACTAAAATGCAGTCTTGCTTTTCACACCAAAGCAGAATTTCTGGATCTAAAGTTCCTTTGGGCGGAGCGATGATATCCCCAACAGCTATTACTAATAAATCTGGATTAGCACGTCGCAGTTGATTGGTATAAGTTGGAGCGACATTTTCATCAATAAGATACTTGAGCATTATCCTTTGAATTCGCCAGTTTTTGTGCTTTCAATTTTCGCAGTCTCTCTACAATTGGGTGAGGATTACGCTGTTGCTCTGCTCGCATCTTATCACCCCATTCTAACCAATCAGTCATATAAGCTTCAACAACTGGCTTGTTGTGCAAGTAGTACAAAATAGTTGCATATACCTGTTCTAAGGTTAGCGAAGGGTAGGTTTTCGCAATCTCTTCAGGAGTTTTGGCACGAAAAATGTGATCAAACAAAATTGTTTCAATTCCGATTCTTGTACCTTTGAGCCGAATGTCATCAGCAGCCAAAAAATTAAAGTAATCTTCTAATAACATGGTTATTTAAAGCTAATAAGAGTAATAATCTAATTAATGCGATTTTAGCATTCTATTGCTCGGAGCAGATTCAATTTAAAACCGAATAAACGCTATCTGATCACAATCATGGCTGAAGATAACAAATCACGAGATGTTTGGAATGTTTTAGAAAATTTAGCTGGTACTATTGAAGCACCAGAAGATTGGTCAAACGAACATAATCATTATTTGTATGGAACAAATAAAAATGGGGAGGTAGAACCTCCTAAATTTTGTTCCCAGGTTCTACCTGGGAACGAGAGTAAAAAAAGCTGATAGCTGACTGCTCACCCCTATCTTTAACGCCCCAGCATCTTATCCCGCAAATGCTTAATACGATCGCGCAATTTCGCCGCCTCCTCAAACTCTAACTTCTTCGCTGCATCCTTCATCTGCGCTTCTAACTGCGTAATTAACTGAGGAATTTGCTCTAAAGATAGCTCATCTGCTTGCTCAAAAACAGTTTCTAACTGTTGCGAATTCAATCGTCGCGACACATCCAAAAACGCCAAAATTGAATTACCAGATTTCTTAGCAATTGATTGGGGTGTAATATTGTGCATTTTGTTGTATGCAAACTGAATTCCCCGACGGCGATCAGTTTCATCAATTGCTTTGACCATACTATCTGTTAAATTATCAGCATATAAGATCGCTTGTCCGCGCACATGACGCGCCGCCCTACCTATAGTTTGAATTAGCGATCGCTCTGCACGCAAAAACCCCTCTTTATCCGCATCCAAAATCGCCACCAAAGAAACCTCTGGTAAATCCAACCCCTCCCGCAATAAGTTAACCCCAATTAACACATCAAACTTACCATCACGCAAATCTTGCATAATCTCAATGCGTTCAATAGATTGAATTTCTGAGTGTAGATAGCGCACCTGCACTCCTCGATCTTGCAAATATTCCGTGAGATCTTCCGCCATCCGCTTAGTTAAAGTAGTAATCAATACCCGTTCTTGAAGTACAACCCGTTCTTGAATTTCACTTAACAAATCATCAATTTGTCCTTCCGTCGGACGCACAAATATTTCAGGATCAAGCACCCCAGTAGGACGAATTACCTGTTCTGCAACCCTTCCTTCTGATATTTCAATTTCCCAATTTCCAGGCGTTGCAGAGACAAATATACACTGATTTGCCTTATCCCAAAACTCCTCAGCTTTTAACGGGCGGTTATCAGCAGCACTAGGTAAGCGAAAACCATGCTCAATTAATACCCGTTTGCGCGATTGATCGCCGTTATACATTCCCCGAAGTTGTGGTATAGAAACGTGGGATTCATCTATTACTAACAACCAATCTTTAGGAAAATAATCAATCAAACATTCTGGCGATTCACCTGGAAGTCTTCCAGCTAAATGACGAGAATAATTTTCTACGCCGTTGCAATAACCTACTTCCTGCAACAACTCTAAGTCATAGCGAGTACGCTGATCTATACGTTGCGCCTCCAAAAGTTTACCAGCACTTTCTAGTTCTAAAATCCTCTGCTTAAGTTCTGCTTGAATTGCATTGCAAGCTTCTTCCAAGCGATCTTCTGGAGTGACAAAGTGACGCGCAGGATAAACATTTATTGCATCCAGACTTTGGATAATTTCCCCTGTTACTGGATCGACATAGCGAATTGCGTCAATTTCATCGCCGAAAAATTCTACTCGGATAATTCTATCTTCATAAGCGGGACCAATTTCTAAAACATCCCCCCGCACTCGAAAACGCCCTCTACCAAAATCTATATCATTGCGGGAGTATTGCACATTCGCTAAATCTCGCAGCAATGCACGTTGATCAACTTCCATTCCCACCCGAAACGGAATAGACGCTTTGAGGTATTCTGCGGGCATACCTAAACCGTAGATACAGCTAATTGATGCTACAACGATTACATCTTTACGCTCAAACAGCGATCGCGTCGCTGAATGTCGCAGCATATCTATTTCCTCATTAATCGAGGCGGTTTTCTCTATATATGTATCCGTAACTGGAATATAAGCTTCTGGCTGATAGTAGTCGTAGTAACTAACAAAGTATTCAACCGCATTGTTAGGGAAGAATTCGCGCAACTCATTACAAAGCTGTGCTGCTAAGGTTTTATTGTGGGCTAATACTAGGGTTGGCTTACCAATTTTTTCAATCACAGCAGCGATGGAAAAGGTTTTTCCCGTACCCGTTGCGCCTAATAAAGTTTGAAAACGATTACCTGCTTGGAGATAAGAGGTAAGTTGTGCGATCGCTTGTGGTTGATCGCCTGTAGGTTGAAATGGAGCTTGCAGACGAAATTGCGTCATTAAATTGCAGATTTTGAATACAATAATTTTTTATTACTTCCCCAACACCAGAAATGGGGTTTGAGCTTCCAGGCGCAATGAGTGCCAACACCTAGATAACTCATCTCTATACTAATCAGCTATAAGTGATCTCGCTTTCTGATTTCCCAAACTCTTAAGCATCGGATTACCGTATTTCTATTTTAATCTACGCCAATTAAATATACCTATTCAAAAAAGAATGTAGAGACGAGCCACGGCGCGTCTCTACAAGGGTTTTAGGCAACTCGATTTTTATTAAGATTAATTTAAGTTAAACTAGATATAGCAGAAATTAGCTGTTGGCAATTTTTATAGTCATTGGCTTTCTTTAGTTAACTATTCAGAAGGATAAGTTAATCAGCCTTAGCAATACTATAGAATTGAGCATCAATATTAACGAAACTAATCAGGAGAAGATTACAAATATGAAAAGCAAAGCCCCAGTTAATAATTTGCCAATTAACCTAGAAGCCTCAGAAAGTACGACAAATACAGGAACAATGCAGCTTATTGAATCAAACCGTCTACCTAATAACCGTCCGATTGATGCAAGTAGCCTCATAATTCACGATACCGTTAATATGTCGGGAATGCGTCCAATTGGTAGTAGTAATAAGGGGACAGCACAGATTGTTTCTTGGATAGATAATCGTCCCGTTTTTAGTAGTAACTTTGACGCTGATCAGACTCATTTAGGGTACGGAGGTCGCCCAATTGCATCAAACAGAGGTGACGATTTTGATGAAATGCTCGGTTATTTAGATTAATAAAACTAATAATAATAAGCTTTCTATCATCCCGATTTGAGATAAATCGGGATTTTTAATTTTACCCTATATACTTAACTGTATGCAGCGTCTCTTAATTTTACTTAACGAGAGTTTTAAACCGTTAAGCATATATAAATAGAAATAAATAGATAAATATTTAATATATCTACGGACAGAAGGCTATAAACCGAGATTTTGTTAAATTGGCTACAGATGAGAAACGAGAGTTAATCACTCTTTACCAACATCTTCAAATTTAACATAATCTGTAAATAGGAAAAATCATAATGAGTCTCGAAGATAAAGCCAAAGCAGCAGCTAAAAACATTGAAGGCAAAGCCCAAGAAGCACTTGGTAACGTAACTGGTGATCCTAAAGATCAAGCTGAAGGACAAGCAAAACAAGGTGAAGCTACAGTGCGTAACGCTGGCGAAAATATCAAAGACGAAATTAAGAAAGCGGTTGACTAAGCCTAAGTAATTAGGTAGAGGCTAGATAGCTTTACGGCTATCTATAGCCTCTATTTTTATAGAAGTTATTGCCATTTTCTATAACAGAAAACCAAAGTCTTATTAATCTAGCTGTTTTGAGGATCACAACATGGGTTTAATTCAACAAAGTCGCAAATTATTAACAGCTTTAGTTTTGGTATTAGTTCTCACAATCACAACAGCTTGTGGTGGAGCTACCCAAACTAAAGCAACTCCTGTTTTACCTAGTGTTAGTAGTGCCACAAATTATCAAACTTTAGAACGCGGTAGTACCGCAGTAGGTCAAGATTTTGGTAATTGGGTTGTACAAACTGCTAAAGGTTTAGTTAAGGATGCTTACGTGCGTGATAACAACAAATTAGGAGTTGTAATTACGCCTCAAGTTCGTCCTAACGAAGTGCAAACATTAGCAAAATCTTTGGTACAAGGATTTCATAAGAATTTCCCCAACCAAGATTTAAGCGTTTTGGTGTATGCACCAGATAAGAAACTGATTATGACAGCTAAATATGATGCTCAGTCAAATCAAGTTAACTATCAAGGCGCTTAGTTTCCTTTTTAGCAATCAGGTTAGCAAATACCCGCAAATTAACCCATAATTTGCTTAAAAAATTTTTCCCAGCCGAATTTTAACTAATTTTTTGAGTACCGGAGAATAAAAAAAATGAGTAGCAGCGACCAATATAAACGTGAAATAATGAGTAATCTGGCTGGAGGTAATACCGAATCCTTGTCAGATGCACCAGGTGATCCAGCAGTAGAGTACCAAGATTTTGATGATTTTGCTCAACGCTCATCACGAGATGAACGTATACAATTATTTGGCAAGAATCTCCATCACGATAATATTTCCTCTGCTCAGATGGAGCCAGAATTACAAAAAGCGATCGCCCAAATTAAACCACACGATCGCAATGATGTAGCCAAAGAATTCTTAAAGCGGTTGGGTGAAAGAGGAATAAGCGATCGCTCCTTAGAGCAAAGTTTATCACTTTCCACTCACCATGCAAGCCGGATGAGTGCAGATGATGTCAGCAAATTAGCATCCTTTGTTTATCACAACCATCCCGACATTTTCCGCGACGTATTAGCAGATAAACCTGCAATCCTCAAATTTGTTAGCCATCCCCTAGTAGCCGCCGTATTTGGAATCGCAGCAGCTAAATGGTTAGGTAGCCGTAAGGGATAGAAATAATCATCCCTGCATAATTGTATAAAAAAAGGTGATCCAGATGCGATCGCCTTTTTTTTATTGCTATAGAAAGAAGATCCCCCTAAATCCCCCTTTTTAAGGGGGACTTTGACTGAATTCTCCCCCCTTAAAAAGGGGGGCTGGGGGGGGATCGTAAGTTCTATTTAGATAGAAATCACTAGAGTTAACTGCAATGAATAAATTTGTTCTTGAACCAACTGATGAAAATTTAGAACGTCATAAACGAGTTAAAGGCACAAATACTTATTGGCATACCGCAGATTTTTTCCAGTATGATCACAGCTTTAAAGACGAACTTGATCTTATTTTAGATGCTTACATAGATGCAATCAGAGAGTCTGAGGAAACTGTTCTTATATATGACTATGGGACTTGTCTATCTATTATGCAGTAGGTTCTGAATATACCTTCATCCTTTTCGTTGTACTCTACAATAATCGCTTTGGTAGCCTGATCTTTTTCAACAATGTCGTGTCGCTCATTCAGATAGGTAATGATAGAATATGCGCCACCATTGGGAGTAGGTGTGTCGGAACGTACTTGTTTAGCCATTTAATTATCCTTTCAATACGTGGGAACAGATGATGAATCAATACTTGTTTGCCAGATTTTCCGATACAGAATTTAATAATTTAACTCAAATTATTAGTCAAGTTTTTACCCATCAAACTGAATTAGAAGCATTCTACTATGCAGCTAAACGCGACTTTGACACGCCAGGATGGGAACATCAACAGTGGAGACCTAGAAGTGTATTTACTTCTTCCGACCCTGAGTTTCAAACTAAATATCAAAATTCTCCTGTAATTGGTATAGATTTACCCAGTGTTTTTGAATTGGATAATGGTACTGACGAAAAACCTACAGTTGCTATTATCGCTCAAGACCCACTAAGAAGGGTAAAAAATTGGGTAGAGAAGATTGAAGTTGGCACTCCTTTTGGCTTAGAAAAGTTTAGTGCGCGTAATGATCTGTGGACTAAAATTTATATGCAGATGATTGATGTACTTTTAGAATTAAATGTTCGAGTATATCTTACTGATCTGCTTAAGCTTTGGGTAGCGAGTAGTGCTAACAGCACACTAATTCTTCCAAATGTTGATCGGGAGCGGTTTAAAGATTTGATTCCACAAGAATTAAATAATATTAAAGCCCAGATAATAATTACTTTTGGTCAACCTGCTAAACAAGCGGTTGAAAGTTTGAACTTAAATGTAAGACATATTTCTATCCCTCATCCTAGTGGAGCAAATAATAGAGATTTTACAAGAAAATCCGGTATGAGAGCTACCAATGAAAACAAAGTGATTTACTTTCGTCAACAAATCGTTCCTGAAATCCAACAGATATTAAATAAATTGGGGAACCCATAAATCTTCCCCCCTTGGGGGTTTATCTTACGTGGAGATCCCCCTAAATCCCCCTTAAAAAGGGGGACTTTGATCGGCTTTTCCCCCCTTTTTAAGGGGGGCTAGGGGGGATCGTAAGCTTCAAACTCGATCGTGAGTAAGTTCTTCTCCTCTTCTGAAAGCTAAAACCTTAAACAGTTGCTAATTCTGGTGCTGGACGCTTACTATTACGAATATTAGTAATAGCCTCAGCATAATCCTTAGCATTGAAAACTGCGGAACCAGCTACAATCGCATTCGCTCCAGCTTCCAAAACTTGCCAAGTATTATTAGCCTTCAAACCGCCATCAACCTCAATCCAAGGATCAAGCCCACGCTCATCACACATCTGACGCAACTTGCGAATTTTTGGAATAACCGTAGGAATAAAGCTTTGACCCCCAAACCCAGGGTTAACGCTCATAATCAATACCAAATCACAAACTTCGATCACATACTCAATCAACTCTAAAGGAGTAGAAGGATTGAGAACAACCCCAGCTTGCTTACCTAGTTCCTTAATTTGGCAAAGAGTGCGGTGCAAGTGAGGAGAAGCATTATGTTCAGCATGAACTGAGATAATATCTGCACCCGCTTTCGCAAAATCTTCCACATACTTTTCTGGTTCCACAATCATCAAGTGGACATCCAGAGGTTTCTTAGTAACAGGGCGGATTGCATCAACAATCAGGGGACCAATTGTGATATTAGGGACAAACCGACCATCCATAACATCAACGTGAATCCAATCAGCGCCAGCAGCATCAATTTCTCGAATTTGCTCTCCCAGTCTGCTAAAGTCTGCTGATAGGATTGATGGAGCAATCACAATGGGCTTTTGGGATGGGGTTTGGGTCATGGCTAATAATCCTTTTTGCGTCCTGCTTTGGTAATAAGTTTAACAAAATTAGGACTTACGCACCGAAAGTCTGAAAGCTTGATCCCCCCTACCCCCCTTAAAAAGGGGGGAAAATTCAAAGTCCCCCTTAAAAAGGGGGATTTAGGGGGATTTCTAGCTTCTTGCTCCCTCCCCTTATTAAGGGGAGGGTTGGGGAGGGGTAAATTTAGATGCAAACTGCGATAAAACTGATGCTCTTATCCCCCTATCTCCCTGAATTGCTGATTCCACCGTTAAACTATTAAAAATAGTTGTGGAGTAACTTCCTTGGCGCAGCAGCTTATTACAAAAAGATTTAAATCAATTTTCTACGCTTTGGCTGCCTCATCCTTAACGACACCAGCTTTAGCTTTACCAAATTCATTAGGGTCAGCAGGAATTGATGCTTCCAAGCTACACGCTGCTCCCTATAACTTGACAGGTCGTAAGATTGCCATTGGTCAAGTAGAAATCGGTCGCCCTGGATATTTTGGTTTAGACAAGACGGCTTCTCCTAATCTGTGGTTATCACTGGCGCGAGTCTTTTATCGTGATAATCCAGCCAAATCAAACTCAGAAGTTGATGGTCATGCCTCAATGGTAGCAGGGGTGATGGTTAGTAATGACAAAGCAATACCTGGCGTAGCACCAAAGGCACTTTTGTATTCTTCTGCTGTGGGTTCACCTAAAACCAGTGGTCAAGCAGAAGAATGTTTAGCCACGCAGTATGTAGCACAACAAAATGGCGGAGATTTGCGGGCAATTAACTTTAGTTTTGGAGAACCACTAGATACAGATACTAAAAAACATAGAGCGGTTTTGGATGGTAATGCTTTACTAACACAATGCGTTGATTGGTCAGCACGAGTTCACGATGTGCTTTATGCAGTTGCTGGTAATCAGGGTAAAGGGGGTATTCCTATCCCTACTGACAACTTTAATGGTGTGAATGTTGCCTATACGACTCGTCGGGATAGTTTGTTTACTAAGGTAGATTTTCCTAATTTAAGTGATACGCCTATTGGAGTTGCTAGACCCGTACTCGATCGCGAAATTAATGTGGGTGGTAGGCGTTCTATTAGTATACTTGCCCCTGGAGCTAATCTGAATTTATATGATTTGAAGGGTAAAGTTACTCGTGTCAGTGGCACCAGTTTTGCTGCACCTCATGTTACAGGGTCTGTAGCTTTACTACAAGAATTTGGTGATAGACAGTTGAAATCGCGTCAGCCACGCTGGAGTACAGATGCTCGTCGTCACGAAGTTATGAAAGCTGTGTTGCTCAATTCTGCTGAAAAAATTCAAGATGCTGGCGATGGTTTGCGACTAGGAATGAGTCGCACCATTTTAGCTAAAAATAATAGTAATTGGTTAGATTCGGATGCCTATAAAGACCGCAAAATACCACTACATTATCAAATGGGCGCTGGACAGTTAAATGTTTTCCGAGCTTACCAACAATTTAGCCCTGGTAAGTGGTCTGCAACCTCCCCAATGGGTGACAATAAAGGGGTAGCTCCGATTGCTTGGGATTACAGCAGTTTGAAGGCATCTCAATATCAAGATTATGTGCTAGATCAACCATTACAGCAAGGTAGTTTTGTTTCAATTACCCTGGCTTGGGATCGTAAGGTAGAGTTAAAGGATAGTAATAAAAATGGGCAGTACGATATTGGAGAAGGTTTTAGCGATCGCGGTTTAAATAACCTCGATATTTATCTAATGCGTGCAGAAGATAATGATACTAGCAATAGTATTTGGTCATCCCAAAGCGATGTTGATAGTGTAGAACACATCTTCCATGAAATTCCGGCTAATGGTCGCTATAAAATTCGCGTTCAGTTTCGTCAACAAGTTAATGATGATACTCAACCCTATGCTTTAGCTTGGTGGAGTGTACCAGTTAAAAATAAGTAAAGATTGGTTAATTAACCACGAGATTTACACAGATGCACACAGATGTAAGAATTGGTTTTTACAAGCAGTATACTAATTAATGCCAAAAAAAATCGGGTAAAGTTAATGTCATTTGATCAACAAAACCTCGAAGCATTTATTGAATTGTTAAGCAATAAGCGATCGCTCTTTTCTAGCCAAGACCGCTCTGACTTAGCTCAATTAATTTCGCCACTCCCTGACGATATCGGAAAACTGTCCGAAGCGATCGCATCTTGGTATCAAAAATATCCCAAAATACTTGATGCTCAATTAGACATGATTAATAATTTATATAATAGTAATGTCATCTATTACCGAGTGACAGACAGTATTAATCAACCAGAAGTTGAAATTAACAAGGAAAAACTCAAAAAGGCTATTCAGTTAAATGTTAACCACTAACTAAATTGATGGCTGTAAACAAACTTAACATGGAGGCTGTTAATTACTAATTGCTAATTGCTAATTGCTAATTGCTCAATACTAAATATGAACAAAGTTGACCCGTTAGAAAATCAATACATTAATCGTCTACAGTTGTTTCTATATCTTGTGCCTGTGGTCGGATTTTTCCCCGCATTGTGGACACTATATCGACGTGAGGGCAATAAGGAACAACTAGCAGTAAGCCGTTTAGCAGTAACATTAGCGATCGCGTGGTTATCTGCATATACCTTATTAGGCACTGGATCGCAAGTTTCAGAAATATTTACACTGCGCCTATTAATTATTAATAGCCTGCTCACCTCTGGTTATTTTATAGTTTGTTTATCATTGATGGTGCAGTTGTGGCAAGGTAAGTCTGTACGTTTACCTGGGTTCAGTAGTTTTGCTGAACGAGTAGTGCGCCGACACCTATCATAAGTGCCAATAGACATCAAGGCTCAATGAATGTAGAGACGTACCATGTCTCTACAAGGGTAAGCATTCAGCGATCAGATCGAATGTTTATGTATTGCTATCAGCTTTTTGGGAATAATATTATTAAGCCAAAAATTCAGTTGCTCGAAGTTTTCAATCCTACTTTGTTGCTGTGCAGGCTGATCAAGCTATACTGCACACGGTAACAAATTGCGCGTATGGGCGGTCATTGGTTATATGTCACAGACTAATTACTAATCAAGACTGAACATAAGAAGCTCAACTTATGACCACACCCGTATAACCGAGATTTGTTTTTAGGGGAACCTAAAGAACATTCGCCAATAAAGCAAGTAAGAGGCATTTTGTGTGTGAGGAAGTCAGTGCCAGATCAAAAAAATCAGAGAAAACGCGCTCTCAAGGCGATCGCAAAACCAGATCAAAAAAAAGTTACTAAAACAAAGCAGATAAATTTGCTCTGGCTAGGGTTGGGATTAACTGGAGTAGCAATGATATCTGCCACTGCGGGTGCGTTGCTAGCAGTATCGCTTGCCAGTACACCCTTAATGCATCAAAAACTTAGTGCTGAAGAACAAGCTGTTTTTGATGGCGATAGCTTCTCGAAAGGCAACATGAAATTGCCAGAAGTTACCCGTCCCGTGAATATCTTAATTTCGGGAATTAAAGTAACCGTTTCAGATTTGAAGAACCCTGCCCCAACAGCGCACAACTTGGGTTACGATGCACTTGTTAATTCCTTCGATGGTATGGCAGATACAATGCTGCTGCTACGCTTTGATCCAGAGAAAAAAAAGATCAGCGTTCTCTCTATTCCTAGAGATACCCGCATAGTCATGGATAGACATGGTGTCCAAAAAATTAATGCAGCTAATGTCATTGGTGGGCCAGCAGTAGCAGCAAAAGAGGTAAGTAACCTACTCGAAGGTGTCGCCATTGACCGCTATATCAGAATTAACGTTCAGGGCGTGGAAAAACTAATTGACGCTTTGGGTGGTGTCACAGTTTATGTACCAAAGGACATGAAGTATCAAGATGATTTTCAACACCTCTACATTAACCTGAAACAGGGAAAACAGCATCTTAACGGTGATCAGGCACTACAACTATTACGCTTTCGCTATGATCAAGATGGCGATATTGGACGAATTCAGCGACAGCAAATGGTGATGCGTGCGTTAATGGAGCAAACCCTTAACCCGACAATTTTGACTCGCGTACCGAAAATTCTTGCCGTAATTCAGTCGCATCTTGACACTAACTTAAGCGTAGAAGAACTGGCGGCATTAGTAGGTTTTGGGATAAAAACAGATCGTCAACAGGTAAAAATGTTGATGCTGCCTGGAGAGGCGAATGGAAACGGTCGTCATAGCATCAGTTACTGGTTGCCAAATCGCAGTCGGATCAAAACACTGGTGGCTAAGTATTTTGACCAAGGATCTAGCGATCGCCAATTAGTTGATGCTGGTAAAGTACGAGTGACAATTCAAGATAGTACTGGCGATACCCAGGCTGTCCAATCTTTAGTTCGTAAACTTGAGGAAGCAGGTTATCGCAGAATTAGTATTGATAAAAATTTGCCTGAATCCTTGAGCTTGACGCAAATTGTGGCGCAGCAGGGAGATGAGGATTCAGCCAAACAGGTTTATAGTTCTTTAGGCTTTGGGGATGTGAGTGTAGAAACTTCTGGCACTCTTTATTCTGATGTGACAATTAAATTAGGTTTAGATGCGCTACAAAAACAATTAACAATTAACAATTAACAATTATCAATTAACAGGCAGAATAACAATACTTAGAAGTTGCTTTAACAACTAAGTGAGGTTATCCAATCTTGTAAAACTGGATTAACCAACTCAGGCGCTTCATCCTGGGGACAATGACCTACACCTTCTATCGGGATAAACTTTTGGACTTGGGGAAATTTAGCCAACTCTTTCCCTAGCGCGATTGGTTCCCAAGGGTCTTCTGTTCCCCATAACATAATTGCAGGACAAGATAATGCAGGTAATAAGTCTTCCGGTAATGGTCCTTGGGAATAGCGGGTAAAAGCTAAAAATACTTCCACAGCACCAATATCAGCAGCAGGTGCCATAATTAAATCAATTAATTCTTCTGTTACAGCATCAGGATGTTTGTATGCTTGTAACAAAATTTTACGAACTACCTTTGGTTTAGCAAGTTGGTTAAAAAATAACTGTCCAACCCACTTAACTGTAAACAATTGTTGTAGCAGGGGCGCACTAAAGCGACGATACCAAGGCAAAGATGCACGTTTGCGGTCATGGAGAAGCCGTAGGGAACAGTTAAGCATCGCTACCCCCAAAGCCTGATCTGGATAATCTACTGCTGCTTGCATAGCTACAATACAACCAATAGAATTACCAACCAAGAAAGCTGCACCACCAACAACTTCTTCACAAAAATCCGCTATTTGTTCAGCCCAGGTTTCAAAGGTGTAATCAATTTCAATACCAGGAGTAGGTTTAGCTGAACCACCAAATCCGATTAAGTCAATTGCATAGCAGCGACAATTTTCAGCAAGTACAGGGATATTTTTGCGCCAATGTCCCAATGATGCCCCAAACCCATGTATCAGGACAACTGCTGCCCCAGTATCACCTTGAGTTTGGTAGCAAATTGGAAATCCTTTCCAAATCCAAGTTTTAGTAATCGTGCCGTTGTCAGTGGATACGTTAAATGATGATGCCATGAGCCATAGATATATTTTTAATTTTCGCTCAGAATTAAAGATAAAACACGCTGTTAGCTTTCTGCGTGTGTCTGGTAACCTGAATGTAAAGTTATCGCTGTCCTTTCAGGATAGATCAGATTGACTTTGAGAAAATCTACCCAATGCTATTGAGGGAAATGTCAACAAGTTAGACAAGGATGGTAGTGCCAGTTTTGTGCCAGCAAAGTCTGGTTTCCGCGCCAAGCAATTATTGTACAAAATATCCAGAATCATGTTTAAGGAAAATATTTTACTTATGAAGTATGCCCCAGATTTTGAATTGCCAGGAATTGATCTCCAAGTTCACCACTTAGCTCGATACTTAAAAGAAAATCAAGCTGTGGGAGTGATATTTATGTGTAATCACTGTCCATCTGTGCGACAGTATTTAGAACGCTTAAGACAAATTCAAGTTGATTTTCAAGACCAAGGCTTTACTTTGATTGGAATCAATGCTAATCAGTATCCTGACGACAGCTTGGAGAATATGAAAACGGTTGCGGAGCAAATGCAGCTAAATTTTCCTTACTTACGGGATACTAACCAGGATGTTGCTCAAACGTTTGGGGCAGAGAAAACCCCAGAGGTATTTTTGTTAAATAAGCAAGGTATTCTCTGCTATCGTGGTGCAATTGACGATCGCCCTGAAGATCCAGCAACAGTCGAAAAGCATTATTTACGAGATGCGATCGCGAATGTACTCCAAGGGGAATCTGTAACAATAGCGTCAACGCCAGCAATGGGTTCCTCAATCAAATGGGGAAAATGACCAATGACCAGTGACCAGTGACCAGTGACCAGTGACCAGTGACACGCCTGAATGTTACGTTTATTTCCACCCAGCTACTTAAAATGCGTAAGTCCTGACATATTCATCCCCTCTACTGCTATCGTAAGTTGAGGAAATTTCAGTTGAGAAAATCATCGCAGCATGGGGATAACTTACCAACGGGTTTTACTAAAGCTGAGTGGTGAAGCCCTGATGGGGAACTTGGGCTATGGTATTGATCCAAGTATCGTTCAAGAAATAGCTCAGGAAGTCGCCGATGTCGTTAATAGCGGCATCCAAGTCGCAATTGTGGTTGGCGGTGGAAATATTTTTCGTGGCGTAAAAGCTGCGGCTGGTGGGATGGATAGAGCAACTGCGGACTATGTGGGTATGATTGCCACAGTTATGAATGCGATTACTTTGCAGGATGCGTTGGAACAACTTGGCATACCAACACGAGTGCAAACAGCAATAGCAATGCAGGAAGTTGCAGAACCGTATATCCGCCGTCGTGCTATTCGCCACTTGGAAAAAGGGCGGGTGGTAGTTTTTGGTGCAGGTTCGGGAAATCCTTTCTTCACCACTGATACAACTGCTGCCTTGCGAGCCGCAGAAATTGATGCAAATGTTATTTTTAAGGCAACTAAAGTAGATGGGATTTATGATTCAGATCCGAAAATGAATCCTAACGCCCGTCGCTACCAAACCTTAACTTATAGTCATGTCCTCACCCATGATTTACGGGTAATGGATAGTACTGCGATCGCACTTTGTAAAGATAACAACATCCCAATTATTGTATTTGACCTTGGGGTTAGCGGTAATATCCGTCGAGCCGTTATGGGAGAATCTGTGGGAACTATTGTCGGAGGTAATTGTGAAGTTAGCTGATGTTGAAAGCAATATGCAGAAGACCGTTGAAGCTACTCAACGGTCTTTTAATACAATTCGCACAGGTCGGGCTAATGCCAGCCTCCTTGACCGTGTAACGGTTGAATACTACGGTACTCAGACCCCTCTCAAGTCGTTAGCAAGTATTAGTACACCTGATGCCAGTACAATTACAATTCAACCTTTTGATCGAGGTAGTGTCAGTGTAATTGAAAGAGCTATTTCCCTATCAGATGTTGGCTTAACCCCCAACAACGACGGTTCTACTATTCGGTTGAATATTCCACCCCTGACTACCGAGCGACGTAAAGAATTTGTCAAATTTGCTGGAAAATATGCTGAGGAAGGTCGTGTCGCTATTCGGAACATCCGCAGAGATGCTGTTGACTCTGTGCGGAAACAAGAAAAAAACCACGAGCTTCCTGAAGATGAAGCTAAAGACTTGCTCGATAAAATTCAGAAAGTAACTGACAAATACATTGCTAGAATCGATCAAGTTTTAGCAGAAAAAGAGAAAGATATTACAACCGTGTAAATTTGCTTATTGCGATTTACTCATGCCTGAGTAACATTAATATAGCAATTTTCAGTCAAGTGAGGTACAGAGGTTAAAAAAATATTGTAGTGCGAGCATCTTGCTCGCTATAGATTTCTAGCGAGCAAGATGCTCGCACTCCTGTACCTCATAAAGCAAGAAAACTGCTATATATCTCTCAAAAAATGAATGTAGAGACGCGAAATTTCGCGTCTCTACAATGGTTTAAGGGTTAGCACCTTTAATATTATGGAGATGTCTAATTACCCCTGCTCCTCAAAGCTTATATTTCGTAGACATAAATATTCATCGCTATTGCCAACTCCTTAGCTACTTCTGGGCGAGAAAACTCTGGCGGGGGTAATTCACCTCGACGCAACATCTCCCGTACTTTTGTCCCTGATAAATGAACTCGTTCTTCTGGGGTGCTAGGGCTAGTTTTCGTTGTTGCCATTTGTTGGGTGCGCTTGCAGTAGAAGGCGTGTTCAAACTTCATCGGCACAATTCCTAACTCACCAGGCTCAAATTCATCAAAGATGTACTGTGCATCGTAAGTGCCATAGTAGTCACCAACACCAGCATGATCGCGACCGACTATAAAGTGAGTGCAGCCATAGTTCTTGCGAATCAAGGCATGGAAAATAGCTTCACGCGGCCCCGCATAACGCATTGCTGCTGGGTTAATTGCCAAAATTACCCTGTCTTTCGGGTAATAGTGTTCTAAAATAATTTCATAGCAGCGCATCCGCACATCAGCCGCAATGTCATCTTCTTTTGTTGCGCCAACTAAAGGATGCAGAAATAAACCATCTACAGTTTCCATCGCGCACTTTTGGATATATTCATGCGCCCTGTGGATGGGGTTACGAGTTTGGAAGGCGACAATTGTTTTCCAACCCTTGTCTATAAATTGTTGACGAGACTTAGCAGGGTCAATTTGATAGGTGGGAAACTGGGGGTGTGGGTCGCGTTCCAGTAGCCAAACTGCCCCAGCTAAATTAATTGATCCTTGTTCATAGACAACTTTTACCCCTGGGTGTTTTTCTTCATCGGTGCGGTAAACATTAATTGCTTCCCATTTTTTGTCGTAGTGATACTTTTGGGTTAATTCTAAAACACCAATAAAGCGACCTTTGGCATCATCCAGGCGTACTAAGCTACCTTCTTGCAATGGTTCTGCCACTTCCTCTGTTACTGACAAGGTAATGGGAATAGACCAAGGCAAGCCATTGGCAAGACGCATATTAGCAACTACTGATTTATAGTCCGCTTCTTCCATAAAGCCTGTAAGTGGACTAAAACCCCCGATCGCAATCATCACTAAATCAGAACTAGCCCGTTCATCGAGTTGTACTCTCGGTAGATAGTCGGCTTTGTCTAAAAATAGTTGTAGTTTTTCGGGTGTTGCAATGCGATTAATTAGCTGACCGCCGTGTGGCGCTATGCCGTCTGGACGATGACTCATAGGGATATTTGGCTGCGAGGTAGGAAATTGTAAATTTTATTTACGAATATTTATATTATCAATCTCTGGTGGTATTTCAGCAATAGATATGTCGGGATATAAAAAGACTGTTTAGTAGTTGTATCAAATCTTTGATCAGGGAAATTATTATTAAACGTATAAAAAAATATTGCTTCTGAATTGTTCGTGTTTAACAGTAGCCTGGGAATACTCAGGAAAGCTCTTTTCGTAAAAGAGCGATCGCACAATAGACGTTAAGCAAAAGAAGGCTCATTATGGCACATGGAGATCACATCTATATAGACTGCGGTACTTACACTCATCATGGAATTGACTGTGGTGATGGGACTGCTATTCATTACATAGGTGAAAATTTAAGAGGCGTGATTACCCGCACCTCAATGGCTGAATTCTCATCTGGTAGGCGAATCTTTGTGAAACAGTATGAAAATGTTGAGTTCTCAGATATCGTAATTTTGAGGGCAGAAAGCCGTTTAAACGAAAATAATTACAATTTATTTTTCAACAACTGCGAACACTTTGCTACATGGTGCAAAACTGGTAAGCATGAGAGCGAGCAAGTAAATCGTGCTGCAACAGTAGCAGTAGCAGCAAGTGTAGCAGGAATTGGAGCAATAAATGTTATGCAAACCGTTACCACCACATATCAAGTTTCTGACAAGATTTCTGTAGGACTTAGTAATGGTAATTTAGAACGAGTTGGTAGCTTGATTCGTGAAACAAAAACAACCAAAGTAGTCGCCTGTGTACGTGAAGCAACACCAAATATTTCCCCAAATTCCCAACTTCTGCGGATTGGTGCATTTGCCAGCGTACTCAATTTGGGCATGACGATGATGGGTTTCGGTATAGTTAATCAGCGCCTTAACAATATAGAGCAGCGCCTACAATCAATAGAAGAATTTTTAAGTAAAATTAACCGCAAGATTGACCTTGGTTACTATGCTAATTTTCGTGCAGCATTAGATTTAGCTAATGATGCCATACATATAAAAGATTCCCAAGCTCGAAAAGGGATAACAATTAATGCTATTACTAAATTGAAAGATGCTAGTTATATTTATACTGATTATGTAGACAAAGAACTCGAACAAGGTAGCAAAATTGCAGGTAAGTATTTACAAACGTTAGCGTTAGCTTATGTTGCTGAGGCACGTTGTTATCTGGAGATAGAAACCCCAGAGTTAGCACTTACTCTTTTGCAAACAAAAGCAACTGAACTTCGTCCCAGTATTCAGAAGTATGTTGAACTTTTATTAACATCCAATCCCGCAGTCTATTTACATCCTCAATTTAAAGATCAGATTGATTTGCGTAGACTGACACAGATTTTACAATGGATTGATCCAGCTTTAGATGAAAATGCTGTTTTTGAACTTCAACGTGAAAATTTAGTTAACTTTTTGCAAGATCCCAATAAATGGGTAGACTCGTTACCGTCAGCAATTTTAGATCGCGTTGAGGTTCCCTGGGGTATGTTTGGCCCAAATCCAGAGCATTTGAAGGAAGAGGCTTACAAACGTCTACCCCAAGTATTAGAAGAAATAGAATCTATAATTGAAACCTATCGCCGCTTTGAAGCATATCAAGGGGAAGTTCAAGCAATCAATCAATTAGGAATTAGCTTTCAGGAATGGTCAAAATTAGCTCCCTCAGAAGCTAAACCGGATGAAGCAGATTTGATGTATATTATCCCCGACAAGGCGTTAGATATAGTATTTGCAAGTTGAAATTTTTAAAGCAATATGGGTAGGGGCGGGTTGACAAATAAAATCTGATACCTACGAGTATCTTTGTTAAACCCGCCCAGACAAGTTGCTGATTGAGGTATGAAAATAATTTGGTGCTATGTTCTAACCATTGTAGAAACGTGCCATAGCACGTCTCTACGCCTAGATTCATACTTTGATTCAGCAACGCCACTTAATTTTGCTTTTCTAAGATACCACCGCCCAACAAAATATCGCCGTTATACCACACAGCAGCTTGTCCAGGTGTAATGCAAAACTGTGGCTCATCAAATACCAATTTGACGCGGGAGTTTTCTAGGGGAATTACACTAACTGGTACAGGTTGTGAGCGATAGCGCACTTGCACTTCCGCGCGGATAGGGTTAGTAGGTTCTGGGATAGAAACCCAATTTACTCTTTGCACTGTGCATTCAGTTTCATGTGAGCTAGTGCGATCGCCTACTATAACTCGATTCCTTACTGCATCTAACCCAACTACATACAAAGGTTCAGCAGCAGCTATTCCTAGCCCCTTACGCTGTCCAATTGTATAGTGATGGATACCTGTATGCTTACCCAAAACTTTGCCATCTTGGTCAACAATATCCCCATCTTGCGGCGTAATGTATTGATCTAAAAACCCTTTCATTGAACCATGCTTTTCAATCAAGCATAAATCTTGACTTTCCGGTTTTTCAGCAGTTTTTAAGTTAAATTCCCCAGCAATACGCCGTGTTTCTGTTTTTGTTTGTTCTCCCAAGGGAAATATCGTTGCTGCGAGTAAATCTTGGGTTAAGTCATACAAAAAGTAAGACTGATCTTTCGATAAGTCTACAGCACGTCGTAACTGATAGCGATCGCTATCTGCATCATAAGTAATTCGCGCATAGTGACCCGTAGCAATTTTATCAATTCCCAGTTCTGTCTGAGAATAATGCACCATTGGACCAAACTTCACCGCTTTATTGCATTGAGAACAAGGTAACGGGGTAATTCCAGCTTCGTAACCCGTCACTAAGTAATCAACAATATTCGTTTGGAACAAATCCCGACTATCAACAATATGATGGGGAATGGCTAACTGTTCACAAATATAAGCCGCATCGACCATTCCCTCAGAACAGCATTGCCCTTTACCCTTCATCAGCCAAAGGGTAACTCCAACAACTTCATATCCTTGATCATGTAGGATGGCGGCTGCAACTGAACTGTCAACTCCACCAGAGAGACCGACGACGACTTTATTCATATACTTGAAGAACAGGCGGAAAAATTCCTATTACACTACTGCTGCTTCTCTAGGCTAACACCTCTGAACAATTAACTAGGACTTACGCAGAAATCCCCCTAAATCCCCCCATAAATTGGGGGACTTTGAATTTCCCCCCCTTTTTAAGGGGTTGCTCAGGGGGATCTAGGTTTTAGGCGTTCGGTGCGTAAGTCCTATTAACAATTAACAATTAATAATGACCACTACAAACACGATAGAATTGGTAAAATTGTAAAATATGGCTCAAAATAGGCGAGAGGAAATTGCAGGATTTGTAGTTACAGCCGAGCAAATGCGCGAGATTGAAGGGCGTGTATTTGCTGCCGGAATGCCTGTGGCTGCTTTAATGGAAAAGGTGGCGGGTTTAATTGCTCGTAGAATTCAGGAACTTTATCCCCTAAATCCTGGCTTGCGCGTTGGAATTATAGCTGGAGCAGGGCATAATGGGGGTGATGCTTTGGTTGTTGCCCGTGAATTACATTTTCACGGTTATGATGTTCTAATTTATCGCCCTTTTTCTAAGCTTAAGGAGTTAACATCTCAACATTTTCAGTATGCTGAAAGTTTAGGGATACCCTGCTTTGAAGATATTTTAGCTTTAAAAGATTGTAATTTAATTATTGATGGGTTGTTTGGATTTGGGTTAGAAAGAACTATTACAAGCCCAGTTTATAAGAATGTGATCGCTCAATTAAATCAATGGTCTAAAACTATTATTAGTATTGATTTACCTTCGGGTTTACATACTGATACTGGGGAAGTTTTAGGAATTGCTATTCGTGCAACTCGCACATTTTGTTTAGGTTTGTGGAAATTAGCTTTTTTACAAGACCAAGCTTTAGAATATATCGGTGAAGCAGAATTAATTGATTTTGATTTACCAATAACAGATATTAAAGCTGTACTGGGTGAGCAACCTAAGATTAGACGTATTACACCAGAATTTGCCCTTTCACATTTACCTTTAAAACGTCCACCAGTAACACATAAATATCAGCAAGGACATTTATTATTAATTTGTGGTTCTCATAAGTATGCTGGTGGAGCAATTTTAACAGGATTGGGAGCAAGAGCAAGCGGTGTCGGGATGCTCTCAATGGCTGTACCAGCATCTTTAAAAGATATATTAACTGCACAATTGCCAGAAGCTTTAATTATTGGTTGTCCAGAAACAGAAACGGGTGCAATTGCTTATTTACCAGAAATAGTAGAATTAAATAATTATAGCGCGATCGCTTGTGGCCCTGGTTTAACTAAAGATGCTTCTTCTGTTGTTGAATCAGCTTTAAATAGCACTATTCCTCTAATATTAGATGCTGATGGTTTAAATATCTTGGCACAGCTTGGAACTATTCCCACGTTATCTCAACGACAAGCGCCAACAATACTGACACCTCATGCTGGTGAGTTTAAACGTTTATTTCCTGATGCACCCGATCCAAACAAAGATAGAGTAAATGCAGTAAGGGCAGTATCTCAACATGGTGCGATCGTATTATTAAAAGGAGCAAGAACTGCGATCGCAGACAAGAGCGGTTCTATTTGGATTATTCCAGAAAGTACACCAGCTTTGGCGCGTGGCGGTAGTGGGGATGTATTAACTGGTTTAATGGGTGGACTTGTCGCCGCCGCATCTACAAGAAAAATGCCTATAGAAAATATAGTAGCAAGTGCAGCTTGGTGGCACGCTCAAGCAGGAATATTAGCAGCACAGGAACGTACACAATTAGGTGTAGATGCTTTTACCTTGACTCAGTATTTAATCGCAGTATTGCAAATGTAGAATTATCAATAAAACCATTCCTTATAAAGGAATACAATATTTTGAGGTAAAAATTGCCTAATTGGGGAACTTTTAGGTGAAATTTAAATTCTCACCTATAGCACACCTAACTAATTACATCAATACTCACTGCAATAGGTAATTTTAATGCTGCTACGTCGTATTTCAGTTGTATCTTTGTTAATGGTATCTCTTGGTAGTGCTTTTGCGATCGCACAGCCTAATCCTCAATCACCCCAATATGGTACGGTTAATCAAACAAAGCCCCGAAAGATGAATCTTAATAGGGCTGAGTTGATGCAACAGCTTAACCTTACTAATGACCAGATCAAGCAGTTATCAGATATTCGCCAGCAGTATCAAAGTCAGATTTCTCAAAAGCAAAAAGATTTGCGTGCAGCCAAAACCAAATTAACAGATTTAATGGTAGGTACTGCTAATGATAGTACTATCCGCGATCAATTCACCCCAGTACTAAGATTAGAGCAAGATTTAGCTCAATTACAGTTTGATAGTATGTTGGCAATGCGTAAAGTGTTAACTCCTGAGCAACGTACTAAGTTTGCTGAATTAATGCAGCAACATGAAAAAATGTCGTGGAACCGACTTGGAAACAGCACCCAACAAAAGCGTTAATATCTTATTATAGCGATACCTCTGTAGAGACGCGCCATGGCGCGTCTCTACATCATGCACCAATGTTTCCCAATGGTTTCAGAATTTATTTTGTCCAAACCGCCAAGGCGGTTGCTATAAATCTTAGCTATTGTGACCAGAACTAATTATATTTATTTACATGGATTTGCTTCTAGTCCTAATTCTAGCAAGGCGCAATATTTATGCGATCGCTTTTCTGCGCTAAACATTCCCCTAAAAATCCCTGATTTCAACCAAGGCAGTTTTTCAGATATCACAATTACTCGCCAAATAGAACAAGTAAAAGCAGAAATAGAACCAGATAACAGCCCAGTAACTTTGATTGGTTCTAGTTTGGGTGGATTGACAGCAGCTTGGTTAGGAGAAAAATACCCCGAAGTACAAAAATTAGTACTTTTAGCCCCAGCATTTGGCTTTTTGTCTAATTGGTTAACCAAATTGGGAGAAGCAGAATTACAGCGTTGGCAGAAGGAACAATACTTATCTGTATATCATTATGGCGAAAAGCGATCGCTTCCTCTAAATTATAATTTCATCTTGGATGCTAGTAAATATTCTGAACAACTACTGCAAAAATCAATTCCCACTTTGATTGTGCATGGATTGCACGATCAAGTTATTCCAATTCAATCTAGTAGAAACTTTGCTCTCAACCGTCCTTGGGTAACGCTGATTGAATTTGACAGCGATCATGCTTTAGGTAATGTCATGGCAGAAACTTGGCAAGCAATTAAAGCATTCTGCCAACTATGAAAGTTTGATAACTAGACATCTCCAGAAATTAAAGATGCGTTACCTAGAACCCGTGTAGAGACGTGCCATGGCACGTCTCTACATTCATTGTTGGAGATGTCTAATTTGTAGCTGCTTTTGGGCGAAACAAGTGAGTATGTTCAGGATGGTATAAACGCGATCGCACTTTTTCTATTTGCCCTAAAGCTGGACTAATTACATATAAGGTTGTTCTAATCAAATTTTCCCTGTTCGTCACCTCCGCCATTTCCTGCAATGGCACAACCCAAACTTGTTCATCAGACCAACCTAACCTAAAACAGATTGCTACAGGCGTATCTGCGGGATAATGTTGCATTAATTGAGCTTGCGCTTCTTCCACATGACGCGCTGCTAAATAAAGACATAAACTTGCTTGATGCGCTGCCAAAGAAGCTAACTCTTCTGTTGCTGGTACTGCGGATGCGCGTCCACTAATGCGGGTAAGGATAATTGTTTGCACCAACCCAGGCACAGTTAATTCCACCTTGAGTTTAGCCGCCGCCGCCTGAAAAGCACTAATTCCTGGTATTACCTCAAAAGGAATATCCGCCTCTGTAAGCAGTTGCATTTGCTCAAATACAGCACCATAGAGACTAGGATCGCCAGAGTGGAGACGAACGACAGATTTGTGCGATCGCACCCTTTCTATCATTACTGGTAAAATTTCCTCTAAAGTTTTATTACCAGTGCGAATAATCTCAGCATCAGCACGTACACCATCCAAAATCTGCACAGGCACTAAAGAATCAGCAAACACAATCACATCTGCCTGCGCCAAAAGTTTTTGCGCCTTAACAGTTAATAAATCTGGATCGCCTGGACCCGCACCCACTATATAAACCGCAGGTTCCAAGGTACGTTGGGAAGTAGGGGCAGAAGGTAGAAATTCACTGTTTTTTTCCATAATTACCATTGATGAGGATTAAGGCAAAAATTTACTTTTGTGATGTTATGCGATACCTCTGTAGAGACGCGCCATGGCGCGTCTCTACATCATGCGCCAATGTTTCCCAAGGTTTCAGAAGAGATTTTGTCCTAACTACCAAGGCTGTTGCTTTATAAAAATTTCTGCCGATAGCTGGAGATCAGTCCGGATAGCATCACCATCCAAGGGAATAAGGGAATGGTAGATGCACCCTGGTTTAGCTCTAGAGTCAAAACTCTAGGGCTTTTTTTTTGACTAACGGGAATTTTCTTGATTTGGGGACGTATCAGAAACAAAATTCCAATCTTGCTGTTCCTGTCTTACTACATCCGGTAAAGAACGCTTAAATACATACAGCCATATTAAACCAGCAACACCGAGAGAAATTCCTACCAAACTCACTACTTGAGCTATCCGCAGTATTCCTAACAGCATCAAGCTATCTGTGCGTAATCCCTCAATCCAAAAACGACCAGCACTATACGCCACCATGTAAGTCAGAAATAATGTACCGACTTTCAGGCGTGATTTACGCCCTGTATCTCTAAAAAATAGAAACATCAGTAACGCGAATACTAGCAAGTCCCAAAGTGATTCGTATAAAAAGGTGGGATGGAAGTATTCAACAGTAATAAACTCTCGTGGACGGCGATAGGGAGGAATATATAGTTTCCAGGGCAAATCAGTAGGTCCCCCAAACGCTTCGGAGTTGAAGAAATTGCCCCAGCGACCAATTGCTTGACCCAGAATCAAAGAGGGTGCAATCAAATCCGCTAAAACCCAAAAAGAAACTTTCTGGAGTCGGGCAAAAATCAAAGCAGCTAAAATCCCGCCTAAAATTGCCCCATGAATCGCAATCCCACCTTTCCAGATGGCAATAATTTGACTAGGATTCTGGGCATATTCTTGCCATTGAAATAACACATAGTAGAGCCTTGCACAGGGTATTGCGCCAATAACCAGCCAAATCACCAAATCACCGATTAACTCTGGGTTAACATTACGGCGTTTAGCTAAATACCTTGAAAGGCTAACTCCAATTAATACAGCAGATGCAATTAACAGCCCATACCAGCGAATAGCCACTGGTCCTAAATGAATGAGAACTGAGCCTGGAGAAGCAAATTGAAACGCCAAGGGCAGCGTAATAACACCCAATAGCATAGTAAAAACCGTGATACCTTCTGACCAATTCACCATATCTCTAAATTGGTCGGCTTACCAACATATTTAAGCTGTTGTGTTTCTAAATTTTATGTTTTAGGGGGAGAGGAGAGAGGAGAGAGGAGAGAGGAGAGAGAGTGTTTGATCACTTTTCTCAAGAGTTAACAATGTACAAGTTTATTTGCGCGGCACGCTTAACTGTAAAAAGTCTGGGCTATTTGACACTCTCCGACGTAAAGGTACGGAGATTCTTAATTCAATGAGCGCTCTTTCTATGAAACAGTTGCCTATTCCATACCAGAGGAGCATCTCTCCAAAAGCTTTTTACTCTTTTTCAGGAGTGAGATTCCGGCTGCCCGACGGTACTCTGAGATCCTCAAAAATTTGGTTTCTCTGCTTGTTGCTTAGATTTTTTACCTACAAGAGCATTACCCTGTGGAACCCTTTAAACCTAATTTTCAAGGTGCGTTGCCTCTCGGCACTGGGTGTTTTGAGTGGTTGAATACCCTAACCACTGTATTAAATACAACCACTTTGCCCTATCTAAGTCAAGCAATAAAAAGCTACCCGTTGATTGCGGGGAACCTTAAACCCATTTTCTTGGTAAAAAAAAATAGGAGAGTCATTTGCCAGACCCTCCCATCATCAGGGTGCATCTACATTACACAGTATAGCCTTTTTAGGATGGGGGGTGATACCCCCCAGGTTGCAGTTTGTAACTTTTTATGTATCGTTTTCGGCTATGCTGGGTGTACTGCACTATTTGTTTAACTTTTGGTTGAGCATTTGGTTAGTCAGTTTGGGGTCTGCCCGACCACTGGTTTTTTTCATTACTTGACCCACAAAGAACCCAAGCAGCTTGGTTTTACCGTTGCGGTACTGTTCGAGTTCTTTAGGACTAGCAGCAATGATTTCATCAATGATTTTTTCCAGTTCTGCGGTGTCGGAGATTTGGACAAGTCCTTTGCGATTAACCAATTCTTGAGGAGAACCGCCTTGAGATAATAACTCTGGTAAAATTTCCTTAGCAATTTTGCCGCTAATAGTGCCGTTTTCAATCAAACCAATCAGTTCTGCAAAATCTTGCGGTTTGAAGGCAATTTGATTGATGTTGAGTTTTTCATTATTTAGGTATCCGGTAATGTCTCCCATTACCCAATTAGCTGCTTGTTTGGGTTGAGCTTTAGCAGCTAGAGCCGCTTCAAAATATTCTGCTACAAATCGGTCATCTGTTAGCACTCTGGCATCATAGGCAGAAAGTCCTAGTTCTGTTTCATAACGATGCCGTTTTGCTGCTGGTAGTTCCGGGAGTTCAGATTTCCATTGTTCTAGCTGTTCAACAGGAATTTCAATGGGTACTAAATCAGGTTCGGGGAAATAGCGGTAGTCGCTACTTCCTTCTTTAATACGCATACTGCTAGTGCGTTGATTACCTTCTTCCCATAATCTGGTTTCTTGTACAATTCGCTCACCAGATTCCACAGCCACAGTTTGTCGCTCAATTTCATAATCAATCGCTTTTTGAATAGCACTGAAAGAGTTCATGTTTTTGATTTCTACTTTCGTGCCAAACTCTTGTTGTCCAACTGGACGTATGGAGATATTCACGTCGCAGCGCAGGGAACCTTCTTGCATATTGCCGTCACTCACGCCCAGGTAGCGTAAGATTCGGCGTAATTCTTGGGCATATTCGGCGGCTTCTTGACCTGAACGGATATCAGGTTCAGAGACAATTTCTACTAAGGGAACACCTGTGCGGTTATAGTCTACTAAAGAGTAGGTGGAACCAGAAAGCCGCTCACCTCCGCCGTGTACCAACTTACCAGCATCTTCTTCCATGTGCAGGCGTGTAATACCAATCCGCTTGCGGGTGGAATTGCCAGCATCATCTAATAGCTCAATTTCTAGCCAACCATGTTCAGCTATTGGCAAATCGTATTGAGAAATTTGATAGTTTTTGGGTAAATCTGGATAAAAATACTGCTTGCGGTCAAATTTACTCTTAGGTGCAATAGTCGAGTTGATTGCTAAACCAGCTTTGACTGCATACTCTAGTACGTTTTGATTTAAAACTGGTAGGACTCCAGGCATTCCCATGCAAACCGGACAAATGTTCTGGTTTGGAGTCGCACCAAATTCCGTGGAGCAATTGCAGAATATTTTAGTATTTGTACTTAGTTGACAGTGGGTTTCTAGACCGATAACTGCTTCGTATTTAGTTTTAACTGGTGCGACGGTTGTCATGGGCTTGACTTTTTGCAGCTTTAGCAATACTTCGGCTCTATTTTAACGTGCATTCGAGATCAGCCCCAGACTTACCTATTATCTGGAGATATTCTGAGTGCCTGGAGTGAATTAAATTTAAGGTATTTTACTCAAAACCACGCTATAATGTAGTTTCAGGTTAGTTAAAGTAACTACCCACTACAAAATAAGTAAGGTTTGAGTCAGCTTTATGAACAGTGCCAAAACGCCTACTGGTAAGGGTTCTAAGGGTGCGGTAGGTCTTGAGAAACTTAACGACAGAATCAGACTTAATCTACCTAGGCAGTGGTTTAACGGGAACCAAAAGCGAGTGAGTCTAGGCTTAAGTTGGACTAAGGAAAATGTAACCTTTGCTGAATCACTCGCAAAGCAGATGGAACTGGACTGGTTGAGCGGTCACTTTGATTTAACACTAACTAAGTACCTACCGAGTAAGAAGCAACAGTTAAACAACGTTGTAGACCTACCTGGTAAACGCGCTGAAATGCCACTGCTAGAACTCTGGGATAAGTGGTGTGAGTACAGGAAACCTAGCTTAAAAATTACAACCTACCAGTCGCTTTATTGTCGGGTCTTTCGTAACTTCATCAAGGATGCACAGGAAGCTGTCGGTAACGATGCCGTCGCTATCTGTAATTGGTTGATTGAGAATAGATACAAAGCTAGGGTTTTAGATACGCTTAACCAACTTTCAAAGTCACATACGTGGGGAATGAAGCAAGGTTTTGTTAGCAATAATCCCTATGATGACTTGGTAGAGGATATAAAGAAAAGCAAGGCAGTAAGCAAGTCCAGTAAACGCGACGATGACGGGAATATTGTTGATAATGATGATGACGACAGCGACGTTAGAGCGTTCAGCTTAGATGAAGCGCAAGCGATTATTGAAGCTTACGAAATTAGCAAAACTGTTAGTCACTACACGCCGTTGGTTAAGCTACTTTTTTACACTGGATGCCGTAGCGGTGAAGCTTGTGCGTTGAAATGGAAGCATATTAAGCAAGGTTGTACGGTTATAACTTTTGAGGATAGTTTCGATTCGCTGACTAAAACCACAGGTGACACTAAGACATACGTTAAACGTATATTTCGCCTAACAGAAAACAGCAAGCTTTACAAGCTACTTAAACAGTTGGAGAGTGAACGATTAGAACCTGAGAACCCTAACGAGTTGGTGTTAAAAAGTAAGACTGGAAAGCAGATAGACTGGACTAATTTTGGTAAAACTTGGAGAGGCAAGGAATCAGAGAATAGGCATTCAATAGTTAAACGATTAGTAGAACAGGGGAAGGTTAAACAGTACCTCAAACCTTATGCCACTAGACACACATTTATCACCGCCCACGTCAACGCTGGTTATCCTGCTCACGCTGTCGCTGGAATGGTCGGTAACTCAGCTAACGTTATCTGGGAACATTATTTTGACAAAAGCCAAAAAGACTCAACTGCGTTAGATTTTTAAATTTGATGTACATCCAGAAAGCAATTCTAGAGGAATTTTGGCTGCTGACTTTTCTAGTCTTTGTAATTTACCGCGATAATTTATCAGTTCAGGCTTATACATAATCGAAGTTGCAGGTGGCTTAGAAACATAAGCGATCATTTGATCCACAACTTTAATCGATCGCTTCCAATCTTGATCGCAAATAGCTTGCTGGAGTTGTAAATTTAAAGTAAAAGAAGGATTAGGTTGAAACATTGAATTATTGGCAGGGGCATTGATTGGTTGAGCCGCTAATTTCATAGTTGTAGTTAGCAGGATAGCCGTGGTTAAAGTCGCTAATTTCATCATTCCGCCCTTTTGTCAACACTTATATAATATATTGCCCCTGAAAGCGATCGCATCTAACACGCACCCAGGGTATTTGGCGATCGCAACGATCTTATTCTGGTAAACAGGTAATTTATTAATTACCCCTCCCTCCTCACCCCTCTCTCCTCACCCCTCCCTCCTCTCTCCTCACAGCCAGCTTAAAGTCTAACTAAACCAATTTGCGCTAGTGCTTGTGTTGTAATCCCCAAACCAAACAGTGTGATTAACAACGCACTGACAGCAGGTAAACCACGAAACAGTTTCCCTTGTGTCGGAAAACGATCAAATATTCGCTTACCACCAACCAATAACAATCCAATTCCGGTGAGTGTAGCTGCTAGTCCCAAACTAAATGCTAAGACGAGCAATAATCCAAAGCCTGTACGACCTAGTGCAACAGAACTTAACAGTACAACCAAAGCTGAGGGACAAGGTACAATACCGCCAGAAATACCCAAAGCTAGTAAACTACGCCAAGTTACAGGTTCTCCATTAGCCCCTGGTGGTAAGTGTGAGTGGTCATTGTGGGTATGTCCGCCATGATGTGCATGACTATGATCGTGGTCGTGAGTATGACCGTGATCGTGGTCGTGATGAGGATGATCATGCCCATGCTGATCATGGCTGTGTCCCGATGACCATTTACTTAGTAGCTTAATCTTCGGTAATCTATTGCTTAACAGGTTCAGACCAATAATAACGACCAATAGACCAGATATAAAGCTTAACCAAGGATATATTTGCTCTGGCACGATCCACTTAGAGGCGAATAGAGCCACCAAACCTAAAGCAAATACGCCCAGAGTATGGGTAATCGTAGTAGTCAACCCTAAGAACACAGCGTGTTGAGGTGTAGCGCGAGATCCTACTAAGTATGCTCCAACTATAGTTTTACCGTGTCCAGGTGAAACCGCGTGCATTGCGCCCCACACAAAAGACCCGGCGATCGCAATTAAAAAGCTGCCAGCAGGTAGCCAAAATGAGTTCTGCCCTAACGATATTTGCTGGTTTTCTGGGCTAAAAATCACGTTTTGCACCTGTTCATGCTCAAATATCGTCGCCAAGCAACGAGCCGTCGGCACTCCAGGTAGGAATAAATTGTAGTTAATTTTAATTCCTGCTACAGGTTTAAGCCAGGAGTAGAGCAACATTAAGGTGCTATGTGTGCCAGCAGTAACCTGCATATTTGGAGCTACTGCCGTCGTGTCTGATGGTTTGACGGTTAGGACACCCATTTGTCCTTGATTGTCAGTTAGGCGAATGCGATCGCCTAAAAACCCTTGCAATTCTGCTTGATGTATGCTTACCTCATTTGGTGTTAGTTCACCATCTCGGTTATCATCTGCTGATGCCACCAAACCAGTAGGAAAAGTCAGCGTGACCTTGGTTTGTGTATCACCTACAACAATTTCTGCAACTGCTAAATCAGCCCAATGAGCATGGCTAGGACTAGCAAAGGCGATCGAGAGCAACAAAGTACCTAAAAATGCAAGTATACTAAATCGAAATCCACGCCATTTTTTGTGCATAACTTTTTATAATTAATCAATAAAAAAGTAGTTTTTGCTGATTGGTCATTGGTCATTGGTCATTTTTTCAGGTATTTAGAGCCTATCTTTCAAAGTATTTTTAAGATATTTTAACCGCAGATAAACGCAGATAAATGCAGATATTTTATATAATTAATGATTTTTCGGATAGGATCTTATGGCAGTTAGCTTTAATTGTTAATTGCTAATTGTTAATTGATTAATTTAAACCTAAAAGTCCTACACCAAGCCCCAAAGCTTGCCGAGCTTTTTCGTCAAATGTTGGGTCTGTCTCCTGCGCTTGTTTAAAGAAAGCTGTAGCAGTAGCTTGATTTCCCAAATTTTGTTCAATTGTACCTGCACGGTAAAACATTCCCGCATCACGTATGCCCGATTTCATTGCTTCCTTCATTGCCTGTTGCGCTTCACCCCAACGACCTAAGCTAGAAAATGCCCAAGCTAAAGTATCAAACGTCTCAGCATCATGGCGGTTTTGCAAGTCTGACTGCATTAGGGAAAGAGCTTCAACTAAGTCCTGCTCACGCCCTTTTTCTATCAGTAAGCGTGCTAACTCGCGTTTGTGACCAAAAGAGGTCAAATCTTGGCGCAATCTTGTTTCAGCCTTTGATCGCCACTTTTGCGCTTCTGATGAATTGCCTTGTAAATCTTTTACTCGTGCCATACCCCGCAGCATAATGTGATCGTAGACAGTTGGGGCGCGTTGTGAGGTAATGAAAAATTGCGAATAAAGTTTTTCTGCCGCTTGATAATCTCCCCGCCGAACTTCTAATTCTGCCAGATTTAAAACTGCTGGGGAATATTGTGGTAGAACACGCAAAGCTTCTTTGTAAAGTCCTTCGGCTAGTTTTATTTGACCCCGTTTCAAGTAAAGTCTACCTAACAAGGTACGGGCTGAGACTGAGCTACCAGTTTCTTCAGGTTCTTCAGTAGCTAACGCTTTTTGGAAAGTTTCGATGGCTTGAGTATCTTTCCCCTGTGATACTTTTACTAATGCTTGTAGCGTCAGGGAACCCACAGAAGAACTATGAGCCACTAATTTATCGGCAGCAATATTTGCCTCTTTTATATTACCTAGAGCTAAATTAGCCGTGACAAGAGTTGCTAAAGCATCATCGTTGAGGTTCGTTTGTTTCGCTAAACGAATTGCCCCCTTAAAGTCATGTCTAGCTGTTGCTACCCTAGCTAGTACTAGAATTGCAGTTTCATTATTAAAAGACAATTTGGCGAGTGACTCTTGAGCAGTTTGTTCGGCTAACAAGTACCAACTTGCCTCTCCTGTTGCTCTAGCCATTTTTAAGTAAACTTTGGCTAGTGCCGCTCGATTTAGTCCGCCATCAGGATCGTAGCGCAGGCGTTTTTGATAAAAAGCTATTTCTTTGTCTAAAGCTTGGGTAACACTACCTGGTGATGGTCGCTCAAAGTTGTAACGGTAAACAGTATTGAGTTGTTGATCTCCAAAGTTTTCCTTCCATAAGCGTAGACCTAGTGGAAGGGATATTAGTATACCTGCGATCGGCAAAGCAATTAGAAGTGGCAGCCAAAAACGTTTTCTGTGTTTTGGCTGTTCATGTTCATAAAAATCACTGCTTTTCATACCGCTTACTTTGTTTCAACTAGGAGCAACTCTCAATACTGCTGGGGATGGGGGAAATGAGGGAGATGGGGAAGATTTAGATAATTCTAATTTTCTTAGTATCTTCTTTCTCTTTACTCCTCGCTCATCCCCCCGGAAACGTTATCTGCCTAGTTGGGTAAAGCCAAATAGGGGAAACTGGGTGCTAACTGCTTATGACCTTGTGCAAGGTTACTGCCTTGGTAGGATACGTTATCAGTCGCAGCCGGATTATTAGTTAACACTTTTAATGTCAGGTCAATAACATCATCTGTGAGTTTGCGACCACAGATAGGGCTACCCTTACTATTCAAGCAACTTGCTGGGATGGTTACATCATAGTTGCTGGCTTGCGTTGTATCGATCCGCATGACATCTGGCAGAAAAGCACCAAGCAATGCGTTGGCACGAGCGTCGGTATTACCAAGTTTGAGCAAGGTATTCTTCGCTTCAGCTACAACCGCATTAGCTGCATCTTGTTGAGCTTGTGGTAGTTGATTAGCCAAGGCAGCCGCTTCAAAATCTGGACCATTCTGATTTAAGGCATTTAGGAAGTCATTACTGACAACTAAACCTTCGTTGACTGCTGGTCTAGCTAACCTCTCGACCTGATTGAATGTAGTGCCAGAACCTACTGAAATGGTTTCCCAAACATCGAAGGTTGTTGCAGAGGACGAGGCTTTTAAGAAGGATATTGGCACACGCACTGCGATCGCATTGACGTTGACATCTTTGAAGTCGTCAATAGCTGTCTCAGGGGGACGGAAACCTACCGCAGGACCAAACCCTGCTAGACCTGCACGCACTCGGAAGAACTGCTCAACATCAAAAAAGAATGGATCTTCCCGTAGACCAGCAAACACAGATAAGCTTGACCCTGCGACTGCTACGGGGGTGACTGTCGGGCTATTTGCGTTATTAATAGGGGTAGTTGTGCCTGCTCCAACAACATTCGCTACACCATCACGGATTACTGTTAGTTTGATATCCTGTTGCTTAAAAGGGTTATTACCAGTAGGCGCACTAAATTCAAATCGCAGAGTTATGTCAGGCGTTCCATAATTGTCATTAGCAGTAGGGGAGGCATTTTTATCTGTAACGCGCTTCACCTTAAACTCGTAACGCGCTCTATTACTGAAATAATACGGCTGACGAGGCATTGAGCGCGGGTTGGTATTCATCACGAAGACCAAGTTACCAGCACCAGCATTAGAATTTTGATCTTGTTCTCGGAACACAAACAAATCTGTTAAGTTTAAGTTGCGTCCTTTGGTATCAACTTCGCCATCATCATGGTCGGAGGCTCTGAGGTACTTAGGGGTAGCTGCCGCGATCAAAGCCAAGCCCAAAGCTAATACACCCAATCCGAGTGTTTTTTTGAGATTTTTATTTGAGCCACCTAAAACAAAGCGTTGTAAAAATGCTTTAGGGGAAGTAATTGTATTATTCACCTTCTAACTCCAAAATTTTGGAAAATATCCATTCCTACAATTTTTCAATAAGAATGTTATTTTTCAACTTAATTATTGCTCTACATTCACTGAATATTAAGAAATAGTCAGACCACTTCTTAACTACTGTAAAATACCACTGGCAATCGACATTTTGCGGGATATTACTGATTTATTTTTAATCAGTTTTTCACCAACTATTCGATCTAAAATACTTTAATCACGTTTGAGTTGAGTCTTTGGTTTTTTTTTTGATTTCAGGACAGAACCAGCACTTAAAGCACCCATAACTAATAGACCTAATGTAGCAGGTGGTGCAGGTACAGCTTGAGCGCCACTTAAAGCGATGGTATAAGTCCCAACGCCGCCAACAGGGGTGCCAGAAAAAACAGTAAGTGGTGAACCGCCACCAGTACCAGTAGGTCCAACATTGTCGGTAGAAAATGCTGGGAAAATTTCGCCTCCAGAACTTGAACTTACAGGATTATAACCAGAGCTAGAAATAGCTAAATAATAGATGCCTGATTGTTGAGGAGTAAAGGTAGCATTTCTTAAAAGAGTTGCTTGTGAAGAACCACTAAAGTCATCATTGGCATAAATGCCTATGCCATTAGCGTCAAACAACGCTAACTGGGGATTGAGCAAAATATCAGTTGGGATACCGAACAATTCGTCATTGACAGCTTGATCCGTAGCCGCATTTCTGGTGGTAGCAGAAAATTCCTGACCACCAGTTAGAGCAATTTTGAACAAGTCGGCAAAATCTGTAGGGCTAGTGACACCGAGACTGCCGGAAATTGAATCTAAAGATGTTCCTGTGACTACTTGTGGAGCACCAAGGGTTTCGCCTGCATCACCACTTTCCGTAAAGGTTTGCGCTTTTGTAGCACTAGACGACAGCACTGTGAACAATGCTGTCGTTACTGTTACCCATGCTAATTTTTTCATAAGCAGTTTGTATTTACTGAGGTTGGCTGAATATAAAAAGATGGAATCTTAATCCGCATTATTTTAATACAGGAAGTTGTATTAAAAGAATATGCCATTAGGTAGAAGATTTAATTTAAAAAAAAAATCACACTTTTCTCGCTTTACTTGTATAATGATCTAGACATTCACACTCGTACAGCGAACGTCACCACTTAACAGTAAAATTTTCATGTCCTGCTCATTAAGAGGTGAGCAATGCAGTTTTTTCTATTGCCAACATTTAAAGATTAAATATTGGACAAAAAAAATATTTAGTTAATATTGCATGAAATTAATCTCTGTTACTTTTGATCCACAACTGCGGAATTCTAATTTTTGGGTATTGGGTATAACAGGTTGCTTAATAGCAATTAATCTAGATATAATTTGGACAACCAGTCAAAGTATTGACCAAGTAGTTTTTAAGATCCTTGCTTGGGGCGCTGCCTTATTTTTAAGCTGGCAACAACGCCATCACCTTTGCCTGAAAAGTGATATTACTTCTACAATAATTGGATTAATTTTTATTGCTTGGGTTATGTTTAGAAGTTTATTCAGTAGCATAACCGATGATGTGTTCGTTAATATTTCTCCTTTAATATCAGCAATAAGTATCTGTTTGATTGCTTCTGGATTTGACAATTTAAAGCAATATAAAAAAGAACTCGCGGTCGTCTTTGTGAGTATATTTCCAACTGAGCTTTTAGTGCCGATTATTGGCAAAATTATCGGCATGGATATTAGTATGTTGGTGTCGATAATTACTTCTAAATTTTCGGCTTTTGTGTTGTGGTATTTAGGATTTGAGACAGAGCGATTGGGGATAAATATTATTATGCCAGGTGGGGCAATTACTATATATGAACGATGTTCTGGTTTATCTGATATGATCTTGCTTTTGCAAATATCGTGTATTGTACTTGTGATGTTTCCTCTGGGAACTTATAAAAAAATAATTTTGCCTATTACCGCAGTTATCTTAGCTTTTATAGTTAATAGCATTCGTGTTGCACTAATGGCATTTTTAGTAGCTTTTTCTAATCGAGCAGCATTTGACTATTGGCATGGCGGGGATGGCGCTCAAATCTTTTCTACAATTGCCATCTTTGTGTTTTGGTGGTTCTGTAAATTTGTAGTGACTCAGAATGAATCACAAGTAATGGAAGCTGGGGAGTTGAAAGAAGAATGAATTTATGGAAAGAACTCCGACTATACCTTTTAGCTATAACTTTCTTTGTGGGAGTATTTACTTTAGGTAAACGTATTTTAGCTCCTGTAGATAAGTCTATTACTTTTACTTTTCCGAATGAAGTTGCATTACAGAATTGGCGAAGTTTGGCAAGTGAGCCTCTAGCTAATATACAAGGTGAAAATTTTAATTCTGTAGCTGGAAGGCACTATCAATATATTTATAACAATCAAAAACTGACTATTGAGGCTCGCTATTTAGTAGGTACAAATGGCGACATCCAAAAACTCATCGAAAAATCACCTCTGATACAGGCATCTTTTGATAAATCTTTGGTGGTTAATCGTTATGCAGATAAAGTAGGATTTTATAGCTTGTTTAGTCAGAATAAACGAGCATATTTGAGTGCTTGTATTAATCCACGCGGTGGTAGTACAGTCACTTCAGAGCAGTTTACTCACAATCGTAATACTTATGATTTACAAATAAACAGGCTAGTTCCTTGGCTACTGGGTAAGGAAGATTTGCGGGACTGGCGGTGTTTATGGACGATTGTATCCATACCTATGATTAAATCTTCAACTCAGGATACATACCCAGTTTTAGAAGAGGCATGGATTTCTTGGTATAACTGGTGGGTTCCTCGGTTTCCTCCAAGATACAGCAAATTTTAAGTTAGTGAAGTACAAAATTACCCCACCCGCGCTGCCGCGCACCCTCCCCTTATCAAGGGGAGGGTTGGGGAGGGGTGTACTATATTTAGATGCAAAGCGCTGTAATTTAGTAAATATTTGAAGGTAATTTACAAATGGCACAATTAGAAAGCTTTGAAGGGCGCTCAATTGGTATTCTGCGCTTTGCTGGCTACGGTTTATTGATATTAGGTTTTTTTGACTATATAAATATTTTTATTCCACCGCAATTTTTAAATCCTGTTTGGGAATTTCAAACGTTGGGAAGTTTAGTTGAGCGAGTACCTGTACCGTTTTTGGGGCTGGTATTAGTTTTTTATGGGGAGCGTTTGTATCGTGAAAAGTTAGAAAAACAGTTACTTAGATGGTTATCATGGGCTTGTTTATTGGTGGGTGTGTTATATCTGTTACTGATTCCTTTGGGAATTAGGGATGGTGTGAGAATTAATACTTCTAATGAAGCGCTACTAAGAAGCCAAGCTAGTCAACAAATAGCTCAAACAGAACAGATTGAAGAAAGATTTAATAAGGCTACGTCTACTGAAGAGTTAAATAATTTATTAAAAGCCTTGAAAAGCCCAGAAACTTCGCTCGATACTAAAAATCCGCAAGTATTTAAGGAGCAAGTTGTATCAAGATTAAATAACTATCAGAAGACAATTGAACAGCAATCAGAAGCTAATTTAAAAAGTCAGCGACTTGTTTTATTGAAAAAAGCTGTTAAATGGAATCTGGGCGCACTTGTTTCGGGAGTTTTATTTATTTATCTTTGGCGCGTAACTGAATGGGCGCGTCAACGACCAAGAGGTTTGTAAATATATTAGACCTATTGCATAAATATATTTAACCCCACCCCAGCCCTCCCCTTAGCAAGGGGAGGGAGCCAATTTTCCCCCCTTGCTAAACAGATATTTTCTGTAATTATTTTAGGACTTACGCCTAATCCCCCTAAATCCCCCTTTTTAAGGGGGACTTTGAATATTCCCCCTTTTTAAGGGGGGCTAGTTCTGATCTAGATTTCAGGCTTTCGGTGCGTAAGTCCTGTATTTTTCAGAGAGGTTTTTAGATTGTAAAAATTCTCTTACTACTTCTTCAACTTTACGGAATTCCCCATCAACTTGATAGTTCATCTGTCGCATATCTGATTCAGAAATTAATCCTTCTAATTGGCTGAAAGCAGATTGCAATTTGGGGTATTTTTTTAATGTTTCTTGTCGTACTACTGGTACGGCTTGATAGGGGGGGAAATAATTTTTATCGTCTTTTAAGACAAGTAATTTTAATGTTTGAATTTGTCCATCTGTGGAATTACCTGCAACTAAATCAACTTTTTGATTAACTAATGCTCGATACATTAAGCCTAAATCCATCACTTTAGGTGGTTTGGCAAATTTGAAATTATAGGTTTTAGCTAACCCTGGAAAACCATCTGCGCGTTCTAAAAATTCGTAACCAACTCCTGCTTGCCATTGTGGGGTATATTTACTAGCTTCGGATAGTGTTTTTATCTGCAATTGTTGAGCGTCGCTACCTCTGATAATCATGGCAAAGGTGTTATTAAAGCCTAGAGGTTGAGTTACTTCTAAGTTGAATTGTTTGGCGTATTGTTGTTTAACTTGTTGATAAACTTGTTGGGGGTTAGTGATAGTTTTTTGGTTTAAGATGGCGGTGAAAGCTGTTCCGGTGTATTCTACATACGCATCCAGTTGACCAGATTGTAACCCTTTATGGCAAATGAATGTGCCTCCTAAGTTTAAGCGGCGTTTGACTTTTAATTTGGTGGTGTTTTCAATCTGTTGGGCTAAAAGTTCTCCTAAGATAACTTGTTCGGTAAAGTTTTTTGAGCCGATAACAATATCACTATTACTGCTGGGATTTTGTTGAGGGGTACAACTGGCGATCGCTAATATTAAAATTATTGGTAAAATTAATAATAAATTTTTATCCCTCCCCAGCCCTCCCCTTATCAAGGGGAGGGAGTGTAATTTGTTACTTTTACCCCTCCCCAGCCCTCCCCTTATCAAGGGGAGGGAGCGTAATTTGTTACTTACCCACAACATAGGGGGGGATTGAGTTGGGTTAATTTGCGATTTTGGGAAGAAGTATAATAATAATTTTTTCAATTGACTTAACTCAAAATAAATAGACATATCCAGAAATTAAAATTATGTTCCCTAGAACCCTTGTAGAGACGCGAAATTTCGCGTCTCTACATTTTTTTATAGGTCAGTAAACGTTCAATCCAACCCAGAGCAAAATCTGCTGCTAAGGCAATCAAAGCTGCGGGGACAGCACCAGCAAGAATTACTTGATTATTTACCATTGATATACCCCGAAATATAAACACGCCTAATCCATCAGCACCAATAGCAGGAGCAATTGTAGCAATACCAATAGCAATTACTGTCGCAACGCGCAAACCTGCTAAAATTACTCCTAATGATAAAGGTATTTCAACTTGTAATAATAACTGCCAATCAGTCATGCCCATACCTCTACCAGCTTCACGAATTGCTGGATCAACGTTAGTAATTCCAGTGTAGGTATTACGAATTATTGGTAGTAATGAATAAAGAGTTAATGCAACAATAGCAGGAGTGTTGCCAATTCCTCCTAGAAAGGGAACTGATATTAAAAAACCAAAAATTGCTAAACTAGGAATCGTTTGCACTATGTTGGCAAAACCTAATACTAGCTTAGTAAGTTGTGGTTTACGGGTGATTAAAATACCTAGTGGGATGCCTAATAAGGTCGCAATTGCAATAGAAATGCCAACTAGCAATAAGTGGTTGCCCGTTTGGATGAGTATTTCTGAACCATAACGAATTAGGAAGAAGTCTTGCAATTTTGTCAACTCTCTACTGAATTGTTTTGTGCCATCCCGCCTAAGCATTGCATAAAAGCACGCGCCTCTGGTTCCTGAGATTTTAGAAACTCAGCAGGTGTACTTAATACTACTAATTTTCCTTGACTCATCAAACCAATTCTTGAGGCTAAAGTGAATGCTTCCTGTATATCATGGGTAACAAATATAACTGTTTTTCCTAATTCCTGTTGTAAACGTAGAAACTCACGCTGAATTTCTAGGCGTGTAATGGGATCTAACGCTCCAAATGGTTCATCCATTACCATTAAAGGTGGATCAATAGCTAACGCCCGCGCAACACCAATACGTTGCCTTTGTCCGCCAGAAAGTTGGTGCGGATAACGATTTGCAAATTCCTCTGGATTTAAACCTAGCAGATGTAAAAGTTCATAAACACGGGTTTTAATTTGTTTAGGTTTCCAAGCTTCTAAAGATGGTACTAACCCAATATTACGTTCTACCGTGAAATGTGGAAATAACCCTGTTTCTTGGATAACATAGCCAATACTACGTCGCAATTTGATCGGGTTCCATTCCGTTGTGGGAATTCCATTAACTCTCACTTCGCCTGCTGTTGGTGTCAGCAAACTATTAATTAGCTTCATGGTTGTTGTTTTCCCGCTACCACTACGACCTAGTAATACTAATATCTCTCCCCTGTAAACTGTGAAATTGAGATTTGATACCAAAGGTTGTTTAGTTGGGCAATAAGTTACATCGCGGAATTCAACAGCAATCTCATTATTATCAGGCATAATTAATTAAAAAATATCAATGACGAATGACCACTTATCATCTTAAATTTATTTCCACCCAGTTATTTAATCATGTTTATGTGAGTAAGTAAGTACATTTTTAGATTGATGCGTAGGCATGGAAACTGTAAAACTTGTGCCTACGCCTACCTCACTTTCAAAGGAAATTTTGCCCTGATGTAATTCTACTGCTTGCTTGACAATTGCTAAACCTAAGCCTGTTCCTGAGATATTACCAACATTACTTGCTCGATGGAAGATTTCAAAAAGGTGATGCTGTTCGCAGATAGGAATACCTATGCCTTGATCTTGAATATTAATTATAGTTTGTTCCTGGTTACAAATAAGATTTACCTGAATAATTGCTCCTTCTGGAGAGTATTTAAAGGCGTTAGATACTAAGTTGGTTAAAATTTGTCGCAAAAGCTGGCAATCCATTTCTACAGTGCTACAATCTCCGCGACTCTCAAAGAGTAATTTATGCTTTCTGCGGTCGGCGATAGATATTTCATCAATTATTTCTCGGCAAAATACTTCTAAGTTAAAAGTTGTGATATTTAAAGTCAGTTTACCTGCTTCAACTTTACCCATAAATAGTACATCTTCCATTAGCAAAGTCATATTTTTTACTTGGGTTTGGATTTTATTAAGATGTTGTAACTTTCTTTCTTCACTAAATTTATGACCAAAAGATTTGAGTAAATCACTAGATGAGAAAATAGTTGCTAGTGGAGTACGGAACTCATGAGAAGCCATTGTAATAAAACGAGACTTTAGCTCACTTAGCTCTTTTTCTTTTTCCAAAGATTGGCGGAGTTCTTCTTGCGATCGCTCTAGTTGATCTACAGTTTTTTGTAATTCAGCAGTACGTTCTTGAACGTGAATTTCTAATTGGTTTTTAGCTTGAAGCAAAGCTGCTTCTGCTTGCTTATTTTGGGTAATGTCTCTTGCTACCCAGATCACTGTATCATCAGTCATGGGTGATATACAAGCTGCAAACCAAATAATTTTATGCTCAATAGGCAAGCTGTATTCAATATTAACAGGCTGCTTTAAATTTAAGGCTTTATCAATGTAAGTTTTAAAAAGTTTTGCTAATTCGGGCGCACATACTTGGTCGATAGTTTTTCCAATTAGTTCTTCAGTCGGCTGATATAATAAGTTATGATTAGTTGGAGCAATTTTTAGGTAGCGTCCTTGCCGATCTAAAACGAGAATAACATCACTCATTGCGGCAAACAAAGCTCGCGTTTCCGCTTCTGAATCACGTAATGCTGCGGAACTTTTTTTTAGCTCTTCTTCTGCTGTTTTGCGCTCAGTAATATCTTGGAGTTGATCAATAATATATAAAGGTTTACCTAAGTGTTGGTTAGCATCCTTTTTGGTGAAATTTTCACGCACTATTGATTTACTTAATACAATCCATACTATATGTCCATCTTTGTGTATATATCGCTTTTCTAGGTGATAGTAGTTGAGTTCTCCATTCAGCAGCAGACTAATATTTTTGATAGAGGTATCGACATCATCTGGGTGGGTAATGCTTTGAAAATTCATACCGAGTAATTCTGCTTCAGAATATCCCACCAGATTGCAAAAATAGCGATTAACTTTGAACCAACGACCATCTAAATCTGCTAATGCTAGTCCAGTAGCAGCATTGTCAAAGGAACTCCAGAAACGTTGTTCACTTTGGCGTAATTCTTCCTCTACAAGCTTGCGAGTGGCAATTTCACGTTTCAACTCTGCGTTAGCTGCTTCTAGTTGTGCAGGGCTAGGTAAAGCTAGTGCTAGGGGTACTAAGGTAACAAGCTTCACTGCTGTATAAACTGAGATGGCGGCGGTAATTGCTTTGAATAAACCTGATATCCAATAATCAGGATACCAAAGTGTCCACACTTCCATGATGTGAGTGGTTCCGCAAGCAAAGATGAAGGCTACAAATAACAAAAATATCTCGTTAAAGGGTAAATCTTCCCGCTTGCAGACAAAATATAGCAGGGTGAAAAAAATGGAATAATAAGCTAGAGCAATTATAGAGTCAGAGATAATATGTAGGTCTACTAACTCAGGTTTCCACACATAGCAGTGTCTGTGAAGAATAAAAGGGTTGTCTGTAAGAAAATTTAATAATTTGGGCATATCAATTCAATAGATTTAAGGCGACTGACTAAGTAAAGAGAAATTTGGCTGGATAGTGATTAAACGGCGAATTTTGGAGATTTGTGATAGTTTCTTTTTTCAAGCAATTTCCACTGGGAGCAACTGGAAACTGCTCTTGGTCAAAAATGATGTATAAGATGTATTATCTGGTAAATACTACCTATTATAGAAGGCTATTAGTATTAGTTAATACTCCCAATTTCCTCAAAGCGGAAATTTATTAAGTAATTATACTTATTTGCTATTAGGATTTCAGCAATGTTACCAACTGAGTTACTGATTCACCGTCAAAATGGGGAGGCGATCGCACCAAAGCGGTTAACTATAGATAATAATAATATTGCGATCGCACTCGATTTAATTGAGTGTTTCCAATCTTCTGTTGGCAATACTCAAGGTAAATTAGATCAACAGCTATTAGATATAGAAGGGGAACGTCCTGATTTTCGGGTAATTCGCGGATTAGCACATTTATTAAAAAGTGATGCTTTTAGTAAGTTTGAAATTATTAGTCCCCTAGAACCCCAACAATTAAGAGAGAAAGTATATAGTCTTGCTGCTAAATCTGTTCCGAGTCTGGAAGCATCGGAAAAAACACTTGTTTCTTTAGCAAATACCCTGAGTCAAGAATTAGAAAGAGAAGTTTTACCTGTGCATATCCGTACTGGTTTATATGCAGATTTACAGGATAATCGGATTTTGACACAATTTGAAGCACCAGTACCGGAAGCTTTGCTGCATCGCTATAATTTATCGCAGGTGCAAGGGGTATTTTACCGCGCTAGTAATATAACTTTAAATGCTCACCGTAATGTTCCTGGTGAGTATAAGTTATTGTTTCGCTATTTGAAATTATTTCAATTAATGGCTTATATCGAAGGAGATGCGGATCATGGTTTTACTATTACGGTAGATGGTCCTACCAGCTTATTTAAGCCTAGTACAAGATATGGACTGGCGATCGCCAAATTAATTCCAGCACTTTTGCACGTCACAAAATGGAGTTTAGCTGCGACTTTACAAAATCGTGATTTTTATACAGGTGCAGCAAAAACTGGCAAATTTAGCCTTAATTCTGACTGTGGTTTAGTCAGTCACTACCCACCAGATAAACCTTATGACAGTATGCTTGAAGCATCATTTGCTAACCGTTGGGAATCATTAAAAACCGATTGGGTCTTAGAAAGAGAAGTTAATTTATTACCAATTCCTGGTAGTGTGATGATTCCAGATTTTCGGTTAGTACATCCAGATGGACGGATATTTATCTTAGAAATTGTAGGTTATTGGCGACCTGAATATTTACAGAAAAAGTTCTCCCAAGTACGCCAATCTGGATGTGATAATTTAGTTTTAGCTATTTCAGAACGGCTTAATTTAGAGAAAGCTGGGGTTAAGGTTGAGAATGTACCTGCAAAGGTTGTTTGGTTTAAAGATAAGTTATCGCCTAAAGCAGTGTTGGAAGTGATAGATTCTTAGATGATAAAACCTGTCTAATACCTCGTTATTATATAGCAGTTTTCATATTTATGATGTACAGTAGTGCGAGCATCTTGCTCGCATTCGTATTTCTAGCGAGCAAGATGCTCGCACTACAATATTTTTTCAACTTATCTATAAAGTTATCTGGGAAAGAAAGGCTAGAAGTGCTATTTTGGGGAGCAGGCATAACAAAAAATTAATTGAGTAACAAATAAAGATTGTATATTTATCCTTTGTAAGAGAAAATGCAGAGGCGCAAAAAATCAAAAAGCTGACAGTGCAGACAGCTATAACGCGATCGCTCCCATGTTTAACAGTAGAGCGATCGCACTGAAGAGCAATGCAACATAAAGCCATCAAAGTTAGCTAGAAATAAGTGCTGCGGGTTGATAACGAATATTGGCTGCTTCTAAACGTTTTAATGCTTCACCTAAGCGATCGCACTCTGCAATTAAACTAATTCTGACATAACCTTCGCCACCAATACCAAAGGCATTACCAGGAGTCATAACAACTCCAGTTTGTTGCAATACTGATAAAGCAAAATCAGTTGAAGTCATCCCTGGAGGACAAGGAATCCATAAATACATTGTGGCTTTTGGTTTAGGAATTTTCCAACCTAACTTTTCTAACCCTTCAATCAGAAAGTCCCGACGTTCGCGGTAACGATTTTGGACTTGGGTAACATATTCATCTGGCAGTTGTAAAGCTGTTTCTGCTGCTGATTGTAAAGCCGCAAAAATGCCATAGTCCAAGTTAGTTTTTAGTGTCCGTAACCCTTGAATAATATGTTGATTTCCAACAACAAAACCCACTCGCCAACCTGCCATATTATAGGTTTTTGAGAGGGTATGAAATTCCACCCCAATTTCTTTAGCACCAGGAATTTCTAATAAACTGGTAGGTTGATAACCATCAAAAGCTAATTCTGCATAGCATAAATCGTGAACTAGCAGAATTTTGTAATGACGGGCAAAAGCAACTATTTCTTCAAAAAATTCGCGGGGTGCTGTTGCCCCTGTAGGATTACTAGGATAGTTGAAAAACAGCATTTTAGCTTGTCTTGCCACATCTTCGGGAATTTCAGATAAATCAATTACCCAATCTTTCTCTGGCTTCAAAATCATGCTGTGTACAGTAGCGCCAGCAATTATAGGTCCCCGAAAATGGACAGGATAAGAAGGGCTAGGCACTAATACGACATTGCCAGGGTTAAGATATGCCAGGGCAAGATGACCTAAACCTTCCTTTGAACCAAGTAAAGGTAAGGCTTCACTATCTGGATCGAGTTTGACGCTGTAGCGGCGATTATACCAAGTGGTAATGGCACGTCTGAAGCTTCCCGTACCTTCAAAAGGGGGATAACCGTGATTATTGGCGTTCTGCAAAGCGGCGATCGCAGCTTCAATTACTGGTTGGGGGGCTGATCCATCGGGGTTTCCCATTCCTAAGTCAATTAAATCTAATCCTTGTTCACGCGCTATGGCTTTGAGTTCGTCTAAGCGGGCGAAAACATAAGGCGGTAGTTCAGAGAGGCGTTTGGCTGGGGTAATCCAATCTAAAGTCATTGGCAACGGATGGTTAACGGATGTAACGGATATATTACTTGTTTGGGGTTAACGGATGTAACGGATATATTACCGTTAAGATATGCTAGTTTTAACTATCCGTGTCTTCGCTTGCCTGGGTTGCGCTGCTATTGGTTGTGGCTATACCTAAATTAGAACGTCCCGTTTCGACTGGTGCTGTTGTAGATACCATTGCTGCCATTAATTGATCTGGCACAATCTCAAATGGTAGGCGATGGATGTCGGAGTTAGGGTTACAGGCGATTTCAGCCGCGTGTCGTAGCTGTGTCAGTGTGATTTCTCCTAAACCTAAATCATCTAAGGTTTTAGGCAGGTTAATTTCAGCATAGAACTTTAATAATTGTTGCCGTGCTGTTGCTGCTAGTTTGTTACCCTGTACCATTTCTTCTAGGCGCAGTTGTACCAAAATTCCGTAGGCAACTTTTTCGCCGTGTAAAGCGTTGTGGCTTCCTGGTAGGTGAGTTAAGCCGTTATGGACTGCATGGGCTGCGACTGTACGGCATTGCGCCCCGCCTAAACCACCGATGACACCTGCTAATAAGACAGTGGCGTTGACTACTTCTTGCCAAACTGCGCTTCCTGGTTCTTTGAGTGCTGTGGCTGATTTTTGGAAGAGAAGATCGCGCAAAACTCTTGCTTGTTGGACTGCGGCGATAATTAAGGTTTGTTCGGAATTGCCACTGCTAACAGATGCTTCGTACCATTTAGCGATCGCATCCCCAATTCCAGCTACTAATGTACGTTGTGGCGCTGTTTGTATTAAGTTGTAATCGAGTATTAGTAAGTCAGGGCATTTAAGCAGGGGAACATCATATAAAAATGCGCCCTCGTCAGAATAAACGTTAGAAAGTGCTGTCCAAGCAGCGCAAGTAGCGGCGGATGTGGGAATAGTTACAACTGGTAATTGACACTGGTAAGCAATTAATTTGGCTGTGTCTAATGCTTTACCGCCACCAACACCGATAATTAAATCAGCTTGATGATTTGCTACAGCTTGTCTTAAAGATTCTAAACTAGCTTCACTACAATCGGGAATATAAGCCGCTTCCGCAACTGGTAGTTGCATATTTAGTAGGGGTTGCAGTTGCGGTGTGTCAGCAAGAGTGCGATCGCCTCTGACAACTAAGGGACGTTTGCCTAAACGTGCGATCGCACTTTTTGCTTGTTGCAATGCTTCAAAACCTTGCAGCACTTGAGATGGCGCTACTGTCAGGCAAAGCACAGAATTAGCGGTTTGACTAGATAAGGCTGATGAGGATTGATAGGGCATATATACAAATTCGCGCGACCTCAATTACACTATATCCTCATCCTCTTAAATTAGCCTTTCATATAAGTCAGGGATCTGAGCATTCTAAGCATTAGGATGAGGCAATTTAGCAAAATTTTCGTGATAAATTTTGATCGATAACTGATCATTTTCACGAGTAGAAAGCGATGGCTTTGCCTCGCCCAGCAATAAAGGTTCGGAAACACCTTCAGTAGGATGAATAATTGTCCGCGCACGGATATTTAGTTGAGTTTGATTTTGTCCTAAACGTCCGTAAGAAAACAAATTATTCGCAGCTTGACGCAGAGTTGCTTCTAATTGTGTTTCAGTAATATCAGGTTTGACCGCAATTACTGTTTGTGTTCCCCCAGTATCATAAGTCAGGGAGTAGCGTACCGCACCTGGGACGAGTGTGTGAGTTAAAGGTGCTAAACTCAGGGCGAATAAACCACCTGTAAGGACGCACATAAATCCGGTAATTCCCACAAACCGGAACCTAACGCCCCATTTGAGAATTAAAGCTAGTACTGTGATCGCAGCACAGAGTAATGTTAAGATACCTGACCACTTAGTGATGTTGAGGAAATCGGCGGTTGTGAGCATAACAGCTTAAGCTTCTTCTTGATCGTTACTAATAAAGTTATCTGGCTGAGAAATATTACTAGATTCCAGCGCAGCTTTTAATGTGTGCCAAGTGAGGTTAGCACATTTAATTCTTACTGGAAATTGGGATACGCCTTGCATGACGTTGAGTTTGCGCTGTTCTTTAGGAAACTCAACTTCTCCCTTCATCATTTGTTGGAAGCGTTGCACCATTTCCAAGGCTTCCTCTACACTTTTACCCCGCAGGGTATCAGCCATTAAGTCAGCAGAAGCGATCGCGATCGCGCAGCCAACTCCATCAAACTTTACATCTTCAATGCGGTTAGCTGCATCATTCAACTGCAACGTCAACTCAATCGTATCGCCACAGGAAGGGTTATGTCCCTTCTGATACCGATGTACGGGGTTAGTTTTGCCCTTGTGTCTCGGCTTCTTGTAGTGTTCTAGGATAACTTGTTGGTAGAGATCCCGTAAATTGCCCAATGTCATAATGGGATAGTTATTACTTGCAATAAATTATTAGAGTTGTTTCGATCCTATCAGCATCACCAATACTTAGGCAGTGTTGCCCCTATGACCAAGATGGTCACACTACATTTAGGCAACCACAACCACAAATGTAGGGCGGGTAAGATGCCGATACTTTTTTGCAAGCGTAAGTCCTGATAGATCTAAAAAAGAAAATCATAGATCTACCTATAGACAGATTACATTAACTTGCTTTTTATCCACTTCTGACAGATGAAACTCTGGTGATTAAAAGGTATTTTGTAGATAAAAGCAAGTTTTGACTTAAAAAACTACATTATAAAAATCTGCCATGAAACTTACATATTTAGCCAAATATATCCCCTTATTTATAGCTGTTGCGATTTTAGCTCCTGCTCAAAATAGCAAAGCTCAAACAAGAGTTCTCAAGATAGTACAACCTCCCCAAACTCAAACAGTAGTTCCTACACCAGCGACTACCAAAGAAGGAATTCCTACTTATGGTTCCGAGTATGCTTATGATCGTTATATGCGACTTGGATATGCAGCTACTCAAAGAAAAGACCACCAAGCAGCTTTATCTTATTTCAAGTTAGCACTTCAAGAACGTCCTAGCGATCGCTACGCGAATATTGCTTATTGGAATATGGTGGATACTCTCAAAGGTAAAAACCCACAGTCAGGCAAGAAAGTAGCAGTAACTAAGTATGAGCGTTATATGAGAATAGGTTATGACGCTACCAACCAAAGAAATTATCAAACAGCTTTAATTAATTTTAAGCGGGCATTAAAAGAGCGTCCAGGTGATTTTTATGCCAGCCAAGCATTACGCAATGTTCAAACATACACTACTAATGGCAAACCCGTTGCTCGTAAGTAAATGTTTGCTTCTCTGGTGATTTGTGGGTAGGAAGTTTAAAGTTAAATAGTCTTTAGACATCTTTATAAAAAAATGTAGCTCCGCGCCCAAGCTTCGCCATAACTAGGATAACGGTTAACACCCAAAGTAATAATACTTTGCTGGGTGATTTGTTTGCAGCTTAATCAAATTCGCATTTTAACAGGACTTACTTCTAATCCCCCTAAATCCCCCCATAAATTGGGGGACTTTGAATTCCCCCCCCTTAAAAAGGGGGGCTAGTTCTGATCTAGGTTTTAGGCTTTCGGTGCGTAAGTCCTATTTAACTTAAAGTCTTACCTTTTTAGATAACTATATATAAATTTTTGAGTAACTTTTGTTTGCTTCCAACCTACAACTTTACTAAGTAGTTGAAATATAAAACCACCCTGGGGCAGCAGATTAGAACCACCAAGCGACTGTACTTTGGCTTCTGCCTTTTGCACCAACTCTGGCATATCCGGGTAAACGTCATAAACAAAGCTTTGAAAAGCACTCGCACAAGCTGCGCGTGTACGTTTACTATTTTCCTTAGCCAGCAGGTTGTTTGTTCCAAGTTCTAGTGAACGAAAGGCGGAATCCCTAGCCTGATGTGATTTTGCACCACTCAAGCTATTAGAAATGCCAGAGCGATAGTAACTTTTAGCACCCCAACAAAATTTCACTTCTTTACTAGCTAAAATCACCCGCAAAAAATATTCGCCGTCATCATTAAGAGATAAATTTTCATTCCAATTACCTGCTTTTTCCGCCAGATGACGCGGAACTAACCACGCGGCTGGGTGCATCATCAAATTCTTTTCCCAGACACAAATAAGCCAATCAATAGGTGACATATCCACCCAATTTAACTCTGGAATAAACAAAGCTTCTTGATGAGTTTTATAAAACCTTGCCCATTCTCCAGCCACAATACAGTCTAAATTTGCAGGCAACAGCATATTTAACTGACGTTCAATTTTATCAGGTGCTAATAAATCATCAGCATCTAAATATTGAATAAAATCTCCTTTAGCTAAGTTTAAAGCAGCGTTTCTGGCTGCACTTGCACCACGATTTTCTTGGCTAATCACCTTAATAATTGATGATTCAAAATTTTTAGCGATCGCCCTTGTCTGATCTATAGAACCATCATCAACGACAATTATCTCTTTATCCAGCCAAGTTTGAGCCAAAGCAGATTCTATGGTTGATGCAATCCATTTTTCAGCATTATAAGCCGGAATGAGGATAGATACTAAGGGCTTCATTTTCGTTTATTTCACTACTAATGTCTTAAGTCTCGAAACCACGCATTATCTTCTGGAATTTCTTGATCGAGTAAAAGTAATTCACCCCTAATTGTCCGACCTTCATATCCTTGGTTATGGAAAAATTCCAACATACTTTTGCGACCACTACCTTGAGAACGGGATGAATAGTCTGTAAACTCAATGATTACGTTATCCGGTCGAAACTTACCGTTCCAATCTAGTCCCTCTAAAATCAGAGGTTCATAGCCTTCTACATCTATTTTCATCATGTTAACTTTCTTTACTTTTGCATATGTAAGTAATTCCTCTAAAGTAGTTGCAGCTACATTATGAGAGCAGTTATGAGATTTTTTATCTTTTAAAACCACCCTGACAGTTCCAGAATTGCCAGGATTAAAATCTTCCAACTCTAGAAAACTACGTTTATTATCCAAAGCCACATTAAATAATTTTGCTTTAATATCTGGATTTAGTGCTATATTCTCTTGCAGTAAAACAAAATTTTTAGCACAAGGTTCAATAGCATAACATTCAACTCCTGGGATCGCACCTAGCAAACAAGTAAACAAACCAAAATTGGCTCCTACATCAATAAAAACGCCTCCCGTTTCACTGAGAGTTTCTACTGCACGAGTCAGGGTTTCACTTTCATAACTACCAGTACACAGAATCGACCACCCTATATAATCATCTGGCTGTACGCGCATTCTCGATCCCAGATGGTTTTCAACCATCACCCCTTGAGGGAAAAGTTGGGATATCAATGCTCGGATCAGCCTAATTTTCATTGGGTGGTTGGGACCTCTCAAGTAAGAAAGGAGAGCCGTTGTTTTAAAATCAATACCTTTCCAAAATATTTTTGTCATAAAAAGTCATTTTTGACGGAGACTTGGCTTAAAATTTCTGATTAGTGCTTCACGAATACGAATTGCCCAATAAGGATTGCACCAGCACATAGACTTAAAAAGTAAGCTACTGCTTTTAGGTATTCTGTCATTAAGTGAAACAGCAAGAGTTACACAAGCATCTGCATTATCCCAATCTAAATATGATGCCGAAACACCAGCAATACCCCACAGTCTTTGCGAAATTTCCTTATGATAACGACCAACAAGTGCTTCCGCAGATTTTTTTAACACATGGAATTGCGCTCTAGCACATTTAATTTGGTTTGCTGAAGACATAGAATTAGAGGAACGATAATTAATTACCGTTACCGTAGAATCAGCAGCAAAACTCAAGCCTGCGCGTGTTAACTGGCAATGAAAAGCACAATCTTCGTTATATAGAACTAATGGATCAAGATCGTATCCTCCTGCTTTGAGAAAAGCTGATCGGCGATAAAGACCACAAAAAGGATTGATTTGTTCTCGGATTGTATAGGAAATTGCATCACGCCTCAATTCTAAATCATCAAAAACTCGTATAGACAGCAATTCATTTGTTTCATTGTCTCTATACTCATAACTAAAAAGCACCACATCAGGTGCATTCTCTTGAGACATCCATTGAGACGCTTGCTCTACAAAATTAGGATAAAGCGCATCATCAGCATCATGGAAATGAATCCACTCGCAATTAGTTTTTTCAGCTAAGACATTTTTACCAAATGAACAGCCACGATTAACCTCTCCACGAACAACCTTTGCGCCAAATTGGGTAGCTATTTCCGCAGTATTATCTATACTACAGTCATCATAAACCCAAATTTCATCAAAAGGGATAGTCTGAGCTAAGGCAGATTCAAGTAACCGATGTATAAAAGCGGCTGCGTTGTACGCAGGTATACACAACGCTAAGGATAAACTATCAGACGACATAGTTAATAACTAAATTTGACAAGTTTTCGCCACAAACCCCAATAAGCTCTAGAAATAACAACTTGAGGTGATTCAATAATTAGTTTTAATGCTAATATAAATAATTCCCAACGATTTTTACCATCTTGATTTGCTGTACTTAAAAACCCTGATTCTTTCACTAAGCACTTGAACCAAGTTAATCCTATTGGGTGGTTTTCTTTAAGCATTTGTATATATTCTTTGTGCAAGCGTTGAGTAGTTGCAATAGTTTTAGTATCAGAGTGAATTCGATAGTGTATCAGTATAATATCTGTATAAATTGGGTTACATATTTCCGTATAACGGAGCATAAAATCTCCGTCAAATAGATTATGAAAGTCTTCTCTCATTCCGCCAACTGCTTTGCTTAATTCCACTAATAGGATGGTAGCCTCTGGTTTATAATAGTAATCTTTATTAAAATCTTTTGTGGGATCGATCATTAATGCTTTTGAAACATTAAATGAGATTCTACTATATTCAATTTCTCCATCATCTGTAGATTCATAAACCCCCCCATAAAGTGTATCTTTTCCAGATTGGGTTAAGGTTTGACTCACTTGATATAAGACATTAGGAAAATAGCGATCATCACTATTAATCCATTGCCAATATTTACCACTGGCTATAGATAAACCTTGATTAATTGCATGGCTTTGACCTCTATCTGGCTCACTTTTCCAGTAACTAATCCAGCGAGCATATTTTTTGATAATAGCTACTGACTCATCATTACTGGCGGCATCAAGGATTATGTATTCTAAATTAGGATAATTTTGTAATAATACCGAGCGGATAGTTTCTTCAATAAATTGACCTTGATTGTAAGAAGGTGTAACAATAGTTATTTTAGGTAAATCTGTTTGATCTGCGTAAATAGTCGGATCGGTTTCTTCAGTCCAAGGCCAACCTGTTTTATCTGCTGGTGGTGGCGGTAATTCGGCGAGTAATCCTGTTTTTGAATAGGGAACTGTTGCAAGAGGAAATTTGATTCCTGAAGCTAACAATTCTTGATGGTATTCCTCCAAATTGGGTAATTGAATTGAGGTAGGGCGCATATTTGCGTATATATATAATCTAAAAAATGATACTAATATCGCACTTAATTATCTAATAGTTGTTGATATAAGTCAATGTATCTTTTGGCTTGCATTTCTAAAGTATATTCGCTAACGGCGATCGCCCGACACTGTTGACTCATGTGCTGGCGTAGTTGATGATCTTCCCATAACTGCACAATCCCTTGAGCAAAGTCGTCAGTATCTGTTGCTGTCGCTAAATAACCAGTTATACCAGGACGTACTAAATCTGGTACACCACCAACTTTAAAAGAAACCATTGGCGTACCACAAGCCATACTTTCTTGTAGCATTAAGGGTAAATTATCCGCACGGGTAGGAAAAATAAATAAATCCGCAGCCGAATAAGCGATACTTTTAAGGCGATCGCCACTGATATAACCAAGATCTAAAATTGGCATACCTATTTCCGGTAAAGCAGCACCACCATAACCAAAGGTCATCAGTATGGTTTCAGCTTTCAAGGATGCAGGTAACTTTTCTAAACTTTTTAACAGTAAATCCGCCCCTTTACGGCTATCTGTTACTGCTTGTCCCGAACACAATAACACTTTTTTATCTTTCGGAATACCCAGAAGATCTCGGCATTTTTCTCCATCCAAGGGTTGATAAGCTGCTGTATCAATTCCATAAGGAATATGATGGATATTCAAGTGCTGGAGCATACTTTTTTGTGCTTGTTCGGTTAACCAGCGACTAGGAGTAACAATAGCTAACCGAGAATGTTGATAGATCCAATTTTTGAGCTTCCACTCTAAATGGGTATTATCTCTTTCAATCCCTGGATAAATATCTGGATAAGGGCATTTACCACAGCCAATTTTCCAGCGATCGCAATCATAACTATAAGCACAGTGTCCTGTAAAGCTCCACATATCGTGTAGAGTATACACCGCAGGTTTATTAGCTGTTAGAGACGGAATTACTAAATAGTTAAAATAGTCACTATGTAAGTTATGAAAATTCAGAACATCGGCATTTTTATAGAAATTGTGATGCGGGATATCAAAAGAACTTATTAAGTGTAAATAGTTAAGTCCCATACGCCTAGTCAGTCGGGAAATTTGATTTTCTATGCGGTACTTACGCTTGATAGTAGCAGCGCGATCGCTTGGTGTTTTTACTTGTCCCACTAATAAACGAGAGTCCACCTTTTGCTTCAGCAAACCTTGGTGTAGGCGATATCCAGCAATAGATGCTCCACCGCTTAGGTCAGTTTGATTAAAGTGAAGAACTTTCATATTAATTATTAAATTGATTTTATCATTATGATTACTGATTTTTTAAATTTATTAGGGCAATATTTATTTTTTTTTGTTAGCTTTCTAACTGCCATTCACAATTAACAAATACACATCCATAATCAACTCCTTCATACATAGCAAAATCTGAGCCTGTATCGTAAACTGTAAATGAACAAACTTCATCTAAATAGTCTAACATTTGAATATTTGGAATATGCAGAGCTATTAAAAATGTGTAATTGCCGGGAGTTAATAAATTTTCGGGAATTCTCATTGTTGTGATAATTTTACTATCATTTTTAGGGTTAATATACTTGTCTATTTCTATTTCACTGGTAAATATTTTTCTGCTCAATTTATCCTTAACGGAAATTGATAAATATGAGCCTCTAATATGCTTTTTTATATGTAAATAAGTTTGTAAACAAATTGATTCTTTATAACTAAAGTCTGAGGTGGTCACACCAGAGGTAGTTAGGGTTTTAGCAGTGGTAACTAATATACTATAATCTTCTGAGAATTTATTACGATGAAAAACGTTAGCTTCACTACTAGGTTTTTCTAAATAAGCAGCAATTACACTATCAACTTCCCCTGTGTGTACCAAATTGCCTTTTTCTAACATGAATGCACGACTACAAAGTTGAGCAATCATTCCCATTTGGTGACTGACAAACAATACTGTTCTGCCCTCTTTTCCAACTTGATCCATTTTTCCTAAGCACTTCTTCTGAAATTGGGCATCTCCTACGGCTAAAACTTCATCGACAATTAAAATTTCTGGTTCTAAATGTGCAGCGACAGCGAAAGCTAACCGCACATACATCCCTGATGAATAACGCTTAACCGGAGTATCTAAAAATTTTTCAACTTCCGCAAAGGCAACAATTTCATCAAACTTATTTTTGATTTCAATATTACTCATGCCTAAGATGGCACCGTTGAGAAAAATATTTTCTCTTCCGGTTAATTCTGGATGAAAACCTGTTCCTACTTCTAATAAACTAGCTACTCGCCCTTTGATACCAATGCGACCTTTTGTCGGTTCAGTAATGCGACTTAAAATTTTTAATAGTGTTGATTTTCCAGCACCATTACGACCAATTATACCAACGCGATCGCCTTTATTGACTTCAAAAGATACATCATCAAGCGCCCAAAACTCCTCGAAAGCTGGGTTGGGCGTTTTTTTACCCAGAGGTTTTAGGAATGTGCGCCCTAAAGACTTCGTTTTATTAACTATGACATCTCGCAGCGCGGTGTACTTTTCTTGCTGCTGATGACCAATAATGTATTTCTTTCCCAGGTTTTCGACGTGGATGATTGTTTCAGACATGAATTAAGCTAACGCGCATTTTATTTGTACATTTGGAATAAAGCAGAAAAGTTATCAAATGTTCCCTCTCTCCTCCCTCCTCCCTCCTCAAATATCATCGGCAAATGTGCGTTCTGTTTTACGGAAATACCAAATTCCCATAACACATGACAAGGCGACTAACAATAGCGAAAGTGTAAATCCTGGCAAGTATAGCCTTGATTCACCGCCTAAAATTGCCCAACGGAAGCCGTCAATTACTCCTACCATTGGGTTTATAGAGTATAACAACCGCCACTGTTCAGGGACACGGCTACTACTATAACCTACTGGTGATATATATATACCCAACTGAAGAATAAACGGAATCACATAACGGAAATCGCGGTATTTGACATTTAATGCTGCTAACCACAAACCTGCACCCATTGAGGCAGCAAAGGCAATAAATATAAATACTGGTAAAGTCAGGATACGCCAAGTTGGTACAAAATTAAACCAAGCCATCAGTCCGAGCAAAATCATTCCTGAAACTAGGAAATCTACAAAGCTAACAATTACCGCGCTAGCAGGCACAATTAAGCGAGGAAAGTAAACCTTAGAAATCAAATTGGCGTTGGTGATTAAGCTGCTGCTGCATTCTGAAAGTGCAGTAGCAAAGAATTGCCAAGGTAACATTGCTGAAAAAACGAGAATGGCGTACGGGGCCTTGCCTTCAGTGGGTAACTTCGCTACTTGATTAAATACTACAGTAAAGACAACCATTGTTAAAAATGGTCGAATCAGCGCCCAAGCAATACCAATAACTGTTTGTTTGTAACGTACCAAGATATCCCGCCAAGCTAGGAAGTAAAATAACTCGCGGTAGCGCCACAAATCTTTCCAGTACTGTCTTTCTGCGCGTCCTGCTTCAATAATTAATTCTGGTTGACTGCCATTCGTCATAATTCTTACTAAACAAGATACCGAAATTTTGAGGCTATGCGATCGTACCATTAATTTATTTAGTAAGTTCTATAAGAACTACTCGACGTTTACTTAATTTTTGAAAAATATTTTTATAATTACCTAAACATTTATTTTTTATTTATGTTGTATAATTATAAAATTTGTGAGTAAGTGAAAGTTTGCTCTCTACCTGCACCCGAAAGTTTTTTAAAAAGAACTTTTACTGAGAGCCACAAAAGTTGCTGTAAGTGCTTTGAGAACCTGCTGTTTAAGGTAAATATTGGCATTGCGGGTGAGAGCGAGTTAGTGTATCAGAAGTGATGCAGGTCAAATTACTAAGTTTAGAGAAAATGTCTAGGCATCCTCCAAGGCTACGCATTATTTTTAAAGTGAACTTTTTTAGTCAGATGAGCGTCATTGTTCAAAGTCTGAATTTGAGGAATTAACTGATAGTACTTTTGAGATCTTCAGGATTCAGACGACTAGCGATCGCACCAATTTTTTCCCAGATTGTGCTAGTGTGAGCGCACGCAACAGATTTACCAATATTAATAGTTTCTATCTATATGAGCAGTGCGGAATTGAGAAACAGCCAAAAACTTCATGGGTCATTTCAATATTCAATCTTTTATTTGACGCTACTGGCTTTGGTTGTAGCAGCGATGCCAACTCCAGCTATGGCAAAACAGCCTTTAAAAAATGCCGCTTTTCAGGTGGCGCAAAGTGGGGGTGTACTTAGGGAAGGCGCTTACACATTGGGCGCAGGCGATCGCGTTCGGATAGATATTTTTAATGTTCCTGAATACAGTGGCGAGTATCAGGTGCTAGTTGATGGTACAATTAACCTCCCGATTATTGGTAGCGTCACAGTTCAAGGAATGAGTCTGCAAACTGCAAGCACTGTAATTTCTAACCAATTCGCTCGATATCTCAAACGTCCTCTGGTGACAGTCAGCCTCCTGGCACCTCGTCCGGTCAAAATTGCTTTATCTGGGGAAGTAAATCGTGCGGGTTCTGTAGTAATTCCCTTTGGTGAAGGCAGGCAATTTCCTACGCTATCGCAAGCAATTCAAATAGCTGGAGGAACGACACAGGCAGCTAATATTCGCCAAGTGCAAGTACGCCGCAGAATTTCTCCTGGTCGTCAACAAGTGATCACTTCTAATCTGTGGGATGTCTTGGAAAATGGTAATTTGGCTCAAGACATCACCTTGCGGGATGGTGACACAATTTTTATTCCGACAGTAGCTGCTGTCAGTGCATCTGACAGCAGACAACTAGCAAATTCCAATTTGGGAACACAGGTAACTGGACCGATCAGAATTGCGATGGTCGGTGAAGTTTCTCGCCCTGGAACTTATAATGTTCAGCCACAAAGTGCTGGACAGAATGGTGCTGGCAGACCAGCGACTTTAACACAGGCAATTCTATTAGCTGGTGGCTTAACACCATCGGCGGGGATTAGCCAAGTTCAAATCCGCCGTCCTACAAGAAGTGGCACAGACCGCGTACTGGCTGTCAACTTGTTGCAACTTTTGCAACAGGGCGATCTCAGTCAAGATGTGATGTTGCAGGAAGGAGACACAGTGCTAGTTCCTACTCGCACTGATGTTAATCCCGCAGAAGCAAGTATACTGGCAGCTTCCACATTGGCAACACAGGTTACTGGTCCCATCAAGGTAGCGCTGGTAGGTGAAGTAAATCGCCCTGGAACTTACGCAGTTAAGCCAGATGTTACTGGCGTAGGTGGTACAAACACTCCACCTACGCTGACACAGGCGCTTCAAGTTGCTGGTGGAATTAAACCCACAGCGAATATTCGCGCCGTTGAGGTACGACGTAGTAGCCGAAATGGTGCAGGACAGGTGATTGCTCTCAACCTGTGGCAACTACTGCAAGGTGGTGACCTCAGCCAAGATATTCTGTTGCAGGAGGGAGATACCATCGTAGTGCCGACGGCAACCAACTTTGATCCAAGAGAGGTAGCAGCATTATCTGACTCTACCCTTTCTCCCGATAAAATTAGGGTGAATATCGTCGGGGAAGTAAAACAACCAGGTGCAGTTGAATTGCCACCAAATACACCATTAAACCTAGCTTTGCAAGCAGCAGGCGGATTTAACAATACTCGCGCTCGTACCAGTAGAGTTGATTTAGTTCGTTTAAATCCAGATGGTACAGTGAGTAAACGTAGCATTGGAGTTGATTTGGCGCGAGGAATTGATCAACAAAATAATCCTACTCTCCGCAATAATGATGTAATTGTGGTGAATCGTTCTAATCTAGCCACTATTACCGATACTGTGGGAACAGTGTTGAGTCCACTCACTGGTGTTTTCTCGTTATTTAACTTCTTTAGAATCTTCCAAGGTAATTAAGCTGCTACGCGATCGCAGCCACAAATAGCACAGCCTATAAGTCCAGAATGTTCCTGGCACTCGTTAACCACAGCAACAAGCTCCAGGGGGAGAGATGGAGAAACAAGACTATTCTCAACTGGCATCGCTTAATGGTAATGGCAAGCAAGATTCTCAGTTACCATTGATTTACAAAAATCAGTTGAATGACACAGATCAAGAGGACTTGAATCTCCGACGGCTGTTGACGGTGATGCGCCGTCGCGCCCTGATTATTGCCAGCGTTGCGAGTGCGGTAACGGCTGTGGTAGTTTTCCAAACGTTGAGGCAAACGCCAATTTATGAGGGCAGGTTTCAAGTTTTAGTGGAGCCTGTGACGGCGGCACAAAGTAAGTTAGATAAACTCACAGCCTTGGCTGGTTCTGATACAAATGCAGGTGCAAGTTTGGACTACGAAACCCAAATTGAGGTGTTGCGTAGTACTAAGTTACTCTCTCCAATCGTGGCACAGATTAATACTACTTACCCAGATGTTAGTTATGACTCGCTGATTAGAGGTAACCAGCTAGGAATTTCCAGACTGCAAGAAACAAAAATCTTAGAAGTCAGTTACCGTGATCCTGACCCGAAAAAAGTTCAGTTTGTGCTAGAGCAAGTTGCTGGAGGTTATTTACGTTATAGCCTAGATGAGCAACAAAGTAGTGTGATCCAAGGCACTAAGTTTGTGGAAGGGCAGTTGCCTGTGTTGCGACAGCGTGTAGATAAGTTGCAAACGCAACTGCAAGTTTTTCGACAACAAAACAATTTGCTCGATCCACAAACTCAAGCCGCAGATATGTCTACTCGGATGAGCGGTGTTGATCAACAGCGATTAGATACCCAGGTAAAACTTAATGAAACTCGTACTCTGTATGTAAATTTGCAAAATCAATTGGGGTTAGCACCATCCCAAGCGATCGCATCGACAGCTTTATCAGAAGCGCCTGGATATCAAAATTTACTTAATCAGCTACAGCAAGTAGAAACAAAGATTGCGATTGAGTTATCGAGGTTTACAGAAGAAAGCCCTACTGTTAAAGCACTGCGAGATCAACAGCGAAATCTGTTACCATTATTAGGTCAAGAAGCCCGAAAAGTTTTAGGGAAAAATTTCTCTTCTTCTAGTCTTGAGCAAACGAGTCCTAACTCAATTCGCCTTGGTCTTACTCAGCAACTCGTAGAAACAACTAACCAAATTCGGGTGCTAGAAGTACGCTATGCTGCGATCAGCCAAGCTCAAGCAATACTTGCTCAACAAGTGCAACAGCTACCAGTTATTGCCCGTCAATATACAGATTTAGACCGAGAACTAAGAGTAGCAACAGAAAGTTTAAACCGCTTTTTGGGAGTGCGGGAAACTCTGCAAATTGAAACTTCTCAAAAAGCACTGCCTTGGCAACTGATTTTGCCTCCTAAACAACCAAATTTCCCCATTCCACTGAATACAGAGCGTAATATTATCTTGGGTGCGATCGCCGGGATTTTACTAGGAATAGGAGCCGCTTTATTCGCCGAGCGACTTGATAATGTCTTCCATACTCCTGATGAAATCAAAGATGCAACCAGACTGCCGATGATCGGTGTTATCCCCTTCAATAAACAACTCAAGCAAATTCAACCCGCCGCCGAAATCGCACTTAAGACAAGCGATCGCACCTCCAGGCATAATTCTTCCCAAGCTAGATGGTATAACTCCTCTCCCTTCTTAGAATCGTTTCGCTCTTTGCAGACAAACCTGCGTTTCTTGGGTTCCGATAAACCCATCCACTCGATAGTAGTTAGCTCAACATCACCCTCAGATGGTAAGTCTACAGTTTCTACCAACTTAGCCCAAGCAGCCGCAGCTATGGGTCAACGGGTATTGCTAGTAGATGCTGATATGCGCCGTCCCCAAATACATAACGTTTTGGGATTAGAAAACCACGAGGGACTAAGCGATGTGATTTCTACAGAGGTAAACCCCAAAGAAGTCATCCAGCAATTGCCAATGTGGGAACACCTTTATGTATTAACGGCTGGGCAAATGCCACCCGATCCCACTCGGTTACTTAGTTCTAAAAAAATGCTGTCTTTAATGGAGGAATTTAAGGCAGAATTTGACTTAATTATCTATGATACTCCGCCAATTCTTGGACTTGCAGATGGCAGGATTTTATCAGTTCATACAGATGGAATTGTAGTAGTTGTCGGATTAGGTCGAACAGATAGATCTATGCTCATGGAAGCATTAGACGGTTTAAAAATTTCTAATGCCCCGATCTTAGGTGTAGTTGCTAATGGTCTTAAGAATTATACAACTAGCTCCTACTACTTTTATGAGGGTTACTATAATGCCAAGCCAGAAGTGCAAAAGGCTGCTGAAAAAATTTATAAACAATATAAACAATAGACATCTTGATCAATTAAAGGTGCGTTGCCTAAAACCCTTGTAGAGACGTACCAGGGTACGTCTCTACATTCATTTGTCGAGCGCAATAAATCCTAATTATTAATTAAATTTCTTCCTTATTATAGATGTTTTTTTGTAGAAATTATCTATATATAGCAATTAGCAGTTAGCTTTTAGCTTTTAGCTTTTCTTAAATGCTTTGCTAATAAGGGTTTTAGTCATAAAAAATGCCTTAAGCGCCTTGGCGGTTGCTATACATTATTTTCCAGAAATTAAATTATATTCAATGCCTTTAATTAACCAAAATTCGAGTAAATTGCCGCTCTTGTAGGTGAATTTTAAAAGAATGGCTATGGATGGTTTAGGTAACAGCTAACAGGAGCAATAACGCTTTATTTAACGTCTATAGTAAAGATCGCTTTAGGCGGAAAATGCCATTGTTTAATACCTAAATATGCTTTAACTGTCGCACTAGCACAAACAGGACTTACGCAGTTACGCCACATATAGTGGGTAGGGTGCGTTAGCGAAGCGTAACGCACCCTACAGATAGTAAGTCCTGACAAATAGAGCGATCGCCAAAATAACTTAGCGGTTATTCAAAAATAGTCCTAGTAATATTTCTGAATCTCGCTGTGTTATCTGTAAGCTGTTGTGTTTCTAAATTTTATATTTTAGGGAGGGAGGAGAGAGGAGGGAGGAGAGAGGGTTATAGGGTTTGATAACTTTTCTCAAGAGTTATAAAATGTACAATTTAGATGCGCGTTAGCTTAACACTATATCTGTTAGTCCTTAAGTATTGAAATTGAGATTATAACTCATGCAAGGGTGAGTATAAACAATGAACAACTCCCCAAAGTTAGAAAAGAAAACAGAAAGCGGATCGAGACCGCTTAACCAGCGTCTAACGCTGATCATATTAAGCCGCCCTAGCAGTAACATCGGTATTATTCTGCTGCTGACAATTTTAGGTGGATTAGGAGCAGCTTGGTTATATATTGAAACTCAGCTTGCACCATTGGTTCAGCAAAATCTAACTCAGACCCTAAATAGACCTGTGCAGCTAGGTAAAGTTGAAGGTTTTTCCTTTACAGGTTTGCGGTTTGGTCGTTCAGCAGTACCCGCAACCCCCACAGATCCAGACCGTCTATCAGTTGAGGCGGTAGATGTGGGTTTTAATCCCCTAAAACTGCTGTTAGATCGCACATTACAGCTTGATGTCACTTTAGTTAAGCCAGAGGCGTATATTGAACAGGATGCCGAACTGCGCTGGGTTTCGACCACGATTAAATCCGAAGAAAAGAAAGGTTTTATTAAAACTGATTTGCAAGTAATCCGAGTAACACAGGGAAATGTTGTACTATTACCATTCTCTAAATTAGCAAATGGTAAAACACCTGTTGTTATTACAAAAGTAAACGGTAATGCCAGCTTTTTTGATCAAAATCAAAGGATTAGTTTTAATTTAGAAGGTCAACCTATTGAGCAAGTTCAAAATCCTCAATATAGGCATCTAATTGTTAAGGGACAACACTTACGTCCAACTCAACAAACAAATTTAGTAGTTTCAGGTCAACATTTACAAGCAAGTGCGATTACCCGCTTTGTTAAGTTACCTTCGCTTGATTTGTTGGCGGGGGATGTGGATGGTAGTTTAGAAATCAAACTGCAAGGAAAGCAACGTCCTTTATTATTTGGAACTGCTTATCTGCAAGCAGCAACTATAAAAATCGCCCAAGTACCAAAACTTTTCAGTCAAACAACTGGTTATTTAGGTTTTAGAGGAACACAAATTCAGCTACAGAAAGTTAGTACTGTTTATGGTCAAGTTCCTGGTGTTGTTGCTGGGGTAATTGATACACAGTCAGGTTTTAATATTGCTGCTCAAACAGCAGCAGTAAGAGTAAATAATATCCTGAATACATTAGATCTAAAATTACCAGTAGCGGCTTCAGGAGAAGCACAAGCAAGTATTAACTTAACTGGAGCTTTGGATAAGCCAATATTATCAGGGACAGTTGTTAATACAAAACTAACCCAAGTCGATCGCATAAGATTTAGAGAGGTTAAAGCTAACTTTGCGCTGGTAAATAAGGTAGTTTCGATTACAGGAATACAGGCATTTCCTGTAGTTGGTGGTCAGGTTACAGGTGCGGGTACTGTTCAATTAGGTAAACAAGCTGGTATTGCTTTCAATTTTAATGGTAATAATTTGCCAGCAGATGCGATCGCACAAATTTATGGCTCTACTCCTCCCATTAATCTTGGTTTAGTTGCAGCCCAAGGTCAAGTATCAGGTTATTCTGGCAAACTACAAACAGTTGTCAATTTTTCAGCACCAAATGCTACATATCCAGGTAGTGGTGAAGTAATAATTACGCCAGAACGTACAATCGTTTTCCGCAATACTACTTTTGTAGTTGCAGGCGGAACAGTTACAGCAACAGGACAATTAACTGATAAAAATTGGCAAGCACAAATTCAAGCATCAAATGTGCCAGGGCAAGGTTTGGTTGCACTAACTAAAAGGCAAGTACCTCCACAACTACAAAAAATCATATCAGGTAATTTCTTACTATCAGGAAGTAGAGCAAGTTTTAAACCAGAAACAATTAATGGAACGGGTTCTGCACAGCTTCAAGTAGCAGGTGGTAGGATTACAGGGACTAATGTACTACTTAGAAATGGTCTTTGGCAAGGTAATTTTAATGCTAATAGTCTGCAATTAGGGCAATTATCACCACAAGTACCTGCAAATTTTAAAAATGGACAACTTACAGGCAACTTTAATTTAGCTGGCAGTTTAACAAATTTTCAAACATCAACTATTACTGGTGCTGGTACTGGGCGCTTACAGTTAGCTAACGGCAGTATTAGTAGCTCATCTTTACAACTAAGCAATGGTAATTGGCAAGGTAATTTTAATGCTAACAATCTACAGTTAGGGCAATTATCTCCACAAGTACCTGGAAATTTAAAGAGTGGACAATTAACAGGTAACTTCAATTTAGCTGGTAGTTTAGACTCGTTTAAACCTTCTACTATTAATGGAAGTGGTACGGGACGTTTACAGTTGCCTACTGGTATTATCACTGCTTCAGCTTTACAACTAAGTAATGGTAACTGGCAAGGTAATTTTAATGCTAATAATGTGCAGTTAGGTAAATTATCTCCACAAGTACCTCCAGCATTAGAACAAGGAAGGTTAGCAGGTAATTTTAACTTATCTGGGAGTTTAGATTCGTTTCAACCTTCTACTATTAATGGCAGTGGTAATGGACGTTTACAACTGCCAACGGGTAATATTATTGCTTCTGGTTTACAATTAAATAATGGTGCTTGGCAAGGTAATTTTGCTGTAAATAACTTGCAACTAGGAAAGTTATCTAAACAAGTACCTGCAAGTTTAAAAACTGGGGAAATTGCAGGTAATTTTAACTTATCTGGTAGTTTAGCGGATTTGAAACCATCTGCTATTACTGGTAGTGGTGCGGGACGTTTGCAACTATCTACAGGTAATATTGTTGCTGATGGTTTACAACTGAGAAATGGTCGCTGGCAAGGTAATTTTACTGCTAATAATATACAGTTAGGGCGATTATCTCCACAAGTGCCTTCAGGTTTAAAACAAGGTGCGATCGCAGGTAACTTTAATTTATCGGGAAGTTTAGCAGATCTTAAACCATCCAGCATTATTGGTACTGGTACTGGTAGTTTAAAATTACCCGATGGTACTATAAATGCTTCCGCTTTACAACTAAATAATGGTCGTTGGCAAGGTAATTTTGCTGTTAATAGTTTCCAAATAGGAAAGTTATCGCCACAAGTACCCGCCAATTTAAAAACGGGAGAGTTGACAGGTAATTTTAACTTATCTGGAAGTTTAGCTGATTTAAAACCATCAAGTATTGTGGGAACTGGTACAGGGAGTTTAAAATTACCCGATGGTACTATCAATGCTTCTGCTTTACAATTAAATAATGGTCGTTGGCAAGGTAATTTTGCGGTTAATAATTTCCAAATAGGTAAGTTATCGCCACAAGTACCAGATGCTTTAAAAGCTGGAGAATTGACAGGTAATTTTAACTTATCTGGAAGTTTAGCTGATTTAAAACCATCAAGTATTGTGGGAACTGGTACGGGCAGTTTAACATTGCCAGATGGTACTATAAATACTTCAGCTTTACAGTTACGCGGTGGTCGTTGGCAAGGTAATTTGGCGGTTAATAATCTGCAAATAGGGAAATTATCGCCACAAGTCCCTGAAAATTTAAAAACGGGAGAGTTAACAGGAAACTTTAATATTTCTGGAAGTTTAAATTCTTTTCAACCCTCAACTATTATTGCTAGTGGTGCGGGTAGTTTAAAATTATCCGATGGGACTATAAATGCTTCGGCTTTACAATTAATTAATAATAGTTTGCAAGGTAATTTTGCTGTTGACAATGTAGATATAGAGCGTATTAGTCAGCTTCCCGCATTGGAACGCTTTCAAGAATTAGGTATAAAAGGACGGGTTACTGCCAACTTAAATGTAGCGACAAAATTAACAACATTTGATCCAAAAGCTGTACAAGTTTCAGGACAGTTACGTTTAGAAAATTTTGCTGCTGAACAGTTAAAATTTGATCCAATTCTTACAGGTGAAATTCAAGTAAAACCAGGACAAGGAGTAAACTTGCGGTTAGCGGGGGTTCAGGATCGCATTGAACTTGCGCTTTCGCCTAGTTATAAACCAGAGTCGTTTGCTGTGCGTTTGGGTGATGCGATCGCGGCGGGTACAACTAAAGGCGATCGCCTACAAGTAGCCACCGCAAAAATACCAATTAGCCTAATCAAATCATTTGCGCCATTACCCGATAATATAGCTAGTCAACCCCTCTCTGGACTGATTTCCGGTAACTTTGATATTAATCTTGCCACTCGTAACATCATTGGTCAAAATGTCCAAATTGACCAACCAATTATCGCCAGTCTTAAAGGTGACAAATTAGTTGGCAACTTTAGCTATATAAATGGAGTTGCCAAACTTACTAATGGTGAATTTCAACAAGGTGATAATAGATATTTCCTCAATGGCAGTGTCACCCAAACCGCGCAAGGACCAGAATTTCAAGGACAACTAAAAGTTGCTAAAGGAGAAGTTCAAGATTTACTCACAGCCTTACAAATCTTTGAATTGCAAGACCTCGCAAACGGCTTTAAATCCCGCACCTACGGTAGTGCCGCTAATTTGCCACCCGCAGATAGAGGTTTACCAGATGCACCCCTGCTAGACCAGTTACGCCGTTTATCAGAAATAGAAACATTGGTAGAACAACAGCTTGCTAAAAGAGAAAATTCTCCACTACCAGAACTCAGAGATTTAGCAGGCGCATTTAGTGGAGAAGTAAATATTAATGGCTCGTTAAAAAGTGGCATCCGCGCCAGTTTTGCGATTGATGGTCAAAATTGGGAATGGGATAAATATAAAGCAGATCAAGTCATTGTTCAAGGCAGCTTTGATAAAGGCGTTCTGACTTTTCTACCCTTACGAATTAAAAGTAGCGAAAGCTTAGTAGCTTTTTCTGGAACCGTCGGCAGTGGTGAACAATCAGGTCAGTTACGAGTACAAAATTTCCCTGTTGAAGCACTAAATGATTTTGTAGATGTACCTGTTGATATTACAGGCAAACTTAATGCTACTGCTACCATTGCAGGTAGTATTGAAAATCCTCGCTCTAGAGGAGAAATTAGCATAGCTGAAGGCACACTAAACAAAACAGCTATTCAAGTAGCACAGGGCAGTTTTAGCTATGATGATGCTCGGTTGAATTTTTATAGTACAGCAGTTGTTTCTGGAACCCAACCACTGCGGATCAATGGCAGCGTACCTTATAAATTACCCTTTGCAACAAAGTTACCAACCAGCAATCAAATTAGTGTAGATATGAACGTGGAAAACGAGGGACTAGCATTATTAAACTTGCTCTCTCGTGGACAAGTCGCTTGGGTTAATGGCGAGGGTAAAGTAAATCTTGCTATCGGAGGAACAGTTGACCCACTGGCAGGAAAAATTCAACAACTCAATGCTAAAGGAATTGCTGTAATAAATAATGCCACAGTTCAAGCTCAAGCATTCCCTGAACCTTTAACTGAAGTAACAGGACAAGTATTGTTTGATCTTGGTCAAATTAATGTCCAAAACTTACGGGGTAAGTTTAGTAAAGGTCAAGTAGTAGCGAATGGAATACTTCCGATAACTCGCCCGCAGCAAGTAGATAACCCCCTAACTGTTGCTCTCGATCAAATTGCCTTAAATATTAAAGGACGTTATAGCGGAGGCATTAAAGGCAACGCAGTTCTCACAGGTACAGCCTTAAATCCTCAAATTGGTGGTCAAATTGAATTAGTTAATGGTCAAGTACTATTAGAAGAAACGCCTACCACTAACGCATCTGTAGCATCTGGTAGTACTGCTCAAACACAGGCAAATAGCGGTATAGCGGAGTTTAATAACTTAAAAATTAGCCTTGGCAATGGAGTACAAATTACACGCCCACCAGTTTTAAACTTTTTGGCTAAAGGCGATTTGACTATCAACGGTACTCTAGATAATATTCGCCCACAGGGGTCATTAAAACTAGACCGAGGTCAAGTGAATTTATTTACTACCCAGTTTCGGTTAGCGGGTGGTTATGCCCAAACAGCAGAGTTTTTGCCATCTCAAGGACTTGTACCCGATTTAGATGTAAGGTTAGTAGCAGTAGTTCCAGAAACTACTCGCAGGCAGATTCTTACAATCCTTTGTCTGCTGAAATTAGTGATGTTCCTACAACTAATTTAGGTGGTTTACAAACAATACGCATTGAAGCCACAGTCAGAGGTGCTGCTAATCAATTTGCGGAAAAATTAGAGTTAAAAAGTAATCCTGCCCGTGGCAAAGCCGAAATTGTGGCTTTATTGGGTGGTGGTTTTGTGGATACTTTGGGTAGAGGAGATACTACGTTAGGATTAGCAAATTTAGCTGGATCTGCTTTTTTGGGTAATATCCAAAATGTTGTTGGTAATGCTATTGGTTTAAGTGAGTTTCGCTTATTCCCTACAGTAATTACCAACCCAAAAGGCAGGTCTTCGACGTTAGGATTAGGTGCTGAAGCTGGAATTAATATTACTTCTCAATTCTCGGCATCTATATTGACAAATTTGACGGCTCAACAGTTACCTCAATACAGTTTGCGTTACCGAGTAAATGACGAAACTTTGTTGCGTGGTTCGACAGATTTATCTGGAGATAGTCGGGCAACTGTAGAGTTTGAAAAGAGATTTTAACAATTAACAATTAACAAGCTCCCCCTCCCCTTTATAAGGGGAGGGGGCTGGGGGGTGGGGTAATACTTTTAACTCGCGTTGACCTAGTTACACAATAACTAATAACCCTTGTAGCCTTATTCTTTGTATTACCCCACCCCAACCCTCCCCTTATTAAGGGGAGGGAGCAAATTAGTTAGTTGTAGTTAGTTGTAGGTTGGGTTAAGCGTAGCGAAACCCAACACAAATGTCTACTATTAGTATTACTTGAGGGTGAGATTCTGCCCTTGGGATAATTTTAAGTTTAAAAGTGACAGCCCAAAAATTATTAAAAATAATACTAGCCCAATTGTACAAGCATAGCTCATTTCAAAGTTTCTAAATGCTTGCTCGTACAGGTAATACACAACGGTTTTGGAACTATTACTTGGTCCTCCTTGGGTCATTATATATACTTCTTCAAATACTTTAGTGGCTGCGATCGCAGAAATTACTGCTACTAACACTAAATAAGGTCGCATTAAAGGTACGGTAATATCCCAATGTTTACTAATTCCATCTGAACCATCAATTGCAGCCGCTTCATAAAGTTCTGCGGGAATTGCTTGTAATCCAGCTAGATAAATAACCATGTAATAACCTAGCCCTTTCCAAATTGTTACTGCCATCACACTAAAAATTGCTAATTTGGGACTGGTTAGCCAAGGGATAGCACTGATACCTAACATTTTAATTAGCTGATTTATAAAGCCATTTTCTGCATAAATAAATTTCCAGGCAATACCAGCAACTACCATTGAAATTACTACAGGTGTATAAAATGATGCTCTAAACCAGTTAATTCCTCTAAGTTTTTTGTTGACTAAGATTGCTAAACCTAAAGGTGCAATTACTAGGATAGGCACAACACATACTAAATATAAAAATGTGTTCCATAATGTTTGCCAAAATACTGGATCTTTCCAAAGACGGCTAAAATTAGCAAATCCTACCCATTTTGGGAGTTGAGTTAGATCGTATTCGTAGCGGGTGAAACTAAGTAAAAATGCTTGACCCGCAGGTAAAAAAACTGTTAATCCCAAAATTAAAATTGCTGGGAGTAAAAATAGGTAGGGAGTTAGGCGTTGTTTGATTAAAATTAAGTCTTTGGGCATATCAAAAAATATAGGTTAGAAGAAACCCCACCCCCCTGCCCCCTCCCCTTAATAAGGGGAGGGGGGGAATGTCTATATCAACAGTATCCGCTACTCTTGAGAGGTTGCAGAGGATGATGTTACATCAACTCCCTCAAAGATTTTAATTACTGCATCAATGTCTTGTCTACCGTTGGCGATCGCTTCTTGCGTTGTATCACATGGACTGAGATTACGGTTGATATAACCTTCTGGGCTATGAATTTCATAAAAATACATATCCTCATGCGCCATCAGCACAATTAACCACCCTCGATAAATTTCGCCGCGTAAATCTTCATCTGACATATCAATTAACAATTAACAATTAACAATTAACAATGACTAGGGCGTGTTTTCCAATTCTTCGATCCCCCCTAGCCCCCCTTAAAAAGGGGGGAAATCCCATCAAAGTCCCCCTTTTTAAGGGGGATTTAGGGGGATCTAAATCTGACGGGTTAGGTTTAAACCACGCTCTAGCCTTTATGTTAAGCTACTGTATCTACTAGCTATAGGCATCCGCCAACCTGTACCGAAGGCGCGATCGGTAATTTTTAATCCTGGGGGCGCTTGTCGGCGTTTAAATTCCGCACGGGCAACGAGTTTGACTACTTTATTTACTATATTTAAATCGTGACCAGCAGCAATTATCTCATTGATCGATTGATGTTTGTGAATTAAACGTTCTAAAATATCATCAAGTATGTCATAAGCTGGCAGAGAATCTTGATCGACTTGCCCTGGTTTGAGTTCTGCACTAGGTGGCTTAGTTAAGATATGGTTGGGGATGATTTCTGATTGCGAGTTATTATTGCTATTTTGGTTTAGCCATTGGCATAAGGAATACACACGGGTTTTGGGAACATCTGCGATCGCAGCTAATCCCCCGTTCATATCTCCATATAATGTACAGTAACCTACTGCCATTTCGGATTTATTACCAGTAGATAGTAGCAGATAACCAAATTTATTTGCGATCGCCATTAATAAATTACCCCGAATCCGCGATTGAATATTTTCTTCTGCTAGTCCAAATTCTGTACCAGCAAACAACGGCTCTAAGGTTTTGTCGTAACCTGACATCAATTCGCCAATTGCTAATATTTGAGTTTTAATCCCCAAATTTTCCGCTAATTTTAACGCATCTTTGACGGAATGATCGGAACTGTAAGGCGAAGGCATCAACACGCCAAAAACATTTTCTTTGCCTAATGCCTCAGATGCGATCGCAGCTACTAATGCTGAATCTATCCCACCACTTAAACCTAATACTACTTTACTAAATCCACATTTTAGTGTATAGTCGCGCACACCTAATACAAGCGCCTTCCAGATTTCCTCATCTTCACTTTCTGGTAGTGGTTGTATAGTTGCGGGCATTAAATCTCGTTGTTGTTGATCAAATTCTACTATTAATAAATCTGTTTCAAAAGCACGGGCGCGACCAACTACATTACCTGTACGATTAAAGGCTACACTATTACCATCAAAAATTAAGTCATCATTTCCCCCAACTTGATTAGCATAAATAATCGGTTGCTGATAACGGGTAGCTGCTGCTTTTAACATTGCTTCCCGTAATTTATGCTTATTAATTGTATAGGGAGAAGCAGATAAATTAATAATTAAATCAACCTCTTGTTGTGCTAAATCAGCTATTGGATTTACGGTATAGCTACGCTTACCCCAAAATTCTTCATCATTCCAAAGATCTTCACAAATAGTAATGCCAATTTTTATTGAAGATTCATCTAAGTTTAATGTAAAGGAATTACTTTCCAAACCAGGCTCAAAATAGCGGTATTCATCAAAAACATCGTAATAAGGCAACAAGCGTTTATGGAATATCTGCTGTATTCCCTTATTTTGCAATAAAGCAATACTATTAAATAACGGTTTCTCTCCAGATGTATATGATTCATAATTTTCATCAACTGTTCCTACCAAAACAGTTAATTGAGGTGGCAATTTTTTTGCCAGTTTTTGCAACACCCTTACCATCGAGTCTACAAAACTAGGATTTAGTAGTAAATCTCGCGGTGGATATCCACATAAAGATAATTCTGGTGTGAGTAAGAGATCAACTTTTTTTTTCGCAGCTATTTTAGCAGCAGCTAATATTTGTTCGGCGTTACCAGTGAGATCACCAATTGTGGGATTGAGTTGTGCGATCGCTATTTTCATAATAACTTCTCTTTATAAATATTTTAACTAATCCATCACTCCCATAAATCGCTATTCACCTGCGATCAAACTACATATACATCTGTGTTCATCTGTGTTCATCTGTGGATATCTGTGGTTAATTATCAAACCTTGACTTAAACAAAAAATCTCTGAACTGGAAACTCAAATAAACACTAACGGTTTATCCTTTAACGGAGCAAATGCTTCAGCATCAAACCGATATAAACTAGCAGGACGACCTGCGCCGCGTGAAGTTTTTAAACCTGTATCAGATAAAAAGCCTAACTTTAGTAACCGCGTCCGAAAATTAGAATAATCCGAGAAATTTTCACCTAAAACAGTAGCGTATAACTGATAAAGATCGCTTAAAGTAAACACATCTGGCAATACTTCAAAAGCAATCGGACTATACTCTAATTTATTGCGTAAACGGCGATAACCATAAGCTAAAATTTCATTATGGTCAAAAGCTAATTGAGGTACTTGCTTAACCGGATACCAAGCAATACCACTGACACCATTAGCAATTAATTGAGCATCAGCAAATCGTACTAAAGCAAAGTAACTTACAGATAGATAACGTACACCAAAGCTAGAGGGAGATTCTCTAGGATCTCGACCAGGATCACCAAAGGTATACAATTGTTCTAAATATAAATTCTCGACTTGAATTTTCTCAGCCAAAATGCGATAGGCGGCATCTTCTAAAGATTCACCATGACGTACAAGTGTCCCTGGTAAACACCACTGATCCAAAAATGGTTCATCTTGTCGCATAACTAACAGCACCATCAATCTATTTTGGGCTGTATCAACTGAGAAAATGACATTATCAACACCGACTTTAAAATCGGCTAATGGTAGCTTTTTTAACGAACCTGTAATCTTTTTTGTGCCGATGGATGGCATTCGTACAAATGTTGTTGATGAATATAAGCTTCAACAGTAGATGTTAAAGCTTGTGGATCTTTAATTTCACGATAAACTGTAGATGAAATCTCAGGTGGATTTAGTTGTGCGATCGCCACCGATGCCCCTAATTGCCTGAGTCTCTCTAAACTAGCTTCGTCTACAGCATAGCCTGGACGTGGCACAATCAGTATCTCGACTTGTTGTAACAAATCTGACGCACGATACCAACTCCCCAACTGCTGCACTAAATCTGAACCAATAACCACAGTAAACTCAGCATCATACCAACGTTGGCGAGCTTTTTCTACAGTTTCTATTGTCCTAGTACTGCTAAATTCCTGAGCCAAAATAATATTGTTATCCCCAGCAGCAATATCATCAATTAGTAACTGTAGCATCACAGCCCGATGTTCTAGGGGTGCTTGATGCTGTTTAAAAGGATTATTAGAAGCCCATACTGCTACTAAATCATAACATTGGGATAACCCACTAATAATAGTTTGATGTCCCGTTGTAGGTGGATCAGCACTTGTACCAAATAAAGCTATTTTCATAAGATATCTGATTTAATCTGCATTTATCTGCGTCCTAAAAAACCAAAAAAATTATCTAACACTCCTCACCCGTTGCGTTTTGTCCGTCAACTTCTGCAAGCTGGCAGATATTTCTATACTTGGAGACTGAGGATGATTAAGACAGCGTGTACCACTGGGTAAACTAGCAACAGCAGCAAATGTGCGTTGTCTAATCTCATTTAAATGTTCTGATTGTTGCACTCTTTCACCTTGCTTAAACACTATCTGTAATAATGGCTGTTCCGCTTGTGGACTGTCTGTAACTAGCCCTAATCTATCTCCCTGAATAATACCCGCTTCAAACTTCCGAAAGATTTGCTTACGACCTGGATAAGTTACTTTATTAAGCGATTGCTTCATAGTAGGAATGCCATCAATTTCTACCAGTTTATACACTCCATTAACAGGTGCGCCTGTAACTAACTTTGTTCCCAACCCATAACCATCAATGCAAGCACCTTTCTTTTTAAGTTCTGCAATTTTCCACTCATCTATATCTCCACTAGCAAAAATCGTCACATCAGGCAAAAGGCTACGCACTTGTTGGGATAATTTTACTAAATCTCCAGAATCTAAACGCACACCAGTTAATTGTATTTCTCCAGCTTTTACCAATTTTGCCAAATTTTCGGCTGCTGCGATCGCATCATAAGTATCTATCAACAATGCCGAACCTGGAAAATATTGGTGAAATGTCATAAAAGCATCATCTTCAGTCCCACTTGTAGCTGTTAACGCCATTACCAAAGAATGCGCCATCGTACCACTAGGTTGACAGCCAAGCTTTAGCGCCGCTAACACATTAGAAGTAGCATCAAACCCTGCGGCTAAAGCAGCCCTGGCAGCCCACAGCGATGCTTGGGGACTAAATGCCCTTCTTGTCCCAAATTCCAATAACTTTGCTTGTACCCCAGCTACATCTCGAATACGCGCAGCCCGTGTTGCAATTAAAGTTTGGTAATTAATCGTATTAAGTAGATAAGTTTCTACTAACTGTGCTTGCCATAAAGGTGCTTCCACCCGCAATATTGGCTCGTTTGCAAACACAGCAGTACCTTCTGGCACTGCCCAAACATCCCCAGTAAACCTGAATTCTGTTAACAATGACCAAAATTGGGCAGGGGCATGAGCAAAAATGCCTGTAGCTTGCAAAGCGGCAATTTGGCTAGGGCTAAAGCGCAACTTTTCTAAATAGTCTAAAGCTTGCTCTAAACCCATTGCGATTAAATAGCTAAAACCTTCAGGCAAATGGCGTACAAACAGTTCAAAACTTGCTTGTCGTTGCTCTAAGCCTTCACCCACGTAGCAAGCAGCCATCGTTAGCTGGTAGAGGTCAGTCAAGAGGCTGTAATCGTTGGAGCCAATAGTTAGTTCTTGATCTACTGCTATTTGCTCAATCTCAGCACAGTCCAGTTTCATTTTTTAGATTTCTCACCAGATGTAATTTATTTATTATAGTGCTTTTTACCAAAATTAATTCGATTGATTTTGATGGATTTTTTTATAAGCTGGCTAAAAAAGTTCTAATATTAATAGAGCAATTTGTACAAAATAAGCCAATTGTACAAAATGTAGTAAAATTAGTATCAGAGGTAAAACGCCATGAATACAATTACAGCAAGTATTGCTCGGAAGCTTTTTCCTGATTTGCTTAACCGAGTTGGATTTGGACAAGAGCGAATTTTAGTAGAACGGCGTGGTAAGCCTATTGCTGCAATTGTTAGCATTCAGGATCTTCAGCGTCTAGAGGCACTAGAAGATATGATAGATTCGGCTGCACTTCGTAAGGCTAAAGAAGAAAATACTGGTTTTACTACCCTAGAAGCTATTACGGAAGCATAACACATGACATCTGTAGTCAATATAAAGAGCATTGGTATTACCTTAAGCCAAGGCAATTAATATCAATTACCTCAATGATAGTTTCGTTCGTTTCTTTTATTTCGTTGGTTTTGAAAAGGGTTACAATAACATATACAAATCTGTATTCCACCAAGGAACGAGTGGTAGTAACCTATGACACTATCAATAGACCGTTCTGTTTCTGCGATCGCACCCACCGAAAAGGACGCTACGGAAGCGGGTGCTGCTAGTCGAGTATTGGCATCATATTCGCCAAATCCACCCTTGCTCAAGCTGCTGCTAGATGATGCAACTGGCTCAACGGTGACTATACCACCCGCCGCGTACAAGTTGCTGGTAGAAATTCTGGCACAGATGGCTGAAGGTAATGCAGTTAGCATTGTCCCAATTAAGAAGGAACTCACTACCCAAGAAGCGGCTGATATCCTGAATGTTTCTCGTCCTTATTTAGTTAAATTACTAGAGTTAGGGAAAATTCCTTACCGGAAAGTGGGAACACGTCGCAGAGTGCTAACTACTGACGTACTTGATTACAAAAACCAGATTGATAGCCAAAGGATACAAACTCTCTTTGAACTAGCTGCCCAAGCCCAAGAACTGAATATGGGATACTAAGTCGTGGTAGCTGCTTTTACTGCTGTCTACGATGCTTGTGTTTTATATCCAGCACCACTGAGAGATTTTCTCATGTGGCTGGCGCTGACAGACTTGTTTAAGGCTCGCTGGACAGAGGAAATTCATGCCGAGTGGATCAGAAATGTTCTTTTAAACCGTCCAGATCTGACTCTAGAGCAACTGACCAGAACTAAAAATTTGATGAATGCCAATGTCCGAGATTGTCTGGTAACAGGTTATTCAGAGTTAATCCCAAGTCTTGAACTAAAAGATCCAGGCGATCGCCATGTTTTGGCAGCAGCAATTTGCTGTAATGCTGATTTCATCGTTACTTTCAATCTTAAAGACTTTCCAGAACAGGCACTTGCACCAAAATTTATTGAAGCTATTCACCCAGACGAGTTTATCAGACAATTGATTGACCTTAATCCAGTAGCGGTTTGTGCCGCAGCTTTTCGACAAAGGACATCTCTTAAAAATCCACTTTTAACGCGCTCTGAGTATTTAGATACGCTTAAAAAACTTGGATTAACGTTGTCAGTTGCGGCACTGCGAGATTTATGTCAGGAGTAGTAAGGCTTATGTTCACTGCCTTGGGGTAAATTTAGATGATCAAAACAGTAATATTGGCGTTAGTCGTCAGAATTAAGAATTTTTATTAAAGTTAATTGAATATAAAGTTTATTGAAGATAAGTGTAGAAACTTGAATAAAAAGCTCCTGAATCTTGGAATTTATAGCAAAGTATTGTAAAGATAATCAAATAAATATTGCAATAACATTCACAAGTTTAATATTTAATCATAATGGAAATAGATAGATTTATTCTCTATTAAAACATCGATCCAAAATATTAGTCAACCAAGGGAGAAGAATATTATGGGTATTACCAGATGGCTTGAGAGCATTACCCAGTATTTATCAAAATCAGTGGCTCGCATTTTTAGCCCTACTGATGACGCATATCCTGTGATTGGCGTGCAACCGTTTGAAGGTGAACCATATAAAGAAACGCATGAAAAAGATTGGTAATTGGCGATCGCATGATTGCAGTTTTAGAACTATACAGGCAATTGATGAGGTGGAGAAAATAAACTTTCTCCACCTCATTTAGTTAGAAGTATTCATAATACTTGCATCAAGAAAAAACACACTGCTGCACTACCAATAGGAACAGTAAAATTATCTATTCCTAGCTTGGAAAATGTTTCTAAACCTGTAGCTGCCAAGGCAACAGCTAATGACACTACCCAAGTTTGCCAAATATTGCCCTCAACGGAGAATAAAATCAGGCTGGTAATAACATAGCTAACTATAGCCATTGCGATCGAACCTTCCCAACTTTTTTTGCTATCCCAAACCATGTAGGGATGTTTACCAAAACGCTGACCGATTAATGCTGCTAATCCATCACCCCAAGTCATCACTAAAATGCCAATAGCGGCATATTGAGGTTGATGTAGATACCAAAACCACCCAACAAGTATACCAATGCTGAGGGCATAAAAAAATGTGCCAAAGCTTTGACGACCAACGCTATTAATACCAGGAAGGATGGGGAATTTGTAGGAGATGAGGGCAACAGCACTAGCTAAAATAGAAGCAGTAATGCCCAACCAAGCTGGTAAATTAAACCACCAAGCGAATAAAATTACATTGCCAGTGCCAATGTGAACCACCTTCCGCACTTTTTCGGGGTCGGTTGCGGTGTAGCGATGTAGAGATTCTGCTAACAGTACAATAATTCCTAACCAGACTCCAACAATACCAATTTGGAGCCATAAACTAGGAATGGATGCTAACCAGGGCAAGGAGTTAAACAAAGGCTTAATTGCAGGGTTCAGTAAAACCTATTTTTATACTATATAGATTTTTGCGATGATTAAGACCTTAATTATGTGGTTAATACAGGGCTACCGGAGTTTTATTTCTCCGTTGTTTCTCCCTAGTTGTCGGTTTCAACCCACCTGTTCCCAGTACGCTTTAGAATCTGTTGAGCGTTTTGGCGCTTGGCGCGGTAGTTGGTTAGCGGTTAAAAGGATATTGCGCTGTCATCCATTCCACCCAGGAGGTTATGATCCAGTACCTCTTAGGGAGGAGGGAGGAGAGAGGAGGGAGGGGTGAGGAGAATAAGGCAGGACTTACGTAGAAAGCCCCAGTGACCAAGATGATCACACTACATCTGGTAGATATCTAACACAAGTTACCGCAAATGTAGTGCGGGCATCTTGCCCGCGTGATTTTTTGCCTAAGCGTTAAAAGCGTAAAATTTCTCTATCGTAATTGTCTGGTAATGGTTCTGTTTCCCACACTATTCCTTCTTCTGGTGCAAGTCCAACATCAATATAAAGGCTTTCTTGGGCTGTGAGGGCAATATCTTCATTACCTTCAAAGGTTTCGAGGTCTTCAGTTAAAAGTCTTAATTTAACTCCACCTGGAATTAAACCACCAATAGTAGAGTTGCGTAGTTCAAAGCGCCAAATGGATTCTTCTATGTTGCCTACAGGAAATACTCGTATTTCATATTTTTGACCTGCAATGTGCAATTGACGAGACAGAATTATTTTGCTAGATGTTAATTCTTCTCCTCTGCCTCCTGCAAAACCAGCCTGTAGTTCAATTTGTCCCCAACCTATTTGTTGGGCAATATCTGAAACTCCACTACGCAGCCAATCAATTATAGATTTTTGTGGCAATCCTAAGCGTTTTTCAAATAATTGTTGTCTGGTTCCGCCATGTTCTAGTAATGCGCCCCAAAGTTCAAAAGGTACTGCTAATCTAGGTAAGGTAATAGCGGGATTACCTAAACGCTGGATTAAGTTTTGAGATTGAGTTAAGGGTAAGGTAGCCAAAGGTGAGATAGAGACACGGGTTGTTTCTTCTATTCCTAGTTGACGCGCTACCCAGAGGACATTTAGATCGAGAGTCAGATTTTCTGATTGTAGATAGTAGGTGCGATCGCCACTATCATATATTCCCCTTGTCTTTAATTGTTGATGTGTCGCATATCCCCAAACAACTACTCCTCTTTCATCAGGATTAATATTCACCGCTAAATAATAATCAGCCGTCCAACTAGGAATATCAACCCATTCTTGCGGTACACGCAATTCACTCAAATCTATTGATTCGCTAGGAATTAATACGAAACGAATATTATCTGCAACAATAGCTGTACCGTTGACAACTTCCCAAAAACTCGGCAAAGCTGCACTTGCAGGCGAAATATTAGCTTTAGCTAAATATTCTTCACGCAACCAAGGAAGTATCGCTTTTAAGGCAATTTGATTTAAATAAGCATTCCAGCGACTAAAAGCACTCGAAAAAGCTTGGCTTTGCTGCCATACTTGAGCTTGCTCTAATTCCGAAAACTCTAGCCAAACATTTGTAGAATCAAAAACAACTGTATCTAAAATCATAATACTTCTTCCTTTGCGATCCTTTGCGCTTCTCTCTGCGATCCTTTGCGTTAAAAAATAAAATAACGTTAGAAAGCGATAAACTTATCTACCCCTCAACATAGTGCAGCTTCAGCCACACTTCCAGCACAGTACTGATATCTTTTAATACGTCTGAATTCATGGAAATATGCAATTGCTCTTTACTCCAGCGTCCTAGCGCCAGTAGCAATGATTCCTTAGTTTTAGTGAGCCGACGAGAAACGGTATATTGTTTTATCTCTAATTGCTTGGCTATCTGTTGTTGAGTTAATTCTTGAGCATAATATAATTGCAAAATCGTTATTGCTTCTTGATCCAAATCTGCTAATGCTGTACTTAAAACTGTATTAATTTGACCAAGTTGCTCGGCTCGACTTTGTGCTTCTTCCTGTGCGATTATTTCTGTAAGTAATGATGGTGTGGCTGTTTCGGGGAGTGAATCAATAAATTCCTCAGCATTTTCGCCTGATTTGGGAGTATTTAAGGATATGGAACTAGGATACAGGTAAGCACGAGCCGCTTTAGCGCAAGCAAGTAACCATTTTTCCAAGGTTTCAGGGTAAGATTCTTTTACACCTGGTTGTTGAAGGCGTTGTTGGTTATAGAGATTTGCGATTGCATTCCAAGTTTCTTTATCCGGTGCAGTTAGTTTGCGCGTCGCTGTTGCTTGTGTCGGGACGTATACAGTTTTAAAACTATTCCAAGCTAAAACATAACTAGCTATCTTTTCTGGGGATAGTCCTGCTTGTTGTAAAGATTCTACCAACCTTTTTTGGCTAAGTTTGCGTAATAAAGCATAGTCAGTGCAGATATCTACTTCTTGGCGCTGACGGAGGATGTTGTGAAGGGTACTGCTAAAAATAGCGCCCGCGTAGTTTTTTAAAGGAAAACCTTGTGATGGGTTAAAACCTTTGAGGACAGTATCGAGATTGGCGATCGCAATTTGAAAACAATCTGATAAGGTGTACTGGTTACTAGCAAAAGCACTAGCGATTTTTTGAGATGTCCAGTAGCAGGGTTCTTGTAAGTAAGCCGTGAGATGTGCTTTTGCTAAGTGTGAAGTCTCAGAAGAAGAGAGATTGTACCAATAAAGCGCCCAAAAGTTTTCTGATGGTGTCGCCTCTGATGCTTGATTTAAGCAAGTTTCCATACTACGACGCAGTTTAGCGTCGATTAACCAAGCATGAAAGCGATCGCCTTCAAATTGGACAAACTTGGAAAATAATTCAATGATGCTCTGACGAGGGCGCATATATCAATTAACAATTATCAATTATCAATTATCAGCTATTAGTAGACTGCTTGCATTTCCTGAGCTTGCTGTGGTGGTGAACGAGTATGCGATCGCACCCTGTGATCTGTGGGTAAAGAAACTTAGGCGAATACAAACAAAGCCTCCATAGGCGGATGCGCGTTTATATGGACAAACCATTGAGGGTGTCAACTTTTAAAAAACTTCCCAAGATTTTTTAGAAGCACTGCATAAAAAAACTCAAGCCAACCTATTGAGTTAGTGAAGGGGTTAAAACCTCAAACAAACAAACTTTAAACAGGCTCACTAATATGTCTATTCGCAACGCCAACCAACTAAAATTTCTGCTCGGTATTATTACTTTAACCAGTGTCGCTGCTTTAACACCAAGTGCTTATGCTCAAGTTCCTGTTAGGGCTGTTGATAACATTTTAAATCGAGCTAATTTAGATACTAGCACCCTAAAACTGAGAAAAGAAAACGGGCAATTATCTCCTTCTGTAGAACAAATTCAAGATGTATCTAAAATTCGAGGAACGGATGTTGCTTGTGACGGTGGTGGTAGTCAAAATGGAGTTTGTGGCGCTAAAACTGGACGGGGAACTGAAGTATTAAGTAATCCTGCAATTGAGCGTAATACTCAGTTAATTCGGTCAATCCGTGGAATTAGTCGATAAAACACAAGTTTATTAGACCTCTTGCATAAATCTTTTTTTTTAACGCAAAGAACGCAAAGAAGAACGCAAGGAACGCAAAGGTAGGAACTTGTTTTTGCACGAGGTCTATTTTTTCTCTAATTGTACTCATCCCTTTTCTCTCCTCACCCCTAAATTAAAATTATGGATATCAAACTTTCTTATTACCACGTTGCAACAGAACCTTTTTTTGATGAACTACAAGGACGTATCAAACGAGTAATCTTTGCAACCCGCACAGCTAATGTACGCATTATTGATGAATTCAGTTGGAATCTTTTAGAATCTGGACAATTTGAGCAGTTACCTGAAGATTTTTTAATTGATCTGGCTAATATCCAACTTATCGTTCCGTCTGATGAAGATGAATTAAAAAGTATTATAGCTGAAAATGATAGCGTAGCTAAAAATGATGATGATTTATATTTGGTAGTTCAGCCTACAGCTTATTGTCAGCTTGGTTGTCATTATTGCGGTCAAGAACATACTAGCAAAATGATGAGCGAGGTAGATCAACAACGTTTCTTGGAACGTACTCGCAGTAAGTTAGAGACTGGTAAGTTTAATAGTCTTTCTATTGCTTGGTTTGGTGCAGAACCTTTGGTGGGACTGCCAGTAATTAGAAGTCTGAGTCCTCAACTTCAATCTTTAGCTGCCAGTTTTGGTTGTAGTTATAATGCCAAAATTGTAACTAATGGGTTAGCACTTACACATCACGTTGCTACTGAATTAATTAAGGATTTTGGCGTTACCTTCATTGAAGTTACTTTAGATGGCGTGGCAGAATATCATAATGCCAGAAGAATGCAAAAAAGTGGTCTGCCAACCTTTGATAAAATTTTCGCTAATGTTACTAACTTAGCCCGTCGTGAAGACTTGCAGGTAAAATTAAATATTCGTTGCAATGTCGATCATCAAAATTATGAATCTGTTTCTTTATTGCTGGAACAATTAGCGGCAGAGGGAATACAAGATAAAATTAGTTTTTATGTTGCGCCGATTCATTCTTGGGGAAATGATGCTCATACTCGTTCCCTTTCTAAAGAAGAGTTTGGCGAATGGGAAATTGCTTGGTTTGGGGAAATGGTGGAGTTAGGTTTTCATCCTATATTAATTCCTGATAGAAAACCAATAGTTTGTATGGCGTTGATGCCTAATTCTGAGTTAGTTGATGCTTATGGAAATATCTTTAATTGTAGCGAGGTTTCTTACGTCCCGACTTATGGCACACCTAATGAATATGCTATAGATCATCTTAGTGGAAAAGAGATGCCAGGAAAGCGCGATCGCTTAGGTAATTTTAACCAACAAGTACGTCAAGGACAGTTTCCCTGTTCTACTTGTCCAATGCTTCCAGTTTGCGGTGGCGGTTGTCCCAAAAGTTGGTTAGAAGCGATCGCACCTTGTCCTAGTGCTAAATATAATATAGAGGATCGTTTACTTCTCAGTTATGCGCTATCTAGGATAGATGAACAAACCGCCGAGACGCAGAAAGCGCAGAGAGAGGAAGAACAGAGAAGCTTACAAATAATTTAGATTTATCTTTGTGCCTTCGTGTCTTTGTGGTAAAAAGTTAAGAAAATTTCAACCACAGATGCACACAGATAAACACAGATGATTAAGATGGAGTTATCAACTTGTGCAAAAATTCATAACTATATTCCTCACTTTAAAAAATGTCTCCCGTTAGTATTGCCACCAGTCGCTCAACTCATGCCTTAGAAACAGGGCAACCTAAACTGTGGCTGTTAATGGTGGGAGTCAACCAATATCAAGATGAAAGTTTACCTTCTCTCCGTTATTCTTCTGTAGATTGTCAAGGATTATCAGAAGCTTTATTAGAGGCAACGCAGGGGTTTACCCAAAAAGAACTCAAAATTTATCACGATTTTGCTGGCGAACTTCCTTATTTACAAACTATTCGCGCCAGTCTTAAGCAAATATCTACGGCGGCTAAATCACCAGATACAATTCTATGCTATTTTTCTGGACATGGAATGCTAGAGCCAAATACTCAGCAAGCATATCTTTGTCTAGCAGATACACAAAAAGATAACTTAGTTAATACAGCTTTAGCATTACAAGAATTATTACAGTTATTAGGAAATTGTGCAGCGCATCAGCAGTTAGTTTGGTTGGATGCTTGTCATAGTGGTGGCATGACATTAAGAGGAATAACCCAAACAACAAAAGCCGAGCCACTACTTAATCCCATACCTCAATTAGTCGAAGTCTTACAACAACGCGCTAATAAAACTCAAGGATTTTATGCTTTACTTTCTTGTGACCAGGGACAACAATCCTGGGAGTTTCCAGAATTAGGGCATGGAGTATTTACTTATTATTTAATGCGTGGATTACGAGGTGAAGCCGCAGACACTGAAGGCAGAATTGATGTTGACAGCTTATATCGTTATGTTTATCATCAAACCCTACAATATATTGATAAAACTAATCAACAATTACGTCTAATTAATCAGCAGAAAAGACATAAAGGCGAAACTCAGTTAAATCCAGAATATCCCCTGCAATCTCCTAAACGCATAGTCGAAGGCATTGGGGAATTAATTTTAGGTTCAAAACCCACTCAGGGAAAATCACGGCTGCAAAGAACAGCTTTAGTAGTAGAAGGATTAACTAGCAGTAAGATTACACTTGAATTTAGTAAAATTCTACGTGGGATTGGTGGTTTTGCACTAGAGTATTTACCTCGACCTGGTAAAACCACTGTACAAGATGTACGCGAAGCTATTCAAAAATGTTTGCGCGTAGAAAGTAAAGATGCAGGTGAATTACTACATATAAAACAGCAATATAATACTGAAGAACCAACAACAGCATTATTATATCTGCGCGGACAACTGGCGGAAACGGAAGCAGAGGAAGCTGTGCTTGTACTAGGAGAAGATATTATAATTAGTCGCTCTTGGTTAAGACAACAGTTGCGTCGTTCCCAAGTTATCCAACAAATTATTATTTTAGATTGTTTAGATATAGAACAAATATCATCATTAAAAGATTGGGTAGAAGATTTGCAACTTGAAGCGGAAAGGGGACAATGTATTATTGCAGCTTCTCCATCAGATAAGAATTCTGAAAAATTTGCCCAAGTATTACATGATACTTTAGTAGCAGCACCGCAATTATCTGGTTTAGCTGTTGCTTGTTGGATTACACAATTACAAATTTCCCTGGCAGATGTTTTTCCTCTTCACATTTGGTTATCTGGCGCACAAGGTGTAATTGAGGTTTTACCTGGAAAAACTGCTTTTCCCAATAGTGAACAAGGACTTGATTTAGGAATTTGTCCCTATAAGGGGTTAAGGGCTTTTGGTGAAGAAGATGCTCAATATTTTTATGGAAGAGAAAATTTAACTCAGCAATTAATTAACCAAGTTGCCCACAAATCATTTTTAGCAGTTGTGGGAGCTTCTGGTAGTGGTAAATCTTCTGTTGTCCAAGCTGGATTAATAGCTAAATTACGACAGGGTAAACAATTCCCTGGAAGTGATAAGTGGTTAATTTGCAAAGTTACACCAGGGATGCGTCCTTTAGAAGCTTTATCAAAAAGATTGGTAGATAAAAGTAGAACTTCTAAAACCCCTCCCCAACCCTCCCCGCCTGCGGAGAGGGAGTATGAACTTCCCCCTTCACGGCGGGGTTCTACTCTGCAAGCATTACAAATAGAGGGGATGTTGTATCAAGGGGTGGAGGGATTTGTTTATTGGATACGCAGCCGACCAGAATCTATGGTTGTGTTAGTAATAGACCAGTTTGAAGAATTATTTACCCTTGCGCCATGTGAGGATAGACAAAGGTTTTTAGAACTTCTTTTAGGTGCGGTGGAGTATGCAGAAGATAAATTTAAATTAATTATTACTTTACGGACAGATTTTATTGCAGCTTGTTTGGAAGTACCTAAGTTAGCAATGCTGTTGCAACAATCTAATGTGTTGGTTCCACCTAAGCTTACTGCGGATGATTATCGCCGTGTAATTGTTAATCCGGCAGAACAAGTGGGTTTAAAGGTTGCTAATGATTTGGTTGAGGTTTTATTGCAAGAGTTAAATCATTCCGCAGGTGATTTACCGTTGTTGGAATTTGTTTTAGAGCAGTTGTGGGAATATCGTTCTCAGGGTGAGTTAACTTTACAAGCTTATCAAGAGCAGGTTGGTGGAATTAAAGGCGCGTTGGAACAAAAGGCGCAAGCTGTTTATGAAGGTTTAGATGCTCAAGCAAAAGAGTGTGCAAGGTGGATTTTTTTATCGCTGACGCAGTTAGGAGAAGGGACGGAAGATACGCGCAGAAGGGTGTTTAAGTCGGATTTGGTTGTGAAGAAGTATCAAGCTGCTTTGGTTGATAGAACTTTGCAAGCGTTGATAGCAGCTAAGTTGGTTGTGGTTAGTTTGGAGGATGAGGGTAGAACCCCTCCCCCAGCCCCTCCCCGCCCGCGAGGAGGGGAGCAAGAGGATTTAAGCTCGATGAAATCCCCCTCCCCCGAATTTAAAAAGGGGGGAAATGAGCTTTTGGAGGTGAGGGAAGAGTCAGTGGAATTATCGTTGGAAGTGATGAAACAACAGGTAACTGTTGAGGTAGCGCATGAGATTTTGATTCGCCATTGGTCTACTTTGCGGTGGTGGTTGGAGGAAAATCGGGCGAGATTGCGATCGCAACGTCAAATCTCCCAAGCTGCTTTACAATGGAAACACAATCACAAACAGTCTGATTTTTTATTGCAAGGTGTACGCCTAGCAGAAGCAGAAGATATCTATATTAAGTACACCGATGAATTATCAGCAGATGTACAAGAATTTATTGCAGCTTGTTTATCAAAACGACAACAACAACAATTTGAACAAAAAAAGCGACTTAGACAAGCACAAAAAGCTGTAGTTGCAATCAGCGTTTTAGCTGCTTCTGCTTCTGGTTTCGGTGGTTTAGCTTATTTACAATCACAAGCAGCACAGTTACGCGAAATTGAGGCTTTAAATTCTTCTTCTCAAGCAAATTTGTTACTAAATAATCAGTTAGAAGCGTTAATTGCTAGTGTTAAAGCAGCAAAAAGATTAAATAATACTATTGCCATCCCAACAAATTTAAAAGCTGAAACTGTTAGTACACTACAACAAGTTGTTAATACAATTCAAGAACGCGATCGCTTAAATGGTCATACTGATGGTATAGTTAGTGTCAATTATAGTCCAGACGGTATTATTGCTTCTGCTAGTCTTGATAAGACAATAAAACTCTGGAGTAATCACGGTTTATTACTCAAAACTTTACGTGGACATAGCCAAGCTGTCTATAGTGTTAGCTTTTCTCCTGATAGCAAGATTTTAGCTTCTGCTGGTGTGGATAAAACTATTAAATTATGGAACCTTAGCGACGGTCGCTTACTTAAAACTATATCAGGACATAAGCAAACAATTAATAGCGTAGTTTTTAGTCCTGACGGTAAAATTATCGCCTCTGGCAGTGCCGATAAAACTATTAAATTATGGAACCTTAGCGACGGTAGCTTGCTCAAAACTTTATCAGGACATAACGCTGGCGTAATTAGCGTTAGTTTTAGTTTAAATAATAATACTATCGCCTCTGCAAGTGAAGATAAAACGATTAAACTCTGGAGAGTTACCGACGGTGAGTTACTTAAAACATTATCAGGTCATACTAACTGGGTTAACAGTGTAACATTTAGTCCAGACGGAAAGCTAATTGCTTCTGCTGGTGCTGATAAAACTATCAAACTTTGGAATAGTAGCGACGGTAAGTTATTAAAAACAATTTCAGGACATAACGATTCTGTGTGGAGTGTACGTTTTAGCCCTGATAGTAAAACTATTATTTCTGCTAGTAGAGATAATACTATCAAACTGTTGAATCTTAACGGTATAGAACTAGAAACATTTAAAGGGCATAAAAAAGGAGTTTATAGCGTTAGTTTTAGCCCTGACGGTAAAACTATTGCTTCTGCTAGTTTGGATAACACTATTAAACTTTGGCAGCGCCGAGAAAGTTCTTTACTAGAAATTTTGCCAAGTGGTAGTGGGGTTTATAGTGCTAGTTTTAGTCCTCAAGGAGATATTGTTGCTTCAGCTACGGCGGAAGGAGCAATTTTACTTTGGCGGCGTAGTGATGGAAAGTTGTTGAAAACCCTAAGTGGGCATAACAAAGCTATTTATAGTATTAGCTTTAATCCTCAAGGAAATCTCTTAGCATCCGCTAGTGCAGATAAAACTGTTAAAGTTTGGAATATTAATCATGGAAGTTTACTTTATACACTCAAAGGACATAGCGATGAAGTTAATAGTGTGACTTTTAGTTTTGACGGTAAAATTATTGCTACCGCAAGTCGCGATCGCACTGTGAAAATATGGCATAGTAGTAATGGTAAATTAATTCATACCCTGAAAAAACATAGGGATGAAGTATACGGAGTTAGTTTTAGTCCCGATGGTCAAATAGCTACTGTTAGCGCCGATAAAACTATCAAACTGTGGAATAGTCGCACCGGAAACTTAATCAAAAGTATCCCAGCCCACAATGATTGGATTTACAGCGTAAACTTCAGTCCTGACGGTAAAATTATCGCTTCAACCAGTGCCGATAAAACTATCAAACTCTGGAGAAGTAGCGATAATCATTTACTGCATACATTTATTGGACATCAGGCAGAAGTTTATCATACTAGCTTTGCACCCAATAGTCAGATATTTGCTTCCGCTAGTGAAGACAAAACGGTAAAAATCTGGCAAATTGATGGAACATTGCTAAAAACTCTGCCAGCACATAACGCCGCCGTTATGAGCGTTAATTTTAGTTTAGATGGCAAAACTATGATTTCAGGTAGTTTAGATGGTACTGCCAAAATCTGGAGTTTTGACCGCCAACAATTAGAAACTTCAGATCAAAAATATTTAATGCAACGAGCTTGTAATTGGTTGCATGATTATCTTAGCACTAACTCTCAAATTAGCCAAAGCGATCGCAAACTTTGTTCTAGTTAGTGGTGATTGGTGATTGGTGATTGGTGATTGGTAATCGCTTCATTAACCAAAACAGCAAAATTATCCTCTCTCCTCTCTCCTCCCTCCTCCCTCCTCCCTTGAAATCTAATACTGAAGTTGCTGCTGAGGAGCAATTTGCAAACCTGGATCGTGACCGCCAGGACCTTTAGGTTTGGGGCGTATCCGTGTTTCTAATTGTAGTAATATTTGCGGACTAGAAGTTGATTGCGATCCGGGGTCGTCACCTTTAGGACCTTTCGGTTTAGGTCGTTGCAGCGTTTCCGTAGAAGGAAATAATTCTTGCTGATTTTCAATTAATTGTATGTTACCAATATTGACTCGATTGGGTATGAGTGGTTTTACCGCGTCGTTAGCCCAGCTAGAAGTTGCACTGGCGATAACTATTGGGAATGCGATCGCAATTCTTAAAATTTGCTTGTTCATGGTTATTTCTGCTTTTTTTAAACTTACTTAAAGATAGATATGATTTTTAGAAAATATGCAAATTTAGTAGACTAACCTGAGTTTCTTCTTGCGGTTTCAGCCTTGATGATGTATAGAGATACACCTACACATCTTGATACTGCGGATAAAAAACTACTTTTTTGCCTATATGTCACAAAAGTTTATATTTTTCGCTTAATTTCAACCAAGGCTGATTTTGAGATTAGATTTGTTTGCTTTTTTGGTTTCAATCCCTTAAAGGGATTTATAGGTATTTCAACCAGATTGATTGGCATTTTCGTCAAGCCCCTTAAGCGTTTCAATCCCTTAAAGGGATTTATAGGTATTTCAACCCCTGAAACCTAAAACCGTTACTGTATTTAGTTTTCGAGGTGCTGTGGCGCGGATTCATAGTGAACATAGCAATTGGGCTAGGTAGTACCGCATTTCAATTTCAACTATAAAGTAAAAAGCTAGATAAATCAAGCATTATAGAGTTTGCGCGGATTAACATAAAAACTAAAATCTCCCAAATCATTACCCAGCAAAGAGTCTAGCTTAAAATCATGCTTAACTAAAAAAAACACCTACCGATCAGCGCAATTAACAATGAAACCTTATCATCAAATTTCTATTTTAGAGTGCGGGGAACGACTGCTGCCGATTCCTTCTGAATTTGCAATAGCATCTCCTCATCCATATATCAAACTAGGTGCTACTTATGGAGAGCGATCGCCTTATTATCTCCGTAAAAGTGTACTTGATCGCTTAAATCTAGCGCAAACTAATCTCCAACAACAGTATCCTGATTGGCGTATCCAAATTTTTGATGCTTATCGACCTGTAGAAGTCCAACAATTTATGGTGGACTACACATTTAATCAACTTGTTCAAGCTCAAAATTTAACCTTATCTAACTTATCAGAAGCCCAAAAACAAGCTGTGTGGCAACAAGTAGAGCAATTTTGGGCGCTTCCTAGTTTAGATCCTGCTACGCCACCACCTCACAGCACAGGCGCGGCTGTCGATGTGACATTAGTTGATGGCGATGGTTCAATTATTGATATGGGAGGTGAGATTGATGAAATTTCCGAGCGATCGCATCCCAACTATTATAAAGATGCTACTTCCCCAACAGAACAGCAATATCATACCCACCGCCAACTATTACAAAAAATCATGTTTGCTGCTGGTTTTCAGCGTCATCCTAATGAGTGGTGGCATTTTTCTCTAGGCGATCAAATGTGGGCATGGTTATCTAACCAAGAAAATCCCACTGATTTAGTTGTTGCCCGTTATGGTCGAATAATTTAATTAAAAAGAATTTAGGAGTCAGGAGCCAGAATTTAGCTATGATTCTGTACTCTAGGTTAAGGACAGTTAAAATTACTGATCTATATGACGTGGACTGGTGGATAACCTACACAATTTGTAGAATGCAATATTGTCAAATCCTCCGCCACCAATCAAAAACTACTAATGGCTGCACTCATGCAAGTATACGTTCTGTTATTTAACGCCCGAACTGAAAATGAAGGCATTCATACAATTCAACTTGGCGGTCGTAATACTGTACTGATGTTTGAGTCAGAAGACGATGCCACCCGCTTTGCCCTGCAATTGGAAGCCCAAGACTTTCCTGATGCAGCAGTGGAAGCCATAGATAGAGAAGAAATCGAAGAATTTTGCCGTGACGCTGATTATGACTGTGAGCTAATAGAAGAAGGGATGTTAGCATTACCGCCAGAAAATAGCGTGGATGAAACAGACTGGCAAGTTGAAGGTTCTAAACCAGAAGTTTCTGACCTCGATCGCATTCGTCGTCAGTTAGAAGGATTATTGTGAGTAACACTAAAAATAATAATAACCAGCCGCTCAAAGAACGAGGTCACTTACTGACTGAACAGGTTAATCCTAATAGTCAGAACCTCGATCAGATGAATTCTCTAGAGTTGGTGGATCTGTTTAACACTGAAGATCACCAAACTATAGCAGCGATCGCCCAATCTCGTACCCAACTTGCCGAAACAATTGACCGCACGGCTGAAGCCTTAAGTCATGGTGGACGCTTATTCTACGTTGGTGCTGGCACGAGTGGACGCTTGGCAGTCTTAGATGCTGCCGAGTGTCCCCCCACCTTTTGTACGCCCCCAGAACTGGTACAGGGCATCATAGCTGGCGGTGCGGGTGCATTAGTGCGGAGTTCAGAGAATTTAGAAGATCGATTTGAAGACGGTGCAGAAGCGATCGCACATCGTCACATCACAGACCTAGATGTGGTAATTGGCATCACTGCTGGCGGTACTACACCCTATGTGCATGGAGCAATTCAAGCCGCACGGCAACGCGGAGCCACCACCGCTTTAATTGCCTGTGTCCCTACAGAACAAGTAAGCATTGAAGCCGACATCGACATCCGGCTGCTAGTTGGACCAGAAATACTAGCGGGTTCCACCCGACTCAAAGCCGGAACCGCTACTAAAATGGCTTTAAACATCATTTCTACTGGAGTGATGGTAAAGTTAGGTAAAGTCTACGGCAATCGCATGGTCGATGTGGCTGTCACTAATACCAAGCTACATGACCGCGCCCTGCGAATGCTACAAGACCTGACTGATCTCAATCGTGAAGATGCTGGTTACTTACTAGAACGCAGTGGCAGAAAAGTTAAGTTAGCCCTGTTAATGCACTGGACTGGCGTAGATCAACAAGCAGGAGAGCATCTACTAGCGGAACATCATGGCAACTTAAGACTAGCTGTAAAAAAAGTGCAGGACGAGAAGTGAGCAGTCAAGAGACATCTCCGCTCAAATAATAGTAGAGACGTTGTATACAACGTCTCTACAATGGTTCAAGGGTTAGCACCTTTAATTTCTCAAGAAGTCTAAGGCTGTTATATATAAAAACTGCCTGACATTATCTTAGTGGCTTAGAACTTTGAATTGATAATTGATAATTGATAAATATGACATCAGAAACTACAACAACAATTATAATTTTTCTTATAGCTTTAGGAATACTTGGTTGGGGCTTTTATCGTGCCAAGCCTTATGGAAAGGTGGGAATTTTAGCTTGGTTACAGTCATTAATCTTGATGCTGCCTTGGCTATTTTTGTTTGGTTCGTTTGCCCTGGGTATTTACCTGAACCTTGTGAGTGTGGTGTTTTTGTTAATAGGTTCGGGTGGGTTATACATATTTATAGGTAATCGACTGCGTGCTGCTGGTCAGGATGTGGCTTTACGGGAGAAAGTAGCTGAAAGATTGAAGGCTAACCAAGAAGTAAACACACCAGAAAATATATCCCCAGAAGACATCACATCTACTCAAGGCGCAGCATCTTCGGAAAGTATTCCAGAGGTTAAAGCAGTGCTTCCCATCCCAGATGCAGATTTAAAAAGTATTCAAGGGATTTTTGGGATTGATACCTTTTTTGCGACAGAAACGATCGCATATCAAGAAGGAGCCATTTTCAAAGGTAATCTGCGGGGAGAACCAGCCGCGACTCACGATCGCTTGTCTGTTAGCTTACATGAACGGATGGGCGATCGCTACCGACTATTTTTAGTAGAAAGTCCCGAAGGTAAACCTGTTGTAGTCGTATTACCCAGCAGCAACGATCCACAAACCAGCACAATTCCTCAGAAAATTCTCGCAGTTGTCCTATTTTTGGCAACAATTGCCAGTAGCTTAGAAACTGCTGGACTTTTCCTCGGTTTCGATTTATCTAGCAATCTAGAACGAATCAAAGAAACTCTACCTATTACTCTCGGTATCTGGGTAGTTTTAGCTTCCCATGAAATAGCACATAGAGCGATCGCCAAGCGTCACAATATCCGCCTCAGTTTGCCTTTCTTTCTTCCTAGCTGGCAAATCGCCTCATTTGGGGCAATTACCCGCTTTGAGTCTTTGATTCCTAATCGCAGTGTTTTGTTTGATATAGCCTGTTCTGGTCCCGCTATTGGCGGTATTGTATCTTTATTGATGCTGATTACAGGATTATTGCTTTCTCATCCAGGTAGTTTATTTCAATTACCCGCGCAATTTTTCCAAAGCTCAATTTTAGTCGGGACACTGGCAAAAGTAATCTTGGGTTCTGTCCTTGAAAATACCATTGTTGATATCCACCCACTAGCAATAATTGGTTGGTTGGGTTTAGTAGTTACAGCATTGAATTTAATGCCAGCAGGACAGTTAGATGGTGGCAGAATTGTCCAAGCTATCTATGGGCGTAAAACTGCTCAACGGACAACAATAGCAACGTTAATTATCCTGGGTATTGTTTCTGTAGTGAATCCAGGTAATCCGATCATTTTTTACTGGGTAATTGCGATTTTGTTCTTACAGCGAGGGTTGGAAAGACCGAGTTTGAATGAAATTACAGAACCGGATGATGCTAGAGCAGCTTTAGGTTTACTTGCTTTGTTTTTGATGATTGCAACTCTAATTCCCTTGGCTCCTGGTTTGGCAGGACGTTTAGGTATTGGTTAATAGTTTTCATCAAACTACAACCCCACCCCCAACCCCTCCCCCTTCACAGGGAGGGGAGATTTTTTTATTTTTAGGTTTAATTTTATTCCTGTATAGCAACCGCCAAGGCTGAGGCTATATAAATTTTTGTAACGAATTAGAAAAATAATCTCCTCTAATCACTAAAAGCTATTGTCACCCAAAGAACGAGGGGAACAATGGCGAAAATCACAGGGAAAAAAATCTTTTATTGGTTCATTGGCGAAACGGCTGGGCGTAGCGCAGTTGGGGTTTGGAAATGGCTGTGGGGAATACCTGTTGAACCAGGTGGAAAGATTGCCGAAAAAGTAGCGGCTGAGTCGTTGCAATCAATGCAACAATCTGTTGTGCAACTAACTGAGGCGGTGGCTAGAGTTTTTGCGGCTTATCAGCAAGCTCAAGAGAAATATCGCAAAAAACAAGAAGAATATCATCAAGCGGAACGTCAAGCACAACTCGCTTACCGCCAAGGGCATGAAGAAGCGGCGCGTTTGGCAATGACGAAAGCGATCATGATTGAAAAGATTATACCACAGTTGCAACAACAAGTGGCGAAAGCTGAAACATTGATGATTGCAGCGAAAGAAAAGCTGAACCGAGAACGGGAAAAGGTAGAAACTTACAAGTTAGAAATGGGCAACTTGCAAGCAATGTCTGAAATGAATCAAGCGATGAAAGATATTTTCAATATTACGACAGAGCTTGATATAGAGAATGCGCGATCGCAATTTACTGAAGCACAAAATGCGATTGAGGGAAAATACTTGCGCGAAAATGCCAAAGCTGAATTAGCACAAAATCCCGCCGAAAGGTTGGAAGCTCAACTTAATAATTTGACTTTGGATGAAGAAATTAATCAACGGCTCAAGAGTCTGAAACAATCCCTACCTGATGCGTGAATAGTTGAGGTATTCCTAGATGACACAAGTAGAAAAAGTAGCTACCAGCAAAAAAATCAGAATTCCGCCGATTGTTTGGTTATTAGTAATAATAGCGGGATTTTTGGGTACAAAATTATTCAAGTTCCCTACTGATTCAAATAGCAGCATTGGCAATAATTTACTGATTCAAGATGCTCTGACAGATGAGAAAAAGCAAGGAATTGAAGCATTTAGACAAGGTAATAAAGAGGAGGCGATCGCACATTTCCAAAAATCATTATCTCAACGCCCTAACGACCCAGAAGCATTAATTTACTTACTCAATGCCCAAGCACAAGAGCAAGATCATCTCAAAATTGCTGTAGTTGTGCCAATTGGTAGCAATCTGAATATTGCTCAAGAAATGCTACGAGGTGTAGCAATGGCACAGTTACAAATTAATCAAAAAGGAGGAATTAACGGAAAATTACTGCTAGTTGAAATCTTTAACGATCAAAATGACCCAGAAATTGCTAAACAAATAGCTGAAAAAATAGTTAAAGATACTAACATTTTAGCCGTTATTGGTCATAACGCCTCAAATGCGAGTTTAGCAGCAGCACCTATTTATCAAAACGCTCGATTAGTAATGATTACGCCGACAAGCTTTGCTAATAATTTATCAGGGTTTGGCAGTTATATTTTTCGCACAGTTCCCAAAATTCGCTATATGACAGATGGTTTAGCCGAATATGTGGTGAAGACTGCACGTAAAACTAAAGTAGCTGTTTGCTATGACTCCAACGCACCTGATAATGTCTCATCTAAAGATGAATTTGTTGCGTCTTTATCGGCAATGGGTGGTCAAATAGCGCCAACAGTTTGTGATTTTGCTACACCTAATTTTGATGCAAATCAAGCTATTGCTGATGCAGTTAGTAGTGGTGCTGATAGTTTATTTTTAGCGCCACATATAGATAGATTAAATCAATCAATAGATTTAGCACGCGCTAACCGAGGGAGGTTAGCATTATTTTCTACTCCGACTCTTTACACGATTAAAACTTTACAGTCAGGACAAGCTGATGTTAACGGGTTAGTTTTACCTGTACCTTGGCATCCCCAAGCTACGCCAGCAGCTAAAACTTTTGCTGCACAAGCGCAACAGTTATGGAATGCAGATATTACTATTTGGCGCACCGCTACTGCTTTTGATGCAACCCGCGCCGCTATTGTTGGTTTGCAAAGTAGTCAAACTCGTGATGGGTTGCAAGGTGTGTTAAAAAGTTCAAGTTTTGTTGCGCCTGGGGGTGCAAATGGAGATGTGCGGTTTTTATCAACAGGCTATTGCTTAGGGAAAGCTGTGTTGATGCAGGTTAAATCTACTGCTGCTGGATATGAGTTTGTACCAATTCAAGCTGAACAAAAGTAAAAAAAAATTGCTTAACTGCTGATGATTAAAAACGTTTCTTGAGAGGTTGGAAAAATCACATGAAAAATCTTCTGATTTTTTTCTTAGTGCATGGCATTCTCGGAGGTAGTCATATTTATTTCTATCGTCACTCCTCAGAACAAATTACCTTTACTGTTGAGCAGCGCGAACGAGTAACAGAAAGCTATTCTGACTCTGTTAGAAGTCGCTACTTAGTTTGGTCACGTGAGGGAGAAGTGTTTGAGGTAACGGATAATTGGGCATTTTTAACTTGGAACAGTTCAGATCGCTATGGTCAACTTCAAGAGGGAGTAATCGTTAAGGCTAAAGTTGCTGGGTGGCGTGTTCCATTCTTTTCTTGGTATCGCAATATTGTTGAAGTTCAATCAGTCAAGCCGTAGTCATTTTTAAGGTGACGTGCAAGGTTGATTTGGAAAAAAATCTACCCGTTAAGTGTTTATGATTAAAATATTACTTCAAAAATGGAAAAAATCACATGAACAATATTCTACTTAATGCTAGATATGAAGTTCGGAAACAACTGAGCAAGAAGGCTGGAAGGCGAACTTTTTTGGCACAAGACTTACATACTCAAAACTTAGTAATCATCAAAATATTGCTGTTTGACCAAGATTTTCAGTGGGATGAGCTAAAATTGTTTGAAAGAGAAGCTAAAACACTACAAAATCTTGCTAATCCGTCAATTCCGCAATATTTAGATTACTTTGAAGTCAAGGATGGTAACTATAATGGCTTTGCGCTGGTGCAAACTTATATTGATGCTCCCTCATTGGATACGCTGATCCAACAAGGAAGAAAATTTTCGGAAGCTGAATTGATAGAATTAGCTGATAAATTATTGAGCATCTTAACTTATCTTCACGGACAAATACCTGTAGTCATTCATCGAGATATCAAGCCGAGTAATATCCTACTTGCTAACAGATCTGGTCATAGTATTGGTGAGATTTATTTGGTAGATTTTGGCTCTGTACAAACGGCTGCAACTAAAGAGCATGGCACTATTACAATTGTTGGCAGCTATGGTTATATTCCCTTAGAACAATTTGGGGGACAGGCTGTACCTGCTAGTGATTTGTATAGTTTAGGCATGACCATAATTTATCTGGCTACAGGTACTCATCCAGCAGAAATACCTCAAGTTAATGGGCAGATAAAGTTTACTACTCCACAGTTGAGTAAGAAGTTTCAGAAATGGTTAGAAAAGATGATTCCACCTCATCTTGATCGACGCTTTGATTCCGCTAAAATAGCTCAAACTGCTTTAAATTCTTCTGATGGTAACTTTGGTATTTATCCTGAGCTTAAACCGAAAGATACTCAAGTAAAATTGCAGCGCGATCGCGCTCAACTAGAAATAATATTACCACATCTGGCTAAAAATCTCTTCACAGGTACAGTAAAAACTTTATTGGAGGCACTGGGAGGAGGGTTATTTTTCTCATATTTTGTAGGAACTTTTGTGACCGCTATAATTCAGGAACTAGGACTATCTTTAACTTGGTTTTTTTTGGGAATGGTTGCCTTTTCTAGCATTTATATATTCCTGAAATATCCACCCATATTCAATAGGAAGATAGCCAAAATTTTTATTAATAGTGACCAAATAAATGCTTTTAATATTGTGAATTTAAAAACATTAACTAATTTTCGTTCAGAAATTACTTTTTTAGGTTATTTTCCCAGCTATCAATTTAATAATGGTTGGGATAATACAGGTATGCAACTTCCACGCAACATCAGAACGGAGCCAGAATTGGTTATTTATGCTGGATCAAATACATACTCAATCACCAACCTCTCCGCAGCAGAATTACGCTGGATAGGACAGGAATTAAGTGAATTTCTAGATTTAGAACTGCAAATTATTTATTCTAAAGATAAACTTCAGGATTTGACTTGATCAGGTATAGAAAAACTCACCAGTATATTTGTAATGGAGCGAAATAATAATGAATCTTAATGAGCTAAACAACATCACCAATGAAGGTTGGCAGTTTTGGATCGATCGCGGCGGTACGTTTACTGACATTGTGGCGCAACGTCCAGATGGTAAAATTTTGGTTCACAAACTATTATCAGAAAATCCAGAACGCTACAAAGATGCGGCAATTTTTGGCATTCGAGAAATTTTAGGAATTCCTCAAGATGCACCCATCCCGACAGAAGAAATTGCAGCAGTCAAGATGGGAACGACGGTAGCAACAAATGCGCTGTTAGAACGTAAAGGCGATCGCACTATTCTACTAATAACTAAAGGGTTTCGAGATGCCCTACGCATTGGTTATCAAAACCGTCCTAACATTTTCGCGAGTCATATTGTGCTACCGTCCATGCTTTATGAACGGGTAATTGAAGTTGAAGAACGTTACACCGCCCAGGGAGAAGAATTAATACCAGTTCAGATTAACGAAGCTTTGATGCGATCGCTCACTTCAGCCTACAATGATGGTATTAGATCTTGTGCGATCGCGTTTCTACACGGCTATCGTTACCCACAACACGAACAACAAATTGCGGATCTAGTACGCGATCTTGGTTTCACTCAAGTCTCAGTTTCCCACAAAGTCACCCCGCTAATGAAACTTGTGAGTCGAGGTGATACCACCGTTGTAGATGCGTACTTATCCCCAATTCTCCGACGCTATGTAGAGCAGGTTGCATCAGAATTAGGCAGTAATTCATCTTTGCGTTTGATGTTCATGCAGTCTAATGGGGGATTGATTGAAGCAGACCGATTTCAAGGCAAAGATAGCATTTTATCAGGTCCCGCAGGTGGTATTGTCGGAGCAGTAAAAACAAGCGCTCAAGCAGGTTTCGATCGCATCATTGGTTTTGATATGGGTGGGACATCAACTGATGTTTCACACTTTAACGGGGAATATGAGCGCACTTTTGAAACCGAAGTTGCTGGAGTCCGACTACTAGCACCGATGATGTCAATTCATACGGTAGCAGCAGGAGGTGGATCGATTCTCACCTTCGACGGCTACCGTTACCGAGTCGGACCTGAATCTGCGGGTGCAAATCCTGGACCCGCTTGCTATCGTCGAGGTGGTCCGTTAACTGTTACTGACTGCAATGTGATGGTCGGTAAACTGCAAGCCGCTTTCTTCCCAACTGTGTTTGGTACTGAGGGAAATTTACCATTAGACGCGGAGATTGTGCAACAAAAGTTTGCAACACTTACAGCAGAAATTGTAGAGAGGTTGTATACAACGTCTCTACAAGAGGGTGTTGGGGAAGAAAATCCAGCAAAACTCACACCGGAACAAGTAGCGGAGGGATTTTTAGCGATTGCGATCGACAAAATGGCTTCTGCAATTAAGAAAATCTCTACATCTAGAGGCTATGATGTCACGCAATATACTCTATGTTGCTTTGGTGGCGCTGGTGGACAGCACGCCTGTCTAATTGCTGAAGCACTAGGTATGACGCGCATTTTCATTCATCCTTATGCTGGAGTCCTTTCGGCTTATGGTATTGGTTTAGCAGATGTGCGAAGTCTCAAAGAAAAGGCGGTGGAAGTTCCATTAACTGTTGAGGTAGTACCAACTTTAGAGCAAATGCTGAACGCACTCTCAATAGAAGGGTATGCAGAAATGCTTCAGCAGGGTATCCCACAGTCTCAAATTTATCTGATGCTCAAAGTACATCTACGTTATGCAGGTACAGATGCTGCATTATTTGTAGATTTTGGTAATTCAGAAGATAATAACGATCGCTGTACTGTTCTGCGAGAACGTTTCGAGCAAGCCTATCATCAGCGTTATGGCTTCACAATGCCCGATAAAGCTTTGATCGTGGGAGCGGTATCCGTAGAAGTGGTTGGACAAACCAGCGCGATTAAAGAACCAACCATAACAGAAAAAAGAATAGCACCACTAAAAGCGATCGCCACTACAAGAATATACACAAAAGGTAATTGGCACGATACACCAGTTTATCAACGCCATGATTTAAGAGTTGGCGATCGCATCACCGGAGCCGCTTTAATTATTGAACCTACAGGAACAAATGTAATTGAGCCTGGATGGTGTGCAGAATTAACAGAACACAATCACCTGATTTTCAGCAAAGATGATAACCATGTAGAGACGCGACAGGTTGCCTCTCTACAATCTACACCCGATCCCGTTCTCTTGGAAATCTTCAATAACCTGGTACGGGCGATCGCAGAGCAAATGGGCATTACGCTACAAAATACCAGCTATTCAGTCAATATTAAGGAACGACTGGACTTTTCCTGTGCCATTTTCGATCAGTACGGGCAACTTGTAGCTAATGCACCACATATTCCCGTACATTTGGGTTCAATGAGCGAAAGCGTCGCCAGTTTAATTCAAGCCCAAGGTAAGACTTTAAAACCAGGCGACGCTTATGTTAGTAACAATCCCTATAACGGGGGGACGCATTTACCAGATGTTACCGTTATTACTCCGGTTTTTGTTGACTCTAATACTCCCCTATTCTATGTAGCTTCACGGGGACACCATGCCGACATTGGCGGTATTACACCTGCTTCAATGCCACCCCACAGCACCAATATCAACCAAGAAGGCATATTGTTAGATAATGTGCAGATTGTCGAGCAAGGACGTTTTCAAGAAGCAAAGTTACTGGAATTGTTGACTTCTGGCGATTATCCAGCCCGTAATCCTGTTCAAAATTTAGCCGATTTGCAAGCACAGATTGCCGCCAATGAAAAAGGAGTGCAAGAACTGCACCGCATGGTTGAGCATTACGGCTTTACAACTGTGCAAGCGTATATGCAGCACGTTCAAGATAATGCAGAAGAAGCAGTAAGAGAAGCAATTAATGTGCTTAAAGATGGCAGCTTTAGGTATTTAATGGATGATGGTAGCGAGATTTGCGTCAAGATTACGATTGACCACGAAAATCGTTCTGCTTGTGTTGATTTCACGGGGACTTCACCCCAACAAGCGACGAATTTAAATGCACCCTTGGCAATTGGTAAAGCGGTTGTTCTCTATGTGTTTCGCACACTGGTTGAGGATGATATTCCGCTTAATGCAGGTTGTCTTAAGCCAATAGAGATTGTTATCCCAGAAGGGTGTTTGCTCAATCCGCGCTATCCGGCTGCTGTTGTTGCAGGTAATGTAGAAACATCGAGTGCGATCGCCAATACTTTATATGGTGCGTTGGGCGTAATGGCAGCATCGCAAGGCACGATGAATAATTTTACCTTTGGCAATGAGCAACACCAGTATTATGAAACAATCTGTGGGGGTTCCGGGGCTGGTGCAGAATTCGACGGAACCGATGCAGTACAGACGCACATGACTAACTCGCGTCTGACAGATCCAGAAGTGCTAGAGTGGCGGTTTCCAGTTTTAGTTGAAGAATTTGCCATCCGTCCTGATAGTGGGGGTAAGGGAAAACATCAAGGCGGTAATGGGGTTATTCGCCGAATTAAATTTACCGAAGCGATGACAGCAGCAATTTTGTCGGGTCATCGAGTCATTCCACCATTTGGCTCTTCAGGTGGGGAACCAGGCGCTACAGGACGCAATTATGTTGTGCGTAGTGATGGGAAAATTGAACTTCTCCCAAGCATTGCCCAAGTGCAAATGTATCCAGGTGATGTCTTCACAATTGAAACGCCTGGAGGCGGTGGATATGGATCTCACGCACTTTCACCATCACCATAAATAATCAGGACTTACGCCCCTACAACGATAAAATTACCTGTTGTAGGGGCGGGTTGCACAATACGCTATGTTTCCAAACAATTGATATATCTAAACCCGCCCCCAACCTTGAGGGAAAAAAGCGATCACTCTTGCAGCTTTTTGTAAACAATTGTAACGATACTGAAAATTTCCCGCTCTTCATCCCGATAGACAAATACAAGGCGAAATTACATAGGTATCAATTTTACTGGGAGAAGATTGATGAATACTAAAACCCAAATTAAATTTACCGTTGCTACTTTAGCTGTGGTTATGCTCATATCACCTAACAGTGCTGTAGCTTCCCATGCTTATACTTACTTACGCGAACAAAAAATTGATCAGCCAGAAAAAATTTTAATTTCATCACATGATAGTTGCACTTACTACAAGGTCACTCGCACTGGCGGATTGTATGTATATGATGGCACTGAAATTATTGATGTAATTCCTTACGACTATATCGTTAGATTTATTGAATTAAGTTCATCAGGACTATGGGCAAATATTTATTACGTTGACAAAAAGGACGCATTGGCAGACGGTTGGGTTAGATCTAGTTATCTAGAGTGTTATCTACGTTGAAAACGAACGTTCTAGATAATCAAGTTGTAAAAAATATCGCTCTTGTGTATTTTATGTAACCGAATTAAATTTAAAAATGAATAAACAGGAATTAGATTTAAATACACAATTAAGTCAACTTGTCCAAGCTACCTGTAAATGTTCTCCAAATAGTTGGGAACGGAAGCAAAAGCTGACAAAACTTATGTTTTTAATGCAACAATCGGGTAAAATTTGGAGAGGTAGAAACCAAATAAATCCAGAAGATTATCAAGAAGCGCTACAAGAAAATTGGTATTTCTTTAGTTGCAACTTATGTCAACAAGATCCCACTGCGAAAAAGCCATACGATGCACAAAAAGCAAATGTAATTACCTGGTTTAATACTTACTTGGAGTATAAATTAAAGGATATTATAGAAAGAACTGCTATAGAGGCAAGTCGTCGCGCTTTTCCCAAAATAAATCAAGAGACAGGTGAAATAATTTCTCGATTAGATATGTTTCCTGCACAATCAGAAGAATCAGTACTTATGACAGAAGCGTTTCTAAAATGGTTAGAGGAAAATCAACGAAAATTCACTAAGATTCATTTACGCGATCGCACCGAGATTAATGCCCATTTGCTCATCTCACGTCGCTTAGTTTTGGAACAAACTTATCAAACAATCCACAAAGAATTTAATGTGCCAATTACTACTCTAGCTAAATTTTATACCAATCATTGTTTACCTCTGATTAAACAATGGGGTGATTCTCAAGGATATTGATTCGCATAAGTTCCTCAATTAACTACTCGCACACTGCAATTTATCATAACGGACAATGAGTAATTCCATCGAAATCAACCAAAAAATCACTTTGACATTTCCTATTACTGAAACACAACGCCAAACAGCTTTAAAACTTGCTCAACAACAACACAGTCAACAAAAACAATATAAGGTATATCTCAATACCTTAGCAGTGCTAGTCGTGCGAAATTACTTGCAAATACTAGATATTGCTACTGATATTGAGCAAAGCTACTGTTGGAATGCTATCAATCGTTTTAGTTTAGACGTAGCTGATTTAAAAATTAGCGATCGCCATGTCAAGAAATCTGGACATTTAGAATGTCGCCCTGTCAAAGCTGGTGCGAAAATTGCAGAAGTTCCCGCCGAAGTTTGGGATGAGAGAATAGGTTATATCTTTGTACAATTTGATCCTGAATACCAGGAAGGAACGTTATTAGGATTTCTACCAGAAGTATCTAATGAACAAATACCGCTTACTCAACTGCAATCTTTAGAAAGCTTTCTGGAATTTTTGTATCAGCCAGCAATTAATTGGTTGCGTTTAAGCGATTGGTTTGATAACATATTCGCAACTGGTTGGCTGACAATCGAAGAAGTTATAGAGAGGCAAAGTGCAAATCCTAAATTAGCTTTTCGTTTGGGCGATTTTCGTTTTGACACAAACGAATGGTTGCAGCAACAAATTCAGCAATTATCTATACCTTCTGAGGTGAGGGGAAATCAGTTATTTAGAGATTTTGAGATAATTTCTGCCTTAACCGAAATCCTCAAAAAAACCACAGATGAAGAAACGCGCTGGAAAGCAGCAGAGATGCTATGGGAAATTGAACCCAACCATCCTTTCTCAGGCGCAAGAAGGATAATTGATTTAGGAATGCGATTAGGAGGACATCCAATTGCTCTAATGGTAGCTATTTTACAAAAGCCTGACCAAAAAGTAGCTGTTTTGTTGCGAGTTTACCCAATGGGAAATCAGGATACTTTACCGCCTGGTTTAACCTTAACAGTTTATGAGTTGGATAATGCGATCGCGCAAGTAGAAGCTAGAAACCAACCAAGAGATAGCTATATGCAATTAAAGTTAATTTCTGAATATGGGGAAAAGTTTAAGATTAGGTTGTCGTTAGAGTCAGCAAGTTATACTGAATACTTTGTAATTTAAACTTCAAATAATTGTTATGGCTAAACGAGTCATTATCAGAATTGGACAAGGTAGTTTTGAAACCGGATTCCCTGATGTTAGTGTGCAAATTGGCGAAGAAGGGCAACGATCTACAATTGAATCACATGGGGAATTACTACCAAATCCCGATTTAATGCAACTTTTGAAGCAATGGCAATTAGAATATTACAAAACACCTGCGACTCAGAAAGCCAGAATTCCTCTTCCTGATAACTTAATTGTTGAGCTTCCTAACCCAAATACAAGCAGCGAAACAGATAGCCGCATCATAGTTCCTCAAACCCAGCAAACTAATGTCTCGATTCAACGTTTCCATGAAGCTGATGAAGCACTTGCTAAACAAATGCAAAACTGGCTGAAATCTCTGGAAGATTTCCGCATATTGATTCAGGGTGAAGTAGAAAAAAATGAAATTTTGCGTGTGATTTTTCAAACGCCTGATATCAACCTCTGGAAGCTGCCTTGGCATCAGTGGTTATTATTTGAACACCGCCCTAATAGCGACTTGGTTTTTATTACTAATAGTTATGTGGGGATTTCCGTTCGCTCTCTTCAAGGTTCAGTCCGAATTTTAGGAATATTAGGAAACGATCATAACATTAAAATTGAGGAAGATCAAAAATTAGTAGATACATTAAAAAGCAAAGGCGGGGATATTCATTGGTTGCCTAAACCGAGCAGAGAGCAATTATTTGAGGAATTATATCACAATTCTTGGGACATTCTTTTTTTTGCTGGGCATAGTTACACAGATCAGCATCATCACGGAGTTATTCAAATTAATGATACCGAAAGCTTATTTCTGAGAGAGTTAAAGGAGGCTTTAAGAATAGCTATTGGGAAGGGATTAAAACTGGCTATTTTTAACTCTTGCGATGGTTTAGGATTAGCGCGAAATCTAGCAGAAGTAAATATTCCTCATGTGATTGTGATGCGAGAGCCAGTCCCCGATAAAGTGGCTCAGTTATTCTTAAAATACTTTCTGGAAAAATTTTCTGAAGGAACATCACTGAATCAATCTGTACGCTACGCCAGAATGCGTTTAAAGTTTCAGGAACACGAATTTCCAGGCGCAAGTTGGTTGCCTGTAGTTTATGAAAACCCTAATGCTCCCCCCTTAGTTTGGAAACAAAAAAATATGTTAAACAGATGGAAATTTTTGTTACATAATGGATTGAGAAGAAGACCCAAACTGATATTAGCGATCGCTTTCTTGTTTTTATTACTGCCAGCTATTGTTATCTACTTTATTCTACCTCCACCTAATAATAAAGTGACATCACAAACCCAGCCTATAGATAGTGACAATTGTGTGCCTGATGTTTCCCTAGATTCTTGCATCAGTCTAGGCGATAAAATTTTAATAAAAGATCGTCCTACAGATGAAAAAACAGCAGGTGTAAAAGCATTTAAAGATAAAAATTATGCTTTTGCTGTGTCACAACTTCAAAATTCATTAAGAAGATATCCCAACGATCCAGAAACTTTAATATATAAAAACAATGCCCAAGCACAGTTGACAAATCACTTGAAAATGGCGGCAGTTGTACCTATTAGCACAAACCTGAATTTTGCTCAGGAAATGCTGCGCGGAGTAGCAATGGCGCAAAATAAAATTAACCAACAAGGCGGAATTAACGGTCATCTTTTACAAGTAGTAATAATTGACGATAGCAATAACCCAAATATTGCCAAACAAGTAGCAGAAAATTTAGTTGCAGATCCCACTATCCTGGCTGTAGTTGGTCATAATGCTTCATTTGCCAGTCTAGCAGCAGCACCCATCTACCAAAAAGGGAGGTTAGTCATGATCTCGCCGACAAGTTTTTCTAATAACTTATCGGGATTTGGCGACTATATTTTTAGAACAATTCCTAGAATTCGCAATCTAACCGAGCCTTTAGCGGAATATGTGGTGAAGACAGTCCGTAAAACCCGCACAGCTATTTGCTATGATTTTAAATCGCCAGATCAAACAGTATTTAATGAAGAATATGTTGAGGCTTTAAAATCTAAAGGAGTGCAAACAGAACAAATACAATGTGATTTTTCTTCCCCTAAGTTTGATCCTAATCAAGTAATTGCTGAAGCGGTTAGGAGTGGAGCAGACAGCCTATTGTTAGCCCCTTCTATCGCCCCTACTAATACAATCAAGAAAGCGGTAGATGTAGCCAAAGCTAATAGAGTAGCTGGATTAACATTATTGGCTTCTACTACTATGTATACTGTTGATACTTTAACATCGGGGGGAAGTGATGTTAACGGTTTAGTTTTGGCGGCACCTTGGAATCCTAAAATTGCATCTCCCCAAGCCCAAAATTTTGCAAATTATGCGCGTCAACTATGGAAAGCCGAAGTTAACTGGCGCACTGCTACTGATTATGATGCCACTTTATCTATCATTACAGGATTGCAAAAAAGTCAGACTCGCGAAGGATTAAAAAATGAGTTACGAAGTCAATCATTTGTTGCACATGGAGGCGCAAATGGAGATATAAAATTTGCACCAACAGGCGATCCATTATCAAATAACATCGTTTTACTGGAGGTACGACCCAGTAATTCTAATCCGACAGGATACGATTTTTTCCCTATTCAACCTTAAAAACAGATTATCAGTTAACAGTTAATAGTACCTTGGGTTTAAGACCCCCTAAATTTTTCATCTTTGTGGAGCGCTCTTAGTGGCGGGGTGAATCCCCCACCAAAAGCCATGTGTTCACTGTTTACTGTTCACTGTTTACTGTTCACTGTTTACTGTTCACTGTTCACTGTTTACTGTTCACTGTTCACTGTTCACTGTTTACTGTTCACTGTTCACTGTTTACTGTTTACTGTTTACTGTTCACTGTTTACTGTTTACTGTTCACTGTTTACACTTAATATTAAATTTTAATAAACGCGACTTAACCAGATGGACTTCAACCTGCTATCAAATCAAATATTGATCCAACTACTACTAGGATTGGTTTCCGTCATATTTGCGGAACTGGTGCGAGATGTATATCACATTGCCGGACATTACTGGAAACCGTTACAGAGTTCCCATACCCTGCATCACAAAGCCTATCGTCGTGATTTGACCATAGTAAGCTTAGAAGCTTATCAGAAAGCACAGTGGAATAACGATGTACCCGAATCTTTGATGATGGTTGGAGCAACGGCTATAGTTGCTGGGCTGTCACAAAACTATGGGATGTGGCTTGGTTGTGTATATTCCCTTGGCTTTTTAATACCTGCGATCGCACGTTCTCAAGGGCTTCTACTCCAAACTGATCTTACCCATAAACCAGGAGATCTAGTAGAAATTCCTTCCCAATGGACGGTGAATCGGACTTATCACTGGCGACATCATTTTGATCAGGGCAATGCTTACTTTTGTGGTCACTTTACCTTGGTAGATAAGCTATTGGGAACAAGTCTATCGCTAAAAGGAAAAGTCGTAGCGATTACCGGAGCATCTGGCACTTTTGGACAGGCGTTAATTGAAGAATTGTGCCTCCAAGGAGCTAAGGTGGTGGCGTTAACCAGTAACAACGATGCGGAGTTTCAGCCAGGTATTGAAATTTTGCACTGGCATTTAGGGGCGGAAACAGAATTAACAACTCGTCTGAAAAATGTTGATATTTTAATTATCAATCACGGTGTAAATGTGTATGGCGATCGCTCTCCTGAAGCGATCCAAAAGTCTTACGAAGTCAACACCTTTTCAGCATTGAAATTAGCTGAATTATTTCTAGAAACTGTTACAGAATCAAGTCACAAAGCCATAAAAGAACTTTGGATCAACACCTCGGAAGCCGAAGTTAGTCCGGCATTCAGTCCCTTATATGAGTTGTCTAAAAGAACGCTAGGAGACTTAATAACCCTACGTCGATTAGATGCTCCATGCGTTGTCCGCAAATTGATCTTAGGTCCCTTCAAGAGCCAGTTAAATCCTTATGGTGTGATGGATGCTCGATGGTTGTCTTGGGCAGTTGTAGCTCTTGCCAAGCGCGATTTCCGAGATATTATTGTCACCATTAATCCCATTACTTATATCGCGTTTCCAATTAAGGAATTTTTCCAGTCTGTGTATTTCCGTCTGTGTACTTCTGGGCAGAGTCAAGTTAAATAGGGTGGTAGTGCGATCGCGTGTAAGTCCTAATCATCAAACTCGATCAAATAATGATGCAGTACTGGGTAGGCTTAATAGTTTTCGCTGCTATTGGTTCTTTCGTTGTAGCAGATGCAATTTCTTTATGGAAAAGTTGGCGACAAGGAACTCCACTCAACCGCCTCTCTAAGGATTTTTTGAGATTGATCCCTATAGCTGGCTTGGCAACTGTAGGATATTTAGTCGCCTCGGAGACTTTTACTCGACCATCTGACGGGATTGTGTTTTTGTTGATTGGGACTTGTACAGCGTTTCTTATCCGGTTTTTGTCTGTTTTCAAACCTTCATAAACCTTGTAGAGACGCGTACCCCTAGCGGGGGCGCGTAGCGCATAATTTCGCGTCTCTGTCTCTACATTAAACCAATGAGCCAAAGTCCTTGAATACCCCTCCCCAGCCCTCCCCGATGTTCGGGGAAGGAGTAAAATTTTTAGGCAATTAATTAATTATCGCCTCAGTATTTGGTTTCCAACCCTTAACTAAATTAGGTCTTTGTGCTAATTGTGGAAACATTTGTTTCAAAGCTGCTTGTCGTTCAGTTGGGGTTTCATTGGCGAGGTTCCACAAAGTTTCATAGAAGAAGAATGAAACACCAGCAAAGCCGCGATCGCGCACAGCTTGTACTTGTTGCTGAATTTGTGGTATGGAAATAGCACGGGGTAAAGTTCCTGTCAAAATTCCGATCGCCACTGGAATATGACTACGTGCTGCTTTGACTTCTGGACGTTCTAAATCGTCAATTAACCGATTAATATCGTTGCGATACAACTGAATCACCAATTCTTCAACAATTCCTTGTCTTTCCCAACTTTCCCAATCTTGCATATAAGAATTGTAGGAAAACTGTTGAGGATTGGGAGAGAGAGAAACGACCACTTTTTCTTTTTCGTCTTTGATGGCGCGGAATAACTGTGCCATGAATCCAGTGATTTTATCAGCCCGCCACCGTAACCATTCAGCATCTTGAGGATTAGCTGGGGGAGATTGACCGTTATGTTCACTCTGGTAAAGTGAAACTGTAAATGGGTCGTAGCCAAAGTCAGAGGGCAATCCCATGTGATCGTCGAATTGGATGCCATCTATATCATAGTTTCTGACCATTTCGACAACTAAATCTTTGATAAATTTTTGTACCCCTGGATGTAAGGGATTAAGCCATAGACGATCATGAGGTCCTTCTTTCCAAATAGTTGTACCATCACGACGACTGCTGATCCACTGAGGATGACGCTGGGCTAATTCTGATGTGGGATCACATTGGAGTTTACCAGAGTCGGCTGGTGCCATAAACCCAAACTCAAACCAAGGTATCACCGCCATACCTTCTTGATGTCCCCGATCAACCATTTCTTTGAGGATATCTCGCCGTCTTAATCCAGGTTCTGGATGAAGCGATCGCCCAATGATATTGTTAGCTACACGGCTAGGATATAAGGTGTAGCCGCAATTCCAGACTGTAGGATAAATAGTATTAAAGTTAAGATCGCCCAGCCGTTGAATGGCTCTAGAAAGGCGATCGCGATCGAATAACACATTACTATCTATATTTGTTAGCCAAACACCTCTAATCTCAGAAGATGGCGCGGCACTAGCTTGGGCTACTCTCGGCGTTATTGCTCTGGCAATATACTGAGAAGACACTAATCCAGTTGTACCAGTAGCTTGACATAAGAAAGCTGCTATTTCCGCTCTAGTCACTAACTGAGCGGGTTTGAGTTTTCTCGCATCAGGGTAATTAACGACTAATTGTTTTTCTGTAGCTGCTGCGATCGCACTTTTAGCATTCCCAGGAATCTCTGAAGCATCACTAAAAGCTTGATTTAAAGTATTATTAACAGGATTTTTAGGCGAATATTTTAACCCATTAGCCAAAGACGTTAACACCTGCACACGCGACATCTTTTGGGTAGGATTAAATACGTTGTCTTTAACACTAGGCATAAATCCTGTTGTATAAGCATAACTAATTGCAGGCGCTGCCCAATAGTTATTGGCAATATCAGTAAATTTACCCGCACTACGCACTTTAGCCGCTTTGGGGAAAGCCTTGCTAATCATCACCGCAAATTCACCTTTTGTCACCGGATCATTCGGCTTAAAACTGCCATCTTGATAACCACTGATAATTTTGCGTTGTGCTAGTTGTTCAATACAAGCTTGCGCCCAGATGCCTTCAATGTCGTTAAACGTTGGCACTGAAGCCTGAGAATAAGATGCCATTGGGGTCATCAGGGTAATTATCAAGCTAAAGGCAACTAAGAATACAAACCACGCCTGACGACCAGATTTGCGACTAAATGAAACAAGCCTTTCTGCAAAAGCTGTGAAAATGCGGTTGACATTTAACATCTACTTCGATCCAGATGTGAAGGAGTGAACGTTAGCATCATAGAGTTATATTCGATGACTTGGAAACTAGAGCAAATGTTGCAGCAAGCTTTGCAGCAAAAGACACTGGTATTTTAAAAAAATCCATTTTCTGTTATAAAAATACAATCAGTTTAAATAACAGACTAAAAATCACGACAGTTTTAACTACATCAAAGCTCGTTCGGCTGTCCAATGTCTATCAGAAGATTGATAAATTTTAACTAGATCTAAACCAGCTTGATCTAAAAGGTATTTTACCTCATCTAAGGTAAATGCCGCGTGTAAAGAATCACTAAATAGCTTCTTTTGATGTTCATTATAATCAGATCCAATACCTTCAACTAAATCATTGATAATTTTCTCACTTGCTGGTCTAATCAAATCGCGAATAAAGATCCCACCGTTGGGTTTTAATACACGCTTTATTTCCAAAAAGAATGGTAGAGGATCTGGTAAATGGTGTACAATACTATTAGAAATTACTAAATCAAACTGCCCATCTAAATAAGGCATTTGCTTGGCATCAACTAACTCCAGAGAAATTTGTTGTTGTAAGTCAGCCTGGGTAACATTTTTTAATCCGACTTCCAACATCGATCGCGCTAAGTCAATACCAGTAATTTGCCACTGTGGGCGCTCTTTACAAATTATTATTGGTATACGCGCTGTACCCGTACCAGCATCTAAAACTTTAGCTGTTGCTGGTGCTAGAGTAATCGCTTTAAGAGCAAAAGCGGTGTTAACTTCTGTGAAGTCCATTGAATCATACTCAATAGCTTCTTCCCAGCTATCCATTACTTCTGGTTCTAGAATTCGCTGCATAGAAAGGGAGGAGGGAGGAGGGAGGGGAGAAAGAGTAAACAAAAGTTGAGCTAGAATTGTAATTGTAGTTGCTGAGGGCTGCGATCGCGATCGCGCCTACTTGATTTTTTTTCTTTAGCTTTCGCTAGTATTTGTTTGACTTTTGCTTGAATTTTGGCGTGTCGTGACACCCCCTCATAAGCATAGCGATTGTAACCGTTAGTTTGAATCAAATCTTCTAAATAGCTAACTCTTTCGTTAGTAACTGGGTGAGATGATAACCAACTAAACAAAGGGCGATCGCCATTTTGCTTATTTAGAGTTACCATCAAATTGTGCAAACCATCAGCAGCATATCCGGTAGAAGTCAAAAGCCGCGTACCCAAAAAATCAGCTTGACGTTCCATATCTCTGCTATAGTCGAGAACGATTAAATTACCGAGAGTGCCACCATAAGGGATAAATTGGGTAATATTAGCAGTTAAATTTCCCTGAGTTGCTAACTGGAATCCATGAGATAAAACAGCATGAGATAATTCATGCGCCATTAAACCAGCTAACTCCGCTTCTGAATTACTGCGAAGAATTGCACCAGCATTTACAAACACCTTACCACCAGGTAAAGCAAAGGCATTGAGTTCGTCATCCATGACGACATAAAACTCATATTCAAAGTCTTTGCGACCTGCTACAGTAGCTAATTTATTACCTATTTCTTTAACATAATCCAATACTTCTTGGTCTTCTACTAGAGGTAACGCCCGTTTAGCTTGCTTAGATACACCTTCACCTACGGCTGATTCTCCCCTAAGCAGCATTGCTGTTGATTGTACTGCTGTAACAGGACCTAGTAAACTACCAGTGACGGCATAGCCTAACACACCAGTAATCGCATTAACGATCGCATTTCCTCTCAATTCTCCCCTTAAATGCGATTGATAGCGTTCTAAATTTTGATCTGCTATTTTAGTAAATTCATCAGATTGGGAATTATTGGGGTTAAGTAAAGCAAATTGACGTGCTGCTAATGAAGCTTCTAACCACTGTTTTGATTCTCCTAACAAAGCAATTTTCGCTTTTAGTAAATCCGGTTGGTTAGGATATAAAGTTGTAGCTTTTTCTAATACTTGTAAAGCTTCTGCATTACGGTTATAATTTTTTAATACTTCCGCATACCGCAATTGACCAGGAATAAATTCTGGATACTTTTCTACTAAGCTTGTGAGGGGTACAAGTATTTTTGTTTCCAGTCCTTGTGCTAAACCTGCTGTAGAAATACGCCAGTAAACTTGACCCGCTACTGGTAATTTGTCAAGGTCAGTAATGGGTTCTTTCCGTTCAGTAGTTGCTTGCACCTTTGAGAAGGGAGTTTTAACTTCTCGGTAAATTTTTTCGGCGGCGGAATATTGCCCACCCATGTAAAGTTGGTCTGCTTGAATTAACTTTTGTTTACGGGCAATTTCTTCTGGGCTAGGTGCAGGTTCTTTGTTTTCAGTATTACTCGTTTTGGGAGTATCGGTATTCTGATTTGGTGAGGATTTTTTATCCTCTGATGAATTAGAATTATTTGGTGTTGTTGTAGGTTGTGGTGTATTAGTTGTAGACGGGTTAGAAACTGGTTGATCTGGGATGACAATAGTAGGGACTGCTTGGGGCGATCGCTTTTCCTGTATTGTTGGCTTAGTTGGGCTAGATATAACTGTTGTTTGCGCTATGACATTGGTTTGCCCGCGTACTACTGGCGTATAAGTTGGCAGGATAACTAAGCTTAAAGGTAATGCGCTAGTGAGAGTAAATAGTAAAGTTTTAAAAGCAGGTTTCATATTTTTTTTTTAATAGCACTCTCTTTCTCCACTTTATCGCGTATATCTCATAAAATAGCTAGGTAAAAATAACTACTTCAATCATGTAGAGATGGTTGTAGGCAACACACCTTTAATGAAAGTGTCGATGTCTAATAGACTTATTTTTAGTTATCACCATAAATAGGCGATCGCATTAAGTTATTCTTTTTTAGAAGTAATTACTTCTATGGGGCGTAAAATTTTATCACCAAAACTAAAGCCTTTGCGGATAACCTTTGTAACAGTTTTATCTTCAAGCTCTGGTCTAACTTCAGACTCAACAACTCGGCAGATGTTAAAATCTACTTGTGTAGTAGATAACTCTAATTGCTGTACTTGGCGTTTTTCCAGCACGCTACCGAACTTTTTATAAACGGCTTTGAGAGATTTGGGTAAACGTTTAATAAACTCTGGGCTAATATCGGGATGCTCATCCATATAGTTGATCATAAATTCTAAAGCATCCATAGCTTCTAATAGTTCAATATAAAGTTCTTCACTAGCTGATAAAGCTTTTGTTTGTTCTTCACGCCAAGACTGTTGTAGTGAAACTTTTTCTTTCATTAACGAGCAAAACGCTTGCAGAAGTTGCTCGCGTTCCTCACTGCTGAAGTTCAACACTTCGGGATTTTCAATCACGTTATTTATTCCTTAGTAAGTTTATTTTAAGAATTTTATTATAAAGCCTGCGTAGGCAGGCTTTGTTTGTTTGGTTCCCCACCATCGACGGGTGCGGGTGTTTTAGCACATAGAGAGTTCAAAGTTTGTATTGCCCATTTTTGCACCTGGGGATGATTAGTAGTAGATAACTGCTGACACAAAGTTATGGCTTTTTTTAACTGTCCAACTTCGTGATATGCCTTGACTAAATTTATCTGTGCTTGGATATATTCTTTAGATTTTTTATTAGCACAACTTTGGCTAAATTGCTCTAGTAATTTTACTGCTTCTACATAACGTTTTTGGTTAAAAGCTGCTAGAGCAGTTTCAAAAGATACTTTTGGCTGTATCTTTTCTTGTTCACCTGATTTTTGAGCTTGTTTTGGCGCAATCAAAGCAGTAAGTGCTTTTTCTGCCCAGTTTTTTAATTGTGGATGTTCGCCAGTAGCGAGTTTTTTACAAAGTGCGATCGCTTCCTCTAAATTACCACTAATTTTATATGTTTCCACTAACCATATATGAGCTTTCAAATACTCTGTATCATTCTGTTCTAAACAACTTCGCAAAAATTCATTTAATAATTCAATCCCTTTAGTATGATTTCCTTGTTGACAACTCTCTATCCCAGATTGATATAAATCTAGACGTGATAAACTAACAGTTTCTTTTTCTAACTGTTCTTCTCTTAATGATTTACTAATTGCTGCATCTAATTTATCAAAGTCTGGCAAAAATACCAGTGTGGGTACTGGAGTTTCTAATAAGGATAAATCCTCACGCTTAAATCGTTTAACTACTGGCAAGACAGGACGTAAATAATCTGCTATAATTCGCTCTGGCGTTTTTAAAAGTTTCTTTTCCGCATCCGCAATAACATTTAAAGAATACTGCTTACGCTTCATAGCAGCTACTTTAGCAGTAACAATTTCTGCTTTAGAAGCTGCCTGAGAAACCCCCAGGACATCATAAGGGTTGATGGCTATATGTTTTAAATCTTTGATCATATTTTCTACTTAATAACGTAATCCTAAACTATGGTAAACGTTTTGAAAAGCTGGTTCATTTGGACAAATTTCGTAAGCCCATCTGCCAATTTGTAAAATTAACTCTGGCTCTGTTAAAGTGTAATTATTTGTTTTTTCTACTAAAATCTCCACTAAAAACTCGGCTACAATATATTTAACTCTAGGGTTTCTTGAGGATTTGGCTTTATTAACCATTTGTTCATATTTTCCCCGCTTTAAAAGCTCCTCAATATCTTCAAGCTCTTTGTGAGTTTCTACTTGTTCAATTAACGCATTAACTACAGGATTATTGGGATCTATTTTTTTAACTTGTTCCAAATCTTTTAAAGCTTGAGTTGGTTTGATTTTTTCCTTTGCTAGTTTTTTCCTAATCGCTTCAGATTTGTATTCAGCTAAATAACTTCTAGCAGATTTGCTATCTAATAAATCGTACCAAAACTGAGCAAAATCTAAATGTTCATTCAAATCATTATCATTAATTGCTTGACGTTGTAAATTACAAAGCCTATCTATTTCATTTTGCCAATCATTATCAGCTTGGATTTGTAACTTTGCTGCTTGCAGTGATGAAACCGCATCGCGCCAACGTTGCTGCTGAAGATAATGGCATCCCTCATAATAAGATATAAAGTTAACCGCAAATCGTTCTGCTTCATTAATGGGGGATAAGTTAGCCTTAATTTGAATTGCTCTAGCCGTATCCCCTTCCAAACAAGCAGCAACAGCTAAACCCCAGTTTGTATAAAGTGAACCCCAAAGTTTACCAGGCAGATTTTCTCGTTGTAATTTTTCTTGATAACGTTGGTAACAACTGGGAGTTAAAAATAAATCATTTACTCTAATTTCCCAACTAGAAAAATTGCCACTTAAATTTAAGCCCCTTAAATTTAAGGCTGTCGAGTCTAAACGATAAATATCTCGTAAATAAAAATACCGATTTATGTCTAGATCTTTTACTGCATCGATCGCCTTTTCTAATAATTGTTTTAAATTAGTAGTAACTTCTGTTAAATTAATCTCACTACTTGAGATCCAAGGAAGATCTTTAAGTGACGGATCTATATTAATATTGGCTAATGCTGCGGAACCAGCAACAATCCAGTCTTCAAGAGTATTAGCATTAATTTGAGCGCGGTAATAAGTCGCTACAGCCCAATTATGTAAAGAAGTAATATCTAACTGTTTCCGCCAATTTTGTTCTGCTGCAATGGTGATTTTTTCCCAATCATAATTTTGCCATTCCTCCGCTTGTATGCGCGGTTGGATGTGGAGTTCTAAGTTAGATTTAACTAATGGTTCGTTGCTATATTTTTGAATAAATGCTATACTAGATGTTTGTGCAGCATTTAAATTACCACTATCAACTAATTGCTCAATTTCTTGTACTTTCAGCAAGCGATCGCGCTCTGCTAAAATTGCTATAATATCACGCTGTTCCTTTACCTGAATATCAGATAAAGATTGCCATTCTCGATCTGCTTCTTCTAAATAACCTTGCTGCGCTAAAGCAAAACCACGAAGATATTTTGCTTGCTCATGCTCAATATCTTTTAACAAAGAAACTGCTGTTTCCCAATTCTGGGTTTTAATTTCTAATATTGCTAGACGAATCTGGCATTCTGTAACATCGTAAAATAAATTTTTAGCTTCTCTATAATTGTTGAGAGCAACAAAGAAATTACCTTCTTTCTCTGCTAGTAAACCTGCGCGAAACTTTTCTCTACCTTCAAGAGTTTTCTGGATACTTTCTAGTAATTCAAGACCATCTGAGCGGGAAAATTTAGTTAATGCTGATTCCAGCAGTGCGATCGCCACTCTTAATTTACCATCATTTGAAGCTTGCCCTGCTTCAGACAAGGTTTTTTCATAAGTTTCTTCCGCAACAATCTGAGATGAGCAATCAGCTATTGTCGCTTCTAAAGCAGTAGTATTGTAAATCTTTTGAGCATCACAATAAATTTTCAACGCTAGTTTAAACAAGCGTTTTTCTGCTTCCTTATCTGCTTGCGATATGAGTTGCTGGAAATTGCTTCTTTTGTTTAATTCTTGTTCGCAGTAATTAATTTTTTCACGAAAATTATTATCATCTATTATCCGGTAACATTGCTGATATGTTTTTAAGGCTGTAGCTAACAGTTCGCTTTCTAAAGGGTTGCCTGTATCCTTTTTTAATAACTTCTCAGCTTGAGCAGCTAAATTGTCAGCTTCAGTGATTTTTCTGCGCCACTGCTGCAACGACGATCTTAAGGAGTCTAACAAGTCTCCTAAAGCTAAATGGCGCAAGATTTTCTCCCAAAAATTCGGCGAATTTGACCAAGATGAGAGAATTTTTTCAGCTATTTTAACAGCTTCTCGAAACTGCTTTTTTTCGGCTAAACGTCTCGCTTCTTTAGCATCTTTTTGAGATTTTTCCGCTTGTTGAAATATGTCTGTCATCGGCAATTCTCCTCAAGATTGGGGATAATTAATATTTCACGTTCAATTAAATTGTTGTGGCGCTTTTCCAGTACCGGATTAGCTTTGGCAATACGTTTCCATAACTTACCTTTGCCATAAAAACGTTCAGCAATCAACCATAAATGATCTCCACGTCGCACTTTATAGCGAAAGTCACCAGTACATTTAGCTTTGACTGTTGGAGGTTTTGTTTGAGGAGTTTTTGCGAATAAATCCTCAATTCTTTTTGGAGAAGATGTTTGTTGTGGTGGAGTTGGACTAGGATAAATTGCCGTATTTTGTACAGATTGATACGACGGTGGTAACTTCAAAAATAAACTGCTAACTGCACCTAAAATTATTCCCATAACTAATATCAGAATAACAACCCCAGATGTTAACTTATTACTTCTTGTGGGAATTTGTTCTGGTTGGGGAATAACGGCTACAGGTTTCTTTTCTGTTAGTAGCCGAACAAAAGTTAAGTCAGTTTCACAATTAGGACAAATGTTATCAGTAATTTCTGGGCGATCGCATACCGGACAAGTTAATTTTTGGCTCATTTTCTAATTCCTGTTGCAATGCTACCACTGGGCAGATCTTGATCGATCCAATTACTAACATCTGGTTGCAAATTATTCCATAGTCTCTCCGCCTCATTTCCATCGCCACGTTTCATCGCACCCAGCATCCGATCTAGCTTGTCACTCATCGCATTAGCTTGTGTAGGAGATGTTACTGAAGCACGAGCAATTGCAATTAAGGATGCTTGTACGAGATGGACTAAATCTGGCAAAAGTGCTAACTCTTGCTTAGTATCTTCTGAGAGCTTTTGCATTGCTGAGATATTATTAGTGGCGATCGCCTGCCGCAAATTCTTACTCAGATTTAGTAATCTTTCTTGTTGTGCTTCAGGAATGATAAAATCACAAGTTTCTACTAAAAACTCACAGCGACTTGCTAGTGCTTCGGCTAAACTGCGCTCCTCTGAAATAGATGCCTTAAACTCGGCAAAATCCGCTTGAGCGCGATTTCTAATATCTGGGCGTTCAATTCCATTAGCATCAAAAATCTGGTTAGTTAGTTGCACAACCGGAACTATTTTCTTCAACACTTCCTCAGCGCCAAAAACTGTCAGATTGCTAGAGTTAACTTCCGAAATTACTTGCTCAATTTCTTGGGATATTTTTTCATCCACTTTTCCACGAGATAACGAGCAACTAACTTTTACAGACGGATTGTTTTTGAGTACCGCCGTCACTTGCAAATAACTTTTTTTCTCGTCAATTTCCAGAGTTACTAAAACCTCCGTTCCTTGCGGGTAGTATTGATCTAACCCCAACCACATTTCACCAATTCGATCTTCCTTATTAACATGATCCCGATCTTCTCTAACATGATCTGGACTGAAAAATTCCAGGTGGACTAAACGCTGTCCATCTGCAACTGTCTTAAAAGTCTGAGCAGTTTTAACTGGCAAAATTTCACCGCGACTAATTAGCTTATGTCTTGGATCATCAACCAATTTAATAGAATAATCACGGGATAAAGTACCAACTTTTTCAGTTAACCCTGCGGCTACAATTGCTGCACCTTCAGCAACAGCATACATCGGACGCGGGTGAACAACTACCTTATCTGCACCAAAAGCTTCCCTAACTTTCTTTTGTACCAACGGAATTTGTGATGAACCACCTACCAGCAGCACAACATCAATCATATCCATAGGGTATTCAGAATATTTAATTGCATCCTTACAAATAGCAATAGAACGTTCCACCAACGGCAAAATCATTCCCTCAAACTGTTCACGAGTTAATTCCACATCAATATATATACTTGCTCCAAACTCATCTAAAAGCGGAGTAGCGGGAATAATTTTCGCTGAAGATATATTGCTTAAATCAATTTTTGCTCGTTCTGCTGCTAGTTTTAGATCAGCATTAAAGCGCACTCGCTGATAGTGAGGCATTTTAGCAATTAAATGATCGATATCATCTAATTCTTCTTGCAGTGCAGCTTGTTCCTTAATAAAATTGATAATTAAATTATCAATATCATCACCACCCAGCCATAAATCTCCCCCCTTCACAGATTCAATAAATTGATTACCAGCAACAGTAATTAGGGAAGAATCAAAAGTTCCACCACCAAAGTCATAAACTAAAATAGTTTGAACATCTTCCGAATTAGGTTTAAACCCATAGGAAATTGCGGCGGCTGTAGGTTCCGGTAATAATTCTAGTAGTGCTAAACCTGCTTTCGTTGTCGCTGTTTGGGTAGCTTGTCTTTGTTTATCATCAAAATAAGCTGGAATCGTCACAACTACAGAAGTAATTGTACCTTTTTGCCCTTTTTCGCTCTGATAAGAAGAGGCATTTTGGACAACTTTTTTAATAATTTCGGCTGAAATATCTTCTGGTTGATATTCCTTACCACCTAACCAAACAGCAAGGCTATTTTCTGTACCTTGTGAAGATTGAGTAATTTTATACCCAAATCTCGATAACTGTTGTTGCACCACAGAATCGCTGAAACCACGACCAATTAAACGTTTGATGGAAATAATCACATTTTCTGGATCTAACCGTAGTTGGTTATAAGCTTTTTCACCTATTAACAGCTTTCCTTGTTCCTCAGCCACTACTGAGCGTGTTAATTTTCGATCAGGTGGGCTATTTTCATCATTTGTTACCACCTCAACATCAGCAAATTTGAACGCCGCCACCGAGTTAGTCGTACCTAAATCAATCCCAACTACATTACCCATTAAGTTCTCCTACGTTATCTTTGGGTCGTGATGAATTTTATTTACTTTTTAAAATAATTAATAAAGATTTTTTGATGTTTGAGGATAAATTTTGGCTCAAATATGAGTTTACCAGAGGTTTGTATAAGATCGTGTATACGATCGCGTATAACTTAATTACTTAAAATATACAAATGTGGGAAATTTATCCCCAATCTGCGATCGCTCTAGCTTTATTATGTCTACTTATGATATAATATTATTTTAATTTATAAAACAATCCCGTATTTCTAAAAAATAGTGAATTGACAAGATAAGTATAATCATCGAATTTTTCACCAATCGACATCGACACAAAATACAGGTATTAACCCTTAAACCAATGTAGAGACGCGAAATTTCGCGTCTCTACATTCGCATTTCTATGAGATGTCTAATCAAATAAGATTGCTATACCTGACAAATCACATTTATGGATCAGCAGATCAAAAGCGAATAATTAAAGATTACGCTGATATTCTTCCAACAAATCCATCAAATTGACTTGGCATTGCATCGGCAGCAAATCGGATAATGGTACTTCTATCTTACCGCCACCCAATTTAACAGGGATATTTTTGAGGATTTGCAGCACTTGATCTTCTTCTATCCTACCGCCGCTAACTATAGGATATAATTGTTGTGCTAATTGGGTGTGCAAATGTGCATCTCTTAAATAAAGATGCCATTTAGCAACATCAATAAAAATGTTTTCACCAATTTCCGCAGCAAGTGCTTCTATTGCTTCAGTGGTATTTGCGGTAGCCATAGGATTTTCTCTCCATCAGAGTAATGTATCTAGTTAATCCAATTGCAATCTATAGGACGTGAGATTAAATCAGCGCAAAGCTTGAGTTAAGAGTCTATCGTTTGGTAGTTTTTTTAGACTTGGTTTTAGGTTTACTCTGAGGTTTAGGCTGAAACCCTACAGCAGGTGTACCTAAAGATTCTGGTGAAGGTTCAGAATAATCTGCGATCGCAAAAATGTACAAAGCATGGGCAGCCAACACCGATGCCCATCCACCCGTCACTAAAGTTATCCAATCCCAAGTGGTATGCTGCAAGTTGTGGAAGAACCACAAACCAGAATTGCAAGCCGCAAAAATCCCTACATGAATAGCAAAGTTCATCCGGTCATCTAAACGACGATAATCTGGATCACGGCGGTCTGGTTCACGAGGCCAACGAGGAGGCATAAAACTACTTTGGTAATTGAGAGAATAAGATAATTACAACTTAATTTTAAGACTTTACACACAAAATCGCTTGTAAAAACACCGCTACTTGGGATGTCTCGGTTACAAAACAGGTAAATCCTCCTCAACTCGTTGCTAACAGCCGGAAAAAAACTATGTCTTCGATACTTTATTTGCTTGCTCCGATAATCTTAATGATAATCGGCTATACAGTGGGTTCTGCAAAAATTATCAGTGAAGGAAATGTTGCCCTAGTAGAACGTTTGGGTCAGTATCGGCGTAGGCTAGAGCCTGGTCTGAATTTTATCGTTCCCTTTATAGATTCAATTGTGGTAGAGGAGACGAATCGAGAGAAGGTCTTAGAAATTGAACCACAGCAAGCAATTACTAAAGATAATGTTTCTCTTAAAGCTGACGCAGTAATTTACTGGCAAATTCTTGATTTAGAGAAAGCTTTTTACTCTGTAGAAGATATTGAACTAGCAATTGAAAATTTAGTTTTAACTACTTTACGCTCTGCAATTGGTCAACTCGAACTAGAACAAACTTATTCTTCTCGCCAATCAATTAATCAGGACTTATTAAACGAGCTAGATGGTGCGACTATCGCCTGGGGAGTGAAGGTAACTAGGGTAGAGGTGCGAGAAATTACACCTGCAAAGGCAGTGTTGGAAGCTTTGGAATTAGAAAGGGCAGCAGAAAGTAAAAAAAGAGCCGCTATTTTAGAAGCTGAGGGAACTGTTAAGTCGGTAGAACTTTTAAGTGATGCTTTAAAATCGCAGAATTTGAGCCGAGAAGTTTTACAGTTTTTAATTGCTCAAAGATATGTCGATGCTAATCAAAAATTAAGTTCCAGTCCCAATGCCAAAATTGTCTTTATGGACCCGAAGGCATTAACCGAAAGCATCTCAGGAATGATTTCTGAAACTACCAATACGACTCCAAATAATCCAGGTAATCCTCCGACACCTTGAACAATTAACAATTAACAATTAACAATTAACAATTAGTAATTAAGTAGATCCAATAAAAAAAGAGCAAACGAAAATCTCCCCCTCCCCTTAGTAAGGGGAGGGGGTTGGGGGGTGGGGTAATACGTTTAACTCGCGGATTCCCTTCTTATTTCTAAAAATAGCATCCGCCACCCTGGAAACATCGCGCATTTCTGGTAAATCGTGAACTCGCAAAATATCGGCAGAATTGGCTATAGCACCACAACAAGCAGCAGCAGTACCCCACACTCGCTCTTTCGGCTCAGGTTGATTTAATATATGACCAATAAAACTTTTACGGGATACTCCAATTAATACCGGACATCCCAGCAAACGAAACTTAGATATATTTTTCAACAATTCGAGATTTTGTTGATAATTTTTAGCAAAGCCAATACCAGGATCAATAATAATTTTTGACTTTTCAATACCTGCTGCGATCGCCACAGCAATTCTATCTTCAAAAAACTCGTAAATTTCCCCAATTAAATCATTATAATCAGTTAATTTTTGCATTGTTTCCGGTGTTCCTCGAATGTGCATCAACACAATAGGCACACCCAACTCTGCTACTACAGATAACATATCTGGATCAAACGTTCCAGCCGAAATATCATTAACAATATCAGCACCAGCTTTAACTGCTGCATTGGCTACAACTGAGCGGGTAGTATCAATAGAAATTGGTACGGTTATACCAGTTCTAATCGCCTGCACGACTGGTAAAACTCGATTTAGTTCTTCTGCGATAGAAACTTCTTTTGCGCCTGGTTTAGTCGATTGACCACCGATGTCAATAATATCAGCACCAGATTCTACTAAATAATTAGCTTGTGCTACTGCTGCTGGTAAATTATTAAACTGACCACCATCACTAAAACTATCAGGCGTAACATTAAGAACGCCCATAAGATAAGTGCGATCGCCCCATACAAAAGAATGCGATCGCACAGTCAAAGGCAGTACAGATATAGCAGAATTTTCCATGAATTTAAAAAAATCAGGACTTTTGTAGAAAGTCACACTACATATAGGGGTAGAGACGTGCCATGGCACGTCTCTACATTTGTGGTTGCTTAAATGTAGTGCGGGCATCTTGCCCGCGTTTAGTTTTGCGTAAATCCTAAAAATATTAGTTGTTAGCCAAAATAAAACTAACAACTAATAACTCAAATCTATTGATAATTAACAATTCGAGCAAAACTTGCAGGTTGCAAACTTGCTCCCCCAACTAGCGCACCATCAATTTCTGGTTGAGCCATAATTTCATCAATATTATCTGGCTTAACAGAACCACCGTATTGAATCGTTACGTCAGCATTACTTAATTGACTACGAATCACGCCAATAACACGATTAGCTTCCGAAGAATCACAAGTGTCTCCTGTCCCAATCGCCCAAATAGGCTCGTATGCGATGACTAACCGTTGTTGATCCACATTTACAAGATCTTTTTCTAACTGCTTAGTAATAATTGATTCAGTTTCACCAGCATCTCGTTGTTGCTTGGTTTCACCCACACAGAGGATAGGGATTAAACCATGACGTTGAGCCGACAACAACCTTTTGTTAACAGATTCATCAGTTTCGCCAAAATATTGACGGCGTTCACTGTGACCAACAATCACATAACGCACCCCAATTTCTGACAACATTGAACCAGCTACTTCACCAGTGAAAGCACCATTATCTTCCCAATGGATATTTTGCGCCCCTAATTGCACGAGGCTACCGTGCAGACTTCTAGATATGGCATCTAAAGCTGTAAATGGAGGGCAAATCACCACATCCCGGTCTTCGGGAGTTTTTTCTAACTCAGGCATGAATCCTTGCAAAAACTCCGTAGTTTCTGCCTGAGTTTTATACATTTTCCAGTTTCCAGCAATGACGATTTTCCGCACAGCTTTTGTCAGTCAACTCCAAACCACAATGCAACTTTTACTGTAAGGGTTTTGAGTGTGCTTTTACAACAGGACTTACGCAAAGATCCCCCTAAATCCCCCCATAAATTGGGGGACTTTGAATTTTCCCCCCTTTTTAAGGCAGGGCTAATTCATTGTGAAGAAAGAAAAAAGTCAAATATTTTCTCATCACAAGCACTATAAAAGGCTGGAAGCGACTAACCCTTACGGAGGGGGTTTGGGGGACGCGTCCGTCCCCCAATGGGGGTTTGGGGGGAACCCCCAAGTCTTGGTTCTAGATAAGTTGAGTAGAAACTTTTTCCATAAGAGAAAATGAATTAGCCCTGCCTTTTTAAGGGGGGCTAGGCGGTTATTCTGTGATTGCAGATTCACAAATTTGAGCATCTTGCCATAACTTAAATAGAAAGAACTCAAGACGATCGCTCATTGCAGTCACAAACACACCCTCTGTATCCTCTGGTGCTGAAAGCCAAGAACCTTCCAGACTGACTTCAACATATTCAGCATCACAGACAGAAAGCGCGATCGCATCGCCACCTTCGCGTTGCACCAATGTTTCCAAAGCAGTTAAAGGCAAATCAGCAGGAAGCAAAAACGCCGCCGTACTAGGTTCAACACAGAAGCTTTGTCCAACTCGCAAGGCTAAAATTACTCGCTGTGTCACCCAATCTTCTAAAGGTTGAGCCAAACGCTCTAAATAAAAACTATTTTCGGTATAAGTAAGTTTAAGCATGACCGGGTTTTTCCCCCTACTCCAAAATTTCTTGCTGCTCTTTCCAGAACTGTTCGGCAAATGCCACTGTTGGGTGCATAGGTGCTTTCGGGTGAGTGCGTAGCGTCATTCCTGTCTGTATCAAAGTGCGATCGCCTTTGCGACCATTACAACTTGAACAAGCTGTAACTACGTTGTCCCAAGTGTGTTTTCCGCCTTTGGATCTCGGAATAATATGATCGAGTGTTAAGTGTTTTGTACTACCGCAGTATTGACAGGAGTGGCGATCGCGTCGCAAAACCTCTCGGCGATTGACAGGCGGGACTTTCCAAACTCGCTCACTGCTTGCAAATGTCAGACGAATCTGCCCTGGGACATACACAACTTGGCTAGGCGATCGCACCGCTATACCAATACCACTCAGAAAATCTAAGGGTTCGGCTTTTCCGGTAACGAGCAGAATAATCGCTCGCTTGATATTCACTCGGCTCACTGGCAGATAATTCTTACTGAATACCACCACCGACTTCCCTAACACTTGAGTTGTGCAAGTCATCTGCATCGCTCCTTCTATATACGCGGTTAGCTTTTACCTTGCTTGCTCTAATTCCTAAATAAAAATCCCCGCCTCTTTCCTTGAGAAGCGGGGGTTGAAAAACGCCTAGACGTATTTTCTTTTCTTATATAGGTATAGATTTTTTCAACCTATACCTCCCGCTTCGCTATTTATTTGTGGATTTCTTACTAGGAAATTCTTACTGTCATCTGAATAATTGCTAATTTGTTTAGCCTGCTCTTCCAGATTATCCTCACCCATAAACAAAAACTCCACACCTATATTTGCGGATTCCCAACCGTGACAACGATTGGGGGCAAAATTTAGGGTGGAGTGAGTTCTTGTATTCACAGGAAGGCTTTTTAAGAAGATTAATTTAAAGCTGACTTTTAAATACTACACTTGTATTACGAGTCTGTCCACTAATTTAAGGAAAAAAGATCATGTATACCCTCAATCGGACTTCAACAACTGAAATGGAAGTCACTAGCATCCGTCTAGAGAGAGAACTTAAAGAGAAACTCAAAGCTATTTCTGGCAATCAAGGCTATCAAGCTTTAGTTCGAGACATCCTGTGGAATTACGTCCAGCAAAAATCTGGTGAGTATCGATCGCAACTTTCCAAAAGTGATATCCGAGCCAGTATTCCTGCAAAAGCAGAGCAGGAAGAACGTTGTGTACTCACAGGTAAATTTATTCGCGCCTCCGAGCCAATGTTATTAGGGCTAACAACTCATGGGGACATGGTTCCTCTGAATATAGATAGTTTGTCCGAAGGATAGCAAAAATTGGCTGGGCAAAGTTTAGTCAGTTGCCCAGCCAATTTATTTGCAGAGGAGGCAGGGGAGGTAGAGGAGGCAGAGGAGGCAGGGGAAGATAAAAATGTTCTTAAATGAAAATTTTTATACTGTATTTAAATCAACTTTTATCTCATTTTCCTGACAAACATTTAAAAATCCTTAAGATTTATAGGAAAATAATTAATAGCATATAAAGTAATAAAAAATTGGTACTCAATTATTTTTGAGCATTTATAAATGTTGATCACCCAACCAAAGCAATGTCTAGCACAAATTATTCTCTGGTGTACTGACAGTAGTCTCCCTGGAAATGAGGGTAATTTGGCAGCCATCCGTAAGTGGTGGGCTTTGTTGGATGGTAAAACCATTGTTTGGGAAGTTTTTGGCGCTAATATTCACTCTACCATTCCTATTATTAGAGAATCCTTGGTTATTAAAAATCCCTTGATGGAAGATGGTATTCTGTGCTGGCGTAAGCAAGAGTTAGAAATTTTGAATAGTATTCCTGTACAGCACTTGGTACTAGACTGCTCACTGCAAAGATTAGAAATTATTCCTAGTCTTCAAGATGGGTTTGTATCTAAATACCGCATCAAAGTTATATAGCTGTCTGCACCGTCAGCGTAGAGACGCGCCATGGCGCGTCTCTACATCATGCGCCAATGTTTCCAAGGGTTTGAGCCATATTGAATGTCCGCGCCCTATCTGGCTACAGCTATACCAAAACATTTATTAATCATTAGATTAGTTAATCATCCAAAAAAAGCGATCGCACTCCTGATTAAGATTTAGGCAGAAATGCGATCGCTTTTAGATATTGATTAAACAGCAGACATTGCTACAAATGCCTGCTATCTAACTTAGATATCCTGTTCACTAAACTCGCGAGTCATGTGATCAAAAGGCATATCCACAAACCCTGTATCTTGAATGCCAGCAGCAGCAACTTGTTCTTTGACAATGAGTTTCATAATTTGAATGCCCATTACCGTTGGTCCAATCGGTACACCCAAAGAATTATAGGTTTCCCTTAAACCTTGCAGCACCCGCTCATCCAGCACATGATTATCCCCTGCAACTAGCGCGTAACTAGCATAGCGGAGGTAATAATCCATATCCCGCAAACAAGCCGCATAACGACGAGTTGTGTAAGCATTACCACCAGGGCGAATCAGTTCCGGCTGCTCTTCAAATAACCGCAATCCTGCTTGCTTAACAATTGATGCCGCATTGGCATTAATCACGCCCGCAGCAGCAAGCCTACCAGTGCCACTTTCAAAGTAAGACTTAAGCTGATCAATGGCATCACGGTCTAGATAACGACCTGTCACATCGTAGTTCTTAATTAAGTTTGTAATTGCGTCCCGCATAAAATCGCTCTCCCAACAACAATCTGTATCGGTCTAGTAACAATCAACATATCTCTATTGATTAATAATCCCACAGGGTTGGCTCATGGAAGTATTAATTGGGAGAGCAACTTTATATTTAAACATAAATTATCAAAAATTAGCTCTTTACCTGGCTAAAGCATACTCAGCAGAAAATGTCCGTACCTTTCTACGCCCTGCTGGTTTTAACCACTCATTTCTTTTTGGTGTCACAACTAACAGCAGTTCTTCTGGATAGCGAGGCTTAGGATCATTAGCTAAAGCAATCGGTGGTACCATCATTGGGTCATATTCCACAATGATGTCCACCACTCCTGGACGCTGCTTAAGTTCCACGCGCTGCCCTGGACGATATTTCATTGCTTCTTGCTGCTCAAAATCTACTGCATTTAATTTAAAAACCATGATTATTGCCAACCCATAAACTGTAGCTATTGATACTATTTTATATCCTAATCAGGCTAAACCTAGTAATTGTGTTAATTTCGCTACAATTTTTAACTTTACACAGGTTGACTCAAACTCAGTACCGTAATATTCTGTAACGCTGTATACAAAATCATCCCTAATTATATCTCTAGGATGATCCAGTACAGCAAACGCTTGTGTAATAAAAGAACGTTCACGCTTATCTGGGTTGTCTTAGCCTTGGCTAATAAAAGAGCCATTATGAGCGTTAAATTAGTTTGCGGATGCCTGATATTAGAGCAAGCTTATAAACCAAGGAGTCATTCATGTTCCAAACCCCGCAAGAATTTCTGAATTATGTTAAAGAAAATAACATTCAGATAATTGACCTAAAATTCATTGATACGCCTGGTATTTGGCAACATTTATCCCTTTACCACAATCAAATTGACGAAAGCTCCTTCACAGAAGGTGTACCTTTCGATGGCTCCAGTATTCGGGGTTGGAAAGCGATCAATGAATCCGATATGTCAATGGTACTCGATCCCACCACAGCGTGGATTGACCCATTCATGCAAGAGCCTACCCTCAGCGTCATCTGTAGCATTATTGAACCGCGTACTGGCGAACCCTACAGCCGTTGTCCCCGCACAATTGCTCAGAAAGCAGTAGATTACCTAATTTCCACAGGTATTGGTGATACAGCTTTCTTAGGTCCAGAAGCAGAGTTCTTCATCTTTGATGATGTTCGCTTTGACCAAACCCAGAATACAGGCTTTTACTATGTAGATTCTGTTGAAGGTCGTTGGAATTCTGGTAAAGAGGAACCAGGCGGCAACTTGGGTTATAAGCCACGCTATAAAGAAGGGTATTTCCCAGTAGCCCCGACAGATACCTCCCAAGATATGCGGACGGAAATGTTGCTGACAATGGCAAAATGCGGCGTACCCATTGAAAAGCATCACCATGAGGTAGCTACAGGCGGTCAATGCGAACTAGGTTTCCGCTTTGATACTTTGGTGAAGGCAGCAGACTATTTGATGACCTATAAGTACGTCATCAAGAACGTTGCTAAGAAATATGGCAAAACCGTGACATTTATGCCAAAACCACTGTTTAACGACAATGGTTCCGGTATGCACACCCACCAATCTATCTGGAAAGATGGACAACCGCTATTTGCAGGCGATAAATATGCAGGTTTGAGCCAAATGGCATTGCATTACATCGGTGGTATCCTCAAACACGCGCCTGCACTTTTGGCTTTGACAAACCCCACCACTAACTCCTACAAGCGCTTAGTGCCTGGTTTTGAAGCGCCTGTTAACCTCGCTTACTCTCAAGGTAATCGTTCTGCCTCTATCCGCATTCCTCTATCTGGTACTAACCCCAAAGCCAAGCGTTTAGAGTTCCGTTGTCCAGATGCTACCAGCAACCCATATTTGGCTTTTGCTGCGATGCTTTGCGCTGGAATTGATGGGATTAAGAACCAGATTGATCCTGGTGAATCTTTAGATAAAGATATCTACGACCTTAGCCCAGAAGAACTGGCGAAAGTTCCTTCTACTCCACCTTCTTTGGAAGCTGCGTTGGAAGCGTTGGAGCATGACCACACTTTCTTAACTGAGTCAGGTGTGTTTACAGAAGACTTCATTCAAACCTGGATTGAGTACAAACTCGATAACGAAGTTAACCCAATGCGTCTAC
>CAVQDG010000055.1:0-31286 GCA_963711165.1 uncultured cyanobacterium | reverse complement strand
CTACTCCCAGTTAAATATCCTGTCCGGTGGAGGCAGAGGAGGCAGGGGGAGAGAAGAAGTAAAAATGTTTTTATTTGAACATTTGCCCACTAAAAGCCTATCTTTCAAAATAATTAATCCTAGAAAATCGCGGCATTTATCTGCGTTTATCTGCGGTTAAAATCTCTTAAAAGCACTTTTAAAGATAGGCTCTAAGTCCGCACCTACCCACAAAAACTAATCAACCGGACGTGATAGAACCTAACAATGTGGACGCAAATTGCCAATCATATTTCTGAAGTAACAAAAGAAAACTTTTCTATTAATAGCCAACGTTCTGTGAGTGGGGGCTGTATTAATCAAGGCTACGCTGTTACTGATGGTCAACGCACCTACTTTGTCAAACTAAATCAAGCATCTTTAGCTGATATGTTTGTCGCTGAGGCGCTGGGGCTGAAGCAAATGGTGGAAAGTCAAACTATTCGGGTTCCTAAACCTATTTGTTGGGGGACAGCATCTACTTCCGCATACATTGTATTAGAGTGGCTAGAGTTAGGGCGGGGTAGTGGCAATCAAGCTTGGGAAGAAATGGGGCGTAAACTAGCAGCAATGCACCAGTGGACACCCCCAAATTACGAGATGGGTAATTTTGGCTGGGAAATAAATAATACGATTGGTTCTACACCACAAATTAATACTTGGGCTGCAAATTGGGCGGAGTTTTTTGCAGAATACCGGATTGGTTATCAATTAAAACTGGCTAGGGGTAGAGGTGGAAATTTTCCCAAGGGAGATATTTTAGTTAAAGCCATTCCCGAACTACTAACGCATCAACCGCAACCATCTTTAGTACACGGGGATTTGTGGGGAGGAAATGCGGGTTTTACGGAGACAGGAGAACCTGTTATTTTTGATCCCGCGGCTTATATTGGCGATCGCGAAGTAGATCTTGCCATGACTGAATTATTTGGCGGATTTCCACCTGCTTTTTATCAGGGCTATAACGAAGTTTTTCCTCTAGAACCAAGTTATCAGCAAAGAAAATTCCTTTACAATTTGTATCATATTTTGAATCACTTTAATTTGTTTGGTGGTGGCTATTCCTCACAAGCCAATGCTATGATAGAGAAAATTTTGGCGTAAACAAAAGTGTAATTACACACTTTTCTTGATCATATTTAAAATAACTAGGGTGCTAACTATTATTCTCGGCGGTTTTAATCACCGTTATGTTCTTTATTAAATAAGAATTTAGGGGTAAATCGCCAGAATTTGTCAGAATTTTGTGCAGATGAGTAAATGAATAGACGGTGTTATTGTATCCCACCAAATTTGAAATTTGGTGGTAAAAAATTTCTTAGTGAATCTGAATACTTCACCAAAAGACTTCTGACTTATTCAATCTATAAACAAGTAATTAAATGTTTACACAAACATCTCGAAATGATCCTCATGGTAACAACTCATCTACAAGGTCTTTGCATACAGGCTCTATCACCCGTAAAACACTTATACAGATTACAGTAGGTATTACTACTGCAATTGTTGCTTCTACAGCTATTAGTTATTTTCAGGTTTTCAATAGCATTAAATCACAGACATTGGGGCAACTAGAAAAATATGTATTAGAACGGGGTGAACGAGAACAAATTATTTTTAGTACGGCTACCAGTAATCATGCTGCTTTAAAACAGGAAATTTTAATTAGGCTTGAAGCGCTGAAAAATCAAGATCCAAAAGCTCAATTCGATCAATTATTTGTCAAGTCTAAAGATCAAGTAATCCGCAATCGACCTGAAAAATTTAATGGGAAACGACAAGCGGGTGTTTATGTGGGTAAATCCTTAACAATAAATGCTGATATTCGCCGTCGTGTCCTAACGTTTTATAATCTACTTAATTATTTTGGTGCTGCATGGCATAACACTTTTCAGGATATATATATCTCAACTCCAGAAAATATTATTGTGGTTTATTGGCCAGAGTTTCCTAATTGGGCTCAGGATTTAGCAGCCAACTACTATATACCAGAACAAGAATATGGTTGGGTAGCAGATAAGCAGCATAATCCAGAGAGAAAAACAGTTTGGACAGGTCTTTATTACGAGGAAGTTAGCAAAGTTTGGATGGTTTCAGCCGCAACTCCTGTCGATATTAATGGTAGACATATTGCTACTATAGGAAATGATATCTTTCTCAATGATTTGTTGAAAAGAACAGTAAATAATCATATTGATGGTGGATATAATATTATTTTCAGGGAAGATGGTCGCTTGATTGCTCACCCAAAGTTAATGGATGAGATTCAGAAAAAACAGGGTGTTTTTAATATCTCTGAGTCTGGGGATACGAGGTTAAAAAATATTTTTAAATTAGTTAAGGATAATTCATCAAAACAAGTAATTATTGATAATTTTCAAAATGATGAATATCTGGCTGTTACTAAAATTGCTGGACCAGATTGGTATTTTGTCACAGTTTTTCCCAAATCAATTCTGACAAAAAAAGCGGTAGAAATAGCCCGTTCGACTTTATTTGCGGGTCTAGCTGTTTTGTTAATTGTAATTGCGTTAGTTTTTGTAGTTCTACGCCGACAAATTGCTGCGCCCTTAAAAAAACTGATGGACGCAACTAATCAGATTACTCAAGGAGATTATAATATCTCTGTTGAAGATCATCGGCAAGATGAATTAGGTAGTCTAGCTCATTCTTTAAAGTTGATGGCAAAAGAACTAGAAGCTAGAACTACTGAATTAGAAAATGCACTGGCGCAGCAAGCTAGTTCTGTTAACCAAACTACTAGCACAATGGATGAGTTAAGTGCTTCATTGCAAGCTTCAGCTTCTCAAGCTGAGGCGGCGGCGGCTGGAACTAGAGAAGTTTTAAGTTTGGTAGATGGTAATCAACAAACCGATAACTCGCACGTAAATCAGGGGTCTAGTTTAAGAGAAACAGTTGGGCAGATAGGTGAAGAAATTAAACATTTAAGTGAACAAACTCAACAAATTGGGATGATATCTACACTGGTGAGTGAGTTAGCTAATCAAACTAATATGTTGGCGCTCAATGCTGCTGTTGAGGCGGTAAGAGCAGGTGAGCATGGTAAAGGGTTTGGGGTTGTAGCATCAGAAATTCGGAAACTTGCTGACCAAAGTAAAAAGTCAGCAGAACGGATTAATGCTTTAGTTCAAGATATTCAGAGAGCGACTAATTCTACGGTTAAGGTGACAGAAGAAGGCAGAAATATTGTTGAAAGTGTTGTAGTTGCTGTTAACAATATTGCTACGAATTCTCAACAAATTTCCCTAAATGCTAAACAGCAAGCTATAGCTATTCAACAAGTAGTTGCTGGGATGAATGATCTTAATCAGGGAGCAAGGCAAATTGCTAATGATATGCGTACTTTTGGCACACATAGCTGATTGCCTATAATTGCATCTAATCTCGCCACAAGGCGATACCACCTAATAAACCTGAAATATTGGGAATGATTTTGACATTTGGTGGTAGGTAGATGCTGACCTTTTTGGCTTCACCACCACCGATATAAAGGTAATCGTAGTTAAGCATACGTTGTAGGGAAGCGATCGCTTTTTCTAAGCGATTATTCCATTTTTTATCGCCAACTTTTTCTAACGCTTCCCGCCCTAGTTGCTCTTCGTAGGTTTCACTTTTGCGAAATGGGTGGTGTCCTATTTCCAAATTTGGGATTAATTTGCCGTTTAAAAATAGTGCTGAACCAAAACCAGTCCCCAGGGTAATTACGAGTTCTACTCCTTTGCCACAAATCGCCCCGAACCCCTGCATATCAGCATCATTGATGACTCGTACAGGCTTACCTAAACGATCGCACAGTGCTGTGCCTAAATCAAACCCCAACCAGTCAGAATCTAAGTTTGCTGCTGTTTCAGTAATACCGCCACGCACGACACCAGGAAAGCCGACAGATACGCGGTTAAATGCTCCTTGTGTGGCTACTAAGGAAGCGATCGCATTAATTACCACATCTGGCTTAGGAGGTTGTGGTGTCTCCACACGGCTACGCTCAGTTTGGGGTTTGCCAGCTTCGTCTAATACTATTACTTTGATACCACTGCCGCCAATATCGACGGCTAAGGTGAGGATAGATTTATTTTCTGCAACCATCGGGTTTTTCTCCTGTTAAAGCCCATTCCTGACATCACGGGAAATAGTTATCTATTTCTGCCAGATTAATGGCGACTAATTTTTTCTGTAGAACGTTTGATTGTTAATGGCATCTGCAAAGGTTTAGCACCTTTAGCAGATATCTGAGTATTATCCAAAACTTGGATGCCATCAAGTAGGGCATTTCTGACTACAGATTCTTGCTCACGACTCAACATTAAACCAAAATAATCGGTAATCTGACGGCGTTGATCTCGCTCTAACTGATGATCTTTAATCTGTTGTGTAAGTTGCCTAACTGCAATCAGACGTTTTAATGGATCATTATCGGTCAAATCTGTCAACAAATTGTTGAGTTTAGCTTCATTCTGCCTTAATTGACGATTAATAATTTGCCAAACCAGCAGAACGATCGTGATCAAAGTTCCTAAGCCTTGAATAATCGCACCTGCGCCTATCCAGGGGCTATCTGATTCTACCCATATAGAAATAGCCATGTAGGTACTGAGAGAGGCAATGCCACCACTACCTACAGCTAGAGTTAATTGCCGATTTGAGCCACCGAATAACCGACGCAGTTCAGACCAACGTACTTGCCAGTCCCACTCCTGCATCAGATAAACCAGCAACATGATAAAAACGCCTGTGCTAGTTGCTAAAAGGAGTTTCCAATTCCAAAACAGCATAGCTACAAACAGGGTTAAGGCGAGTAGCCAGCCACCTGGTCCTTTAAAACGGCGTAGCTGAAAGTGTTTGAGGGGTTTGAGTTTTACTTGTGACAGCGATAAGCGTTGCATCTGGTTAACGAGTTGCTGCCACGGAAACGACGCTTGTGCCACGTTGCTTTCCTGCTTAATTGAGATAAATTATATATGCAGGCTTCTATCGTAATAGAATACTGGCTTTAGTTGGGAATCAACCTGTGGTCAGAAGTTTTAAGTAACCACCATCAGTGATGATGATAACTACAAAATAGGTAAGCTAACGCGCAAATAAACTTGTACATTTTTAATTTAGAGAAAAATTATCAAACCCTATAACCCTCTCTCCTCCCTCCTCCCTCCTCTCTTTCTAAAAGATAAAATGCGCGAAACACAACAGCTTATATATATGATTCTGCCCCCTGGATTTGAACAGCAATCTCTAGTTACTTCACTAGGTCGCATGGTTTACTACACACAAGGCTCAACACCTTGGGAAGTAGTAGATGGTAGTAATTTTACCGACCTACCTAAGTTGGTTTTTTTACATGGTTTTGGTGGGGGTTCGTCGGCTTATGAATGGTCGAAAGTTTATCCTGGTTTTGCCAGTGAGTATCAAATTTTAGCACCGGATTTAATTGGTTGGGGACGATCTGAACATCCTGTTCGTAATTATAAAATTGATGATTATATCACTACAATCATTGAATTTATTGAGCAAACTTGCACGGTTCCGGTATCTGTAGTTGCTTCTTCATTAACGGCAGCTTTTACTATTCGGGCGGCAATCGCACGTCCTGATTTATTCAAATCTCTGATTTTAACCACAGCAACAGGTTTGTCTGACTTTGGGGAAAATTATACCCGTAGCTTCTTTGCCCAAATCGTCAGCACTCCCATTCTTGACCGCATATTCTACAATGTTGGTGTTGCTAACAGTGCTGGCATCCGCAGCTTTTTAGAACAACGCCAATTTGCCCGCCCTAGTCGTATTTACCCAGAAATTGTAGAGGCTTATTTGGAATCTGCCCAACAACCTAATGCTGAATATGCAGCGTTGGCTTTTGTACGGGGAGATTTATGTTTTGATTTATCCCTTTATATTACTCAGTTAAATACTCCCACCGCAATTATTTGGGGTCAACAGTCTCAATTTACTAGCCCAGAAGTTGGTAAGCGACTAGCTGCACTTAACCCCCAAGCAATTAAAGTATTTCAATCTTTAGATGATGTGGGACTAACACCACAATTAGAATTACCAGCAGTAACTATTGGTTTAATTCGGCGATTTTTGAAGTTGTTAGAATAGTAGAGACGTACTATGGTACGTCTCTACATTAAATGATGGTAAACTATGAACAAACATCTCAAATCATCATCCCAATAAACTTGTGAGTAGCAAGCTTATTGTTTAACGCGAATACCAATCACACTAGCATTGAAATCATAATTGAAGCCTTCTAATTCTAGGGTCGTACCGACTTTGATTTTACTGTTGCCGAACACTGCCCCTGTTTTAGTTATTTGTGCTTGACCAGCGAGTACCATTAACATATCAGTACTATAAGCATCTGGTCTAGGATCGGGAAGTGCTTTGGCAGTCCCATCTGGTTGCGGAACAATTACTGTCCTGGGTAGTGCTTTCACAGATTTAATATCAACCTCACCATAAGGTTGATTACGGATGATCAGATTTGTCTTCTTTTCCTTGTTGAATTGCTCAATTAAACCATTGGGATCTAGTACACTTAGACCCCTAACCAGTACATCGACTTCCACAGGTTTCGTAGCACCAGTTTGAGCTACAGAACCAGCAGTTCCAGGTACAAAGAAAATCCCTACCACAACTAATAAAATTACTAAGGCAGCAGCAAAGTCTAAAATGCTTACCTTACCAAACAGCCGTCCTTGAGAATCCAAAATTGCCATGAAAAGTTGTCCTAGCTACCGCTAACAGCTTTGATCAGCATTTTCTAGCCTACCAATTTACTAGATAGAAAATGCTTGTTATTAAAGCCATTTGTTAAATTACCATGCTATTGCTTAATTGCATAAATTAAGTTTAATTATTTAGCCGTTAGCGATCAGCTATTACATCTAATGCCAAAAATATTCCTCTAGAGATAGAAGAAATTCCGCGTAAATCAGATTGAAATGGCAACATATTAGCTTAAATGCCGTCTGTAATTCACAGCTATAGTTAAAATTTCTTTCATATTAGTCATGCCAGTTGCTATGAAGTTCTCCTCTTTGTCTTCTTTAAAACGTGCTGCCCGTCGTCCTTGGTATTATCCCTTGCTGTCGGCGACGGTAGCGACAAGTCTGATTGTAGGTACGCCCCAAGCTAGTCAGGCAATTAGCTGGTTTGATATCTTATTTCAAGGTATACGGGTAGTTCAGTTGTCTAATGTGTCTACTAGCCAAGAAATTCAGCTTGGACAACAAATTAATCAGCAGATTGTGACTAATGATGTCGAACTTTATGGTAATCGGCAACTAAATCAGTATATTAATCAACTTGGTCAACGCCTAGCTAAAAATAGCGATCGCCCTGATCTACCTTATACATTTCAGGTGGTGAATGATCCAGCGATTAATGCTTTCGCTACAATGGGCGGTTTTGTTTATATCAACACTGGGACGATCGCCGCCGCCGATAATGAAGCTCAGTTAGCTAGTGTAATTGCTCACGAAATTGGTCACATTTCTGGTCGTCATGCGGTTAAACAAATGCGCGAAACAGCGATCGCTCAAGGTATTAGTACAGCAGCAGGGGTTAATAATAACCAAGCAGTTCAACTTGGTGTACAACTAGCCCTCAGCCGTCCTCACAGTCGCAACGATGAGTATGATGCTGATAAAAGAGGGTTACAGACCTTAAGACGTGCAGGCTATGCTGAGTCGCCAATGGTAGCTTTTATGCAAAAGCTAATGGCTGGTAGTCAAGGTAGCGTTCCTACTTTCTTAAGTACTCACCCAGCTACTAGCGATCGCATTACTACTTTAAGAAAGTTGATTGATCCTCAGCGTGCTAATGTTGGCGCTGGTTTAAACAGTACTACTTATCAAACCCAAGTTAAGACTTTGCTACGCTATCAGTAACTAGCGGCGCTTGCTGATTTTGGAGGGATCGACTCTGGTTACTGATTCAGAAAGCGATCGCTTTCTCACCCGCAGCTTTGAAACATTTACTTGATAAACCAACTCGTTAGTGATATCCAACGCAGTTAGCCAACCACTTTTTTGATGATAAGCACCTGTGTCGATATCTAACCAACCATTTCCCATCGCTAGTTGACCAGGGGAAACTCCTGGTAGGGTAAATGTGATGGTGTGACCTGTAATAATCAGCTTATTCATAAAGTAAGGTTGGCGTATACTGTGGAATTCTTCACGAATCCAACAAAATTCGTCCGAACTTTGCTTTTCAATTGGTCGTTTGGGATCTACACCTGCATGGACTAACCAAACGTCACCTAAATCTAAGTATGTAGGCAATCCACCTATCCATGCTATATGCTCTGGATCAACGCCACCATCACCATAACTGTTAACTGTTGCGTGTCCACCGCTATAAAGCCATCCTTGCAGGGCTTCACCATTTATTTCTCCATCGGGAAAAACATCTAGTAACATTTGCTCATGGTTGCCGAGCAAACAGTGATAGGGGCTTTTTTTTACAAATTCCACCACATGGGCGCTGTGAGGTCCGCGATCAATTAAATCGCCGACAAAATAAACTTGATCGTCTGAGTTGGGCGCGACTGCCTCTAATAGTGTCATTAACCCATCGTAGTGTCCATGCACATCACCGATCACAATCCGACGGGGACTTTTGCTTTTATTAAATATCCGATTGATCACAATATTGTCTACAACGAAACTACAGATGGTTTGTACAATTTCAAGCGATCGCAGTCATAAGTATGAATTACCTATTTATTGACTGCATTGATTTACTTGAATACTGCGTTAATTATTACTGATTAATGCTTAATTTTTCATCGTTCTCAAGGCGGTTTATTGCCCAGATATAGCAATTAGCGATTAGCTTTTAGCAGTTAGCTTTTTATTTTCGTCTGCTATGTCTAGATTTCCGTCTTGTGATTTGTCAAGAGCCTTTGCATAAGAGTGCTATATTTTGTATTATCTATAATCTGGCTAGATATTTTAAATGTCAGATTTTGGTTAAATTAAGTTCCGCATCACCTGTGCTATTAACACCACCAGTAATCAATGCTCTCAAAGAACCGACGAGTTCGGCTTGGGTTGAGAGTGCAATTAATAATATAGATATCATTCTGCTAGACCATTCTCACTGTGAACGCAAGGCTGCGGGGGTGGCAATCAATTTGATGTTTCGTTATCCTTCTAATACTAAGTTAGTACGGATGCTAACGGCGATCGCCCGTGAAGAATTAGAACACTTTGATCAAGTAAATGAGTGGTTGGAGCGTCGCGGTATTCCACTTGCTCCACTTGCAGCGCCTCCTTATGGTGGTGGTTTAAATGCTCAAATTCGCCGTGATGAACCTCACCGACTTTTAGATGCTTTATTAGTTTCTGGGTTAATTGAAGCTCGTAGCCATGAACGTTTAGGATTGTTGGCTACTCATTTACCTGATGTTGAGTTGGCTGATTTTTATGGCAGTTTGATGGCATCTGAGGCGCGTCACTTTGGGATTTATTGGGTGTTGGCTGATACTTACTTTGAGCGCGATGTTGTTGTACAACGACTAGAAGAATTAGCGGTTGCAGAAAGTAAGTTACTAGAAACTCTTCACCCTGAGCCGAGAATTCATAGCTAATGAAAGTTAACTACGGAGATTTTGTAATTCGTGACTGGGAAAAACGCGATCGCATTGCTGCAGAGGAAGTTATTCATGCTGTCTTAACTCAATATCAGTTAGGTTGGGAACCGGAGGGGGCAGATCGTGATGTATTGGAAGTAGAAGAATGTTATTTAGCTACAGGTGGGGAGTTTTGGGTAGTTGAACAACAAGGGCAAATAGTCGGTACAAGCGCTTATTATCCTGTGTTGCGTGGGAATAAGGCTGTAGAGATACGCAAAATGTATCTTTTGTCAAGTGTTAGAAGGCAAGGTTTAGGGAAGTTTTTGTTGCAAAAATTAGAGGATGCGATACTCCTTAAAGGGTTTGAGCAAATTTGGATTGAAACGGCTAGTGTGTTAGTTGAAGCGGTGAAATTGTATGAAAGTAGCGGTTATATACCAGCCTACGGTGTTGAGACGGAAAGATGCGATCGCGTTTACGTCAAATTTATCACTTAGTCCCGTGTTAAAGTTACCTCGCTTTTTCTATAATCTGCTACTAATGTAAATATTTTAAGCCACTGAGAACCTAACAATATTTCTTGAATTTCATCACCAGCAAAAGCAGTAATTTCAAACTCCTGATTGTCGATGATAATTTTACCCATGTAGATGTCAAAAAAAGCTTCTCCCTGTGCTGTATTCAGTTTATTCTGACGTAGAAAGCGCCAATCAAGACTTTGTATATCTTGTTTATTCATAGCTAGAAATCCGGTAAAACCTGTATCTAGCATTGCTTCCGCAGGGAGACTTAAGTTATTTTCATCAATTAATTCAATATCAAAATATACCTGTGCTTTATCTCCAAATCTTCCTTGGATCATATTGTGCCACTCACACCAGTTTCATTAATTCCAAAAATGTGATGAATGACATTAGGATACTTTTCACGAGCTTTTCGACTCGCCATTTCGTGATCTGGATCGATAAAATAATCCCCACTATCTGGCTCAATAGCAATGTACCAGCCATAGTATTTATCAAGCAGTTTGGGTTTTAGTTGCTCGTAAATTGCCCAGCAACGTTCATAAAATGCTTGTTGTCTTGCTCTATGTTGGGCTTTTTGTTCTTCTGTCCATTGAATTTCGGGAAATACGCGCCCTCTGCGTCTAATGCGTTCTGCTGTTGGTTTATTCATAGATTTATTTCTATTTAACCTTGACTATATTTGCATTATAAAGTTTTTAGCTACACCCTCACAAACATTGACATTTGTATGAGCAAAAACAGGACTTACGCACTCTCATGCTTGAAACCTAGATCCCCCCTGCTGCCTTAAAAAGGGGCGAAGTTCAAAGTCCCCCTTTTTAAGGGGGATTTAGGGGGATTTCTGCGTAAGTCCTGAAAAATTTAAAATTTGGTAAACTGTGTCAAATCTTTGATTTCTCCTAACTGCTTTAAGTTGGCAGGTAAATAATTAAGGTATAAGCTTCCTACCTGACCTGTGTTGCCATCAACAATCAAGGTTAAATTATTGCCTGATGGAGATTTAGCTCCAGGGGGTCTGGGAACGCTATTAAGTGTAAACTTTCCTTTCATCATTACTAAATAAACTTTTTTAGTTGACGGATTATTTAATTTGCTAGGTAAGCGATCAAGTTTTTGACGGGTTGTCTCTATATATGTAATTGAATCTGGAAGAGCATCGTCGCTTTCTTTTGCTACTTGTAACGCAATATCTAATAAATTTCTCTTACCCCAACGAGGAATTGATTCCTGCCCAAGAGATATTTGTGTTACTCCAGCTTCTAAATCTTTTAGTAGTTCGTATAGTTCATCAAATTGATTAATCTGATTAGAAGATAGTTGAGTACTATTAGGAAGTTGTTTTAAACTGAAGACACGCAGACGGCGATCGCTGCTAGAATTTCTAGCATAACGCAACATCTCTCCTTCTTTTCCCAGGCTAACAGTAACAGTATGGTTAGCACAGGGTTGATTAATTTTAATAAATTTAATTGGGTTAGCAGTAAAATAACTAGAAGTTTTGCTGTCTTCCCCTAAAGCATACTTATATGGATCGCTTTTTAGTGTCCAAAAACTTTCATTATTCGCTAACTTGATGATAGCTTGCACGGTGGATGGAGAAATTTTATCTACTATTGGCTGAAAACCAGGGCTGCTATGGTTCCAGAAGGTAGGATTAATGGTAATTTTTCCCTTAGCATCAATTGTTGTTGAGGCGTACATAGTTCTGTCGGCTGCACCAAATTCAATCACTGATCCAGTAATTTCACCGTTTTGGGCGCAGGTGGGAACAGTTGTTTTTAGTGGCTGAGTTTTTGCAACTACCGCAAAAATAATGAAACAACTAGATAAGGCGATAGTAGGAATTGAAAAGCGCATATATCACAAAAGTTGTAATTTTGCCATTGTGATTATTATACTTATTGCAGAAGTATAATTCTAGGAAATTAACCACAGATAAACACAGATGCACACAGATGAATAATTTATTTTGGTAAGCATTGTTATTATAGATAGTGCGGGCAAAATGCCCGCTACAATCATCAAGAAAGCACGATATTCCTACTACAAATGTTTTGGCAATCTTGGGATACTTCCTATAATTTTATCGCGTCAAAGCTTTTAAAAATCTTTGCATATTAGTAAATACTCCTGGTTTTTTAGGTTTTAATTGCTCGGTTGTTTCAGGGTTACTGTTAGTAGTTGGAGTAGTGGCTTTGAGAATAATTTGATCTAGTGTTTCTCCGACAGGTTTTTGAGTTTCTTCGGCAATCAAATTATAGTCGTCGTTAGTTTCAAGCCAAATTTGCCAGGGGGAGGGGTGAGAACGAAATAAGGCTGCGCCTTCTAATGGTCTGATGTAATAACTGGAGTAAAGAGTCTTGATGAAGCGATCGCGCAATTGACGTGCAGCGTAACCAATACCAACAACCGCCGCATCTTCCAAACGAGGGATAAATAATATTACTGGGCGATCGCCTGCGGCATTACATAATTGTTCTACTTGGGCAATTTCTACCGCAGAAGCTTCAATCAATAGGAAGATTTCGTCTTCTTCCTCAATTTTATTCTGTACTGAACTTCTGCTGCTGCCTAAGTCGGATATTTTAAAGGCTACTTCTCCCCAGTCACGACGCGCTAACGCTGCTGCACCCGCGTCAGGAAAGAATACTTTCAGTTTTGAACCGTATTGTTCCAATTCTGGGATAAATTGCCATGCTACAGGCATGGTTTTTAGTTCTGGAAACACTAATTCAACCATAAGGCGGGTGTGACCATCTGCGATCGCGCTTTTGGTAGCAACACGGGCTTGTGCGATCGCTTCTTCTAGGGTTTTAGGTAGTTCCATAGTTTCAGTAAACAGTAAACAGTAAACAGTAAACAGTAAACAGTAAACAGTAAACAGTAAACAGTAAACAGTAAACAGTAAACAGTAAACAGTAAACAGTAAACAGTAAACAGTAAACAGTTAGCAATGAGCAGTTATCAGATTAATTTTCTCTCTTAACAATCTTTTTTGGTAGGGGAGTTAAACCCTCCCACCTCAGCAAGCGTATATAAAGGTCTGCCTTTTATTTCTTCATATATTCGCCCAACATATTCACCTAAGATGCCAATACTAACTAATTGCACTGCCCCAATAAATAAAATAGCTACAGCAATAGTGGCAAATCCAGTTAAAGGCGAGTGAATAGCAGAAAAACGCCAATATATAACTAATAAAGCCATAATTAAGGCTATGACTGCCGATAGCAAACCTACATAAGTTGAAAGCCTTAATGGTACTTTCGAGAAAGATACAATACCATTAACTCCTAAACCTAAAGATTTACGAAAACTATACTTAACATCGCCAGCAAAACGCGCATCTCGCTCAAACCTAATCGCCGTTTGTTGAAAGCCAACCCATGCTCGTAGTCCTCTAATATAGCGGTTACGCTCTGGCATAGAATTTAACACATCAACCACTTGGCGATCCATTAAACAAAAATCTCCCGTATCAGTGGGGATTTCAACATCTGCTAAATTCTTGAGAATGCGGTAAAAAACATAAGCTGTCAAGCGTTTAAACCAACTTTCTTGACGGCGTTGAGTTCTTTGAGCGTAAACTACCTGATAACCTTGTCGCCATTTTTCCACCATATCTGGAATTAATTCTGGTGGATCTTGTAAGTCGGCATCTAATACAATTACTATATGACCACGGGCAAAATTTAAGCCAGCAGTGACGGCAATTTGATGACCAAAGTTACGAGCAAAGCTTAAATAACAAACTCGCTGATCCTGTTGATGGATTTCTCGAATTAATTGTAAAGATTTGTCACAACTACCGTCATTTATTAAAACTAATTCAACTGTACCATCTAAGCGATCCATCACAGCACTGACTCGACGGTATAGTTCTAAAATTGTTTCTTCTTCGTTATATATAGGGATAACACATGAATACTTAGGAAGCATTATAGGTTCTCTCGTCTGTGTGGTGGTCATTGTTAATTGGTCATTGTTAATTGGTCATTGGTCATTGGTCATTGTTAATTGATAATTGTTAATTGCCATGATAAGTTTACCTGGATACGAAATTTTTAACCAAATCCATGAAAGTAACAATTCTCTGGTATATCGGGGATTGCAAAAAAGCGAACGCCAACTTGTTATCTTCAAAGTACTCAAACACGAATATCCTACACCAGAAAAAATTACTCGTTACAAACAAGAATACGAAATTACCAAATCTTTAAAAATAGACGGTGTAGCCAAAGCTTATAGCTTAGAAAAATTTCAAAATACCCTAGTAATTGTTTTAGAAGATTTTGGGGGAGAATCATTAAAAACCTTGATGTCTTCCCTCAATTTTAATTTGATAGAAATTCTCAAAATTGCGATCAAGATTACTCAGATTTTAACTGAAATTCATGCTGCTAATATTATCCATAAAGATATCAGTCCCGCAAATATAATATTTAATCATACTACTAATATTGTTAAAATTATTGACTTTGGTACATCTACAGTTTTATACAGAGAAAACCCAACAATTAAAAATCCTCAAGTTATCGAAGGTACTTTAGCTTATATCTCTCCAGAACAAACTGGCAGAATGAATCGCTGTTTAGATTATCGCACAGATTTTTACTCTCTTGGCGTTACTTTTTACGAATTACTTACAAATCAGTTGCCTTTTGATACTACAGATGCAATGGAGTTAGTACACTCTCATATTGCTAAACAACCAGTTTCACCACATCAACTAAATCCAGAAATTCCGCAAGCGGTTTCAGATATTGTAATGAAGTTGTTAGCAAAGACGGCTGAAGAAAGATATCAAAGTGCTTGGGGAATTGCAGCAGATTTACGTGAGTGTTTAACTCAATTAGAAACAAGCGGTCAAATTGATGATTTTGTTTTAGCTAAGCAAGATATTTCTGATAAGTTTTACATTCCCCAAAAGTTATATGGTAGAGAAAGAGAAGTTGAAATATTACTGACGGCTTTTGACCGCGTAGCGTCTCCGCAAAAGAATCGCGTCAGTGTTGGCAGTGCCGAAATGATGTTAGTCTCAGGTTATTCTGGCATCGGTAAATCAGCATTAGTCCAAGAAATTTATAAACCTATTACTAGAGATAGAGGATATTTTATTTCTGGTAAGTTTGACCAGTTTCAGAGGAATATCCCTTATAGTGCGATCGCAAATGCTTTTCAGTCATTAGCTAGACAACTATTAACAGAAAATGAAGCCACCCTCTTACAGTGGAAAGAAAAACTTCAATCTGCATTAGGTATAAATGGACAAATCATTATTGATGTAGTTCCCGAAATTGAGTTGATTATTGGTTGTCAGCCAGCCGTACAAAAGTTAAATCCTACTGAGTCGCAAAACCGCTTTAATTTAGTTTTTCAAAACTTCATTAGAGTATTTTGCTCTATTTCCCATCCCTTAGTCATATTTCTAGATGATTTGCAGTGGGCGGATGCAGCAACACTCAAATTGATAGAAATTATTATGACTGATGAAGAAATGAGCTATTTATTTCTGATTGGCGCGTATCGAGATAACGAAGTAGATTCCACACATCCCTTAATGATGGCTATGAATGCACTTCGATATAACAAAGCCATTATTAATCACATTAACTTACTACCCTTAAAACTTGGTCACATAAGTCAATTAATTGCTGAAACTTTACACACTGATATTGAATCAGTAGCACCTTTAGCTCACTTGATTGTGGGAAAAACTCAAGGAAACCCTTTCTTTGTTAATCAGTTTCTAAAAACATTATATGCTGAAAAATTGCTGCAATTTAACCCGCCTAAATCTGACTCTCAAATAGCACCTCAGTTATGGCATTGGGATATAGCACACATTGAGGCTATGGACATTACTGAAAACGTAGTGGAGTTAATGATAAATAGGTTAAAAAAACTCCCCAAATTAACTCAATTAGTCTTACAGTTAGCGGCTTGTGCAGGCAATAAGTTTGATTTAAACACTCTTGCTATTATTTATGAAGAATCGGCAGCAGAAACTTTTGCTGACCTTTTACCAGCGATTCAAGCAGGATTAATTCTGCCAACTTCTGAATTTAAAATTACCTCATTAGAAGTAGATAATTCTCATATAGTAATTGATACTTACAAATTTCTTCACGACCGAGTACAGCAGTCCGCTTATTCCTTGATTGAGGAAAAGTTACAAAAATCCGTTCATCTGCAAATTGGGCAGTTGTTGCTAGAAAATATTTCACTAGAAGAACAAGAAGACAGAATTTTTGAAATAGTTGATCACCTAAATTTAGGTTTAGTATTACTTGTAGAAGAAAAATCAATAATTGAATTAGCCACATTGAATCTTTCAGCAGCCAGAAAAGCCAAAGATGCAATGGCTTATGCCGCAGCTAGAGAATACTTGATAGTCGCAATGGCTAGTTTACCTAGCGATATTTGGACAAAAAATTATTATCTTGCTTTAAATATTTATCAAGAAAGAGCCGAAGTTGAGTATTTAAATGGCAATTTTGAAGACTCAGAAAATTTAATTAACTTGATATTATCCCAAGAAATATCACCTATTGAAAAAGCCGAAGTATACAATATGCTGATTGTACAATATACTTTGCTGACGAAATATGAACAAGCGATTGCAGCAGGGCGAAAAGCTTTAGCTTTATTAGATATTAACTTACCAGAAAATGTCTTAGAGTTGCAAATAGCAGTAGCTATAGAACTTGCGGAAGCCAAAACTAAATGGGAAAATATAGAAATTCCTGCATTAATTAATCAAGAAAAGATGCAGATTTCCGCGCAAAAAACCGCAATGAAATTATTTAGCAACATGGGGGCTTTGACTTTCTTTTCGAGTCAAGACTTATGGAAGCTAACTGTTGTCAAAGCCATGAATCTTTCTTTTAAGTATGGCTTTGTTGCTGGAGGCTCTTATTGTTACTCGTGTTATGGAATTATTCTAGGTTCAATATTAGGGGATTATAATTCTGCTTATCAGTTCGGTTTACTTTCTCTTAAACTTAGCGAAATTAGTAATAATCTCGCTCAAAACTGTCAGGATAGCGTCATTTTTGCCAACTATCTAAATTGTTGGATACACCATATTAAAACAACAGCTTATATTAATTATGAGGGTTATAAAATTGGTTTGCAATCGGGTAACTTACAATGGACTGGATATAATCGGATGTTCCAAACAATTACTCTTTTTTACCAAGGAGTAAATTTGGTACTTCTTTCCGAAGAAATTGATACATTTATACTTTTTTGCCAAAAAACAAAAAATCAGTGGGCAACTGACATTGTTTTGGCTAATAAAATAGCTGTTATAAACTTAATGGATAAAAATAACAGCCTGAATGAAGTTGAGTATTTGGAAAGTTTTCACGAACATAAAAGCATGGCAGGTATCTGCGAGTATCATGTTTTAAAGGCTCAGACTTTTTATATTTATGAGCAATATGATCAAGCTATAAAATGGGCAGTTTCCGCTTTAGAAAATATCAATTATATCTTGGGGCATATTTCTAGTTCTCATCATAATTTTTACTACTCGCTTATTCTTACAGCTATTTACTCGGATGCTTCAGAAATAGACCAAAAACATTATTTGGAGGTATTACTTGTTAATCAAAAACAATTGCAAGTTTGGGCAAATCAATGCCCAGAGAATTTCTTACATAAATATTTATTAGTAGAAGCAGAAATTGCTCGGATTTCTGGTAAAGTAGTAGAGGCGATGGAATTATACGATCGCGCGATTGAATCGGCTAGACAACACGAGTTTATTCAGAATGAAGCCTTGGCTAACGAATTAGCTGCTAAGTTTTGGTTAGCTAAGGGTAAAGAAGAATTTGCTAAAATATATCTGACTAAAGCTCACTATGGATACCAGCTTTGGGGGGCTTTTGGCAAAGTAAAAGATTTAGAAACAAAGTATTCGCAATTAGTTTCAAAAGTATCTAACCGAAAAACAATTGATTCCCAAATTACCGCTACAGCTAACTCGACAATGGAAAGCGGTAATAATGCTTTAGATTTAACTACGGTAATTAAAGCTTCGCAAGCGATTTCTAGTGAAATTGTCTTAAGTAGCTTATTGAATAAGTTAATGAAAATTGTGATCGAAAATGCTGGGGCGCAATTAGGTTTATTTATTACTAAGCAAGATGATATTTGGAAAATTGAAGTAGAAGGGACGGTGGGGATAGATAATACAACAATTCTACATTCTAAGAATTTTTTAAATAATCAAATACCGCTTTCTATAATTAACTATGTGGAAAGAACTAGATATAATTTAGTTATAGATGAGGCTACCAGCGAAGTAAGATTTTTAAATGATCCTTATATTTTATCTGAACAGCCTAAGTCGATTTTGTGTTCGCCGATTATTTATCAAGGCAAATTTATTGGCATTCTTTATCTAGAAAATAATTTAACCACAAAAGCTTTTACTCCAGAGAGATTAAAAATATTAAATCTCCTAACAGCACAAGTGGCAATATCTCTGGAAAATGCCAGGTTGTATAGTGATTTACAGGTTTATTCAGAAGAATTAAATCGCAAAAATATCACGCTGTTAGAAACTAATACTAAACTAGCTGATGAAATTATTGAACGCCAGCAAGCAGAGAAATTGTTGCGAGAAAGTCAGGAATTTTTACAAGCAGTGATTAATAACTCAAACGCAGCGATATATGTTAAAGATGCTCAACTTAGATACATATTAATTAACCGTAAAAGTGAATCTATATTAAATATAGATTCAGAAACAATTAAAGGTAAAACTGATTACGATCTTTTACCTAAAGAGATAGTGGATATATTGTATGTTAACGACCAAAAGGTATTAGCAGGTACGCCTTTAGAATTAGAGGAAGTAGTAGCTCAAACTGATGGTTTGCATACATATCTTTCGATCAAAGTTCCGCTATTCGATGGGAATGGAAAAATATATGCAATGTGTGGTATATCTACTGATATTACAGACCGCAAGCGTGTAGAAGAGCAAATTAGGCAATTTAATGAAATTTTAGAGACTCAAGTTGCCCAGCGTACTGCTCAATTAGAAGTAGCAAATAAAGAGCTTGACTCTTTTTCTTATTCAGTCTCTCATGATCTACGTGCGCCATTACGTCATGTTGGCGGTTTTGTCAATGCTTTAGAACAACATTTACAGCGTACTGGTGCGATCGCCGATCCGAAAATTACTCACTATATTAATATTATTCGCAGTAGCAGCGAAAAAATGGCAAATTTGATCGACGGGTTACTAACTTTATCGCGTGTAGGTAGGCGGGAGTTAGAAAAGCGTCCGGTTAACCTGATGACTTTGGTGGAAGATGCGATTGATTTAGTGCAGTCGCAACCAGCAGTGACTAGACGCTCAATAGAATTTATCGTAAATCCATTGCCAATACTACCTGGAGATGCCACTTTATTACAGCAGGTGTTTACCAACCTGATTCATAACGCCGTCAAGTTTACCAGAGATAGATCCCCAGCTAGAATCACTGTTGGTATAGTAGATCAAAGAACTATTTTTGTAAAAGATAATGGAGTTGGTTTCGACATGGAATATGGCGACCAACTTTTTGGAGCTTTTCAACGCTTGCATTCAGATAAAAAGTTTGAAGGGACAGGTATTGGGTTAGCAATTGTGCAAAGAATTATTCATAAGCATGGAGGTGAGGTTTGGGCAGAAAGCGAACTGAATGTAGGAACGACATTTTATTTTACACTGGATTAAAATTTAGAATCATAAATAAGCTAAGGCGCATTTAATTTGGACATTTTTAACTCTTGAGAAAACTTATCAACCCCTCTTGCTCTCCCTCCTCCCTCCTCCCTCCTCCCTCCTCCCTCCTCTCTCCCTAAAACATAAAATTTAGAAACACAACAGCTTAACTGTGGAAATAGAACCGACACGGATTTTATTAGTAGAAGACGATCCGAATGATGTAGAACTAATTCAATTAGCTCTTGAGTCTTATAACTTTGTTAATCAAATAGATGTCGTAAATGACGGTCAAAAAGCTATAGATTACTTATTTGGTACGGAAAAACAGCCAACCCAAAAGGCTCTGCCCAGAATGGTTTTACTAGATTTGAAATTACCAAAAGTCAGTGGCATAAAAGTATTAGAAACAATTCGCGCTCATCCCCGCACCCATAATTTAGTGGTAGTAGTGATGACATCTTCACAGGAAGATAAAGATTTAAGAACTTGCTATGAATTGGGAGTTAATTCTTATATTGTTAAACCATTAGATTTTAGCCAATTTACCGATGTTGCCCGTAGCTTAGGCTTGTACTGGATGATGTTGAACAAACCACCTTTGACACATTAAATATAGATAAATTAATTAAGATGGGACAGGAATTGATTGCAACAAATCAGGCAGAAGTTATCCCGCAGCAACCTCTACACTTGCTGATAGTAGACGATGTGATGGCGGATATAGAACTGATTGCGATCGCCTTAGAAGCAGCAGGGATTAACTTTACCTATGATATGGCTCAGACAGCTACAGATTGCCAAAATCTGCTACAGATGCAAATTTATGATGCCATGCTGTCAGATTATCGCCTGCCGACTATGAATGGGTTGCAGGCGTTAAAATTTTTGCAGGAATCGGGGCAGGATATTCCGTTAATTTTAATTACAGGAACTTTAGGGGAAGAAGCGGCTGTTGAGTGTATTAAAGCTGGAATGACTGACTACGTGCTGAAAGAAAGGTTATTCCGCTTACCAAACATTTTAGGAAGGGCGCTAGAGGAATTTGACTTAAGACGGCAAAAGCAGGGGGTACTTGCCCAGCTAAAAGCTTCAGCTTGGCGGGAAGCAGCAATCAACCACATTGTCCAGACTATGCGAGAAACGCTGGTACTGGATGAAGTGCTACAAACTACAGCAGATCAATTGCACCTCGCTTTGCAAGTTAGTAGCTGTCTGATTCTTCAACCAGATGGCGAAAATCAAATGCTTGTATCTTATGTAAGTGCTGGCACTACTGAAGGACAAAGCTTAATTAATTTGAATGTTAACTTCCCTGTATATTACAGGCAGAAGTTAGAACAAGGCTATCCTCTGACATTAGATCGCATTGACTCTAGTTTAGTAATTGATATTGAAGATTTAGCCACAAAATATAATATTAAATCCATAATGATTGTGCCTTTGCGGTATCAGCAATCGTTTATGGGGGCAATCACTCTGCATCAGAGTGACAGAGAAAGAGAATGGACAGGGGATGAATTAGCTTTAGTCAGAGCGATCGCAGAACAGTGTGCGATCGCCATCGATCAAGCTAAACTATACCAACAAGCACAAATTGAAATCGCCGAACGTCAGCGCATGGAAATAGCGCTGCGCCAAGCAGAAGGGAAATATCGCGGCATTTTTGAAAATGCAGTTGAAGGCATTTTTCAAACTACACCACAAGGAAGTTTCCTCAGTGCCAATCCAGCATTAGCCCAAATTTCTGGGTATGAATCTCCAGAACAACTAATCACTCAACTTACAGACATCTGGACAAAACTTTACCTCGCTCCTCACCGCCGAGAGCAATTCATCGCCATCATGCAGGAACGAGGAGAAGTTTCGCAGTTTGAGTCGCAGGTTTACCGCGCTGATGGCAGCGTGATTTGGATTTCAGAGAATGCCCGTGCGGTGAAAGATGACAGTGGCAGATTGCTTTATTATGAAGGGTTTGTCAAAGACATCACAGAACACAAACAAACAGAAAGCTTGCTGCTTGGGCAGACAAAAATGCTGGAAATGCTAGTGACAGAGGCTCCTTTAGCTGATGTGCTAGATGTGTTGTGTCGTATGGTAGAAGACCACTCAGACGGTTTAACCTGCGCTATTTATTTGAAAGAATGGGGACAAAAGCAAAACAGAAAAAGTGCAAGACAGATCAAGCGCCAATCTTCAATTCCTTATGTGGGCTGGTCAACCCCGATTATTTCTGAGAGTGGTAAAGTGTTGGGAACATTGACAATGTATGCTTCCCAGCCACGTCAGCCGACGGCACGAGAATCTAGAGTATTAGAAATAGCTACTCGGTTAGCAGGAATTGCGATCGAGCGCAAGGAAGTAGAACAGCAACTTCATTATGATGCCTTCCATGATGCACTAACCAAACTTTACAATAGAGCTTGGTTTATGAAGCAGTTAGAACACGCAGTTGATGATTTCCAAATTCATCAAGATCAGGATTTTGCGGTTTTATTTCTCGATTTGGATAACTTTAAGGTAATTAACGATAGCCTTGGTCATGTAATTGGTGACAAATTGCTAATTGAGAGTGGTAAGAGGTTGAAGGAATGTTTATGCTCAACCGACACAGTTGCTAGATTAGGCGGAGACGAATTTGCTATTTTAATAGAAAATGACCCAGATAGAGAGCGAGTTTGTCGTCTGGCAGAGCAAATTCAGCAGTCCTTACAAGTCAGTTTAAAAATAGATACTTTAGAAATTTTTACGACTGTCAGTATTGGTATTACTTTCAGCAGCACGGGATACGAGCGAGCAGAAGATTTGCTGCGAGATGCTGATATTGCTTTATATCGAGCTAAACAGCAAGGTAAAGGCTGTTTTGTGGTATTTGATCGTACCATGCACGAACAGGCGATCGCTCGATTAAAGTTAGAAACTGACCTGAGATACGCAATTGAGCGATCGCAACTGCTACTGCACTACCAGCCGATAGTTTGCCTCACGGGGGGTCATCTTGTCGGATTTGAAGCCTTAGTGCGCTGGCAGCACCCCGCAAACGGCTTAATTTCTCCATATCACTTTATCCCCATTGCTGAGGAAACAGGGCTAATTATTCCTTTAAGTTGGTGGGTATTGCGTACTGCTTGTCAGCAATTGCAAATATGGCGATCGCAATTTCCCACTCACCCGCCATTAAAAATGAGTGTCAATTTATCTGGTAAGCAGTTTGCTCAAGTGAATTTCGTTGAGCAGGTTAAGCAAATTCTTTTAGAAACTAATTGTAACCCCCACAGTTTAAAATTGGAAATTACTGAAAGCACTCTCATGGAGGGTGGCGAATCAGCAGTCAAAATGCTAGAAGAATTACGAAAAATCGGGATTGAGTTGTCTATTGACGATTTTGGCACTGGTTACTCCTCATTGAGTCGGTTACATCAGTTACCAATCAACACCTTAAAAATTGACCGTACCTTTGTCATGGGGATGAGTGCTAACTCAGAAAACATCGAGATAGTTCGCAGCATCGTGTCTTTGGGTCACAATTTAGGCATGGATATTGTTGCTGAGGGTGTAGAACTTTCTGAGCAATCCATCATACTTAAACAACTTGGATGTGAGTATGGACAAGGCTATCTATTTGCAAAACCGATGGATTCGCAAGCAATAGCTAAATTAATTGCCACTACACCCCATTGGGGGTTAGATGCGGTTGTGCCTGTTGCGGATTGATTTTTTGCAAGAAGTCGATTAAATATAGGACTTACCCAGAGATCCCCCTAAATCCCCCTTAAAAAGGGGGACTTTGAATTCCCCCCCTTTTTAAGGGGTTGCTCAGGGTGATCTAGGTTTCAGGTTTTCGGTGCGTAAGTCCTAAAAGAGAAAAACTAAGTGCTAACTGCTATATCAACGCAAAGCTAAAGCTGGCAGTAATCTTGTCAAGATTTGCTGAATAACCATTGCCACCCAATCCACATCAGCTTCAGTAGTGTCACGCCCTAGTGTGAGCCGAATTGCTCCCAAAGCTTGGCGATCGCTATAGCCCATTTCTAACAAAACTTTACTAGGACTAAGTTTACCACTATTACAAGCAGCACCAGCACTAATAGCAATGCCCGCAAGGTTTAGTTGTCTGACTAAGGTTTTGCCTGTCAGTTGCTCACCAGCATCAGTAATACAGAAACTAACATGATGGGGTAATCTCTGGGTTGGATGTCCAGTAGGCTTTAAATTAGGGTTGTTAGCTAGTTGATCAAATAGGCGATCGCGCAACTTAATTAAACGCTGCATCTCTAATTCCATTTCTTGGGCAGCTAATTGGGCAGCAACTCCAAATCCTGCGATCGCGGGGACAGCTTGAGTGCCAGATCTCGCTTGCATTTCTTGTCCACCACCAGCTAACAACGGTACTAACTCCACCCCAGGTCGCACATACAGCGCCCCAGCACCTTGAGAACCATAAAATTTGTGGCTGGACAAAGAAAGCATATCTATAGGTAACTGTTGCACATCTATCGGCATCCGTCCTGCTACCTGCACAGCATCGGTGTGAAACAATACATTGCGATCGCGTGCAATCTTACCTAAACCTGCAATTGGTTGTAATGTTCCAACTTCACTTTGACCGTAAATAATTGAAACCAAAGCTGTATTTGGTTGCAAAGCATTCTTTAAATCACTTTCGCTTACCCTTCCCCAAACATCCACAGGTAAACGAGTTACTTCCCAACCTGATTGTTCCAGTAACCGCACTGATTCTGATACGGCTGAATGTTCAACACTAGAAATAATTAAATGTTGGGGTACGACGTACTTTCTGGCAATTCCCATAATTGCCAAGTTGTCTGCTTCTGTACCACCAGAAGTAAAAATAATTGATTCTGGATGAGAGGCGTTGAGCAATCCAGCTACCTGTAGTCTTGCCCGTTCCACCAATATTGATGCTCGTTGCCCCCACTCATGTAAACTCGATGGGTTGCCCCACTGTTGAGTTAGGGCTTGTTGCATGACTGCAACCACCTCTGGTCTAGGTGGAGTTGTGGCGCTATAATCTAGGTAAACTTGCATAGTTATACTATACCAAGTTGCATTGATATATAGTGGATTTGAATTTACTACCTTCCCACTAAAAGATTACCGCTCAATATTCTTCTTCTTCCTTGGCGTTCTTGGAGTCTTGGCGGTTTTTCATATAGGTATTCTTTGGGTGGAAAGGGAGTAATCATTGTTAATTGTTAATTGTTAACTGCCTGGTTTACAAATGTTGTAGTCTTCGTGTGACAATACTTCTTTGGGTACTAGAAAATTACCGCAGTCACGGCAGAGCATTCGATAGTTGCGTGTTACAGGAATGCTAACAACCAAACGGTTATGGCGCAAGCGTTTCCCCCCAAATTCTCGATAGCTTTTTTGCTCTTGTAATGCACTAATAATCGAACGTGCTTTTAATACTACATGAGTGGGTAAATTAGTTAAATCAATCGGATCTTGGGCGAAAGTTTGCTCCCACTGCTTTTTTTGCTGTTGTTTTTGCTGCAATACTAAGCTTTCTTGAAGACAGCGATGGCAGGTCTGACCATATCCTCTATGACCACAGGGAAAGAGCTTTTTTCTTCTTGACATAAAACCTAAATTTATGCTCAGACCTGCACGCATACTCTACTCTTACTTCATGGGCGATCGCGCCTGACGTGAGAATATTGATGAGACGGGAACTCTATTTGCTTGCAGTTTTATAGTATTTCTATTAAACCTGATTTTTGATAATCCTTATAAGTATATGGGTATGACCAGTGACCAATGACCAAAAAACGACCTAGAACCACCGCCCAGGCGAAAAAATCGCTATTTCTCTTTAAGTCTGTCATCATCTGCTTGTGTTGCGCTTTATTACTGGGGTTGGCTTTCAATGCTTTTAAAGCAGTGCAGCCTCAAAACTCCCGCCTCAAGCCATTACCTCAAGATCTTTTAGTTCAGGTTTATTTTAACCATTCAGAAGCATCAGATTATACAGAACCTTACCGCCAGAAACAACGCACTGGGGATAATTTAGAGCAAATAATCGTTGATGCGATCGCCAATGCTAAATCTAATATAGATGTGGCAGTGCAAGAGTTAAGATTACCTAAAATTGCCCAAGCACTGGTAGATAAACAAAAAGCTGGAGTCAAGGTAAGGATAATTTTAGAAAATACTTATAGCCGTCCTTGGAGTTCATTTAGTACAAATGAATTAGCAGAACTTCCACAGCGAGAACAACAGCGTTACCAAGAATTTAAAAAGCTTGTAGACCGGAACAATGATGGTCAGTTAACCTCAGATGAAATTAATCAAGGGGATGCCTTAGTGATGCTGCAAAATGCAGGTATCCCCATAATTGATGATACTGCTGATGGTTCTAAAGGTAGCAACTTAATGCACCACAAGTTTATAGTTGTAGATGGGCAAACTTTGATTGTCACTTCAGCTAATTTTACAACTAGCGATATTCACGGCGACTTCAACAATCCTAAGAGTCAAGGTAATGCTAACAATTTAGTTAAAATTGATAGTGCTAAATTAGCATCGCTATTTACCCAAGAGTTTAACTTAATGTGGGGTGACGGGGTAGGAGGTCAGCCAGATAGTACGTTTGGCGTTAAAAAGCTATTTCGCCCAGCCCAGCAGGTTAAAGTAGGAACTACTACCGTTACTGTTGAGTTTTCCCCTGCTGCTAAAACTATTCCTTGGAACCAAACAACGAATGGTTTAATTGGTGAAACTGTGGGTCAATCTCTGCATACAGTGGATATGGCATTATTTGTTTTTTCAGATCAGTTTATTGCCAATATTTTAGAAATTGATCATCAACGGGGTGTGCAAATCCGCGCCTTAATTGATCCACAATTTGCCTATCGGAGTTATAGCGAAGGACTAGATATGATGGGTGTGGCTTTAAGTGATAAGTGCCAGTATGAAGCAAATAATTCTCCTTGGCGATCGCCTATAAATACAGTAGGTATACCTCAATTACCACAAGGCGATCTACTCCATCATAAATTTGCAGTTGTAGACGAGCAAATTGTGATTACTGGGTCACATAATTGGTCGGAAGCTGCCAACACTGGTAATGATGAAACTTTGTTAGTAATTAATAGTAGTACTGTTGCTGCTCATTTTGAGCGTGAGTTTGAACGACTTTATAGCACTGCTGTTAAAGGTGTACCAGTATCAGTACAGCAAAAAATTAAGGCGCAGCAACAACAATGTCCACAATTAGCGATCGCATCTACTTTAAAATCTACAACCCAGGAGAGCGAGAAAGCAGCGCCACCCTATCCCCAACCCCAGGAAGGTGATAACAGGGGATCTAGCACTCCTACGGCTACAAGTACGCCAACAAGTGTTCAAAAAGTCAACTTAAATACTGCTAGTTTGGAAGAATTAGAAGCTTTGCCTGGAGTGGGAAAGAAACTAGCTGAAAGAATTATTGAGGCGCGTCAACAAAAACCTTTTACTTCCTTGCAAGATTTAGACCAAGTATCAGGGGTTGGTTCAAGTTTAATGCAAAAATTGAGCGATCGCGTGACTTGGTAAGCTCCATAGCAATTAAAAAAGCGGGTTAGTGAATAACCCGCTTGCTATGCCTAAAGAAATTTTGAACTAAAACGCCTCCTTTGTCTTTGCTTAAATAGCTAGTCAACTTGAAAACGTCCCATCCCTTGGACATATTTTGCTACTCCTTGCCGATAGATTAACTATTAAGCTGTTTCCATCCAATCGTAAATTCTGTCTAATTGCTCCAGCGTTACTAAACCATACCGCCAAAGAATCATCGGCAAAGGACCTGGATCTTGTTCTACATATTTAAAAGCGATCGCCATTGAAGATGAAGATATATGTAAATCTTCCTGTAAAAATCGCACCAACTTAGAATAGCTTGCAGATTGCATCATGTTTGTCACCACCTTTAATTAACTTAATTTTGTAATGAAACCCAGTGTTACTAAGTCCTCAGTAGCCAGTTTGTTCTTTGTCCACCGTTAACCGAACCTTAATCTAATTTTCGTTCGCAAATCTCCCTAGCAGATGTGTTTGAAATCACTCGCTTTTAGAGATCTTTATAACTATGCTTTTTGAGCAGTTAATGGGGCGCGATCGCTGTTTTGTGTGAAAAAATCCAGTTTGCGCTTTCTTAGATACTTATTACAGGCAATTTAGCCGTCAATTATATCATCTACCCGCGCTTGGTTTATCTATCTTTCTTAAACTTGGGCAATTTGTATTAAGTTAAGATTTATTTAATTTTTCCAGCCAGAAATTTAAACTATTTCTCAAAACAAAACTTAACGGTTTGTAATCGGATGAGAGTTTAACACTCCTTAACAGTATTGAAAATTTCACCAAAAGCGGTATTGAGCAGCAGTATTATTGCTTAGACAAAGAATCCGATTAAAATTAACAATAAATTAACTTTTTCTGTAGCAACTCTGTCTTACGAAAGACTACGGGATTTTTGGGGAAAAACTTAATAATACAACAAATTAGCAAATTAGCGCTGATCTTAAATTAGATTAATCTGCCTTAGTAGATAGTTCTTGAATAGTAACGCGATCGCCTACTTTCAACCCTAACTCAGTAGTAAGTCCTGAGCGTAGTTCAATTACTTGATCAATAATTTTACTTGAAGGATAAGCAGGACAAGGATCGCTCTTGCAAGGAGGTACATTAGCTGCGATCGCTTGCACTACTCCCTTTCGCAAAAATACCATATCTAAAGGTATCAGCGTATTCTTCATCCAGAAAGCTACAACTTGTGGAGGGTTAAAAGCAAAGATCATACCTTGGTCATCTGGTAAAGATGTCCGATACATCAAACCAATTTCCTGCTGTTCTGGCGTTTTAGCAACTTCTAATCCTATTTTTTTACCTGCTACAAGCGCGGTAGCTGAAATGGGTAATTTTTGACCTTTGCTTGGGGTGGATGACACAGGTGGCGGTGAAGATAGCTGTTCAGGAGTTATTTGATTTGGTTGAGATGAACTTGGTGCAGAACATCCCAACAGCATAACCCCCAATATTGTGATTAAAACATTTATCTGACGATTCACCCTTGTTCCTCTATATCTAGTGGCTATTGATTCTAACTTATGATCGTCTAATTATGGACTAATACCCTAAAAATTAGTTCCTACTTACTAACAGCCTATCTTTCAAACTAATTAATCCGAGAAAATATCTGCGTTTATCTGCGTTTATCTGCGGTTAAAATCTCTTAAAAGAACTTTGAAACCTAGACTCTAACTCTCCCGCAAAACATAGCCAACACCACGCACTGTTTGAATTAAACGCTTTTCACCTTCCACTTCAATTTTCAGGCGCAGGTAGCGGATATATACTTCTATCACATTTGACTCGCCCATAAAGTCATATCCCCAAACATTTTCTAAGATTTGTTCGCGGGTTAAAACTTCACGCGGATGAGACATTAAGAATTTTAACAACTCATACTCTTTCATTGTCAGGTCAATCATACGGTTATTACGCATTGCTCTACGGGTACTAAGATCTAAAATCAGTTCCCCAAAGCGTAATTGTTCAGTACTTCCTTCTTCTGGCTTGAGATAGAGGCGGATTAGTTGTAAAAAAGCTTCTGTCCGATAAGGTTTTAGGAAATAATCATCAGCACCAGCATTTAAACAAGCTACTCGATCTTCTACTGAATCACGAGCCATTAATAACAGCATAGGGACTCTGCTGCCTGTATTTCTGATCTGAACACACAATTTTAAACCAGATTCACCTGATAAAGCTCGATCTACAACTATCATTTCAGGCTGAAGTTCACAGGCTTGATTAAAACCGATGACAGCATCAGAGGCGACAACTGTTGTAAAACCTGCTTCTGTTAAGTCTAGACTGACTCGTTGAGCTAAAGCTTCATCATTTTCTACCAGCAATATACAGGGATTGTGGTCAAGAACAATCATAGATCTACCCCATTATTGAGTAAGCGATCGCTTTTTTGGTTGCTCAAGTACTTCTATCAGTTATAACTAATGCAGCTACTCAAGCGTATACCTAAGTATTATTGCTTAAAGATTTTAGGAAGGTGTGCGATCGCCAACATTAATCAGTTACCTACTTGATTTGTGATCCACTCACGAAATAAACGAATTAAACCTATTAAACACCTCCAAATTGCATAATTTCTTCAAGTCCATCTTGTACCTGCTTAAAGTGCTGCCTTTGCTGATCAATCCAAGCTTTTTCTGCTTCACGCTGTTCAGGTGTTTCTTGCTGATATCTCTCTTGCCGATCTAAAAATTCGTTGTTAAACGAAATAACTGCTTCGAGCGTTTTAATGACTACTTCAACTGTTTCTTCAAGTGCTAACTTAATAAAATTTTCTATATCTGTAAACACCTCGGTTTTAAACTTAATAACTTCTTCACGCAATAAATTTCCATAGCGTGACTTAACCAAATTTGCTAAAGGTAATTTAATTGATTTTTTAATACCTTGAACAATTGCGTTGTCATCTTCATTTAGAGTTTTAGATTTTTCTCTTATCCTCTTATAATTAGAATTGATTTTTTGCATCAGCAATTTTCTAGTTACATCATCTAAATAATTTGCACACCCTGGCAAAATAATTTGATCGATATCAAATATTTCTTGGTAGATTGTATAAAAAGCTTTTTGAATAGCTTTTATAAGCTTAGATAATGGCAATTCATCTTCTAGTTTTGAAGAAATGGCTTTATTAAAATTATCTTTATCTGACCAGTCAACACCTTTCTTTATCTGCCCTTTGGAATCAGTAAACCATTTGTTTATTAGATCATCAATTTCTTGTTCCCAATAATATTTTGCCTGTTCAATTGAATCATTTTTACATTGGCTAGATAAAAGCTGAATCCTATAGATACATCCACTTATCTCGCCGATTTGCTGCCAAATTTCCTCTTTTGGTGCTTCGGCAATTTTAGGTTTGCTACTCCACAGCTTATCTGCATAGTCTAGGTGAGTTGAGCTAACTTGAATAAAGGAGTTAAGGTTATTGGCAGATTGTGTTAACTCTCGAAAACATGGCTGGACAGATTCTAGTAGGTTTGTTGCAGATTTTTTAATTTCTAAGGATATATACTCATTCTCCAATAAGTTATCGGCTGCACTGCTAATAGATTGGAAGGCTGTTAGATATTCATTCATATAATAAGTGATTTACTACTTAGTCAATAAAGTTGATAATAATATAAAAAATTCCCTATATTGCACAATCAAGGCGTAAACTAATGTTTTTTGTTTTTCCTCCTGAGATTCAGGCTGGTATTGCTTCAGGTATCTATAAGCAAGTTATTTCATCAACAGGAGTACCGTTAAGCATAGTTAGAGGTTTGGATGGTCGCTTTGCAGGTCATGCTATCGGTACTATGATTAACCCTCCACCTTT
>CAVQDG010000054.1:0-12676 GCA_963711165.1 uncultured cyanobacterium | reverse complement strand
TCGAAGAGCCATCTGCTAGTATCTGACCAACTTTTACGTCTTCGCCTTCAAACACCAGGGGGCGTTGATTTAAACAAGTATCCTGGTTAGAGCGTTGATATTTTTGTAGGGGGTACTCAGTTTCTCTGCCTGATTGATCTTTGACTCTAATTGAAGTGGCATCTACATAGCTCACCTCTCCTACAGTCTTGGAGACAATTACCATCCCTGAATCTCTTGCTGCCTGCGCTTCTAAGCCAGTACCAACCAAAGGGCGTTCTGGTCGCAACAAAGGTACTGCTTGGCGTTGCATATTTGATCCCATCAACGCTCGGTTAGCATCATCATGCTCCAAGAATGGAATCAAAGAAGTTGCCACAGAGATAATTTGCACTGGCGAAACTGCCACATAGTCCACTTGGTCAGGAGTTGTGGTGGTAAATTCCTGACGATAACGAACTGGTACTGACTCACCCAAAATCATCGCGTTTTGATCAACAGGAATGTCTCCAGGTGCTACCCGCAAATCATCTTCTTCATCAGCCGTCATATATAATGCTGGCTGATCTTTTAATACCCGACCTTTTTCTACGGGCCAAAATGGGGTTTCAATAAATCCATATTGATTTACCCGTGCATGAGTTGCTAGTGAACCTATCAAACCTGCGTTTGGACCTTCTGGTGTCTCAATTGGGCAAATTCGTCCATAGTGTGAGGGGTGAATATCTCGGACGGCAAAGCCAGCGCGTTCCCTGGTCAAACCGCCTGGACCTAAAGCAGATAAACGCCGTTTATGGGTTAGCTCTGCTAATGGGTTTGTTTGATCCATGAATTGGGATAGCTGTGATGAGCCAAAAAACTCTTTTACTGCTGCAACTAATGGTTTAGGGTTGACTAAACTAGCAGGAGTCAGGGTTTCGGCATCGGAAACGGTCATCCGTTCTTTGATTATCCGTTCCAAGCGGTTCAAGCCTACTCGCACCTGATTTTGGAGCAACTCTCCTACAGACCTCACTCGGCGGTTGCCTAAGTGGTCAATGTCATCAATGCTACCAATGTCAAATTCCAAGTTAATCAGGTAGTCAATTGCGGCTAATACGTCTTGGGCTGTCAATACCCGTAATGTGTCGGGAATATTTAAGCGCAGCTTTTTATTAATTTTGTATCGACCTACACGCCCTAAGTCATAACGCTTAGGATCAAAGAAGCGTGAATCTAATAGTTGCTGCCCACCTGTAACAGTGGGAGGCTCACCTGGACGCAGCTTGCGATAAAGCTCCATTAGTGCTTCTTCTTCGCTGGGATTGCCTTCTTTGTCCAGAGTTTTTTGATAGTATTCTGGGTGGCGTAGAGCGTCGTAAATTTCGTTATCACTTAAACCCAGTGCTTTGAGTAAAACTTGAGCAGACAATTTGCGGGTTTTGTCAATTCTTACCCAAACTAAATCGTTTTTGTCTGTTTCAAATTTTAACCATGCACCTCGGTTAGGTATTAAAGAGGCGCTGTAGGTACGACGACCATTTTTGTCTGTCTCTGATTTGTAATAAACACCAGGAGAGCGCACAATTTGGTTGACGATTACCCGTTCCGCACCGTTAATAATAAACGTGCCTCGGTCGGTCATTAAAGGCAGGTCGCCAATAAAGACTTCCATTTCTTTAATTTCGCCAGTTTCTTTATTAATTAGGCGAGTTGGAACATACATTTGTACGGCATAACTCGCGTCGCGCCGTTTGGCTTCATCTACGTCGTATTTTGGTCGCTTGAGTTTGTAGTTTTTGCCCAAAAAGTGCAGTTCTAGCTTGCCTGTATAGTCTGTAATGGGAGAAAAGCTATTGAGTTCCTCAATCAGTCCTTCTTCCAGAAACCAGCGAAAGCTGGAACGCTGAATTTCAACTAAGTCAGGCAACATATGAGCGGGTGTTGTGTAGGTCTGATTAGTCATGCGTCTCCTGTTGCACTTGGCTGTCTGACTGCTTTTTTGACACGATAGGCTCTATCCTGTCTCGGACAATTGTGATTTATTTTTTGAGATGGGTTTTCTATAACCCGAGAAAAAACCAAAAATTTTAGTTACCTTGCGGTATTAACAACAGGTATAAGGACAACCTTAAATCTCGCTTTAATGGGTGTGTTGGCTTAAATGACTAATTACCGCTCTCTCTGGGGAGTAAAGCGGTGGAAAATTATATCCTTGATGAATTTGTAGTGACTGCAATTTTTCTTACTGGCGACCCCAGATCAGAGAACATCGAAACTCCTTTTTTATTATGACGCATAACAACCGAATTGGCGAAGCTTGCGCGCCGCCTCGCGGCGATCGCACTGTTTTTTGAAAATGCTAACTATTTCTGTGCTTCTCAAGTGGATGGCAAGCTCAGGCTAAAAAGTTTACAAGCATTTTCGGTGGTTTGGGTAGCGAGTGTCTGTGCTGGTACATCCCGCAGGTTAGCGACAAATTCAGCGATGTAGCGCACGTAGGCGGGTTCGTTACGTTTGCCTCGCTGGGGAACTGGTGCTAAAAAGGGACAATCTGTTTCAATTAAAATGCGATCGCTTGGGCAAATTCTGGCGGATTCCTGAATCTGTGTCGCGTTTTTAAAGGTGACAATGCCACTAAAACTAATATAGAATCCCAGATCCAAAAACCACTTGGTTTCTTCTGGTGTCCCTCCCCAACAGTGCATTACCCCTTTGACAGGGGCATGACGCTGCCAAAAATCTTGCAATAATTCTCGCATCGAGGCTGCTGCATCGCGACAGTGAATAATTACAGGCAAATCAAGCTGATGTGCAATTTCTAGTTGTGCTGTAAACACCTCTGCTTGCTGCTGCTGGTTTTCGGCTTTGAAGAAATCTAATCCGGTTTCCCCAATAGCTACTACTCGCTCATCAGCACGAGCCAGGGATAAAATTTCCTTGGCAGTTTCAGGTGTCCATTTATCTGCATCTAAGGGATGCAAACCTACGGCAAATGATAGCTCAGGAAATTTATTTGCTAGTGCTTGAATACTGGTAAATTCCTGGGGTTCTACACAAGAATGTACCAGTTTCACAACACCAGCTTCACGCCATCGATCTCGCACTGCCTCTAGATCTGACTGAAAAACATCAAAGTTGATGTGTGCGTGAGTATCTATCAGTTGCATTTTGGAAGTATCAAATGTTTGACCTTACTTAATTTTTCACTGTTTCTCTCACATAGAGAGTCAGATTTAAATTGAGTTAGCAATAGATCAATCAGCTATCGGGCGGATTAAAGAAACTTGGCAGTAAGTAATGTCGATTAATTATATGATGCTTATTGCCGTGTGTTCCTGACATCTGCCTATGAAGCTGCTGGTGTCTGATGTCGTTTGAGGTATTTCACTAAACGAGATTTTTTATTAGCACCGTTGTTGCGGTGTAGCACTCCCCGTTTCACTGCTTTGTCAATTTTGCTGTAGGCAGCATTGATCCGGCTTTGCACTTCCTGCATTGCTTCTGGATTGGGGTTAGTTGCGTAATTATCGACGGCTGTAAAGAAATTTTTCATCAGCGTTTTTACGGCTGACTTATATGATTTATTTCGCAGCCGATTACGTTCAGTTATTTCGACACGCTTGATAGCAGACTTGATGTTGGCCACAGTTAAGTCTCAGAAAATTTGATTAAGGGAACAAAAAAATACTAGATAGACCAGTATAACATCAATAACCTTTAAAAAGTATAACTAGCTGAAGGGAAATAAATTTAACATGGAGGCTGGTGATTGGTAACTGGTAACTGGTAACTGGTAACTGGTAACTGGTAACTGGTAATTGATCTACACGCAAACCTGTGTAGCACGTTAAAATCAAGCCATACAGAGTGAGTAAGAATTAGTCACTGGTCAGAAGTAATTTAGTTATTTGGCAAAATGCTAAGGACTGACGGCTATTTGGTAAATTCTCAACTCTTATAGATAATACCTAAGATGGGCAATGCGACTCCATGCTGCGAATTATTACTGAGCAGACTGAGGCACTAACTGAACTGCGGCGGATCTGCGATCGCACCCACGACGATCAGATTTTTAATAAAGAAGCTACAGTTCGGGAAGTTTTACAGGCAGTTAAGCGCCAAGGGGATAAAGCCCTCTTGCACTATACTGCGGAATTTGATGGACAAAATCTAAATATTGAAGATCTGCGCGTCAGTGGCTCAGAAATGGATGCCGCATATCAACAGGTATCCAAAGAGTTACTTAATGCGATTCAGTTAGCTTGCAAAAATATTGAAGCGTTTCATCGCCAACGAGTGCCTAAATCTTGGGTGCAATTTGGTGACGATGATGTAGTTTTGGGTAAACGGTATACGCCTGTAGATCGGGCTGGGCTATATGTCCCAGGAGGTCGCGCGTCTTATCCCAGTACTGTACTAATGAACGCTGTTCCGGCAAAAGTGGCGGGTGTTCCTAAAATTGTGATGGTGACACCTCCAGGTCCAAATAAAACGGTGAACGCCGCCGTATTGGTGGCTGCCCAAGAAGCGGGAATCGAGGAGATTTATCGCGTAGGAGGAGCGCAAGCGATCGCGGCTTTGGCTTATGGTACAGATACCATCCCCAAGGTAGATGTAATTACTGGTCCAGGTAATATTTATGTTACTTTGGCGAAAAAACTGGTGTACGGCACAGTGGGGATTGATTCTCTGGCTGGTCCATCGGAAGTACTAATTATTGCCGATCACACTGCTAATCCTAGATATATAGCGGCTGATATGCTGGCGCAGGCGGAACATGATCCGATGGCGGCGGCAATTTTGGTGACAACTGACTCGGTGCTGGCAAAAAAAGTCCAGAACGAAGTTGAACAGCAGTTGAGAAATCACCAGCGACGGCTACTCACAGAAAAAGCGATCGCTCATTATGGTTTGATTGTCGTAGTTGATTCTAAGGAAGAAGCAGCAGAACTTTCCAACCATTTTGCCCCGGAACACTTGGAACTAGAAATCGCAGAACCTTGGGAGTTACTTAGCCAAATCCGTCATGCTGGCGCGATATTTTTGGGTAGTTCGACCCCAGAAGCGGTGGGAGACTATTTAGCTGGACCAAATCACACCCTACCTACTTCAGGTGCTGCTCGTTATGCTTCTGCTTTGGGAGTAGAAACATTTATTAAACACTCAAGTTTAATTCAATACTCTCCTAAAGCACTACAAAAAGTGGCTAATGCTATACAGGTTTTAGCTGAAGCTGAAGGTTTACCATCCCATGCTGATTCCGTAAGACTGCGGATGCAGGGTAATAGCGAACTTTGACCCGCTTTAAAACTTTCATTTTTTTAAGTAATAACAAATTTGTTGCGCTTTGGTAGCCAAAACGTTGACTTTAGGGCGACAATCCTAAAAGCTGATTCTGGTGCTGATCGCCCAAAGGAGAAAAGTGGTGCTAAAAACTATCTTGGTGGCTCTCGACGAATCAGAACTATCAGAGCGCGTAATTAAACAATTAGGGCAACTGCAACTACAGCCAACAGCTAAGGTTATTCTGTCTCATGTTATGCCCTCTAATAGATATGAGGTAGATGTGGCAGCAGACCGACCTCACACTCAATCAGAGGAGTTACCTTATCGGCAAATTGAAAAACAGTTAGAATCTTACCAAGCTCAACTTCCCTGTGAGAGTCAACTAGAAATTGTCACGGGTGAGCCAGCAGAAGAAATTATCCGTCTGGCATATATTTATAAGGCTGAGTTGATAGTAATTGGTAGTCGCGGACTTACAGGGATGAAGCGGATTTTACAAGGCTCAGTTAGTAGCCAAGTCGTAACTGATGCGCCTTGTTCTGTGCTAGTAGTGAAACCGCAATAGTTCAGAAATTAGGCATTTTTAATTGATCGCACTTTGCATTTAAATCTAGTATACCCCTCCCCAACCCTCCCCTTATTAAGGGGAGGGGGCAAGAGTAGTACGGATAACTGAGGATTCATGCCCAGTAGTTCTATTGGCAATAATAAATCCCGTGTGGTGGTAATTGGGGCTGGGATTGGTGGTTTAACCACAGGGGCGCTGTTAGCTCGTCGTGGCTATCGAGTGCTAATTTTAGACCAAGCTTTAGTACCAGGCGGATGTGCTTCAACCTTTAAGCGTCAGGGGTTTACTTTTGATGTTGGGGCAACTCAGGTAGCGGGACTGGAACCTGGTGGAATTCACTACCGGATTTTTAAGGAATTAGATGTTGAGATTCCACCAGCAACCTATTGTGATCCAGGTTGTGCTGTTTACTTACCTGGTGAAGTAGCACCGATTAATGTTTGGCGTGACCCGCAGAAGTGGCAGATAGAAAGGCAATTTCAATTTCCAGGCAGTGAACCTTTTTGGAAGTTATTGGCTAAGTTATTTGAAGTTAGTTGGGAATTTCAATCCCGTGACCCTGTTTTGCCACCACGCAATTTATGGGATTTGTGGCAATTGGTGTCGGCTGTTCGTCCTAATACGATGATTACTTTGCCATTTACTTTGCTAACTGTGGGCGATGCGCTCAGGCTGTATGGACTAGGTAATGATCGGCGTTTGAGAACGTTTTTGGATTTACAATTAAAGCTTTATTCTCAGGTAAGTGCGGAAGAAACAGCACTGTTATACGCGGCTACAGCTTTGGGTGTATCTCAAGCACCTCAAGGATTGTATCATCTTCAGGGTAGTATGCAGGTATTGAGCGATCGCCTAGTTCTAGCTCTACAAAAATACGGCGGTAAGCTATTAATGCGCCATACGGTTGAAGGTATAAATGTTGAAAATTCAGGCGCTTCAAGTGTTGTTATTCGTAATCAGAAAACGGGAGAAGTTTGGACAGAACTAGCAAATCACATAGTTGCTAATGTTACCGCGCAAAATTTGGTGCAGTTGTTGGGACAAGTACCAATAGGTTATCAACAGCGCGTGGATAAATTACCACCTGCATCGGGTGCTTTTGTAGTTTATTTAGGTGTCGATCAAAGTGCGATTCCTTCTAATTGTCCACCTCATTTGCAGTTTCTTTATGACTACGATGGTGTAATTGGAGAAAATAACTCTTTGTTTGTTTCGGTAAGTAAACTTGGGGATGGTCGCGCACCAGCAGGGAAAGCGACAATTATTGCTTCTTCGTTTACAAATACAGGAATTTGGTGGCAGTGTGAGAATTATGAGGAACTAAAACAGCAGTATACCGAAGAAGCGATCGCTCGGCTTTCTCAATACTTCCACTTGACACCAGAAACAATAGTATATATAGAAGCAGCAACTCCCCGCAGTTTTGCTCGCTTTACCGCTCGCGATCGAGGTATTGTTGGGGGTATTGGTCAACGAGTCTCGACTTTTGGTCCCTTTGGTTTTGCTAACCGTACACCTATTAAGCGTTTATGGTTAGTCGGAGATTCTACCCATCCTGGTGAAGGAACTGCTGGTGTGAGCTATTCAGCACTAACAGTTGTTAGACAAATTGAGGCAAGCTAATTTGAAACGGGAAATTCTATCACCTGTACCAGGGTCAGGGGTGAGAATTTTGCCTTTGTTTTTAACAAACCATGAGCCATGACCCATGACCAGTTAACTAATTAGTTGGTAATGAAATAGGTGGGATACTATTTTGCCATGCTTGAATTTGTTGTTGAGCGCTATCGTAAGCATCAGTCTTGGGGGGGATATTTTTAGCGATCGCGATCGCACCTTGTACATCTCTAACTGCCATTGCTTGCGCCATTGCTAAGAGTTGATTACTCCACCGATTAACTGCGTCGTTAGCGTCTGCGCGTAACTTAGAACCAGTAGGTACTTGTCTAGCTGCTTGAATGGCTGCTGCTAGGGCTTCTGGGGTACTGTTACTGGCTAATTGGTAAGCTGAATTGAGATTTTGTTCGGCTTGTAGTTGTGTTTGCCAAGTTCTAATTTTGGCAGCCGCAACACCCGAAAGCGCCCTTCCTGATTTAATTTGTTGAGCCGTGACGACCGCATCATTGAGATTGCCTGAACTGGCTTGAGATTGTGCTTGGTCAATCAGAGGTTGGTCTTGTGAACGCTGAAGTTGGTCAACCCATCGTCGAACTTTCCCCTTAGCTTCCCCGTATAATACTCGTCCTGGTCTAATTTGTTGAGCTACAGAAATTGCTTTGCTCAAATTGCCTAAATTCGCTTGAGTTTCAGCTTGGTCAAGTACAGGTTGGTCTTGCATACGCTGAACTTGTTGAGTCCAATCTTTAACATTATTTTGAGCTTGTTGATAAAGCGCCCTACCTTGGCGAATTTGATTTGCTTGGGCTATAGCATTTTGGAGAGAACCTAAATTGCCGAAACTCGCCATCTGTTCAGCACGATCTAATAATGGTTGGTCTTCAATAGTTTCTACTTGAACTACCCAACGATTAACTTGATTTCTCGCTTCACTACCACGAGGGTTACTCCCTGGAATTAACCCCGCTTCGTTAATGGCTGTCCTTAAGTCATTAACTTGACCAGAACTTGCAAAAGTACGCGCTCGATCTAAATGTGCGACATCTTGAATTTCTAACTGCCAACGTCCAATTAATTGTTGTGCTTGATCGTATAGCGGACGGTCGTTAGTGAATTTTTGGGCAAGAGTTATTGCTTGTTCAAGGTCTGGAACTGTGCCTTCTTGGGCGCGAGATAAGGCATTAGCCAAATCACCTAAATCTTGAAATTCTGCGTCTAATTTCATACTGCTAGATTTGCTAGTAGCAATTTTCTGTACGTTTTGCCAGTCTCCTTTGTCTAGTAATTGCTGCGCCAATTCTAAAAGCTGCTGACCGCATTTAGCAATTAAATCTTGGGCTTCTTTATAAGCATAGCTTTCGGAACCAAGTTTTTCAGCTATATTAACTGCCTCTAATAGATTGTCAATTCCGCCTTTTTTAGATAGTTGAAAAGCTTTATCCAACTTGTTACTATCTTGCTGGGCGACCTGGATTAAATTAGTTAGTTCATCGTACTTGGTAGTTGACCAATAATTATTGGAGATGTTTGTTAGTTTAACTGCGACGGCAAAGGCTTCGCGCCATTTAGATAAACGTAGCAAGTCTTCTGATTTTTTATAAATATCTTCTGCTTGTGACCAAACTGTTTGCCAATGTTCAATCCGCGCCTCTACCAAATTATATGCTGGGGTTTTAGAGGGAATTTTTTTAGCAGTAGCGATCGCTTCATCCAATTTACCATCTTGGAAAGTTTGATCTGCCAGTTTCAAAATATCCAGCGACCACTCTTCAATTTTGCGGTTAATTTCAGTTCTGAGCGGGTGGTTAGAGGGTAAGCTATCAACTAATGTGATTCCCTCTAACAAATCATCCACAGTCTGCTTATTAGCTGCCAAATCAGCACAATAGAGCCGCAACGAAGCTGAAGCCATTGGCCAATAAATTGCTGGGCAATTTGGTAGCGCGGGTAGCTTAAATAGCAACGCCATCGCCGTAAATCCAAATGTCCCAGACACAACCACTGTCACTATTGCCCAAAATTTTAAACTTGTAGGCAAACGCAGACGGTTAGCCCAACGAATCACCAAATTCGGTGTATCATCTTCTAGTTCTGCTCTCATTGGGCTAACCCTATGCCCACGTCGGCGGGGGGGTTCTAAGCGATCGCGATTTGAAGACTTATTGCCAGACCAACGGTCTGGGATATCGGGATTTCTAGCCATGTTATATAACCCCGCTCTTTGCCTTATATAATTTTTTATGGGACAGGCAGTAGTAGCAATCCTACTGCCCCTTGAAAGAAATAACTACATCGTTAGAAATAAAAGCAATTAGCTATTTTCTGGCTCACCATTAAGCCATAGTTTGAGCTTAATTTATCCAGTGGCAACTAACCGTTCTAACATTGCTAAATCGCTTACTGCTCACACCACCAAAATTAACAACTACTAAAAAACGTTCACAGGTTGCGATCGCAAATCCTCAATTAGTTCAGTTAATTCATCACTATTAGCTTGGTAAACTTCCCCGCAAAAGTGGCAGGTTGCTTCTGCTCCATTATCTTTCTCAATCATATCCTCTAGCTCTGTAACTCCGAGCATTTTCAAAGCGCCCATAACTCGCTGCCTTGAGCAACCACAGTGAAAACGCAACATTTGCACTTCTGGGAAAATCACTAGATTCATATCTCCCAACAGTTGTTGAAAGATTTCGGGCAAAGTTTTACCTGCTTGTAACAACGGGGTAAAGCCTGATAGCGTAGCAACTCGTGATTCTAATGTTTCTACTAAAGCTTCGTCTGTTGCTGCTTTGGGCATCACTTGCAGTAATATGCCCCCCGATGCCTGTACACCCTCAGCGCCGACGAATACACCTACAACCACTGCCGAAGGAGTTTGTTCTGAATTTAGCAAGTAGTGGGCAATATCATCACCGATTTCCCCAGAAACTAGCTCAACAGTACTGGAATATGGGTAGCCATATCCAACATCACGCACTACATAAAGATAACCCTCACCAATAGCTCCACCAACATCTAATTTGCCCTTATGATTTGGTGGTAGCTCAACAGATGGATTTTCTACATAACCGCGTACCGTTCCATCTAATCCCGCATCTACCAAAAGTCCACCCAACGGGCCATCACCCTTAATCCGAATATTGACTCTTGACTGCTGGGGTTTCATGCTAGAAGCTAACAACAGCCCAGATGACATACTGCGTCCCAACGCTGCCGTAGCTACATAAGAAAGCTTGTGCCGCCTTCTAGCTTCCTCTGTGAGGCGAGTTGTAATGACACCAACGGCTCTAATTCCACCATCAGCCGCAGTGGCACGAATTAACTGATCAGCCATGAAAAATTTTACGCTTTTTAACAAATTTACTTCGATACTAGCTAACATCACGGCTGGGCTGTTGCCATTCTTACTCGTTAAGCTGAGTATCAGGTAAAAACTTTTCTCAAGAGTAGCAATTGGAAATATGCTAGGAACCTTTCAACAGAGTGCTATCCGTATTGAAGTTGAAGCACCCGCAAGCGTGATTCGCGATAGTCTGGTGCGTCTTAGTCATCTGCGCCGATGGCTTTTACCTCAGCAATTTGCATCTGGACTACCAGAAGAATTACATCAAGGCTTAACATTTAATAGCTCAATTGGATTAGTTGTCATCCAACATCAAGTAGATGTAGCAGAGTTTAACTGCTTACGTCTGTTATTAAGCCAAGGAATTGACGGTTATCACGAGTGGTACTGGGGCGAAGGTTGGGTGCAGTCTCGCTTGGAAGGTATATCTGTATTGCCATTAAATTTAAGTCAAACTTTTAGCTTGTTGCGCCTACGTGAATTTTTAGCTTTCCAACAGCGAAGTGTTGGAAATTAAGAAATCCTCAGTTAGGTATTAGTAAGATTAAAAGAGAAAAAGCTGATCAGCAAAAAATTCATGACCTCAACCCTGCTTAAACCTTCCCTATTGAATGCACCCACACTCCACCAGCTATCTAATGGGTTGACCATTATAGCAGAGCAACTACCAGTGGAAGCTGTAAATCTTAGTCTCTGGGTAGGTGTTGGTTCTGCTGTGGAGTCAGCAGAGATCAACGGCATGGCTCACTTTTTGGAACACATGGTATTTAAGGGGACACCTCAACTGCCTAGTGGAGAGTTTGAGCGAAAGGTTGAGGAACGAGGGGCTGTAACTAATGCTGCTACGAGCCAGGATTATACACATTACTACATTACGACAGCACCTAAAGATTTTGCTGATTTAGCGCCTTTGCAATTTGATGTGGTAATGAATCCTACGATTCCCGATCAAGCTTTTGAACGTGAGCGATTGGTAGTTTTAGAAGAAATTCGTCGCTCAGAAGATAATCCTAGCCGTCGGATTTACCAAAGGTCGATTGATGTAGCATTTGGGAAATTACCTTATCGTCGCCCAGTATTAGGACCAACAGAGGTAATTGAAAAGCTGACGGCTCAACAGATGCGGAATTTTCATCGTCAATGGTATCAGCCAAGTTCGATAACTGCGGTAGCTGTGGGGAATCTACCAGTTGAGCAATTGATTGAGACTGTTACAGAAAGTTTTAATGCTAAAAAAGTTAGGAATGATTATTTAAAAAATTCTCAGCTAACTCAAAAGTCAGGATGGGAACACACACCCGCTTACGAAGCTCAAAAGTTGATTGCTGAACCTGAACAACCTTTTAAGGAAATTGTGCGTCGAGAGTATATTGATGATAGCCTTCAGCAAGCTCGGTTAGTGATGGTTTGGAGGGTTCCAGGGTTAAGTCAATTATCCCAGACTTACGGTTTGGATGTTTTGGCTGCAATTTTAAGTCATGGTCGGATGTCTCGGTTAGTGAGAGATTTAAGAGAAGATCGGCGATTGGTTTCGCAGATTGGGGCTAGTAATATTACGCATCTGCTTCAAGGTTTATTTTATATTGGGGCGCAGTTGCCAGTAGAGAATATAGTTGAGGTTGAGGCTGCGATCGCTCACCACATTCGCACTATCCAAACAGAATTAATCACGGAAGCAGAGATTGCACGTTTACAAACCCAAGTGGCAAATCGGTTTATCTTTAGCAATGAAACACCGAGTGCGCGTGCAGGTTTATACGGCTACTATCAATCAATGCTAGGTGATTTGGCTCCTGCTTTAAATTATCCTGCTCGGATTCAAGCCCTTGATGCTGTTGATCTACAAACAGCAGCGCAACGCTATTTATCTCCAGATGCTTATGGTGTTGTTGTTAGCAAAC
>CAVQDG010000053.1:0-30218 GCA_963711165.1 uncultured cyanobacterium | reverse complement strand
GTGTGGAACCCGAAGTCCTAGTGGGAATTTGCGTGGAGCGTTCGCTCGAAATGATTGTGGGTATCCTTGGCATTCTCAAAGCTGGAGGTGCATACGTCCCCCTAGATTCAGAGCATCCCCAGGAACGCTTAGCTTTCATGTTAGAGGAGGCTCAAATGCCAATCCTGCTGACCCAAAAGCAGTTGGTATCGGCACTTCCTAAGCATGAAGCGAAGGTAGTGTACCTGGATGGCGACCTAGAGGAATTCTCTAGAGAAAGCGAGGAGAATACAGTCAGTGGCGTACCCCCGACAACCTAGCCTATGTTATTTACACTTCAGGGTCTACAGGCAAGCCCAAGGGAGTCCTAGTGACACATAAGGGGCTGTGCAACCTAGCTAAAGCCCAGCTAAAGCTCTTCAACGTGCAGCCATCGAGTCGCGTCCTTCAATTTGCCTCTTCAAATTTCGATGCTTCAGTCTGGGAAATCCTCATGGCTCTGAGCGCAGGCGCTACGCTCTGTCTAGGAACGCGGGACTCTCTACTGCCTGACCCCGCTCTCATTAAGCAATTGCGCGAACAAGCGATTACGATTGTCACCCTGCCACCATCCGTCTTGGCAATCCTGCCCCCTGATGTGCTTCCCGCATTGCAGACAATTATTGTTGCCGGAGAAGCTTGTTCTCCCAACCTTGTGGCTCGATGGGCATCAGGTCGTCGCTTCTTCAATGCCTATGGGCCAACAGAAGCAACAGTCTGCGCGACTGTTGCTGAATGTACTAACAGCGGACAAAAGCCGTCCATTGGCTACCCCATCCCCAATGTGCAAGTCTATCTGCTGGATGACCAGCTTAAGCCAGTTCCCGTTGGTGTCCCTGGAGAGTTGTGCATTGGTGGTATTGGTCTAGCACGGGGCTACCTCAACCGACCAGAGCTAACTGACGAGCGATTTATTCCTAATCCCTTCAGCGATCAGCTGGGGGATCGCTTGTATAAAACTGGCGACCTCGCTTGCTACCTACCAGACGGCAATATAGAGTTTTTGGGTCGCATCGACAACCAAGTGAAGGTTCGCGGCTTCCGCATCGAGCCAGGTGAGATCGAGGCAGTGCTGTGGCAGCATAGTGGTGTGCGAGATGCTGTGGTTATGGTTCCAGAAAACGAATCTGGCAACAAGCGGCTGGTAGCCTATGTTGTCCCTAGCCTGGAGTCAGATCCTTCCACTAGCGAACTGCGCCGCTTTCTCAAAGAGAAGCTGCCTAACTATATGGTGCCTTCTGTCTTCATAATGCTGGACGCTCTGCCGTTGACACCTAATGGAAAGGTGGATCGCTGCGCGCTTTTGCTTTTGGCACTTAATGACACCAAACGCGAACTGGAAGAGGCCTTTGTAGCGCCTCGTACTCCTATAGAGGAACAACTAGCCGGAATTTGGGCAAAGATTCTCGGTGTTGAGAAGGTGGGGATTAATGATAACTTTCTCGAGATTGGAGGACATTCCCTGCTAGCAGCCCAACTGCTGCTCCGCTTGCAAGAGGCTTTTGACATAGAGATACCCGTGCGCTATTTGTACGAGTCACCCACAGTAAAAGGTCTCGCACAAATTATTGAAGCTTTGCAAGGAGAAAGCCCTGGCGCTATCTTCACATCAACGACAATTGATTTAAAGGCTGAGGCCGTACTCGATGCCGAAATCTATCCGAGAAAAACTTACTTGTATGATGTCAGCCCTCCGCGTCATATTTTGCTGACGGGAGCCACAGGTTTTGTGGGAGCCTTTTTACTTTATGAACTTCTTCAGAAAACTCAGGCAAAAATCCACTGCCTTGTCCGTGCCAACAATCTTGGTGAAGGTCTAAAGAGGTTGCAAAACACCCTGGAAAAATATTCTCTATGGGAGCCAAGCCTAGGTTCTAGAATCGTTATAATTCCGGGAGACTTAGCTCAACCGCTTTTTGGGCTTTCTGATGAACAATTTGATAGTCTAGGAGAGGAGATTGATACCATCTATCACGGCGGTGCTGAGGTTAACTTTGTTAAACCCTACTCTTCACTCAAGGCTACCAATGTTCTTGGAACCCAAGAAATTCTCAGATTAGCATGTCAGGGCAAAGTTAAGCCAGTACATTACATTTCCACAAGCGCTGTCTTTAGTACAATCGGTTATTTTACTGGGCTTAAAGTCAATCGAGAAGACGACGACATTGCTCACAGTGAAAGCTATCTTTATTCGGATATGAGCTATTCCCAGAGTAAATGGGTAGCCGAGAAGCTTGTCTGGATTGCTAAATCTAGAGGATTGCCTGTCACCATCTTCAGACCAGGATTTGTCTTGGGTCATAGCCATACAGGGGTCAGTAATCTAAATGACTTTATGGCCAGACTAATTAAGGGATGTATACAGATGGGCAGTTTTCCCGACCTAGATACTACCGAATACTTTATTCCTGTAGATTATGCCAGTCGGGCGATTGTTCATTTATCTAGGAAGAAAGAATCCCAAGGAAAAGCCTTTCATGTTGTCAATCCCCAACATATTCCTTTGGTTGATTTTTTTGAACTGATACGTTCGTTCGGTTACCAAATGAAAAAGTTGCCATACACAAAATGGAAGGATGAGCTAATCAGTCATACCAGAAACTCTTTAGAAAATGCTCTATATCCTCTTTTACCTATGCTCATCGAGTCAGTTAATCAAGAACGGATGACCATCCCGGAGCTGCATCAACAAAATCCTTATTATGACTCTCAGAATATGCTTTTAGGACTTGCTGACACGTCTATCTTCTGTCCAGTAGTGGAGGCTAAATTGCTTGATACATACTTTTCATATTTCATTCGTAGCGAGTTCTTAAAGCCGCAGCAATTAGGGGAAAAAGTAACGAAGACACTGTCGGCGAATTAGGAAAACACCTAGGTCGGGTTAGTTAGTTCAGCTATAACGCGGAGATATTTTGATAAATCCTGATATTTTAAACATCCCTATTCATGTAAATGGCAATGATCATGCCTTGGTAATTGGAGGTAGCATTGCTGGATTGTTGGCAGCCAGGGTTTTGCTTGACTACTTTAATAAAGTAACTATTGTTGAGCGCGATCGCTTACCAGTACAACCAATGCCCCGTCCAGGTGTACCGCAATCTTACCAACTCCACGGACTGCTCAGTAAAGGTAATCAGATTTTAGAAAAACTATTTCCAGGATTTTCTCAAGATCTAGTTAATGCAGGATCTCAAAAGATTGACTTGACAGCAGACTTCTGTTGGTTGACTTCTGGAGGTTGGTCGCCTCGCTTTGTTTCTGACATTACTACCCACGCCTGTACTCGACATTTGTTGGAATTTCAACTGCGGGAGAGGTTGTTAGATGATGGCAGGGTAAAGTTTTGCCAGGGTAACCAAGTTACAGGTTTACTTGCTAACTGGGATCATACAGTTGTAACTGGGGTGCGGTTGCGGGACGACAACGCTCAAGAAATCGAAGTCCTGGCTCAGTTAATTGTTGATGCAAGCGGTCGCAATTCTAAATCTCCTAAGTGGTTGCAACAGCTTGGTTATGAGCCGCCCAGGAAACAGTGGTTAATGCTTTTTTGGGGTATGCCACTTGCTTGTATCAAAACCTTAGCAGTAATGTAGATTACAAAGTTTTGTACGTGATGCCCAAAGCTCCAGATTATCCGCGTGGTGGCATGATTTATCCCGTTGAAGGCGATCGCTGGCTAGTTGGTCTGATCGGTGTCGGTCGAGACTACCCACCAACGGATGAAGCAGAGTTTAAAGAATTTGCCCGCAGTTTGCGTACACCCGAAGTTTATGAGGCGATTGAATCCGCCCAACCCCTAAGCCCAATTTACGGTTACCAACGTACAGAAAATTGTTGGCATCATTATGAGCGAATGTTGCGCCGACCAGAGAATTTTATTGCTTTGGGAGATGCCTTTTGTGCGTTTAACCCTGTCTATGGTCAAGGCATGACGACGGCAGCTTTAAGCGCATTAACCCTAGACGAATGTCTTCAGCAACACCAAACTGGAAGTAGTAAGGATCTGACAGGTTTGGCGCAGCGCTTTCAAGCTGAATTAGCGAAAGTTAATAGTGTTCCTTGGTTAATGGCTACTAACGAGGATTTCCGTTGGCCTAAAACAGAAGGTGGAAAACCTGGCTTTATGACCCGCCTATTGCATAGCTATTTGGATAAAGTATTGCTCACCATGAGTAGTAGTCCTGAACTTTATAAGGTATTTCTAGAAGTGGCTCATATGCTCAAAACCCCTAATGCTTTTTTCCAGCCGGGTTTCTTGTGGGAAGTTTTCAAATTACGTCGCTGATCGTCTTTTATAGCAGAAGGCAGAAGGAAAAGCTGACTCTAACAATGGTTTAGGCAATTTACGAATGCTTTAACAACCCTGGCTGCTATAACTACCCCAGGTTTTTCTAGGAAATTAAAACTCTATTTTTAATTTCCTAGAAATTTTTACAGGTGGGAACTACCGCGTCATGGCGTTTTGATTACAATTCCTTCTCGGATGCTTGCTGTGACTGGTATTGGACTACAAGCTGTATTTGTTGTGCTTTTTTATAGTGCGATCGCATTTGTTGCCAATTTTCCTCAACTGCATTAGCATTTACTGATTCATCATCATCCTGGTTTAACTCAGCTGGGTCAGTTTGTTCACTTAAGTCACTTAGAGCAGTTGGAACAGTTTGATGGTTAAAATTTGAGGCATATAAGGGTGCGATAGCATCATTTAATTCCAATTTATTGAGTGCGGTAGCACTATCGTTTTCAAGTTTGAGCGCATTGTATAATTCTAAGTAACGTTCGTTCAAGAGCGCCTGTTCTGCTGCTAGTTTTGCTCTTGTTCGTTCTTGTGCTTCACGAACGCGATTTTCGATAATTTCTTTATCAAAATCTTTGGTTATACCGTAAAGATTGCTGAAATCTATCTTAGTATAATCATCATTACTGTTAGCAGAACTTAGACAGCTTGTGGGCTGAAATAAGGCTGTATTCCGATCTAGGAAAGGGATTTAATTCGATAAAAATTTAGGAGGCTCAAACCCAGTAACAGCTATAAACAAACTCAATTAACCTCAAGATTATTCACAATCTGGGTTTGAGCCTATTTTTCAGCCAGTTTTTGTCTAAGTCCCACTACTTGACATTAAGTATTTAAAATTGACAAACAAATATTTAATGGACACTTTCACCGTGCGGGATGTAGGTTATAATCATTGAGGTTCTGCTGACCGTGCTGAAAAACATGGTGCGCTTAAGTTAAACTCATCTGAAGTAAGTTCTAGAAGTCTTGAAATATGGCTTCGTTATTATTAAAGTAATTGCGATACAACTGACAACGTAGTTCTACTTTATTACCTGTCAGTTTTACTAACCCCATACTTTGCAACTGATAAGCTGATATCGTCTCTAATCGCACTGGATTGGCAGAACTAACAACAGTTTTAAAAGCTGCCATAAGTTTCTGATCCTGTTGCAAACTTAACCAATATTCCCGCAAATGATTGCTATAAATTCCAGCATTTGTTGGAGCATCAGCCAAAATTTGTTCAATAGTGGCATTTGGGTAACTTTTGAGGTGAGAGAATGCTTGCTCCAATAAATAAGGATGACCACCCACCAAATTTATTAAGGGGTCTACTAAAGCTGAATCTCTTGCTAACCCGTGTTGTTGGGCTAAAATATTTACCTGCTCTCGATTTAATTCTGGCAACTCAATCGGTAACCCCACATTAAAAGGTGATTGATTGATATTCAGGCGTATATAAACATCAGTTGCATGGACAATTACCAACCGTAACTTTTTCCAAATCCTGCGGCTTCTTGCTTTTTCATACCAAGAGCGTAGCAACCCAAAAAAATCTTCATAAATTTCAGGATAAGGAAAAAGCAAATCTACATCATCCAGGCATAGAACCAAGGGACTGTCGGCTTGAGCCAGCACATATTCTTCAATATAAGTTGTGCAGCTTACTTTAGCACCAATCCCCTCTTCATCCCAATAGTCATCCAATTGATTAGGTAAGCTGAGTTCTCGACTGATATTTAGGCAGAACCAACGCAAAAATTTATTGAGGTTAGTAAAGTGAGTTTTTCTATCTGCCAATTCCAAACTTAAACTTACTGTTCGGTAGTTTTGGTTTGCCAATTTAGCCAATACCCAAGTCGTCAAAGAAGTTTTACCCATTAGTCTGGGTGCTTTAATTCTGACTAAAGAACCAGGCTGTAAAATAGTTTCATAGAAGAGTGATTCAATGTGAGGTCGCTCTACATATATTTCAGTAATTACAGAGTCATGTTTCTCTAGGTTTGAATATGCTGTAATAGCTGCTTGTTCAGCCTTGCCGCTCTCCTGTTGACTTTTAGCAATAACCGTTTCTCGATTCGGTAAATAGAATTCAACTTTTGATGGTTTCTCGCAGTAACGTTGTAGAGCTTCCTTGAAATTACTTTTTTTTACTTTTTCTCCCAAAGCCTCTGTTAAAAGTTTCCAAAGTTTGGGCGCAACATCTTGACTAATGTAACTCGTTGCGTACTGATGCTTCGCAGCAATCTGGTCGTATTCCTCGCGATTCCAGGCTCCTTTCATCACAATAATTTCAATATCTGTTAAGTTTTTATTAAACTTTATAAATACTGCTTGATTGGCAATTGTAATAGCTTCAGCTAAATTAAAACTCATAATTACTAAATTCATCAATAAATTTTAGATATAATAATTTTATACTATATAATTGTTTTATTTAAGCTAAAAACAGCTAAAACAAGTGTTCTAGCAGCCCATAAAGATTTAACACCTCTTTTAAATATTGCACAATCCCAACCGACTTTCCTCCCTTGAGGGTATAAAAAACAAAAATGAGCATAAATAAACTGCATTTTAAACCTTCTTACTCTATTGAATCTGTAGAACCAGACCAAGTATTTCTAGTATCCGAAAGAGAGGCAGTTTTGTTAAGCGATCGCATCTCTTTTCGTATAGCTTCTTTACTACAAAATCGCTATTATACTGTTGACGAAATTATTGAAATTATTCAACTAGAATTACTGCAAGAACAACAGTTCTCTCAGCAAACAGCCGATTTTTTCAACAGCATTCTCGATGTCAGTGTCAAGACTCAGTATGCTCTATTCCAAATGGAACAACAGGGCTATTTAGTGGAGCAAGATGACTCCCTGCCTTCGCAATTAGCCATTTTCTGCCATCATCTTAATATTACACCCGCTATAGCTTATCAAAGGTTGCAATCAACAAGAGTTGCAGTCAAAAGTAATGATGCTCTTGCCACCCAAGACTTCATAGCTATCCTTAAATCCCTACATATTCAGGTAGCTGATGCTGGAAATTTTACAATAGTCTTAACTGACGACTATCTCCACCCCCAACTACAGAAATTTAATCAACAAGCCTTAAAATCCCAATCCCCCTGGATGCCGATTAACCCTTTGGGAACAATCATCTGGATAGGGCCGATATTTCATCCTCACAAAACCGGATGCTGGGAATGTTTAGCACACCGCTTACAAGATAATCGACCTGTTCAAAGCTTTATCCAAAGACATAAAGGCACGCCCTTATCTCCCCCTTTAGGGTTCTTATCTTCTACAGTGCAAACTGCACTAGGAATGGCAGCAACAGAAGTTTTCAAGTGGATTATTCAAGGCGAAAATCTCCGCTTAGAAGGCAGTTTATTGACCTATGACACACTTACTCTTCAACATCTTGACCATACCCTCGTTAAACGTCCCCAATGTCCTAGCTGCGGACAAATGTTTAATGGAGGGGAAAACAAACCCCTACCTATTGTTTTAGAACATTGCCAGAAAACTTTTGTTCAAGACGGGGGACATCGTTATTGTTCACCCCAAGAAACTCTCAGAAAATATCAGCATCATATTAGCCCAATCACAGGCGTTGTGCGAGAACTGGTAAAGATACCAGGACATGGGTTAACTCATTCTTATGTAGCGAAACATTATTTCCTGAGCGTTTTTGATGACTTAAATGGCTTACGCCAAAATGTTGGGGGTAGAAGTGGCGGAAAAGGTAGAACTGATATCCAAGCAAGAGCTAGTGGTTTCTGCGAAGCTATTGAAAGGTATTCTGGCGTATATCAGGGAAATGAAATCAGACGCACAGGTAGTTACCAAAGCATGGGGGAGAAAGCTATTCACCCCAATGTCTGTATGAATTTTAGCCAACTGCAATACCAGAATCGCGAACAATGGAATGTCGAGTGTAAAGCTTGGTTTCAAAAAGTCCCCGAACCCTTTGATATAGAAAGAAAAATCGACTGGACACCAGTTTGGTCTTTAACCCACCAAGAATTCAAATATCTGCCAACAGCTTACTGTTATTATGGCTATCCTCAATCCTACCCACTTGACTGTTGGGCAGACTCTAATGGCTGCGCGGCGGGTAATACCGTCGAAGAGGCTATTTTGCAAGGATTAATGGAATTGGTTGAGCGTGATTGTGTAGCCTTGTGGTGGTATAACCGATTGCCAAAATCTCAGGTAGATTTAGACAGTTTTAATGAGCCTTACTTTCATAACTTGAAAGAATATTACCAAGCTATTAACAGAGAATTTTGGGTATTAGATATTACTAGCGACCTAAATATTCCCGCCTTTGCTGCCATTAGTCGCCGCACAGAAGGAGAAGTTGAAGATATTATTCTAGGGTATGGTGCTCATTTTGACCCTAAAATTGCCATTAGTAGAGCTTTAACTGAGGTTAACCAGATTCTGCCTAATGTTTTATGGGCTAAAGCTGATGGTAGTACGCAATATCCCCCATCTGCCGATCCTCTAGCAATAGAATGGTGGGAATCTGCAACTGTGACAAATCAACCTTATCTGCTTCCTAACGAGCAAAGTGTCACCAAAGTTTATGCTGATTATCCCCAATTAGCCAGTAACGATCTTCTAGAAGATATCAGGCTTTGTCAACAAATCCTTGAGCAAAATAATCTGGAAATGCTCGTTTTAGAGCAAACTCGCCCTGATATTGGTTTAAAAGTAGCTAAGGTAATTGTGCCAGGAATGCGCCATATGTGGAAACGCTTGGGTTCAGGACGGCTTTATGAAATTCCTATCAAGATGGGTTGGTTGCAAGAGTCTTTGACAGAAGAGCAACTGAACCCCTATCCGATGTGGATGTAATTTACTTTATGTCTAAGTTATTGTCAGAAATCCTATAGGTTTAACTATGTTGCATGGATATAAAATTATTGATGCTGATGCCCACGTGATTGAGCCTCCGCAGATATGGGCTAAGTACCTTGCTCCTGAATTTAAGCACTTTGCACCTTCCGCAGACATGAAAATTCAAGGGGAAACAATAGTACAGAAAATATCCCAGCAAGTGCGATCGCAAAGCAATCAGCAAATGATGCAGGCTCACCCCAACGCATATTTTAATCGCTACAATCCCGAATCTCAGCTTCAAGCAATGGAGCAGATGGGGGTTGATATTGCGTTTATCTATCCTACTTACGGACTGTGGCTGTTTGCTATAGATTCCATGCCAGGTGAAGTAGTAGGAGCTTTTACCGATGCTTACAATACCTGGTTATATGAGGAATTTTGTAGCTCTGCTCCAGGCAACTTAAAAGGGGTAGGAGCTATCAATCTCCATGCACCAGAGCAAATGGTGTCAGAATTACATCGCATCGCCAAGTTTGGTTGGAAAGCTGTGTGTTTACGTCCTAATCCTGTCAAAGGGCGACTCTTGAGCGATGCTGCCTACGAACCATTTTGGACAGCTTGCGAAGAGTTGGGAATAGCAGTAGGAATTCACGAAGGTACTCACAGTCGTTTACCAACTACAGGCGCAGATAGATTTAATACTCGTTTTGCCATGCACGCTTGTTCCCATCCAATGGAACAGATGATGGCATTATTAGCTTTGATTGAAGGAGGAGTATTAGAGCGTCACCCTAGTCTGAAAGTCAGTTTTTTAGAGTCTGGTTGTGGTTGGGTTCCCTATTGGCTCTGGCGACTAGATGAAGAGTACAAAAATTTATATTGGGAGGTTAAGAATCATGTCAAAATACTTCCATCAGAATATTTTCGTCGTCAGTGTTTTGTGGTGTTTGAGCCTTCAGAACCTTATTTACCTCAAATAATCGAATACATCGGTTCTGATAACTTAATTTTTGGTTCTGATTACCCTCATATGGATCATCAACCGGACATTGTGAACACGCTTCTAAAGCTTGAAGCACAGTTATCTAAGGAAACAATACAAAAGATTGTTTGGGATAATCCTTGCCGTCTTTATAGTTTGGCTTGAAATTTTTTTTAATTTGTTTACACTCAACTAAAGGTACAGACCGTTATGTCACTTTTACTCAACAAACTTACACAACAAGATTCGATAAAAAAAGACGACGTTTTCTATCAAATTTTAGTTATTTCTCCTCTTGATAAAAATATCCCAGAAAAGCCTATGAATGCTAAAAAAAAGCATATAAATGCTAAAATTGAAGTGAATAAAAAAAGCTATTTTGAAAAATATTTACTTGACAAAGATACCCAAGACAAACTAGAAGAATATCACCCAGATCAAATAAATAATATAGGCTCATGTTTACCCTCACCTGGAGTAACTTTTTTAAAGGGTTTTTACGAAACTTTATTTAAAGATTGCCCTGAAGAATCTAAACCCCTGAAGATCAATAATTTTTACGAACCAATCAAAACTCTACTCCAAACCCGCAAAATATCCCAGCTTATTGCTAAAACTTGGTCTGCTTATCTAACAGCAAAGGATGAAGAATTATGGGAAAAATTTACTGATGGTCAATGGAATGATATACCCGATGATATCCTAGATGGGCTAATAGCCAGAGAAATTTTCTTTTTCAATCGGGGACACTCACCTGATGAGATAGGCAAAAATAGTGCCGAAATCTATCGTCCATTATTTACAAACAATGAAAACAATGAAAATCCTAAAACCTTATTTTTAATCCCGCCTAGTAGTAAAGCTTGGCAGGGAATTTCTTTAAGCCTGTTAATGGCTGGACAAGCGTATCGAAAGGTCGGAGATGGCGAGCAAGCAAAATACCACCAAATTTCTCAACCCATTTTAAGTACAGGTGACATTGTTTTTAGGTATGAACTAGAAGTGGATTGGAATCACTTTGAAGGCGGTATACAAGAAATGCAATTAGCTCCAGGAAAGGTTTCTGTTGCTAGTAAAGCAACTGTTCCATATCCTCCAATACCTTCATCTAGTAATTTATCTCCCTACCAAATTAAACAATGGGCTGAAGCTACAGATGAAGGTGGAGACTTCCCCTTTTATACCAAAGAACCAGTAGACAAACAAGGAGACAAATACTCATTAAATGTGCAATATTTTTGTCCTCCTTATCAGTATCTGCCTCTTAGTACTTGCTAAGGAGTGTTTAAAAAGTCAAGTTGAGTAGAAATTATGCTTGTCTTATGCAAGAATTTCTAACTTTGGGATAGCCTTTGCCTATAAGCTGTTCCACATCTAACTAATATAGGGCGAAGCAGATATTCTGCTTTGCCCTATAAAGGTTTAAAATTAATAATATTAAAGCAAGTAAATATAAGAGGAATTAAATATTTTTAAGCTCATTTGTAAAAGTTTAAAATCAATTAAGAAATCGTTTAAATATTAACTATGATTAACATAATCAATTACCAGCTTAGTGAAAAGATTTATGAGAGTGCTAATTCCCTAGTTTATCGAGGCATTCTGACCTCAGATAGCCAACCGATTATTCTCAAAATACTTAAGGATAATTATCCTACTCCGTCAGAATTAATCCGATATAAACAAGAATATGAGATGACTAATTCCCTAAATGTAGATAGTATTGTCAAAGCATATGCGTTACAACGATATAAGAATAGTTTAGCTATACTGTTGGAAGATTTTGGGGGATGCTCTTTAAACTTAGTAACATCCAAGCATCAGTTTACCTTAGAAGAATTTTTTATAGTTGCTATCAAAATTACTGAGGGTTTAGTAGCTATTCACAACGCTAATATTATTCATAAAGATATTAATCCTTCCAATATCGTATATAACGAAAAAACTGGAAAAGTTAAAATCATTGATTTTGGCATTTCTACACAATTAGACCAAGAAAATCAAACAGTTTGCAACATAAATCAGCTAGAAGGTACTTTAGCTTATATTGCTCCAGAGCAAACTGGTAGAATGAATCGAGGCATAGATTATCGTAGCGATTTTTACTCTCTAGGTGTCACTTTCTACGAACTATTAACCCATCAGCTTCCCTTTACTAGCCGAGACCCAATTGAATTAGTCCATTGTCATATTGCACAACAGCCGAAAAGACCAGATGAACTAATTGCTTCAGTGCCTTTGACGTTATCTAATATTATTGTCAAACTATTAGCTAAAACTCCAGAGGAAAGATATCAAAGTGCTTGGGGAATTAAAGCAGATTTAGAGACCTGTCTTCAACAATTAAAGAGTACAGGAAAAATTGCTCAGTTTTCGTTAGGAAGGCAAGATATTTCCGCTCGGTTTCATATTTCTCAAAAACTTTATGGACGAGAGCCAGAGATAGCTCAACTATTAACTACTTTTGAACGAATTAGTCAAGGCAATACTGAAATAATCCTGGTTACTGGTTATCCAGGTATTGGTAAATCTGCTTTAGTTAATGAAATTCATAAACCCATTACCCAGCAAAGAGGATACTTTATCAATGGTAAATTTGACCAGTTACAGCGAGATATTCCTTATGCGGCGGTCACACAAGCTTTTCGAGGTTTAATCTCTCAACTTTTAAGCGAATCAGGAATAACCCTACAGGATTGGAAACAGAAAATCTTAACAGCTTTAGGAAATAATGCTCAAATAATTATTGATGTAATTCCTGACTTGGAAAAAATTATCGGTACACAACCTGCTGTTGAGCAATTAGCAGCAATAGAAGCACAAAATCGGTTTAACTTATTCTTTGCCAGGTTTATTCAGGTTTTTAGCCAGAAGGAACATCCTTTAGCTATCTTCCTCGATGACTTACAGTGGGCAGATTTAGCTTCTTTAAATTTAATTGAAGAATTAATTACTAACGATGAATGCCAATATTTATTAATTATAGGGGCATACCGAGATAATGAAGTCAGTCCTACCCATACTCTAATGCAAACATTAGAACAAGCTAGGAAAGCTGAAGCGACAATTAATCAGATAATGCTTCAACCTTTGGGTATTAATGATGTTAAACAATTAGTGGCTGATACTCTAAGTATTTCAACAGAGAATGTACAATCTTTAGCAGAGTTATTAACTAAAAAAACTGCTGGTAATTCTTTCTTTATCATACAATTATTGCAAACTTTGTATAACGAGAAATTACTGATATTTACTGCTCCTACATTCACTATTCATCAAAATAAAAATAACCAAGGTGTGTGGCAGTGGGATATTGAGCAGATTCAGAAAGTAGGAATAACTGATAATGTCATTGACTTAATGGTTAGAAAAATTGAAAAATTAGATAAAAATACTCAGAACATTTTAAAATTAGCTGCTTGTATAGGGAATGAATTTAATTTAGAGATTTTATCTATTGTCAATGAGAAATCACCGAGCGTTACCTCTGAAAAACTAAAACCAGCGATTCAGGAAGGCTTGATAATTCCTTTAAGCAATGACTATAAACTAGCTCTATTAGGGGGCAAAAAAGAATTATCAAACGATACTTCCGAAATTTTTTCAGCCTTTACCACTCAAGCTACTGCATCTATTTATTATAAATTTTTACATGACCGCGTTCAACAAGCGGCTTATAGTCTCATTTTAGAGGAAAAGAAAAAATCTATTCATTTGCAGATAGGTCGTCTTTTGTGGAAAAATACTCAAGCAGATGAATTGGACGAAAATATTTTTAATATTGTTAATCAACTTAATGAAGGTATAGAGTTAATTACTGAGCAAATAGAAAAAAGTAATTTAGCTAACTTGAATCTTCAAGCAGGTAAAAAGTCTAAAGCATCCACAGCTTATGAGTCCTCTCTTAAATATTTAGAAGTTGGATTAAGACTTTTATCATCTGATAGCTGGTATTATCAATATAATTTGACCTGGGAATTGCATATAGAAACCTTGGAGTTACTTCTCTTAAATACTAAATTTGCTCAATTTGAAAATTTAGCCGAGAAAATTTTAAAACAAGCGAATAGCCTATTAGATAAAGCTAAGGTAAATCAGCTACAGATAGCATATTATTTTGCAACCCTTAAACCACATAAGGCGATAGATATTGCACTGAATATTTTACTAGATTTTGGTATAAATATATCTTTTGCTCCAGAGAATATAGGGAATAAATTAACCAGAAAGCAGGAATTTATCAACTGTTTTTTACGGGGAAAAAATCTCAAAAACATTGAAGATTTAGCTGAATTACCTGTAATGACAGACCGAGATAAAATAGCAGTTATATTAATATTACAACAAATTATTTCAGCTACACTTACAATTAATTTTCCTGTGGCTGTTGAGATAATACTAACACAGATTGATCTGTGCATAAAATATGGGAATCCATTATATGCAGGTTATATTTATAGTATTTATGGAATGCTTTTGTGCAGCATCAAAGGAGAAATTGAAGATGGAAATAAGTTTGGCAACCTCGCTGTCAAGTTATTAGAAAAATTTAATAATCCTAAATTAGAAGCTCAGGTTATACAAATACATTATGGCAATATTTGGCACTGGAAAGAGTTTCTCGGAAATCTCGATGTACACAATAGATTAATAAATGGATTTAAAAGTGGAATAGATACCGGAGAGAATGAAGGTGCTTCTTATGCAGCTATAGATTATTGCTTGATGAAATTTTTATGTGGAGTTAGTTTAGAAGAGGTCGATAGAGAGTACAGCAAATATTCTGCATTTATTAAAAAGACAAAAATTGTTTTCTGTATATATTGCATAGAAATTTTTCATAAAATAGTTGCGAATTTTTTAACATCTAATAACAATGGTTTAATTATTGGCAACTCTGTTCAAGAAGAAGAAAATATTTTAAGAAATTGGATTGAAGAGCATACAAATGATTGGCTAATATTTTTTGTTTATTTTGCTAAACAAATTGACTTTTATTTTAAAAAAGATTATATAGAAGCCTATAATTATGGAGTTAAGGCTGATAATTATGCTATGCCTTCTAGTGCTTTTTTAACGGCTCCTCTGCATAATTTTTATTTTTCTCTGTCTTGTTTGGCTTATTATGATACTTGTGATATAAAGCAGCAAAAAGAATTAATTGAGCAAATAGAAGAAAATCAGAACAAGATGAGAATATGGGCTAATCAATGCCCACCAAATTTTCAACATAAATACGATCTAGTTGAGGCTGAAAAAGCGCGAATTTTAGAAAAAAAATTGCCAGCCCAAGAACTATATGAGCAAGCTATCTCAGGAGCAAAAAAATATGACTTTCTACAAGAAGAAGCTTTAGCTTATGAACGAACAGCAGAATTTTATCTTAGTCTTGGCAGGGAAGAATTTGGTCAGTTATATCTAACAAATGCACATCATTGTTACGTTCGCTGGGGAGCTAAAGCAAAAGTAAAACAATTAGAGGAAGAATACTCACAGTATTTTATTGTAACTAAAGATCAGGAGAAAACTAAAAGCATTAAAACAACTATTTCTACTACTGGTAATAATGGAGAAATTCTTGATTTAGCGACAGTTATTAAAGCTTCTCAAACCTTAGCTGGAGAAATTATTCTCAGCAAGTTGCTAGCAAAATTAATGAAAATCACTATTGAGAATGCTGGCGCTCAAAAAGGGTTTTTGCTTTTACATTCCCAGGATAACGATAACTGGGTGATAGAAGCGATCGCACTAAGCACACCACCAGAGGCACAGGCAGCAGCGAACTCTGAAGACGTTACCATACTACAATCCCTACCTTTAAGCTCTGTAGATGCTTCTACTCAGATGCCGTTGCTCTCAACAGCGATCGTTAACTATGTTGCCCGTACCCAAGAAAATGTAGTTCTTAATAATGCTGCCGATGAGGGACGATTTATTCAAAATCCCTACATTATCGCCACTCAACCCAAATCAATCCTCTGTACTCCCCTACTTCATCAAGGGAAATTAATCGGCATTTTATATTTAGAAAATAACTTAACAACAGACGCATTTACTTCAGATCGAATTGAATTTTTAAGAATTCTCTCCGCTCAAGCTGCTATTTCTATTGAGAATTCCCGCCTATATGAGCAGTTAGAAGGTTATAGCCGTACCCTAGAACAAAAAGTTGAGGAACGTACCCAAGAACTATCACAAACCTTGGAAGTCCTCAAAGCGACTAAATCTGAATTGATATTTGAAAATGAACTGTTGAGAAATGCGGAATCCCCCTCATCTTTTGATTATCAAGTAGGGGGCAGTTTGCCAATGGATGCTCCTACTTATGTAGTACGTTCCGCAGATCGTTATCTTTATAAAGCATTAAAGCGTGGTGAATTTTGCTACATTTTCAATTCCCGACAGATGGGTAAATCAAGCTTAGTTATTAGGATGCTGCACCATCTTCAACATGAAGGGTTAAGCTGTGCAGCAATTGACATGACTTTGATGGGTAGCGAGAATATTACTCCTGACCAATGGTATAAGGGATTAGCCGCAGAGTTATGGCAGAGTTTTGGTTTATTTGATAAGGTTAATTTTAAAGCTTGGTGGCAGGAGAAACTTACTTTTTCTCCTGTTCATAGATTGGGTAAATTTATTGAAGAAGTCTTGCTAGTTGAAGCGGGAGTAGAAGATAACGCAGCGCCTAAAAAATTAGTAATTTTTCTTGATGAAATTGATAGCGTTTTAGGCATAAATTTTCCAGTCAATGACTTTTTCGCTTTAATTCGCTTCTGCTACAATCAACGTAGTATTAACCCCCTTTATCAACGTTTAACCTTTGCTCTCATTGGGGTAGCAACTCCTTCTGATTTAATTACTGACCCCCGTAGAACACCATTTAATATTGGTCAGTCGATTCAAATAGAGGGTTTTAAAGAGCATGAAGCCCAACCTTTGCTTCAGGGATTAGCAGAGAAAGTAAGTAATCCTCAAACGCTACTTAAAGAAGTGTTAGCTTGGACAAATGGTCAACCTTTCCTGACTCAGAAACTTTGTAAGTTCATCCATAATGCTTCATCTCCCATTCCCAATAATAGTGAAGCAGATTGGATTGAGAACCTAGTGCAAAAGAATGTTATTGAGTATTGGGAATCTCAGGATGAACCAGAACATTTAAGAACAATTCGCGATCGCATCCTCAAAAGTGAACTAGAACCTGTTGGGTTATTAAAGCTGTATCAACAGATTTTGCATACAGGAGAGGTTGCTGCCGTAGACACTCCCCTATCAAGAGAGTTGCTTTTATCTGGGTTAATAATTAAGCAACATGGCTCTTTCAAAGTCCATAATCGTATTTATAAATCAATCTTTGATAGTAACTGGGTTGAGCAGCACCTATGATCTTGTTTGCCCAAAGTCCAAGGTATCTGTTTCGCTTTAGTTAGATTTGAAGCTGGAATTGTTGTTTATGAACCCAAAATATTGTTGATATAACTCACACCCTAGAATCACCTTATTGCCTAAGTGTTTAATGAGTCCCATACTGCTCAACTTATAAGTCAAAATTGGATCTAATGGCATTGAGTCATTAGCACTTATAAAATTGACAAAGGCTTGTGCCAATTCTGGCTGTTCTTGCAATGTTGCCTGATGACGTTGCAAGTGATGGGAATAAATCCCTGTCGAGGTAGGTGCTGTCTCTAGCAGTTGCTCAAAAGTGATTTCCCCGCGACTGAGAGAATAAATAGCCAAATGCACCAATGCCGGATGTCCTTCGACTAAAGCCATTAGTTGTGAGGCTTCCTTGCTATCAGTCCAGTTGAGTCCGTAGCACCCAGCTAACTGCTGCACCTGTTCTAGACTGAAGCATTTTAATTCTATCGGTAGTCCTACATTAAATGGAGATTGTTTTAACTGAAGAGGCACATAGATTTCAGTTGAGTGAACTATAATTAATCGCAACTTGTGCCAAATAAGTTGTTTTTTTGCTTCCTCGTACCACGAACGAAACAGAGGCAACACATCTTTGGCTACATGAGGATGTTCAAAAAGACGGTTAACCTCATCCAATGCCAAGACTAAGGGAGCGTCAATTTTCGGTAATAGATAGTTACGGAAATAGAGGGTACAGCTAATTTTACTGCCCATATCTTCATCCCAATAGTCATCCAGTCTGGGTTCAAGCTGCAACTGACGAGTAACGTCGGCACATAGCCAACGCAAAAATCGATTCAGATCATTCAAAATTACCTCGTCAATTTGCTCTAGGTTCAAGCTCACGGTATGGTAATTTTGGCAGTTAGCATATTCTAAAATCCTCAGCAACAAGGAGGTTTTACCCATCTCCCTAGGTGCTTTGATTCGTACTAAAGCCCCAGGTTTCTTAATTTCTTCGTAAATTTGTGTCTCAAATGGTTCGCGTTTTAGATAGAAAGAAGAGTTAATTGGAACTGCACCACTAGGGTAACAAGGTAATTGTTCTGATTTGAGGGATAGCATTGCTAGCTCTTGATTCACCCAATCCAAACTAAAGACTGTTTCGTAGATGGGGTTTTTAACTACCAATTTGCATTGGCGTCGAGCAACAAGTCCAGATAGCCGTAACTCTAGATGCTGAGAACTATTTTCAGCAGCAACTTGTCCCTGCTGGAGAATTTGCTGATATAGCTTCAGCAAAGCCTCACTGGAGCGGGTAACGCGGATTATGCGATCGCGAATTGTCTTTAAATGCTCCGGTTCATCCTGAGCTTCCCAATTATCAATAATTTTAGTTCGCACAATCTGCTCAACCCACTGTGCTTCGCTACCCTTTTCAGAAGTGCAAAGTTCTACACCATAACAAGAGTTATTTACAATTAACAAACACAGTTTTTGCGTTAAAAATGGCTGTCCTTTCGTCCAATGCAATACCTCTTTTAATACTGTTTCAGGATTGTTGACTTTTCCCTTCAATCCCTGTACTAGAGGCTCAATCTCGTTTGGTTGAAACCCTTGAAGTTCAATTGCTCGACCAATGTTAAAGGGAGTAGAGTAATGTTTGTTTTGAATTAAGTCTGACGGCGTTGCCACCCCTAATAAAGCAAAGGATAGCCGTCTGTACGCTGGCTTTAGCGCTCGACTTTCATAGCAATGACGAATTATAGCAAAAAACTCGTCTGTTGAAAAGCTCAGACCCAGCACGCTATCAATTTCATCAATAAAAATGACAATTTTTTCCTGAATCTGCGCTAACAATACAGTCTCGATAAACTCATTCAAGCACTGCACAGGAGAAAGATCGTCTCGCTCGCGTAACCAACTGCGCCGATTTATCTGTAATCCAAAACCACTTACTAGCTCCTGAATAATCCCACCATACCATTGAGAAGCGGTAATTTGCTGGCTACCAATCCCACTCAATTCAATTTCACTACAGGCAACTCCTTGGGCTTGCAACTTGCCCATCGCCCGCACTCGCAAACTAGACTTTCCCATTTGCCTAGGGTTAAGGACATAGCAGTACTCCCCTGCTAATAACGCTTCATAAAGTTCAGCGTCAGCCTGCCGCATAACATATGTAGGAGCATCAGGAAGAAGGCTTCCACCAGGCTGATATTGATAATTAGCTTCGAGTTTAGCGAACATCCGTACTTTCCTGGAGCCCTAAAAGTTTTCAGGCGTTAATCCCTTTATCCTAGGTTTGATAATAAACAGGATAGTGATCTGACACTGTACAGCGACTTATTATTTGTCACTGTACAAATTTGCCATTAACTGCAACTTTACTAATACGAAATTTCCGTTGACTATTCTTCCAAGCATATAGCTATCGGTTTGAGCGAAATTTTGAGATTCCAATGGGTGATCGGAATTTAAAGTAGCTACAAGGGTTTGAGCTAGTGGTGGCTTTTGTTTAGTGGATGTAGGTGTTTTAGTAAGACGGTTTTGTAATTGTGTTCTATATTCTCTTAGCTGTAAAGCTTCTTGGGAGCTTGATTGCATTAGCTTGTCCACAATTTCAATAGCGTGATTCCAGTTGTGATCTTCCACAGCTTGTTGCCACATTAAACGTAGTATTGAGCAATTGCCAGTATTAGTATTGGATAGCTCGCGGTCTTCAATTATATATGTTTCAATGATGCCATCATCAAGGTTTTGCTTTTGAATAATAGTTTTAAAGTTAGTATAACCATGATTCCGATATACCTGGGTGATTTGATTCGCTACCTCTTGGAGTTTTGCAAAGCTAACTGATTGCTCGTAAAGCAGTTCAGCGATTATATTTATTTGCGTTGAACTCAATGCTTTGTTGATGTTCATATATTTGTTAAATAAATTCTTGATCTTTGGTTTTATTTATCTATAAAAATAGGACAATGCAATTTAAAGTTTTATATAGAGAGCTTGATGGCGATCAAGATAATATTAAGATCAGAAATATCATGTTTGTGGCTGAAAAAAATGTTTCATTATTATTGCTTCAGATAATATAAATTAGCGATATGAACCTAATAAATAGTAGCCAAACAATAGTTAAATGAGAATTTGTACAGTGACTTATTATTTGTCGCTGTGCCAAATTAAGATTAGAGGAGTAAACGTTACTCATCAGCGTCTACCCTCTACAAAGCCTTTGAATTTAGATTCACAAGCGGTTTTGTCAGCAACCATTTGTAAGTAAAGTTGCCCAAGTTTTTTCTCCAACAATGCCATCTTTAACAAGTGCGGATTGATGTTGAAATTCTTTGACTGCTGCTTCGGTTTTGGAACCAAAATTACCATCGATAGTTAGACCGAGAAGGTTTTGCAATTTTTTAACACTGTCACCTTTACTACCAAGACGCAAAATTGGATTAGACATAATTTCTCTTTTTAATTTTTGAAGATCAGATGTACAGTGACTTATTATTTGTCGCTGTGCCAAATTAATGTTATCAAGGGTATGAACCTTAATGTACAAGCAGGTTAAAAAAAGGCAGATAATGTTCTGCTTGTGCAACCTGTAAATATTATGATGGTTGCTTTTTTTGTTTAATAGTTGAGTTAAAATCAGGGTTATATAAATTCAGTTATATTCAGCTAATTCAGTTATATTCAGGTATGCAATGTCAAAAATTCCCGAATGCGATCGCTCCATAACTCGTTGTTATCTTACCGACCAAAACTTTTCTTTCTTCGTAGCTTGTATAAATATACTCTACCCATAATTCATTGACTATTGATTACTGAATGGAAAAAAGCTTCTAACGTCTTTCAATAAAATACTAGATAGTTGAGTAGAAAATTTAGATTTAGGTGCTTCTCGTTGTTTATTTAGACCGGATTCTGTTTGTTTAGTAATTGCTATAGCAGAAATAGGTTGATCTAGAATTCTTTTATATTCTAAAGCTTGCTCATTTTCTGGGTTTAATTCTAAAGCTTTTTTTATATGAACTTTAGCCATTGCCAACAGATTTTGTTTAAAATAAGCTATGCCTAACAAAGTATGGCAATTACTATTAGTAGGCTCCATCGGTAACGCATCTCTTAATTCGACAATAGCTTTGAGAAATTTTTTCTGAGCCATATATACTTCTGCACGACGTATATATGGAATAACAGGAGATACCTGATTTACATAATTAAGCTTCGCAAGAGTTAAATCTTTCCTGGAGCTACCAGCAGTAGTTGTTGAAGGATTTTTATCATTGCCAAGAGAAATTACGTGTTTTTCTCTTTGAATGAGATAAAACGTATTTAATTCACTAATCAAAGCAATGTCGTTTTGAACAATATCAAGTACTTGATATTGTTGTCGAGACAGTTTTTCTAATTCAATCTTATATTTGTTTTCTAGATTATGGCTCTGATCTGATTCATTATTACTTTTAACTTTTGTTGAAGCTACAGCCAGTTTCTTAGCTATGCTTTCCAGTTTCTCAAGATATGCTTGACGAGTATGCTCCCGTGATAGTTGCATATAGGCTGGAGTGATTAACTTAGATAATAATTGAACTGCACGTTCTTTATATTGGGTATTTTCATAATAACAAGTATCGGGATGCAATAAATGTAAAATATATTGATAACGTTGACGGATAGTATTAACATCCGCATTAACTGAAACGCCTAAAATAGCATGAAAATCAGTAATATTAAATTTAAAAAGCCCTTTTTTGATAGCTGAAGATATACTTGTAATTTCTAAGTAAGTCATATTTTTATAGGGATTAGTAGGATATTTTTCAGGGACATTAGTATCTACTTAGAAAATAGAATCCTGGGTATACTTAAATGCCTATTAGCACATCTGTCCTAGTGCTAATAGCACATCTTCTCTTGTTTTTAAATTGCTAGAGGGAATAGAAAGCGTAATTCGCCTTTAACTCAAGTTTTGGGTTTACGCTTCGGTGGTGGAGGCTTAATTACTCCCAGTGCTGCATCGTAGCCTATAGCAAATATTTCATCGGATGACACGAATTTGTCGAGAGCGCCATTTAATTTTTCACTGTACAACAAAGTTGAAAAAAGGCAAATAATGTTCTGTTTGTGCAACCTGTAAATACTATGATGGTTGCTTTTTTTGTTTAATAGTTGAGTTAAAATCAGGGTTATATAAATTCAGTTATATTCAGCCAATTCAGTTGTATTCAGTTGTAAAGTGACTTATTATTTGTCGCTGTGCCAAATTAATGTCATCAAGGGTATGAAGCTTGAACTTCTTCGAGCGTTAAGCTGATAAGCAGCACAGAGAACTTATAGGCTATATCAGCACAAATTGTCGCAAACCTACGGTGGATTTAGGACATTTAACTGAATAAACCTTTAGATGCAGTAAGTTTTTATTGGAGGAAAGCCATTAAAACCAACAGATGCGTAAGTGCTAGTATAAGCACCAGTGTTCAAAATCTGGATGTGATCGCCTATTTGCAGATTTAGTGGTAGTTGGTAATTAGCTTTCTCGTATAAAATATCAGCACTATCACAAGTAGGACCAGCTAATATAACTGGTCCTACTGGGCTTCCATCCCTGGGTGTAAAGATGCGGTATTTAATACATTCATCCATAGTCTCAGCAAGACCGCCGAATTTACCAATATCTAAAAAAACCCAGCGTTTCTCGTCTTTATAACACTTGTGGGCAATTAATACTACTTCACTTTGAATTACTCCGGCATCAGCAACAAGCGATCTCCCTGGCTCTATCATCATTAGGGGTGGGTGATTACCAAAGCCTCGTTTCATAGCTTGAATAATTGCATTTGTATAGAGATCTACACTTGGAACCTGTGATGTATAACTAACTGGAAAACCTCCACCAAGGTTAATCATGCTAAGTTTTATACCTGCTGATTCCAAAGCTGAAAAAAGTAGTGCTGTTTTAGCAATTGCTGTATCCCATTGTTCAGGATCAACTTGCTGTGAACCTACATGGAATGAAACACCATAGGGTTGCAACCCTAGCTTCTTACTCTGCAAAAGCAGATCGTATGCCATATCTAACTCACAACCAAACTTTCTCGACAAAGGCCACTCGGCACCTTCACATTCCATTAATAATCGACAATAGACATAAGAGCCTGGTGCAAATTTAGCTAATTTTTCAAGTTCATTCATACTATCGAATGCAAACAAGCTAACTCCTAATTCGTAGGCATAAGCAATATCTCGCGCTTTCTTGATTGTATTACCGTAGGAAATATGTTCTGGTTTAGCGCCCGCAGTAACACACTGCTCTATTTCAAAGACGCTGGCTGTGTCAAACTTAGAACCAAGACGAACTAATAATTTTAGAATTTCTGGTGCAGGATTAGCCTTAATTGCATAGTATATATTCGCCTGCGGAATCAGCTTTTGTAATAATTGGTAATTATTGGCAATGACATCTAAATTTATCAATAAAAATGGTGTTTGCTGTTGATGTTTATTTAAAAAATTGATGTTTTTTTCTTTTAGGCGATCAAGATTCATCGGGCTTGTTAATATCATTTTTTGTTTGATTTATTAAAGAAAATACTTGTTTTAAAGTGTTGAGTTATACGTTCACGTAAATGTATAAATTGTTATTTATAGCTATGCTAAATATTTGAAAACTTGGAATTTTACATCCATTAGCCTACCTAGTGTGCAGAGTTGTATTGTGTCACTGTACCAAAAGGTTGAAAAAAGGCAGATAATGTCCTGTTTGTGCAACCTGTAAATACTATGATGGTTGCTTTTTTTGTTTGATATTTGAGTAAAAATCAGGGTTATATTAATTCAGTTATATTCAGCCAATTCAGTGCTGCGTTTATTATAGTTGACCTAAATAAAAGGAAAGCATAGCAGCATTTTACCTTTTTGCTAGTACGATTCCAGTAACAATTAAAGCAATACCTAAAAAATTTGCTAACGAATGGCTTTCCTTGAAATATATCATTCCCAATAATAAGGCGAAAACGGCTTCAGATCCAAGCACTAAAATATATGTAACACCCATTTCCGCTTTATGCATAGCAATAGTTTGCAAACTAGCTCCTCCTACAAATAAGAGATATACAAGTAAGCTAGGGACTAGCTGAGATAGCCCTTCTGAAAACTTCATATATATTCCGCCAACAGCAAAGCAAACAGCCGCAGCCACAACCATGAGTAAATACATAAGCTAAAATTCTACTAAATAAACCTGTAGTAGATCACTACACTTTAAGAACGGGAAAGTCAGAACCAATCTCCAGATGCGGCAGCTACTAAATTTTTTCCAATTTTTCACCTAAGTGCTTAATGCTGCTTAAAAGGTTCTGAATATGTGTGATTTTTGTTCGGGGATTGAGCAGGGTAAATTTGAGATAAATACAGTTACCTATTCTAGTTTGAGCAATAACTGCTTCACCACGCTGTAGCAAAGAAAGGCGAATTTGCTCATTAATTTGATTAACAAAAGCAAGAAAATCTATTTCCGATATAACTTGCTTTGGACGGTAACGAAAGACTATTGAATTAATACTAGGGTAAATAGCTAATTCTAAGTTAACCTCAGCCATAATCAAATTAGCCGTATCCTTAGCTAATTCAATAGTTGTATCAATCATATCGGCAAACGCCTTACGTCCCAAGGCTTGCAATGATACAAATAGTTTAAGAGCATCAAAGCGGCGGGTAGTTTGTACAGATTTAGTGACTAAATCCAAAAAACCTATATCTTGATTATTTTCTGGATTTAAATAGTTGGCATGAAGTTTAATCAAGTTAAAGTTAGAGCGATCTTTTAACAGGAAAGCGCCGCAACTAATAGGTTGATAAAACAATTTATGAAAATCTACAGTAATTGAATCTGCCTCTTCAATACCTGCTAGTTGGTGGCAATGGCGATCGCTTAATATTAAAGCACCACCATAAGCCGCATCGACGTGCAACCAAAGCCCATGTTTTTTGGCACAAACAGCTAGTTCTGTTAATGGATCAATACTTCCAAAATCTGTAGTTCCTGCTGTGGCTACAAGAGCTATCGGCAGCAAATCTTGCTGTTTTAGTTCTGCTAATTTGCGTTCTAAAGCCACTGGACACAAACGATAATTAGTATCTGTCTCTACAGTAACAACAGCCTGTTGTCCCAACCCAAGGAGCGCCGCCGCTTGCACAATAGTGAAATGAGATACCTCTGAGCAAAGAATTCTAAAACGATTAGCTTCTTTTGGTAGTCCCAACTTTTGTATAGACCAGTTTAAATGGTTGTGGGCAAAAGCATCACGGGCTAGCAACAAACCCATAAAATTAGATTGGGTACCACCACTGGTAAAAATTCCGTCAGCACTTGCATTGTAGCCAAACAAGTGACAAAGCCAATCCACCATTTGTTGCTCTAGTATGGTAGCTGCTGGGCTTTGATCCCAAGAGTCCATAGACTGATTAGTAGCACTAATCAATACTTCTGCTGCTAATGCTGGTATGAGTGGTGGGCAGTGTAAATGTGCAATGCAAGTTGGATGAAAAACGTTTACTGAATTTTGGACGATAGTTTCACCAACATCCCGCAGAATTTGGAATAATTCTTGCCCATGATCCGGACAAATGTCGAGATCTTTGATTAAGGTGGCTAATTGAGTTGGACTTAAACCACTATAAGCTTGATTTGACAATCCCAAGTATTGATTAAGAATATCCTTAGCTGCTGTTATTGCTGCGGAGTAAGCCTCTACACTATCAGCAGAATTCCCTACAAAGAAACGATTAAATTCACTGTTGTCGGCATTAACAAGGTTATGCGATTTTACGCTCTTAAGCTGTTCATTTAACATCATTATACTTTAGCAAGATTAAAAACATTGAGTTTGGCTTCGGCTGCATTAACTGCTGCTTGGAAAATTTCACAAATACTATCTATTTCTGTTGCAGTCACTATTAGGGGGGGCAAAAAACGTACCACGCTACTGTGACGACCCCCTAACTCCAAAATTAGCCCTCGTTGGAAGCACTCAGTTTGAATCTGACGAGCCATTAGTGGATGGTGTGGGTAAATGCCTGGCGGATTTGCTTTGCCGTTAGGATTAATTATTTCTACGCCTACCATTAATCCCTTACCCCGTACTTCACCGATACAACTCACCTCAGATTGAATCTGGCGCAGATGAGTTATTAAGCGATCACCTAATTCTACTGCACGCTCTGCAAGCCGATTTTCTAGTGTATAGCGTAAACTGGCAATGCCAGCAGCCATTGCTAATTGATTACCCCGAAATGTGCCAGCATGAGCGCCTGGTCGCCACTGATCAAGATTTTTGTTGTAAATCACTACTGATAAAGGCAAGCTACCACCAATCGCTTTTGAGAGTAGCAATACATCTGGAATAATGCCGCTATGTTCAAAAGCATATAGTTTTCCTGTACGACCAAAACCTGTCTGGATCTCATCCACAATTAAGGGAATATCTTGCTCATAAGTAATGCGCCGAATCTCTCTGATCCATTGATCGGGAGCAGGAATAACGCCTCCTTCCCCCTGCACAATCTCCATAATCATTCCTGCTGGCCGGACAATACCACTCTCAGGGTCAGTAAGAATTGATTCTATATAGTGGCTGCTAGTACGATGTCCTTCCTCGCCAGCCATACCAAAAGGACAGCGATAGCTATAGGGATACGGCAGAAAATGCACATCTGGCATCAAACCTGCTACTGCTTCTTTAGCGCCTAGATTGCCTGTTAAACTTAAAGCTCCATTAGTCATTCCATGATAGCCACCGTGAAATGACAACATACTGCGCCGTCCCGTTGCTGTTTTGACAAGTTTAACAGCCGCTTCTGTTGCATCTGCTCCTGTTGGCCCACAAAATTGAATTTTGGCATTCTGAGCAAATTCTGCTGGTAAACTCGCAAATAACTCTTCGACAAATTGGTCTTTAATCGGTGTGGTTAGATCAAGGGTATGTAAAGGAAGATTACTATCTAAAACAGCACGAATAGCTTCAACTATAACAGGGTGATTGTGTCCTAAAGATAATGTTCCTGCACCAGCTAAACAATCAAAATATGATTTTCCCTCTGTATCTTTAATATAAATACCTTGAGCGGAGCTAATTGCAATAGGAAAACGACGCGGATATGTTCGCGCATTTGATTCTCGTTCTTGTTGACGTACTAGATATGGATTCGGGGTCTTACTTACTAAAGAATTTTCTTGCTTCAACATTTTCTACCTTTAGATAGGTTAATAAGGTTGAAAAAAGGCAGATAATTTTATGTTTTTGCAACCTGTAAATACTATGATGGTTGCTTTTCCTGTTTAATAGTTGAGTTAAAATCAGGGTTATATAAATTCAGTTATATTCAGCCAATTCAGTTATATTCAGGTATGCTCTCAAAAATGGTATTCATTTAGTCGCGCCTGTAGCTGGCTATTATTCGTGGTTGCATCAAGTTGGTGCGGTGGTTGAGGCGGGTGTGGTGTATGCTACTGTGTATCAACCTTGGCATAATCAAACTTTACCTATCAAAGCTGAACGCAAGTTGATCTTACTTAGCAAGTATGGAATTGGTGCTATTGCTGAAGGGGAACAGCTTGCTTGGATTGCTTATTTTTGACACTCCCCCGCTTGAAAGACGGGGGATTCTACCGGAATGAATCCGATATATCCTAATAGAACAAATCTAACTGTACTATCAGGTTCCCAGGCACAGACCGTTTGCCATTTCTGGCGGTCTGTTGTCTCCTTTTACACACTGTTAATTCAGTGTTGGGCGTTTCAAACAAAGTTAATTGTTTGGGTTCCGAGCAGTCCACTCGTACCTTTAAGAAAAGCTTTTTTATTGTTAAACCGTACTGCTTAATAGCACGATTTTTGATATTTCGTGCAGCTTGCAAATCAGCATGATCAAAATATCCACAATCAACACAGATGAATTTTTCTCTGTCTCGATTAGAAGCATCTATGCAACCGCAAGCACTACAAGTTTGGCTTGTGTATTTAGGGTCAACTTTTAAAACAATCTTTCCTGACTTTCCAGCCATGTACTCAATCTTATTAATTAAGTCACCCCAAGAAGCATCTAAAATGGAACGATTCAACCCCTTTTTTGCAGCTTGACCGTTAGACAAGAATCGGCAACGGATGGTTGATCTGTTTGATCCCCATGTTGAAGTTTTAAGAAGAACGGATGGTTGATTTGTTTGTACTATTAACCCATCCGTTTCTTCTTCTAGGGAAACATTGCTTGGGATATCCCATCCGTTGCCACTCCCAGTTTCTTCACAGCGTTTGGGTTTGCACCGTTTGACCATCCCTTTTATATTTAAATCTTCTACTGCAATAGCATCGGCTTTATTAACTATTTTATTCGCAGTTTGCCATAAATAAGCATTTCTACGATTAGTATTTTTGTTATGGAACGATGCTACTTCTACAACTCGTCTTTTTCGATTTTTACTACCTTTTTTGGTACGACTAAGCCGACGTTGACGGATTTTTAAAGTGCGCTTACTTTTCTTATTTGTCCCAAATCTAGGATTGTTAATTTGACTACCATCTGAACAATGAACCAGTTTAGTTAAACCTAAATCAATTCCAACTACTGTTTTAATATCAAAAATATTTCTAGTTGGTATTTCAGGCACAGACTGATCTTCCAACCGCACCGACATAAACCAACCGTCAGCTTTTCTGCGAATGGTTACAGTCTTAATCACAAACCCGTCTGGTATTGGGCGCGAATTGTAGAAACGCATCCAACCAATACTAGGTAGGTATACTTTAGAACCGTCGATTTTAACCCGTTTAGGTTTGTATTCAAACGATCTAAAATTGCTACGGTTCTTAAACTTAGGAAAACCCTTACCGTCAAAGAAGTTTTGATACGCAGTATTTAGTCTTGCAATATTACTTTGCAAAACTGTTGATTCAATACTTTTATACCAAGGTCTAGCTTTTTTAAGTTCTGTTAGTTGCGCGTCTTGAATTGTGCCAGCATTACGTCTACCACCATCTTTTTTATACGGCTCTCCAGTTGCGCCACCTTTGACCACACAGCAGGTTAAGGGGTATACGACGCTTTTAGTTCTAAGATCGCAATATTCGCCTTGTATAAACTGTTGGTTATAGGTATTAATCCGATCTGCTAAACACCAATTATAATGCGCTCTTAGCATATTAATCCAGCTATCCATTTGGGCAGTTTGCTGATTATTGGGGCGTAGTTTATAGACTTGACTGAAAAGCACTTTTTATCACCCATACGTTATTATTATAATGTACTTAAATTCAAAATAACAAAGGATAGGCAAAAACATCCATCACAAAAACTTTGCGACTTGAATAATAACGATAAATTAAAAGAATATCACTCTAAATATTTTAGTAATAAAATCAGAATTAATCTCATTTTAGATAATGAGACTGTAGAAGCAATTAATAAACTCAAACCCGAAGATATATCTCTGAAGTGCTAAAGTTAAAACAATTATCAAAGACTGGATTAATAATGACCGCAAATAAATTTGCTCGTGTCGCTTTCATCCACCACTTAAAAGATGGTGGCTTTTAGCATTCCGTGTTTCCCTGTAAGTCAGTTAGCCAAGCTACCTTGATGCGATCGCATTTACCCCAAAGGTAGATGCTATGACTTAGATCGGTTATTTATAGGCATGAAACTTACTCTGGCAGATGAACATTTT
>CAVQDG010000052.1:0-84613 GCA_963711165.1 uncultured cyanobacterium | reverse complement strand
CTTGTATCCCAGACAAACCAATATGAACCCGACAATCTCAATCAACGACAGTCACCGATTACAACTTGCACCTCTAAAAATACCTACTCGTCTACTGCTAAGGCCGGGTGCGAATGCTCATCCTGCCGTCCTTGAAGCGATGAATACCTCTCCGGTAGGTCATCTTGATCCGGCATTCCTGGGATTGATGGATGAGATTCAAAGTTTGCTACGTTATGTTTGGCAGACCGATAACCAACTAACTATTGCCGTTAGCGGAACCGGATCAGCAGCAATGGAAGCAACCATTGCTAACGCAACTGAACCAGGCGACGTTGTTTTAGTAGGCGTAGCAGGATATTTCGGCAACCGTTTGGTTGATATGGCGGGCAGATATGGCGCTGATGTCCGCACTATTACTAAACCTTGGGGACAAATTTTTTCATTAGAGGAACTGCGTACTGCCTTAGAAACTCATCGTCCAGCAATTCTAGCTTTAGTTCATGCTGAAACTTCCACAGGGGCGCGTCAACCTTTAGAAGGTGTAGGTGAGTTGTGCCGTGAATTCAACTGTTTACTGCTAGTTGATACCGTGACAAGTTTGGGTGGTGTACCAATTTTCTTAGATGAATGGGGAGTTGACCTAGCTTATAGCTGTAGCCAAAAAGGTTTAGGTTGCCCTCCTGGTGCTTCTCCATTTACCATGAGTCCCCGTGCAATGGAAAAGTTGCAAAAGCGCCAGGGCAAGGTGGCTAACTGGTATTTGGATATGAATTTATTAAGTAAGTACTGGGGTACGGAGCGGGTTTATCATCATACTGCGCCGATCAACTTGTATTATGCTTTACGGGAAGGATTGCGTTTGATTGCAGAAGAAGGATTAGCAAGTTACTGGCAACGCCATCAAAAGAATGTTGAATACCTCTGGCAAGAACTAGAAAACATTGGGCTAACCATGCACGTCGAGCGAGAATTTCGCTTGCCAACCTTAACAACTGTCTGCATTCCAGATGGTGTAGATGGCAAAGCGATCGCGCGTCAGTTACTCAATGAATACAAACCAATATGAACCCGACAATCTCAATCAACGACAGTCACAGATTACAAGTTGCACCTTTAAAAATACCTACTCGTCTACTGCTAGGACCTGGACCTGCAAATGCTCATCCTGCCGTCCTCGAAGCGATGAATACCTCTCCAGTAGGTCATCTAGATCCAGCATTCCTGGGATTAATGGATGAGATTCAAAGTTTGCTACGCTATGTTTGGCAGACAGATAACCAACTAACTATTGCTGTTAGTGGAACCGGATTGGCAGCAATGGAAGCAACTATTGCTAACGCGACTGAACCAGGCGACGTTGTTTTAGTAGGCGTAGCAGGATACTTCGGCAACCGTTTGGTTGATATGGCAGGTAGATATGGCGCTGATGTCCGCACTATTACTAAACCTTGGGGACAAGTTTTTTCATTAGATGAACTCCGCACTGCCTTAGAAACTCATCGTCCGGCAATTTTAGCTTTAGTTCATGCTGAAACTTCCACAGGGGCGCGTCAACCGTTAGAAGGTGTGGGTGAGTTGTGTCGTGAATTCAACTGTTTGCTGCTAGTTGATACTGTGACAAGTTTGGGTGGTGTACCAATTTTCTTAGATGAATGGGGAGTTGACCTAGCTTATAGCTGTAGCCAAAAAGGTTTAGGTTGCCCTCCTGGGGCTTCTCCGTTTACCATGAGTCCCCGTGCAATGGAAAAATTGCAAAAACGCCAGGGCAAGGTGGCTAACTGGTATTTGGATATGAATTTATTAAGTAAGTATTGGGGTACTGAGCGGGTTTATCATCATACTGCGCCGATCAACTTGTACTATGCTTTACGAGAAGGATTGCGTTTAATTGCAGAAGAAGGATTAGCAAGTTACTGGCAGCGTCATCATCATAATGTGGAATACCTCTGGCAAGAACTAGAAAACATTGGACTTACCATGCACGTCGAGCGAGAATATCGCCTACCAACTTTAACAACTGTCTGCATTCCAGATGGTGTAGATGGTAAAGCGATCGCGCGTCAGTTACTTAATGAATACAATATTGAAGTTGGTGGAGGTTTAGGCGAACTTGCAGGAAAAGTTTGGCGTGTTGGTTTGATGGGTTTTAATAGCCGTCCAGAAAGCGTAGATCAACTGATAGCAGCATTACGTCAAGTTTTAGGCAGATAAGTAGCTGGGTGGTGATTGGTGATTGGTCATTGATGTTTAATTCCTCCCACCTACTTACTCCCTTCCCACGCTCAAGAAAACCTTTCATATTCTTCTTCTTCCTTGGCGTTCTTAGCGTCTTGGCGGTTTTTCAAATAGGTATTCGCCATAGCGGGAAGGGAGTAAGACAAAAGACAGTTACCAGTGAGTATTAATCTTATAACTGGTAACTGATAACTAAAAGAGCGATACTCCTCCGGAGTCGCTGCGCGATCGCATAAGGAAACCTAGCCATGTCCGATCTTGGTTTGACCCACATTGCACTAACGGTCAGTAACATTGATAAAAGCATCGCTTTTTATGCCAAATATGCGACTATGCAGGTTGTGCATTACCGTGTTGATCCACATTCTCACAGAGATGTTGCATGGATCAGCGATCTGACTCGCCCATTTGTGATAGTGCTGATTAAAGTACCCGAAGTAAATAATCAACTATTACCAATATCCCATCTTGGTGTAGCTTGCGAAAGCCATGAAAAAGTCGATCAACTTTGTGAACAAGCTAAATCGGAAGGTGTGTTAATTGCAGGACCAAATGATTCAGGGCAACCAGTAGGATATTGGGCTTTTCTGCGCGATCCTGACGGACATACACTAGAACTTTCTTATGGTCAAGAAGTGAGTTTTACAGTTGAAAATTCAACTGCCAAACATTCTACTTCTATGCCTACTTAAAAATTAAATGGCGCTAACGATTAATTTCTCGCTGCGCCCTTGCCTAATATTTTTGAACAAATTGCTTATTTGCCAGGTTTGCCCATTTCTATAGCTTTGTCTATTAAATCATCACTACTAAGCTAACGCGCATCTAAATTGTACATTTTATAATTGAGAGAAAAGTTATCAAACCCTATAACCCTCTCTCCTCCCTCCTCTCTCCTCCCTCCCTAAAATATAAAATTTAGAAACACAACAGCTTAGCACTCGGCTGTTACGCTCTAGGATTTACATCTTTTGCCATATCCCGAAACTCGTTAGGATTACCTGTAGGTTGTGCTTGAGTTGTTGTTTCTTCTGGTTGGCTTATTTCAAATTTTGATGCAGTTGCAGATTCAGCCGCTACTGCACCAGAAGAGTTGCGGTCAACAGCACTAACACTATATGCTTTCGAGGCTTCGTAGTCTCCCTCAATATCAACATTTGGAACTTCTTCTACACCAGTAGCCATATTTTCAGCAGCTAACTGACCCTCATGAGTAACTGCTTCTGTAGGATTGGCTTTGATTTCTTCTTTCATATTCAGATCCTTTTTGTATTTTTTGCTCTTATTATTTAATCCTAAAGGCGCGATCGCCATTTGTTTGACCCTCCTTAGATAGATTTTATTGGTTGAATCCTAAGACTTAAAATATTAATTTTTAAACTAATTAAATCGCTCTATATATTTTGCGATTAGGTAAATCGGATAGTTTTAAATAAAAAAATCTGCATATTTATTTTCATTATTATTATATATGAATAATTACATATTTATATAGTTAATTACCTTTTAAAAATTTATCGACATGGAATTAGTAAGTAGCTCCACATTAAAAAATATAAAACAAACATCTCCCCCTCCCCGCAGATTCGGGGAGGGGGCTGGGGGGTGGGGTTTTACGTTTAATTAGGTTGACTTACTTATATGTTTATAACTACTTTATAGATATAGATGCTAATTAGAATCCAAAAAACTGCATATTTAGCAAAAAGCGATTTTAATTAATCATCTCTGTCTATAGTTAGAAATATTTAAATCAACTAAATTTCATTATAAAACTCTCTCTATTGGAGGGGGATACAAAGCTAAAAAATTTGGTATTTCTAAGTTTGTAACACTTAAAATTTAACTGAAGGAAATTTATGCCCGCAAACGAAAATTCTGAAAAATCTCAAGCTTTGTCAGATGATACCCAAGAAGTAGTTGCAGCTTTTGAAAAGTTAGGAACTGATGAAAAACTAGCTTTACTGTATTTTATTTATAAAGAAATGGGTAAATCAATTACCCAAGCTGCTCCAACCGCAACAAATCCCGAACTTGCACCCAAGTTGTTAGGAGATTATTTGCAGCTATCAAATGAACAGCAACTTGCGATTATGCGGGAAATTGTTAATCGTGAGCATACAGAGTATTCTCATGCTTATGGCGTACTAAAAGAAAATAATCAATTGATGGTTTGGTTTGCTTGGGCGCAAGCAATGGGACATACAGTAGTAGATATGCCTAGCGGTTACGAAAATAGCGCACCTAGCAACGATGTTTTAAACCGCATTAAAGCTCTTGATTTTGAAGGGCAAATTTCACTATTGCGTACCATTGCTAGTAACATGGGCTACACTGACATAAAAGCAATTCCTACTCAAGCAGAAACTGGCAAAACTTCAAGCTTGTAACAGTAAACAGTAAACAGTAAACAGTCAACAGTCAACAGTCAACAGTCAACAGTCAACAGTCAACAGTCAACAGTCAACAGTCAACAGTCAACAGTCAACAGTCAACAGTCAACAGTCAACAGTCAACAGTCAACAGTAAACAATTTCAGCTTTGGGTTTATGTGCCTTACTATCATGGTGAAAGGTGTTGACGGCGGGCTTAAATCCCATACCATAACCTGTTTTAACTGTTGACTGTTGACTGTACCTGATGTTGAGCATTTAAAACATATTTAGCTGTACTAATTTCTCGACGTAAATCCTCAATAGCTATATTTAAATAGCCGTGTGTTTTTTGACAGGACAAATCAGCATTGGAAGCAATCAAAAACTCTATTGTTTCAAAGTTTTTATAAATTCGGTTAATTATCGCCGAAATTTGCTCAATATTAACTTCCATAGATCCACCAAACAGGGAAATATCTATTTAAATTATATGCCAATTTTCTCAAGACGTTGTGATAAAAAAATTAAGTACCGATCGCTACAGCATTTAGCTCTTCTGGAGTGAGATGGGAATGGATCACTTGACCATCACGAAACCAAACAATCCGGCGAGTTAGACGCGCTACATCGGGTTCATGTGTAACCATAATAATTGTAATACCACTATTATTTAATTCGGTAAAAATTTCCATTACTTCTTGGGTTGTGCGTGAATCTAGTGCGCCAGTGGGTTCATCTGCTAGTAATAATACAGGTTTATTGACAATTGCACGAGCGATCGCCACTCGTTGTTGTTGTCCGCCAGATAGCTGATTTGGCTTATTATGCAAGCGATTTTCCAAGCCAACGCGCGTTAAAGCAGCCACCGCGCGATCGCGTCTTTCCCCACTTTTAATCCCCGCATATATCATCGGTAACATCACATTTTCTAGTGCTGTTAGTTGCGATAATAAGTGGAATTGTTGAAAGACAAATCCTAGTTTAAGATTACGGATTTTAGCTAACTCATCATCAGCTAATTGGGAAACATCTACGCGATCTAAATAATAATGACCAGCCGTAGGTTTATCCAAGCAACCGATAATATTCATCGCTGTAGACTTACCCGAACCAGACGCACCCATAATTGAACAATATTCGCCTTGTTCGATTGTTAAACTGACGCTATTGAGGGCGCGAACTTCAAGATCACCAACACCGTAAACTTTAGCAATATTTTCTAGGTTTACAATTACTGGTTGAGCGGGTAAAAAGTAATTTTTGTCAACAACATTGTCAAAATATTTATTATTCATTAGACCTCTTAATATCAGTAAATTAAATTTTCTGCTACATCTGCGTAATCTGCGTACCCTACGGGAAGGCTCCGCCTATATCTGCTCACATCTGCGATAAAAAAAATCTAATTGTTGCCATCATCTTATTCTTTTAAAGAAAAAAATAGTCATCTTAAACTCCCAATTGATAATTGTTAATTGTTAATTGTTAATTGTTAAGCGCTTCTCAATGCTACAATAGGATCTAACTTAGCTGCACGTCTAGCAGGAACAACCCCAAAAAATAACCCAATTCCGCCAGAAACGCTCACAGCAACAATAATTACTACTGGCGAAACTGCCGCTTTTAAAGGAGTTAATAAACTAATCAGAGAAATACTACCAATACCTAATAAAGTACCAGCTATACCACCCACGGCGGAGAGAATAATTGCTTCAATCAAAAACTGAAACAAAATATCTCCTTGCGTTGCACCAATAGCTTTACGCAATCCAATTTCTTGAGTACGTTCGGTGACAGAAACAAGCATAATATTCATAACTCCGATACCACCAACTAACAAAGATATGCCTGCGATCGCAGCTAACATCAGTGTTAATGCCCCAGTAACAGTATTAGCTATCTGTAAAGCATCCTTTTGGTTTCTAACCGTAAAATCATCCTCATTAATAATTTTATGACGTAACCTGAGCAAGTTAGTAATCTGAAATTCAGCCGCGCCCAAACTTTCGGCATTCTTAGCAGATACAGAGATAAATGAAATCTCCACCCCATAAGGAGATGTTCTACCAACAATCCGATTAGCCACTGTAGTCAGGGGAATAAAAGCAGTATCGTCTTGGTTACTGCCAAAAGAAGAACCTTTTGGTAGCGTTACCCCAATTACTGAAAAGCTAATATTTTTAATTCTAATTCTTTCACCAATCGGGTTGCGATCGCCAAAAAGTTTAGTAGCAAGATCCGAACCCAATACAACAACTTGATTACTTTGCTTCAAATCTAATTCTGAAATAAATCTGCCTGTCGCCATATCAAAGCTGCGTACTGTCAGAAATTCTGGAGTAGCACCAATAATTTGAGAATTGGTATTTTTGTTGCTGTAACTAACTGGTTGTCGGGTTTGAATTTGGGGAGCCACTTCAGAAATAGAAGGAACTAAAAGTGCGATCGCTTGTGCATCTGCCAACACCAATGTTTTTGGTAAATCACCCCTATTCCTTTGAGCGTCCTGATTACCTGGAATAATAAATAAAACATTAGTCCCAAGCGACTCAAATTGCTCTGTTGCTAGTTTTTGAGTTCCTTGTCCTATTCCTACCATTGCAATCACAGAAGCATTGCCAATGATAATGCCCAACATAGTCAGACTACTGCGTAACTTATTAGCAACCAACGTTGTAGTTGCCATTTTGACACTTTCTAAAATATCCACTTCTTCAATTAACAATTAAGCGACACTTGAATTTAGGGGCTGGCATCCTGAAATTAATAATTGCGGGACTTAGACAAAAACTGGCTTTTAAATCTCAAACCCAGCCGTGGAAATGTTTTGAGATAGATTTATTTCTTTTCTTGCTGTGGCTGGGTTTGAGCCTCGGCGTTATTGCCAGACATTAACTTACATCTGAGTACAGACTGACCTAAGTTATTCAAAGTTAGGCAGTGTTAGGCAAGCTGCTAAACCTAATAATTTCGGTCATCTGCATTTTTAATTGATCTTTTCAGTATCTAACGTCTGTAGTATTTTAAGCATTTCTTGTGAAGATACCCGCTCTTGTAAAGATGACCAACAATGCCCTTGACCTTTGGCTAGCAATGGTTGAGTACGTAACTGACGCAACGCACTGATGCAACTTGGGCAATCGCAGCTAAAGAGAGCCACTGCTGCATCACTTTCAGCTTCACTGAAGTCAGAGGTAGGATACTCACCTGGATCACTTCCTGCTTCACTGAAGCTAGGAGTAGGATACTCAACTGGGATAGTGGTTGATGATGCAATTAAAATTCCTCTAGAAGTGCCAGGTAGCAAAGAGGACTTGATTGTGGAGTTTTTGGGTAAATCACATGACACTGGTTGGGTGGCTGGAACATTTTTTTGAGCCTCGGAAGTAGCACGTATGGCTTGAGAAGCTGATGCTATATTAGTCATCAAAACCATTGTTAGCATTGAGCCAGCAAGGGTAGGAATAGCAATTAGGCTCAATAAAATTTTGGACTTCATTTTGTTATACTCTTCTACTTGACTAAAAACAGTATTGCCCATTAATATATATGCTTTGTTGGCTTAATTCACCAATCCTCTGAGACGGGGAAAGGATATCGCTCCAAATTGTGTCGCTACATCCACAATGGCTTTGGTTGTAAATAAAGAAAGCGTTTTGATAAGTTTCAATCCTGGGTACAACAGCAAGGTTTTGAGCTTTGTCTAGTTAGGTGCAAGATCTGAGTCTTAGATTTTTTTACTCTGAGATTTATAACCTTCAGGTGGATCAATAAAGACGCGATCGCCTTCTTTAATTCCCTCCAAAATTTGTGTTTGGTCTTGAATTGATGCACCTATTGTCACAGATCGAAACTGTGGTTGATTCTTAGCATCTGGAACCAGCACACCTGTCTGCCCTTTTTCCGTGACAATTGCCACAGTCGGCACAAGCATTGCTTGGGGTAGCTGTTTACCCAAAAAAGTGACATTCACATTCATCCCCGATTTAAGCTGCTGAGTGCCTGTTTGCAGGGCGATCCGCACCTCAAAAGAAGTAACGTTTTGCTCCAGTACAGCTTCAGGTGAAACTAAGCGTACAAGCCCTTTAAAAGTCTGATCTGGATAAGCATCAGCAATAATTTCTACCATTTGTCCAAGTTGGATTTGTCCAATATCAACTTCTGGGACTTTCGCCTTAATTTCTAGGTCTTTGGCGATCGCCACAATTGAAGTAGAAGTAGCAGAAGCGGTACTAGAAGCTGATGTTGTTGGTGTAACAAACGCCCCTTCCGTCGCATACTTCTGCGTCACAGTACCAGCAAAAGGAGCGCGGATAATGGTATCTTGCAACCGAGCTTGTACCTCTAAAAACTGCGCTCTAGCACCATCAACTGCCGCTCTGAGTTGTGCTACATCCTCTTTTCTCTGACCATTTTGTGCCTGCTGTAAAGCTGCCCGCGCCTGTGCCACATCAGCAGCACGTTGGGCAATTTCCTCAGAGCGAGTACCTTTTTGCAGTTGCCTTAAACCAAGCTGTGATTCTGTGACTGCTGCCTCCTTCTGGCGAATTTCTTGCCTCGTCGAGTTAATTACTTGATCCAAACGTCTTTGTGCTTCTGCGGTATTAGCTTTAGCCGTGCTGTATTCTGCTTCTACCTCATCAAGTTTATCTTGAGCGATCGCACCTTGCTGTCTTAAATTTTGATATCGTTTCAGTCGTTGTTGCGCCAAATTAGTCCGCGATGAAGCCGCCGCCACTTGAGCTTCCCCTTGTTCAATCTGTCTAGGACGATTAGCCGCCGCTTGTGCCAAAACAGCTTGCGCTTGTGACAGACGCGCACTAGCTTGAGCAACTTCTTCAGGACGGCTACCATTTTGTGCCTGTGCCAAAATAGCTTGCGCTTGTGCTAAACGCGCACTAGCTTGGGCAATTTCTTCAGGGCGACCCGTTTGCGCCCCTGCAAAACGTGCTTCAGCTTGCTGTAAATTAGCTCTAGATTGCAACAATTGAGCCTGAAGCTCGGAATTTTCCATCCTGGCAATTTCTTGCCCCTGCTGCACCTTGTCTCCTTGCTCAACAAACAACTTTGCCAAACGACCAGAAGTTTTCGGGCTAAGGTTGACACTCTGAAACGGTATCACCGTACCACTAGCTGTAATCCGAACTGTAATTGTTGCTGATTTAACCGCCACTGTTAGTTGATTTATGTCAATTTTTGGCGACGACCGATTAATTAAGATATAAGTGCCTATGGCAGCAACTATTACGATAGCTGCCACAACACCGAATGCCCAGGTTAAAGGTCTTTTTACTTTACCAACTAGGGGAACTTCCATACACTGCTTTTAGAAGGTGTTTTTGTCCTTCTCTCCGGGTAACATTCATATAATGGGGGTCTTCCCGACGGCTTAAATAAAAACTGAAAAAGTAGGATAAATTTTGCTCAAAGACGATCAGGGCATCAATTCCTACGTTAACTCAACTTGCCCACTGACTTAGGAGCTTTTGGCTGCAATGTTGCTCAATTGATTAGTTTCAAATTCTTAGCTGTTACGGAAATAAGTTGAATTGAGGCAAATTATCTTAGTGTTCCTAGCTTAGTTATGAATGTTGGTTTAGAAAATATAGTTAATAATTTACGGGCGACACTAGGAAAAATGGAGGTCGCCCTTGGTGCTATTGTTGAAGCGATCGCCTGGACTGATCGAGATGGCAAGATTCAATGGTCTAACAGAACCTTTGATACCTTAGTAAATCGAAGTCGTTTCCAAGTTCTAGGAGCCAAACTCTGTGAGCTATTGCCCTTAACAGAACAACGTGAAAATATCCCTAAGGCAGTACATCCAGTAAATCTTGCCCTCCAAGGCAAGCTTAACGGTACAAGTAAATACGAATTTCGCCAAGGATCTAAATTATTAATTCTGGAGATATCTTGGGCAAGCCTTAAACTCCAAGAACAAGGAACAAGCGCCGTCTTAGTAATCCGAGATATCACTGCTCGTCAGCACTTTGAAGAAGAGTTACGCTTGCATCGGGAACACTTGGAACAACTTGTAGAAGAAAGAACAACCTTTTTGAGTGAGGTAAATAAGCAATTACAACAAGAAGTAATTCAGCGTCGGCAAGTAGAAGATAGTTTACAAGAATCTGAGCAACGGTTTCGGCAACTAGCCGAAAATATCCACGAAGTCTTTTGGTTATCAGATCCGCACAAATCTGAAATTCTCTACGTTAGCCCTGCTTACGAAGAAATCTGGGGGCGTAGTTGTCAGAGTTTATATGAAAAACCCCAATCTTTTGTTGATGATATTCATGTAGACGATCAACTTGAGGTAATCAATTGCTTTGAAAAACAAAAAATTGGCGATCGCACCGACGTAATATATCGGATTATCAAACCTGATAATTCAATTCGTTGGATTAGAGACCGGAGTTTTCCGATTATAAATGAACTTGGGCAAGTTTACCGTGTAGCTGGCATTGCCGAAGATATTACTGAAGCAAAGCGCGTAGAAGAAGAAATCAATAAAACCTTGCAACGAGAAAAAGAACTAAATGAACTTAAATCAAGTTTCATTTCCATGACTTCCCATGAGTTTCGCACTCCTCTTTCCACAGTGCTATTATCTGCTGAAATGTTGGAACATTACGCAGATAAGTTATCTCCAGACAAAAAACAAAAGCTGTATCAGCAAATTAGTATTGGAATTAGCAGAATGGTTCAGTTACTTGATGATGTTCTTTCAATCAACAAAGCTGATGCTGGTAAGGTAGAATTTAATCCAGTGTCCCTCAACTTAGAAGATTTTTGCCAAGAATTAATAGCCGAGATGCAGCTTACGGCTGGCGATAAACACACAATTGTTTTTATGATGTCTGGGGATTGCACCAAGGCTATGATGGATGAAACACTGCTGCGACACATCATCACCAATCTACTCTCGAATGCAATTAAATATTCTCCACAAGGAGGGCAAATTAATTTTAAACTCAGTTGCAATAATTTTGATGCCACATTTTTAATCCAAGATTCCGGTATTGGTATTCCTGTAGAAGATCAAAAACGCTTGTTTGAGTCATTCCATCGGGCTAAAAACGTTGGGAATATCCAGGGTACAGGCTTGGGCTTATCAATTGTCAAACGCATGGTAGATTTACACCAAGGTACAATTACAGTTGAGAGTGAAGTAGGTATGGGAACAAAATTTCTAGTTATTATCCCCTTGAATCCAAAATCATAGGTTTCTGCGGGTTTACAGTTGCCTCAAGTTTGCGGTAATCTTATACTTGGCTATATTAAATATCTAAAAAATATCTTTAATTTGGATAAGCTGACGCGCAAATAAACTTGTACATTTTTAATTTAGAGAAAAATTATCAAACCCTATAACCCTCTCTCCTCCCTCCTCTCTTTCTAAAAGATAAAATGCCCGAAACACAACAGCTTAACACTCTGTCCCTAAAAAATTCCTAAATATGCTCAAATATGCTCAATTTTACTTAAAAAAAGACGATCATAAGTTTTAGCACAACTAAGATTGCCAAGTAAAAGAACTAAGCTTAAATTGAACAGCAAAATTCTGGGATCTGAAATCTGGGTAGTTTTTGGACAAGTTTTCTGCAACGATGAAGTTAATATTGCGTTAACTTATTAGCTGAACACTCCTGTTTTATGATGATTTTGAGGGTACACCGTGCCTAAACGTATTTATTTATTCTCTCTGCTTATTATCCTTGGTTTAGGGAGCATTCCACAGCCAGTGCGGGCGCAGGCAATGCTTCCTTATAGTTTGCAACTCGACGCTAAAGAGCTAGAGCAGCAAGGCTTGAACTTGGCACAGGACGCAGTTCAGTTAACTCGCTTCCAGCAATATGAACTGGCTATACAGAGAGCAAAGTTAGCAACTCAATTGGCTCCAAAAAGGTATCAACCCTTGTTCCTACTAGGTAGTTTATACCTCCAATCGCAGAAGTTCGACCAAGCAATTGAAGCTCTTCAAAAAGCTCGTAGCTTAGAACCTAAAGAAGCTGGAATTTTGTTTAGTTTAGGTTCAGCCAAGTTTCAAAAAGGTGATTATACATCATCTGTTGCCGATTTGCAAGCTGGTTTAAAAATTAAGCCAGGGGTGACAGAGGCGCTATTTGATTTGGGTAACGCTTACTACAAACTGAATCGTTTCCCAGAAGCGATCGCCGAGTATCAAAAAGCAATTAAAAAAGAAGCAAAATTTTGGCCTGGAATTAACAACATTGGTTTAGTTAAGTATGAAACAGGCGATATTACTGGTGCGATCCAGCAATGGCGACAGGCAGTAGCTATTGATAAGAAAGCGGCAGAACCATTACTGGCAATGGCGGTAGCATTGTATGCTAAAGGCGACAGAGAACAAGGTCTGACATTGGGAGAAACCGCGATTAAGCTAGATAATCGTTATGCTGATGTGAAGTTTCTCAAAGAAAATCTGTGGGGCGATCGCTTAATCAACGAAACTCAAAAATTCTTGGCAGTTCCGAGAATACAAGCGACTATAGCCCAAAGCCAAGATCAACCCTCACAATCACAAGAATCGGCACAATGAGGAGGAAGGAGGGAGGAGGGAGGAGAGAGGGGTAATAGAGGTTTTTAGACAAGATTAGTGAACTTAGTTCATGATCGTGTGTTGCAAAAATCATCAGTTGTTCGATTTGATGGGTAAAAGGGAAGAAAAAACTGCTCACCTTTTCCTTTTTCCCAATTTCACCAAATAAATCTAATTGAGAATGTTAGCAAGCTAACAAGTATTTAATTTGAAGATTCTCAAGTTGGTGAAAAAATCCCCTCTCTCCTCCCTCCTCCCTCCTCCCTCACCCAAGTAGCGCCTTGATTTGATCGACAAATTCTTGATGATCAATGACTGGTTTAGAAATGTAACCATTAGCGCCACTAGATCCGAGAAAGCTTTCGCGATCGCCCTCCATCGCGTGGGCTGTCACCAACAGAATTGGCAAATGAGCCGTTTGTGGGTCAAACTTGAGCATCTGGGAAATTTTAATCCCATCAACAGCTTGACCTTGGTAAACACTGTTAGCCAAAGAAACATCCATCAAAATCAGATCAACTTGACCAGACTGGGCAAGCTGTATCACCTCTGCAACATCTTCAGTATGCTGTACTTTCAAACCGCCCCGCTTAATCAAAATTTTGGCAAAAACGCGAGCATTAATCGGATCATCTTCTACAATTAGAACCGTTTTCATCTAGGTTTACCTTGTGGTAGAGATTTTATATATAGCAGTCAGCAGTCAGCTATCAGCAATCAGCTTTAATCCTGCGCCAATATTCCCAAGGGTTTCAATAATAAAAAATGCCCTAACCTCCCTGGCGATTGCTATATCACTGAAATATAACAAGCGTGCGGTTCCATCCTACTGTGAACAGTAGTAAAACAAACATTAATCAGACGATCCGTATTTTCTGATAAATACAGGTAAATATTAAAAATTAATAGGAAACAGAACTCATGGCAAAACAACTGAACCTGCTAGCAGGCGGTCAGATTATCCCCACACCACTGCATATAGAGATGCAACGGTCTTATCTTGAATATGCCATGAGTGTGATTGTTGGGAGAGCTTTACCCGATGTCCGCGATGGCTTAAAACCAGTGCATCGGCGCATTATCTATGCAATGCACGAACTCGGTTTAACTCCAGATCGACCTTACCGGAAATGCGCCCGTGTAGTCGGGGACGTATTAGGTAAATATCATCCCCACGGCGATCAGGCTGTTTATGATGCCTTAGTGCGGATGGTGCAAGACTTCTCTAGTCGTTATCCACTACTTGCTGGTCATGGCAACTTTGGTTCAGTGGATAACGACCCAGCAGCAGCTATGCGTTACACTGAAACGCGCCTTTCCCCAATTAGCCATGAAGGGTTGCTGAGTGAAATTGGTGAAGCAACGGTTGATTTTATCGGCAATTTTGATAACTCTCAACAAGAACCAACTGTATTACCAGCACAACTGCCAATATTATTACTCAACGGTTCTTCGGGTATTGCTGTTGGTATGGCAACCAATATTCCACCACATAATTTGGGTGAAGTGGTAGATGGTTTAGTTGCCTTAATTGATAAACCTGATCTTTCTGATCAGAAGTTATGGGAACTAATTCCAGGTCCAGATTTCCCCACAGGGGGAGAAATTCTGGGAATTGAAGGAATTAGAGAAGCTTACACAACTGGGCGTGGTAGTATCCCGTTGCGGGGAGTTGCTAAGATTGAGGATGGCGAATCAGAATCGAGTGGTGCTACTGCTACTAAATCGAAAAGATCCCGTCAGCGACGGATACCACTTGTGGTGACAGAGTTACCTTTCCAGGTAAATAAGGCAGCTTGGATTGAAAAGGTAGCAGAACTGGTAAATAATGGCAAAATCGAGGGAATTGCCGATCTGCGAGACGAAAGCGATCGCGAAGGAATGCGCGTAGTAATAGAAATTAAACGCGATACTAATCCCAATACAGTCCTCGACCAACTTTATAGACAAACAGCACTACAAAGTAACTTTGGAGCGATCTTACTAGCATTAGTTGATGGACAACCTCGCCAGTTAACTCTGCGCCAAATGTTGCAGGAGTTTCTCAATTTCCGCGAACAAACCCTGACTAAGCAATATAATTATGAATTAGAACAAGCTCAAAAACGCGGGCATTTAGTAGAAGGATTACTACTAGCATTAGGTCAGTTAGATGGCATAATTGATCTGCTCAGAAATGCTCCTGATGGTACTACTGCTAAAGTTACATTACAAAGCCAGTTTAATTTTAGTGATACTCAAACAGACGCAATTTTATCAATGCCGATGCGCCGTCTGACGGGTATAGATCGGAAGAACTTACAAGCAGAGTTTGACGAACTAAGTAAGCGGATTGAATTGTTGAAGCGGTTACTGAGCGATCGCCAAGAGTTGTTAAAAACTCTCAAAAAGGATTTAAGGGCAATAAAACGTAAATATGCCGATCCTCGTCGCACTAAATTAATTGTTAATAATCAAAAACAGCCAGTTAGCCCATCCAAAATTGAGCAGCCAGAAGTTAGCAGCGATTTAGTTTCCAAGCGCCGCAAGTCAACTACTACTAAAACGCCCAAAATTGATGACTCGCCTGCACAACTACAAATTATTAATACTGAACCTCCAGAAACAGAAGTTGTTTTAGAATTTACCCAAAAAGGGTATGTGCGACGACTGCCCAAAAATGGTGGCAAAGCTGCTGCTTCAAAAGCCAGTAATGATTTTATAACTAATACTAAGATAATTGGATCACAAGCAGAGTTAGTAGTATTAACTAGCAGTGGTAAAGCTTACCCTGTCAGAGTGCGTGACATTCCCCCAACATCTAGTAGTTCACGGGGAACACCATTAATTACCTTGCTGCCAGCAGCCTCAGAAGGTATAGTAAAACACTTTTTCCTCTCAGATGCACCAGCAGCAGCTAACTTGGTTTTAGTGACTCAGAAAGGGCAAATTAAGCGTCTACAAGCTTCAGATCTGACTAATCTAACTAATCGTGGTTTAACAATAATTAAACTAAAGGAAGATGATCAATTATCCTTTGTTAACTTCACAAAAGAACGTGAACAGGTAGTATTAGCAACTTCCGGTGGTAGATTACTGCGATTTTTAGTGAACGATCAACAACTACCTGTGATGGGACGCACAGCCCAGGGTTTACAAGCATTACGTCTTGGTCGGGCAGAGCATTTAGTTAGTGCGATGAGTGTCACTATTAATGATAACTTGTTGCTGGTTTCTCAACTCGGATATGGTAAACGTTTACCGATAAATGCTTTAAGATTAGCAAATCGTGCAGATATTGGGACTCAATCGTTTCAGTTTACCAGCAAGCAGGATGCTATAGCTGGAGTAATATTAGTGCAACCAGCATCGGAAGTGGTATTAATAACCAGTACACAGCGTTATTTGCGTTTGACTGCCGATCAAGTACCGTTATTGGGTAAAGATGGCACAGGCGATCGCATTATTCAACTAAATCCCGATGAAAAGATAATTTCTTTAGCAATTAGCAATTAGCAATTATCAATGAGCAACAATTATTGATTTCAAAAGTCTTACTGTACTCCTACCGCTCTGCCACCAGAACCAAAAATAATCGGGGCATCTGGTGTTTTGGGTTCCCAACCTACATCAAATTTCGCTTTCCATGCGATTTCTCTAGCTTGGCGGAAAGCGACAAAACTATCGGGTCGCACCAGAAATGCGAGATAATCTTGCTGGGGATTTAGTTGCGCCAAAGCCTGTCGATACTCAGAATTAGATTTAGCTAATTCTTGAGTTGCTTCTCCAGCAATATCGGATTTGGGGGTGTATTGCCATGACACTGATTCTATATCAAGTAACTCGACTTCGTAATACTTGGTTTGCGCTCTAAACTCCTTCAATTGTTCGCTTGTATCTGATAGACAATTTTGATAGCTGGTTAATTCCTGAAGATAGCTATCGCCAGCATCTAAACTATAGCTTGGTCTAGTGCAAGTCGGTAAGTTCCTAACAAACTCACTGATTTGTTCATCGACTGAAGCATCATCAAGATACATAACTTGATTGCCGCGCACCTCAAAAAAATGTCCTTTTTTCTCCGTTTTAGTCACCAAAGGAGTGCGAACTATGGTACTCGATTGGACGGCTACTAAGGTGATGAAAAGGCTAATAAACATCAATACCCCAACTGTATTAGTCAAGATATCTAAGAAGGAATCTAGGTTCTGCTGTGGTCGGTGAGATCTGAAAGAACGAATTCTTCTCATTTAAGTGCCTGAAAGCTTTGGGGAAATTAATAGGTTTTGGAGCAAGCTAGGGTGCTGTTTCAATATTTAAATCCCATCCCTCATCAATCGGTTCGTAGCCAATATTAATCCCTTGTGATTCCACTAGAACTCTGACCATCTTAAATACCTCAATTCCATCAGGTCTAACTGCTAAAATTAAATATTGAGTATCTTGATTAGCTTGGATTTCTTGCAATAAGTTTTGTAATAGAGATGAGTTACTGCTAATCTCTGAGCGAGTCACAAATTCTTTGCTAGGATACAGAACAATCCCATCCCCACGACACTCAATATAGCGGGGCTGTTTGCTGCCATTTTGTCCGTTCTCGCTTTTGGCGACAATAGTAATCTTTCTCTGGCTACTCATAGTTTGAGAAGTCATAACAATAATTAATAGAATCAATACCCCAATGGTGCAAACCAAAATTGAGAGGAAGGGGAAAAGTTCAGGTTCAATTGTTGACCGAGCGGGGAATCTTTTTCTTGGCATAGCTCAAGCTAAATTATCCTCAGCTTCAACTAAAGTTATTCGGCGTGGTTTGTTAAGTTGTTGAAGGACTGGTTTCAACATCGCCAGATTTGTTCTCACTTCACCCAACACTCGCTCTAGTTGTGCAGTTTGTTCTAAAGCTTGCAAACTCTGGTCTAGACTATGCTGGAGTTCAGCAATCCTAGCTACTTGAGTCGCGCAATCTTGTAATGCAGCAATCCGACTATCTAGAGCCATTGCCGCTTGTTGTAATTCTTTACTGATATGTTCGGTATGTTGATTAAAATTGTAGTTAACATTTTGATAATTCTCTTGAATAGCAGTGCTGATTAACTGGATTTCTTGCACTAAATCCTGGCTGGTTTGTTGTTGTTGGGTTAAAGTCGCAAGAAAGTTTTCTCGGTCTTTGACAGCCATTTGATTGTAAGCATTCATCTGCTGCATCAACTTGTTGGTTGTCATCTGAACTTTACCCACCTCAGCCACAAAACCTTTAGCTAAAGCTTCTGCGGCTTGTTTAGCATACTCTTGAGCAGGTTGAATCAGTGCCTCTGGGGAAGGAAGGTGTTTTTTAAATGCCTGAACAATCGCATCGTCAACCATCGCCTGATTGAGAGATTCAGACTCTCTGAGGCGGGGAAAGAGTTGGTCATTGATGTAGATATCAATTGCCAGCAATAACCGTGATTCCTGACGCTCGACTAACACTAGGGGAATCATAACCAACACACTGATAAACAAAGCTAGTAGCGTGGTGTCAAATGCAACTGCTAACCCACTGGTGACACCACCAATGCCTTGCTTAATTTGTTCAATATCACCAGATTGTTCCAGAAATCCACTAAACCCATTGACAGCACCGCTAATCCCAACAACTGTCCCGATAAATCCTAACAGGGGAATTGCCCAAACGAGAATACGAGCTACGGAATAGGAAGTGTCTGAGGTGCTGCTATAAAAGGTCGAATCTTCAATAGCGAATTCAGTTGCAGCTTGGCGATTTCCTGAAATTATATATGCAGCGAGAACCCGACTACAACGACGAGCTAATAAACTTTTCTCGTTGGTTAAGGATTGCTGAAGATTTTTAACTTGGAGCGATTTGGGGTCTTCTAGGGAAACGCTCTGAGGAATAAGATCCTTTCTCAGAGCCTTTAATTCGGTTTGAATTTTCACTAGCTTTAAAGTAGTAATACTCATCACCATTGCCCCAAACAGAATGGCTAGAACTTGAGTAAATCCACGCTCGTATAAAAGTACACCTAAGAAGCTGCTTTTAATAGAAAGTACTAAGGCATAGATGATGAATGTGACGGCTAATCCTGTAATTAAAACCAACCACAGCTTGATATCTAATTCCTGACGGTCTGATTTACCAGCAGAAAACGAGAACAAAGATTTCGCAGCCATTGCTAGTTAGAGTTAGAAGTATGGTGTTGTATGGTAGGAATAGAGTATCAGTGAAATTTACCTTTTACCTCCCAATGGCTTTATTGTCAGCTAATCTAGTAGTTTTTAGGTAAATTTAATATTTCTTAACTATTTTTAATCAAGTTTTGTCTTCCTTAACCAATCAATTAGTTATAATGTTCTTTGCCCAAAATTTTTACTATAGGTAAGTAGGTCAACCTAATTAAACGCATTACCCCACCCCCCAACCCCCTCCCCTTATTAAGGGGAGGGGGAGATTGGCATTTTATCTTTTTTAATGTGGAGCTACTTATCAGCCCCTAAGTGAAGTTAGGGAAAATCAAAAAAATCTTAGTTATTTCAAACCAGAAATTTCACTAAGGGGGTAATTGTTAATTGATAATTGTTAATTGTTAATTGTTAACGTGGACTTTCCAAATGCCAAAAGCAATTAATTTAGCTGGTAAGTCACGCAGAATCGGTATCCGTAGAAAAGCTGGTAGCTGAAAAGATGGATTTGAATTGAGAACACGAGCAAATATGCGCTGCTGGACTACAGACTGAAACTTTTGAATAACCCGCGTGGGTATTTCTCTCTGTCGCTGTACAGCAGCTAAGTGACTAACTTTAACTTTGCCAGTTTTTAAATCATTACTTAAAACATTTGCAGCTACAACTGCATCCTGAATAGCATAGTTAATCCCTACACCTCCAACGGGCGACATCACATGGGCTGCATCTCCAATTAACAGTAGTCCAGGGCGATACCAATGCGGAAGACGATTAGACTCTACTGAGAGAAAAGCAACTTGTGACCAATCTTGCAGTTGTTCTACTCTATCGCTCAACTCTGGCACAACTTCCACAAGTGAGTGGCGTAGCGCCTCTAAACCAGCCGTCCGCAACTGTTGATAACGACCTTTGGGGATAACATAGGCAATCTGCCATTGTTCAGAACGGTCAAGCATAGCTACAATATGACCTTTACCAAACCGACCACTCAAACCTTGAGCTTCCTCTGCTTTACGAGGCAAACGAAACCATAGCACGTCCATTGGTGGTGATGTTTCAATTGGCACAAAGCCAGCTAATTGACGTAAGCGAGAGTGACGACCATCTGCACCGACAGTAAGCACTGCCCTGACTTCATGCCAACCACCATGTCCACGATATCGCACACCTTTAATAATTCCATCTTCCTCAATTATTTCCTGTACATTCGCTCCTGTGATTAACTCAAAGTTTGGATAACGTTTTGCTTCCTCGGTGATGAAGTTGAGAAATTTAACTTGGGGTGTCACCATAATGTAGGGATACCGAGTTTTTAGGCGGCTGAAGTCAGCTACTGTAACTGAGTCATTTTCTGTATTAATAGTCAATTGATGCAGCTTGGAATGGGGCAACTCTAAGAGTCGGTCGGCTAATCCTAGTTCTTCCATAATCTCCATGACTGAGGGATGAATTGTGTCACCCCGAAAGTCACGCTCAAAGTCTTTGTGAGCTTCCAAGAGTATTACGGGGATGCCTTGACGTGCCAAAATTAGGGCTAAAACAGCACCAGCAGGTCCACCACCGACAATGCAGCAATTTGTTTGTTGTACATCCAAAATTTCATGGGCGGTTGCTGGTGTGTCAGCTTGTTTTACGGTTGTAGTACTATCCATAATCAGGAAATATTTAAAGCTTAGTTATTACCAAGATGGCATAAGCGATCGCACAGGAGGGAGGAGGGAGGAGGGAGGAGGGAGGGGCTATTAACTAAGGAACCACGAGGTCTATTGTTACCAATTTGAACAAATTGTTACGATATATAAAGAAAAACTTTTATATCAAGGTAAATTTTAATAATGTTGGCTGAAAAGCGGATCGAAACAACACAAAACGATCAGTTTCTAGCTGGTGGAAATGACCCTACTCGTTTTGACTGCAAAGAAGCTTGGTATCCTGTCTTCTACATTGAGGATCTTGACAAATCAAAACCGAGTAAGTTCACACTATTAGATCAAGATTTAGTCATTTGGTGGGACAAACAAGGAAATACTTGGCGGGCGTTGGCAGATCAATGTCCTCATCGACTAGCACCACTTTCGGAAGGCAGAATAGCTGAGGATGGGTTGCTGGAATGCCCTTATCACGGTTGGGCGTTTACTGGAGAGGGTAAGTGCGATCGCATCCCTCAACAGCAAGCAGAAAGCCAAGCCCACGCATCCCAGCGAGCCTGTGTAGCCTCATTACCTACAGTTACACGCCAAGGATTGTTATTTGTTTATCCAGGTGAACCGGAAAACGCTTTTAAGGTCAAAGTTCCGATTATTGAACCGATAGAGGAGTCCCCTGATGAGTGGATTTGCCTTAACACTTTTCGGGATTTACCTTATGATGCCCTGACTTTATTGGAAAATGTTCTTGATGCTAGTCACGTTCCCTTTACTCATCATCGTTCCGTGGGCAATCGAACTAATGCTGCTCCGGTAGAATTGGAAGTTGTAGAAGCCGACAAGCAAGGTTTTCAAGGTATTTGGGAAGAAGGTCCCCGTAAAGGTACGCTGGGAAAACAATTTACAACTTTTATTGCCCCAGCTTTAATGTGGCATGACTTGACATCGAAACAATTTGGCAGAACTTTAACTGTTGTTTACGCAACTCCTATTCGCAAGGGAGAATGTCGCATATTTGCGCGGTTTCCATTTAAGTTTTCCTCAAAGTTGCCTGGTTTATTCCTGAAAATTACCCCGCGCTGGTATTCGCATTTAGGACAGAATAACGTTTTGGAAGATGATCAGATCTTTCTGCACTACCAAGAGCGTTATCTAGCAGCTAAGGGTGGCGGTGCTAATTTTGCTAAAGCATTTTATTTACCCACCCGCGCCGATACTTTTGTAACCGCGTTGCGTAAGTGGGTGAATGAGTACCAAGCTGATCCATTTCCAGGGGAAACCTTTTCGCCACCTCTATCTACAGAGGTTTTACTTGACCGTTATCACTCCCACACAATTAAATGCGCTAGTTGCAGTCAGGCACTTAGGAATATTAAACGGATTAGGTGGGGGATAGGGGTTGTCGGTGCGATCGCATTAACTATGCTACCTTTGTTTAACTCGGCTTTTGGGCAACCGACGATGCTCGTCACAATTGCTTCGGTGATTATTCCTTTAAGCTTAGGCTCTGTATGGCTATGGTTGGGAAATTTGGAGGGGCGGTTTGAGCGGGGGCGGGAAGTGCCACCTCGAAATCTGCCAGATAATCAAAAGTAGAGACGTAGCATTCTACGTCTTTACATCTATGACTTGGGTGGTGGCAGAATTGATGTTTGACCTCTCCCCAACCCCTCCCCTACCAGGGGAGGGGCTTTGAAATTCCCCCTTCCCTAGTAGGGAAGGGGGCGCTTAGGGTTAGGTGTTTAATTCGCCAACAGTATCAGAACTGTCTGCACTACCCAAGTTAAAATAATGCTGCATAAGCCAAGCAAATATAGTAATTGTTTTTTAAACAAGGTATAAGAATCTACAGTGGCACAGGTTGTAATCGAAAACGTATATAAAAGCTTTTCATCTCGCAAAGATGAGCAGGTTGTTACTCCAGTAGCAGAACCTTTAATTTCTCCTACGGATGAAGCGCCACTAATTGCAGTAGATAGTTCACCGACCGCATCAGGTACAAAGGTTTTACGAAGAATTAACCTAGCGATCGCAGATGGTGAATTTATGGTATTGGTTGGTCCTTCTGGTTGCGGTAAAAGTACGTTGCTGCGCGTAATTGCTGGACTGGAAGATTTAACTGGCGGTAATATTTGGGTGGGCGATCGCTTGATTAATGATTTACCACCCAAGGAAAGAGACATCGCTATGGTGTTTCAAAATTACGCTTTATATCCCCACATGACAGTGTATGACAACATTGCCTTTGGGCTGCGACGTATGGGCAGGGGAGAAGATGAGCAAGAAAGTAGGACAGAAGAAGGTAAGAAATCTTTACCTTTATGGGCAGAGAATTTGTTAGTAGAAACAACGCGATCGCTTCCTAAAGGGTTGCGTTACACAACTCCCAGGGAAAAATCTATTCAGCAGCAAGTGCGTCATGTTGCCCAGCTATTACAAATTGAAACATTTTTAAACCGACTACCGAAACAATTATCTGGGGGACAAAGACAGCGAGTTGCACTGGGACGGGCGATCGCACGTAACCCGCAAGTCTTTTTAATGGATGAACCTTTATCTAATTTAGATGCGAAACTTCGCGCCGAAACTCGCGCTCAAATTGTCAAATTGCAACGGCAACTAGGTACAACTACTATTTATGTTACCCACGATCAAACCGAAGCAATGACAATGGGCGATCGCATTGCCGTGATGAATGCTGGACAAATTCAGCAAATTGCTACACCCCTAGAACTCTACAACCGTCCTAATAACCGCTTCGTTGCTGAATTTATTGGCTCACCACCAATGAATTTTATCCCTGTCCAATTTAAAGCACCTTTAGTAATTACTCATTCCCAATTTCGCTTCACCCTGCCAGAATTTTGGGAGCCAATATTGCAAAAATATGATGGAAAATCTTTACTATTAGGCATTAGACCAGAACACCTGAGCATTGGTGTTCCTGCTACTAAAAATCTCTTAGTGCAAGTTGAATTAGTAGAAGCTTTGGGCAACGAAACTTATTTAGCTGTTCGCTTAAGTGATATTAAAACTGCATCTAACCTACAGGTAAGAATTCCACCAGATCGACCTGTCAGGCTTGGTGAGGAACTTTGGTTATCATTAACACCAGATAAAATTCATTTATTTGATATAGATACTGGTATTGCAATACGAAATTAAACAATTATCAATTATCAATTATCAATTAACAATGACGCAACACCATTTCCCTCCTCTCTCCTCTCTTGACAAATGACCAATCAATCAAAATCCATGTTTGCTAATTTTCTGCCTGCGTTAGTTGAACAGCTTACAGAACCTACTTCAATTGCTCTGGCACAAGGTATTCAACGTGAAGCGATCGCCACTTCCTTAAGCCTCACACCCATTCCCACTACCTATATTAATCAGGGTAGTGGTGGAACGCCTATCGTCTTACTACACGGCTTTGATAGCTCTCTGTTTGAGTTCCGTCGCCTCTTACCTTTGCTTGCTACCGACAACGAAACATGGGCATTAGATTTACTCGGTTTTGGATTTACCGAAAGACTCGCAGGTATTCCATTTAGCCCTACAGCTATTAAGACACATCTCTACTATTTTTGGAAAACCTTAATTCAGCAGCCTGTAATTTTAGTAGGTGCTTCGATGGGAGGTGCAGCAGCAATTGACTTTACTTTAACTTATCCAGAGGCAGTTAAAAAGCTAGTATTGATTGATAGTGCGGGCTTTAAAGGTGGTTCAGCTTTAAGTAAATTTTTATTTCCACCTCTAGGATACTTAGCTACTTCATTTTTACGCAGCCCTAAAGTTAGAAAAAAAGTCAGCGAAACTGCTTATCACGACCAAAGCTTTGTTTCCTTAGACGCTCAGATTTGTGCAGCACTCCACTTAGAAATGTCTAATTGGAACCAAGCTTTAATTGCTTTTACCAAAAGTGGTGGTTATAGCTCTTTTGCTAACAAGTTAGCACACATTTCACAAGATACAATGATTTTGTGGGGAGAACGCGATCGCATCTTAGGTATTGCAGATGCTAATAAGTTTCAGCAAGCTATACCCAATTCTCACTTAATTTGGATTAAAGATTGTGGTCATGTTCCTCATTTAGAAAAACCACAAATTACTACTCAACATATTATTCAATTCGCTAAATCATCACATTAATAGCATTTATTACCTCTTTCAGAGATAGGACTTACACACCGAAAGTCTGAAACCTTGATCCCCCCCTACCCCCCTTTTTTAAGGGGGGGGAGAATTCAAAGTCCCCCTTTTTAAGGGGGATTTAGGGGGATTTCTGCGTAAGTCCTGAGAAAGTAGAATTTGTGTTACTCTATGGGCAGATTTATCAAGCAAATCAGCGATTTTATAAATATGTAATAGGTTTCATAACATTGACATGGTAAAGCTTGATAACAAAATTATATAACCTAACTATTGAACTAGCAAGTAGAATAAAAAGCTAACTGCTAATAAGCTAACTGATATAAATGAGGAAAACTTGATGTTGTCAGAATTAAGTCTGATATCTAATAATCCTTTCATGCCACATGGATACTGCTATTTATGGAAACCAAACTTAGTAGCCCTCCATATTGTGTCAGATTCTATGATTGGATTGGCATATTATGTCATTCCTCCAACTTTAATATATTTTGTCCGCAAAAGGGAAGATTTAGTATTTAACTGGATATTTCTTTTATTCGGAGCATTCATTATTGCTTGCGGGACTACTCACTTTATAGAAGTTTGGACACTATGGCATCCTAACTACTGGTTTAGTGGAGCGGTAAAATTATTGACGGCAATAATTTCTGTGTATACTGCTATCAGGCTTTTTCCCTTAATTCCCCAAGCACTTGAGTTACCTAGTCCGAAACAAATAGAAATTGCTAACCAACAACTTAAAGAATTAAACCAGGAGTTAACAGAAATTAAACAAGACCTTGAACAACGAGTGGAGTCGCGCACCTCTGAATTAACGGATGCAGTAAATAAGTTAGAACAAGAAATTATTCGTCGCCAACAAATTGAAGAAGCTTTGCAAGAAAATTCCGCTCGATTCCGCCGCATATTTGATTCAAATATGATCGGGATATTGTTTTGGAAGATTGGTGGAGAAGTTTTAGAAGTTAATGATGCCTTTCTTAAAATACTAGGCTATTCTCGAAATGACTTACTTATAAAAGAATTATCTTGGTTGGAATTTACTCCGCCAGAATATTTATCTTTAGATAAAAAAGCCCTTGATGAAATAGCTGAAACTGGGGTTGCTACTCCCTACGAAAAAGAAGTGATTCGCTCTGATGGGAGCCGAGTTCCTATTCTTATTGGTGGAAGTAGATTAGAAGGATTAACAGATACAGGTGTCTGCTTCGTCCTCGATATTAGCCAGCGCAAAGAATATGAGCGAAAGTTACGCCAGTGGGCAGATATTTTTCAACATACCGGACAAGGATTAGTTGTTAATAGTCCAGGTAGTGAAGTTTTAGAAATCATAAATCCCGCATTCGCTGCGATGCACGGATATACAGTAGAAGAACTTTCTGGATGTTCCCTCAGTACGGTGCTTGCTCCGAGTGCTTTGCCTAGCTTCCCAGAACACTTTCGTCTTGCTATGGTTAATGACAGATATATGCTTGAAAACCTACACATCCGTAAAGATGGAACTATTTTTCCTGTATTCATAGATGCTACTAATGTCAAGGATCATACTGGAAAAACTCTTTACATTATCTTAAACTTTCAAGACATTACTGCTCGTAAGCAAGCAGAAACGGAAATTATTAATGCTTTAAATAGGGAGAAGGAACTTAATGAATTAAAGTCTCGCTTTATTACCTTAACTTCCCATGAATTTCGGACTCCTTTAGCAACAATATTATCTTCTGCGGAGTTACTAAAATACTACTCACACAAGTTACCGGAATCAGAAAAGACTTCACTGTTTGGGCAAATTGAAACAGCAACTACCAGAATGACTGGGTTGTTAGATGATATTTTAACAATCAATAAATCTGAATCTGGGAAATTAGAGTTAAACCCAACGGCGGTGGATTTACAAAAGTTTTGTTCTGAGGTAGTTAACGAAATAAAACTGAGTACTGGTAATAATTATGAGATTGTTTTTACAAATACAGGAGAATGTACAAATGCAGTCATGGATGAAAAAAATCTCCTGCATATTCTAACTAATTTACTAGGAAATGCTATTAAGTATTCTCCTAATGGAGGGATTGTTGAATTGTTACTAACTTGTCAAAACTTGCAAGCAATTTTTCAAGTAAAAGACTATGGAATAGGTATTCCTGAAGAATCCCAAGAAAAATTGTTTGAATCATTCCATCGCGCCAGTAATGTCGGTAATATTCAAGGCACTGGATTGGGATTGTCTATTGTTAAGCGGATGGTGGATTTATCTGGAGGTGAGATTACATTTAATAGCGAGGTTGGCGTAGGTACAACATTTACAGTTATTTTGCCGTTAAATGTTGCTTCATCAGTTAGCTTTTAGCATAATTTTGTAGGGGCGGGTTGCCAGAGGAAATCCGCTTACTTACAGATATCGCAGGTTTTACCCGCCCATATAGCAGTTTTCTGGCTTTATGAGGTACAGGAGTGCGAGCATCTTGCTCGCTAGAAATATATAGCGAGCAAGATGCTCGCACTACAATATTTTTTTAACTTTGTACCTCAATTGACTGAAAATTGCTATATGTAAATATTTGTTTTGATCGTAAATGAGCTACTGGACTAATTTACATTAATTTTTTACCGTCTCTATTTGTTGACTCAAACGTTGCTCTAATTGATCTAATAATGTATAAACATCAGTTGCAGCTTGCTCATAACAAGTAGGTGGTGCAATTTCTGGCTCAAAGTTAATTAGCTTAATTTGATCTTCGCCAATTCCAATCATTAGAACTTCTTTTTCAGGATTATGTGCATCTACTAATCCTAAAATTTCTTGAAGTTTGTTTTCAACGTTATTATTAAGTGCCTCTATTGCTGATTTTGGGCAATATACAAAGCGTGGTGTGGGTTTTAAGTTAATACCAATAGTTCCTTGAGTATCTTGATTTTCTAACCACAATCCCCATGAAAGTGCAGCTAATTCTTGTTTGTTTTCTTTAACAAATAAATCTAACTGGCGTTTCCAGCGATTATCTTTAGTTTCCGGTGGTGTGCTACCAAATATCATTTTCAATTATCAATTATCAATTATCAGTAGATGTAGGTTGGGTTGAGGAACAAAACCCAACATTAATATGGGTTTGATGGGTTATTTCCTTCGGAAACGCTACGCGAACGCTTACGCTCTACCCATCCTACCAATAATTAAAGTCATTGTTTATTTTATACCTGACTGGACACGCCACAGACTAGCATATAGTTTATTTTGCTCTAAGAGTTCTTCGTGTCGTCCAGATTCTACCAGTTTTCCTTGCTCCATGACATAAATACAATCAGCATTGCGGATAGTAGATAGACGGTGCGCGATCGCAATTGTTGTCCGATTAATTGTAATATGTTCGAGCGATCGCTGTATAGCTGCTTCTGTCTCATTATCTACCGCCGATGTCGCTTCATCTAAAATCAAAATCGGTGGATTTTTCAAAACCGCCCGCGCAATCGCTATTCTTTGTCGTTGTCCCCCTGATAATTTCTGCCCGCGTTCGCCTACAATCGTGTCATAGCCGTTAGGTAAATTGATAATAAATTCGTGTGCCTCAGCTACTTTTGCGGCGGCGATCGCTTCAGGTAATGTAGCATCAGGAGTACCATAGATAATATTTTCGATTACTGTGCCATGAAATAAAAATACATCCTGACTAACTAAACCAATCGCACGGCGTAAATCTTGTAATCGCAAATCCTGAATATTCACACCATCAAGGGTGATAGTTCCCTGCTCTATTTCGTACAATCTTAGTAATAATTTTACTAGCGTACTCTTTCCAGAACCAGTAGAACCAACAATTGCAATAGTTTTACCCGCAGGAATAGACAGTGAGAGATTATTTATCACTGTCTCTCTACCAAGGTATGCAAAGGTAACATTATTTAATTCCACTTCACCGCGTACCGCAGGTAGTGATAAATGTCCTGAGTGGATAGTAATGGGAGTATCTAATAACTTAAATACTCGATTTGTAGATGCCATTGCACGTTGATACTGATCCAAAGTATCACCTAATCGTGTCAACGGCCATAGTAACCTTTGGGTAAGGAAGACTAACACGCTGTAAGTACCTACAGACATTCTCCCTGCAACTGCATCCATTCCACCTAAAAGTAAGGTTGCTGTAAACCCGAATAAAATAATAATGCGAATTAAAGGGACAAAAGCAGCACTAAGTGCGATCGCTCTTCTGTTACTCTGTCTATAAGCTTCACTATCTAATCTAATCCGGTCTTGCTCATAAAATTCAGTAGTAAAACTTTTAATTGTCGTAATTCCACTTAAATTATTGTTAAAACGACTATTAAGTAAACTTACTTTTTCCCGTACTTCGGCATAATAAGGAGCAAGGCGTTTTTGGAAAGCAATCGAACCCCATAAAATAAAAGGCATCGGTAGCATCGCCCACCACGCGACACCAGGAGCCAAAATAAAGAATGCACCACCAATTACTATAACTGTGGTAGATACTTGAATAACTTCATTTGCGCCGATATCTAAAAAGCGTTCTAATTGGTTGATATCGTCGCTCAGAATCGACATCAAACCGCCTGTACTTCGTTCCTCAAAGTAAGCTAATTCTAACTCTTGCAGGTGGGAGTAAGCATCTAAGCGTAAATTGTGCTGAATATTTTGAGCTAAATTGCGCCAAAGTCGGGCATAAGCATATTCAAATACTGATTCTAGACCCCATATAATCAAGCTGAGGAAAGAAAGAATGACTAATTGCTGAAAAACATCCTTAACACCTAATTGAGCAATTAGGGAGTCTTGTCGCTTGACTACTACATCCACTGCCGCCCCAATTAAAGCAGGTGGCGCAAGGTCAAAAATTTTGTTTAAGATCGAGCAAGCGATCGCTTGATATATTTGTACACGATAACCGCGTCCATAGTCAATTAAACGCTGCAACGGATACACTGATTCAGGTTGTTGCGGCTTTTTTGGTAACTTACCAGGCATACATTGCTAAATTGTTACAACATTTTCTCACTTTAACGCTAATTTCTGCAATTATCGCAGTTCTGTTTTTAAGGCTATAACCAATTTCTGTAAATTTTCTAATTCCATCGGTGTTAATACAATTGCTTTTTCAAATAAATATTGAATTTCTTGAGAAATTGAACAAGCTTTATCCATTCCTAAACTTCCTAAAGAGCCTTTGATAGTATGAACTTGCATAACAGCATCTTCTCTTAATTCTGGACTAAGATTACCATTGATTAAAGCTTGGCTCGCTTGCTCAACCACTTCTAGACGTGAATTATATGTATGTTTATTTTTTTTCCAGATTTCTTGGAGTTGGAGTTGTAATTGTTGTTGATATAAATAGTTTGATTGAGGAGATGGATATGTTTGAGTTTGTTCTGGACAAGATGAAATTTTGTTTTCTGGGGTATTTTCTTCAGGTTTCATTAGCTATTTCCTTGTGAATTGAAAAACTTTATGACAAATTTTGAGAAAATTCCTAAAAACTCGGTGAATCTAGCCATTTTTCACGGCTAATAAGTACAACAAATATTATGATGCGGTAAATATTTGATTGCGTCCACCTGCTTTGGCTTGATACAAAGCTGCATCAGCAGCACGATACATACTTTGGATATCATAGCCATCTTCAGAAGATTCTGCTATACCTGCGCTGAATGTAACATGAAATTTTGTTTTATTTGCATCTATAAATTTTTTGTGATTGACAATTTTTAGTAAGTCTGTAAGTTTCTCTACGCTCTGTTGCTTGGTACTTCCGTATAAACCAATAATAAATTCCTCGCCTCCCCAACGTGCTACGACATCTTCATTACGGAATGAATGTTTTAAAATTTGTCCAAACCAACTAAGTACTTTATCGCCCATGTCATGTCCATGTTGATCGTTGACTTGTTTAAAATGATCTAAATCTATTAAAGCAAATGATAAAGGTTGATTTTGCCGTGTTGACAAATGTAACAAACGAGTCAAGTCTTGGAAAGATTTGCGACGATTACTTAGTTTAGTTAAGGGATCAATTTCTGCCAATTGACGTAATATCTGTGTCCGTTCTAATCTATTTAGTATTCGTGCAATTAGCTCGACTGCCCTAATGGGTTTACTGACATAATCATCTGCACCTGCTGCAAATACCTGTTCAATGGTTTGCTCATCAGTATGAGCAGATAAAAATAGTATGGGTAAATTACTCCAGCGTGGATCGTTGCGTACAACTTGACAAAGTTCAATACCACTAATATGTGGCATAGCTACATCTAAAATTATTAAATCTGGATTAGATTGCTCTAAAATTTCCCAAAATTGTCGCGGGTCATCTAGTAAACTTATCTGAAAGCCCCAAGGTGTTAGTAAACTATGTAAATAATTTAATAATTGTGGATCGTCATCTACAATTAAGAGTTGAGCTTCTAAGGTATTGGCTTGTTGTATAATTTGAGCGATCGCTTCCATTACTTGAGCAGGAAATACTGGTTTTTGTAAAAATCCCTTACCACCCAGTTTTGCTACTTTTACTCGGTCTGCAAAACTTTGATGAGCAGTAAATACTAGCACTGGTATAGGTGGTTGATAATTGCTTAATTCTGCTAATAGTTTAAATCCTGCTTCTGTAGAGTCAGGAAAGCTTAAATCTAATAAAACTACATCTGGTTGCTGCTGATTGATGATTTCTCTAGCTGTTGCTAGTTTATTTGCTACAATAGGTCGCATTCCCCAAGCTTTAGCTGTTATAGCTAATTCCTCGGTTAGTGCAGCATCATCATCAACAATTAATAATTTAGTTTCCCGATCTATACCTGTAGATTGAGGTATTGGTTGGGGTAAAGTAGTTAAATTCTCCTGTAACTGTTGGTGTGATGTTTCAATTAGTTCTTGTAAATATTCTAGTTGTGTAGAGGTGAGTTTTTCTGTAGTTTTTAATAGTTGTTCAATTTGATCAAATGAACGAGATGCTTGCTCAAACCCAAAGCTACCCAAAGAACCTTTAAGAGTGTGAGCTTGCATTACAGCTTGGTTTTGCAATGTTTCAGTTAGTTTACCTTCTTGCAAAGCGATAATAGCTTGTTCTACCACTATAATGCGATCGCTATACTGATTTTTGACTCGTTCCCACACATTAACTAATTGCGCCGAAATTTTTTGCATTGAACCTGGGGAAATAGGAGAATTTTTTCCAGGTTCAGCTTCGTTACTTATCTGGTTATTTGCACTATATAATTGTGGCGCTTTTGAATTTAACCGATATCCTAAACCGTAAACAGTTTCTATTAAATCCGGTGATGCTCCAGCTTTTTTTAATTTAGCACGTAAGCTTTTGATATGCGCCCGCACAGTATTTTCTGTAGGAAGTTCTTCAAAAAACCACAAATGATCTAGCAAAGCACTTTGACTAAATATCCGTTGATTATTTCGTAAAAATAGTTCTATTAAAGCATACTCTTTTGCTGTTAAATATAGTAAATCATCACCATAAAAAACTTGACAGCTACTAGGATCAAGACTCAACGAGTTAAACTCTATAATTGGTTTAGTAGTTGTACTACCTCGACGTAACAACGCCCGAATTCTCGCCAATAACTCTTCTCGATTAAAAGGCTTAACAACATAATCATCTGCACCTGCATCTAAAGCTATTACCTTATGATTGCTACTATCTTGGGCAGTCAATAATAAAATGGGAGTCCGCAAGCCTTGATCACGTAGCCTTTTACAAAGGCTAACACCATCAATTTTTGGTAACATTAAATCTAAGATAATCAGGTCATAGCTAATTGCAGAGGCTAGATTCCATCCTTCCTGACCATCATGAGCTAATTCAACTAAATAATGCTGACTTACTAAAGCTTTTTTAATGATTTCAGCACCACTTAGATCATCTTCTACCAATAAAACTTTCATTCAAATATATAATTTAATGTTTTTATGCAAACAATTATAGCTTGATAACATTAAATTATATATTTACTTTAATAAAAATTAGTAATCAAGAATCTGGTATCATGTTATCCGGTTTCACGATTAATTAAATTTGGGGGGCATAAATTTATTTAAACAATTACCAATCCAAAATTTTGCAAATATCGTCAACTAAAGTTTGAGCCTTAAACGGTTTAATTAACAAGCCTATTACGCCTAAATTAAGTAGTTGTTGTTGTTCATTACACTTAGCTTTAGCTGTCAGCATAATAGTAGGTATTTGCTGAGTTTCAGGTTTTGCTTGTAAATGCTGAAATGTGGTAATTCCGTCCATATCAGGCATCATTACATCTAAAATAATTGCATCGGGTTGTGCAACTTCAGCAATGGATATCCCCTCACCACCAGAAGCGGCTGTCAAGACATCCCATCCGGCTACTGCTTCTAGGCAAATTTGGATAATTTCTCGTACTCCATCTTCATCGTCGATTACTAAAACTCGCTTTGTCATATTGATATTTCCAACTTGTTAAAATTTTCTGAAGATATTTTTTAGCTTTTCCTTAGAGATAATATAGAGTTTGCTAACATTTTATCAAGTCTATCATTCTGCTTTACTAAATTGTGTGTAGCTGATAAGTTAGGCATTTCTACTCGACAGTGTGAGCAAAACCAGAAAATACCTCTATTAGCTACATGGCGGAGTAAGGGAGTATCACAACAGCAACAATTATTCATATATACACCTGCATCGCCGAATAATTTGTAGAGATTGCTCTTGAAGTAACAATAGCAATCCATATCTCAACTGTATTTGGACAATGTGAATAATTTGTGAATAACAAATAAGCTGCTACACATTTAAGTTAAATACCCTTAACTGATGGGGGGATGGGGAGAGAGTTTAACGACTTGTAATGTAGTTGATAAACATTCAATTTAACTGCGCTTCAGCTTACACAACCAGCTTAAAATAGCTTAAGATATATAAAAGATTTAAAATTTGTTAACTAAACTTATCAGTGCGTTACCTTAAATTTATGAGTAACATCCCAATGTAATTGTAAATACAAAGTTAAATTACTAATTTTGGATACAACAAAATGTTGAATCTCAAAACTACAACTAAGGTTTAAAATGATTCAAAAATTTATTGATCAAAAAATTGTAGCAGCAGGCTTTAGTTTGGCAGTCTTAACACTGGTTAGTGTAAGTGGTGTTACTTATTACAGCTTCAACAAACTTATTAAATTATCTGATAGTAGAACCGACACTCAGACTGAACTAACAGCATTAAAAGACATACTTGCCACTATTACAGATGCAGAAACGGCTCGGAGAGGTTATATTATTACCAACCTAGAGTGGCATTTAGATCCATATAAAAGGGCGCTGATCACTCTTGACCCCAAATTAAAAGAACTAGATAGATTACTTAGTAAACATCCAGAACAACAGCACTATTTTAAACAGCTACAAAAGTTAATTCGGCAAAGATTAGAGTTATTACAAAAATCCACCGTCTTGCAACAAAAAACGCCTAAATTTGATGATGTCGAAATCAAATACACTAATCAAGGTAAACTAATTCACGATCAAATTAGAGCCATAATTACTCAATTAGAACAACAAGCCAATCAAAAATTTCAACAAGAGCAGCATCAAGTTGTTAACCAAGCTAATAAAACTCTAGGTTTTATTCTTGGCGGGTTCACTTTAAGTATCGGATTATTCGGCTTAGTTTATTATATATTAATTCAACAAATAAAATACAGAAAAAATGCAGATTTTAAATTTAAAGATTTGTATGAAAATGCTCCTTGTGGCTATCATTCATTAAATAAAAACGCCGTTTTTATAGAAATGAATAATACAGAATTAAGCTGGTTAGGATACAGCCGTGATGAAATTATTGGAAAAATTAAGTTTTCAGACATTATTACACCTGAAAGTTTAACTACTTTTCAAACTAAATTCCCTCAATTTATTGAGCAAGGCTGGATCCAAAATGTAGAAATTGAAATGGTTCGTAAAGATGGCACAATTTTACCTGTGTCATTAAATGCTACTGCCATCAAAGATGCAAAAGGTAATTTTGTTGCAACTCGTACCACTATTTTTGACATCACTCAAAGAAAGCAAGCAGAAGCAGCTTTAAGGGCATCAGAAAAGAGATTAAAAACCATCATTGAAGCTGAACCGGAATGTGTGAAAATTCTTAACTTAGATGGCACACTTGTAGATATGAATGCGGCTGGTTTAAAAATGATTGAAGCCGAAAATTTGCAGCAGGTAAAAGGACACTCGGTTTGCTCATTAATAGTTCCAGAGCATCAAGAATTATTTAATCAGCTAACTCAACAAGCAGCTATTGGTAATAGTGGAACTCTTGAGTTTGAACTTATTGGTTTGCAAGGTACAAAACGTTGGCTAGAAAGCCACGCTGTCCCCCTACGCGATGAACAAAATCAGATTATTAATGTCTTGGGGATCACCCGCGATATTACTGAAAAGAAACTTGCTTTAGAAGCAATGCGAGAAAGCGAAGAACGTTTCCGTCGGGCTATTGTTGATGCTCCTATACCAATCATGCTACACGCTGAAGATGGGGAAGTTATTCAAATTAATCGCGCTTGGGAAGAAATTACAGGTTACACTCAATCCTTAATTCCTACTATTGCAGATTGGACAGAAAAAGCTTATGGAGAAAAGAAAGAATTAGTCCGAGAAGATATTGAAAAATTATACAATTTAGATCAACGAGTAGCGGAAGGTGAATATACTTTAGTTACCCGTAATGGTGAAACTCGCATTTGGGATTTTTATTCTGCACCTTTAGGTAAGTTAGTTGATGGTAGACATTTAATTATTAGCACTGCTATTGATATTACCGCCCGCAAACGGGTAGAATTAGCTCTCCAACAGGCAAAAAATGACTTAGAAATTAAAGTAGATCAAAGAACTACTGAATTAAGTCAAACCAATCGCCAGTTAGAAGTTCAACTTGTGCAGCGAGAATTAGCTGAGATTAAGCTACAAACAATCAGTGCTTTTCAACAAGCAATTTTAGATAGTGCTAATTACTCTATTATTTCTACTACCGAAGACGGAACTATTCTCACTTTTAATACAGGTGCAGAAAAAATGTTGGGATATTCGGCTGTAGAAGTAGCGGGAAAAACAAGTCCAGGAATTTTTCATGATCTTAATGAAGTAATTGCTAGGGCGCAAGAACTTTCTCAAGAATTAGGGATAACTATTGAGCCTGGTTTTGAAGTATTTGTAGCTAAAGCCAAACGTGGCGAAGTAGAAGAACGAGAATGGTCTTATATTCGTAAAGATGGGTCACGTTTGACAGTGCTGTTATCAGTGACAGCGTTACGGGATGAGCAAGGAAATATTACAGGTTTTTTGGGTATTAGCAGCGATATTAGCGAGCAGCAAGCTGCGCTACGCTTCGCAAACAAGCTGAAGAAGCTTTATATCAAGAACGAAATTTCTTAAAAGTTTTACTTGATAATTTACAACTTGGGATTGTTGCTTGTAATGCCCAAGGAAATATAACTTTATATAATCAAACTACAATTGATTTGCACGGTTTACCACAACAAGAACCTGCTCCTCCTCCTGAACAGTGGGCAGCATACTACGATTTATATTTACCCGATGGCAAAACACTAATGTCAGTAGAAGATCTTCCTTTGTTTCGGGCTTTACAAGGAGAGCAAGTTAGAAATGCAGAAGTTATTACTATTCCTAAAAATGGGACAGTACGCACTTTATTAGTAAGCGGACAAGCAATTTTTGATCGTAGAGAACAAAAACTGGGTGCTGTTGTTACCTTGCTAGATATCACTGAGCGTAAGCAAGCTGAAGATAAATTACGAGAAAGTGAGGAACGTTTTCGACAATCATTTAATTATGCAGCGATTGGAAAAGCTTTAGCATCTTTAGAGGGGCGCTGGTTACAAGTTAATTCAGCTTTATGTGAAATTGTTGGGTATTCGGAAGCAGAGTTATTACAATTAACTTTCCAAGATATTACTCATCCTGATGATTTAGAAGCAGATTTAAACAATGTCCAGCAACTACTGGCGGGAGAAATCCAAGCTTATGAAATGGAAAAGCGTTACTTGCATCAGCAAGGTCACAGTGTTTGGATTTTATTAAGTGTATCACTGGTGCGCGATCGCCATAATTATCCCTTATATTTTATCGCCGAAATCCAAAATATTACTGAGCGCAAAAAGGCAGAATTTGTCTTAGAACAAGCTAAACTTGCTGCGGAAACAGCTACTCGCGCTAAAAGTGAATTTCTGGCTAATATGAGTCATGAAATTCGGACTCCGATGAATGCGGTCATTGGGATGACTACGTTGTTACTAGACACAGAACTAGCTCCACAACAGCGAGATTTTACGGAAACTATTCGCAGTAGTGGTGATGCTCTCTTAACCTTAATTAACGATATTTTAGACTTTTCCAAAATTGAATCTGGGAAATTAGATTTAGAAAAGTATCCGTTCAATTTACGTTTGTGTGTTGAAGAGTCCTTAGACTTAGTAGCTAGTAAAGCTGGCGAGAAAAAATTAGAATTAGCTTATTTAATTCATCCTCCTACCCCCAATACAATTTTGGGTGATAACAACCGCTTACGGCAAATTATGGTAAACTTATTGAGCAATGCTGTTAAATTTACCAAGTCCGGTGAAATTGTTTTTTCAATCACAGCTAAACTTTTAAATCAATCATCAGAATCTGCTAATTTCTCCTCAACATACGAAATTAAATTTGCTATTAAAGATACAGGCATCGGCATTCCTAAAGACCGGATGTCAAAATTATTTAAATCATTTAGTCAAGTAGATTCTTCGACAACTCGCCATTATGGTGGTACAGGATTAGGATTAGCAATTAGCAAGCAGTTGGTAGAATTAATGGGCGGTCGAATTTGGGTAGAAAGTGAAGTTGGGCGTGGTTCTACTTTTTATTTTACTCTCATAACAGAAGTTACTCAAAAGCAACTAGATCTTAATAATAAGAGCGATATTTCTCCCTTAATTGGCAAACGCATTCTGATTGTCGATGATAATATTACTAACCTACAAGTTTTGATTTTACAAACTCAAAATTGGGGAGTTATTACCCGTACAGCAACATCTGGTTACGAAGCTTTAAGTTGCTTGCAAGCAGGAGAAGAATTCGATTTAGCTATTTTAGATATGCAAATGCCAGAAATGGATGGGGTAATGTTGGCATCAGCCATTCGCCAGTTACCTAGCTGTCGAAACTTACCTTTATTGATGCTCACTTCTATCGGTAATTCCCAAATGATTGAGCAAAATTCACAAATAAATTTTACAGGTTTTTTGAATAAACCAGTTAAACAATCTCAACTCTATAATATTTTAGTTGCTATTTTTACCGGACAATCAATTAATTTAACTTCATACCATCCCAATCAGACCAAATTTGATCCTCATTTAGCTACACGCATACCTTTACGAATTTTGGTAGCAGAAGATTTTGTAGTTAATCAAAAAATGATTCTGTTAATGTTAGAACGGATGGGATATCGGGCGGATATTGCTAATAATGGTTTAGAAGTGTTAGAAGCTTTGCACCGTCAATGCTATGATTTGGTATTGATGGATGTGCAGATGCCGGAAATGGATGGACTAGAAGCTACCCGCCGCATCCGCCAAAATACCGCCGCGAACCTGCAACCGCGAATTATTGCCATGACTGCTAATGCTATGCAGGGAGATAAAGAAGCTTGTCTGAATGCGGGGATGGATGATTATTTAAGTAAACCAGTGCGGGTAGAAGAGTTAGTTGCGGCTTTAAATAAATCTCTGGTAATAGATGTAAAAAGCGTTATACCTGTAGAGGAAACAACTATTGCCGAGTCGTCATCGCCAGTGATTGATACCCAAATTTTACAATCACTGCGAAATCTGGCTGCTGGCAATACAGGGTTTATGACGCAGCTAGTAGAAATTTATTTAAAGGAATCGGATAAACTGTTAGAGATTATGAGTCAAGCGGTTGTTAGTCAAGATCTAGAAACGTTAGGTTCGGCTGCACACAAGCTAAAATCTGGGAGTGCTTCTTTAGGTGCGATCGCATTATCTAATATGTGTAAACAGTTAGAAGTTATTAGTGCTACAGGAAATATTACAGAAGCTCAAGAAAAATTGCCACAAATCCAAGCTGAATATCATAAAGTTAAGATCGCTTTGCCACTAGAATGCCAAAAAGGTAAATAAATGGATTCTACTCAACAACCCTTAATTTTAGTGATAGATGATGACCTCGTGATGCGTTTCCAACTACGTCAAGCAATGGAAAACGAGGGATATCAAATCATTGAAGCTGCTGACGGTAAAGAAGGTTTAGAAATGTTTACTCGTTTTGCGCCTGATATTGTGCTGTTAGACGGCAAAATGCCTGTAATGGATGGTTTTACTTGCTGCTCTTGTTTGCAAACAATCCCAGGAGGCTCAAGCACTCCAATTTTAATGATTACAGGGCTAGACGATCAAGCCTCTGTAGACCAAGCTTTTACTGTTGGTGCTACAGACTATATCACTAAACCAATTCATTGGGCAGTTCTACGTCAGCGCGTCAAAAGATTATTGCATCAATCTCAACTTACTAAAGAAAAAGAACTTTTATATCAACAGTTAGAGCAAGCTAACACTGAGTTACTTAATAGCGGCGAAAAATTACAAGAACAAAACTTAATCTTAGACCAAGCTAGAGCCGCCGAAAAATCAGCTAACGAAGCTAAGAGTGCATTTTTAGCAACCATTAGCCATGAAATTCGCACTCCCATGAATGGCATTATTGGCATGAGTGGATTGCTATTAGATACAGAATTAACATCTCAACAGCAAGATTTTGTAGAAACAATCCGTAATAGTGGTGATGTTTTATTAACTATTATTAACGACATCTTAGACTTTTCTAAAATTGAATCAGGGAAACTGGAATTAGAAGAAGCTCTCTTTGATTTACGAGATTGTTTAGAAGGTTCTCTAGATTTACTAGCTCCCAAAGCATCAGAAAACCATTTAGAATTAGCTTATTTAATCTACTTACCCACACCAACCTACTTAATGGGAGATATTACTAGATTACGCCAAATTTTAGTAAACTTACTCGGTAATGCTGTCAAATTTACTGAAACTGGGGAAGTAGTTGTTTCAGTAAGTAGCCATAAATTAGAGTCCCAGGAAAATGACATTGTTAGTCACCAAACTGAAAAGCCGATTAACCACCCTTGTTATGAACTAAAATTTGCTGTTAAAGACACTGGTATTGGTATACCTCAAGATCGCATAGATCGTTTATTTAAAGCTTTTAGCCAAGTGGATGCGTCAATTACTCGCACTTATGGCGGTACAGGTTTAGGTTTAGCTATTAGTAAACGTTTATGTGAATTAATGGGGGGTGAAATTTGGATAGAAAGCCAAGTAGGTGTTGGTACAACATTTTATTTTACTGTTAAAATCAAAGCGGCTTTTGACTCAGAAGCACACATTGAAAGCAAGCACCACTATTCTTTAGCTGGAAAACGGTTATTAATTGTCGATGACAATGCTACTCATCGGAAAATTCTCACATTACAATCACAATCTTTAGGAATGCTGCCTCGCGCTGTTAGTTCTGGATTTGAAGCATTAGAATTGTTCAGTCAAGGTGAGCAGTTTGATCTTGCTATTTTAGATATGCAGATGCCACAAATGGATGGTTTGACAGTAGCGGAGAACATTCGTAAAATTCCCAATTGCCAAGATTTACCTTTAGTAATTTTAACCTCCCTCAGTACCATTTATTCAGATGTAAAATCTAGCTCGGTCAAATTTGCTGCTATTTTAACTAAGCCAATTAAGCAATCTAATTTATCTAAAGTTTTAAGCAGCATTCTGGGTAATAAATCTACGCCAGCTAGTAATTCGGTTTGTGATGCGGTCGAAATTACGCCTTTGTTATCTGAAAAGTTGCCTTTAAAGATTTTGTTAGCTGAAGATAATGTAGTGAATCAAAAAGTAGCCATACATTTATTACAAAAACTCGGATATCGAGTGGATTTAGCTGCAAATGGTTTAGAGGTGTTAGAAGCTGTTGAGCGTCAACATTATGATGTTGTGCTAATGGATATGCAGATGCCAGAAATGGATGGTATTGAAGCTACTAAAATTATTTGTGAAACTTTATTAAGTAGTCAACGTCCGAGAATTATTGCGATGACAGCAAGTGCGATGGAAGCTGATAAGCAGGCGTGTTTAGAAGCGGGGATGGATGATTATATTTCTAAGCCCATAAAAATAGAGGAGTTAGAAAAGGTATTAAGTCAATTAGCAATTAGCAATTAACAATTATCAATTATCAATCACCGCTTGTATGCTTTTTTGTTATGCGGTTATAAACTAAAATTAATAAATCAGGACTTACTTCTAGATCCCCCTAAATCCCCCTTAAAAAGGGGGACTTTGAATTTTCCCCCCTTTTTAAGGGGTTGCTCAGGGGGATCTAGGTTTTAGGCTTTTGGTGCGTAAGTCCTAACTAAATTTCAGAGGCTAAATGTGCATTTATTAATTCCAGCCGCAGGAATGGGGCGTAGGATGGGGAGCGATCGCAATAAACTCCTGCTAACATTACTTGGTAAACCTTTGCTTGCTTGGACGCTGATTGCTGCGGAAGCGTCCGATGATCTAAACTGGATTGGGATTATATCTCAACCATCAGATTGGGGAGATATCAAAGATATCCTTGCACAAGTATCACTGACTAAACCTGTGGAACTGATTACGGAGGCGAAACCCGTCAGGAGTCAGTTTACAATGGATTGCAAGCACTACCAGATGATGCTGAACGAGTATTAATCCATGATGGTGCTAGGTGTTTAGCGACACCAGATTTATTTAATCGCTGTGGGGAAGCTTTGCTGAGTTGTGATGGTTTGATTGCAGCTATCTCTGTCAAAGATACTATTAAAGTAGTTGATCATGGCATAATTCAAAGTACACCTGATCGTAGTCAACTTTGGGCAGCACAAACACCTCAAGGATTTAATGTCCCGTTGCTGAAACAATGTCACAATCAAGGTCGTCAGTTAGGGTGGGAAGTGACAGATGATGCTGCATTATTTGAAAAATGTGGTTTTCCGGTGCGGATTGTGGAGGGTGAGGAGACGAATCTGAAGGTGACAACTCCAGTAGATTTAGCGATCGCAGAGTTTATTCTCCGTCAGCGTTTACAATAGAATGATAATTCATTCGGTTTCAATAACTTGTGGGGTTTAAGTCCGTGTAGGCGGACTTTTTTATTTTATCATTAACGCTATACTATACCTCTTGCATAAATCCGAAAAACCCCTCCCCAGCCCTCCCCGAAACGGAGAGGGAGCAAGATTTCTTCCCCCCGCATCGGGGGGGACCATCGGGGGGTCAATTTGACTTTTGCTCATTGGTCTACTATATATTTATCCATGAATATAAAAATTGTCTATGGCATTCGATATTTATTGTGCTGACTTGAAAAAATTAAACTCTCTTACAAAATATCCTTCAATTCCCACTTATCATGCTTTGGGAGAGAGAGGCAAACTATCTGAAGCTGTACAAGTTAATTTTGCCAATCAATTTATCATCGGAACAGAAAAAATTGATGGTACAAATGCTAGAATCATTTGTTTTCCAGAAGGTTATCTTTTAGGAAGTAGAGAGGAATTACTTTATGCTAAGGGCGACTTAATTGGCAATCCAGCAATGGGTATTGTAGAAGCTTTAAAACCTCTCGCAGAGCGTATATACAACAAGACTGTATCAAACTCAATCACTGTCTATTATTTGGAATTTTACGGCGGTAATATCACTGCTGCTAGTAAAAACTATACCAGTAAAGGTACTACTGGTTACAAGTTGTTTGACTGTGTATTGATTCCCAACTATGAAGAGCTATTAACTATGCAGTTAAAAGATATTTCTTTATGGCGTGAAAAAAGTGGACAGTATTTTTTACCAGAAGAATCACTTACTATAACAGCCAAAGATATCAATGTTGAATTAACTCCTCGATTATTTGAGGTAGATGGCGCTGAATTTCCTCAAGACATACAAGCAACATATAAAATGCTGTCAGATTACTCAAAAAGCTTGAGCGTTCTGGATTCTACTTGTAAAGGAAAGTCTGAGGGAGTTGTGATTAGAACAAAAGATAGAAAAGCGATTGCCAAGCTAAGATTTCAAGACTACGAAAGAACCCTAAATTTAAAAACCAAAAATCAGTCTTGATTATTTTTTGTAAAAATCATAATATTTCCTTGTTTTTACACCTTTTTAAATGCTACTGCACACCAACAAAACCAAAAAGTTTGGCAAACCCGCCCAAAATAGCGACAATCAACGCAATTAAAACGCCACGACTGATAAATTCTTGATTGTCTATCCGCTTGCTAAGTCCGTCTACCTTTTCCTCTAATTTGGCTACGCCTACCTTGATGTCTGTGATGTCATTGCTGAGATTATCGATCTTAGTATTGAGATCTTTGCTAAGATTATCGATCTTAGTATCGAGTTTATCTAGCCGTTGGTCAATTTTATTTAAAATTTCCTTGAGATCTGATTCAATAGTTACTGACATTTCGCACCTCCAATAATTTAAACTAAATCAGCATCTAAGTCTTTAATATTGTAACTTAACACCTCAGCACAACCTAGAGCATTATCCCAAAGTAACCTCTCAACTACTTACCCATGCTATCCCAAATTTCAGTAGTTATCCCCATCTACAATGGAGAGGCAGATTTACCCGACTTAATAAACTGCCTCAAGCAACAAACTTATCCAGCCGAGCAAGTCGAGTATTTATTAGTAGATAATAACAGTAGCGATCGCACAGAAACTATCATACAAACCATAATCAAACAATCGTCTAACCAAAAAATCAATCTGCGTTTACTTAGTGAAACAAACATCCAAAGTTCTTATGCTGCTCGTAATACAGGTATTAAAGCATCTACAGGTGAAATAATAGCTTTTACTGATGCAGATTGTCGCCCCGAACCAGATTGGTTGGAAGCATTAATTCAGCCATTTGTCAATATAAATATCGGAATTGTAGCAGGTGAAATTATCGCTTTACATGGGGAAACATTGCTAGAAAAACACGCTGATAAAGGCAATGTGTTATCTCAAAAACATACCTTAGCACATTCTTTTTATCCCTATGGTCAAACTGCAAACTTAGCAATTCGCAAACAAGTATTTGAGCAGGTAGGTTTATTCCGTCCTTATCTTACAACTGGTGGCGATGCTGATATCTGCTGGCGTATCCAAATGCAAAGTGATTGGAAGCTAGATTTTGCACCATCAGCTATTGTAAAACATCGACATCGTAGCACCTTAAAAGAATTGCAAAGTCAATGGCGACGGTATGGAAAGTCAAATCGCTACTTGCATGAACTTCATGGCGTAGATTTGATGCGGGAGTTAAGTTTAACAGAATATTTGCATCGCATAGCTAGATGGTTAGGGAAAGAATTACCAGTTAATTCTGTTAAAGCGATCGCAGGTAAAGCTAACTTTGTAGATTTAGTGAGTACTCCGATTGATTTACTCAATACTAAAGCTAGATCTGCTGGACAAAAAGCCGCAAAATTACCAGAAACAGCTAAACAAATTGAGCGACTGTTAGATTAAAAATGATATATTTTAATAATCGGTAATAGAGGGTCGTGGAGGTGAAATTCATTTAAATGTTTACCAATCTGGAAAGCGAATTTTTAATCAGCAATCCCATTAAATAAAAAACATTAGTTAGGAATGACTATCTATGAAAAGCAAACGTCTTAGTTATCTGATAACAGCAACAGCAGTTTTGGTGAGTTTTTTAACTACTTCATCTTTGCCAGCAAGCTCTAGCCAGACTAAAGAAGCATTAAGCAAAAGCTTAAGAAATGGTTACTATTTTTACAGTCAATCTCCAAATCCTAATAGTTCTGATTATGCTGTTGTCTTTCGTAAACAAGGGCAAAATGTTGTGGGATATGGATACGCTTGGCAAGCAGATGGCGCACAATGTTTTAAAGGCAAAATCAAAAGAAATATAATTGCTGTTCAAAAGTCTATTTCTACTAATGAAAGCGGAGAAACCAATGTATCAATAAGTGATATCAACCTCCGTAACTTTTTACGGCTAAACTTTAACCGCGCCCATGCAGGAAGAAAAGAAATAACAATGTGTGTTCAGATGTTAAATCGTTAAATCACTTTTTAGTCTAAAAAAAGGAAAAAATAGTGTATTATCCTTCTTTTAATGCTATGGCGGAACGATTACACTTGAAAGTAAAGTAGATGTAGGGACAACCTTCAATGTTTATCTTCCTACCAGCCAAGTTCGCGGTGAAATTAGTGGTAGCAGCCCAGTCGAGCCGCACAATGTTTAATATGGCAAAGCTGAAATTTTTAACAGTATTTCTTAGTCAGGAATACTTACTAACTTCATTTCAGGAATCAACTAATTATTTTCTGAAGTATTTATTAATAAGTTAAGAGGTATCATGGCTGAACTAACTTTAACATGGACAGAACAACATCAGCACAAAAGTCAAACTATTGTTGCTCAACAGCCAAGTAAACATCCTGGTACAGTCCGTATTGGTCGTGATCCAGCCCGTTGCGACATAATTTTGACAGATCCGACTGTATCTGGGTTACATATAGAAATATTTTTTAATTCTCAGCAACAAAACTTTTATTTGCGTAACCTACGCTCAACTAATCCAGCAGTGGTAGATGGTAAAGTTATTACTACTGGCGAGGTATCTTTAAGGCAAGGTAGCACTATTTATTTAGGACAAATAGCACTCTTTATTACAGCAATTAATTCTGCTGACATTGGATTTCCAGCAACAATTGTCATCCCGCCACAACCACAACCTGCCCATAGTATGAATCAGCCACAGCTTCCCATTACTAAAGATTATGGTTTACGCTGTCCAAATTTTAAATGCGGTAAAACATCACCTTATATACGCTTAGAACTAGGCTGCCCTTGGTGTGGCACATCTTTAGCGGCGGTGGCAAGTGTTTTAATAAACAATTAACAATTAACAATTATCAATGACTACTCCCTTGCCACTAAAAGATTACTGCTCGTATTCTTCTTCTTCCTTGGTGTCCTTGGTGTCTTGGCGGTTATAAAAATAGGTATTCTTTAGACGGGAAGGGAGTAATAACGTTTTATGCAAATAACTTTGAGTTGGGAAGAACCAGCAACAGGAGAAAGGCGTGAGCCAAACCTAAATATCCCCGTTGCTTTGGGACGAGAATTTGCTCATATGCCCTCAGAATTCGGCAATCGTCGCGCCGCGCGGGTGGTTCTCAATAGTCTCGAAGTTTCTCGCTTCCATACCTTAATTGACCTAGAACAAGGTGCGGTGGTGGTATTTGACCAAAACAGCAGCAACGGTACGTTTGTCAATGGTCAACGCCAAATGCGGAGTAGTTTAAGCAATGGCGACACACTCCAAATTGGTCCTTACCAAATCACCGTAACCTTTGCCCCGCTTCCGACGCAACAATTACCTGTATCTGGCAATTCGCAGATTTTCTTTAATCCAGACACAAATCTGCCAAATTCCAGATTTAATCAACCTGCGCCTCAAGCAGTAAACCCCGCAGGAAGTAGCTTTCCACCACCAGCTTTTCAAGCATTGCAAGTCCAGGTACAAGATTTATACGCTACAGGTTTACCAGTAGATGAAATTGACTATGCCACAGTTGGGGCTGGATTAGGTAGTTTTGTATGGGTAGATTTGTTGCGAATTTATGGAGTAAAGTCTCAACAAATAGCCGCTTTGGGAATGGAAGAACAGCCTTATGCACGTTACAAAAGACTTTGCTTAAATTCTCAAATACCTTTGCAGGAAAGGTTGCGGTCAAACTCTGATTCTTGCCCTGATAATATTTGGGGATGCCCTAGTTATGCTTTGCGGGAAGTTTGGCACGATTTTTCTAAGGGACAAGTCAACAGTCAAACATTTAAATATTTGTGGCAGGTATTTTCTGAACCTACGTTTGCTGATACTTACACACCGCGTGCGGGAAATGTATTTGACTCAATTGATCGAGAAACAGTTAGGATCGGTTGGCAGCAAATGTTCCGTTATGCTAGAGTTCGGGCAATTCGCCAAACCGCAGATGGACGGTATGCGATCGCATATTCCCGCCAAGGTCCTCACAACTATGCTTTTTTGATTGCCCGTAACGTACACTTAGCAACAGGATATCCAGCAATTCAATTCCTCCCAGATTTGCAAGCTTATCGGGAAAAAACTCAAGATTTTCTCTCAGTAGTTAATGCTTACGAAGACCATCATCACGTATATGAACATTTAGAACGTCATGGTGGTACTGTATTAATTCGTGGTCGAGGAATTGTTGCTTCAAGAATTGTGCAGCGTATTTCTGAAGCACGGAAACATAACCAGAATATTGCATTGTTGCATTTAATGCGATCGCCTAAACCCCAAGGTAACAAATTTGGCAAATCTCAACGTCAAGTTGAAAACCACTATGAATTTCAACCTTTTAACTGGCCAAAAGCTACTTGGGGGGGTGAACTTAAGGCAGTTTTAGAAAAAGCTGATCCACAAAAAAGACCAAACTTATTAACAGACTGGGGCGGAACTACTACCGCAGATAGAGGAGATTGGAAAAGAATTGTTCAAGAAGGAATCAATCAAGGTTGGTATCAAATTAATTTTGGTGAAGTAGAAAAAGTAGAGCGTGATCCTAATAATAATTCTACAGTTACTTATATTCAAGAAAAAGGCATGAAAGGACAAATGCGCCTAGAAGCTGATTTTATTATTGATGCTACAGGTCTTGATGCCAAAGTTAAAACTAATCCTTTACTTGATGATTTAGTAACGCATTACAACTTACCATTAAATCACTTAGGACGTTTAGTAGTTTCTGATGAATTTGAATTAGTAGAAATGCGTAACCAAAAAGGCAAAATGTATGCGACTGGTGCAACAACATTAGGTAATTCTTATGCCCCAGTTGATAGCTTTTTGGGGTTACAGTATGCCGCCTTGCGTTCAGTTGATAGTTTAGCCTCAGCTAAGTCACCAGGGCTACATCGGTTAAATGCCGTGAGTTCCTTTGGGCAATGGCTGAAATGGGTAGTTAATCAAACTCCCTCCTAAAAATGCCTAAGTTTTGTATTTAGAGGAACAATTGCTGAGAAGAGAGCATCTATAAAACTAGGGCGCTTATGCTCAAAAATATCCTCTAGTAGCTCAGGCGATCGCGATCGTGAAAACACAAAAATATTGGATACTTATTCCAAGTATCATAGCTTTAATTTTTAGTAGCACTGGTGCTGCTTTGGGTGGTTCAGTGATCGCACTGAATCCAGGGTTCAAAGAAGATCCCATGACTTTTAGTGGTAAATCTGGTGGAACAAAGCAAACGCCAGACTGTGGGAAAATCGCAGCCACACCCAACCATCAAATCAAAATGAATCAGGATTTTCAATATCTGCGCTTTAGCTTGCAAAGTTCTGGTAAGCCGACTTTGTTAATTCAGGAACCAGGAGGAAAGCGAACCTGTTTATCAGCAGACAGCTTTTCTGAAGGTAATATTGAGTCACCTGGTTATTGGAAACAAGGGCTGTACTCGATTTATATCGGCGATCGCACTGGAGGGAGTAATCAATATACTCTCACTATTACCCAGAAAAATAACTAATTGCATTCCCCAAAATTAAATAAGAATTTTTGCCAGGAGTCTTCTGAATTGATTGCCCGTGTATTCACTCAATCAAAAGTTAGATAATAGTTGCTAATTGCCATATTTATAGCAAAAGGATTTAAAGATAGTCACATTTTGCGAGTAGGTGTTAATCAAGTTATGGCATTAACAAATTTTAACTAAGTTGTTCCCCATTCAGTTGTCTTAATCTTCTAGAGAAGATGCTTGTACTTCTACGGCTTCCACATCAATCGTGCCAGGAAGTGTCAGACGTTCAAAATGATCTTTCTCGGCTTTGAGAGTTTCTCCACAGCTAGGACAGTCAAACTGCGTGCGATTAAAGCCTGTAAATTCATAGCTACACACGGGACATTGGCTAACAACAACATTGCGCTGCAACCACCAGCGAAAAGCCAAAAACCCAATTACTGGCGCGATCAAAATTAGCGCCACCAAAATTATAAAAGACTTAACCAGCCAACCTAGTCCGATCATTCCGAGCAACCAAATTACTGCCACGATCAAGAGCCAAGATTTAACGCCAGAAAAGTTAAGTTGAAATATTGGGGAGCTATTCTGGTTCATAACGATTTCCTATAAATTAGTATTTAATCAACAATTTAAGTCTAGTCCAGATTGAAATATTTTAAGAGCGATCGCTATCTTAAAGGATGCTGGTTAATTTAGTGCGTTACATAAAACCCTTGTAGAGACGCGCCATGGCGCGTCTCTACATTCTTTTTTAATGATGTCTAACCAGTTGTTTTAACTGCTGGCTAAGTGCATCTTTACTAAAAGTAGCCAAAGTTTGTTTTCTGATCCACTCCCCATCACAACGCCCGTCGCCGCCTTGCAACATCTCAATACAAGCTACAGCAACAGCTTCAGGATCTCGATGAGGGACACGCCAGCCAAGTCGTCCATCGAGGATCGGATCAGCCGAACCATCATCATCACCAGCTAGTACAGGAATACCACAAGCCATTGCTTCTAGATAAACAATTCCAAAACCTTCTTGGGAAGGCATGATGTAAGCATCAGCAACGCGGTAATGTTCTACTAAAGCATCTGTGGGTATAAAACCAGCAAAAATAACTTTGTCTGCTAACCCTAAATCTTCAGCCAACTGTGCTAAACGAGGTTGATCGTCTCCACGCCCAATTACTAAATACTTAACTTGGGGAAACACCTGCAAGATTTTTGGCAATGCCCGAATAGTAACATCGACACCTTTATAAATATCCCCAGACCATAATCGAGCTACAGTCATCAGTACTTTAGCACCACTCAGACCATAGCGTTCAATTAATAATTGAGGCTTAGATCCAGGGGTAAAGATGCTGCCATCAATAGCACAGGGTAATATTTTGACTTTCTGAGGATCTAAATTATTAGAAGCACAAGCGCGATCGCGGCTATAGCGGCTGATTGTCCAGATACAATTAGCTTGTTGCAGTGCTATCCGTTCATGTTTAGGTAAACGCTCCCAAACTTCTTTACCATAAGTTAATACTGTATAAGGAATACCTAGAGGTTGGCATAATATTTGCACTAAAGGCGCTAGTTTTATATGACCGCAGAAGACACGCTCAGGGCGTTTGCGGATTAAACAAGATAAAAGAAGTAATGCGAGTTTTAGACGACCTAGCCAGGGTGGTAAGGTTTTACAGTAATGAAATTTGAGCGGATAGGTATCAAAAGGATTACGGGGAAAAGGGCGATACTCCTTCGGAGTCGCTTCGCTAACTGAAAAGTCAGCGCTTGCGCTATCGCGCAACAAAAATACCTCAGCTTGATCCACCTGTTCAACAATGCCCTCATTCTGGTTAGGCATTAGTGACAAATAAGCTTGCAAAATATCCTTAACATAAGATTGAATCCCTCCTTCACTCTCAAAAACTTCTATAAATATGAATACATGATAATTTGATCGTCTTTGTTGGGGAAAATGTCGTTTATAGGTCATGGGTCATTGGTCATGGGTCATGGGTCATTGGTCATGGGTCATTGGTCATGGGTCATGGGTCATTGGTCATTGGTCATTGTTAATTGTTAATTGTTAATTGTTAATTGTTATACTTTATTCCCCTCTGGCACAAATATGAACCGCATATTCGAGCTACGCGATTTGCCTTCGGCAATGCTACCCGATCGCTTGAGTCAACTTTCCGTGAATTTACTAACGGTCTTTTACCCGATTTTTGGCTACCTTAGATACAGAAGCTTGGATTAAGGTATGTATACTCCATCTCCCTCCCCACAGCATTTTGCTTTTGTTAATACTTTTCAAGTTGATGCTTTATCTGTGCGCGTATATCAGCAAGAGTCAGATCTGGCTGATGATGCTGCACAGGTTGTACATGATTATTTAAAAGATAAAATAGCCGAACAAGGTAGCGCTGCGGTTATTTTAGCAACGGGTAACTCTCAGATCAAGTTTTTAAAAGCTTTAATTGCTTTGGGGGGTGTAGATTGGTCTAAAATTACTCTTTTTCATCTGGATGAGTATTTAGGTATTGATGGTAATCATTCTGCTAGTTTTCGGCGCTATATGCGGGAAAGAGTGGAAAAGTTAGTTAAGCCTAAGTATTTTCACTATATAGAAGGAGATGCACTGCAACCTTTATCAGAGTGCGATCGCTATACTAAACTATTACAAGCACAACCTATAGATCTGTGTTGTCTTGGTGTCGGAGAAAACGGACATTTAGCATTTAACGATCCAACTGTAGCAAACTTTAATGATCCTTATAGTGTAAAACTGGTAAAACTAGAAGATTCTTGTCGTTTGCAACAAGTTAATGAGGGGCATTTTCCCAATTTAGAAGCTGTACCGCAATATGCTTTTACCTTGACTATTTCGCAAATTTTTGCCTCTAAAAAAATCATCTGCCTTGCACCAGAAAAGCGGAAAGCCACTATAGTTAAAGAAATGTTGCAATCAGAAATTAGTACAGATATTCCTGCTTCAATTTTAAGGAAACAAGCACAAGCAACTTTATTTTTAGATACTGATTCTGCAACTTATTTAAACCAATTTTCTAGTTGAATTTCCTGAAAATCAATATAATCTGATTCATTATTTGTCACCAGTACCAGATTATTAGTAACCGCGATCGCAGCAATTTGTCCATCAGCGTAAGCTGGAGTTTTACCCAATTTAACTAATCTTGCTCTCTCAGTGGCGTGCCATTTAGCAGCGTCAGTGGTGTAAGATAAAAGTGGTAACTTTGCTTCAACTTCTGCAATCAAATAAGCTTCTATCGTTTGACGTTTGCGCGAATCGGGTAGACGATAGCAGCCATATAGCATTTCATGTAATACAACTGTAGCTGTAGCAGTCAAACCGCTATACCTAGCTAACAGATCTATTACATTAGGGTTAGGAATTGGGCGCAGAGGTTCAGATAAGATGTTAGTATCTAATAAAAATTTTAGATTGCTCAAAAGCTGACCTCCCGACCTAAAGAGCGGTCTCGTACATTTTTAAATACTTCATCGGGATTGATATCTAAATTTTCAACTTGATACTTTTGACGAAATTCGGCTATATCTTCCCCAAATCCTCTTTTTTCTGAAATTAAACGTTCATATTCTTCCAAAGATAACACGACAGCGGCAGACTTACCGTGTCGTATAATCTGTACAAGTTTACCATTCTCGGCATCGTGAATAATTTCTGCCAAGCGAGCTTGTGCTTCAGCTATTGAATAATCGGGCATTATTTTGTTTTCAAATCATCTCCCTATATTATAAAATTAATTGCTAAGTTTTTTGAGTTTCATTTCCTCAACAAACGCTTCAAGTTCATCTACCGAGTAATTGTTTAAACCATTATCAGATAAATAAAAATAAAATCTGTGTTTAATCTCAGAAAGCAGATGCTCTAAAGTTTCCACAATTGCAGACCAAAAATAACTATCTACAAATTTTTTACAAACATCCTGTTCACGGTAGCCCATCAGTGCTAAATCATTAATGAATAAACAAGTTGAACCAACTATTTCCTCATTTTCTGATTCAAGCAAGCTATTAATATTAGCAGCAACTTCTTGATAAGATGCTGATGTAATAATTTTAGCCATGTATTCTGTATCTTGAAGGTAGCCAAGATAGTTCAAAATACTGGCTTCAATCAGAGAAGTGCGATCGCACATAATAACCCCATATTAAATAAAATCACTCCAAACAAAAAACATTCGTGAGTTTTTACCTATAAATTCGCAGTAAAAAATAGATTCCTTCCTTTGCGTACTTTGCGTTCTTCCCTTTGCGTACCTTGGCGTTAAAAAAGATCCCTACAAAAAGTATAAAATAGAAATAAGTATCCAAAAATACCAAAAGCTGAACTAGAGAAATTTCAGCCTTCAGGCTTTTTTCGTCAAGATTCCGTAACAATTTCTACAGAATTTGATCCGAGAAACTCTGTATTCAGTAAAAAGACGCTGCTTGTATCCTACCGAAACATTTATGACTTCTCAGATTCGCTTCTTGATGTGCGCTCCTGACCACTATGACGTAGATTATGTAATTAACCCCTGGATGGAAGGGAATATTCATAAATCATCGCGCGATCGCGCTGTTGAACAGTGGGAAAAGTTACACTATGTATTAAAAGACCACGCGATTGTAGATTTAGTTAAACCACAATTAGGCGTACCAGACATGGTATTTACGGCTAATGCTGGTTTAGTATTGGGTGATAACGTCGTTCTGAGTCGCTTTTTCCACAAAGAACGTCAAGGAGAAGAACCATTTTTTAAAGAATGGTTTGAATCACAAGGTTATACCGTTTACGAATTACCCAAAGATTTACCCTTTGAAGGCGCTGGTGATGCACTCCTAGATAGAGAAGGGCGCTGGTTATGGGCGGGTTATGGTTTCCGTTCAGAGTTAGATTCTCACCCATATTTAGCAAAATGGTTAGATATTGAAGTATTATCTCTCCGCTTAATGGATGAGCGGTTTTATCATTTAGATACCTGCTTTTGTCCTCTCGCTGGCGGTTATTTACTGTATTATCCCCCCGCATTTGATTCTTTCTCCAATCGTTTGATAGAAATGCGGGTTCCAGAAGCAAAACGCATTGCAATTGATGAAGCAGATGCAGTTAATTTTGCTTGCAATACTGTCAATGTAGAGAACATTGTGGTAATGAATAAAGCTAGTGAGAGTTTAAAGCAACGTTTAAATGATGCTGGTTTTGAAGTAATAGAAACACCACTAACAGAATTCCTCAAAGCAGGTGGCGCAGCTAAGTGTTTAACCCTAAGAGTAACTGAACCTGTACGCACAGAAGTTACTGCAAATGTATCAGTAGAAAGTCGCACGATTCGCTTAGAAGGACATTTACTAGATTCTGGATTAATTAACCGTGCGTTAGATAAGATTATGGAAGCTGGCGGTAGTTTCCAAGTACTAAGTTTTGATTTAGGAGAACAGCGTCAAAGTACATCTAAAGCAGATGTAAAAGTTTCTGCACCTTCCCATGAGGTGATGGAAGCAATTTTATCGCAGTTAATTGATTTAGGTGCGGTTGATTTACCTCAAGATGAAAGAGATGCAAAGTTAGAACCTGTTATCCAAAATGGGGTTGCACCGGATGATTTTTATGTCACTACGATTTATCCTACGGAAGTTAGGATTAACGGTAATTGGATACGGTTGCAAAATCAACGTATGGATGGTGCGATCGCTATTACCAAAACCGATAATGGTATAGTAGCTAAATGCAAACTGCTACGAGATTTAGAAGTTGGTGAACAAGTAGTAGTTGATATCTTAGGTATTCGCACAGTCCGTAAGACAGAATCACGGGAACAACGCAACACCCAAGAATTTAGTTTTATGTCTGCGGGGGTTTCCAGTGAACGGCGCGTTGAGTTAGTAGTAGAACAAGTTGCGTGGGAATTAAGGCAAATACGCGATCGCGGTGGTAAAGTTGTAGTCACAGCAGGTCCCGTAGTCATTCATACTGGCGGTGGTGAACACTTAGCACAACTAATTCGTGAAGGATATGTGCAAGCATTATTAGGTGGAAATGCGATCGCAGTCCACGACATAGAACAATCTATGATGGGGACATCCCTGGGTGTCGATATGAAACGCGGTGTAGCAGTCCAAGGTGGACACCGCCATCATTTGAAAGTAATTAACACAGTGCGTCGTTGTGGTAGTATTGCGGCGGCAGTAGAGCAAGGAATAATTACTCACGGCGTATTATATGAATGCGTCCACGCTGGGATACCATTTTCCCTTGCAGGTTCCATTCGTGATGATGGACCATTACCAGATACCCAGATGGATTTAATTAAAGCACAAGAAGATTACTCCCGTTTAATTACAGGTGCAGACATGATCTTAATGTTATCTTCCATGCTGCATTCTATTGGTGTGGGGAATATGACCCCATCGGGTGTAAAAATGGTATGTGTGGATATTAATCCAGCAGTAGTTACTAAATTGAGCGATCGCGGTTCTGTAGAATCAGTAGGAGTAGTTACCGACGTAGGTTTATTCCTAAGTTTGTTAGTGCAACAATTGGATAAATTAACCAGCCGTTATAACGCGGCTTAAGCTACTGAGATTTTTGTAGTTAGTTTTCTAAATACTTAGAGCCTATCCAAAAAGTTCTTTTAAGAAATTTTAACCGCAGATAAACGCAGATAAACGCAGATATTCTATGCGATTAATTACTTTGAAAGATAGGCTCTAAGTTTGTCATAATTTCATTAAACCAATGAGCAAAAGTTGAAAAATCTTGGTCTACATCTGCGTTAATCTGCGTGCATCTGCGGTTAATCGACAAATCAATCTGGAATAAAGATCTTCCCTAAACCTGCTTCCGCCGTAGGGTATTGCGGATTCATCGCTTCGAGAGTATCCGCGATCGTGCGGGCAATCACCAAATTGCGATACCATTTATTATTTGCTGGCACAACATACCAAGGGGCGTAGGAAGTCGAACAATTGTTAATCGCGTCCTCAAAAGCTACTTGGTAGTCATCCCAATATTCCCGTTCTTTGATATCGTTACTAGAAAACTTCCAACGTTTATCTGGGTTGTCCAACCTACTCTGCAACCGTCTCTTTTGTTCATCTTTAGAAATATGCAGAAAAAACTTAATTACTGTCACGTTGCTTAAGGTCAACATTTGCTCGAAATTATTAATTACGTGATAGCGTTCTCGCCAAACCGATTCTGGAACCAACTGCTTCACGCGCACAATTAATACATCTTCGTAGTGCGAACGGTTGAAAATATTAATCATCCCGCTTAGTGGCGCACGTTGGTGGTAGCGCCACAGAAAGTCGTGACTAGCTTCTTCATCACTGGGGGCTTTAAAAGACCAAACTCGGCAACCTTGGGGGTTAACGCCGCTAAAAACGTGCTTAATTGTGCCATCCTTACCACCAGTGTCCATTGCTTGCAGCACAATTAGCAAGCTGCGTTTGTTTTCTGCATACAAACGGTCTTGGAATTTCCCCATGCGATCGCATTGCTTTTGGAGTTCCTCTGCAACGTGCTTCTTTTTTTTATAGTCTTCGCAATCGTTTGGATCGAAATCCGCTAAGATAATTGGCGATCCTGGTTGAACCCGATAGTGGGGATAATCAGGCTGGGGTGGTGGTTCGTCTACTACAATATTTTCTGGCGACATCACATCGGCAATTTCTGCTGTCGCCTTAGCTGCCGCAACTTGTGTTTTGGGGGTCTCCGCTTCGGATATGTCGTTACTAGGAGTATTTGCGTGTTTTTTGGAATTACTGCGCTTGCCCATAAAGCTTTCCTCTGAATTTTACCTTTGATTAGCAGACACGGGAATATTTTTTGCCTCTGTGTGTCTTATTTATGAAATATGGCTGTAGTTGTATAACTACGCCCTAACCTTTCTCTATCTTAGAAATAGAAGTTCCTTTAAGAGCATAGCTCCATGCTCCACAAATCATCAAAATTGATCGCTTTGTTCCTTACAGGGACTATTTTGCAGTTCTTACCATCTAGTTTTTTAGCACAAAGATCCTTAGCTCAAACTCCAACTGCAACGCCATCAAGTTGTGCAGAAATCGTTGCGCCCTTGACAGCAGAGGAACAGACTTATGCCCGTACTGCTTGGCAATATTTTGTCAAAAATTACCAACCAGCCACAGGATTTGTCAACTCAACTGGCGGCTATCCTTCTGGAACCATGTGGGATATGGCAAATTACCTCATGGCGCTTAATGCTGCTCGCTGGACGAATATTATCGACCAGAAAGAATTTGATAGCCGCATTAACAAGTTTTTAACAACTCTGAGTAGCATAAAGCTGTTTGAGGATACGTTGCCAAATAAAGTCTACAACGCCGCTACAGCCGAAATGACTGATTATGGTAATCAACCTAAGCCACGCGGTATTGGTTGGTCAGCTTTAGACGTTGGGAGGATGTTAGCAGCGTTTCATATCATCCGTACCTGTCATCCTCAATACTCAGATTGGATCAAGGGAATTATCACTAAGTGGAAATTAGATCGCTCTGTTAAAGACGCACAACTTTACGGAACCGTAGTTTTACCAGACGATAAGACATTGCTGGTACAAGAAGGGCGATTGGGTTATGAGGAATATGCGGCGCGTGGCTATGAACTTTGGGGGTTTAAACCCACTAAAGCTTTAGCCGTCGAACCTTTTGAATTTGTCAAAATTCATAATCTTAATATTCCAGTTGATACCCGTGACTACGCGAAAACTAACGCTAACAACTATGTTGTCAGCGAGTCATACATTTTAGATGGCATCGAATTCGGTTTGCAAGGGTATTTGCAGGATTATGCCAAAAGTGTCTTTGAAGTGCAAAACCGTCACTTTAAAGAAACAGGCGAGTTAACAGCAGTATCAGAGGATAATATCGATCAAGCTCCTTATTTTCTCTACAACACTGTTTACTCCAATGGAGTAAACTGGGCTGTAATTACAGATGAAAATAAACTTACTCCGCAACTACGCACTCTTAGCACCAAAGCAGCATTTGGCTGGTACTATCTTTATCCAGATAACGAATATGCCAAACAACTTTTTGATGCGGTCAAGAATTTACGCAGTCCAGATGGAGACGGTTTTTATGCAGGACTTTATCAAGAAACTAAACAACCAAATAAATCTTTAACTGGGAATACCAATGGGTTGATTTTAGAAATTTTGTACTTTAAAGCGAGAGGAAATCGCCCGTTAATTAACTCAAATCTTGTAAGTTTTGCACCAGCACCACCTACAGGAAATTCTTTAGTTGCAGGAACCTCACCACCTACTAACTCAAATCCCCCCCCCAATACAGCGACCCCCCCATCCGTTGCCTCCCCCACAAATACAGCAACAGCGCCCCCCCCATCCGTTGCCTCCCCCACAAATACAGCAACAGCGACCCCCCCATCCGTTGCCTCCCCCCCATCCGTTGCAGCGACTAACTCACAAACTGCGGCTGTGATAGTTAAACCTATTCCGCCAGTTGATAGTTCCCAAGAATCGTCATGTCCAAAATTAGCTATACCCTTAAAGGTACAAGAAAGACGTTATGCTGACGCGGCTTGGAACTACTTTGAGGCGAATTATCAATCTAATACAGGGTTAGTATCCGATCGCAACGGCTTTAAGGCAGTAACTCCCTGGGGGATAGGAGATTACCTAGCAGCATTGCACGCCGCGCGATCGCTTGCCATCATCTCAGAGCAAGAATTTGACCAGCGTATCCGACTATTATTAGCAACTCTAGCCAAACTCCCCCTCTTTGCTGGTGAATTACCTGCTAGAGGTTATGATACTCGCTCATTGCATCCTGTTGATTATGGCGGCAACCCAATTGCTGAAGGTACAGGCTGGTCATCTCTTGATATCGGACGCTTGCTGGCTACGCTTTACAATTTAAAAAGCTGTCATCCTCAATATACTGATGTTGTCGATCGCATAGTGCTAGATTGGTCATACTTGCGAGTAGTACGGGACAAAAAACTAACGAGCGCTGTTGTTACCAAAGATCAAAATGAGCGCATATCCCCCACCGGATCAATAACAACTCAAACATTAATTAAGCCAGAAACTCGCTTGGGTTATGAAGAATATGCCGCCCGTGCTTTTCAGTTGTGGGGATTTGATGTTGAACGTTCAGCCGTAGGTGGACAGTATGAAACCGCATCTGTTGATGGGGTGGAAGTACCAACGGCGCGATCGCGACCTGAGATTAAATCTAAAAATAATCGAGATAATCAGTATACAGTTAGCGATCCCTTCTTTCTTTACGGCTTGGAATTTGGTTTCGATCCTAAAATGCTCGCTCTAGTCGATCCCATCCGCCGTGTGCAAGCAGAACGTTACAATCGCACTGGCACACTTACCGCCTCTGGTACTACCATACTTGACCGCCAGCCATATATTGTCCACAACACTATCATTGCAGGAAAGCAACCTTGGGTGGCAGTAGCAGATGACGGTCAACCTTTACCAGATATGGGTCTAGTTAGCACAGCAACCGTTTTTGCTTATCGTAGTTTGTTTCCTAACGATGCTTACGCGGCTGAATTGTGGGAGGCTACACTCGACTTATATAGTCCATTGCTCGGCTATTATGAAGGCTTTTTTGAAAAAACTGGCAAACCAGTTATGTCTTTCACCAGCAGCACCAACAGCATCGTTCTGCAATCATTGTTATACATGACAACCAATCATCAGCCGTTAATTCGTCCCACAAAAGAGATGAATTCTCCTTGGTGGCGGGCGGTAGCTGACGGAGATTCGGGTCGCGGTTTACCCAGTTCTCCTACGCAAAAAGCCAGGTTTACTTCCGATAGTTCTGGAGGTTACTGGGTTTCAACAATTAACAATTAACAATTAACAATTAACAATGACCAAACTTTTACAACATTACTGGTGTCCGTAGCTGGGTATTCCAAGATTCTAGATCAGTTAAAGAGCGATCGCGATATGCTCCATAACGTTCTGGTTTACTCTTAATTTTCTGACCTAATTCTGGTAATATCCCAAAATTAGGAGGCATTGGTTGAAAATGTTTTGGTGACGCTGAACTAATAAACTCAAACAACGCCCCCATCATTGTTGTTGGCGGTAATACTAAAGGTTCTTTACCTAAAGCTATCCGTGCAGCATTAGTTCCTGCTAACCAACCTCCAGCCGATGCTGCGGTATATCCTTCAGTACCAATTAATTGCCCTGCTGCTAATAATGTTGGACGCTTTTTAAATTGTAAAGAAGGTTGCAATAATTCCGGTGCATTAATAAAAGTATTGCGGTGCATGACACCAAAGCGCACAAACTCAGCTTCTTCTAACCCTGGAATTAACTTAAATACTCGCTTTTGTTCACCCCAACGTAAATTTGTTTGGAATCCTACCATATTCCATAACTGACCTGCTTTATCTTCTTGACGTAGTTGTATCACTGCATAAGGGCGTTCACCTGTGCGGCTATCAGATAATCCTACTGGTTTAAGGGGACCATAACGCATGGTATCTTCCCCCCGTCGCGCCATTTCTTCAATCGGCAGACAACCTTCAAAAAACTTAGCTGTTTCTATCTCAAAATCTTTCAATTCTGCTTGTTCAGCCTTACACAATTCTTGTAAAAAGTAAAGATATTGCTCCTTATTCATGGGGCAATTCAGATAGGCTGCTTCTCCTTTGTCGTAGCGAGAAGCCATAAAAGCAATATCGCGATTAATAGATTCTCCGGTAATAATTGGACTAGCGGCATCAAAAAAGCTCATGTATTCCATACCCGTAAATTGCCGCAAGTCTTCAGCCAATTCTGGGGCAGTCAAAGGACCAGAAGCTAATACTACAATTCCATCATCAGGAATTTTTGTAAATACATCTCGACGCAATTCAATTAAAGGATGATTAGCTAAAGTTTCAGTTAAATCATGGCTAAATTGTCCGCGATCTACTGCTAATGCACCCCCCGCCGGAACAAAATGTTCATCTGCTTTGCTGATAATAATTGAACCCAGACGGCGCAATTCTTCATGTAATAAACCAGCCGCGCGATCGCTTGACTGCGCCCCAAAGGAATTACTACATACTAATTCCGCTAATTCACCCGTATGATGGGCAGGGCTTTGTCTTACAGGTCGCATTTCGTGCAGGATAACTGGTATTCCTGCTTGGGCAATTTGCCAAGCTGCTTCTGTACCTGCAAGCCCTCCGCCTATTACTTGAATTGGCTGTTTTTCTATCACATTTACTCCTACAAAAATCTATTTAACGTTTACTATTTTTCTTTTAGTACTTAGGAAGAGATCCCCCTAAATCCCCCTTAATAAGGGGGACTTTGATTGGAATCCCCCCCCTTAATAAGGGAAACTTTGATTGGAATCCCCCCCTTAAGAAGGGGGGTTAGGGGGGATCTCTTTCTAACAAGTTTGTATTTTTACATCCATTATTAAAACATTAATTTATTATTTACCTTTGGACTTATTTTTAATTGGTTCTAACCAATAATCAAAAGTTGCAGGATTCGCCTCTCCTACCCAACCTTTGATATTACCCTTTTGGATTTTCCACCACACATGGCTATTAAGGCATTCTGGACCATCTAATACTTTAAAGGTATTTTTATTAGAAAGTTTACCCAAAATTTTGTTGCTTCCAGGTTGGCTACGGATATTAAGTCTAACACTAGATATAGAGCGACCTGTACTTCCAATTTTAAGGCGTGGTCTAACGTAGCCACCACTCGCACCTTGAAAACAAGGCTTGGGTGTAGCATTAACAATATTTACTGGCTGAATGATAGCAGATGTCATTAGCAAAAATGCTAAGGTAATTTTTAATTTAAACATTGATTGCTGCTCGAATAACTATTGCTCAAATCGGATTGTTTAAATGTGTAATAGTGCCGTAAGCATTTTAGGAACTGGTAAAAGGATAATTACTAAAATACTTAAAGCTACTAATCCCCAAATATCGCGTTTGTTGTCTAATTCACTAACATCATTAAGGGCAGGTTCATCAGTCGCGGGCATAAACAATAAAACTATAGCCCAGATTAGTAAATCAGATTGAACAAAAGCTAATCCTAATACTAATAGGCGAGTAATCTGCCCAACGATCGCGCCTGTTCTTTGCCCATACATAGCATGAACAATATGACCCCCATCTAGTTGTCCTACAGGCATTAAATTGAAGGCTGTCACTATCAAACCAATGTAACCTGCTACTGCTACAGGATGCAAATTTATTGCTGTTTCAGCAGCTAATTTACTTCCAATTACTAATTTACCTATCAGTGTTAGCAATAAGGAATATCTGGGATCTAAAGATTCAAAATTTAATATGCCCGATCGATCAGAAATTGGTACAACTTCTGAATGAGTTAAGCCCCAAAATAACAAAGGTAAAGTAATTATAAATCCGGCTAAGGGACCTGCGATCGCGACATCAAATAAAACTTTACGATTGGGTATTGGCGATCGCATCTGAATAAATGCCCCAAATGTCCCTAAAAAGAACGGTATGGGGATAAAATAAGGCAACGTTGTTTTAATTTTGTAGTATACAGCCGCCATGTAATGCCCTAATTCATGGATACCCAAAATTGTCATCAAAGCTAAAGCATAAGGCAAACCTTGCAATAATATCGCTGGGTTGCTTGGCAATTGTCTAGCAGAAACACCTGCGACTTCTGTGCCGATGAGGGTAGTAGTAAGCAAAGTAACTAACAGCAACGTTAAAGCTAAACCAGGTCGTTTTAAAGGTTCAGTATTTACTCTAGACTTAGGATCAGCTTGGGCATTGGGAACTAAAGCAAAGAAAGGTATTCCATTAAGACTTTCTTGAAAGATTAATAAGAAGCGATCGCCAAACAACTGCTGAATATTTTCCCGAATTGTCTGATATGCTACATCTGGTTGAGCGCGTAACTTACCTTTACATAGAACTGCTTGCGGTCGATACTCAATATTTTCCAAATAGTAGATCGACCAAGGAAAACAATTTCTGAGATGATCTTCTTCAGTTTTATTAATTGGGCGTACACTTGACAAATCCGCAGAATTGTCTATTTTGGGTTGTACCTCTACATCTGAATTTGGAGGATTAGCAGCATTAATTGCTTCTGATTTAGATACCTTACGTCCCCGATGTAGCAGCACCCAGTATAATAACGAACAAACCACAAACGGGACAATCACAAGTCCTGCTGGCATTGGTGTTTGATTGCCATAAATCATAGCCCAAGCTGTCAAGATTCCTGGTGGTGTCATTAGCACCAACCATAAAATCCATACTGGTGTGCGCGTGATTTTGCCAACATTGCGTTGCACAATCAAATATGTGATCGCGCCGATTAATAATAAGAACAACCAAATAGGCATGAATAACAGTTGAATCTATCTAAAGGATTTTTAAAGCAAATTCAGTAAAATTGACAGTTAGAAATTAGCTATGCTTCATTGTGAGTTTTGTCGGCTTAATTGTTTAAGTACAGTGCCAAGTGCAACATCATAACTTAGAAAACAACACCTTTAACCCACTTGAAAGTCTTGCTCCTGAACCTCAACAGGCAGCGAGTAAGCCGCCTCGGTCTGTACTAGAAGGTATTTATGCCTTTCCACCTAATCGTGACATATTAGGAGGAACAGCTTATTTCATTGTAGGAAAAGAAGGCAATATCTTGATCGATTGCCCTGCGTGGCAGGAAGCTAATGAGCAATTTATCAAAGCGCAAGGGGGCATTCGGTGGTTGTTTATTACCAATCGGGGAGGAATTGGGAAAGCGCGGGAAATTATGCAAGCCTTTAGCTGCGAGATTCTCATTCAAGAACAAGAAGCATATTTATTGCCAGAACTTTCAGTAAAACCTTTTCACCAAGAGTTAACCCTTAGCCCTGATACTAGCATTATCTGGACACCTGGTCACTCTCCTGGTTCCTCTTGCCTGTATTACAACAGACATGGCGGTATTTTGTTTTCTGGACGGCATATTCTACCGAATAAGCAGGGAGAACCTGCGCCTCTACGCACGTCAAAAACTTTTCACTGGTTGAGACAAATCAAGAGTATTGAATCACTGCTTGCTCGTTTTACACCAGCAACCCTGAATTATATCTGCCCTGGTGCAAGTACTGGCTTTTTACGGGGTAAAGCAACTATCGATCAAGCTTACCAACGTTTATCTGAGTTAGATTTGGATGCTTTGCGACACTCTCCAGCGTTACTTTAAACAGAATTAAGTAGGTTGGGTTGAGGAACGAAACCCAACACTTGCCACACTTGGTTGGGTAACGCTTACGCTCTACCCAACCTACAATTATTTTTAACTTACACCAAACATAACGCGGGCATCTTGCCCGCACTACATTAGTGGCTGCCTAATATGTAGAGACGCGCCATGGCGCGTCTCTACAAGGGTTCTCATCTCTCAGGAGGCATCGGCTGCGAGAATTGGCTGAGTCAACAACTCTAGCGCCTGCTGATATTGCTGATCTAAACTTGTACCAACCTGATCAAGTGTAATTGGCTTGATGGACACTAACTGATCTGGTGTAATACCCAATTTATTAATATCGTGATGGTTTGGTGTCTCGTACTTAGCGACAGTTACAGCTATACCTGAACCATCTGGTAGGTCAAACAAAGACTGAATTAAGCCTTTACCAAAGGTTTTCTCGCCTACCAGTTTCGCTCTGCCATTATCTTGTAATGCACCTGCTAAAATTTCGCTGGCGCTGGCAGTTCCTTGGTTAACTAAGAGAATTAATGGGTCATTTGTTAACGCAACGCCGTCCGCTTCAAAACTGCCAATAATACCTTGTCGATTGACTGTGTAGACAATTGTGCCTTCCTCTAACCAGTACTGGGCAATCTCAATTCCTGCTTGTAATAAACCACCAGGATTATTTCTTAAATCAAGAATGTACGCTTGTGCGCCTTGTTGTTTGAGACGTTTGATAGCTTGGGCTACTTCTGTTGGTGCGTTGGCACTAAATTGGCTGAGGCGGATGTAACCAACGGGAATAGTATCTGGTTGATGGCGTAATTCAGCGTAAACCGGATTTAGGGTAATGCGCGATCGCACTAAGTCTATTTCTTGAGGTGTTTCTCCCTGGTGTTGGATTGTCAAAGTAACTGAAGTTCCCGCAACTCCCCGCATTCTGGCTGCTGCATCATCCAAAGTAATTTGTTTTGTGGGCATTGCGTCAATCATCAAAATGCGATCGCGCGGTTGAATACCAGCCGTTGCTGCTGGAGAACCTGTAATCGGTGTAACAACCTCTAACTCCCCAGTTTCAGCATCAATAGCAATTTGTAAGCCAACACCGCTTAACTCACCCGATGTAGTCACTTGTAAACTACGATACTGGTCAGGTCTTAAAAACCGTGTAAACGGGTCATCAAGGGTTTCCAGCATTTTCGCAATAGCCGTGTACGTGGCTTCCTTGCTTTCCAGCCTTTGTTTCATCGCTTTTTCGCGGATTAACCACCAGTTTTGATGGTTATAACTGCCATCGACATAAGCATTATTGACAATTCGCCAGGACTGCATCACAAGTTGCTGATTTTCCGTCAAAGCCTCGGCTGGGGGTGTCCACCAGCAAAACGCTAAGATAATCTGTAAAGTCAAGAACAAACCAACCCAAAAACCTCGTTTGTGCATCACAAAATAAATTAACAATTAACAATTAACAATTACCAATTAATCATGACCTATGAGCAATGACCTATGAGCAATGTGATTGAGCAACTTATCGGTCAACGAATTTCCATAGCAGGACAGTTTACTGGCTCTGTGACAGTGGAATCGGCGAAGGTAATTGAAGATGCCTGGTTACTCAGAGTACGCGATCGCCAAGGAAATTTGCATGATGCTTGTCTGTCGCTCAATGATGTGACGGCAATTTTAGCTAGTCATCAACAAGTAGCGGCTGCCCCAGTTGATGCCAATCAGTTTTTTTTATTAATTGAATCTGCGCGAATAAAAACTGCCTACGAGTACGATCCCCATTTTGCAGTCAGTCTTAGCGGGGTACGTCCCCTCCCTCACCAATTAGAAGCTGTTTACGAACGCATATTGCCACAAGTTCGACTGCGGTTTCTGCTGGCTGATGATCCAGGTGCGGGAAAAACTATTATGGCAGGACTACTGCTGAAAGAATTAAAGCTGCGAAATGCTGTTGAACGAGTTTTAATCCTCGCACCTGCCCCATTAACTTTGCAATGGCAGGATGAATTACGAAGTAAGTTCTCGGAAACTTTTGAGGTAATTAATTCAGTTTTAGCCAAAGGGCAATTGGCAGGAAATCCTTGGGACAGGTTTCGTCAGTGTATTGCTTCGATTGATTTCGCTAAACGTGATGATGTAGCCCCAGGGATTCTGCAAGTAGACTGGGATTTAGTCATTATTGACGAAGCTCACAAATGTTCTGCACGTACTCAAGCAGATAAATTAGAACGCACCGGACGCTACAAGTTAGCAGAAGAATTATCCAAAATTTCCGAGCGAATTTTATTGTTGACGGCAACGCCACATCAAGGGAATGTGGATCAGTTTCACAACTTTTTGCGGCTATTAGATCCAGAACAGTTTATTTCTAACAAACTTAATCCCGAAATGCTGAAGTTGCAGGATAGTCCTTGGTTCCTGCGGCGGATTAAAGAAGAATTACGCGACTTTGAAGGGCGCAAACTGTTTAAAAAGCGTCATGCAATTACTATGCCTTTTGAATTGTCTGCCCCAGAAAAGCATTTATACGAACAAGTTACAAAGTACATCAATAAATATTTAGGTAAAACTAAGGGACGTAAACAAGCAGCAGTAGCTTTAGCACGAACCGTATTACAACGCCGATTGGCAAGTAGTTTAAATGCCATATTTAATTCAATAAAGAAACGATATAACCGCTTTAATGATTTGTTACAGGAATTAGATGGTTTACCTGTAGCTGAACAAAGAGAACGATTACAGAATTTAGGTAAACCTGTTGATGCGGAAGTAGATAGCGACGATTGTAATGAGGAACAATTAGAAGATTTAGCGGTAGAATCTACTGTTGCTGAACAGCTAGATCAACTGCGAGAGGAATTAAGAGAACTAGGGCGGTTAGTAAAACTGGCTCAACAAACAATTGATATTGGTACAGAAGCAAAACTAAATCAACTTAAACAGTCTTTAGAAAGTTCCGAATTTAATGAGTTAAAAGATGGGCGTGGCAAACTCCTGTTATTCACAGAACATCGAGATACGCTGGAGTACCTCAAGCAGAATCTTCAAGATTGGGGATATACTACCTGCGAAATTCATGGCGGTATGAATGTTTTAGCTAGAAAAGATGCCCAAAAAGATTTTCAATTGCACAAGCAAATTTGTTTAGCCACAGAAGCTGCTGGAGAAGGAATTAACTTGCAATTCTGTCGGTTAATGATTAACTATGATTTACCTTGGAATCCCAATCGGTTAGAACAGCGCATGGGGCGCATTCACCGTATTGGACAAGAACAGGAAGTTTATATTTTTAACTTCGTTGCTATTAATACTGTTGAAGGCAGAGTACTGGACAAATTGCTGTGGAAGTTAGACGAAATCCGCAAAGCAATGGATAGCGATCGCGTATTCGATGTCATTGGTCAACTACTGCAACTTAATGACATCCGCTTTGAGGAAATGGTACGCGAAGCGACCTATGCTAAAGCCTCAGAGGATGAAGTTTTAGATAAAATTGAAAAACTCGACCCCAAACGCCTAGAAGAGTTAGAACAGGCTACAGGGGTGGCTTTAGCGACATCTCACATTGATATATCTCGCATTCGTCGCACCCAAGACCAAGATTATATCTCCGAAGAACAGCGATTAATGCCGCGCTATGTCGAGGAATTTTTTAAACGTATTTGTGAATTTTTTAAAATCAATCTCGAAACTCGCGCCGATGGTTTGTGGCGTGTCACCTATGTCAAAGAAGAATTCCGCAGTGGTAATTTAGAAGCGATTCGGCGCTTGGGAGCAGCAGAGAAGAATTATCCCAAGCTGACATTTTACAAAGAACATTTAGCCAATGCTACTCACCAAGACGCTGAATTACTTTCCCCTGGACATCCTTTATTTGCTGCGATCGCAGAACGGTTAGATGTTCAATTAAATGAACAAGTCTGCACTGGTTCAGCAGTGTTTTTTGATGCTGATGCAGAGGAACCTTATCGCCTGTATTTCTTTAACGTGCAAGTAGCCGGACAGCAACGCCAGGGGCGAAATATAGTTTTACGGGCTACTCTCTGTTGCATTGCTCAAAAATCATCAGGTAAATTATCGCTGATATCGCCAGATTGCCTGCACGATTTAACTCCTGCTGATTCATTTTTGGATCTAACCATTCAACCACCGACACCCCAAGAACAGCAGGATATAGAAGATTGGCTAAAAGTTAAAGTGCAATTCCCTTTAATTAACCAGGAACGGCAGCAGCGACAGCGAGAATTGCAGATTCGCCAAGACTATCTCAAGCAAGCAATGGAATCTGCGATTCGGGAAGCACAAACAACCCAAATGAAATTAGCATCCAAAGTAGCATCGGGAGATGAAACTTATCGTGTTGCCAGAGATAACGCCCAGAATAAAGTGCGGGAATTACAGGAGAGGTATAAAACCAAACAAACAGAATTAGATTATCTCAAAATTATCCGTCCAGGTCGCGTTGCTTATTTAGGATGTGCGTTAGTAGATCCCATTGCAGTAGAGGTAGATAGCAATACTTCTTTACAAAGAATGCGGAGCGACGCTGAAATAGAAGCATTTGCTATGGAATGGGTAATGAATTATGAAAAAAATCGCGGCTGGCAACCAATAGATGTTAGTAAAGAGCGTGATGGTTGTGGCTTTGATATTCGGAGCATAGGGACAGCCGATTTAGAAACAGGCATTTCTCCAGTGCGCCGGATTGAAGTCAAAGGACGGGCAGAAACTAATCAAAACATTTTACTGACTAAAAATGAATGGCGCAAAGCACAGCAATTAGGAGATTCTTATTGGTTGTATGTTGTTTGGGGGTGTAAAACAGAAAATCCGCAGTTATTAACAATTCAGAATCCTGCTAAAGTTCTAGCTAGAGATGCTAAAGAAATTAAGCAGGTAACAAGATATTTGATTAGCTCAGAAGCTTTACAAAAACTTAGTGCCTTAGTGCCTTAGTGGTAAACCACGAAGACACGAAGACACGAAGGAATATACTCAAAAGGAGAGAAAGTATGGAAGAAATAGCTACAGAGATAGTTGATGCTGCATTTAAAGTGCATTCATCTTTAGGTGCAGGGTTGCTAGAAAGCGTCTATGAAGTATGCTTAAGCCATGAATTAAGTAAGCGAAATTTAAATGTACAAAGACAATTAGCTTTACCTGTAATTTATGATAATCTGAAATTAGATGCTGGTTTTAGAATTGATTTATTAGTAGAAAATTGCATAATCATTGAATTAAAAGCTGTAGAAACTTTACTCCCAGTTCATACAGCCCAATTATTAACTTATCTAAAGCTTTCTAAATATCGGGTCGGTTTTTTAATCAACTTTAATGTTCCTCTAATTAAGCAGGGCATTAAACGCTTAGTCTTATAACCCCTTAGTGTCTTAGTGTCTTAGTGTTTTAACCACTAAAACACTAAGCAATGACAAGTTTTAATAAGGTAAAAAAAATGACTGCACTTACTTTAAACTTAGACCCAATTATTCAACTTAATTCCGAACAATTTTATCAACTGTGTGCAGCTAATCCAGATTTAAAATTGGAACGTAATGCTAATGGAGAATTAATTGTTATGCCACCAACGGGAGGAGAAACAGGAAAACGCAACTCAAATATTAATGTTCAACTTTGGCTGTGGAACGATCGCACTCAATTAGGTGAGGTTTTTGATTCATCAACTGGGTTTACTTTGCCTAATAAAGCAGACCGTTCTCCTGATGCAGCTTGGGTAGAAAAATCTCGTTGGTCAGCTTTAACTCCCGAACAAAGAGAAAAATTTATTCCTCTATGTCCTGATTTTGTGATTGAATTACTTTCACCTACCGATAGCCTGAAAAAAACTCAAGAAAAGATGGTAGAATATATCCAAAATGGCTGTCTTCTTGGCTTATTAATTAATCGTAAAAATCAGCAAGTAGAAATTTATCGCCCAGATCGAGAAGTAGAAATTTTAAACAATCCTAGTAGTATTTCTTGTGAAGATGTGTTGCCAGGATTTGTTCTAAATCTGCAATCAATTTTATAACTTCTTCGTGTCTTAGTGCCTTTGTGGTTAAAACACACGAAGGAATAACCTCTTAGTGTCTTAGTGCCTTTGTGGTTAAAACACGAAGACACTAAGGCACTAAGGAATTAAGGAATTAATTATGGATGACCGACGATTAATTGAAGATTTTATCCCCATTCGTGAAATTTCTGTTGAAGCAGCACGGGAGAAATCTATTCGTAAAGGACACATTTCTACGCTGCATTTATGGTGGGCGAGGCGACCTTTAGTAGCAGCGAGGGCGGCGGTTTTTGCTTCTTTAGTAGCTGCGCCAGAAAGTCATCAAAAGCGCACTGCTTTGAAAAAAACTATGATTGACCTCTGCAAGTGGGAAGCAAAGGAACCTACTATAAAAGATGCTAGAAAAAAGATTTTAGAAGCGCAACGCGACAGGTTAGGTTTACCTGCGGATACACCTTTAAGTGAAGTTCCACCGCCAAAGGTTTTAGATATGTTCGCTGGTGGCGGTGCAATTCCTTTAGAAGCGTTGCGGTTAGGTTGTGAAACTTACGCGGTTGACCTTAATCCGGTTGCCCATATTATCGAGCTTTGTACCCTGGTTTATCCCCAGAAGTATGGTAAAAAATTAGCAGATGAAGTTGAAAAATGGGGTAATTGGGTAATTGGAAAAGTCCGAGAGGAAATTGGCGACTTGTACCCAGATATAAAAGTCGGGGAAGTGTTGCCAGAAACAACTGAACAATTAGAATTATTTGCCCAAACTAAGGCTAAACAGTTAAGTTTAAATCAAAAGCTAATACCTGTTGCTTATTTATGGACACGCACAGTTAAATGTCCTAACCCTGCTTGCGGTGCTACTGTTCCTTTGGTGCGTCAGACTTGGTTGTGTAAGAAGTCGAAAAAGTATGTCGCTTTAAAAGTTATTCCAAATCACGAAACGAAACAAGTTGAATTTGAAGTAGTGGAATCTGCTACGGAAAAAGGGTTAAGTTTTGACCCCGCTTCTGGTAGTTCTCGCGGTAATTCAACTTGTCGGCATTGTGGCACAACTGTTGATGTTAAGTATGCGAAAGAACAAGGAAAAGCTGGAAATATTGGACAGCAATTAATGTCAATTGTATGTACCACTCCAGGCGCTACAGGTAAAAGTTATTTGCCTTGTATAGAATATAGTTATTGTATTCCAGATCTGGCTACTATAAAAGATAGGTTATATCAACTCTGTGCAGAAACAGGTTTAACAGTTCCTTATGAATCTTTATCACTAGAAGATAATCGAAATTTTTGGATTACTGAATATGGTCTTACTCAATTCGGACAGTTATTTACATCTCGCCAGATGTTGTCAATAATGACTTTTGTTAAATGGGTAAGATTGGCGTATAAAGAAATGCTGAGACAGGGGAATGAGGAGCAACTTGCAATTGCAATCTCTACTTATCTAGGTGTATTATGCGATCGCATTGCTGATTACAACAGTACAATTACAACTTGGAATAGTATAGGCGAAAAAATTAAAAACACATTTTCGCGCCAAGCATTACCAATGGTCTGGGACTTCGCAGAAATAAATGTTTTGGGTAATGCTTCTGGCAATGTTACAGGTGCTTTAAATTGGATTTTACAATTTATTAGGCAAGAATCTAATGATGAAGATAAAAAAATAGTAAAGGCTAACTTCGCTTCGGTGCAACGTAGTTCTGCCATGTCTATGTCTATCGAATCAGAAAATTTAGATGCAGTAATTACAGATCCACCTTATTTTGATTCAATCACTTACGCCGATCTTTCTGATTATTTTTATGTTTGGTTAAAACGCTCAATTGGACATCTTTATCCAGAACATTTTTCTGGACAACTCACCCCCAAGAAAAATGAAGCCATCATGGAACCTTCCCGACATGGGGGAGATAAGAAAAAAGCAGCCCAAGCCTATGAAGATATGATGCACAAAGCCTTCTGCGAAGCTAGTAGAGTGCTTAAACCCAACGGCATGATGGTTGTAGTTTATGCCCATAAAACCACCGCAGGATGGGCTACATTAATTGATTCTCTCAGACGCGCCGGATTTACAATAACAGAAGCATGGCCACTTGATACTGAAATGTCGTCAAGATTGCGCGGTCAAAATTCAGCCGCCCTCGCTTCTAGTATCTTCCTAGTCGCCCGTAAACGCACCCATTCAGAAATAGGCGACTATGCAATGGAGGTGCTACCCAAACTATCAGAAATCGTCAAAGAACGAGTAAAAACCTTAATGCTAGAAGGCGTAACAGGTGCAGACTTAGTAATAGCTTGCATCGGTGCAGGACTTCGCGCCTATACCCAATACGAACGAGTAGAACTGCCCAACGGCGACGAATTACCAGCCAATTCCTTCCTAGATGAAGTTCAAAAAGAAGTATTAGAAACCATCTTAACCGAAGTCTTACTCTGCGATAAAAAAGGTATTAGTACAGTAGATAAACCTACCCAATATTACATTTTAGGACGTTACGAATACGGCGAAGCGATTGTAGATTTTGACGAAGCCAACACAATGGCGCGGGGTGTCGGCGTTGAACTAGACGGCGCTAGCGGATTAACAGATGGTAAACTCGCCCTCGTCAAAAAAACTAAAAATCAAGTACAACTGCGCGATTATATGGAACGGGGTAGCAATGAAGAATTAGGCATTTCTAAAGTTGAGAAACAACAAACATTTAACGTCAAACCACAACAAATAGGAACAGCCCCCACCTTAATAGATATTCTGCATCGCCTCCTCTATTTAGCAGAGAAAAAACCCCAGGATGTTCCCAACTTTTTAGCCTTAGCTATGCCCGATGCTACCCAATTACGGTTAGTAGCCCAAGCATTAGCTGGACGCGCCTTAACTCCAGAATCAGGACAAGAAAACATGGTGGGAAATCGCACCCCAGAACAACAAGCAATAGATACTTTATTAGCATCTTGGAAACGATTAATAGAAGATAACCTATTTACTCAAAGCCGTTAACTTACCTTCGTGCCTTAGTGCCTTCGTGGTGAAACACTAAGACACTAAGACACTAAGTGTTTATTCCTTTAACAAAACTATGACTAGCGCCTACCAACTCAAACCTTGGACACAAATTGTTACTCCTCACCCCGATATTTTAGAAGGAAGGTTAGACAATTCCACCTATGCAGCTAAGTTAGATGCTGTTATTCGCCAAGATGCCACCTGTCCTCAAGTTTATCGGGATGCTAAAGAGTTTTTCACCGCTACTTATCTCACCAGAGAACTACGAAAACTTTTAGAAGATGTTTTAAGAGGATTAAAAGGAGAAGCAGGCGACAGAGTATTGCAACTCCGCACCCCTTTTGGTGGTGGTAAAACTCATACTTTAATTAGCCTTTATCACATCGCTACCAACCGCCATAAATTACAAAACTTTCCAGAATTAGCTACATTACCCAATCCTGGTGAAGTTAAAGTCGCTGCTTTTATTGGTTTAGATATTAGTGCCAGCACCGGAATCCAAATTGATAATGGCCCGCGCATTCTTACTCCTTGGGGCTATATCGCTTGGCAAATTGGCGGACAGGAAGCTTATAAATTACTAGAGACAGAAGACCAGCAACGCATCGCCCCTGGTAACGATGTCTTCAGAAAAATCTTTGCAGACCGCCCTACTCTAGTGTTAATGGACGAATTTCTCGTCTATGTCGAAAACGCAATGGGACTAGAAGTAGGTGATTCTACTTTTGGTCGCCAAGTTTTAACCTTTGTCCAGAAACTAACAGAAGTAGTCCGCGACTTACCCAAAACAGTTTTAGTTTATTCCTTACAAGCCAGTGTCCAAGAATCGTTAGGCGACGAAGGACTGCTAAATATTTTAGATAAATTAGTCAGTCGGATTGATGCCAAAAAAGAACCTGTTTCTGGCGATGAAGTGATGAAGGTCGTGCAACGCCGATTATTTACAGATGTTGGCGACCCAGATGTAATTGCTGAAATTGCTCGTCAACAAGCAGAATTATTCCGCAAATTCCGCGAAACTTATGAAGACACTAATCGCGGTAAACAAGAAGTTCAACAACAAGCAGATTTATTAGCTGAAAGGATTCAAATTAGTTATCCTTTTCATCCCGATTTATTAGATTTAATGTACCATCGCTGGGGGTCTTTACCCAGCTATCAACGTACTCGCGGTGCATTACAATTTCTTGCCCGTGTCATACATACTCTGCGTCTAGAAAAAGATAATTCTTTACTAATTACTCCTAGTAATGTCCCTTTCTATGATGAAGGAGTTAGAGGGGCATTTTTCTCGCAAGTAGGTGAAAAAGAGCGGTTTACTTCTGTAATTGAAGCGGATTTAATTGGACGTAAAGCTAAAGTCAAAGCAGTAGACCAACGCATTGCCCAAGATTCCCCTGCTTTAAGTCAAATAAAAGTTGGAACTAAAATCGCTTCGGCAATTTTAATGTATTCCTTCGGTGCTAAAAGCGCAGAAGAAAGAGGTGTATTAGAACAAGATGTTACCTCTGCTTGTTTAGCCCCTGGGCTTGATAGAAATACTATTACGGCAACTCTTAGCGATTTGCGCGACCAACTACTTTATCTACATTATGTCGGGCGGCGTTATCGCTTTGAAACTAAACCTAATCTCAACAAATTAGTAGCTGACGAAGAAGGCAAGATTGCTGCCGATGATGTTTTAGAAAAAATTCGCAATGACTTGAGTAAATCATTGCAAGCCCATCGCGGTAAAGTAGCACTTTGGCCCAAAGATGCTGCTGCAATTACTGACAATGTACCGCAGTTTACCATTGCTTATCTCCCTCCTGATTGGGCAGAAAAAAGTAAAGAAACGGTGTTAGAAGATACCTTAAATTGGGTGGAATATCGGAGTAATGATAAACGAGAATATAAAAACGCTTTAGCTTTTGTTATTCCCAATAAAGCGCAAATGGATAAAGCCCGTAAAGGTGCAAGAACTGCTCTAGCGATTTCATCTTTATTACAACAAAAAAATAAATATAAATTCACTCTAGAGGATGCAGAAGAACTCACAACCAAAGGGAAAGAAGCAGCTAACGACATCAGCGCCGCTATCCGCCGCCTCTATGATTACATTCTTCTACCTTTGCCTGGAAATGATGGCAATCATCCTATTCGTCTAGAAAATATCGATCTCCAATCGCAACTTAATACCAGCCAAAACTTACAAGACCGAGTTTTGGACGCACTAAAAAACCATGTTTTTGATTCAATTAGACCTGCTAAATTAGTCCAATTATCAGGGTTAGAAAATTCAGAAGCTGGTTATATTAAAGGTGAGGAATTAATTAGTTTCTTTTTCCGCTTTCCTACCTACCCTAAAATGTTAGATACTGCTGGAGTGAAAACAGCTTTAGCTAAAAGCATTGAACAGGGTTTAGTTGGCTATGTTCCTACTTTAACTATTAATTCTGGCTCTGCGCCCACTGTAGAAAATCTTAAGTTGATTAGCTTTGAACGAGTCATTCCCCTAGACGAGCTAGATATCAGTGGTTACATATTATCTCCCCATTTTGTCAAAGAACTACAGGCGGCATTAGCGCCTAAAGAGGAAGTAAATACTGCTATATCTGATGAATCAGCACCTAGCGGCGCTGATACCATGCGCTATCCCACTGGTAACAGTAGTACAGAAACAGCATCAGAGGATAAAAAAACTGTTGAGTACAAGTCGGAAACCAGCAGTATTAGTCGTTCGGTCTTAGTCGATATTGTAGACGGAAAACGTCCTGCCCGTTCCTACAAGCTGAATTCCCTTACCAACAAATCCAAAATCTTCGAGCTATTTCAAATTCTCCAAGCCTTATCAGATAAAGCCGATGATATGACAATTCAAATTGAAGTACGGGCGCATACCCAACAGAATTTCGACCCTAATTGGATCAGGAATGCGATTGAAGAACCACTTGATGAAATGGATATTCAAGCTTCGACGCGACTGGAATAGTTAAGTAAAAAGTGGTGAAGTCCTCAAAACTGAATGTATCAGCAATCTACTAGAGAGCTAAAACGTTGCATCATCGACTTAGCTCGTTTGTGATATTCATTATATTCTTAGTCAGTTACTCGGTGCGATACTAAATACGTTACTATTTAGCGATCGCAGATGAACCAAAATCTACAGCCAACTACAGCGACGGACTAACTGGTGCTGCTCAGAGGCGAAATATTCTTTTAAGGGAAGAAAAACTAGGAATGCCCAAAAGTGATTTTGGCAAGCCCCCACCATAATTTTTGATTTGGTGGGGGAGGATGTCACGCTGAGAAAAGTATAAAATTAAGTAACAAAGCTGAGAGCAAACTTAATGTAGCTGCTCAACGGCGTGGGTCACACGGTCGATGCTTGTAGAGGGCAAAGTCTTTGGACTCCCTATAAAGCAAGAATCTCACTGAGTCAATGTGAGAATGTCTAGTTAATATTTTAGGAACTCTGGCTTTATGGCGAACGTTTACGACTGGTTTGAGGAACGCTTGGAAATTCAAGCGATGGCAGACGACGTAACCAGTAAGTATGTACCTCCTCACGTTAATATCTTCTACTGCCTGGGCGGGATTACCCTGGTATGTTTTTTAATCCAGTTTGCTACTGGATTCGCCATGACTTTTTACTACAAGCCAACAGTCACGGATGCTTTTAATTCCATTCAGTACTTAATGAATGAAGTAAACTTCGGTTGGCTGATCCGTTCCGTTCATCGCTGGTCTGCCAGCATGATGGTGCTGATGATGATTTTGCATATTTTCCGAGTTTACCTCACTGGCGGTTTCAAAAAGCCTCGTGAGTTGACTTGGGTAACTGGTGTGGTATTGGCAGTTATTACCGTTTCTTTCGGTGTAACTGGCTACTCACTGCCTTGGGATCAAGTCGGTTACTGGGCTGTCAAGATTGTTTCTGGTGTACCAGAAGCTATTCCTGTTGTTGGTTCTTTAATTGTTGAACTGATTCGTGGTAGTGAAAGCGTTGGGCAAGCTACCCTCACCCGCTTCTACAGCCTGCACACTTTTGTGTTGCCTTGGCTGATTGCTGTGTTCATGCTGCTACACTTCTTGATGATTCGTAAGCAAGGGATTTCTGGTCCATTGTAATTTGCGATCGCCACTAGAAATGCACGCTGCTGATCTTATTTGATTAAGGAGACAACCTCAACCATGTCAACTCTTAAAAAGCCGGATCTGAGCGATCCAGTATTACGTGCCAAGTTAGCTAAGGGAATGGGTCATAACTACTATGGCGAACCCGCTTGGCCTAATGATTTGCTCTACATCTTCCCAGTAGTAATTTTAGGTACAATTGGTGGCTGTGTTGCCCTAGCTGTGCTTGATCCAGCAATGATTGGCGAACCCGCGAACCCATTTGCTACCCCCTTAGAAATTCTACCGGAATGGTATTTGTGGCCTGTTTTCCAAATTTTGCGGATTCTACCCAATAAATTAATGGGTATTGCTGCTATGGCATCCGTTCCCCTTGCACTAATGCTCATTCCTTTTATTGAGAACGTCAATAAGTTCCAAAATCCCTTCCGTCGTCCAGTTGCTACGACTGTATTCTTATTGGGTACTTTCATCACCTTCTGGCTCGGTATTGGTGCTACCTTCCCAATTGATACTTCTCTGACTTTAGGTTTGTTTTAAATTCTGAATTCTTTTGATTTAATTACGCCTGCGAGTTTTTTATTAGTACTATTGTGCTGCTAATAATAACCGCAGGCGATCGCTATTTTTTTAGGTATTTTGCTTTGAAAATGAAACAGCCCTGCCTTAATAAGGGGGATGCGCGGGGGATATCGAAGTAAGCTTGTTAATTTTACGATATTTGGTTGAGCGAGAAAAAAGCATTTTAATTTTTAAGCTAGTTAAAGTATTGCTCAACCATTTCGCTAATTTGGCGGCGGTTTGGCAACCAGTAACTAATAGAACGCCGACCATTACCATTAGGCGCACCTGGTAGTACTAATCCTTTTACATTCGAGCGGTCTATTTGAGCAGCAAAAAGTGCTAACCCAGATAATTCTTCAACGCTCATGTTTGTATCAATATCCGATTTCATTGCTGAAAGCGCGTGGGGAAGTGCTGCAAGTCTGAGCGGATTTAAGGCTTGCTTAATTAACGCATGAATTACAGTTTGTTGCCGTTCTACACGACCAATATCACCATTAGCATCATGGCGAAAACGTAAAAATTGCATTACCTTGTCGCCATTAAGGTGTTGTTCTCCCTTTTTAAGATTGATGTATAAATGTTGAGATTCATCTGTATACTTCAAATCTTTTGGAACATTAATAGTTAGACCTCCTAAAGCATCAACTAATTTACCAACGGCTAGAACATTAATCCGAGCATAACGATCAATTTGTACGCCCTTTAATAGTTCGCTAACTTCAGTTGCAGCTAAAGCTAATCCTCCAATTTTATTGGCAGCATTAATTTTTTGGATACCATGATTTTCTATAAATACCCGGGTATCTCTAGGAATGGATAGTAGTGTTAGTTTCTTTGTCTCTGGGTTAAACCGCACCAAAAGCATGGTGTCAGATAAACCGTCTACTGAGTGAACTTGAGGTAAGTAACCCAGATTTCGTGTTTCAGACCCAGTATTAACATCTGGTGGCAGTACACTCATGCCCAAAACTAAGATATTTACAGGTCGGGTGAGTGAGGGGATTAGCAGTGTGCTAATAGCAAAGCTGTTTTGATTAAAAACGGCGGCTTCTGGAGGTGAAAGCTGTTGCTGCTCAAAAGGTTTATTGGGAAAAGAAGCGGCTAAGAATGCACCAGATATCGCTGAAATAAAGATAGCTGCACCCACAAGCAACTTGCTATTTGACTTTCGTCGCTGTTTAATCACAGGCGCTTTTTTACGGATAATACGAGGGCTGGTATTTGAAGAATTTGCAGGTTGTCGGCGTGGTTGAGGACTTCTTTGCTCTAGCATTAAATGACGATTCTTGGTACTAATATTAGCTATATCTTTAGAACTAATTACATTTAGCTGATGTTTCTTTAATCTCAATATTCTTAATTTTGAGTCAAATTAGCATCATGCTACGGGTTTATCTGAAAGCTACAAGATATTATTGGGCTATTCCGTCATTTTGGGTTGCTGGCTGACATACCTCAATTTGAAAGTGAGGCAGAGGGGGCAGGGGAAGCAGGGGAAGCAGGGGAAGCAGGGGAAGCAGGGGGAGGGTATGGTAAGCTTTGAGTAAGAGTAGGTGAGTTAAAATAATAAGTTGCAATAAAAAGGATAATATATCTTACGTCATTAGATCAGGTTGGTGCATCGGAATTTCAATTACAAACTCTGTTCCCTCCCCTGGTGCTGAAAAGCACTGCAACGAGCCGCTGTGCTTTTCCGTTACAATCTGATAGCTAATCGACATACCTAAACCAGTACCTTTACCTACAGGTTTAGTTGTAAAAAACGGGTCAAATACTCGGCTGCGGACTGCTTCTGGCATTCCTGCTCCATTATCAGAAATTTTTATTGCTACTCGATCAGATCCTACAACAAGAGTACGAATGGCGATCGCGCTTTTTTTCCCTGCTCTGTCAGTTTTAGAAATATTCAAATCACTTTCTTCTAGTGCATCAATAGCATTAGCAATAATATTCATAAATACCTGGTTTAGTTGCCCTGCATAACACTCAACTAGGGGTAAGTCGCCGTACTCCTTAACTACTTCAATTGTTGAATGTTCGGATGTAGCTTTCAGGCGGTTATGTAGAATCATTAGCGTACTGTCAATGCCTGAATGGATATCTACAGCTTTAATCTCCGCTTCATCAAGGCGGGAGAAATTACGCAGAGATTTGACGATTTCAGCGATTCGTTCAGCCCCGACTTGCATGGAAGAAATCAGTTTGGGCAAATCTTCCATTAAAAAATCTAACTCGATTTCTTCAATTTTTTGATTAATTTCTGGAGTGATCTCAGGATACTGCTCTTGATAGAGTTGAACCAGTTCTAATAAGTCTTGAATGTATTCATTCGCGGGTTTAATGTTACCTTGTATAAAGTTAATCGGGTTGTTGATTTCATGGGCTACTCCTGCTACCAATTGCCCCAGACTTGACATTTTTTCAGTCTGAATCAGTTGCGCCTGAGTTTGTCGCAACTCTCGCATTGCTCGTTCTAACTTTTGTGCTTGCGCCTCAGCCGTCTTAACAAGTTCAGCTTGGATTTCCAATGCTGAGTGCAGTTCCTCCTGCTGTTGGGTTAGTTCTTCCTGCTGTTGAGTTAGTTCCTCTGTCAACTTTTTCGCATCCGCTAATGCCGTATCTTTTGCTTGTAGCAGGAACAGGAAGTCAACTATCGGGTCGTGAATTGCAAAGTCTTTGAGTTTAACTTTTAAAGTCCCCAAAGTATTAGTCTCAGTCACCCACAGAGAACACAGGAAAAATATCACCTCTTGCTCTTCCACATAAACCATCTGCCCCTTAAGCTGCATCCCATTGTGTAGAGATTCTAGTAAAAATAGGGAGCGCAATTGCTTCTTTATGGCATCGAAATCTATCTTAACTCTGGGACGAGCAATCTGAAAATGCTGCTCAAGCTGACTTCCAACTAAGGATTCACCAGCTATGCGCTGCAAAACCTCCCCCGCCTGAACAATCTCTGTATTTTTGTTGAACGCGATATGAAATGGGAATAACTTCGCCAACAAAACAGGCGAGAGACTGACGTAGGGAGACATCATAACTGCGATTAGTTGGGCTTGTACTTAATCAAGAATTCATCGTGGTCAGCACCCTCTTCCCGATTAACTGTTTGTGTAACTTCCACTTCTGTATCGAATTTCGCTCCTAAACCTTTCATCAGTCCAATTACCATCGGAGCTAATCCTTCTCGATGGGAATGGTAATGCAAGTTAAGAGATTCCTCTTCCATATCGCTACAGTCAAAGGAGGGAGGCTTAAGTTGCGGAAAGATTACACCAACACGGGTATGAAGATTATCAAGATCTTGGATAAAATCTGGAAAATTATCTCCACTCATTTCCATCATCTCGCCGTATCCTTCTTGGGCAGTATATAGAATCCAATATTCCCCGAAGGCTTGCATAATATCTGAGGCAGATAGTCCCAAAACCATGCTAGCTGCTTTTACTAGCCTGTGTGTAAGGTCATCGGGATAAGCTTCCATGCTTAGGAAAACACTTTCTTCAATTTCTGCCTTTTGTTTAATTGTCTCCCAAGTTTCTTCAGAAAAGCGATCGCACACCATATCCTGAATAGCTTTGTTAACCAAGCCGTACATATAAATCTCCTTATATTGTTTCTGGCTGTTTTTAATCAGGCTACGCCTACGCACCCCTTAGATTCCAAATACCCCCTGATACGGCTATTGGCATGACCTTATATTATTGTGCCAAATCTGTCCCCACTCATTTTCTTGGGCATAACTCAATACGGTTGAGTTAGAGGCGAAAATCCAAGGGCTGCGTAGGTTGGGTTTCCTGCGTCAACCCAACATTTTTGATATTTTGTTGGGTTTTGCAAAGCCTCAACCCAACCTACAAATTGGTTAACACCAAGCGTATTGGGGCATAGCTTCATTGCTTTTAGTATTCCTAACTGAGAAACCCTATAAAGCAAATGCCGAATAATTAAGCATTTGATTTATACCCGACAAAAATAGTCGGGTATGTTTGACGGGTATTTTTACCTGTGTTAGTATCAGCGCAGTGTTGACGGACGTATCAGTAGAGCTATACCCATGACCCAGGCAACTAAACCTCTAACTCAAGCTGGAACAGCTACCTTTACAGCCCTTACCTGTAAAGAGTGTGGTGCTGAGTATGAAGCTAAGGCAGTTCATGTATGTGAGTATTGTTTTGGTCCTTTGGAAGTTAGCTATGACTACGATGCTATACGCCGTCAGGTAACTCGTGAAAGTATTCAAGCAGGTCCCAATTCAATTTGGCGCTACAAGTCTTTCTTGCCAGTTGCTACTGATACACCTATTGATGTTGGAACAGGGATGACTCCCTTAGTACGCTCTAATCGTCTGGCACGTCGCTTGGGTCTGAAAAAGCTTTACATTAAAAATGATGCCGTCAATATGCCCACCCTTAGCTTTAAGGATCGGGTAGTATCAGTCGCTCTGACTAGAGCGCAAGAATTGGGTTTCACTACAGTATCCTGTGCAAGTACAGGTAATTTAGCTAATTCTACTGCGGCGATCGCTGCTTATGCAGGTTTAGACTGTTGCGTGTTCATTCCTGCTGACTTGGAAGCGGGTAAAATTTTGGGTACTTTAATCTACAGCCCAACTTTAATGGCTGTTCAAGGAAACTACGATCAAGTTAACCGCCTCTGCTGTGAGGTTGCTAATACTTATGGTTGGGGATTTGTCAATATCAATTTGCGCCCCTACTATTCAGAAGGCTCAAAAACTCTGGGTTATGAAGTAGCTGAACAACTAGGCTGGGAATTGCCAGATCATATTGTTGCTCCTTTAGCATCTGGATCTTTATTTACAAAGATTTACAAAGGTTTTCAAGAATTTATCAAAGTCGGACTGGTTGCAGATAAGCACGTGCGTTTTAGTGGAGCGCAAGCAGATGGTTGTTCTCCTATCGCTGAAGCTTTCAGATCAGAACGGGATTTTATCAAACCAGTTAAACCTAATACTATTGCTAAATCTATTGCGATCGGTAATCCAGCAGACGGCATTTATGCTGTAGATATTGCTCGGAAAACCAACGGTAATATAGAATCAGTGAGCGATCGCGAAATTATTGAAGGAATGCAACTACTAGCTGAAACAGAAGGTATTTTCACCGAAACGGCTGGTGGTACTACTGTTGCGGTATTAAAGAAACTGGTAGAAGCAGGTAAGATTGATCCTGAAGAAAGCACCGTTATCTACATCACTGGTAATGGACTGAAAACGCAAGAAGCAGTGCAAGGATACGTTGGGGAACCTCTGACAATCGAAGCCAAGCTAGATAGTTTTGAACGTGCCTTAGAACGTTCTCGCACTTTAGAACGCCTTGACTGGCAGCAAGTCCTCGTTTAATTTAGGATTTGGGGTAGAACCTAACCAAAACATAGTTAACGTGAAAAAAGATTAGTTTTAGGTTATGGTCTAAATTCTCTAAAATTAACTTTTAGGATAGGTTCTTACTACCAATTTCCACTTGTCAAATACTAATCACGACTTCTAATTTTATAAATATGTCCGTCAAAGTTTTAATTCCTACCGCTCTGCAAAAATTCGCTAACGATCAAGCTACTCTTGAATGCACAGGCAGTAACATTTCAGAACTTCTCGACTCTTTAGAGCAAAACTGTCCTGGTATCAAAGCACGTCTTTGTGATGAAAAAGGCGAACCGCGTCGATTTTTGAATTTATATGTCAACGACGAAGACATCCGCTTTTTGGAAGGCACAAAGACACAGTTGAATGATGGCGATCAAGTTAGTATTGTTCCAGCCGTCGCTGGTGGCTGATTCAAGCTACGATTGACAGTAAACAGTAAACAGTAAACAGTAAACAGTAAACAGTAAACAGTAAACAGTAAACAGTGAATTTTTAACTGAAAACTGTTTTTTGCGTGTAATCCTCACTTTTGGAATTGCTTAAACAATGGCAGAAGAAACCAACCATAATGCTGCCGGAGAGGTAGCCCCTAGCACTGTTGACGAGCAGGCTCCCAGTGTTGCTGAAGAACACGCTCCTAGTACGAGTTCAGATCAGGCGACAGATATCCCCTCAGCAAATGCGCCTGATCCTACAACAGCTAATTCAGATGTGAATCCTAATGCTGCGGGAGAAAAACCGACGGCGGAAGCGCAAGTGTCGGAAAACAGTTCTCAAACCGCAGTAGATCAAGCTGCGGTATCTGCTAAGACAGAAGAGAAACCTGCGGCTAAAAAGGCTGCGGCTAAAGCTAAGGGTGATGAATCTACAGTAGATGGTGAAAAGCCTGCGGCTAAAGCTAAGGGTGATGAAGCGCCAGCTAAGGCAGCTAAAAAAGAGAAAGCACCAGCAGTGGAAGATAAACCGTTTGCTGAATTTATTCAACAGCACTACTTAGCAGGTTTGAAAACAGCACTCTTCAGCCAAGGTGTTGAGGATCTAGAGTTAAAATTTGAGCAGCAAAAGATTCCTATTACTGGGTATCAGCAAGAACCTCAATGTTGGCAAGTTCTTGGGAATTGGAACGGCGGTTTACGCCAATTTAGGGTATATTTTTTAGAAGAAGATATTCAAGGAAAAAGAGCATTTTCCTACGCAGAAAATCGGGGTAAGCCTAGCACACTTGAGCCATTTTTAATTGATGAGCGTAAAGTAACACTAGATTTGATGGTTTTTGGTGTAATTCAAAGGTTGAATGCTCAAAAGTGGCTGGTAAGAAATTAGTGGCTTGCTGTTAAGTAGGAAAAAATAACCCCACCCCCTGCCCCCTCCCCGTATACAGGGAGGGGGAGATTTTTGATTTTATTTTTATTACTCCCTTCACGCTATGGCGAATACCTATTTTAAAAACCGCCAAGACGCGAAGGACGCAAAGGAAGAAGAAGAATACGATCAGTTGTGGTTAAAAATACA
>CAVQDG010000051.1:0-57517 GCA_963711165.1 uncultured cyanobacterium | reverse complement strand
TGGACTTAGGAATTATAATGGTGTAGTAAGGGTTTGGGATTTTATGCTTTTATTACAACAATATTATTTTGAGGAGGTTTAAACATGACTCAAGTTATTAATTATCAATCTAATCGGGAAAAATTAACCCAAATTGTCCAAACTTTAATTGATAATAATCCTATCTATAAATAAAACTTAGATCTACAGGAAATGATCGAAGTAATTAATCAAACTTTTGACCCTGTAGCTGTTCCTGATATGAATACTATCTCTGAGGAAGAATTAACTAGAAGGATTAAAAGTATTTTGTCTTTACATTTAGTTTCAGGAATGTTAAATGATTTTACTCCAGAAGAAATGCAAATTTTTGATGAAGCCGTAAAACGGGGTTAAATGGGTTATTTATTAGATACTAACACTGTGATAAAAATGTGCTATAATACCAATGTCAATTTTTGATAAATTCTTAATCTATATATGCAAAAATTAACTCTTAATAAACATGGTAATTCTTTTTCTATTACTCTCCCAGAAGAGTTAGTAGAAAAACTGAATATGAAAGAAGGCGATGCTTTATTTATCACAGAAACGGATAATGGTATTACTCTTAGTAAATATGACGAACAACTTGAAAAAGCTATGGAGATTTATCGTCAAGGAAGTGAAAAATATCGTTATGCTTTAAGGGAATTAGCATAATGAAACAACCAATTTGGTTATCAGAACAAATTGTTAAAGCAATACAAATAGATCAATTGAAACAACATGGAGGTATGGAGGGAATTAGAGATGAGAATTTATTATCTGCTAGTTTAGCGAGACCTATTCATTTTTTTAATTATGCTAATCCTTCTTTATTTGAATTAGCTGCTGCTTATGGTTTTGGGATTACAAAAAACCATCCTTTTGTTGATGGCAATAAAAGGACAGCTTTTATGGTAATGTATGTATTTTTAGGGCTAAATAACTATAAGTTAGAGATGCCTGATTCTGAAGTTGTTTTAATGATGGAAAGATTAGCTTCTGGTGAAGAATCACAAGAATCTCTGGCTAGTTGGTTAGAAAATTATGCTATTTCTTCAGTATAAACAGTTAGAAAATTGATTAACTTCTTAGTTTATTTTCAGATAAAGTAACACAATAAATTTAAATTATTTATTTTCTATACCTAATTTTTCTTCTAGTTTATTAACTTGTTGTTGTAATTGTTCAATTTGACGATCTTTCTCTTCTAAACCGACGATAAAGTTCTTGAACAGAGTCAAACAGCCCTGCCGTTCACAGGGAGGGGGAGCTTTTCAGTTTTATATTATTTACTCGCTAAAAAAGTACGAGGCAGAGCCTCCAATCCTCGTAGCCCTCGTTCCCAGGTTGAACCTGGGAACGAGTAGATTGAGGCTCTGCCTCAAGCTAACCATTTTAATACAGAGCTACTTTGCTAAGGAGTAATGCCTTAGCGCCTTAAATTTTGACTGATTTATTTGTAGTATGGGTGTAGCAATAGCTGCACCCATCCTCTTTTTTTAGACCGAAAACCAGACTGATCGGGACTTAGGAATTATAATGGTGTAGCAAGGGTTGGGGATTCTATGCTTTGATTACAACGATATTATTTTGAGGAGGTTTAAACATGACTCAACTTATTAATTATCAATATAATAGGGAAAAATTAACCCAAATTGTCCAAACTTTAATTGACAATAATCCTCTCTATAAAGAAAATTTAGATCTACAGAAAATGAGCGAAGTAATTAATCAAACTTTTGACCCTGTAGCTGTTCCTGATATGAATACTATCTCTGAGGAAGAATTAACTAAAAGGATTAAAAGAATTTTATCCTTACATTTAGTCTCAGGAATGTTAAATGATTTTACTCCAGAACAAATGCAAATTTTTGATGAATCCGTAAAACGGGGTTAAATGGGTTATTTATTAGATACTAACATTGTTTCAGCCTCACTCAAGCAAAATGCCAAAATAAACTTAAAATTGCAAGAGGTAAGTCGGCTAGAAATAGACATTTTTATTAGTGGCATAACTTATTATGAAATTCAAAGAGGGCTTTTAAGTAACAATGCTACTAAAAAACTAGCTTTATTTCAACAATTTTGCCAAGATTATCCTAAATAGTTTAACTTAATACCATTTTTTTAAAATAATGCAACAATAACTTGGAAAGTTTGAGAAATATTTTATGAAAACTCAATAGAATTTTAAAATAAAGTTGTATGAATTTTTTGAGTGAAATTCTTAGTAATAATTAATTATTTGCGTAGTATTTTAACGATTACAAAAATAGTTGTAAATTCCATTTTTCAAAGATTCTACATTTTTGACAGGAATAAAACTCCTATTTGACTTCTTAAATTCCACATAATGAATTATTTTCCTAGCACAATCAATATTAGTAGTCATAGCAACTTTACTACCTTTGGATTTATAAGATAAAAAGGCAAATAAAAAATTTCCATTTTTAACTTTCGCTCTATACACAACCTCTATTAATTCTCCTGTCCTTGGGTCAATTTTTTTTGTACCATCTACTTCCTCCCAAGATAATGTTTTAAATGTATCACCAATAATTTTTTCAACATCTGAAACTGTTAAATCTTGATCCTGTTGCCGTTGTTGTTGTTGCCGTTGCCATTGTTGTTGTTGCCGTTGCCGTTGCTGTTGCTGTTGCTGTTGCCATTGTTGTTGTTGCCGTTGCCGTTGCTGTTGCTGTTGCTGTTGCCATTGTTGTTGTTGCCGTTGCCGTTGCTGTTGCTGTTGCTGTTGCCATTGTTGTTGTTGCCGTTGCCGTTGCTGATTTTGCAGATTTTGCATGGCAAATAAATTAAAAACAGATATTACAGCGAATAAATAAATCCAATTAGATAAACTCATACTTACACCTGATTAATTCTCAATTCTGACATTAAATCATTTTTTCCTTTTCTTTAAGATTTTTTCAATTTATTTAAATATTTTTACCCCACATTCCGCACTTCGTTTTGTATTGTTTTTTGTAGTATATGATACTTGGGCAACTTGGCGATCGCATAGGTCTAAAAACTTGAATTTTTCTCTTGTCTGCGCGGAGCGCATAACCCAACAGGAGGAAGGCTTGCCCGATCCTAAAATTAAGATGTCTTGGCTACAATAGCAATTAAGATATAAATAATTGGGCTGATCATTCTATGCAAGACACCAGTTTAATAAAAGAGTCTGAAAATATAACTCGCTTAAATCTGTGTGAACTGGAAACTAATTTAGGTGAAACACTAAACACAGTAGCTAATACTTTAGACCGAATTGTTATTCATCATCAAGGTAAAGATATTGCCGTTATAGTACCACTTGAAGATTTAGCTTTGATAGAAGAAATGGAAGATCACATTGATATTGAGGCGGCTGAAAAAGCAATAGCTGAGGAAGGAGAAAATATTTCTTTAGCAGAACTAAAAGCCGAACTAGGTTTATAGTGGCATGAGTTATACGATCGATCTTAGACCTGTAGCTGCACGGCAACTTAAAAAATTAACTTTGGCAGTTCAGGAGCAAATCATCAAGAAATTAGAAATCGCTTTCTTAATTGCTCACAGTAATTATCACTAGGGAGATAGTTTGATTATAATATAATAGCTGTGAAACTATAAATAAAATGTTATGACCACAGAAATTTTAGCTGCGCTCCAGCAAATGACTACTGAAGAACGTTTGGCAATCATCGAAACTGCATCACGTTTAATTAGAGAAGAAATACAAGAACAAGAAAAACTTAAAACTGAGAAAAAGCGGAAATTAGCTTTGGCTGCTGAATCTGCAATTTCCGATTATATGCCAGGTGGTGCATTACATGATTTATGGTCTTATGATAGCGAGGACTATGATAATCCTGAAAATGAATATCTCGTTGAAGGGATAAAAGCTAATGCGTAGAGGTGAAGTTTGGTTAGTCAGACTTGAACCTACAGTTGGTGCTGAAATTGGCAAAACTCGTCCAGCAATAATTGTTAATGATGATGCTGTTGGAATACTACCTCTATGTGTAGTTGTGCCTATTACTGAATGGAAAGAGCCATACGCTGCAAGAGATTGGATAGTTAGACTAGAACCTAGTGCAGAAAATGGATTAAAAAAGCCTTCAGCAGCAGATACATTTCAAGTGCGCTCAGTTTCACAATCAAGACTGATTCGACAACTGGGAATAGTGTCTGAGACAACTATGCAAGAAATTACTCAAGCACTATCAGTGGTTTTGGATATTGATTAATTTAGCCTTAAATTCAAATCCTTAGTTAGATAGGACTTACGCATAAATCATGCTTGAGGTCAGGGCGGGTTTATGTATATCAATGGTTTGGAAGGATAAATTTGTGGTGCAACCCGCCCCTACAAGCCTAATTTTACTGTTGTCTTGCGTAAGCCCTGTTAGAAATAGCTACACTATACAATGGTGCATTTGTACTGGTATGTATTAATTAATCAGATATGGTGATTCATATTCAATGATCCCTATCCAACTCACTCTCAAAAATTTCTTTAGCTACCGCGAAGCAACTTTAGATTTTCGCGGACTGCATACTGCTTGCATCTGTGGCGCTAATGGTGCGGGTAAATCTTCCCTTTTAGAAGCTATCACTTGGGCTGTCTGGGGAGAAAGTCGTGCTGCTTCGGAAGATGATGTGATTAATGCTGGTGCGCCAGAGGTGCGCGTTGATTTTGTCTTTCAATATAATCAGCAAACTTATCGAGTTATTCGCACTCGTCAACGCGGTGGTAGTGGTTCTTTGGAATTTCAGATTGAAACCAGTAACAACAATTTCCGTTCTTTGACTGGAAAAGGGGTAAGAGCAACACAACAGCTAGTTACGGGACACCTGAAGCTGGATTATGATACTTTTATTAATTCTGCATACTTGCGTCAAGGTAGAGCAGATGAGTTTATGCTGAGACGACCAAATGAGCGTAAACAAATTTTGGCTGATTTGCTGAAATTAGATCAATATGAAGTTTTGGCGGAACAAGCTAAGGAGTCTTCGCGCCAGTTTAAAGCGAAAGCCGAACAGTTAGATCTGAGCTTACAATCAATTCAAACACAGTTGCAGCAAAAGGAAGCGATCGCACTCCAACAAACCCAGATTGAAACTCAACTGCAACAACTCCAGCAAGTACAAGAAATTGATCGCCAACAACTACAACAATTACAATCACTACAACATCAGCGTCAAACTTGGCAACAGCAATTAACTTGGCAGCGACAACAGTATAATAGCTTGGTTCAAGATTGCGATCGCCTACAACAAGATATCGCTACTAACCAAAGACAACAGCAACAACTTGAATCTTTAATCGCACAAGAAGCACAAATTACCACAGGTTATACAGAATACCTCAACCTGCAAGCGACAGAAGAAGCTTTAGCGGGTAAGTTTCAAGCATATCAAGACGCTCAACAACAACAGCAACAGTTACAACAACAGTTAACTGAAAAAATTAATGACATAAATTTACAAATTCGCCAAAAACAAGCAAAGTTAGAAGCTTTAAGTCAACAAGAGGCAGAAATTAAGGAAACTTTAAATAAATCTGCGGAAATTACCGCCGCTTTAGAACAATTACAGCAAAGTCGTACCCGTCTTGCTCAATTAGATAAACTACAGTTAAATGTCTCTCCTCTGCTACAACGTCGCGCTAATTTACAAACTGAAATAAATCGCGCTCAGGCTCGACTAACTGCCAAACTAGAGGAAATAAACTCCTCAGCTTCTCAGTTATATAACCAGTCAGCACGTCAACCACAATTACAGTCTCGCGTTGTGCAAGTAGATACTGAAATCCAGCAACTAGAGAAGAAGCGAGTTTATCAACAGCGAGTACAAGAAAAAGGGCAAGAAAGACGGAATTTTCAGGAACGTTTACAGGAAAATCAACGCACTTATGAAAGACAAATAGCCGAATTGACACAAAAACTGGAAATGTTAAAAACGCCAGATGCTAGTTGTCCATTATGCGATTGCCCTTTAGATGAACACCACTGGAATCATGTAGTCGAAAAAACCCAAACTCAACAACAAGAAGCACAACAACAATATTGGGTTATTCGAGAACAATTAGCTGAATGTGAAAGACAAATAGTAGAATTAAGGCAAGAATATCGCCAATTATCCCAAGAATTAGCTGTTTACGAGTCATTACGAGAACAACGGGGAGAATTAGCAGCGCAATTGCAAGCTAGTAGTGAAATACAGGTAAGGTTGCAACAAATAGCTGCGGATAAAGAAAAATTAGAGCGATCGCTTACTATTGGTAATTACGCGGTTGATTTGCAAGAAGAATTGCAAGAACTTGATGAATACTTGCAAGAACTTCAATATGATGAAAAAACTCATGCTTTAGCTAGAGGCGAAGTTGAGCGTTGGCGCTGGGCAGAAATTAAACAAGCACAACTTAAAGATGCTGTACGTCGTCAGGGGTTATTAGATGCTCAAAAACCGGAACTTTTAGGGAAAATTGCTAGTTTAGAAACTTCCTTAGCAGAGTTGCAAACTAATTCGGAACTAGCTCAAAAAATTGTAGATGTTGAGCGAGATATTGTAGAACTAAATTATGAGCGATCGCACCATAACAGCATACTTTTTTCCTTACGTCAAGCGCAATCTTGGCAACTCAGATATCAGGAATTAAATCAAGCGAAACAACAGTATCCGCAAGTGTGCGATCGCATCACCTTACTTAACCAAAGCTTACAAGAAAGATTAACTAACCAACAAGGAATTAATCATCAAATAGAAGCAATGGTTAATCAATTAGCAGAAATGCCAGATCCTACTGGTGAAATCCAAGCTTTAGAGCAACAAATCCAACAGCGCCGACAGCAATTAGATAATTATATAGCTAATTTAGGAAGATTGCAACATCAAAAGAGCCAATTTGAAACATTACAAACTCAATATGAACAACAGCAACTCCAATTACAAGAATTTAAGCGTCAATTTCGCATTTATGACGAATTAAGTAAAGCCTTTGGTAAGAATGGCATTCAAGCATTAATGATTGAAAACGTCTTACCACAACTAGAAGCTGAAACTAATAATATACTTTCCCGTTTGAGTGGAAATCAATTGCACGTACAATTTGTCACTCAAAAAGCTGGAAAAAGTGCCAGATCTCGTAGCGCCAAAGCTTCAGTTAAAAACGCCAAATTAATTGATACTTTGGATATTTTAATTGCTGATGCTAGTGGGACGCGACCTTATGAAACTTATTCGGGCGGGGAAGCATTTAGAATTAACTTTGCGATTCGTTTAGCCTTAGCGCGGATGTTAGCACAAAGATCTGGTACAGCCTTGCAATTATTAATAGTAGATGAAGGATTTGGAACACAGGATCAGGAAGGATGCGATCGCTTAATTGCAGCGATAAATGCGATCGCATCTGACTTTGCTTGCATCCTCACCGTCACCCATATGCCCCAATTTAAAGAAGCATTTCAAACCCGTATCGAAGTCCGCAAAACCAATAATGGATCTCAGTTAAGTTTGATGACATAATCGCAACAAAACCCATCTGTGTTTATCTGTGTTAGGACTTACACACCGAAAGTCTGAAACCTCAATCCCCCCTACCCCCCTTAAAAAGGGGGGGAAATTCAAAGTCCCCCTTTTTATAGGCGTTGGCGTAGCCTGCGCGTAAGCGCATAGCCTTCCCGAAGGGTAGGGGGATTTAGGGGGATCTGCCCGTAATCCCTGGTTAACGCCCAAAATTTCACTTCTGCAAACAGTATAAATACATACTAATTTTTTTTCTGATATACCTGATATTAAGCTAAGGCGCATTTAAATTGTACATTTGGAATTGAGAGAAAAATTATCAAACACTCTTACCCTCTCTCCTCCCTCCTCTCTCCTCTCTCCCTAAAATATAAAATTTAGAAACACAACAGCTTATTACCATTCCCATCTAGCTAAATTTTTTTACTACCTTGAATATTGTTAACCTAAAGAGCGAGATTTAAACTTAATAAACTATGAAAAACTCATCTAGCAATAGTATAATTCCAACCAACTTATTTTATTTAAAACTATTGCCAGTGCTTGCCATGAACAGTTTATTAGATTTAAAACCCATTACTGCTGTACGAGAAATTAATGCCGCAGTTGTAAATGTCAGTGGTCGTCAGCGAATGCTTTCTCAAAGAACTGCATTGTTCGCGTTAAGATTAGTTTGCACTCAAGACATTGTTGAACAAGAAAAATTGCGTCAGGAACTACTAGCTGCAATTAACTTGATGGAAAAATCCCATAACGGACTAATCAACGGTGATGCAGAGATGAAACTCCCTGGAAATCCATCGCCAACAGTTCAGGGAATGTACTTTGATTTGCCTCTCAATTTAGACAAGCAAGTTCGCAACTATATCACTCAAGCAAGAGCATTAGCCCAGGTAGATAAATCTGAACTTACACAAGATAATATTCATTTACGATACATTTTGAACGCCTCTGCAACTGATTTAATCAAAGCTTTAGATGCTGTTGTTAGTCAATATCAGCAAGAAAGCGATGAGCAACAGTTAGCAATTGACCTTCACCTAGCTGAACTTTATCAACAAAGTTGTGATGCAACTGAAAAAGCTCAATCTCAATCTCAGGAATTAGAGCAAGCCTTGAGAGACTTGCGCTCTTACCAGACACAATTAGTGCAAACTGAGAAAATGTCTAGCCTTGGTCAATTAGTGGCTGGTGTAGCGCACGAAATTAATAATCCGGTTAACTTTATTTATGGTAATTTAAACCACGCTAGCGAATACGTTCAAAACTTACTCGAATTGTTGCAACTTTATCAAGAAACCTACCCAAACCCTACTCATAAAATTCAACAACAAATTGAAGATATTGATTTAGATTTTCTGATTGAGGATATGCCCAAAATTTTAGCCTCAATGAAAATAGGCGCTGAACGTATTTGTCAAATTGTGCTATCACTTAAGAATTTTTCTCGGCTTGACCAAACACAGATGCAGGTTGTAGATATCCACGAAGGTATAGATAGCACTTTATTAATTTTGCAACATCGTTTAAAGGCAAAAAGTGCAATTACAGAAATACAGGTTGTGAAGGAATATGGAGATTTGCCCTTAGTCGAGTGCTATGCTGGCGAGATTAATCAAGTATTTATGAATCTTCTCAGCAATGCGATTGATGCTATTGAAGAGGTTACAGAACGCTCTGGTCAGATTACTATTAGCACAGAATTATTGCTATCCGATGAAATTATAGTGCGAATTACTGATAACGGTTACGGCATAAACGAAAAAGTAAAAACGCGGTTATTTGATCCATTTTTTACTACTAAACCAGTGGGCAAAGGTACTGGTTTGGGATTATCTATTAGCTACCAAATTGTAACAGATAAGCATCATGGAAAGATTACTTGTGACTCGAAACCTGGACTAGGCACAGAATTTTTGATTCAATTGCCAGTGCAGCAAACTAGGAAAAGCACTGCACAGTTATCAACAGCATTTGCAGCATCTTAATTAGTACTGGTAAGTAGTTCAATATTAAAAAATATCAATTTTAAATTATACCGCCTCCAGTGGAGACAAGGAGGGGATTTAATTTTTAATTATTAGGATTTACGCCAAAATAAATTATATACACCATCTGTGGGGGCATTGGGGGAGCCTGCGCTCTTACTTGTTGCTTAATACCCCTTTACAATGCGTATAAGCTAACGCGCATTTAATTTGTACATTTGTAATAAATAAGAAAAGTTATCAAACTCTGTTCCCCTCTCTCCTCCCTCCTCTCCCCTCTCCCCCTCAAACATAAAATTTAGAAGCACAACAGCTTAAATACTGATTCTATTTATACTATCCGTAGCGTGCGTTACGCTGCGCTAACGCACCCTACCCACTATATATAGCGTACTTGCGTACTGCGTAAGTACTGTTATAGCTAAATTCCTGACAATATTTAGTAAGTCAGGGTGAGCTAAATAATTTACAGGGGCAAATTTGTTAACATATCAATTATACCAGAAAGGCGCATAAATTCCAAATTGTATTCTTAACGCTTTTTTAATATTCATCTACCACAATCAACTATCACCCCAATAGCCAACAACTTAACTACCTGAGAGTCTTAGCATAATGCTGCAACATCAATTTAAAAGCCTAGAACGGTTACATAGCCGCTCAGTTGCTTCATCAGTCATTGCTGTGATACTCACTGTTGTTAGTGTGGGCTGTCAACCATCAAAAAGTGATAAAGTTGCCGATCAAAAAACACAGCAATCAACCAAGCCAGATCAACAATTAACTAGCCTAAATATAGCAGTAATTCCCGCTAAGAACCCAATAGAACAACAAAAATCGCTTCAACCTCTAGCAGATTATCTGACAAAAACTCTTGGTAAACAGGTAAACTTTCAAATTGGTAAAGACTACAATACACCTGTTAAATTATTAGCTGAAGGTCAGGTACAAATTGCTTATTTAGGACCATTGACTTATGTTGAAGCTAAACAACTAAATCCCCAGATTAAACCAATAGTTGCTCCGATTGATAAAAATACAGGAAGACCTTGGTATACAAGTGTGATTGTTACCAATACCAATAGAATCAACGATGTTAACGATCTTAAAGGTAAGCGATTTGCGTTTGTGAGTGAATCCTCTACTTCTGGGTATTTAATGCCATTAGGATATTTTAAAGAAATGGGTATTGCTCCAGAAAGAGATTTTACTAAGGTGAAATTTTCTGGTAGTCACGCTCAAGTGAAAACAGATTTAGAATCGGGTGAAGTGGATGCGATCGCCGATGATAAACCATCATATCTTACTGAACAAAAAGCTGGCAGATTTAATTCACAAAAATATAAAATCATTTGGGAATCAAGTCCTATCCCTCAAGGACCAATTGTAATCCTTGCTGACAAAGTTTCACCGGAATTAGTTACTAATTTAAAAAAGGCTTTAGTTAGTGCTTCTGAAGGACTTGTAGACGTTAATGGCGCTGAAGCAGCAGGCTACACCTTAGTTCAAGATGAAGACTACGAACCAATTAGAAAATTACAAGCGCAACTAAAATTAAAACCAGGTCAGGCTAAATGAAAATTTCTGCTAAATTTATTGGTTCTTCTATAGGTGTTATTGGGCTGATTGCTTCTTTGGCATTTGGTAGTGAATTTTTACTGTGGAAAGCCGAAAATCAGGCGGCATTGAGCCGTGAAAAAGCTGCTCAATCTGTTGATAATACCCTGCAGTTGGAAATTCTTTTAAGAGACCAAGTTACGGCGCTCAAGGATTTTTTAATGCTAAATCGTGACCCTTCAGACATGGCTAAATACCAAAAAGCTACGTCTGAATTTCAACTAACTTTAGATGATATACAGCGCCTGATGCCTGAGAATTCAGAATTAGCAGTTATTAGTCGCCAGCATAAATTTCTGAATCGTTTAAGTAATGAATTAAGCAACACGCCTTCAACTCAAGAACAGTTTTATCAAGACTTTAGAGCTATTAATTCTTTTGGCAAAAGCATTGATTTTTCTTTAAATTCTTTAGCTAAAAATATTCGACTTCAAGATAAATTAGCGAGCGAACAAGCGAATCGCTCTAAGCAAACGGCTCAAATTGCCAGACAAATTATTATTGGCATCATTATTATAGTATTTTTTGGTCAATTCTGGTTAATTTTATTGCCAGTTATTAAATCAATTAAAAAATTGCAGTTAGGCGCAAACAAAATTGGCACCGGAGACTTAGATTATCGTTTAAACATTCAAACTGGCGATGAAATTCAAGAACTTTCAGAGCAATTCAACCAAATGGCTACCGCCTTGCGGGAGTCTTACCGCACATTAGAGGAAAAAGTAATTGCCCGTACTATAGAATTAACAAATACCAACGAAATATTAGCAATTGAAATTGAGCAACGTAAGCAAATAGAAGAAATATTAAGGCAATCTGAAGGGCAACTTAAGCAACAAGCACAGGAACTTGAGCAAGCATTAACAGAATTGCAACAAACTCAATCGCAACTGATTCAAACTGAAAAAATGTCTAGTATTGGTCAAATGGTTGCTGGTGTAGCTCATGAGATTAATAACCCAGTTAACTTTATACATGGCAATATCAGTCACGCTAATGAATATATTCAAGACATATTAGAACTGTTGCAATTGTATCAAGAGCATTATCCAAATCCAGTATCAGAAGTGGCAGAGCATTATCAAACAATTGATCTAGAATTTATCATAGAGGATTTGCCAAAAGTAATTGCTTCAATGCAAGTTGGTACTGAACGGATTAGAAACATTGTGTTATCTCTGCGTAACTTCTCGCGTCTAGATGAAGCCGATATGAAAGCAGTTGATATTCACGAAGGGATTGATAGTACGTTATTAATTTTGCAAAACAGATTGAAGGCTCTACCAAATCACTCTGAAATTAAAATAATTAAACAGTATGGCAATTTACCTCAAGTGGTTTGCTATGCAGGACAACTTAATCAGGTATTTATGAACATCCTGAATAATGCTATTGATGCTTTAGATGAATATAATAGTCAGCGTTCTGCTGAGGAAATAAAAAGTGAGCCTAGCCAGATTATAATTAGTACTCAACTGGAAAATGATTACATAAATATTAAAATTGCAGATAATGGTTCAGGAATGACAGAGGAAGTAAAAACGCGACTATTTGATCCATTTTTTACTACTAAGCCTGTAGGTAAAGGAACAGGGTTAGGTTTGTCTATTTGTTATCAAATAATCCAAAAGCATCAAGGAATTATAGTATGTGAATCCGAATTAGGTAAAGGAACAGAGTTTTCCATTCAGATACCTATTGTACAAAAGGGATTATCTAGGGTGGTTAACTCAGAAACCAACAATTTAGCCTTAGAAAGTGTGGGAATTAATTAAGTTTGATGGATTTATTTAAAAAGATGAATTACTTTAACAAATTCGCCAGGTTTTTAATTATTCCTTGTTTAGTCATTATTTTGATATTTTTTATTGCTCCATTTTTAAAAGCTAAGGAAGCCGACGAGGTGATTAGCAACGTCACATCTAAGCCTCAACCAAATTTAGTCCTCAACGTTCAACGTAAATCTGGAACTTGTCCTCCTCATGTTGGTCTTTGGGTTCTTAGCTTTGGGTATATAAATATTGCTGCCCAGTCTAATCAAATAGTCATTGCTGATACTTTATCTGTAGCAGGAGCCAGCAAATTAGTATCTAAAAATCCTCAATTTGTAGAATATAAGGCTCCACTCCGCAAAAATTATCAGACTTGTATCGGCACAGCTATTTACCCGCAAAAATCCGAGCCGGAAAGATTAGAAGCTCACTATAAGTTTGATTTTAAAAATGGTCAAGTTAGATTTACTACTAAATTAGATGATCTGCCTGATGATGCTGGGATAGGATTTGGAATTACTGAGACTAAAATAGTCGGATTGCGTCCTTATTTACAAATAGACTTTATTGATTAAGCAGATAATTTATGAATAAAGCACAGCACGAGGTCATCTGGTCATAAATAGAGACGCGCCATGGCGCGTCTCTACATTAATTTAGCAATAATTTCAGCCTTCGATAACTTCTTATGTAGTCGTAGATTCAATCACAGCTTCGGCTTCGTGAACAAGCGCTCTTAACTTATCCACCATCTGTGGCTCAACTCCTTTCCATAACCCCCGTTGATGCGCTTCTAACAACCTTTCCGCCATATCTCGCAACGCCCAAGGATTTTTCTGTTGAATAAATTCTTGCACTTTTTCATCAAATAAATACGCCTCTGCTACCCCTTGATACATAAAATCTGACACACAATTAGCAGTAGCATCGTAAGCGAATAAATAATCTACTGTCGCCGCCATTTCAAATGCACCCTTATAACCGTGACGCATTACACCAGCTATCCATTTAGGATTAACTACACGGGAACGATATACACGATCAATTTCTTCTTGTAACTTTCGCACTTTGGGATTTGCAGGAATAGAATTATCACCAAAGTAAGTTTGCGGATTTTTCCCACTAACTGCACGTACTGCAACTGTTAAACCACCTTGAAATTGATAATAATCATCAGAATCTAATAAATCGTGTTCGCGGTTATCTTGGTTGTGCAATACAACTTGCATTTGCTTGAGACGTTTCTCAAAGGCTTCAGGCGCGGAAACCCCCCCTAACCCCCCCGTTAACGGGGGGGGACAAGATACTTTTTCCTTATTTAAAGGTGTGGAACCAGCATCATATCCCCCCTCCCTGCTGGCGGGGAGGGGGTTAGGGGGTGGGGTTCTTATTCCTTCAACTTTCCCCAAAGATTGAGAATTGCTAGTGTAAGCGTAACTACTCCAATTAATATAAGCCCGCGCTAAATCTGCATCAGTTGTCCAATTTTGGGCTTCAATTAAACCTTGCAAACCTGCACCATAAGCACCAGGTTTAGAACCAAATATACGATAGCGCGATCGCATTTCCGCCTCTTCCTTACTTAACCCCGAACTTGACCACAACTCTATCTCTTGCTTTACCTGCGCTGCTAGAGGATTTTGATCTGCGGGTTCATCTAACGCCGCCACTGCTGCAACAGCAGAATCGAATAAATCAATTAAATTAGGAAAAGCATCACGGAAAAACCCCGAAATTCTGAGCGTCACATCCACACGCGGACGACCTAATATTGATAACGGCAGAATTTCAAAATCTACAACCCGCCGAGAAACCCCATCCCAAACTGGTTGCACACCCAGTAACGCCAACGCCTCTGCTAAATCATCCCCACCAGTCCGCATCGTAGAAGTACCCCAGACAGATAACCCAATAGTTTTGGGATACTCACCATTTTCTTGGGTATAACGTTCAATCATTACTTCTGCTGCTTTGCGTCCAACATCCCAAGCAGTTTCCGTAGGAATTGCACGAATATCAACTGAGTAAAAATTGCGCCCCGTAGGTAAAACTTCCGGTCTTCCGCGCGTAGGTGCGCCAGAAGCGCCACTAGGGACATATCCCCCATTTAATCCATGTAAAAGATAAGTAATTTCTTGGGTAGTTTGTAGTAATGCGGGGAGAAGGCGCGAGCATATCCATTGCAACTCAATAGAAGTGAGGGGGGAGGAGGGAGGGGAGAGGATGGCAACGGATGGGTTGTCTGTTGAGGGATGGGATTTGGTGGAAGATTTAACGGATGGGTTGTCGTATAGGGGAGAGGAAATCAATTTTTCGACTAACTCTGCTGCGTATTCTTCTAATATTTCAACTACATCACCCACAGTATTAATTTGAGACTTTCCCCCCCCCTTAATAAGGGGGGGAAGGGGGGGGGAAATTTCTGAAATAGGCAACTTAAAATCAGTTGTCAGGGGGTCAAAATCTAAACCTAAATCCTTAGCAATAGCGCGAGTTAAACCAAGACGATTATTACTCGGTTGACGTGCGATCGCAACTATTAAATCCCTTAATTGTCGCCCCTGCGGACACAACCCAAAAATATGCAACCCATCCCGAATCTGCGCCTCCTTCAACTCACAAAGATACCCATCAATATTACCAATTACCCCTGCTGTCAACCGACCACTTAACCCATAACCTAACTCCTTCCCCCCCACCCCAACACCACCAACAGACAACCCATCCGTTACATCCGTTACAAAATCCGTTGCCAAATTTTCCTTGACTATCAGAGCATTAATGCGATCGCCAATCAGCTTTAACCTAGAAGGATCTAAACTCTGCGCCTCATAATACTCATCAATCAAACCTTCCAACTGTTGCAAACCGCCATAAAGTTCAGCGCGAGTCATCGGCGGCGTTAAATGATCGATAATTACCGCTTGCGCCCGCCGTTTAGCTTGAGAACCTTCCCCAGGATCATTAACAATAAAAGGATATAAATGTGGCAACGCACCAAAAGCCACCTCTGGATAACAGCTATCAGATAAAGCTACACTCTTACCAGGTAGCCACTCCAAATTTCCATGCTTTCCTACATCAACAATTGCCTGCGCTTCAAAATGTTTTCTTAACCAATAATAAAAAGCCAAATAACTATGAGTTGGTTCTAAATCTGGGGCATGATAATTTAAACTAGGGTCAAGATCATAACCACGCGCAGGTTGAATACCGACAAAAATATTACCTAATTGAATACCAGAAATAGGGAAAACACCCTGGGTAGAGTATTTGGAAGGTTCACCCCAGCGATCGCACATACCCTTCTGCACCTCTACTGGTAATGTGACAAAATACTCCTGATATTCCTCAACAGACAAAGATTGCTGCACAACTCGCAACTCACGCCCTTCTGGATCATTAGTCACCCCAGAAGTTAAACGTTGAATCAACTCATCCCCAGTTGCAGGTATATTCTCAACTAAATAACCAGCTTCCTGCAAAGCCTTAAGTATTTCTATACAACTAGCAGGAGTATCCAACCCAACACCATTAGCTAACCTGCCATCACGATTAGGATAATTAGCCAAAATCAAACCAATACATCTATCCTTTGGCATAGTTTCGCGTAAACCTACCCAATTCGCCGCTAAATCTGCTACAAATTGAATGCGATCGCTCACCGCTTCATAAACCACCACATCCATCTCTAACTGAGCATTCCAAACCTCAACCGCCTTAAAAGAAACCGCCCGACTAATAATCCGCCCATCCACCTCTGGTAACGCCACATTCATCGCCATATCGCGTGGCGCTAACCCCTGAAAATTCGACTCCCACTGCTCCTTATTTCCACCACTTAAAATTACCTGCAACACAGGCACATTTAATTGCTGCCACAACTCCAACTGAGGCGTTTCTGTCTCCAACTTAGCCAAAGAAAAACTTGTTGTATTTAATAACAACTCAATACCTTCAGCATCTTTAGGTTGAAAATACTCCAACAAATCTGCTTGCACATCTGAATCTCGCAACGCAGAAACAAACACAGGTAAAGGTTCCAGTTGCCTTTCAACTAAAGCTTGACTTAGGGCATCAATTACAGAAGTATTACCAGCTAAATAATGAGCGCGGTAAAAAAGAATACCTACTTTCTTAAGTGCAAATACAGTGGGCGATAATTGCAAACCAGCATAATTAATCTGCACTTCTCCCCAACTATAAACACCGACGCGCGGCACAGCTTGAGGTTCTGCTGGAGAGTAAGATTGCCCCAGACAAATATCAGCAATAAATTTTAAAGCGTTAACAAAATTATCTACTCCACCTTCTGTAAAGTAGCGCCACAATTGATTAACAACTGTTAAAGAAACAGTAGAATGACTAACTAAATCTGGATCAGGACGGTCATCTCCTGGTAAAATAATTAGTGCCGTACCAGTACTAGCAACAGTTTCCTGTAAAACTTCTAACCCATAACTCCAGTAAGAACGTCCTCCCAGCAATCGTAAAATAATTACTTGTGCGTGCTGCAAAACATCTTCCGCGTAGGTATCAATCGTTAACTGTTGCTGTAGTTGTAAAAGATTAACAACCCGCACTGGTGGGAATTCAGCAGGTAATTGAGCAACAGCAACAGCCAGCGTTTGGATATCTGTATCTGCGGCAGTAATTAAAACAATATCAGCAGGAGTCTGTTCAATAAAAATCACACCTTCTGCCTGAGAATTCCAACCTCCAGGCGTTGCAGCTAAACGATGCACAATTTTCTCCTACCAGCTTACACTGAGATTTAAGTTTTACTAACACTTAAGAACCCACAACTAGATTCTGCCACAGATCCAAAAAATGCCAGATGATCAATATTTTAGGACTTACGCACTTACGCCACATATAGTGGGTAGGGTGCGTTAGCGAAGCGTAACGCACCCTACAGACAGAGGCTTTGCGTAAGTCCTGTATTTTTAATTAATATTAAATATTATTTAAAAAAGCCTGCGTCGGCAGGCTTTTTATGTATTGTTCCCCAGCATTGAGGGTGAGGGAATTTGAAGGTATTTCTACAGGCGCAGGTGATTAGAATGCGTGACCTGTTCAAACTAATTAGTGATTACTTGTTCATCCCACCAGGCATAGTATTATTCATCCCACCAGGCATAGTATTATTCTGGCTAGGTGTAGTGGTATTGATGATAATGTCATTTCCCGTAGTCTGACGCTGCATCATCATAGGCATCATCATAGTGCCATTATCTGAAGTCCTCAAACCAGTCATTAACCCAGGTCCGCTCCATTCGTGACGACCCATCCAATACATTTCTCTAGCAGAATACCATCTGCTGTTCATATCCTGAGCGCTCATCATATTGGATTGCATCCCAGAATTCATCATGCCTTGCGCCTGAGCCATATTGCCCATGCGTACATCTGAGCCATATCCTCCCATCTCATGGCGACCTTTTTGATATTCAGTCATCCCACTGGTATCTGCCGCAGCAGGACGAGCTAATGGCAATATCGCTAAGGTAGCTACTACTAACCCAGCACCACAAACTTTTAATAAATCTGAACGTACCATAACTTCTGCTCCACCTTTTATCCCTGCTTTAAAACTATCTATTCATAGCTTTAACAAAATCAACCTCTGGCTGTAACCTAGCACTAACTAATCTACGACTATAGAGTGAGCTAACGGGTAAGGAAATTATGCTTGAAGTAATGGTTAAGCTGTTGTGTTTCTTTGATTTTATATTTGAGAGAGGGAGGAGAGAGGAGGGAGGAGAGAGGGGTATTGTGTTTGATAACTTTTCTACTGAGTTATAAAATGTACAATTTAGATGCGCGGCACGCTTATTTAATTATTTTTATATTATTTAAGTGTCAAATATTCAGGAATAATGAGCAAGAGTACATCTAAATTTGAGCGTTAATTATTAAAAATGGTATCTAATATAAATTCGCTTACCCGCTTGGCTGATAGTTTAATAGTATCTTGTCAGGCTCCAGCCACATCGCCGTTACATGACCCTGTAATAATTGCAGCAATGGCTTTATCATCTGTCCAAAACGGTGCAGTTGGTGTACGCATTGATACGCCAACTCATGTCGAAGCCGTAAGAAGTAAAGTAAATGTACCGATAATTGGACTGTGGAAGCGATCGCATTCAGGATACCAAGTATACATTACACCACAATTTGAAGATGCAGTTGCGATCGCTAATGCAGGTGCAGATATTATTGCCATTGATGCCACTTTTAGAGCGCGTCCCCAAGGAGAAACTGTAGAAAACTTAATTGCGCGTATACACAATGAACTAGGCAAACCAGTAATGGCAGATATAGATAGTATAGAGTGTGCGATCGCTGCTGCCAATGCTGGTGCAGATTGTGTAGGTACAACACTCTACGGCTATACCGCCCAAACTGAACATCTCTCGCCACCTGGCTTTGAGTTATTAACCCAGATGGTACAACAGTTAAAAGTTCCTGTAATTTGCGAAGGTGGGATTGCTTCACCCCAAATGGCAAAGCAAGCCTTAGAATTAGGAGCCTACGCCGTAGTAGTTGGCACTGCCATTACAGGTATAGATAACCAAGTCAGGACTTACGCAGAAAGCCTCAGTAACCAAAACAATCACACTACATACAGCCGTTCCGGCTGTTATGAGGTACACTAAAATAATAGAAAAAATATTATTGATCAATGAAAACATTTTCAATGGATATACGAGAAAAAATAGTGACAGCACATATAAAGGAAAAAATATCCATTAGAAAAGTAGCAGCTAAATTTTCGGTCAGTAAAAGTTTAGTCCAAAAACTGGTAAAACAACAACAAGTTGATGGAAATATACAGCCTAAAAAACGAGGAAAACCTCAGTTTAGTCATCTCAAAAATGCTGAAGTAGATTTAAGGATAATGGTGGCAAACAATCCTGATGCAACGTTACTGGAATTTTGTGAATTATTTGCTGCCCAGACTGGAAATTGGGTAAGTCGAAGTGCAATGTCTTCCTCATTACAAAAAATGGGATTAAATCGCAAAAAAAAACAATGCGGAGTAGCCAAGCAGCCACAGAAAGAGTTCAAAATTTAAGATTAGAGTACTGGGAAAAAGTGAAAGATATAGATCCAGTAAACTTAGTATTTCTGGATGAAACCGGAGTGATGCTAGGTTTGGCAAGAACTCATGCCCGTTCACAACGTGGAACAAGAGTATACGATTTAAAACCATTTTATCGAGGATCAAAAGTTACGGCAATTGGAGCAATTAGTATTAGCAAAGTCCTGGCATTAATGACAATTGATGACTCGATGGATGGCAAAGCATTTGAAGTATTTATTGAGAAGTGTTTAGTACCCCAATTGTGGTCAGGAGCCGTAGTGGTAATGGATAATTTACCCGCTCATAAACGAGCTTCAATTGTCCCGATGATTGAGGCAATAGGTGCAAGAATTATTTGCTTATCGCCATATTCTCCCGATTTTAACCCGATTGAGTTATGGTGGTCACAACTGAAATCTTTTCTACGCAGGTTTGCTCCAAGTACAACAGAAATGGTTGATAAGGTAATTGCAGTTGCACTCAATTTAATGAATTCTAAACATTTAAGAAATTGGTTTTCTAAATGCTGTTACTGTACCTCATAACAGCCGGAACGGCTGTAAATATGTAGAGACGCGCCATGGCGCGTCTCTACATTTCTCACCCCCTCCCCTTAATAAGGCGAGGGGGCAGGGGGTGGGGTATCTCCGAACCCCAATTTAAGCATCTAAACTTTCTAACTGTCGCTTCAAAATTACCATGTGTGTTCCCACAACAGGACTACGGGCAACAATATTGCCCTTAGTATCAGTAATTTCTAACTTACTGAAATCCATTTCTGCCGAGCGACTGAGCATTTCATCAGCTAACTTATCCTGCTTACCAGGCTTGATATCATACCAATCTGGACTCACCTTAATAATTAACAAACTTTTCGGAAAATTCACCTCAAGCGACTGAATTAGCCCATCCGCATACTGATTAGTAATTCCAGTAACTTGATTTTGAATTGATGCAATCAAATTTTGCTCTGGTGTCAGTACTGGAGGTTTAGGAGAAACAATCTCTACAGCTTGTGGCTTTTTAGGTGCTGTTAATTCTGGTGGCGTTTGAATTTCTTCTGGAGGAAGTTTAGTGACATCAACAGGCTTGTCAGGTGAAACTGCCACACTGATCCAAAGTATTAGCACAATCGTACCTGCGATCGCACCAGTTAATCCCCAATCAGATAACTTTTGATTCGCCGACGCTGGTAATAAACCACGAATCAGCTTTAAAACACCATTCCACGCAGTCTGTACACTCTGAAAACTCGGCAAAAACCTATCTACAAAAGTTGGAGGTTTATCTGTAGATTCTTGAGTGTCTGTTACAGGTGTCGTTGTTAATATTTGTTGTTCTGGCGTTTTTGGTGTAATTTCAATAATTTCAGATATCCTTGTCTCATCTAACTTCGAGGTATCTGAGGAAGGAAAATCAATTACTGTTTTTGGGGTTGCTATTGTGCTATCCACTGGTGTAGATACTACTACCTGCGGTGGCGAAACCACAACTGGTGGAGTTAAAGATGAGCTTGCTGGTTGTATCGGTTGAGCCTCTAACTTGTCCGCCACCTTTTCTAGCAGATTAATTGTTCCTCGTAAAACCTTAATGCCTTGAACTTTAAGCACAGGTTCAGTGCGTTTCCAAGTTTGCTGGGCAACCTGCGTTGCTTGCTCTAAGCTTGTTCCTGACTTATTAGTAGTTGATGAAACCTTCGGTGTTTTAGGCGTTTGTTTGACTGACTCCGACTGCTTTGGTTCATCCTGTGACATTCAATACCCCCTTGACTACAGCGCCAATTTGTAACAAATTTTATAAGATTATTGATGTTGGGTTTCGTTCCTCAACCCAACCTACACTATAAGATAGCTTAATTAAGTTGCTCTACTTATTAAAAATTTATTTATGAGTATTAAACGCCGTCAGTTTCTATTTTTAACTAGCCTCAGTGGTTTTGGATTAGCTATTTTAGGTAAGAGCCTTCTCGCTCAAATACCCAATCCTCGAAATTTAAAATCCCAACCTGTATCAGAAATAACAACACCAGCACCAGGCGAAACTCCTCTGTTACGCTTTGTGTCAGTAGCAGACACCGGAACAGGCGCTAAAGGTCAATATGCTGTAGCTAATGCTATGACTCGTTATCACCAAAAACAACCTTTTAATTTAGTTGTTTTAGCTGGAGATAATATCTATAACAACGGTGAAATTGAGAAAATTAAAGCCGTATTTGAGCAACCTTATCAATCTTTACTTCAGCAAAACGTAAAATTTCACGCTTGTCTAGGAAACCATGACATCCGCACCGATAATGGTGATCCGCAAGTGCGTTATCTAGGCTTTAATATGCAAGGGCAGCGCTATTACACATTTCGCCGCGACTCAGTGCAATTTTTTGCCCTAGACACTAACCATAATGCTGATTGGCAAACTCAACTACCTTGGTTAGAAACAGAACTTAGCAAAAGTAATGCACCTTGGAAAATCGTATTTGGACACCATCAAATTTATTCATCCGGTCTTTATGGTTTGAATCAAGACTTAATTAGTAAGCTAACACCTTTGTTTAAAAAGTATGGTGTACAAATTTATATTAATGGTCACGAACACAGCTATGAACGTACACAAGCAATTAATGGTACAACCTACTTAATTTGTGGCGCTGGGGCGGGAGTGCGACCAGTAGGAAGTTCAGAGTGGACAGCGCATTCTGCAAGTATATTGAGTTTTGCGGCGTTTGATGTATATCGCGATCGCATAGTAATTAGTGGTATTGATATAGATCACCACCTTTTTGACCAAGGAACTATATATCTAGCTGTAATATAAATGGAGGGACATTCAAAGTCCCCCCCTTTTTAAGGGGGGTTAGGGGGGATCTAGGTTTTAATTTTTCGGTGCGTAAGTTTTATTATATATTTTTACTATCCATAACCAACCTATTACACTACCCAATAAATAATGTGGAAAATCCCACCACGAAAAAGTCGTACCTAACAGTAATTTTACAAAAAAATATGAGCGCAACATTTGCAGCCAGGGTGGATGCCAAAGTTGTAAAAATTCAATCATACAGGTGATACTAAAAACCCATAAAGGAATTTTATTTAAAGTTTTCCTATTTAAAATAAATAAAGATAAAAATAAACACCAGAATATTTCATATAAAACATCTCCGGCATAATTATTTAACCACTGCCGACCTGCCCCAGAATAAAATTTAGACAACAAGCCAAGTGGTAAGATGATTAGGAGAGAAGCGATCGCATACCAATGCTGCTTATAAAATTGAGTTATCTTCAGATTCATATATAATTTCATAGTTGAATCTCTTTTAAGATATACTACTCTCAATCAGGCATAATTTGATGTATCTATAACTATCAACCATGAAATAAAAACTTAATACCGCAGGTAGATACTAATCAGATTAAATAAATTCTAATCTTAGATTAGAAATATATTTGGAGTAAAATAATTATGAGTAATCAAGATGTAAGTAACCAAGGAAAAGCTACAACTCCCCAAGCAGGTGCTGATACGTCAGAACGAGTTGCTGAAAATAACTATGATCGGGGCATTGTTCCTGCTGAAACAGCAGCCCGCCAAGAAAGAGAAAACGATGCCTTCAAACAACTCCCCTCAGAAAATACCAAAAATAACGATCAAACCAATCCTGAGAGTATTGATACAACCGCAGGCTATACAGTAGACAAAGAGGGTTTGCTTAATAACTATGCTATTGAACCTGAAATGTACATTAACGAACCAGGCGATTTAAAACAAGAAGCAGAAGAGCAAATTGAGCAACGCGCCCAAGATTTAGCTTCAGCAAATGATGATAAAGAGGGAGAACTTACTCTTGAACATGATACCCGTGGTAAGGGACCAGGAATTATTTAATTGCTAATTTTTTATAATTTAATAGTTATGGGTAAGGTAGCTGCTCAGTTAAATCTTATTCATAACTATCTAGAGCATAAATTAGAGACGCGCCGTGGCTCGTCTCTACAACGTTACTGGTTAAGGATAAGCTGTTGTGTTTCGCGCATTTTATCTTTTATAAAGAGAGGAGGGAGGAGAGAGGGTTATAGGGTTTGATAATTTTTCTTCTTTATTAAAAATGTACAAGTTTATTTGCGCGTTAGCTTAATATAACTGATTAACCGGACATGATATAAGTCCTGAACTTAAAAAGCCTGATATATTTAAAGCCAAACAAAATCAGGGATAAGGAATTTACTTCTCACCCCTGATTTTGATTTAGTTCAAATAGGCAAAATATTATCTGTTGGGGTCGCCGTAACCAATCACAGCCACTTTATGACGATAAATTAGTTCAGCACCGTACCAGCCTGAAAGACCAAGAAGCGTTGCGACAATTACGGAAAGAATCAGTCCTAAATAGACTATCTTACTGCTTGGGTCGCCCAAACGCACAGCCAAATTGATAATTGTCAACGCCAACACAGCAATGTTAAGGAACATATGCGCCCAACCAGCTTTGCGCTTACGGACTCGTTCAATTCTCAAAAAGTCCATCAAACCAGTAATAGCAGCTAAAACAGCAGTAGCTAAACCAGCAACTATTACCCAATAAGAGGCTTTTGCCCAGAATAAATCGCTCGTCAACCAGTAGACTATATCTGTTACTGGTGCGCTCACCAAAAAAGTGATTGGTAATGTGACTAGCAGAGGGTGGAAAGGATGTCCAGCAACAGCAACTGTACTGGTTACACCAGAATCTCGATAATCTGCTTCATCGCTCTCAATTAATGGCGGAACGCTGGGAGTCTGTGTCATATTTTTCTCCTTGGTTTTATGTTTTAATCTTTTTGCCCTTGCTTATAGCTGCTAGGTATAAGCTTTAAGTTATTAACTAATCGCTAATTGCTAATCGCTAATTGCTAATTGCTAATCGCTTATTCCGAGGGAAATTGCTCTACGTGGGCTTCTGCTTGCAGGTTCATCTTTCCTGCTTGCACATCCAGCGCTTTTAGGCGTAGCGACATTCCCTCTAGCTCAAAGTTTCGCAAATCTAAAAGTTCGTTGGCTTTCTCCAATAAAGTTTTGGTTAAATCTGGAGATAAATCCTTTCCTTCTGAGTACTGAACATCTTCTAGTAACACAGAGTAGCCATCAGGACTTTTACGAGGGGTTGCGGTAAACTCGATTTTCTTCTCCTCATTGGTTTGAGAAAGAATGATATCAGCAGTTAGTGCAACTTTTTGATCGCCTGGTAAGCGAAAATCTATACGCTTGGTATCAATAGTTGTGGGTTGACCATTAATATTAACTGCCAGGTTTTGTAGCTTTTCACGCAGGAATTCAGAATTGAATGCACGGTTGATATCCTCTTCTTTGAGGACAACCTGAGCATCTGCATCTGTTGGATGGTTAAGTTCAATTTTTCCAAAAGCTGCGGTTAGTGGGTTGATGGAAATTTTTCCAGTGTTTACTGTTAATTCCTCTGCACGTAAGTCATTATTCATCACTAGACCTTCGCCTTCAATGGAGACTGAATCTAGTTCTCCACTCATCAGCTTTAAAGGATCAGTTTTAACTTCTACCTCCAGATTTTCGACTTCATCTAGTTGACTAGATAATCCAACTTCAGCCGCTTTATTCAGCGCCTGTTCACCTAGTCCTGCTGCTTCTTGGGTCACGCCCTGATCTCCTGCTCTACTTTTATTGAGTCACTTTATGCGATCAAAGTTAATAAATATATCTGCCTGACGATGGAGTAAATAATCATCGGTAGATTGCGTTAACCTGTGCCTAAGCTTACTTAAGGTAATGAGCGATTTTTCAGGACAAAGTGCAAATTGTGATGTAATTATTTGCTTATTTACTCTATTTTGACATGGTAAGCAATTATAAGTTTACATCTAAAGTTATAAATAATATAAATTTATCTATCCAGCAATAGATACTCTTGGTTAAATGATGTCTAAAATTTTATTTTTATTAATTACAAAACTAAAATCCATCTAAATACAGTACACAACCAAACATCTTTATGTCAATTAGTTAGCTAAACCCTGGATTTATTTGAATGAGATTTCTTCTATAGCTAGCTAGAAGATGATCATAAAAATCTGGGCATCCTCGATACTGTGATTGTTCAATATGGTGTCAAGAGTGAGCCAAAAGAAACTGCACAGAAGCTAATTCAAGAAACTGAGAAACTAATGCAAGGTTCTGAGCTAACTTTGTTTATTTGAGGCTCCTACTACTTAAGTCGTGGGAGCATTTTTATATAATATTTTTTGTCTAATCATCTTTGTTTATCAATCTGAGGGGGGAAACTGATAAAGCACCTGCTCAATCGAGAGATGTATGCTATTAGCTACGTTAGCTTTATTTTAAGTGACAGTTTTGGCAATTACTTAGATATGAGCATAATTTTTAGATATTAATGGTAAAATTTTCGGCATACGTATAATTACGTATTTATTCGGGTTAGTTAGAGTTCAATTCGCTAACTAATAAATCTATCTTTTGAGAGATTTTTGATGAAACTAAACAAGGTATATTCCATTGCTTCTGCATTAGCTGCAACAACGATATTAAATCCCTTTGGGATGATTAACTCGGCAAATGCAGCTACTATCAGGTTAACTGGTCTAACTGACAATAACACTCTAGTTTCTTTCAAACCGGAGAGTCCTAATAGTGTTACCAGTGTTGGAGTTACAGGGCTTAATGGTAATTTGCTAGGAATTGATTTCCGACCAGCTAATGGGATGCTCTATGGTATAACAGACACAAATAACATTTATACCATTAACCCTACTACTGGTGGTGCTGCTTTTGTAAGTACCCTTTCAACTCCCTTTACAGCAGGGGTACAGTCAGGATTTGACTTCAACCCAGTACCAGATCGCTTGCGATTAGTTGGTAATAACGAGCAAAACTTGCGTATTAACGTTGATACTGGAGCGGTTACTGTTGATGGTAACTTGGCTTATGCGGCTGGAGATGTGAACGCGGGAGCCGATCCAAATATTACCGCCGCCGCTTACACTAATTCATTTGCTGGCACAACTGTAACCCAACTTTATAATATAGATTCGGCGCTGGATGTATTGGTTCAGCAAAACCCACCCAATGCTGGCACTCTCAACACTATAGGCTCTCTTGGGATTGACTTTGGTACAACTGGAGGGTTTGACATTTTCACAGGTAGCGATCAAACAACAAATACTGCATTTGCAGCATCCGGTTCAAGTTTATATAATATCAACTTAGCTACAGGTGCAGCTACAACACTTGGTACTATTGGTAATAATGTGAACATTGTTGGTCTTGCTGCAACTTCTGTTCCTGAATCTAGTAATACTAACTCTTTGCTCGGTTTCGGTGTATTTGGTTTAGCCTTTGGCTTATTAACTCGCTATAGTCGTCGCGTTAAGTTAGTTAATTAGCCTAACTTCGGATTTCTGAACTACTCCGCCGAGTATTTTTCGCTAATTAGATATAGTTTTCATACGCAGAGATCCCCCTAAATCCCCCTTAAAAAGGGGGGCTTTGAATGTTTCCCCCTTAAAAAGGGGGGCTAGGGGGGATTTATTTTTCAGCCTTGCGTAAGTTTTGAACCTTAAAAAGCATTATTAAAAGAAGCCTGAATAAATGCAACATCTTATCCTATCTTATGAACTCTTCAATCAGACCAAATTGGCAATTTATTAACTTCTTGAACTGTTAAATCTACATATTTTCTCTGACTATTATCAACTAAATCTTCACCAAAATATCCTTGATCGCCATCATGGGCATGATTACCACTAATACTTGAAGTATAACGACCTGAATAACGAGCTTGCACAAATGGCGAAGTAACATTCCATAACCAACGCGACGGGAATAAAACACCGCCTATATCTTCAACCAAGTCTCTCTTTCCTCGCAGGTGATATATATGCTCACTTTCTTCAAAACCATTTCTCCCATTAAATACGCCACCGATAGAAACTACAATAATTTTGGTTTTAGTATCTAACCATTGCTTCAAATAAGGCACTGCATTTAAAGCCACTTCTACCCCTCCGCTAGTACCGATCAGAATAATTTTAATCGGTTGATTAGAATCTTTTGGAATAGGATGCACAGCATTCATCCTTTCAATAATTGCACTAGCAATTCCCCGATTATAAATAGTGCCATATCGACTATCTGCGGAAATAGCAAAACGCCAAAGATTGCGAATTTTAATCAGTACATCTGCACTTCCTAATAAACCTTGCGCCTCCTCAGCAAAGCGCCATATAGGAGCTAATAATCTCTGCCCACCTAAACTATCATTAGAAACTGAGTAGGGAAAGACATCGGCAACAGCGTCGCAGGTAGAATGGCTTTCTACTAAACCAGTTAAAAATGATCTTTCACCATTGGTTAATTGATCGCCCGAAAAATCTCCTACTCCTGGCAGAAAGATTATATAACAATTTATATTGGAACTATTATTACTTAATTTTTGATCTTGACTATTTTTAGGTTGAAATGTTGCAACCAAAGAATCAGGCGTTTTCTTCAGCAATCCTAAATTACCAGCCCCTTCGTTTAGCCACCAAACCAAAGTTCCTACAGGAGAAACAATTCCCCAAATTAGTAAAATTATACCTGCTAAAGTTAAGAGTTTTAAAGCTCCACCTTGTAACCACCGAATGATGCCCAAAATGAATTTAAACATTTAAGTAACTAATTGTGTATCTCGGCAGATGCACTGATAATAAATTGATTCTTTTTTCTCAATCCCCAAATTAAATATTATGATATCAAATTATTAGACTTCTCCAAAATGAATGTAGATCCGTGCCGAAGCTCCGCCATGCGCGTAGCGCTATTGGCGCGTCTCTACAAGGGGTATAGGTAACGAACTTTTAATTTCTGGAGATGTCTATTGATAATCATAAGTGGTAGGTATGGCAAATGAGTAACAACGATTCAAAATCAATAGTAACTACTATTGCTAATGCTCTATCTTTGGATGGAAATTTTTATGAAAATGCTCATAATACTCCTAAAACCAATCGGATAGCTATAACAATTGTGATTTTAGCAGCAATTTCCCATGTTTTGGGAAGTGCAATTATTCTATTAATTAATAGAGCGCCGTTGTCTATCCTACTGTTCGCACTGCTGATAGATGGCATCAGTGTAGCAGCAGGTTACTATTTTTGGACTCTAACCATCTCCAAGATCGGTCAATGGCTAAAACGCCATACACTTACTTATCAAGATTTGTTAATTCCGATTGGCTTTGCTTATGCACCGCAAACACTGAACTTTTTAACGGTAATTCCTTTACTAGGACGAGCAATTGAAGTGGTTTTAGCTGTCTGGAGTTTGTTAGCTGTGATTGTGGCAGTCCGCCAAGGTTTAGATATTAGCACAAACTGGGCGGCTTTAATCTGTTTAGTCGGTTGGCCTTTAGTGCAATTAGCAATCGGTTCTGTGCAACTCTTAGAACAACGCTTGGTAACTGGGATTTAATTGTTCCGGGCTGACTTGTAAATCCCCCTAAATCCCCCTTAAAAAGGGGGACTTTGATACTTAGGGTAACTTTTGGGATGCGTAATCAAACGGATTCGATATGGTGAGGGGTGTAGGAACTTAGTAGGGATAAGCAACTTCCATTATTAAGTAGGGGTAAGAATAGTGGGAGAAACGAAGATGAGCTTTTATAATAGTGCGATCGCAGCGTTATTTCCTCTACTACTGGCAATTTCTACCCCGCAGCCTAATATATCGGCAACAGCGATCGCACAATCCACCCCACCTGCCAAATCGGCTGCTACTTCTGGGCATAGTGCGATCGCACTTTCGAGGGAAAATGTCCGCTTAGTGCATACCATACCCGACAACTCCAACAAAGCCACCAGCCAGCATTAAAACTTTTTTCCACTCATGTTCTAACTCTTAAATCAGTTATAATTCCACTGTGGCTAGTTTTTATTTAATTTTACAAATAGTTTAAGAATAAAATCCTGAAAACAATATGCAAAAAATTTTTGGTATTGGCTTACCTAAAACTGGAACAAGTAGCCTTAGTGCAGCCTTAAAAATTCTCGGTTATCAAGTTTGTGATTTTCCCTCAGATGAAAGTACAGTTGCAGAACTAAGAGCAGGTAATTATCAACTCTCTATACTAAAACAATTTGACGCATTAACAGATATTCCGATTCCAGCAATTTACCCACAACTAGACACAGTTTATCCAAATTCCAAATTTATTTTGACAGTTAGAGATTTAAATAGTTGGCTCGATTCTTGTCGTCACGCTCCCTTTAATCAGCTAGATGCAGTACCCAAACCAGGAACAAAACGAGAATTTTATCGAACTCTTCTTTATGGTTGCAATCAATTTAATGAAGATCGTTTTACTTGGGTCTACCACAGTCACTTGAAGTTAGTTTATGATTATTTTTCAGCAGAAAAACAGCCACAATTTTTAGTATTAGATATCTTTAACGGTGATGGCTGGGATAAACTTTGTGAATTTTTAGAAAAAAATATTCCCAATGAACCTTTTCCACATAAAAACCCCCGACTGACATCAACTAACAATTCAAATGAATTGATACATAATCGAAATGTAACTGAATTTACTCTACCTAAAAAAGTTCGCAGACTAGGTGAAAAAATACTTAAACTTAAGTAGAAACCAGCAATATTATAAATTTAAATCGTTAAGGTAACTTATAACTAGCAACTCTCACAATGAATTTCCCTTGACTTGGATTGCTAGTAAAAATAAAAGCACCTTCTTCTGTTTCACCACTCGATAGAAAATCAATCTGCTGTTCGCCTGTTTCCTCTGCCTGACCATTTTGGCGTAGTTCGGCAATAATTTGGACAGATTCCGCAGTATCTTCACCAACGTTAGTAACAGTAAATGGGACGTAATATTGCCCTTAAAATTGACGATTTTCACCATTACGGGTGACAGACAAAACTGGTGGTTGATCTTTCTGAGTAAACCAGTTGTAAACTACCAAACCCACAATTAAGATCAGAATAAGTGTAGCACTGACAAAAGTTACCCACTCAGAGTGCGATCGCTCTGACCATACGGGACACCACCCTCTGTCATATTCTGTGATCTCTTATCATTAAACTAAAGTCTCTAAATCTCCACCATAAGCCTGATAACTCTTTAGTGATACCTGTTTACTGTTTACTTATAAGTAACTCAACATAATTAAACATCAAACCAACTCCCCTCCCTTTAGTAAGGGGAGGGGCTGGGGGTGGGGTTCTTATGGATGTTTTACTTAACTCTCACTCAAACAAGCAAATTTTTCAGAAACAAATTTAGCTACTGTGCGTCTAGGTAATCAGAATAAGCATTTTATTACAAGAGGATATTTTCTATGTCTCGCCACCCATTTAAAACTGGAACATCTACACTAATCGCTTTATCAATCCTTGCTAGTACAGCCGCCCCTATAATCACCACTTCTCCTGCTGCTGCTCAATCAATCTTTAAAGGCAGAACCCAACAACAACTTGGTATAACTATTCCATACGGCACAACCTTACCTCTGACTTACAATAGAACAGAGAAAATGGTAATGCCCGCTAACCAAACCTTACCAGTTCCGCTTACTCTCCAAGTTGCAGGTAATGTCAGAGCGCGTAGCGGAGCTTTATTAATTCCTATGGGTACAGAGGTTGTTGGTGAATTGCAACCAGTTAATGGCGGAGCTAAGTTTGTTGCCAGAGAAATCGTTTTCTATGGAAACCGCCGCCAAGCTATAAATGCCACTTCAAACATCATTGCTCAAACTCAAGAATCACAAGGGGGCATTAATACAGGTACTGTACTGAAAAATGCCGCTATTGGTGCTGCGGCTGCGGCTGGAATCTCTGGTATTACTGGGGATAAAAAAATCGGAGTTGGAGAAGTATTAATAGGTGCTGGGGCGGGGGCTGCCAGTGGAGTGCTTTTAGGTTCAAACAAAACTGATGCTGTTGTACTTAATCCCTCAGCCCAGGTGAACGTAACACTAAACGATAACTTGGCTCTGCGCTAATTGCGGAAAATATGCTCAACAAAATTACCGTAGGATTTACGGTCAATATCAACTAAATCTCTCACTACTGTTAGGTTAGGCAATATCAAACAGCCTGTGTCTGCCCTTGCTGTTTGAGCCTATAATCCCACCCTAATTAAACGTAAAACCCCACCCCCCAGCCCCCTCCCCTTAATAATGGGAGGGGGAGATTTTTGTTTGATCTTTTTTAATGTGGAGCTACTTAATTGTTAATTGTTAATTGTTAATTGTTAATTGTTAATTGTTAATTGTTAATTGTCCACCGCTATACCCCAAGGGTTAGCGGTGGGAGCATATTTATTTGGGTTCACCCAAACCAGGAGTTGCTTCTTTTTTGACTTCAGGCACAACATCAGGGCGTTCCTTATCTTCCCAACCAACAGGGCGCTTGGAATTATACCAAGCAACTGAGCCAATGGTTACAGCCGCAACAAAGCCAACTGCATAAACGGCTGTAGCAGAAACTGGAAAATGAGGCTGATTCGTGGCAACTTCTAAAAGTAAATTCATATCTTGGTAAACTCCTTATCCTATTTCGGTTATCCTACCAAAACAAAAAAGCTCATCCTATCTTCCACAGGTTTGATTAATTGATTGACTCTCTCAAAAACTACTCTCTAAGAGCTTAAATCAACCTTTTAATCGCGATCGCGTCTAGAGCGGCGGCGACGACGAGGAGTAGAATCGGAATTTTGCTCGTCAGAGCTATTATCTAAGGCGTTACTGCCGAAAAGAATACTTTTAGGTTGAATCGGCTGCACTTTAATTGTTGCTGGGCGATTTTCTAAGTTATCTGGACGAGGTACAAACTTTTCAGGGCGTACTTCTTTAACTACTTGGGACATAAACTGATTCCAAGTGTAGGCTGCCGTACTGCTTTTACCGTTAGTTGGCTGGTTGTCATCATTTCCTAACCAGACACCAGTTACTAACTGAGGAATGTAACCAACGAACCAGAGATCGCGGGCTTCGTCAGTAGTACCAGTCTTTCCAGCTACCTGTCGATCTACAAGCTGTGCTGCTCGACCAGTGCCTTCATTTACCACTCCTCGCAGCATCCAAGTCATGATCGCAGATGTTTCTTCATCTATGGCACGCTCAGGTGTAATTTTATCTTGATAAATTATTTCGCCTCGATGATCCAAGATCCGACGAATACCAGAAGGTTTAGTATGCAAACCATTAGTAGCAAAGGTGCCGTAAGCACTTGTCAGTTCCAGCAGGTTAACTTCAGATCCGCCCAAGGGTAAGGAGTAAATCGGTTGCAGTTCAGATTCAATTCCCATTTTGTGGGCAATATCAATCATTGGTTGCCATCCCACATCGAGCAAAACTTTTAGGGCAACTACATTAACTGAGTTAATCAGGGCATCCCGCATGGACATCCAGCCGCCATAGCTTTCACTGTAGTTTTTAGGTGTATATCCGTCTACAGTGATTGGGGCATCTAGATATCCTTGGTATGGAGTAAAACCTGCGGCGATCGCTGTTGTATATACAAATGCTTTAAAAGTAGATCCTGGTTGGCGTTTAGCTTGAGTAACACGATTAAATTGGTTATCGTAAAAATCTTTTCCTCCTACCATTGCCCTGATGTTCCCATTTCGGGGATCAATTGCTACCAAAGCCGCTTGCTGAAAGTTAGAATAACGACCATTTTCTTCTATAGTTTTTTTGATGGCGTTTTCAGCTTGCTCTTGCCATTCTAGGTTGAGGGTAGTTTCAACAGTAATTCCTCCAGCTTTTAGGATTTTGGGGGAAACGTAATTAGGCAGTTCTTTTTCAATATATTGAGTAAAGTAAGAAGCTTTGCGCTCCATCCGTCTTAGGGGACTACGTTTGAGGATCAACGGCTCACTGATTGCGGCTTTGGCTTCGGAGGCTGAAATGTAATTAGCTTCCTGCATTTTCTGCAAGACTTTGTTTCTACGCTGGAGGGCGAGTTCTTGACTCGCAAACGGTGAGTATTCATTCGGTGCGGGTGGTAGTCCAGCTAAAGTTGCCATTTCTGATAAGGTCAGGTCTTTTACTGGCTTGCTAAAGTAAACCCAAGCTGCATCAGCAACTCCGTAAGCACCTTCTCCGAGATATACCAAATTTAGGTAGCGCTCTAAAATTTGATCCTTGGTAAGCTCACGGTCAATTTTTTGAGCCATCCGAAATTCTTTGAGCTTACGCAACATACTGCGCTGCTGGTCTAGAAAGACAATTCTCGCTAGTTGCTGAGTAAGTGTGCTGCCACCTTCCACCACACCGCCAGCGTGTAAGTTGGAGACAGCAGCGCGGAGAATGCCCTGATAATCTACTCCTTCGTGCTGGTAGAAGCGCCGATCTTCTATGGCAATAAAGGCATCTATTAAAGTTTGGGGAACTTCCCAAATTTTCAGCTTTTGTTCGGTGACAGGTCCAGATTGCTTGAGGCTTGAACCGTCTACTGCTTTGATCGTTAATGTGCCTGGTCGAGCATAACTTAAAACATCGCTACTCGAATCAGGCAATTTGCTATCTAGCCAATACCCGCCTAGAGTCAGTGCTAGAGCGCCGCCGCCAACACCCAAACCCGCCAGTAACAGTAAGTAGCGAGCAACCAACCACTTTTTACGATTAGACGGCTGATTCGACACCGGAGGAACTTTTTCGACAGAAGATCTCTGTCGGTGTAAAAACGACGTTGCTTGCTTTATGCCTTGCCTCAATTGGTGAAGCTGTGATGTCCATTTATCCTGTTTTTCTTTGTCCACGTCTGTGCCAGAGGTCGATTCAGATGCTGTTGACGTTAAGTCATTCAATTTATCTGATGGAAACTTGAGCTTTGGGAAGAACTTTGACACTTCAACTCCTTTTTCACCGCCAGCCAGCCTACTACTCGCTCTTACTTTTTGCTTATTCTAAAGCTTGGGATCAGAATTTGTGCCTTGCTTATTTTACTGCAATTACATTTAAATCATTGGTCATTGGTCGTTGGTCGTTGGTCATTGGTCATTGGTCATTGGTCGTTGGTCATTGGTCGTTGGTCATTGGTCATTGGTCATTGGTCATTGGTCATTGGTCATTGGTCATTGGTGTAAAGACGCGCCATGGCACGTCTCTACCTTCACTGCGATTTTCCTCATGCTTTGCCATTATCTTCCGTATATTAGATAACTTATTCCCTACTTACAGTCTATTCACCTAAAGCAATATTTTTAAATTTTAATCTATCAAATATTGATTTTAACAGTAATATATTCACGATCGCCAAAATAATAGTGTATTCTATCCCGACATCTAAATTTTTTATTTTGATTAGACGTAATAAATTATCACAAAAAATCTGGATTTTTTGTGATACAAACTGGAGAACATGATCATCAAATTAATATTTTCTTAATTTATGAAGGAGGTAAATTAAATTAGAAAATTTATTTTCATCAAAATATTGTTTAAAATAGTAAATGAAAAAATAGTATTATAAATTTAATCAACCTGTGACTGCATCTGTATTTAGCTTTGAACGCCTCCTATTTAGCCCAGCAACACCTAATGCTGATGCTATTGAACTTATCTTTGCATTTCCTAATGAGTATAGCGTTGGTATTACTAGCTTAGGTTATCAGGTAGTGTGGTCATCTTTAGCAACGCGCCCTGATGTCAAGGTGAGTCGCCTGTTTACCGATACTCATGAGCAGCTACCCAGAAAGCCGGAATTAGTTGGTTTCTCTATGTCTTGGGAACTCGACTATATAAATATCTTAAATTTAATTGAATTTCTAGAAATTCCAATGCGTGCTAATGCTCGTTCTGATGACCAACCATTAGTATTTGGTGGTGGACCTGTATTAACGGCTAACCCAGAACCTTTTGCTGACTTTTTTGATGTGATTTTGCTGGGAGATGGGGAAAACCTACTAGGTAATTTTATTGAAGCATATAAAGAAGTACGACACGCCGGAAGGCAAACTCAATTGCAGCGTTTAGCTCAAGTTCCTGGGGTGTATATTCCTAGTTTGTATGAAGTTAAATATCATCATTCAAATAATGAAATTGAGTTAATCCAACCCATAGATAGTACCATTCCTAAGTATGTAGAGAAACAAACTTATAGAGGTAATGTTTTATCGGCTTCATCTGTGGTGACAGAAAAGGCAGCATGGGAAAATATATACATGGTGGAAGTGGTGCGGAGTTGCCCAGAAATGTGCCGCTTTTGTTTAGCGAGTTATTTAACCCTACCCTTTCGCACAGCGAGTATGGAAGAATCGTTAATTCCAGCGATTGAAAAAGGGTTAACTGTTACTCATCGGTTGGGGTTATTGGGGGCATCTGTAACGCAGCATCCAGAGTTTGAATATTTGCTTTCATATTTAAGTCAGCCACAATATGATGGCATACGCTTAAGTATTGCTTCAGTGCGGACAAATACTGTAACTGTGAAGTTAGCAGAAACTTTAGCAAAAAGGGATACGCGATCGCTCACAATAGCTGTAGAAAGTGGTTCTGAGAGATTACGGAAAATTATCAATAAAAAGCTGGAGCAAAATGAGATTATCCAGGCAGCTATTAATGCTAAAGCAGGTGGATTAAGTAACCTGAAACTCTATGGTATGGTGGGTATCCCTGGTGAAGAACCAGAGGATTTAGATCAAACCGTAGCAATGATGCGAGATATTAAGAAATCTGCACCTGGTTTGCGTCTGACTCTGGGATGTAGTACTTTTGTCCCGAAAGCGCATACACCGTTTCAGTGGTTTGGGGTGAGTCGTAGTGCAGAAAAGAGGCTACAATTTTTGCAGAAACAATTGCGATCGCACGGAATTGATTTTCGACCGGAAAGTTACAATTGGTCAGTAATTCAAGCTTTAATATCTAGAGGCGATCGCAGATTATCACATTTATTAGAACTCACACGCCAGTACGGTGATTCCATCGGTAGTTTCCGCCGCGCCTTTAAAGAATTGCGTGGACAGTTACCAGAAATGGATTTTTATGTGCATAATAACTGGTCAACAAAGCAAGTTTTACCTTGGAGTCACCTACTTGGACCACTACCCCAAGCAACACTGGAAAAACAATTAACAATTAGCAATTAGCAATTAGCAATTAGCAATTAGCAATTAGCAATTAGCAATTAGCAATGACCCATGACCAATTAACAATTAACAATGCTTCACTTTAAACACTCGTCGTTAATTGATGCACCAGTAGAAGTTGTCTGGAGTTTTCACGAAAGACCAGATATACTACAAATTCTTACCCCGCCTTGGCAACCAGTTCAAATCATTCGCCGTGAGGGTGGTTTAGATGTTGGTGCGATATCTGAATTTCGCTTGTGGTTAGGATTTTTGCCGATACAATGGTTGGCGCGTCATACCGAATGCCAAAAACCTCGGCTATTTACTGATCAACAAATTGCTGGTCCAATGGAGTATTGGGCGCATCAACATCAATTTGAAGCAGAAAATGGTAAAACAAGACTTACAGATGCGATCGCATATAAAATACCTGGTGGTTGGCTTGCTGAATTGCTCTTAGGATGGTGGGTAAACTCTAGACTTGAGCAAATGTTTCGCTATCGGCACACTGTCACCCAACGTGAGTGTCAACATACTTAACATTTAGAAATATTTGCCATCAAAATTTGTTCTTAATCATAAATTAAATGCAAACAACAGCAGAGTATATGTGTGCCTATTGCGGCGAAACTAATTCAACCTTTGTTGATTTTAGTGCTGGTGGGCAGCAGTCTTATATTGAAGATTGCCAAGTGTGTTGCCATCCTAATACTTTATACGTTCGCTTTGACGAAGACACCCTGGATGTGGAGATAGATAGCGAATATGAAGATTTTTAAGTAAGTAATTAAATTTTGGATATTGGGCATACTATAGCTATCAAGTGATATTCTTAACTTGATACTAAGTTTTATTAATAGAATGCCTTAATCATTGAGCCGCGTAATCAAATTAAGCTATAAATGTAAGATTATGTCAAACGTCAAACTTGAATTTATTCATCAATCAGCCTTGCAACTGTTTTTAGCAGGTGCAGTAGCCTTATTTTTATTGACACCTTCGGCTCAATCTTTACAACCATCTAGCAGCAAATCTAAGAGTGATAATAAGTTAGAAAATCTAGCAGATGCTACCCAAGTAAGTTTACCATCTGCTAATTTATCTACTAAAAAAGTTATGGAAGTAGCTCAGGTTTTTAATGATGTATGTCCACCTAATACTGATGTATATCGTTCGGGGGAAACCAGAAACTATTTAGTTCAAATATGTGCAAGTGAAAGTGGTAATTTAACTTTTGTTGGTGTGACAAAAAATAATAGATCCGACAAGATTGTACGCTCCGTACCCGGTAATAGTGGTCAACAGTTTGTTGTGGTTAGCGGTAATAACCGTTATATTCTTAATAGGAAAGAGTTAAGAATTATTCAAAATGGTAAAACTTTCACTGAACCAGTGCTGCAATGGTATGAGAAAATACAATTAAAGCAATAAAAACTATCTAAAATTTTACTTATACAAAAGGTCTACTGACTAACAAAAAATATATACATCAGCTAATTCTATCTAAGTGTTGTTACTGAAAAAAAACTGCTCATAATTTAAAATAGTTTAATTATTCTTGAATTTTCCTGGAATTGATTAGCATTTCAAAGTTAAGATGAGTCAATCAACCCAAATAGCTTTTAAGAGGGCAGGGCTAACAGCTAGTTATTTGCCAAAAATTTGAGCGAAGCTGTGATGACTATGATTACACAAGTTCAGCCTCACCACCCAGCAGGGGGATTATATTTTCGGATTGGTACCCACTTACTGATCTTTCCCCTAAATCATACAGAAGTCAAAGCTAAAATTGCTGGCAATGTGTCACGAGTGCAGGTGGCGCAAACTTTTGAGAACCTTTTTAATAAAACTTTAGATGCTGTTTATATTTTTCCACTACCTGAAGAAGCTTTATTGGATGAGATAGAGATTCAAGTTGGCTCAAGCACAATCAAGCATAACCTCAAAATAGATCAAGAATCAGCAACTACTTCTGAACTAAGCACTAACCAACAACAGACAGTTAGTTTATTAAAACAATATTGGCAAAATATCTTTACTCAAAATATTACTAACATCAAACCTGGTGAGGTGATAGTTGTTACAATTTGTTACACCGATAGTCTTAAGTTTGTTGATGAAGATTGTGCTGAAGTAGGTAACGGTGATTATGAGTTTGTCTTACCAATGATTGTAGCATCCAGTTACTTTTCCAAAAGTCAGCTTAATGGAAATAGCGACTCTAATCAGCTTACTAAAGCTATAGTAATCAATCCGACAGCCGCGCTACCACTTGTGCGCCGTAAAAATGAGATTAATCTCACAGTAGAGATTAATTCTAGTGTAGGAATTACTAATTTATACTCTACCTCTCATTTTATTAAAATTGCACGAACAGGTCAAATGGTGCGAGTAGAACTAACAGACGTTGACACGATTCCTAATCAAGACCTGATATTACGCTATCAGATTGGAGGTAAAGAGAAATCGAGTAAGCGATCGCCAATATCACCTAACTTAGCAACAGAAATCTTACCCCAAGAACAACCTACTAATACTCAAAATTATAGCCAATCCCAAGCTCATTCTTCATCCCAAACAGTACCTCCTCAACCAACTTCTAACGTAGATTTAACTGAGCCAGTTGCTCAGGGGGAAGAGAGTTTTAGTCTCAGTTTGACAGATGGCAATTTTAGCAATCAAGAAGTTGAGGAAGATCTAAACAACATTATACCAACACTGCAACCCCAGCTACAAATTGTTAGTATCACAGGCTTAGATGAAGCCGTAGTTGCTGGGATGATGCAGCATTTAATGATTGTGAATTTGCCTAGTGGTTTGAGCGGTGAATTGGTGTTTAACTTTATAGTAGATATTAGTGGACGGGTACAAGAAATTATCTGGGAACAAGAAACTTCAACTTTTAAACAAGCAGCAGTAATTGAATTAATTAAACAATGGCTTTCTACCTGGAGAGCGCCTAGCGGTATTAACAGTTTTGTCTGTCTAAGATTGCGAATTGAGTGAGCAGATTGAGGATTAAATTTTATTTTAACGGTTAAAGGTAATACCAACAGAACTCCCGCAGAGATCCCCCTAAATCCCCCTTAAAAAGGGGGACTTTGAGCTTCCCCCCTTTTTAAGGGGGGCAGGGGGGATCAAGGTTTCAAGCATGAGAGTGCGTAAGTCCTGTATTAGCTAAATGCAGGTGTTTTTGCGGTTTTTTCTTTTAAAGGTGGACGCAAGCAGAGATAAGCTAATGCGCCGAATAAGGGAACTAATGAGACTGCCCAAAAAATTTGGGGATTATTAATCCCGCGTCGTGCCATGTCATCTCCTAAAATAGAGGGAAACAAAAAAGACAGTACGCAGAAATCAATGCTCATAACATGAATAAAGCGGGAGGTTTGGAACTGGTGAATAAAATCTTGCCAATTTCCACCGATTAAACCATATACTATTAAAGCGATACTGACTAAAGAAATAAAAACTCCACACGCACGAGAATCAACAATTTTTATAAGTAAATTCTTATTGCCAGTAAATTCTTGATTAGGTTCTCGCAGCACTAGATAGGGCAACAAACTAAATGCACCTACTACAAAAGAGAATGTGATAAATGGCAAAGCAGGGATCTTTTGTTGCCTACCATCAATAAATAGTAGACAAGCGTAGATCATTGGCACAATCCCTAGAAGGTTAAATAAACTTACAACTATGGGATTAATACCTTGCCAATTGCCAGCAACTAAATTTTTAATCAGTTCAAATGTGTTTGGTTGATCGGGAGGAGCCAGAAAAAAGGCATAAACTGCAAATCCCACCCACAACAACCCCAATGCAATTTTTCTGCTCATAAATATTATCGCAAACTTGCGCTCACTAAGGCGCATTTAATTTGTACATTTTATATTGAGAGAAAAGTTATCAAACCCTTTCTCCTCCCTCCTCCCTCCTCCCTCCTCTCCCCCTAAAACAGAAAACTTAGGAAAAAAACAGCTTAATTATGCTGGTTCTGTGAGGGCATCAGATAAGTAGTCTGCGGCAGATTCCACAAGTGCGATCGCATTCTCATATAACATTCGAGTTGGTCCCAAAATTCCTACACTACCAACTGGTACAGAACCCTGGTGATAAGTAGCAGATACTAGCGCACAAGTCCGCATCGGTTCTAAAGGATTTTCTGCACCAATTCTCACACTTACCCGCTTTCCAGGCGTTTCTTGTTCAGACCAATCAAAGATTAAAGACCATAATTGATCTTGTTCATCTTCCAGTAGGTGTAAAAGTGTCTGCACTTGTTGTAATTCAGAAAATTCTGGCTGACGCAATACCTCAGCAACTCCACGAATCATAATCTGGGTAGCAGCAGGTTTAGCAGTGCGACGGCTTAAATCTAGCAACAAAGTTTTGAGTAAAGCAGCATATTGTTCAAATTCTCGGTCTAACTCACTCCAATCGAGTGTTGCTAATTCTAAGAGCGATCGCCCCCGCAAATTACTATTTAAAAAGTTAGATAAAATTTGCAACTCTCGCTCAATAATTTCCGTATCCGGTTGGGTATCACCTATTTTTGCTTGTGGTAACTGCATTAATACAGACTGAGTTTCATAAGCGTCTGTCACCACAATCAGCATTACCCGCCCTGGATCAATCTGCACTAGCTGGAGATGTCGCAAGCGATTTGTACGAGTTTGAGGAATGGTGATGAGAGTAATATACCCGCTAAGTGTTGCCAGAATTTGCGCCGATCCTCGCAGCAGCGCCTCTATACTCCAATCGTCCCAATTTAGACGTTCTGTAAATAATTGTTCCACCTGACGACCAAGTGTATCTTCAGGCTTAATCAATTTATCAACATACATCCGATATCCAGAATCAGACGGTACTCGTCCCGCAGAAGTATGAGGCTGATAAAGTAATCCTGATTTTTCTAAAACTCCCATTGCACTGCGAATCGTCGCGGGGCTAACGCTGAGGTTATATTCTTCCACCAAAGCCTTAGAACCCACTGGTTCTGCCGTTGCTATATAGTGACGGATAGTTGCCCAGAGAATACGTTCTTGCCGATCTGTCAAACTAACTTGCATAGACGTTGTAAAAGCAGCTAAATTGAGTCAAGTTTTTAAAACATTTGGAATTATTGACAAAATGCACTTTTGATTCGTGATGATATATTGCACTATCTTCTCAAAATAGCCAATCTTTATAGATATCCTCTGGTTGTAGTTAACTTTCCTGGCACGGCTGGTTAAAGTAAGCATAGGCTACTGCCCAGGCATTTGTTTAAATATAGGTTAAATTAAGTATTTTTAGAATTTGAGGCAAGAATAGAGCGGCTAATTACTCTAGCCGCAGAATAGAGTAGTTAATATTGAGGAATTGAGTGATCTACCAAAATTGAGTAAGCATCAATACCGCCAGCCACATTTTTGACATTAGTAAAACCTTGATTCATTAGCCACTGGCACATACTCGCTGAACGAATGCCGTGATGACACATTACTATTGTCTCTTTATCTGAATCGAAACGGCTATGGATTTGGTCAGACCATTCTGCATATTCGCTTAAGGGTAAGACCTCAAATCCTTCTAGAGATGCGATCGCTACTTCCTGGGGTTCTCTGACATCCACTAATTGCAAGTCTTCTTTCGATGCTAGTTTTTGGGCTAACTCTTCAACGCTAATCTGAGTAACAGGTTGGCTAAAATTTTGAGCAGACATAAATTAATCCTGAGTTGCATTTATAAGAATACTCAGATACCCGACATCTTAGAGAAGGTGGAAATCTGACCATTGTTATGATTTTGTAAGGAAGTAAAGCTGAAATAATATTCTCTGGTATCAAATTATTTATTGCGATCGCTCTCCTAGTATCTTCTAAATTTCACAATATGAAACTACGCTTATTTTTCTCTGCTTTGATAGCTGGTGTGCTAGTGCTGCTTTTACTGGGCGCTGGTGGCTTTTACTGGTTGATTTCTAATAGTCCGCTCAATCTCCTTTCTGGTGGCGCTACAACTAACCCAACGGCTGCTATTTTTGTGCCAAAACAAGCACCTGTGATGGTGTCTTTGCTAGTAAATCCAGAACGCTTGGAGGCATTTAGCCAAGTTGTTGCCCCTGTAACACAGCGATTGCGATCGCGTGCTGAACTTAACCAAATTAAAGAAAGTTTACTGGCAGGTACAGATTTAGAATACTACCGAGATATCCACCCTTGGTTAGGTGACGAAATTACCTGGGCGCTAACTACTCCTGACATTGATCGCAACCGCGATAATGGAGTACAACCAGGCTACTTACTAGCAGTTACTACCAAAGATGCTGAACGTAGTCGTGAGTTTTTAGAACTTTTCTGGCAGAAACAAACAGTTGCAGGAGCAAATTTAGTTTTTGAACAATATAAAGGTGTAAAGCTAATTTACAGCAATCAGCCAGTATTAGTTAGTGGTACTAAATCTTTAACAAATCTAACAACAGCAGTAGTGGGCGATCACTTTGTCTTATTTAGCAATCATCCTAAAGTGTTGCGCGATGCCATTAATAATGCCCAAGTTGCTAATCTCACTAATTCTATTCAATATCAACAAGCTTTAGAAAAATTAACTGATCAAAAAATTGGTTTAACATTTGTTAATCTTCCAGCAGTTAAAGCTGGGCTGGGAAATGATGATTCGACAGCAGAAAATTCTCAACCTTTTGGAAGTTTAGCGATCGCACTGGGAATAAATCGTCAAGGATTAATAGCAGATACATCCTTAATTGCAGCAAACAACGAAAATATTACTGCAACCCCTCCGGCTTTGTCTCAGGCAGTTACAGCCTTACAATATCTACCAGATTCAAGCTTTCTGGGCATTGCTGGTAACGATTTAAATCAATTTTGGAACCAAATATCAGCAACACTGAAAACCGACAATACTTTATCCCAGTTACTCAACCAATCAATAGTATCTCTACAAAAGTCTTGGGGAATTTCCTTACCACAAGATATTTTTAGCTGGGTGCAAGGTGAATATGCTTTAGGAATGCTACCTCGTAGCGATCGCAGCGAACCAGATTGGATATTTGTTGCAGAAAAATCAGATCTTGCTGACGAGGGAATTGCTCATTTAGACAGTGTTGCCAAGCAGCAAAAATTTAACGTTGGCTTGTTACCATTAGATAATCAATCAATTATCGGTTGGACAAAACTAATCACCGTTCCTGTCAGTAACGGGAAAACTCAAAAGGTAATGAAACTAGAAGCACAAGTTCAAGGAGTCCACACCACCGTAGGTAAATATGAGATTTTCGCTAGTTCCGTAGAAGCAATAGATCAAGCACTCAAAGCAAGTGATAATTCTTTGCTCAATAGTGAAAAATTCCAAGAAGCGATCGCACCCTTACCACAACCAAACAACGGCTATGTATATCTTCAGTGGCAAAATATTGAGCCGATTTTAGAGCGCCAATTGCCTATTTTAAAAGTAGTGGATTTAATTGGCAAACCATTCTTATCTCATCTGCGATCGCTTAGTGTAACCAGCTACGGTAGTGAAAACAATGTCCAACACAGCAAAATCTTCTTTCAACTCGGAAACTTGAAACAGTAAACAGTAAACAGTAAACAGTAAACAGTTAATAGTAAACAGTAAACAGTAAACAGTTAATAGTAATCATGGCTTTTGGTGGGGGATTCAAACCCGCCACTAAGAACGCTCCACAAAGATTTAAAATCAAGTTGGGGTCTTAAACCCAATGATAAAAACAATCACTGTTTACTATTAACTGTTAACTTATGATTCGACAAAGCAACCAGCCTCAGTGGTCAAAACTGATGGCTTTACTTCTTTTCAGTACAATATTGCAGTATTGGTTGCCAATTTATTTAAAAGAGCGATCGCTCGCACAAACTACTAGTACAAATACTTGCACGGCATTAGCTAGACCTTTAAAAGTACAAGAACAACGCTATGCTGCGGTAGCTTGGAACTACTTTAAAACAAATTATGAACCGAGTACAGGCTTAGTAAGCGATCGCAATGACATTAAAACATCTTCCATCTGGGGTATTGGAGATTATCTTTCGGCTTTACATACAGCGCGATCGCTTAACATTATCTCTGCTCAAGAATTTAACCAACGTACACAAGCTTTATTAACAACCTTAACTAAATTACCACTCGTTGCTAATGAATTACCTTATAGAAATTACGATATTCGCTCATTACAACCCGTAGAGACGTTGCATGCAACGTCTCTACTTACTACAGGTTGGTCAGCTTTAGAAATTGGACGTTTATTAATAGCTTTATACAACTTAAAAACCTGCCATCCAGAATATACAAATTCTATTGATTCTTTAGTTCTTAAGTGGTCATATCTGCGAGTAGTGCGAGATGGCAGACTGTCTAGCGCCGTAGTAATTAATAACAATACTGAAGTTTATCCTGAAAATCGCTTAGGTTATGAAGAATATGCCGCTCGTGGTTTTCAATTATGGGGATTTGAAGTAGATCGTTCTGCCGTAGGTGGTAAGTATCAAACTGCCTTGATAGAAGGAATTAATGTGCCTATCAACCGTATTCGACCAGATATAAATACTGAGGAAAATCTGTATACAGTTAGTAATCCCTTTTTAATATATGGTCTGGAATTGGGTTTCGACCCGCAAATGAGGCAGCTATTTGAACCTATTCGCAGCGCCCAAACCGAACACTACCGCAAAACTGGACAATTCAAAGCAGCAGGGACAAGTACTGACAATAATGGCACACCTGTAAAAAGCGATCGCATTAGCACAGCAGTAGCTTTTGCACTCAACGCTTTGTATCCAGAAATCCCTACACAGTTGATTTATTACAGGCAACTATCGACTTATACGATCCATCGCAAGGTTACTACGAAGGCTTTGATCAACAAACAAGTCAACGTATAACAGCTTTTACTAGCAGCACAAACAGCCTGATTCTGCAATCACTACTCTACCGCACTACAAATCAGCAGCCCATAGTAAGTAATAAACCTAATCTTAACTCTCCTTGGTGGCAAGCAATTAGCCAAGGAGATGCTAATCGTGGTTTACCTATTACTGCCACACAAAAAGTCAATTTAATTAGTAATGCTTCTGGATCTTACTGGATTTCTAACAGCAGTTATACATCTCCAGTTGCCTTTGTACCATTGAATATAGCAACCTTACCGCCTAAATTACCAACCACACCCACAACTAATCAACAACCTACTCCAACTCCATCAAAATTACCAACCACACCCACAACTAATCAACAACCTACTGCCCCGACACCAACCCCTACTAAAACTCCATCAACACCAGTTAAACAGCCAATTGCTACTTCCTTACCACGCTTAAATAAGGATACAGATCAAGCTGCTGCCCAAATTGCCTGGAAATATTTTGAGCGCAACTGGAACCCCAAAACTGGTTTAGTTAATGCCGGAGAGAATCTTCAATGGACAACTTTATGGGATCAAGGTAGTGCCATTTTAGGAATTCATGCTGCTTATCAATTGGGATTAATTAATAAACAGCGATTTAACAGTATGATCACTCTGCTGTTACAAACTCTAGAAAAACTGCCATTACCAACAACTCGCTTACCTAATAAAGCCTATAGTACCAGTACAGCCCAAATGCGTAAATTAAATAATACCCCTGATCCTAAAGGTATAAGTGGCTGGTCAGTACTAGATTTATCAAGATTTATGATGGGATTGTATGTAATTAAAACACAATACCCAGAATATAGCGATCGCATTAATCGCATTGTCTCACGTTGGGACTTATCCAAACTTGTCAAAAATGGCTTTTTATACGGTGGTGTTACAGGCAAGAATGGCAAAATTCAAATTGTCCAAGAAGGACGCTTAGGTTATGAACAATATGCTGCTAATATTTTAAAGCTATGGAAGATAAGAGCCAATAATGCCTTAAATAATCCTCCCGTAAAAACAGTTGAAGTTGAGGGCATTCCCCTCAAAGTCGATCAACGTAATCTTCAAAACTCGAATGCTACCAACTACCTAACCAACGATCCTTATTTATTATGGGGATTAGAAATAGGCTGGTCTGATGCTGTCAAGCCACAAGTAATGAATTTATTAAAAGCACAAGTAAAGCGGTTTGAACGCACAGGAATTTTAACTGCTGTTAATGAAGATGCTATAGATCGTCAGCCATACTTTCTGTATTATAATGTTTATGCTAATGGCGAACCTTGGCACGCTATTAATGTTACAGGAAAATCTTTTCCTAATTTAAGATTTTTGAGTACTAAAGCCGCATTTGCTTGGTCAGTTTTGATGAATAATGATCCGTATGCGAAAAAGCTCCGAAATGCTGTACAGAACTTAATTCAACCAAATCGGGGTTACCTTTCAGGACGCTACGAAAATCCGCAATTAGGAATTAATAATTCAATAGATGTTAATACTAATGCCACAATTTTAGAAAGCTTACTTTATCAAGCTAGAGGTAGACAACCTCTGTCTTTTTAAATTGCATTTATTTACTTATATAGCAATTTTCAGTCAAGTGAGGTACAAAGTAGTGCGAGCATCTTGCTCGCTAGAAATATAGCAATGGACAGGGCGTTTAGGGCAACGATTAAATCTTTGTAAACATCTGCGTAATCTGCGTCCATCTGCTCACATCTGCGATCAAAAAAAATTGAAATCGAGTGCAAGAGATTTAATGCCTTAACCGCAAGGCGCGACTGCTATATATAGCGAGCAAGATGCTCGCACTCCTGTACCTCATAAAGCCTGAAAACTGCTATATAGCGATCGCATACCATCACACGCGCTCTTGTCGCGTCTCTACAAGATTTTGGGTTAAAGATAATATAACTAATTAAATATTTATTTGTCTAAAAACAAAGAAATCCTTCTGAAGACAGATGAAATTCTTGCTAAAGCCAGTGATTTCATCAATCTCCAAAGCACCAAAATAGCAGAATTAAAGCACCTGTAATCATCAACCAATGTGGCGGTATTAATACATGGAGTAACTGCAACGGCAAAAATACCAGCACCTCGGAAAACAACCAACTGCCAACTAATACTAGAAGTAGTAAAATTAAAAGAGACATAACATCATAATTTTCTTTAAAACGACGATAAAAATTGAGCGGGTATTTACAACTAAGCATACTGTAGCGGGTTGTCTAATAAAACTATCCAGCTTGAGCTAGAACAGGAACTAAAACCATTGATATTAATTCTTGCTTAGAAAAATAACATCAACTTTTTAATAGCTTATGAAGGTAACAGTATGCGTTTTTTCAAATCTTTGGGAATTTTAGCTTTAACCACAGCGTTATTTGCTACACCATCACTAGCCGAAAAAGCCAATTTTGGCAAATTAACCTTATCGCCAGGTTTTCAGAAATCATCGGCGTTAATTAGAGGTTACACCAATGGCTCTTTTTCACTGCCATCAATTGCCAACCGCGATCGCCATGATAACGCTTGTATCGGTTTTGCGTCTCCTGCCCCAGATCACGTGATAGTGTTGGAGAAAGACTTTCCACGATTGCAAATAAAAGTAAATAGTCGAGGCAAAGACACCACCTTATTAATTAAAGGTCCTGGTGACACTATTCGCTGTGGTGATGATACAGGCACAAGTAAAGATGCCAGCGTCGAAGATACCAACTGGAAAGCTGGGGAATATCAAGTTTGGGTAGGTTCAATTGAATCTGGGCAAACTTGGAACTATACTCTTTCTGTTAAAGAGTAGATCCGCGCCATGGCACGTCTCTACATCAATCAGAATTGGTATAAATTAAATTTCAAACCAATTTAGGCATTTTGGCAGAGGTACGCTCGAAACGCAACTATAACGATAAGATAGTATGTGGACTATTTTGCCAAAAGTGTTAACCCTTGTGTTTTCTACTTTCTTAGCTGACTTCCGTATCATCTTCGAGCGAGATCCTGCCGCCCGCAACTGGCTGGAAGTTTTGTTGTGCTATCCAGGGTTACAGGCGCTGCTATTTCATCGCTTTGCTCATTGGTTAAACTCATTTAAACTTCCCCTCATTCCCCGATTTATTTCCCACCTAGCACGCTTTTTAACTGGGATTGAAATTCACCCAGGAGCGCAAATTGGGCGGGGTGTATTTATTGATCACGGCATGGGTGTGGTGATTGGGGAAACCGCAATTGTGGGAGATTATGCTTTAATTTATCAGGGTGTCACCCTTGGGGGTACTGGTAAAGAAAGCGGCAAGCGTCACCCAACATTAGGCGAATATGTAGTAGTTGGTGCTGGTGCCAAAGTTTTAGGTAATATCCAAATTGGCAGCAACGTTCGTATTGGTGCGGGTTCTGTTGTGCTGCGCGATGTACCTTCTGATTGCACAGTAGTAGGTATTCCAGGTAGGATTCTTTACCGCTCTGGTGTACGGGTAAATCCTTTGGAGCATGGTAGTTTGCCTGACTCGGAAGCAGCCGTAATTCGTGCGTTGATTGACCGAATTGAATCCCTTGAGCAGCACGTGCAAGAGCTACAGCAGCAACCTTCTTTGACAATGGCAGTATTTCAGAAAGCTAAGTCAGACAATGACTCATCAAAAGTGCCAGTGGGAGCCGCTCCCTGTTGCGGTGTTGATGATGGCATAATTCGGGACTTTTTAGATGGCGCAGGCATTTGATCAATTAACAATTATCAATTATCAATGCTGATGATTAGTTTGTAGGTTGGGTTAAGCGCAGCGCAACCCAACGTTGATAATTGTTAATTGATTATTAAGGATTAACTGTTTGAATAGACCAGACATTGCTATCAAGACGGTAAAGGCAGCGATTATGTGGATCACTTCGTAATTCTAGGTGATCTACTTGTATTGGTTCTAGTAGCAATAAGCAAAAATTTGGTAGTGGTTCAACCGCGTCTGGTAGCGGTGGTGAAAAAGCTGGCGAATCTTCCTCCCTATTTTTACCAGGGTAGCGCCAAGTAAATTGTAAACGAGCCGCATCAGAAAGTTCTTGCCAAGTGGCAGATCGCGATCGCACAAATTCGCCATCACTATGATTAGCTTGTACTAAGGTTAGCTGACCAGAAAGCCGAAATTGTTCCCGTGTCTCAGGAAAATACCAACAAGCTTCTCCCCAAGATAGATGCTCGATTTGTTCTACCTTCTCGCTGCGGGAGTCTGTGATAAATTTAAGTTGATTGGTATCTTCTAGAAACCCTCGAAATACAACTGTACGATTAGCAGGTCGCCCATCAGTGCGAACTGTTGCTAGTTGTAAGTAACGAGCATAAGGTATACTACGGTTTCGATTTATTGCGTCTGCGAGATGCGATCGCCAGGGTGCAAGAGACATTATAGATTAGTCAGCTTTCCTGATTGAAACACAGCAATGTTAAGCAACATTAAACCCATTTGCATTTAGAGATTGGGTTATCTAGACAAAATTGTTGATATTCTTAATTAATTTACATTATATGCCAGAATCACAAAAACCAACTCTTACCCTGAATAATACAGCAGCTAAAGCGGCGGCTGGATTTCATACCGAAGAAATTAAATCTGAACAAGATGCCGAGTTTCAGTTTCTATTTACTAGAGCGATCGAATTTCGTTTTGTGTTGATGTCTAATTTCGGTTGGGTTAACCGCAGTGTAACCCAACCCATATATCTTTGTTATATTTCCCGTCAAGTGCGCGATCGCAGACTATATATAGCGCAAATTATCCAAATTTTCAATATTTACCACTATATCTAAATAGCGTATAGTCGTGATCTGTCCAAAAAAGATTACTACTTGACCTATGGTTCGAGAGCTTGAGCGGGTAAGCAAAACATCTGAGTTCCCTGAAACTGCACCTGCTGCTAACCCTGTATTTTTTAGAACATATAGCCGTCGTACAGCAGCAGGTCGTGAGACTTGGGAGCAGGTATGCGATCGCACTTTAAGTGGATTAATTAACTTAGGGAAGCTGACAGAGGCAGAAGCCGCAGTCATACTGAAGATGCAGCGCCAAATCAAAGCCCTCCCCTCTGGTCGTTGGTTATGGGTTGGTGGTACAGAATGGAGCGAACAACCAGAAAACTTTTCTGGCGCTTACAACTGCACCAGTACCAATGTACTAGATTGGCGGGCTTTTGGTTTAATGATGGATCTTGCCATGATGGGATGTGTGCGATTCGTTGGCTAGAAACCAAGACCTGCAAGGTTTTTGGGGGATTAGCCGCAAGGTAAATTCTACCAGCAATGGTCAGAACCTTGACAACTTGATAGTCATGTTGGTGACATTGAAAATTAATGTTAGTACAGTCAAACTATATAAATATCTGATGGTAAGACTGGAAAACATACCAATAGTTGATGAAGTCCAACCCCCTAAGTGCAAGGGTGAAAGCACTTTCCTCACGGTAGCGACTAGCCATCAATCCGTGAAGCAGGAAAGAACGGTGGTAAGAGGTCAGTCCAGTCCTCAACTCCAACTAGCAAGAGAATATGGTTAGCGAAAGCGAACCTACATCTGAATCATCGTGAGCATGAAAAACAGCCTAGTGGACTAGCAGGCTGTGCCAAAAGGCAAGGGTAGAGTGACCGGAAATGCAACCGTTTCGGTCTGCACCACTCGTAACCTCGGTGAACAGTAGGAACCTAAATTCTCAACCAATGACTATCAGGAACGAAGTAACCACATAGTTTCTCTCAGGAAGGTCGAAGCCTGAGTAGGTGCTAACCGGATGAGCTATGTGGCGAGATTGAGTCAGAAGCTAATGGCTACGGTAATGCGTAGTCTACGCTGACGGACTCACGGAAGACAGATATATGTAGGTATAAGTAGCAATGAACAAGACTAAAACGAGTTTCAAGACTACGGTGGTATGGAACAAAATCAACTGGAAGAAAATCCAGAGGATGGTGTTTAAGTTGCAAAAACGCATACATAAAGCTGCTCAACGTGGTGATGTCAAAGCAATGCGACGACTCCAGAAGACCTTGATGAAGTCCTGGTACACCAAGCTCCTAGCAACACGAAAAGTGACCCAAGAGAACCTTGGCAAGAAGACAGCAGGAGTAGACGGAATTAAATCCCTGGGGTACGCTCAACGTCTGGAACTAGCCGAAAAGCTAGGAACTACTAAGAAGGTAAAACCAACTCGTAGAATCTGGATACCAAAGCCAGGAAGTTCCGAAAAACGCCCCTTGGGAATCCCGACAATGGAAGATAGAGCTAATCAGGCACTAGCTAAATTAGCCTTGGAGCCACAATGGGAAGCTTACTTCGAGCCAAACAGCTATGGGTTTAGACCAGGACGGGCAGCACATGACGCTATTGATGCCATATACCTAGCAATCCATTGCAAAGGTAAGTATGTGCTAGACGCTGATATTTCCAAGTGCTTTGACAACATTAATCATCAGAAACTTCTGAACAAATTAAACACCTATCCGTCCATGAGACGAATGATTCGTGACTGGCTAAAAGCTGGGTTTATGGATGGACAGGCTCTATTCCCGACTGATGCAGGTACACCACCGTGGGTCATTTCTCCCTTGCTGGCGAACATTGCCCTTCACGGGATGGAACAGGCTATTAAAGAATACGCAAACACCTTACCCACTCGTAGAAACTACGGGAGAAAACAAAACCGTAATGCCCTGAGTTTAATTCGTTATGCTGATGACTTTGTGATTATTCACGAAGATATCAATGTTGTTTTAGGAGCAAAAGCAGTAATTGAAGGTTTCCTAACAGACATCGGCTTGGAACTAAAGCCAAGTAAGACGAAGATATGTCATACCTTTGAAGAATACGAAGGGGAACAACCTGGATTTGACTTCTTAGGTTTTAATATCCGACAATTCCCTGTCAACGATGGGATGAGTGCCAGAGCGCCCAAATCAAGAAAAATTCTTGGGTTCCAAACAATCATCCAACCAAGCAAGAAAGCAATACAGCGTCACTACAAGGCTATATCTGACATCATCGACACCCATAAGGCAGCACCACAAAGCGTGCTGATTCAAAAGCTCAACCCGATTATTCAAGGATGGGCTAACTACTACTCATCCGTTTGCTCAACAGATGCCTTCAGACGTTTGAATCACATGATTTATCTTAAGCTGACATCATGGGCAAGATTCAGACACCCCAATAAGGGTGCTAGGTGGGTAGTGGATAAATACTGGACAACAGTGGGCGGAGATAAATGGGTGTTCGGTAGTATCAACCCAGATACAGATGAAAGATATATCCTGTCAAAACATACATGGACTAAGATTGTGCGTCACATTAAGGTCAAAGGCGATGCGTCACCTTATAACGGTGATTTCGTCTACTGGGGTTCAAGAACTGGAAAAAGTAAATATATTCCATCCCTACTCGCCAAAATTTTCCACAAGCAAAAAGGGAAATGTGCTTATTGCGGTCTAACTTTTACAACAGAAGACCAAATTGAGATTGACCACATTCTACCAATCAGCTTGGGCGGGAAAAGGAAGTTCGAGAACATTCAAGCATTGCATAGACATTGCCATGACCAAAAGACAGCCAGTGATGGTTGTTTGAGCAGTTCCCATGACAAGGGTATGTTTTCTGAGGAGCCGGATGAGGTGAAAGTCTCACGTCCGGTTCTGGAGACGAGTAGCACTCGTGAGGGTGTTGCTTAGTTTACTGGCACAGGTGCTGTCATTGAACCAAGATATATCAACCAACTGCCACCGATTTGCAACCATTTGATTGTAACCAACCAAGGTGAACTTGGCACTACTGAGGCTTCTGAGCGCCGTGAGCAAACAGAAGTTAAAGTCGAGAGCGATCGCGTCACCATCCACGTAGGAGACTCTCGCCAAGGTTGGGTGCAGTCTTATCAAGCTTTACTAGAACTATCCAGTGATGAGCGGTTTGCAGGAGAAATAAAAGTCTTTATTGATCTCAGTGATGTTCGTCCTGCTGGAGAAAAATTAAAAGGTTTTGGTGGAGTTGCCAATCCTGTTAAATTATCAGGACTTTATGAACGTTGTGCATCTATTTTAAATAAAGCTGTAGGACGGCAATTAAATTCCGTTGAATGCTGTTTATTAATAGATGAAGCTGCTGTCACAATCGTCGCCGGAAATATTCGCAGATGCTTACCTGCTGGTGCATTAGTGCATACAGAATCAGGATTAGTTCCAATTGAAAAGATTCGGATTGGCGATCGCGTTCTAACAAGCAAAGGTTTTTATCCTGTTACCAACTTCTTCGATCAAGGTGTTCAATCCTTATGCCGTATTCAAACCCAGGATAACACTTTTGAATGTACTCCCGACCATAAAGTTGCTGTCTTAACAGATATTTACGGCAACTACAAAATGGTTAAAGCCAAAGATTTAAAAGCGGGCGATCGCTTAATTTTTGTTCCTCAATCAATCCCAGGCACACCAACCGAACTACCAGAATTTAAAGCCAAAATTGCCCCAAACGCTAAACCGATAATTATCCCTGCTTTAACTTCAGAAGTTGCTTATTTCTTAGGCTATTTACATGGTGATGGTTCTGTCGCTGCTGATGGTTGGCGCGTTAGATTCCGCATTGCCCAAGATAGCCCTGAAATTATTGATCGGCTGGTGGCTGTTGCCGAAGCATTTGATATTACAACCCATACCCTCAGAACACCAGAACAATGTAAGACAAAAGCTTTTGAACTGCAATTCAACTCAGCAGCATTGAATCGTTATTTAGCACAATTCAAAAAAACATTCACCACAATTTCAATTCCTGATTGTATTCTTTTAGGAACACAAGACATTCGCTCTTCTTACCTAGCTGGTTTAGCTGATGCTGATGGGTGTCATTCACAAGGAGTTTTAGTTGCATCATCTTATCCTGACTTCTTGCGTCAGATTCAATCTTTGTACGCCTCTTTAGGAATTACAACTCGTTTATGTTCTTCTATTCGCAAAAGAACAGGTAAATGGGAAGGCGAACTCGTAACAGTTGGACAGATGGCATTTGAATCTGTCCAATTAGTAATGCAAAGTTACTCTACTCTGTTTGCTACTAGAAAAAGAGAACGTCCTCAGTGGTTTCAAGATCACGGTTTTCCTAAAGAGATGGTTAAACCTTTGGTCAGCACCTACCAATATCATTGGGGTACTGTTCATAAACAGATGATTGTTCCAACACTGAAAAAATTTATTCCTGAAACCACTGATTTAATTCCCGTTAAAGTTAAATCAGTAGCAATGGATGTGAGAACTGCTCATACCTATGACATTGAAGTTGCAACAATTCACGAATTTGTTTGTGAAGGCATTCTAGTTTCTAACAGTGCCGGAATGCGCCAAGGGGCTAGTGACGATCAAGCATTTGCAGGTGCTAAAGAAAATTTATGGCAACAAGATGCTGAGGGAAATTGGCGCATTGATCCTGAAAGAGATTCCCTGCGGATGGCAAACCACACAAGGGTTTTTCATCACAAACCTACTGAACAAGAGTGTATAGATGCTGTTAGAAAACAGTATTACTCAGGGGAAGGCGCAATTCAATGGGCAGGGGAAGCTATTGCTAGAGCAAATTGTGATTTAATCAATACAACTGAGCTAAGAATTGATTTTATCAAAGCTTATGATCAAGGCAAAGCTGAAGATTGGTTAAAACAGCAATACCCAAATTTAAATTTAGATGAAATAGCACATCGCTTAAGTCGTCTAGGTTTAAATCCGTGTGGTAAGTAATTTTGCCTCACGTTAAAAATTGGAGAAAATCGGAGAAAGCTGAGATGCTAATTCCGAGGTAAGTAAAGGAAGTAAAAAACTTTTACCACCGTAGAGCGTAGGAACTGAACCTCGCAAACCGAGAATAAAACGTTCCCAAGAGTCTCCAACTACTTAAGGTAGAAAAAGTACGCCGATCTGTTTGTTTTCCTTACTCGCTCTGATCTGAAATTCAACTTTTTAACGAATTTTTTTCAGCAAGCAAGGAAAAGACACACTTTACAAAAAAACAATGATTTTTTGTAGTTGTAAGTGTGCCGAATCAAAGGAACAGAACTAAAGGATAAAAAGCCTTTAGGATAACAAGAATGGAAATTATTGGTGCGAACTTTCACTGCAACCTTTCTGAGATTCACTTAAATCAAATTGACCCAGATAATTACAAAGAACAAGAGGAAGCTTTCGCTGCTAGTGCCTTATCTGTAGCAGTTTTACTTAACCACAAATTTCAGGAAGAACGCTACCAAAAATCACGAGAATTAGACCCAATTGTTGGGGTATCTTTCACAGGATTATTTGATTTCTTTGTGCAAGCTTTTGGTGTAGATTGGTTGCATTGGTGGACTGAAGGAAGACCGGAAACGGCACAAGGATTAGAGTTTAAGCGACGGGAAGAAGAGTATTTAACTCGTTGGCGTGAAACTGTGCATCGAACAGTGTGGGATTATTGCGATCGCCACGACATTAAACGCCCCAACCGTTGTACAACAGTGCAACCTTCTGGAACAAAATCTCTCCTCACAGGTGCATCACCAGGATGGCATCCGCCAAAGGCACAACGTTTCCTAAGACGGATCACCTTCAGGAAAAATGATCCAGTAGCCCTTGCTTGTATTGATTACGGATACAACGTCATTCCTTCTCAATCTGATAAGGACGAAAAAGGTAATCTGCTCAACGATCCTTTTGATCCCCGTTGTTCAGAATGGTTAGTAGAAATACCTGTAGCTGTACTGTGGGCAGATTTACCTGGTGCTGATCAAATTGACATCAGTAAATTTAGTGCGATCGCGCAACTAGATTTTTATATGCAAGTCCAAAAATTCTATGTGCGGCACAATACCTCAGCCACTATTGAGCTACGGGAGAACGAAATCGAAACTTTAGGCACTCGCCTCTACGAAGCCATCCGAGATGACGAAGGCTATATCTCAGCCGCGCTTCTGGCTCGTTTTGACGACCTGCAAACCTTCCCCCGCTTGCCATTTGAGCCAATATCCAAAGCAACATATAACCAGTTGATGCAGTCCGTAGTAGTACGGCGCAAAACCGATGATTTCCATGCTGCGTTGAGCCAATATGACTTAGGAGAGATGGCAGAATCAGGACCAGCAGGTTGCGACTCAGATAAGTGCTTATTCTCTGAACAAAAACCTTCATAATTTCATTGGGCAATCTTAAAATTAAAATTAAGATTGCCCAAGCTCACCAACCCTACCAAAAGAAACGCTAGAATCCAAAGTAATTAAACGAATAAAGCGACAGTATAGAGGATAATTTCCATGTTTCTAGATGAACTAACACCAATATTTAAAGAACTTTCCCAACAACCGAGTGCTTTCTTCGGTGGGTTATTCTCTGGAATGTTTCGGCTCAACTTAGCTGATGAGCCAGTCAATAGCTGGCTAAATGAACAGACAGGTGCTACTAGCTCTACCTCTTCTACCATTGGTAGCGAAAATGGCAAAAGCAGTGGACCACAGTCTATTTCTATTGATTAAAACGAGAGA
>CAVQDG010000050.1:0-84284 GCA_963711165.1 uncultured cyanobacterium | reverse complement strand
CTGAGTATGCGCGGTTGCTGAAGTTGGAAACGCCTGTTTTGAATGATGGGGAGTTAGCCAAGATTCAGGAGTTGGGTTTTGAGACAGCGTATTTGTCTACGTTGTTTGAAATCGCACAAGGACCGAAGGGGTTAGAAGCTGCGGTAAGTCGTTTGTGTCAGGAAGCGGTTGAGGCGGTACGTGGTGGTAAGAAAGTTTTGATTTTAAGCGACCGTCCTACGGACGTGCAAGGCAAACGCACTAATGCTACAGTAAATGCTGAATTAAGCTATATTCCCCCCTTACTCGCAGTTGGTGCTGTTCACCACCACTTAATTAAACAAGGATTACGCTGCAAGGCTTCTTTAGTTGTGGATACGGCTCAATGCTGGAGTACTCACCACTTTGCTTGTTTAATTGGCTATGGTGCTTCTGCGGTTTGTCCATATTTAGCGTTGGAAAGTGTGCGCCATTGGTGGTCTGATTCTAAGACTCAGGCGATGATGGAACGTGGCAAGATTCCTGCTTTGACTGTAGAAAATGCTCAGGGCCAATACCGCAAGGCTGTAGAGGAAGGTTTGTTAAAAATTCTCTCAAAGATGGGAATTTCTCTATTATCTTCTTACCAAGCTGCCCAAATTTTTGAGGCGATTGGTATTGGTGGAGATTTGTTAGCTTTGGGCTTTAAAGGTACGGCTTCGCGCTTGGGTGGCTTAAGTTTAGAAGATTTAGCCCAAGAGGTAATTTCGGTTCATCAACGTGCTTTCCCTGAAATCAATATTAAGAAGTTGGAAAACTTGGGCTTTGTGCAATACCGTCCTGGTGGCGAGTATCACATGAATAGTCCTGAACTGGCGAAAGCATTGCATAAGGCGGTGGCGAAGTCGGAATATAACCACTATGAGGTTTATAAACAACATTTGGCAGGTCGTCCAGTTACGGCGCTGCGAGATTTGTTGGATTTTAAGAGCGATCGCACTGCTGTACCACTTGAGGAAGTAGAATCGGTTGCGGATATTGTCAAGCGGTTCTGTACTGGTGGAATGTCTCTAGGTGCGCTATCACGGGAGGCGCATGAGGTATTAGCGATCGCGATGAACCGGATTGGTGGTAGATCTAATTCTGGGGAAGGTGGGGAAGATCCTGTTCGCTTTAAAGTGTTGGATGATGTTGATGAGAATGGTAATTCTGCAACTTTACCTCACTTGAAAGGGCTGCGAAATGGCGATACTGCTTCTAGTGCAATTAAGCAAGTAGCATCGGGTCGTTTTGGTGTTACGCCAGAATACTTGATGAGTGCGAAACAAATTGAGATTAAAATGGCTCAAGGTGCGAAGCCAGGAGAAGGCGGTCAGTTACCTGGAAAGAAGGTGAGCCAATATATTGCGATGCTACGCCGTTCTAAGCCAGGGGTGACACTAATTTCACCACCACCACACCACGATATTTATTCGATTGAGGATTTAGCACAACTGATTTATGACTTGCACCAAATTAACCCGAAAGCACAGGTTTCGGTGAAGTTGGTGGCGGAAGTTGGGATTGGTACAATTGCTGCTGGTGTAGCTAAGGGCCAAGCCGATATTATCCAAGTTTCTGGTCACGATGGCGGGACAGGCGCATCTCCCTTAAGTTCGATTAAACACGCTGGTTCACCTTGGGAATTAGGGTTAACTGAGGTGCATCGAGTATTGATGGAAAATAGCTTGCGCGATCGCGTTATCCTACGGGTTGATGGTGGTCTTAAGAGTGGCTGGGATGTCCTTCTAGGCGCTTTAATGGGTGCTGAGGAGTTCGGATTCGGTTCAATTGCGATGATTGCTGAAGGCTGTATTATGGCGCGGATTTGCCATACGAATAATTGCCCTGTAGGTATAGCTTCTCAACGGGAAGATTTGCGGAAGCGGTTTAGTGGTATTCCAGAAAATGTTGTTAATTTCTTCTACTTTGTTGCGGAAGAAGTGCGGAGTTTATTAGCGCATCTCGGATACCGTTCATTAAATGAAGTTGTTGGTCGTGCTGATTTATTAACGGTACGTGAAGATAAGCAACTGGCTAAGACTCAATCATTAAATTTGGATTGTATTACTAAGTTACCAGATACACGGGGCGATCGCTCTTGGTTGAACCATGAAACTGTACATAGCAATGGTGCGGTTTTGGATGACCAAATATTAAACGATCCACAAATTCAAGCTGCTATCCGCGAACATGGTAATGTTGCTAAGACAGTTGCGATCGTGAATACGGATCGCAGTGTGGGTGCGAGAGTGGCTGGTGCGATCGCATCTGTGCATGGTAATAGTGGCTTTGAAGGTCAAATTACCCTCAATTTCACTGGTAGTGCTGGTCAAAGTTTTGGCGCATTTAACTTACCTGGAATGACCCTTAACTTAGAGGGTGAAGCTAATGATTATGTAGGTAAGGGGATGCACGGTGGCGAGATTATTATTAAACCACCCGCAGACGCTACTTATCAGGCATCAGATCAGGTAATTGTTGGTAATACTTGCTTGTATGGCGCTACTGGCGGCACTTTGTTTGCTAATGGTAAAGCGGGTGAGAGATTTGCCGTTCGTAACTCTAAGGGTCAAGCAGTAATTGAAGGTGCTGGCGACCATTGTTGTGAGTATATGACAGGTGGTGTGATTGTTGTTCTTGGTAATGTTGGTCGCAACGTTGGCGCTGGAATGACAGGCGGTTTAGCTTATTTCTTAGATGAAGATGATAGTTTTGCAGCGAAAGTTAACCCAGAAATTGTGAAGATTCAACGGGTTACATCGCCAGTTGGTGAACAACAGTTAAAGGAATTAATTGCTACTCATGCAGAACATTCTGGTAGTGAAAAAGCAAAAATGATTTTGGATAATTGGTCAGAATATTTACCGAAATTCTGGCAGGTTGTACCACCTTCTGAGGCTGATTCTCCTGAAGCTAATGCTGACGCTGCTAATGAAAAGGTGGCAGTGAAGGCATAAGCAACGGATTATAACGGATAATTTGTTTGTGGGTGGCTAATGTCACCCATTTTTATTCGCTCGTTTGCAATAGCATGATCTACTTGTGATCTGCGTAATTGAGATTAAAAATTTACAGAAAGAGTGTGAGTAAATAATTTTTATTCCCAAGATAAAAGTTATACCCAATAAGCCTGCTTTGTAGTTGCTCTAATTCCTTTGGGTAAATTTGTTTCAGGGTCTACCTCACCCAAAAACTTTTCTCCGTAATATGCTGCTTCAATAGTAATTTTACCGATGATATGCAGGTTGAATTCTTTGAGTTCTGTAGCTGGTACCCACAACTCTTGATGAATGCTACTACCAACTATTTGAATATCAAACTGCTTCACATAGCTGTCTTCTACCTCAAATTTGGTTACAAAGCCAGCAAAACTATTACTTTGTGTATTCCATTTTTCAGCAATTTGCGCTGCATACTCAAAATTAAGAACTGGGTAGAAAATGGGTTGTTCAGGAAGGCGAGGAGGAAATGCTCGAAAGTCCGCTTGAGCGATTAATTCAAGCTCCTTTGCTCCCACAGGGCGATAAAGTAACATTTTGTCTACTGCTAGATTTCCAATTTACCATTTTGGCTCAATGCCAATTATGCTCAAGATAACTGATTTATTGTTCTGGCGGAGTTACAACAATGGTTACTTCACCTGCTATCAAAATTCCTGATCGCTTAAAAGTAAGTGAAGAACAATTTTGGCAATTAGTTTGGGCAAATCCTGAACTGCAAATGGAACGGACTGCGGAAGGAGAGTTGATTGTTATGCCACCTACAGGAAGTGAAGGCGGTAGCTTTAATCTAGAATTAAGTACCGATTTAGCAATCTGGAATCGCCAAACTCGCTTAGGTGTAGCGTTTGACTCCTCAACAGGTTTTCGGTTGCCTAATGGTGCTATTCGCTCACCTGATTCTTCCTGGGTTACTAAGTCAAGGTGGGATGCACTTACTCCTGAACAACGCCAAGGTTTTGCCCCCATTTGTCCTGATTTTGTGTTAGAACTTGCATCCGTTTCAGATGATATTGAAGAACTCCGCACTAAAATGCAGGAATACATCAATAATGGCAGTCGTTTAGGTTGGTTGATCGATCCGAGAACTAGACAAGTAGAAATTTACCGCCCTAATCAACCTGTGGAAGTTTTACAAGCTCCTGATTCTATTTCGGGTGAAGATGTTTTACCTGGATTTATACTCAATCTACAATTAATTCTTGCACTTTAGTTGATAACCTTTCTAATTTATTTGTGTTTAAAGATATGGCGGAATTACTAATTGGGGTATCAGTAGATTTTTTAGCTAGTACCTGTTCTTCTTTGTCTTTTATCTCTAGTAATTCTGGTACTGTCACAAATCTGTAGCCCTGCTTTTTAAATTTGGCAATGACTAGAGGTAACGCCTTAACTGAATGCGATCGCTCACCTCCTCCATCGTGCATTAAAACCATTCCTCCAGGTTTCGCTTCTCTAAATACGTTGTTAACTAATTTTGTTACAGAGGAGCGCTTCCAGTCGTTTGAGTCTGCTGACCACAGAGCTACAAAATAATTTTGCTTTTTGGCATAATTGGCTGGACCATTGTGTAAAAAACCACCTGGTGGTCTAAATAGAGAAGTTTTAACGCCAGTTGTTTGATATATAAGTTCCGCCGTATCATTAATCTCACGAGCAGCACCATCAGGACTAAAGTGACGGTAACTGTGGCTCCAAGTATGGTTAGCAATTACGTGTCCTTCTGCTACTATTTGTTGACCCAATTGGGGATAAGCCTTGAGGTTACTTCCAACTACAAAGAAAGTAGCTTTAATGTTATTTTGATGAAGAATTGCTAGTATTTGTTTGGTGTAGGGTTCTGAAGGTCCATCATCAAATGTCAAGGCAATAACTTTTTCGTTCTTATTCAATTTTACATCTTCAAGGGTTTTCCCTTGAAATTCCACAGGGATAGGCAAGTTAACAAGTTCCTTTTGAGCTACTTGTTCAAAATTTCCAACTATCTGCTTTAGCCCTTTGTGAGATGGCTTGGTTGCCATTTGAGTAGGGTTGTTAAGTTCGCTGTGATTAACCTGTAACTGTGAGCTTATAAGTTTGGTATTCTTATGTTCACTAGCTCGATTTAGAAGCAAAAGTAGGGCGATTGTAACGCTGCTAGCAACCGTAGAAACTACAATAAATTTCTTCCGCTTTTCCACAAAAAAGTTATATTCTCTCACTTAAGGCTTCCTTTATACCAAACTTAATAACTAATCATAATGCAGCATATTGACGTTTTTGTGTCAAAGAGATGGCAGAGCTATTGAGAATAATAGCGTCATATTAGAAGTATGATGAGTAATACTTCGCCATCACTAAAATCATGGCATTGTTGTATCTGTCAACCATCTAAGAGCTATTAGCGATCGGCACCCTCGGAATTTTCTAATTTTACAGGAGCAGGAGTAGGAGTAGGTAAGGCAGAATTTTTATCCTTGGGACTAACAGCTTGGACTGTGGGATCTGGTTTTGCTTCTGGTTGTTGCAGAGCCAGCAATTCTGGTATGGTGACAAATTTATAACCGCGCTTTTTCAGTTCAGAAATAATTATGGGTAATGCGGTAACTGTATGAGTGCGATCGCCTCCGCCATCGTGCATCAACACCATACCACCTGGTTTCGCGTCTTTAAGTACATTTCTGACCAACCTGGGTACAGATGGACGGCGATAGTCGGTAGAGTCTGCTGACCACATTGCCACGAAGTATTTATGCTTTTTAGCATAGTCAACTACTCCGTTGGTCATTACACCACCAGGCGGACGAAATATGGCGGGTTTTACTCCTGTAACTTTGTAAATCAGTGCTTCTGTATCCTCAATTTCACGAGCAGCCCCAGCAGGGCTAAAGTGACGATAACTATGGCTCCACGTATGATTAGCAATAGCGTGACCATCTAATACTACTTGTTGGGCAATCTGAGGATATTCTTGTAGGGGTTGCCCTACCATAAAGAATGTCGCTTTAATATTATCTTTTTTCAGAATTTTCAATATTTGTAAGGTGCTGCGTGGCCAAGGTCCATCATCAAAGGTAAGAGCGATCGCTTTTTCTTTACTATTCAGTTTTACTTGTTTGAGAATTTGCCCTTCAAACTTCGCTGGAATTGAAACATTGAAAATTTCTGTTTTAGCTGCTTCCTGCCATTGTCCAACCACGTTGCTTAAACTTTGATTGGTTGGGACTTGTTGCTGTTTATCAACGCTATCACTGCCTTTGGCAATAGTAGTTTCGCTTTGGGGTTGGCTCTGATCAAGGTTTTTTGGCGAGATAGTTAGCTGTCGTTGTCGGGTAACTACCCGATCATTAGATAGCTGCCAATACAAAATGAGGATACCAAGTACACCAACAGAAGTAACAGCAAGAGCTACCACCCAATCGCTGAATCTATTGCCTCTCTTAGAAAACATATAACGCTTTGCCAACTGAATCTCCCTTAACTGTTAACAATACATTGGTTATTGGTCATTGGTCATTGGTCATTGTTGTTTATATAAACTTATAATCTGATTAGTAACTTCTGCAATACTCAAATTATCGGTTGGAATTTCTACGGCATCAATAGCTTGGCGTAGGGGGGCGAAAGTGCGGTTACTGTCGCTCAGATCGCGTTCTTGAATTAACTCCTCTAATTGCTCTAATGTGATGTTTTCTTGACCCTGATGAAGTAAATCTTGTAGTCGCCGACGCGCCCTTTCTTTAACAGAAGCCGTTAAAAATATTTTTAATTCAGCATCGGGAAAAACGTTAGTACCAATATCTCGACCTTCAGCAACGATACCGCCTTTTTTGCCGATATTTTGCTGTTGTCTGACGAGTTCAGTCCGAACAGAATGCAGTGCTGCGATCGCAGATACTTTTGCTGTCACTTCCATTGAGCGAATGGCTTGAGTAACATCATCATTATTAATGAAAATTTGGGGACTTGATTCATTTTGTTGATTTTCCATAAATTTGATTTGACATTGGCTAACTAATTCGGCGATCGCACTTTCATCATCAAGGGCAATTCCTGATTTTAAAACTAACCAAGTTACAGCCCGATACATTGCCCCAGTATCTAAATACAGCAGTCCTAGCTGTTTAGCAACTTCACGAGTTACTGTAGATTTTCCGGCACCAGCAGGGCCATCAATTGCTACAATCGGTTGACGGTTTCGTAAGATGATATTGTCAATCAACCGAGTAGAATTAATTCTAGCTGCGATCGCTAGTAGTCCCGTTTCGGCAATTTTATCTAAAGGTATTAAAGTCGTTGGATCAACCAATTCTAAATATTCCACCTGAAAAGCTGGAACTGTGGCTATTTCCAGCTTAACTGCATTAATTAGTGGAGTGCGATCGCGTTCACCTAAATTAAACAAATTTTTGGCTTTTCCTAAACCTCGATACAACACCTGCGCCTGTTCTTTTTGCTCAGGAGTTAAATATTGATTGCGAGAACTATATGCTAGTCCAGAGGACTCTCGGACAATTGGACAAGGAACAATCTGCACTGGCAATTTTAGATCCTCTACCAAACGCTGGATAATTGCCAACTGCTGGGCATCCTTTTCACCAAAGTAGGCTCGCTCAGGCTGAATTAAATTTAACAACTTCGTCACTATGGTAGCAACACCCTGAAAGTGACCAATACGCGATCGACCGCATAAAACTGATGTCATTGATGCTGGTGGTACAACCTGGGTAAGTTCTGAGTCTGTTGTACTAATTATTCCCATTTCTGCGGCTGTAGGAGCAAAAATTGCATCTACTCCAACTTGTTCACACAGTTGCCTATCTTGCTCTAGTTGGCGGGGGTACTGCTGGAAATCCTCTGTGGGCGCAAACTGAAGCGGATTGACAAAAATGCTGACAATCACAATTTTATTTTGGTTTTTAGCTTGCTCAATTAAGCTTAAATGACCAGCGTGCAAAGCTCCCATGGTAGGAACTAAGCCAACTTCTAACCCTTGTCGCTGCTGTTTTAAATAGCAACGAATTCCAGCAGTTGTCGTAAACAAACGCATTATCAATTAACAATTAACAATTAACAATTAACAATTATCAATTATCAATTATCAATTATCAATTATCAATTATCAGTGACCAGTGACCAGTGACCAGTGACCAATGACCAATGACCATTATCAATCTTTTTTAGTGTTAATTGTTGCTGGCAGTTGTCTGTTGCGGATCTAAGACATCTATTGCACTGGTGCTACGCCAGTTTGGGTTATTCCTATAATTTTGGCGGCGGCGGCAGATAGATCAATAACCCGACCTCTAATAAAAGGGCCACGATCATTAATTCGTACTATTACTGATAGTAGCCTCTGCGAGTTAATTCGACAGTTAGATTACAAATGCCGTTGGTATGGACGTACATTGATTCAAATTGATCAATGGTTTCCTAGCTCTAAGCGTTGCAGCAATTGTGGGTATACCATCGAAAAGATGCCTTTAAGCGTCCGCTCTTGGCAATGCCCTGACTGTAATTGCTGCCACGACAGAGATATCAACGCAGGTAAAAACATTTTGGCTGCGGGACTCGCAGTGTCAGTCTGTGGAGCGACCGTAAGACCTGAACAGAGTAAATCTGTTAAGGCAGGTGCGAAATCCCCAAAAGGGAAGAAACAGAAACCTAAATCGTGAGGTTTAGGAATCCCCGCTCGTTTACGACGGGGTGGATGTCAACTACTATTGCGCCAACTGATGCAGCTAATTCTATAGTGCGATCGCGCCATGATTTCGCTACAGTCAAATAATACAATAAATTCTTCACATCAATATCTAGTTGGTTGCCACCATCGCGCAGTACGCGCTTAGACGCTTCCAAGTTGAACCCATACTGTCGCAGTTTTTCGGCATAGCAAGTATTAACCAAAGTAGACGCTTATTGGTCAGACTACAACAACCCCATGTCAGCAGGAAATAAAATTGCTGGGCGAATATCTCAACACCCACAGGTGCGAAGTTTATTTTACACTATCTCTCCTGTTTGTGGTCTTTTGGCATTAGGAGCGCAAACTCTTACTAATAATGACTTTGAAATTTTACTTCAGCTAGCCCTCCTCCCCCAAGATCGCTTAGAAAGTCGTTTACGAGTTGAAGAAAGATTTACACAATTTAATTATTTCCCATTTTGGCAATCGTGCCTTTTTAATTAAACTCAATACAAGTTTAAGACAAATTGCTACGGCTCGTTTCCAAGAACGCCAAAGCCTTCAGGGTATCCCATTACAAATTTTAGAAGATGTTGCTGGTAAGTTTGAAGCTTTAGAAGCTCAAGAACATTCCTTTCAAGAATTGCAAGTGCTTCGCAGTTACTACGAACATAAACTTAACTTTGATGCAGATGAAGCAAAGCAACTACTACAGGTAACAGGGGAGTACGGGATATCTTGTGGCGATCGCTTAGGATTAAATGAACGTGCAACTATTGCCGAGATGATTCCTATTGCAGAAAAACAGATGCAATATTGGTATCAATTAGCCAACGACACAATTAGTTTTGATAGTCAGACACGGGAAGCTGCTCAAGTTATGGCTCGTTCATATGAGAGCATATTATACCACATAACTGAGGCAAAAAAGCATCTCTATCTGTAATAAGATTTATATCATGTTCGTTAGAAATACGGGAGAGCCAAAATAACAATATTCGACGAAGCGGTCGTTGAACAACGTTTGGTAACTATTGAAAAACAGGATTATTGTTGAAAATTTTCACATTAATTGCATGACTCGCCAATCCCATGACCAATTTGCCAAAGAATATTTAGAGGAGTTATTAGCACCTCTAGGAACAATTAAACAGAGTAGAAAAGTTAAAAGTGAAATCCAAGAAATTGATGTTTGGTTTGAACCATCTTCTAACAAAGCTAAAGATACCTTATGGTTAAGAGTATTGGGGAAAGGAGCAACGCAGAAAAGAGCAGTAGAGGAATTGATTGAACTACCAGAAACTAACCCTTTCAGAACGAATTTGCTAGAAATTTTAGCAAGCTGGCGCAATAATTTAGAATTGAGAGATAATTTAAGTAGCGAGGAACAGGAAGTGATTATGAACCTATCACCTGCTTATTTAAAACAACGGGAAGAGTGGAAGCAAGAAGGAAAGCAAGAAGGCAAGTTAGAGGGTAAACAAGAAGGCAAGTTAGAGGGTAAACAAGAAGGCAAGTTAGAGGGACAACTTTCGATGATCGCCTCTCTTTTGGAAGGACGTTTTGGAACACTAGATTCCGAATTATCTGGTTTGGTTGAACAGATTGCCCAAATTCCCCTCTCGGAACGTACCCAGTTACTCCTTTCGTTGGCTTCTTTATCTCGTGAAGAATTAATACTAAGAGTCAGAAAAGATTAAAACTACAATAGATCTCTCCAACAATTAATGTAGAGACCGACCATGATCGGTCTCTACAAGGGTTCTCATGCGGGAGAGGAGGGAGGAGGGAGGAGAGAGGGGAATAAATTTTAGTAACTTTTCTTTTTTATTCCAAATGTACAAGTTTATTATCATGTAGAGACCTTGCAGGCAACGTCTCTACATGATAATTTTAAGTCTGTATAACCGCAGGTTTCAATCTTCAATTTATCAACGGCTGTGTAGCCAGTTCTTTTAACTGCACAGCCCCTAACAACTCAGCCCAATCCGTATTAATCAATTCATTATCTGGATTGCTAATACGCGCATTGGCTAATTCATTCAAAGCGTCAAACCAGACACCATTTTCCGCATAAATCATCACTCGTTCTCTGATATTTTTCACCGCATCTAACTGCTGACTAATATTAGGCTCAAGTGGAATTCTTTGTACATAACCATTGACAGCTAGATCTTCTTTGTTATTCTCTGGATTACAAACAAATGTCAATATCCAATGATAGGGTTTATCTACTTCTAATGGTGGGCTATTTGCTGGCAAAGTAATTTTAACAATACCAGGGGTTTTATTTAACTGCAAACTCTGCTGGTATTTCACATTGTTCTGCTCATCCTCTAATTCAAGTTTAACGTAGCTTGTCGGCATAGTTTGATAAGGAATAAACAGCCAAAAAGTCGGACGTTCTGAAATAGTTAAGCCGATGTTTGTAGCAGGTGTTAAAGCAGTTAATTTTTGATCAACTAATTTAGGGCAAGATGGATCGCGTGTACTACCATTATCTCTGCCACCAGGCGCACCTTTGGGTGGTAAATCAAAGTAAATACGAGCAAGTTGGCTAGTGGGAGAGCTATGATACGGCAGTGCTACATTTTGGGGTGACTGGATATTTTGATTAGCAGATGCAGCATTCGGAAACAAACCCAATGCTAAAATTACACTACTAATAATCTGTAACAGTTTTTGGATTAATTTTAGCCACATAACAATTTTAAAATTAGTTAATTAACAATTTTTGAGTGTGATATTTTGCGTAAATTTCTACAGTTATACCTGTCAATATCAAACCAAAGCCAGAGGGAACAAGAGGTATCCAAATTGCTTGTTTCCAGAAGACAATAAAACAGATTCCGTATAAAATAGCGAATCGCAATTCCTCCTGCTAATACTAAAGGTATTATTTGACGTATATTCCCAACTAGCACCCCCCCTGTAAGACACCAAACTAAAATCCAAACTGCATCGCCCCAAGCAGGTAAAACTTCTAACAAAGGTCGTCCATCTAGGGCGGCGCTGAGAATTTGACTAACCATTTGTGCTTGTAGAAATACACTGCGTATGATTTGCTCGTCACTATAAGGAGTATAGTAATTATCGTTAATACTTTCGGCTGTAACGCCAATTAGGATAATGCGGTTTTTGACCAAATCTGGGTTAAACTGATTTTGTAAAACTTGGGTGAGGGTGACTTCTTCAGCAATGTTGCGACTCCGGTAATTAAGTAACATTTGATAACCTTCTTTACCATCTAACTTTTGGTAGCCACCCGCCGGAAAGTTCAAAGGCTTTAATAAAGCTTTACCTACTAAATACCCTTCTTGCGTGAATTGAGGGTAGATGTTTTCTGCTTTGAGATAATGTAGTCCTAGTTTTAAGCTGATGGATTTTTCTGCTTGGCAAGGAGAGTCATTGTTAAAATTTGCAGCCCATAAATAACGACGCAAAATATTGTTATTTTTTTTATCTGCAATAACATCACTAAATCCTACACGATTTTCGGAAAAGTTATCCGGCGGACTTATACCTGGATGCTTGCTAGTAGGACTAGGATCGCCACCTCTACACATGGCAAAGAAGTTAGGATTATTTTTAACTTTAGTGGCTAGGTTTTGTTCGATACTGAAAGGAAAATCATGATAAATGGTTAAAGCGATCGCACGCGGTTTTAACGGTTGAAATTTACTTAAAATTTGCTCTAATGCAGAATCCGATAATGATGAACTGTGATCCCTCTTCATCCCTAATTTAGCTTGATATTTAAGGTCGGATTCTGTAATCTTTAAAACCAAAATTCGATGATCTTTTCCTTCATCTGGTTTCAGCCGCATCAATTGATCGTATGCTTGTAATTCCCAACTCTGTAGCCATCCTAATTGCCGTATTCCTAATACCAACACCAAGGTTAATATACTGGCAATAAATACGGGCATTGTTAAAACTTTGACTAAACCAGGCAGTTGCTTTTTCTGTGGTTTAATTACCTGTTTCTGCTGATTAGAGGACATTTCTTGCCATGTTAGCGGCAGTTGTGCTGGATTTTGAAAAATTACTGGTAGCCAACTAGCACAAGGAAACTCCTCTTCTAACCCTTGCAATCTTTCCCGCGCCCTGCGTACTGATAAATATAAACTTTCTCCACTAGCATATTCATTTAAAAAATACTTTAAAAATTGTTGCGCTACCCGATCTGGTACTGGTTCGCGCATGATAATAACTTGGGGAATATGTAAAGAAGCTAACTGTTCGGCTAATCCTAATCCATCACAAGAATTAAAAATTGCTAACTTTAATCCCCTTTCAATGGCTGTTTTTAAAGCAAATTTTAACTGCTCGATTGTTAAGCTATCTGTTTCATTAAGATAAATTCGACCTGTTTGTGCTTCAGTTTTACTATGTCCAGCAAAAAAGAATATATCCCAACCTTGTTCCCATAAACTCTCATTGAGTTGCTGGCGTTTTGGTTCTACTAGAAATTTTACTTTTGCTCCAGGTAATGTTTGGAGAAAATTTTGATCTGCTTGAATATTAATGCCTTCACTATTGCCTAAAATCGCCAGGATTTTTACTTGATCTGTAGTTGTTTTTAAGTTATTTTTAATTTGCCATTCTTGAGTGCTTAAGGCAATTTCTGCTTGAGGGTAATCTTCAAAAAAATTCCACAAATGCCAGGGAATGCGTCGCAGCAAGTCATCATCGGTTTCAATAATGACGCGAATTTGATCTGAGCGAGATAACTCTGTTCGGATTTGATGATTGATCTGGCGAAAATCTTCTGAATTTAGCCAGTTATTGATACAATAATGGAAGCGATCGCATACACTATTGAGATCCACCTGGGAAATATTTGTCACTCCCCCATCTTCAATCTCAATCTTCCCTCGCCTCTGCAAACGTTGCGATAAAGCTACATAAAGTAACCGCCAATTTCGATAAAGTTCGGGGATTTCTGGCGCTGGCGGTAAACTCCCGGTAAACTTAATGGGGTGCGGATTACTATTTAACCATAATAAAGCTGTAACAGAACTAAAGCCTGCGTTTAAGCTGCCTTTACCTAAACTTAAAATAACTATATTGCCCACGTTAATTAAATTTATTTAATAACTATATGTGAAAGCTGTAGAGACGTTGCATACAACGTCTCTACAGAAATGACTTCTACTCTCTTGTTTCTACCGCAAATTACTAATTTCAGCAATTTGGAGCAAAAAATAATAATTTATAATTATAGGCAATTTAACTTAATCCGCCACAGATGTGCCAAAATTGTCATATTTTGAAATATTCCCTTACACTGACATTACCCAAAGAAACGAGCATACTTAAATGTGTGTCCGGTTGTACTCTGAAATACTTAAGTTGAATGAAGTTATCAGATGTGCGCGATCGCACTTGTTGTAAAATTTCCCCAGACTCACTTAGTAAAGCTAGTGTCAGTAGATGTGGTAAATGCCGTTTATCTGCTGTCGGGTGAACTTGCACAAGTACACCAATTCTCTCATCAACTTGAGGTGTAATCGCAATTAATAGTACCACCGCCTCGCCACCTAATTCCATCCCCAAATCAATTAATTTTGCTTGGGTAATATTATTAGCCTCTGCTCGAAAGCGATTTGAGCCACCCCTAAAAGCAAATGCTAATTTTTGTTGTTCTGGTACTAAAAAAGCTTCTAAAGCTTCCCAACCAGCTTTTGTTGCTTCTACAAAATTGTGTTGCAACCATAGCTTCAGGTTGATTAAATTTTCATCAGGTGCAACTACTGGCACTACTTCCCGTCGCTTTTCATACAATTGTTGTCGCCAACTATCATTTGCTAATAATGCTCCCCACTGCTCAAAATCTACATCTAAACGGGGAGAATAGTCAGACACTTGACTTAATTGTGCAATTAAAATTTCTGCTTGTGTTGGGGATAAAATTGGTAGCGGTTTAACTTCTACTATTTCATCAGGACATAATTCTCTTGCTACCCACATCACATTAAGACTTTCAGTTAAATCTTCTGCATCTAATGAATAAGTGCAGTCAAATTTATCGTATGTACCTTCATATTTTAGTTGTTGATAAGTAGCATAACCCCAAACCCGCAACCATCCATCTATGAGATTAATTTGAACAGCTAAATAATAATTCCCTCTCCAATTAGGAATATCTATCCATTCCGCAGGAACACAAAATTCTTTAATATCGACAGTATCACTGGGAATAAGTACAAGGCGCGTATGTCCTAGCGTAATTGCTGTACCATTAACTACATCCCAGATACTAGGCAAATCTGTTAAACTTGGAAAAACTAAAGGTTGCTCATTAATATCTGCTTCTTGTTGCAACCATTGCAGGAAAGTTTCTAAACAGAGGCGGTTAAGATAAGCATTCCAACGAGCGCCAGAGTTTGAATATTCGCTCTGATCTAGCAATATTTTTTCTGGCTTGTCGAACTCAAACCAAAGTTGTTCAGAATATGCTATGAGTAATTGATTTATTGTTAACATCGGGACACCAACCTTACTATCTAAAAGTTGCATAGGGGGCATTTTTTAACCATTCTTCAACAAAAGTAGCGAGGCGTTTATCTACATTTGTAGAGATATTTAGTTCAACTGATTGGGTAGTTTCCACCCACTGCTTTAACTTTTCCTGTAAGTGTTGTCTTACCCTTAAAAGCTTGTCAGTCACATCAGCTTCCGAAATGTTCAATTTTTTTGCTACTACTCCTAATTTTAATTTTTCTCCCAAGAGCAACTGTAATAACTTAATCTCAGACTTAAAATCTTCCAATAATATCCTAGCTAAAAACTGTTGAAACTCTTGGGGACAATAAATTTTTAACCATTCTTCAAGCGGTTTAAGCATCTCATTAATTTTTTGAGGAGTTAAAATAACTTTTAAATTTTCTTGGAGCCAACGAGCTAAAGCTTGTAATAAAATTAATTTATATTGGCTAATTTTCCGACAAATTTTGTCTTGACGACTATCAACTAATTTGGCAATATCGGTTTGGGTTAAATCTAAACCATAAGTAAATTTTAGGATTTTTTGGGCATCGCTTGGTAAAGAGATAAATTCATTAGCCAAGATAGTGTTAATTTGTTGCCATTCATCTGTTAATGCTTGTGATTCTTCTAAAACATCGCTAAATATTGATTCAGATGTTAAAGTTTCTTCTTCTAAAGAAACAGTGCAAATTGTTAAACTGCGTCTAATGGCATCAACACAAGTATTTAATAATTTTTCCAGTTCTTGATTGTTGATATCTTGAGTTAAATTTCCACGCGCTCTTAGTTGATTATAGCGAGACGCGATCGCTGTAAATTGTTGAGTATTTGGAGGTTTTAGTTGTCTATTTTGTTTAAAATGAGTAGGAATATAAAGTTCTCGGAAGCATTGATAAGCTAGTAAACATTCAGAAAATCTAGGTTCTTTAATATGATCTTTTTCTAAAACTTCTTTTAGTTCTTTTTTACTCACTGAGCGTAGCATTCCGGTTGGGGAATATCCCTGAACTTCACTACCAGTACGAATTTTTTCAATAATTATACGTTTGATGGGAAATTGGGCATAAGTTTTCAGACTACTGCGACTAGAATCATAATTTTTGAAAATTTTGGCGGGATTAGCAGTTACTTCTCTCGCTATGAGGAAACAATCTACTTGAGTAATATTTGCAGTTGATAACTGTTGACAAACTTTCCAAGCCATCCAGTAACAAGCTTCTTCTAAATAAGCTGAAAGATGATTTTTAGCTAAGTTATGTTGCTGATTGTTTAATACTTCATTTAACCAATATGAAGCCCATTGTTCTTGTGTGAAGTTTGGATTATTTTTAATTTGCTGAATCATTGATTTCTCCAAAGTAGCTACACTTTTCCAAGATGGAGCTATCAAATCGCTATTTTGGTCGAGTTGGAGGAAGGTGGAAAACATTTCGACAATTGTGCCACGTTTGCTGATACTCATTAGTTACCTCATTTTTTAATTATTTGTAACTATCTCGCTGGTAATGCCACCTAAAAAATTGAAAGTTATTATGCTTATATTTAAGCATTAATCCTCCATATTTTTTCTAATTGGGATATTTTCCGATTCACTAAGGTTGAGCGAATATTGGTCATTGGTCATTGGTTATTGGTCATGGTTTGAGATTTGAGAAATAATTCCTTTATTGGTAAATCATCAATCACCAATCACCAATACCAATTAACATTTATGTTTATTTCTGACTACCCATTTAGTAGTAGTAGGATTCCCAAGAATGTGCTATGTAGGTAAGTAAACCGACGCATAATTTCAACTAGATATTGTTCTTGCTAATTATCTATTGGGGCGTTTTTGCGAAATTATGCTGTTTAAGGGTGGAATTGTGGAGAAAAAATGCTGACTATCCCAGATTTAGATATCAACTGAGGGTGATAAGTATGATGAACAGTAGAGTCACCACAGATTGTACTAAACCATTGCAATGTTAATTAATGGCAAAACTTTACTATCGTGGCATGGTTGAGCAAAATGGTAAGCCCAAAGTAGGTCGGAGTGCTAGGCTACTGGGTATTAGACCTAATATTGACATAAACGTTGAACATCTACCTGTAGGCTATTTGGATAAACAGGGCTATTTGTTAGCAGAATCAGAACGGAAATCGCAAGGAGAGGTCGTTTCTGTCGCTGTTAGGGATACTAAAGGAATGTCCGTTTCTCTGTCAATTGATGCTCTACCAGCATTTCGTAAACCTTTGAACTTTGGTGGAACTGGAAAAGATACCCTGTGGCAAATTGATGATAGTAAGATTACTGGAGACTTGGAAGCCTTCCAAGATAGTTCAACGCACGTTAGCATTTTGCCAAAAGCTACAATGTTATTAGAAAAATACGAATTAGCATTAGCAAACACTCAAAATGATTGGGAAAGAATTGACTGATATAATAAATATAGGAGTTTAGAAGAATGGCATGGATATTCAGTTTGTCGGCAGAATGCGGCTCAGATAAAAACAAGGCAGTAGAATTTGCTCAGTATTTTGAGGGAACAACCTGGATACTTTCAAATAATCGTCAATGCCAATGCCGTGCAGATACTTTCCAAGATATTGAGGAAAATTGGTGGTGTCGGGTTTGCCCTAATAATATCAGTCAAGTCGGAATAGTTACTCCTGAAAGTGCTTACATTATGACAGAGTTGGGTATTTTATTATACCAGCGTCTCAAGTCTGCTCCAGCATTTCGGTATGCGTTAGTTGGAGTCGAAGTCGATGAATTTAGAACTTACAGCGAACTATTGGAAGACTCCCTTAATCTGTCTATTCCAGGCTTAGTTTTTGCTTTAGATGTTGGACAAACAATCGGAATGTGTAAAGCTTTTCGCCCTTTCAGTTTTGGTTATGTTTGGCAGCCTTATGAAGGTGAAGTTTATAATCCATTGATGGCTTCTCCAGACTTAAAAAATAAGCTCAATGAGTTGTTAGCTGTAAGTTGAATTAAGGTTGGTAGCGATCGCAGTATAAAGTTCATCAAAGTCCCCCTTTTTAAGGGGGATTTAGGGGGATTTGAATTTGACACAGAAGTTTGAAAACACGCCCTAGACAATAGTCGAACAACCACTCCTTAACCTCCTATTCACAACCACTTATTTAGTTATTGGGGTGACTTTCAGAAATTATGCAGAAATTGGAAAAATTTCGCGGATTTTATCTTAATTTTTCCGAAGCTTTCTCTTTTCCCTCTTGCGCTTCAGGATAATCTGATTGATACTCTAACGCTTTGTTATATGCTTCTAGGGCTTCTTGATATTTTTCTGATTCATATAAAGCTTGTCCTTTTCCGTAGTAAGCTTGAGCATAAACCTCCTGGGTTGTCAAAAATTTATCTGGTGAGTTACTATCTGCATAAAGAATTGCTGTTTCCAAGGAATATTTGGCACGTTTAAAATCTTTCAATTGTAACTGCGTGTTGCCAATATTTAACCAAATTTCAGGATTGTTTTGTTGGATATTTCTGGCTTTTTCATAGATAGGCAAAGCTTTTTCCGGCTCTTTTAAATCTCGTTCTATGGTTTTTCCTTTATTACGCCATGCCAGATACAGCCGTTCCGGCTGTTATGAGGTACACTAAAATAATAGAAAAAATATTATTGATCAATGAAAACATTTTCAATGGATCTACGAGAAAAAATAGTGACAGCACATATAAAGGAAAAAATATCCATTAGAAAAGTAGCAGCTAAATTTTCGGTCAGTAAAAGTTTAGTCCAAAAACTGGTAAAACAACAACAAGTTGATGGAAATATACAGCCTAAAAAACGAGGAAAACCTCAGTTTAGTCATCTCAAAAATGCTGAAGTAGATTTAAGGATAATGGTGGCAAACAATCCTGATGCAACGTTACTGGAATTTTGTGAATTATTTGCTGCCCAGACTGGAAATTGGGTAAGTCGAAGTGCGATGTCTTCCTCATTACAAAAAATGGGATTAAATCGCAAAAAAAAACAATGCGGAGTAGCCAAGCAGCCACAGAAAGAGTTCAAAATTTAAGATTAGAGTACTGGGAAAAAGTGAAAGATATAGATCCAGTAAACTTAGTATTTCTGGATGAAACCGGAGTGATGCTAGGTTTGGCAAGAACTCATGCCCGTTCACAACGTGGAACAAGAGTATACGATTTAAAACCATTTTATCGAGGATCAAAAGTTACGGCAATTGGAGCAATTAGTATTAGCAAAGTCCTGGTATTAATGACAATTGATGACTCGATGGATGGCAAAGCATTTGAAGTATTTATTGAGAAGTGTTTAGTACCCCAATTGTGGTCAGGAGCCGTAGTGGTAATGGATAATTTACCCGCTCATAAACGAGCTTCAATTGTCCCGATGATTGAGGCAATAGGTGCAAGAATTATTTGCTTATCGCCATATTCTCCCGATTTTAACCCGATTGAGTTATGGTGGTCACAACTGAAATCTTTTCTACGCAGGTTTGCTCCAAGTACAACAGAAATGGTTGATAAGGTAATTGCAGTTGCACTCAATTTAATGAATTCTAAACATTTAAGAAATTGGTTTTCTAAATGCTGTTACTGTACCTCATAACAGCCGGAACGGCTGTATCATTTAGATCTTTTTTTAAGCGAAGGTTTTATATCACGATGAATAATATTTTGTTGGTGAACATAACTTTTTGACGTATAGAGTTACCCAAATTTTTGGCATCGGTAAAATTAGGCTTTAATTCTACGGCTTTATTGCAAAAGGTGACTAAAAGCGATATCTACGCACCTATGACACTCTGACAAAATTGCGATCGCAAAAGGCATATCCCACAGCAGGTATCCTGTTATCACATTAGGTAATAGTCGAACAACCACTCCTTAACCTCCTCTCCACAACCACTTATTTATTTATCGGGGCGACTTTCAGAAATTATGTAGAGGTTGGAAAAAATGAATGTACAGAGGTTGTAAGCTGTTGTGTTTCTTTGATTTTATATTTTAGGGAGGGAGGAGAGAGGAGGGAGGAGAGAGGGGAAGACGGTTTGATAACTTTTCTTTCAATTATAAAATGTACAATTTAGATGCGCGTTAGCTTATGCAACGTCAAGACAAAGGTTTTAGGTAATGGACAGGGAGATTGAGGAGATTGAAATTAGCGATCGCACATAGGCGTAGAGACGCGCCATGGCGCGTCTCTACAACTCCGCTTCGCCAATCAGTGTAAATGCTGCCCAGTCTGTAGGATAATTCCGTTGTTTCATTGTCTTTAACATTGCTTGGCGTAATGCTTGTGCTTTATCAGGATTACTTTGAAGTTGCTGATAAAATTCTGTCATTAACGAAGCTGTATGATCATCCGGTACTTTCCACAAAGAAACGATCGCACTCGGAACACCAGCACTAATCAAAGAACGAGATAACCCTATTACCCCATCTCCGGTAATTCTCCCAACTCCTGTATTACAAGCACTTAACACTACTAATTCAGCATTAAGTTTTAAATCTAAAATTTCTTTAGCCGTAAGTAAACCATCATCATTACCAGAAGGTGCAAGCGCGATCGCACTTCCTAACCCCTGCACTTCATCTAATAACCCATGGGTGGCAAAATGAATTAACCGCGCTTGAGATATCTTTGATAATATCTGCGCTTTAGTTGCTTGATTTCCAATTAATGGTTTAGTTGCAAGTATTTGTGCGATCGCATTTGCTTCTTTTTCTGCATTCGGTAAACTTTCTAACTGCTGTAATTCCCCTCTAAGATCTCGCCTCACTCTCGGCATGGTAGGATTACCAACTATCAACGCCTCTCCTTTGTTCTTTGCAACTTGTCGCCGTAACTCCTTAGTCCGATCTAAAACTTGAATTGATGGTACTGTCAAAATAGTATGCTTTTCTATTAAATATTTTTTACCTGCATCTTGCAACGCCACAAACGGGACAAGAAATAATTTCCCTTGCGGAACAAAAATCACCCGCGCATTAGGATCTTTTGGTAATAAATCAGCTATTGGTTGAATTAATAATTGATAAAGTTGCTGTAAATCTTGATTTTGAGCATTAACAGATGCTACTTTTGTGGCATCAGCGATTGGAACTTCAATTGTCACACCAGCTTCCCAGGAAGGTAAACGCACCTTCATTTTTTGGGTTTGGTTATTGACAGATTGCACCTCGTATGCTTCCGAGCCAGCAATAGAATTTTTGCTACTAATACTAACGCGATCGCCTGCAACAAAAGTTATTAAATTAGAAGTAGTTGGAGATTGAACATCTCTATTTATACCTGTAGCAATATTATAAATATTTCTGGTAATCAAATCTGACAATGAAATTTTTTGTTGCTGTAATAAATCAAGCTTCTGACGACGAAAACTTATTTCGCCTGTAGGTTTAACTACCCAAATAAACAACTCTGATTCTTGAACTTTGATAGTTTGCTGTTCAGCTTCAGTAGTATTATAAACAATTGAATATTCCACCAAGATCGAGTTATGACTTTTAGCTATTTGTTTAACTTCTTCAAGATTTATAATTTTAGCATCTAAATTAATTTTAGCTCTATTCAATAAATTCAAATCCAACAAATCTAAAAACGCCCGCGCCCTACCTTGTTCCGAAACTTCTAAAGCAGCCTCAACCTTATTCTCCTTAACTAAAACTCTTTGTAATAAACGATAAGTCCGCGCTTGTTGTTCAAAAATTGATATTTTATTAGCATCTGTTAAATCTTTTCGCAAATTATCTTGAACAGCAATGCCATCTCTGAGGATTTTTTCTGCTTCTTGAACTTTACCAGAATTAAATAAACTAAGTCCTAAATTATTTAGTGCTGTTACTTCCGCATAAGGATCTTTTATTTTACGTCCAACTTGCAAAGCTTGCTGTAAATTTTTACTTGCTTGCTCATAATTTTTTAAACTATCATAAGTAGCGCCTAAACCTCTTAAAGCTGCTGCTGAACCTGGTTGATAATCAATTTTCTCCGCAATTTGCCAGCCTTGTTGATAATATTTAATGGCTTCAGAATATTTACTCATTTGACTAGATAAACTGCCTAAATGATTAAAAACATCAACTTCTAAACTAGGACTGCCGAGTTTTTGAGCAAAAGATAAACTTTGGACATAATAACTTTTAGCTTGTTCAGTATTATCTAAAATTTGGGCAACTTCACCGCTTCTAATTGTCGATTCTAAAATTAATTTATTTTGCTCTGCTTCTCCCACAGCCAGATTATTCTCTAAAGGGACAGCCAAACTTTTTTGATAATATTCCACTCCTTGGCTATAGTCACCGAGATTACTTACAAACAAAACGCCTAAATTATTTAAAATATCTCTTTGTAAAAGTTTGAGATTTAATTTTTCTGCCAGTTGTAAAGCTGATTGATAAGCTGACAGAGCATCTTGATATTTACCTAAAGCAGCATAGCTATTGCCAATATTATTCAAAACTTCGGGAATTGCTGTTTGTCTATTAAGAACTTTAGCTAATTCTAAACTTTGTTGGTGAGATTGCAATGCTTGGGAATAATTTCCTAACTTAGTGTAAACATTTCCTAAAATTGTCAGTGCTGTTTGTTGATTTGGTTGGTCATCAAATTGTTTAATAATTACCAAACGTTGATTAAGTGCTTGTAAAGCTGCGGGATAGTTATCTTGAGCTTGATAAGCACGAGCTAATCCTGAAAGTGCAGCAGATTCACTAATTAAATCTTTTAATTCTCGTGCTATTGATAGCCAATATTGATTCAGTTCAATTGCTTTGGGATAATTACCCATACGTTCATAAACAATAGCCAAACCGCCAGCAATACTACCTGCACCTTTAACGTTATTAAGTTGTTTAGCAATATCTAAACTTTGTTGATAAGATTTAATAGCTTGCTCAGATTGTCCTTGAGCATCATAAGTTTGTCCTAAACTAGCTAAAATAACTGCTTGCAATGAACGATCTGGTATTGCACGAGCAATAGTTAAACCTTGTTGCAGAAATGTAATTGCATCATTATATTTACCTTGATAATAATTAACATCTCCTAGATGCAACAGTACCTTTGTTTCTAGAGTGCGCTCTTTGTATTTACGTGCTATAGTCAAAGCTTGCTGCAAAAACTCAACAGCTTTATCATACTTTTCCTGCCAATAATAAACATTTCCGATATTTCTTAAAGCTTCACCTTCTCCCAAAAAATTCTTAGTATTTCGATAAATATTAAGTGCTTGTTGGAAAGATGCTAACGCAGATTCATACTCACTATTATTAAAATGTTGCAACCCTTCGTCCATCAGTTTGTTAGCTTCCACACTTTGAGATGGGGAGTTTTGAGCTAAACTTGGTGATGCCAAGAAATAAGAGGCGAAAATTGGGCGGACTGTTATTGCAAAAAAAGTAGCGATCGCTACAGTAATTTTTGTTAATATTAAATTATTTTTGTGAGGTGACATACTGAATATAAAAATCCTGTTTGTTGAGTTCAAAAGCTTTTTTACTAACGATGTATTCTTTCTAACAAGAAAATTGCCGAAACAGTACCGACAAAGTGAGCAGCGATACCATTAACATTTGCTACTGCCACAAATACATCCAAAGCTCGAATGATCTTATTAGGATCAGTGATTGCTACCCCTGGAGGTTGGGAGACAGATTTTGCTACTAACACTCCCAAAGTTGCTCCCGCGCCTAGTAAGAATAATAATATTCCTACTAAACCCACAATCACTCCTAGCCGCAACAGTTGAATGGTATCTGCTTTTTTAGGACGCAAATCAGTATTAGGATTGTGTAAACCTTTGGCTATGCGAGTGTAACGAAAAGCTAAAAAAGCACTAAAGCACAGCGTTAAAAGCCCAGCTACAGCCCAAAAAATTCCCACTCCTATTCCTGAATTAGTTTCGGTGCTAAAGTTACGACCAGAGATGGCAAATAATAAAGTAAAACTGCAAACTACAACGAGTGCTAACTGTAGCCAAAAGTCAATCCAGCCTGTAATCCGAAAAGTTGTGGCAATTCCTTCTATAGTTGGGGGAAGTGGGTGAGATTCTGATTCAGTTTGCATAGCTTTAGCTCTTGATCAATGAGAGATTAATGATTGGTTGCTTCACTAATTGATGATTGTTCATTTTTTAAAACTTGGTGTAATAGTAGTGGTGGAAATTCACTTAATTTACCCACTCTAATTAGTTCAGCGTAAGTATCAGCTTCAATAGCTTCTAGCTCTTGGTGTAAGTCGTTAATAGCAAATTTTTCTAAATCAGGATCTTCAGCATGGAGTTGATTAATTTCCTCTTGAATCAGGCTAATTTCTTGTTTAAGAGTAGTTACTAGATGGAGATAATATTCGGGTTCAATTATCTCACCGCTATGAGAACCAGAGAGTTTATTAATAACCCGATTCAGTGCAGCACGACGGGCGATCGCTTCCCGATATTCTTGGCGCACAGTTTGGTTTTTCAACATCCCAAATTTATCTAATAACGCCTTAGTTGTTAAACCTTGCACCAGCAAAGTAAACAGCACCACTCCAAAGATCAGAGCGATCATTTTCTCTTTCTCTGGCAAAGCAACTGGTAAACTTAATGCCAAAGCAATAGAAACAGAACCGCGCAAACCTCCCCACCACAGCACAGTTTGATCTGTCAAAGGAATTTCTGATTTAGCTAACCAATTGCTTAAAGCACCTAAACCAAAGATACCAATTAACCGTGTTAAAATCACCGCAGCAATTAGTATAGCAATTGGCACTAAATTATCTAGTAGAGTGGCGAACCTGATTTGATCGCCAATTAGCAGAAAGACAATTGAATTTACAAAAAAGGCTAAAAAATTCCAAAACTCAGTCACAATTAGCCGAGTACGCGGGTTCATACCAATGCGAGAGCCAAAATTGCCTAAAATTAAACCAGCAACGACAACCGCAATTACTCCAGAACCCCCTAAATCTTCGGCAATTAAATAAGCGCCGTAAGCTGCCACCAAGGTTGATGATTGTTCAACCAGTGGTAAATCAAAACGCTGAGTTAAAAAAGAAATTCCAAAACCAATTAGACTACCAACACCAACCCCAATACCAACAAAAGCAAAGAAACGAGCTACAAGACTTGGAAAGCTAAATTCATCACCACCAAAATTCAGTCCTAGTAAAAAAACAAAAGCAACAACTGCAATTCCATCATTAAATAAACTTTCCCCCTCCATCAGAGTACTAAGACGTTTCCCAACGCCAAGCTCTCGAAATAAGGCAATTACAGAAACTGGATCAGTTGCAGATATACTTGCTCCAACTAATAAAGCTGTTCCTAAAGCAATACCAGCTAGTTGATTGAGGGCAAATGCCACACCAGCAATGGAAATAATTACTCCGAAAACAGCATAAAGACTAATTGGTACTAAATCTTTTTTGAGGTGAGACCACTCGATATTCCAAGCAGCTTCAAAGACGAGTGGTGGCAGAAAAATCAATAAAATTAATTCTGGCGAGAGGTTAACCAAGCGAATATCTACAAACGCTAAACCTAACCCTACAATTACCAGCAGCAACGTGTAGGGTATTTTACGAAACCAGTCTAGGGACTGAGATAGAGTCGCTACGCTTAAGGAAACTAATAAAACTATCAGAAATTGCTTGAGGTTTTCCTCAATTCCGCCAGTGGTAGAGATTTCTAAGGTCATAAGTAGATTTACTCTGATGCTTCAACTATATTGTGAAGCAGTAAGCCTCGAAGAGTATGGGGTTAAGATTAGTTTAATTTCAAGAGGTATGTAATTGTGCGGATTCTATTACAGAAAATAACTTTTTGGGCTAATAACCATTTAATACGGCTTTTGCAGGGCAATAGTGGTGAATGGCATTGGCTGGGAGAGAAACCTGCGCCACTGGTTAGCTTAAATCGCAGCTTATGGAGAGGAGGAGTTCCTTCCTTAAATTTTTACTGTTTGTTGTTTTTCTCTGGAGTAATTGCCAGCTTAGGGTTGTTAGCTAATAGTGCTGCCACAATTATCGGAGCTATGATTGTTGCTCCGTTGATGGGGCCAATTATTGCTATTGCTTATGCGATGGTTGCAGGAAACCGTCGCCTACTCAGGCGGGCGTTTTTTACCTTAATTACGGGAATTATCCTCACAATTGTCACATCAATTATTATTTCTAAAATTCTGGGTTTAACTACGTTAGGCTCAGAAATAATGGCGCGGGTGCGTCCTAATTTAATAGATTTAGGTGTAGCTGTTGCAGCAGGGGCAGCAGGGGCGTTTGCCAAGTCTAGAAAGAGTATTGCCGATGCTTTACCAGGAGTAGCGATTGCCGTTGCCTTAGTTCCTCCCCTGAGCGTTATTGGTATTGGTTTATCCCAAAATTCCCAAAGTGTAACCGTTGGCGCTACTTTGCTGTTTCTCACTAACTTAATTGGGATTATTTTTAGTGGTGGGATAGTATTTTTATGGCAACGCTACGGCTCTTTAAGTAAAGCTAAAAACGGATTAGCTTTGTCTGTTTTAATGCTAGTTTTATTAGGTTTACCTTTAGGATTTTCCTTACAAAATTTGATAGTTAAAGAACGGGTTCGCCGTAGTGTTGAAAAACTTCTGCGGAGAGAAACAATAACTTTTGGTCAAACTGATATACGTGGATTAAAGGTGGAAACCAAGGAAGAATTTTTGTTAGTAGATTTGGAGGTTAGCGCCCCCGGTAATTCTATTTCAGAAAAACAGGTTAAATTAGTGCGGAAATTTTTAGAATCAGAATTACAAAAACCAATTACTTTAAATGTTCAGGTAATTCCGGTGACAAGATTTGAAGCTTTGTCAAGCTAAATACTAACAGCTAACGATTGTTTTAAAAGTATCCACTCTTGTTTTAAACTTGTTGCTCGCTTGTTTCTTCAGTTTGGCTTCTACTTCAATCCATTGAGTGCGATCGCCTGTTGCTTTTAATTCATCTAATACACTGACTGCGGACTACTATAAATGGCACATATAAACCTTTGTCAGCAACAAATTTTATAATGCAAAAACCATTTTTAACTTAAAGTTGTCAACCATTCTAGGTCTACCAGTCTTCTATCTACCTCATGAGCTTTAAATTCAGAAATTTGTACTTTTTCCATAGGAATATATTAACCATAGTCATTGTCTATAGTCAATTATATTCTCTGACAGATGTTCTTAAACAGACTAAGCCTGCGTAGGCAGGCTTAGTTAGTATAGCTCCAGGATGAGCGCCTGTGAGCTTATTAGCTAGTTAACGTTGCATTAAGCGATCGCAGCCATTTTGACATCATTATTTGCCAGCAATTCTTGCAATTCTTCTGAGTCTACAGTTTCTTTTTCAATTAACATTCCTGCTAATTTATCTAAGACGTGCTTGTTATTAACTAACACTTCTTTAGCACGCTTATATGCTTGCTCTACTAAGTTGTGAACTTCATCATCAATAGTAGCAGCAGTTTCTTCCGAGAAATCCCGTTCGGCATTAATATCCCGACCTAAGAACATATTACCTTGTTGACGACCAAGTGCAACAGGACCTAAGCGATCGCTCATCCCAAACCGCATTACCATTTGACGTGCTACCCGTGCTACCTGTTGCAAGTCATTTGATGCACCAGTAGTTACTTCTTCATCACCAAAGATAATTTCTTCAGCAATCCGACCACCTAAAGCTACAGCCATTTGATTTTGCAGGTAAGAACGGCTATAAAGACCAGAATCTAAACGGTCTTCACTTGGCGTAAACCAAGTTAAACCACCAGCATTACCACGTGGAATAATGCTGATCTTTTGTACTGGGTCATAATCTGGCATTAACGCACCAACTAAGGCGTGACCTGCTTCGTGATAAGCAACTAAAGTTTTGCGCTTCTCGCTCATTACACGGTCTTTTTTCTCTGGTCCTGCTAATACACGGTCGATCGCATCATTCACTTCATCCATAGAGATTTCAGTGAGGCTACGACGTGCAGCTAAAATTGCTGCTTCGTTCAATAAGTTAGAAAGGTCAGCACCAGTAAAACCAGGTGTACGACGGGCAACTTTATCTAAATCTACGTCCTTAGCTAGAGTCTTACCCCGTGCATGAACTTTCAAGATTTCTGAGCGACCCGCATAATCAGGTCTGTCTACAACTACCTGACGGTCAAAACGACCTGGACGCAGTAAGGCTGAATCCAAAACGTCTGGGCGGTTGGTAGCAGCAATGATAATGATACCAGTGTTGCCCTCAAAACCGTCCATCTCAGTTAACAACTGGTTAAGGGTTTGTTCGCGTTCATCGTTACCACCACCTAAACCAGCGCCCCGTTGACGACCAACGGCATCAATTTCATCAATAAATACGATACAAGGTGCTTGAGACTTAGCTTGTTCAAACAAGTCACGGACACGAGAAGCACCCACACCAACGAACATTTCTACAAACTCTGAACCAGAGATGGAGAAGAAAGGAACACCTGCTTCCCCTGCAACTGCACGAGCTAACAGGGTTTTACCTGTCCCTGGAGGACCAACTAACAACACACCTTTAGGAATTTTTGCACCAATTGCGGTGAAGCGGTCTGCGTTTTTGAGGAAGTCTACAACTTCGTTGAGTTCTAGCTTGGCTTGGTCAATTCCTGCAACATCACCAAAGGTTACTTGGGTTTGTGGCTCCATTTGTACTCTGGCTTTAGATTTGCCAAAGTTCATCGCTTGAGAACCTGGACCACCTTGAGCGCGACGCAGTAAGAAGAACAACCCGACTAATAACAGAACTGGCAAAAACAGGCTACTCAAGGCGCGGAACCAGAAGCTATCATCGCTTTGAGGTAAAACTGCAATATCTACACCTTTACTGACGAGGATATTTACCAAGTCTGGATCGTTGGGCAGATTAACAATAACTTTCGTGCCGTCTTGGGCTGTGACTAGGGCTTTGGTGCGATCGGAACTTAAACCGACTCGCTCGATTTTGCCGCTTTCAACTTCCTGAATAAACTCGCTATACTTCCATACCTTTTGGCTTTGGGTAGGTTTTTCTAAAAATGTGGTTGCTAAGGCGATCACTACTATTGCTAACAGTGCGTATAGCCCTGCGTTTCTCCACCGCTTATTATTCACTCTGATTTCTCCCTATGGTTAGGATATGAAGACGCTATTCTATGAGTCCTAATATTAATTTATGTTAACCTTTCTCAGAATTACTTGACAGGGTTAGGGGAAAAAAGGCTGCATCTCTTCCTTTTTCGATAGTAACTAAATTGGGAAAGGGGGAAAGGGGGGAAAGGGGGAAAGGTAAGATAACTGCTTGATGGCGATCGCACTTACTCAAGTTAGTCAATCAGTGTTCGTAGTTTCTTTCATCACCCCTCTCTCCTCTCTCCTCTCTCCTCTCTCCTCTCTCCTCTCTCCCTCCCTCCTTACTCCGGTATCCAGTCAGGGTTAAGGGTGTCTTCTTGGGTAAATGGCGATTCGGTGGGGAATAGATCTAGTCCAGATGCGATCGCCGCATTTTTTAGCGCGTCTTGGTAACATTCCGCAAATATTTCTTGTACAAAAGGTTTCAAGCTAGGGCTATCCTTGAGGATCACCTTAATTTGCCGTCGCTGTTCTGTTATAGTTAATAGCCAACCTCTAGCATTAGCTTCTTTTTCAGATTTCCAATAAGCAAGTTTCAGTAAATGTTCTAATAAAACAATCAAGCGATTTCTTAACTCGCGTTTATCGGATCTCCCCAAACTCTCTAACTCCTCTAACACATTCTCCCAGTCAACAGCATCAAATTTACCCTCTCGAATGTGGTTAGCTGTTGAAAGTATCCACAAATAAAAATCTTGCTCATAAAGATTTTCTTGGAGAATAACAGATAGCTGGTCTAATTTGCTAGTCATTGTTAATTGTTAATTGATAATTGTTAATTGTCCCAAGCTTTTGTGTAGTGGATCAAAGGCTAAGGTGTAGTTTTGGCTAATTACTGTATGGATTGGTACTACTTCAACTACACTATTGCTATAAGCGATCGCTTCTAATTCCTGCACCCAATTTTTATCCCAAATTACTTCCCCTACAGGTTGATAGTAACGCTGTTGCCAATCAATTATTTGCGATCGCATTACTCCTGGCAATATTCCCGCGTCAATTGGAGGTGTCCACCAACGTCCATCTCGCCAACCCCACAAATTACCTGTACTGGTTTCTAACCAATTTCCGGCTGCATCAACTAAAATTGCTTCTTGAGAGTTATTGAGTTTGGCTTGGTTTAACGCCATCCAAGCAGTTAAGTAATTACCTGTTTTATGTGTGGGTAGCGATCGCTCAAATTGTGGCGCATCTGCCAACCAAGCTATAATGCCATTTTGCTGACGTTGCTTTAAATCCTCCGGTAAAAAACGCCCAGTAATCCACTCTCGCCCATCTGGAAAGATGGTAATTCTTAACACGGGAAAGGATGGCAGCAATTTTTCTGCACCATCACGCAAGCGTTCCCAATCTGGTTGTTGCCAGCCAAAATTTTGTATGCTGGAGTGTAGGCGATCGCAGTGGGCTTGCCAATTTGTTAGCCGACTATCTAAAGATTGGTGATAAACTCGTAAAGTAGTGAATACTGTTGCACCATAAAGCAACCCTGGATCATCAATTTCCAGTTCTAAAATGTTGCCTTGAATTAACTTGCCTTTATACCAAAACAAATTACTTATTAATTAGAATACTTTTATAAAATCATATCAAATAATTGTTAGTTAGCAGTTAGCGGTTTGCTATTACAGGACTTACGCAAGACAACAGTAAAATTACGCTTGTAGGGGCGGGTTGCGCCACAAATTTATCCTTCCAAACCATTGATCTACATAAACCCGCCCTAACCTCAAGAATGATTTATGCGTAAGTCCTATATTAGCAGTTAGCTGTTCAATTTTCTTGGATTGTCGTTCATAAAGGGACTTAAACAAAAAAACCAAAATAAAATGCTTATAATCTAGATAGTTCAGCTTTCAGGAATCCTTTGACTGGCATAAAGCACTATCCCCTTCAGGTTGTTAGGCTATTCACGCAATTTGGGGTATTGTACGGAATTCGGTCAGTCTCATCAATAGTTATACGCGAACATCAATAAAGGAGTAATCGATTGGAACAAGATAAATGCAAAATTTGCGGTAGTTCATTGCTGGTGATTTTGCACACACAGCGAAATGTAAAAACTGCGGAGTCTTACTGTATTATCCATATCTAAAGGACGATAGTCAATTGCTGCTGACGGGTGAAGGGAAAGAATGGCCACGAGAGCAGGTATTAAGTTGGTACTCGAAGTCATCCTTTTTTAATCATGTAAATTTCACAAATATGATTCGTTTTGCAATGAACGAGTCCTACAAAGGAAAAAAACTTGACATTCTTGACTATGGAGGAGGTGGAGGGCAATTCGCTTTAGTTTGTAGGTCTCACTTCCCTGAAGCCAATGTGTTTATAACCGACATAAGCGACAACGCTCTGTTGCAGGAGTGGAGCGTTTCCAATATACAAATACCATTCAAGAGATTCGCGGAAGACAGCAACAAGTTCGATGTCATTTTTATGAACGATGTTTTTGAGCACGTGAGCGACCCTGGCTTTGTACTGAGGCAAATGGCAACTAAGCTAAAAGCAGGCGGCAAGGTGTTTATAGATACGCCAAAGCAATTTTGGATATATCCAGTGACACAACTGATTTCTAAATCTCTCTATACAAAAGTGCTTAGAGGTACTGTCTCAACCGCCCATCTCCAGATTTGGTCAAGAAGGTCGTTTGAATTGGTTGTGCGTGAGAGCGGATTGAGAGTAGACAAGTATGAGGAATTAAGCGAGTACACCATGCCCGCTGACTATTACATGAAGAATATGGGCATATCAAATTCAATACTGAGGCTAATAGGTCGTGTCTTTTACGAAAATGCAAAGCGGGTTGCTAAAAACAAAATCGTATCAGTGTTGTCGAGTCAAAGCGCATAACGTAGAGCTTGAGTTTGGCATTGGAACGTTCAAGTGTGCGGTCGAAATCTTTGACCAAGCTGCTTGGTGCAACGCCCGCTGAGGAGACCTCAGCGCGATTGCATCCGCTTTTGCCTCTCTCCACCCAAGCGCTTGAGCGTCCGATGACCCATCTAGCCACAACAGGCACAAATCCAGATTGTCCTTTTGCCTTTTTCTCCGCTTTGGATGGTTTAGCAGAGAGTTCAAATTGAATCTTGGTCATAATTTCAGGGTAAATTTCCTCTAACGGGACTTAGACAAGTTATGGGCTGAAATAAGGCTGTATTCCGCTCCAGGAAAGGAATTTAGTTCGATAGGGGTTTAGGAGGCTCAAACCCAGTCACAGTAAGAAAAAAACTAAATCGACCTCAAAACTATTTACAGACTGGGTTTGAGCTTATTTTTAAGCCAGTTTTTGTCTAAGTCCCGATAACTGAATTATCTTTTACAGGGCTTACGCCAAACCTCACGCGGGTAAGATGCCCGCACTACATTTATAGGGCAGCATATTCTATATCTTTAAAAACTTCGGGTTGATGATTTATCAAAGGACGAGTAACTTGACGCAGTACTACTGTTTCTAAACTTTCGTTTACTACACTTGCTACTTCCAATTCCAACTCGCCCCACAAAAGAATCTCTCCCATTTTTGGCGCATGACCTAGATGATGAATTATAAAACCAGCTAAAGTTCGATAAGCAGTGTTAGTAGGTATATTTAATCCGAATAATTCATTAACTGTATTTAACTCTACAACTCCAGAAACTAGCACAGAGTGTGCATCAGTGTGAACAAAAGTCACCTTTGAAGACACTTCCGACTCATACTGACGATTGGGAACACGACCGATGAGCAAATGTACAGTACCATTAAAAATTACTAATAAAGGGAAAAAAATAATTGAACAGATATAAAGTGGACGAATTAATAACAGCGCAGTTTTTTCTGGCGCTTGCGATGCTAGGACTTTAGGAATTAGTTCACCTAAAACAATTTCTACATAAGTTACTAACAAAAATGCCACCGCTACAGAAATAGTATGGCTTGTCACAATCGCAGGTAATTTGCCTATAGGTAAACGCTGGATTAACGGTTCTATCCAATGTACTGTTGCACCTTCACCCAACCAACCCAAAAGTAAGCTAAAAGCTGTAGTTCCTGTTTGGGTGACAGAAAGGTACTTTTGTAAGTTATTTTGAGCGTCTAGGACAAGATTAGCTGCTTTTGATTTGCTAGTAGAATCGCTTTCTTGGGTAAGCTGATAGATTTGAGAATGGGAGGCAGATACTAGAGAAAGTTCGGCTGCTACGAAAAAGGCGATCGCACTTGTTAAACTTAATAACATTACCAATTTTAAAATTGATGATGCTATTTCAACTTCTAGCAGGGAAAAATTTTGAAAGACCATTGATTTCTTACAGTAAATATTTGTGAATTTATTTAGAATGACGCTCTAGGAGTAATACTATTTGTTAGCTTACATCTTGGTGAAGGTATTGCGCTTGTATCTTAATACAGAGATTGCATTGATAGTAAATAAATTATTAATTACTACAAAAACAAATAAATTAAGTTGGTTATTTTAATACATCATGTCAATATATATAAGCTACTGTAAATCACATTTATACTCTTGGTAAATCAGCGATTTACAGTAACTTCTCAATTAGCAACAGAAAATATCTAAAAGATTTGCTTTGCTAAGTAATAGCTGTTTAGATATAGCAATTTTCAGTCAAGTGAGGTACAAAGTAAAAAAAATATTGTAGTGCGAGCATCTTGCTCGCTAGAAATATATAGCGAGCAAGATGCTCGCACTCCTGTACCTCATAAAGCATGAAAACTGCTATATAAATACTTACGCAGCTTCGTCTTGACTCAATTGCTCTTGAATCTTACCAACAGCAGCATTGATACCAGCTAATCTCGTTTCCAGATCATCTCGCATCAATTGGAGAAACTTCAACTTGCGTTCCAAACGACTTTTACGAGATACGGGTTCGGAACTATAGCACGCGCTATCCCAGAAAGGAAACATAGTTCACCTACAACATCACTATAAATAGATTCTCGCTAAATCAACGGGGAGATGGATGGTAAATTTATGGGAGGAAAACCGACCATAAACAGCGATGGATAATTAACCACGAGATTTACACAGATGTAATAAGTTATTTTTGCTCATAAATCTAATAACTAAGGATAAAAGCACGATGGCTACACAAGCTTATGACTACGATGTGATTACTGTTGGTGGTGGGCATAATGCCCTAATTACCAGCGCCTACCTCGCGCAAGCTGGTTATAAGGTAGGTGTGTTTGAGAGGCGAGATATTATAGGTGGTGCTGTCTCTACAAAGGAGATTGTCCCAGGATACAGATTTGATTTGGGTGGTAGCGCCCACATTTTAATTCGCTTAACTCCGATTGTGCAGGAATTAAAGTTAGAAGATTATGGGTTGGAGTATATAGAACTAGACCCGCTATTTTTTGCACCCTTTCCTGATGGAGATTCGCTATTTTTCTATCGGGATGAACAAAAAACTATTAATCATTTAGAAGATAAATTTCCTGGTGAGGGGGAAGCTTATGCCCGTTTTTTAAATGACTGGCGACCTTTGATGCGAAATATCAAGGAATTTTTCTTAAGTACGCCTAGTCCGTTTGAATTGGGTAAGCAAATGATTAATGGTAAGTCGCCAGATGTTAGTTGGTTTTCTACTTTTAAAACTTTATTTAAACCTTATGGCGAAGTTGTCGATGATTATTTTAGTGAAGAAAAAATTAAGGCAGCTTTAGTGTGGATGGGGGCGCAGTCTGGGCCAGCACCTACAGAACCTTTGAGTGGTCCTTATGTGCTTTGGCAACCACTTTACCATGATGGCGGGGTGGCGCGACCAAAAGGTGGGTCGGGGATGTTGACGCAAGCGATCGCCAAACATATCATTGCTCATGGTGGCGAAATACACCTAAATTCCCCTGTAGAAAAGATTTTAGTTGAAAATCGCCGTGCGGTTGGTATTGAAGTAGATGGACAAATCTATACTGCAAAGGTAGTAGTTGCAGGTACACACGCGATCGAAACTTTTGGTAAGCTTTTACCTGAAGAACATCGACCGTTAGGCGCTAAGAGAATGCGTACAGGCAATGGTTTTGGGATTATGCTGCGTCTGGCGTTAGATTCTCCAATTAGTTACACAGCATATCCAGGTAAAGATGCACGGATAGCTTTGCAATTATTATGCCGCGATCGCCAACAAATTAACACAGCCTTTAATGATTTTAAACGTGGCGAAACTACCCAAGACCCACCAATTTTTGCTATGAGTTTTAGTGCTGTAGATGATACCTTAGCACCTCCTGGTGGCGAAGTACTATGGTTATGGTCGCAGTATTTCCCCTATCAACTTGCTAATGGTAATTGGGATGAACAAGGAGAAGCAGTTGTTAATCGACTTTTAGATAATTTTGAAAAGTATGCACCTGGAACACGCGACAAGATAGTTGGGCAATTATTCCAAGACCCATTATGGTTAGAGCGTGAATTAGGATTGTATCGTGGTAATGTTATGCACTTAGAAATGAGTATGGATCAAATGTTTATGTTGCGTCCATTTTTAGGTATGTCTGATTATAAAACACACCTCAAAGGATTGTATTTAACTGGTGCTAGTACACATCCAGGCGGTGGAATTATGGGTGCATCAGGACGCAACGCTGCTAGGATTGTACTAAAAGATTTGGATGGTAGTCTCAAAAGTTAAATTTATACCAATTAAGGATTATTTATTTCAATCTGGAATATATAGGACTTACTTCTACATCCCCCTAAATCCCCCTTAAAAAGGGGGACTTTGAATTTCCCCCCCTTTTTAAGGGGTTGCTCAGGGGGATCTAGGTTTTAGGCTTTCGGTGCGTAAGTCCTGATATATAGTCAGTTAAGGAAAAAATGCTAATTTTATCCTTATGCGTCATTAGCTGGTGAATCTTCCCCTGTCTCTGGCATTGCTTGAGCAATTTCCTCGATTTCTGTGATTTCTTGAATAATCTCCTGATTAGATAATTCTGCTAAATTCTCGTTGTTAATTTCTGGGTTATCAGTAATAAGTTCCTCATCAGATAGTACTGATAAATCTTGATTAGCTATTTCTTGGATTTCTTGAATAAGTTCTTCAGGAGATAATTCTGGTAAATTCTCGTTGTTAATTTCTGTGTTATCAGTAATAACTTCCCCATCAGATACTACTAATAAATCTTGATTAGCTATTTCTGGAGTGTCGGGAATAATTTCTTCTGGAGATAATTCGGCTAAATTTGCGTTGTTGATTTCTGTGTTATCAGTAATAACTTCCTCATCGGATACTACGGCTAAATTTTGGTTAGCTATTTCTGGAGTGTCGGGAATAATTTCTTCTGGAGATAATGCTGAGAAATTCTCGTCGTTAATTTCTGTGTTATCAGTAATAATTTGTTCATCAGATACTACTAATACACCTTGATTAACTATTTCTGAAGTGTCTTGAATAATCTCTTCAGTAGGTACTGCTGATGGCACTTCTGCTGTTAAGTCTTTTTTAGAAGTAATCACTTCAATCGGTCTAATTACTTTATCTACAAACCGAAAACCTCTGCGAACAACTTTAGTAATTGTTGATTCTTCCAAATCATTCCTGACTTCACAATCTATAACTTTACAAATACTAAAATCTGGCTTGGTTCCTCTAATTTCTAGTTGGTGTAATTGTCGTTTAGCCAGTACGCTGAGGAACTTTTTCTGCACAGCAGCTAGTGAGTTTGGTATATTACTGATCGACTCACTACTAGGATTGGGATTTTCTGCCATGTAGTCGAGTAAGAATTGTAAGGCATCGACGACTTCTAATAGTTCTAAAAAAATGTCTTCGCTAAAGCGGTTTGACTGTTCTTTCTGTTCACGCAAAGCTTGTTGCAGCAAAACTTTTTGTTTAAGCATTTTGCCAATATCTATAAAGAGTCGCTCGCGCTTTTCATTGCTCAATTTAAATTCTAAAGGTTGATTAGGCATACTATTTATTCGCTAAGATAAATATTTTAATTAGTCAGTATATATAATTAATATCAAAATTATAAAATAATTATTAGACTTTTTACAAAAATTATTTTTTTATAAATAAACCTCAGATATAGCGCGTTAGCGCTTGCCGTAGGCTACGCAGATGAAATACAAATTTATCTATGTCAGGACTTACGCACCGAAAGCTTGATCCCCCCTACCCCCCGAAATTCGGGGGGGAAATTCAAAGTCCCCCTTATCAAGGGGGATTTAGGGGGATCTAGAAGTAAGTCTTGTATTTATGCAATAAATTTATTAAATAGTTATTTTTCTGATTAAATTTTACAGTGTTAATTAGCTGGAGATTTTTTTTCAATATTTGGGATAAATAGCACATCACCAACTTCGATTAAATCTACGTGATCTTGAAAACTGGGGTTAGCTTTAATTATTAAAGTCCACAAATCTTTATCACCATAAAAACGTTTGGCAAGTAGTGATATTGTATCTCCAGGTTTTACTGTGTGCTGGAAGCCTCCATCTTTAATTACATAATTCTGATCTTCGTTGTTGCCAACTGATTGATTAGGTAGAGGGGAAGTGGTAACTGTTGGGGTTGGGGTAGGTTCGCTACTGGGTTCAGGCTGTGGAGATACTGAGTTAGCAGGATTAGGATTTATAGCGATTGATGAAGACTGAGAAAACCAGTGATTAGCAATAGCACCTAAAATAATTCCTAGTATGAGCATGACACCAGCGATCGCATAAGGCAACCATTTTCCACCTCCTGGCTGCTCAGTAGTTAATGGTGATGGGACATAACTAGGGTATGAGGGTGGAAGTTCTGCAAGTATACGCATCAGGGTAAGGTCTGCATCACAGTTAGGGCAAGTGTTACCTTCAACATCTTGGCGATCGCATACCGGACAAGTTAACTTACTTAGCATGACCTTAGTCTTATCACTACAGCGCAATTTTTGACTTTTTCATCAACCGATTGGCAGATATCTGTGTACAGATTCCGCTACATACTCATTATCTATATGAATGTGCAAATCTCTAAATACTGATTAATTAGCTTTAACTAAACTAGCAATTACAGCAACTAACTCGGCTGGTTCAACTGGTTTGGCTATATGCTTCTGAAAGCCAAGTGCGATCGCATGAAGAGAATCTTCACTCCTAGCATAAGCTGTCAGCGCTGCCGCAGGAATTTTACCACCTTTTTCTGGATCTAATGCTCTAATTTTACGGATAAGTGTGTAACCATCTTCATTGGGCATACCAATGTCACTTACCAAAACATCGGGCATTAATTCTTGCACTGCAACTAAAGCTTCTGTAGCTGAACCCACTGCTGTCACCTTAGCACCATAATTTTCTAAGGCTATGGTGAGTAGAAAACGGGTATCTTCCTCATCATCCACAATTAACACTCTGATGCCATTAAGAGTCGGTAGATTATCTATAATTACTTTATTTCCATCAGCCTCAAGGATCAACTCAGAATTATTTGCCTGTGGCTGAACCTGCATCAGTGGTAGTTTAACTGTAAATGTTGCTCCTAGTCCAACTCCCGCGCTGTCAACATCAACAGTTCCCCCGTGTAATTCTACCAAGTGACGCACAATTGCTAAACCTAAACCAAGTCCACTTTGCGATCGCGTAGTTGCACCATCAGCTTGACGAAATCGCTCAAATACATAAGGTAAAAAGTCCGCACTAATTCCTTTGCCTGTATCACTCACAGTAATTTGAGCATAAGAATTTACTTTTTTCTGCGAACCAGGATAACTGCCATTACTAATATTTTCCTGAGTGGGATTTGCGCTGTACTCTAAACTAATTTTGACTTGTCCCCCTTCAGGTGTGAATTTAATCGCATTGGATAGTAAATTCCAAAAAATTTGTTGCAAGCGGTTAGCATCACCTGAAACTAACTTAGTTGAAGAATCAATCAACTTTTCTACTTTAATGTTCTTAGCTTCTGCTGCTAATTGCACAGTTTCAATAGCTCCCTCAATGGGTTGTCTGAGGTTAACTGCACAAACTTGCAAAGATAGCTTACCTCGCATCATCCGAGAAACATCTAACAAATCTTCAATTAATTCTGCCTGTAATTTAGCATTACGCTCAATTGCTTCAAGTGCCTTTGTGGTAGTAACTGGGTTAAGCTTGCGACTCAGCAGCATTCGTGACCAACCTAGAATGGGATTGAGAGGCGATCGCAATTCATGGGAAACTACCGCTAAAAACTCATCTTTCATCCGGTTAGCTGACTCCGCTTGTTCACGTGCTGCTTGTTCACGCGCCAACAATTCGTTCAGTTCTTCCTCTGCACGCGATCGTTCTAGTTCCGTCGATGCACGAGTAGCAAAAATTGTCAATAAAGATTCTGCTAACTGAACATTCTCAAAAGGTTTTGTATCCAGCACTCCCAGTAAACCCAGCACCGCACCTGTGGAGTCTAATAAAGGAGTGCCAATATAACTCTCAACCCCCATCTCTACTAAAAAATCATCCAAAGGAAAAGTTGCCTGAATATTTGATGGATAACAGCAAGTTTTCCGTTGCTCAATTACAGTGTGACAGGGGGTATTAATTACTGGGTATGCGATATTTTCCACAATTTGACTTTGGGCAGATACAGCAATAGTTTTGATTGTATCCGGATCAAGCAGTTCCCCAATAAAAGCAAAATTCACATCCAATGCTTTAGTTAGGTGTTGCACCAGGGAAGAGAAAAACTCCTGTCCAATTGCTGCTGAAACTCCCTGTGTAACTTCAATTAAAGCAGCATCCATTTGAGTAATTTTATGAGCAGCTAATCTTAGCTCTAACTCATCAACTACCATAGCTGCTAAATCTTTAAGCGTAGCTTCCTCAGAGGAAGTTAATTTTGGGCGTGGTTTGTTATCAAGCAGACATAAAGTACCAAGATTAAACCCATCCTGAGTAACAAGAGGTGCGCCAGCATAAAAGCGCAACCCTGGTTCGCTAGTAGCGAAGGGCATACAAGCAAAGCGAAGATCGGATCTTGTATCGGGAACGATTAAAATATCATCACATAATAGGGCGAAGCTACACATACTTGATTCCCGACTAACTTCGGGGACATCAAAGCCGTAGCTAGATTTAAACCAAGCTCGATATTCATCAACCAGCGATACTAGGGCAATTGGTACTTCAAACAACCGCGCAGCTAAAGCTGTGATCCGATCAAAGCTTTCTTCCGGCGGTGTACCAAGGATATTATAGCGCCGTAGTGCCTCTAGGCGTTGCGCTTCATTAGCTGGCAGGGGAGCAGCATTTAAAATATCTTTGGTAGATACTTCTAAGTTAGGCGCTGAGACAGCAACAATCGGATTTTGCATTCCTTGAATGGGTAGTATAGATATTCTTTTTAATGAAGCAAAGCTTGAAAGCGACTGATTTTTATGGCTACAGCCGTAGATTGTCAGCTAGTTATATTCAAGTAATACTATCGTGTAATTATCTGATAAGCAGAGGATGCGATCGCATTTAGTCAAAGTAGTCTTTTTACAGCCACCAGACCTTACGCATTTTAACGGTAAAATCAGCCATTCTCCCAAATTCTGGCTTCTGACTCCTGAATTCTTGTTAAAAACTGAAACGCAAATGTATCCTGGGGTTGAGCATCTTCTCTACTGGTTGACCGTTTTTGAGATGTTGTTCAACTATCACTGGCACATCATTAGGCTTTACTCGGTAATACCACGTTTCTTCAGGTAAAATTCGCACAGTTGCACCAGTACTACATTGTCCCTGACACTCAGCACCTGTCACTGTCACCCCTGGAACAACAGCCTCCTGAAAAGCCGCCAGCACCTCTGCTGAATTATTTGCTAGACAAGAGCGGTATTGACAAACTAGCACACAACGCTGTTTTAGATTTGGCGAATTTTCTTCTAAACCAGTTTCCACGCTTGCTGTTTATGAAGATTTATTATTATTAATATAATAGCTGTTTTAAGTAAAGCTGATATTTGAAAAATTCGTAATTTTTTTATAAAAGTTCAGGAGAAGGTAAGACTTTCATAAAATGAAAGCCTTGATATTTTAGTCCGCGCAGGCGGGCTTTGTCTGTATAGCCCCAGCCTTCAGGCTGCGGGTTGCGGGCAAAAAATGCACCATGATCAATGATCGGGAGGCAGAGCCTCCTGTATATTGTTACCAGGTTGAACCTGGTAACAAGGTTACAAGGTTAAGGTTTAAATAGATAAAGACTAATCTCGATACTAGGAAAAATTCAGTGACTTATCTAGAAGCGACAGCACAATTTTACAGTGAAGTAGCAGAAACACCGCAAGTTGGTTTGTGCTGTGTGCAAAGTAGCCCTTTGCAACTACCAGGGCTGAAAATTTCTCCTCAAATGCAGGAAATGAACTATGGTTGCGGAACTACAGTTCATGCAGCAGAATTAGTGAATCAGCCCACAGTCTTGTATGTGGGTGTGGGTGGTGGTTTAGAAGCACTACAATTTGCTTATTTTTCCCGTAAACCTAGTGCTGTGATTGCTGTTGATCCGGTTCCAGCAATGCGTGAAGCAGCAGCACGTAATTTAGTTATTGCGGCTCAAGAAAATTCTTGGTTTGATCCGAGTTTTGTGGAAATTCGGGAAGGTGATGCTTTTAATTTACCAGTTCCAGATGCTTCTGTAGATGTAGTCGCTCAAAATTGTCTATTTAATATCTTTGAACCAGCAGATCTCAAAAAAGCTCTCCAAGAAGCTTACCGCGTTTTAAAGCCAGGTGGACGTTTACTAATGAGCGATCCTATTGCTACCCGTGAAATTCCGCAACACTTGCGTCAAGACGATCGCTTACGAGCAATGTGTTTATCTGGGGCGTTAACTTATCAAGAATATACTCAGCATTTAGTTGATACTGGTTTTGGACAAATAGAAGTTCGGGCGCGTCGTCCTTATCGGTTGCTAGATTGCCAAACCTATAATTTGTCAGAACCTTTACTATTAGAAAGTCTTGATTCTGTATCCTTTAAAGTACCAATTCCAGAAGATGGAGCCTGCATTTTCACTGGAAAAACAGCTATTTATTCAGGTTTGCAAGAATTTTTTGATGATTCCGCAGGTCATATTCTGCAAAAAGGTGTACCAGCAGCCGTATGTGATAAAACTGCTGCTAAGTTAGGCTCAATTCTACCTAAAGAAGTATTAATTACAGATTCCACTTGGCACTACACTGGTGGTGGCTGTTGTTAATTGTTAATTGTTAATTGTTAATTGTTAATTGTTAACTGTTAATTGTTAATTGTTAATTGTTAATTGTTAATTGCTAATTGCTAATTGCTAATTGCTAATTGCTAATTGCTAATTGCTAATTGTTCATTGTTCATTGTTATGGTTTCTACCCAATCATCTAATTTAATCACATCTTTTCAAACCAAGGTTGGTACTGCTTTAACAAAAAATCAAATAAGTGTTTTACAAATTAACTTAGGTAAACGCTGCAACCTCGCCTGTAGCCACTGCCATGTAGAAGCTAGTCCAAAACGCACGGAAGAATTATCACCAGAAGTATGTGAGCAGTTAATCAAGTTAATTTATAGCTTTCCTCAAATAAAAATTGTAGATTTAACTGGCGGTGCGCCAGAGATGAATTATGGTTTTAAACAGTTGGTAGAAGCAGCAAGAAACGCAGGAAAACAAGTTATTGTCCGTTCTAATTTAACAATTTATTTTGAAAAAGAATTTGAAGATATTCCTGAATACTGCGCTAAACAGCAAACAAGGATAGTTGCTTCTTTGCCTTGTTACTTGCAAGATAATGTTGACAAAATGCGCGGTGCAGGTGTTTATGATGCCTCAATTAGTGCTATACAAATACTTAATAAACTAGGATATGGTAAATCTCCAGATTTAATCTTGGACTTAGTTTATAATCCTCCGCTTCCTAAATCAGAAAATTTTTCTCTTACTCCTGAGCAAGGTAAGCTTGAACAAGCTTATAAAATGTTCCTTCAAGAACATTTTGACATTCATTTTAACAATTTGTTGACGATTACCAATTTGCCTATTGGTAGAACCAAGCTTTCCTTACAGCGAAATCAGCTATACGCACCTTACTTAAAGTTTTTGGAAAATAACTTTAATCCTAATACTATTGAAGGTTTGATGTGTAGAAATGAGCTTTCAGTTGATTATTTAGGCAATGTTTATGATTGCGACTTTAATCAGATGGAAAATCTACCTGCTAAACTGCCATCTGGTGAAGCATTAACAGTTGCAAAGTTTTTAGAAGCTGGTAGTTTAGATTTAATTGAACAGGTACAAACTGCACCCTTTTGTTATGGTTGTACGGCTGGGTGTGGTTCTAGTTGTGGAGGCGCTTTGACAGTAAACAGTAAACAGTAAACAGTAAACAGTAAACAGTAAACAGTGAACAGTAAACAGTAAATAGTGAACAGTAAATAGTGAACAGTGAACAGTGAACAGTAAACAGTAAACAGTGAACAGTAAACAGTAAACAGTGAACAGTAAATAGTGAACAGTGAACAGTAAACAGTAAACAGTAAATAGTAAATAGTAAATAGTAAACAGTTGTCACTTTTTTGTGATCCATGACCTATCAATTTTTATTTTAATAAATCTTGATGGTTCGCTGGTGAAAGTTTCCGTAATTGCTTAAAGTGTCAGTGTATCCTTAACAAACCTTTCATTGATATTGCAAATAGAAGGGTTGTTCAGTTTATCAAGGATAACCATGATCAACTATTTTTCTACGGTAATTTCTTTACTGCGCGATCGCCAAGAATTTTTAGCAGAAATTTACCAAGGGGTAAAACTTCCCAGCAAAATTTCTTCCTTGATGATTTCCAGCTTTTGTTTTTTTGCTGTTTATGGCGCAATTATTGGCGCTTTTCATAGCCCTTTACAAATATTATCTTCAGCAATTAAACTTCCAGCCCTCTATTTAATTACATTGCTGGTATGTTTACCAACATTGTATATATTTAATGTTCTTTTTGGCTCAAAACAAACGTTAGCTCAACACTTTACATTTCTACTCACTGCTGTCTCAGTAATTTCCCTACTTCTCTGTGGATTTGCTCCTGTAAGTTTGTTCTTTTTAATTACCGTTAATGACTACCATTTCTTTTTACTTCTAAATGTAGCTATCTTTGCCCTTACAGGTGTTCTTGGCGTTTCATTTCTCTACCAAGTTATGAAGCCAGTTGCCGCAGATCATGACACAGATCAGGGAGTAAAAGTCCGTACTAACATTTTACGGTTTTGGTTAGTGCTTTATGGATTTGTTGGCAGTCAGCTTGGTTGGACACTTAGACCATTCTTTGGTTCCCCTGGGGCATTTGAATTGTTTCGTCCCAGAGAAGGTAGTTTTTTATCAAGTGTCTTGAATTCACTTTTAAATTTAAGGTTTTGAAAGTCTGTAATCACATTTTAGACTTTCCTTTTCTGAGGTTAATACTGGCATGAATCCCCAGACAATAAATGACCAGTAGTCGTCAAGATCAATATAAAGTCAATCCTTACTTTTATTAAGATCCGCAAGGGTAAACTATCCGGCAACCCTACTAAACGACATTTATCTCTACGCAGATTTCAGAAAGCTCTAGGAACTGCGCCAGTTAGAGAAGAATCTGGCGATACCCGTAGAACTAAAAAAGCTGGTTCGTCAGTATGCCGAATTGCCATGTGGCAGTGGGTATTCACTCGTATCGAAGTTAAACGCAACCGACCTAAAAGTGCGATCGCACAAACTCTAGCTGAGATGTACGACCGCGAGAAAAAATCCAAGCCAATCAAGTTGGTGCGTAGTCGCGTTGCAGCCAAGGCATCAGTGTTACTATTCCGTGAGTTGGTTAAAATTCTCAATATAGACCTACAGTGAACAAAAACTTAGCCTTTTAGACTTCAATCTGCTGAATATTAATTTAGACCATATCGCCGTTATCACAACGCTACCATTTCACCATCGAGATCCGTTTGAGCGTCTACTTATTGCTCAAGCGATGGTCGAAAAACTACCGATTGTGAGTGTAGATTCTATGTTTGATGCTTATCCAATTCAAAAATTATGGTAAAGGCGGAAAATAATTATAGCAATATTAAGTAGGCGGACTATCTCCCCCTTTCCCTTCTAAAACCGCCACCAACGAGCTAGAGTTATACCTAGTTGTACGCTAATTATCCCCATTACAGCACTACCCGCCCAGTAAAAAGTGGCTATTTGTAAAGTGCGTTCGCGTAGCGTCGCTCCTAGCGAATCGCGTATTAGCGTAACCGTATCTAATCCATAAGTTGAAAAAGTGGTATAAGCACCTAAAAAGCCAGTTGTAACCATTAATCTGATTTCTGGCGGAATATTGACAAATTTTTCTAATACCAGGGTGGCGAAAAAGCCCATTGCACAACAGCCAGTTAAATTAATGAAAAAAGTGCCGTATGGGAATCCAGTACCAAAGGTTTTAGAAAACCACAGTGTAATGTAGTAGCGACTTAACGCGCCTGCGATCGCGCCTAAACTGATGGCAATAGGATTGCGGATATCCGGTTCTAGCATCCTAATCTTGGCTCACACTCATGGTTTCGCTTATTATCAAAGGTTTTGATAATTAAGTCGATAGAATGAAGGCAAAGTTGTCAAGTAATGTTATCTCTTAGATAGAGAGCCATTCTGAAATTGGAACAATAGCTACCAAAATATACATCTAATTTAATGTAGGGTTGTTAAAACCTCTCCCTAGCTACTTATCTAGCTATTGAGTTTTGGCAATTAAACTACAACAAACTTTTTTTTCAAATCACTGCAATTAAATTTTATTTGAGGAGAAACCGATATGACTAACGAACCCACCATCAAGAAAGAATCTGCAATTGTGGAAGTCAGCCAGGAAACTAGAAATCTAGTCAATGAGAATATGGCTGGTGAACCGGAAGATCTCAAGCGTGAAGTAATGGCATTAATTGATGCTATTAAAAAGCGGGCGCAAGTAGAAGCTCAATCTGCTGGCAATCTTAGCCAAGAAGCTTATCTTAATGCTTTAACTAAAGCAAGGGAAGCTGTAACTCAAGCACGCACATCAATTGAAACAAATCAGCCTTTGCTAGAAAAAGATCGGATTGAATACTCATTGAAACTGATCGAAATGGAAGCAAAGAAAAACTGGGAGTCAATTGTTAAGGAAATTTCCACATTGGGCGATCGCTTAACTGATGCAGCAAAAGCGGCTTGGGAAGCCCTCACAGCCCCTCGTCATCATTCTTAATAGAATGTTTGTTTCAAATCGATCAAATAGAGACGTTTTATGCAACGTCTCTACATTTATTGGTTTTATTTAGGGCTTACACGCCTTCGGACGGAAATTTCAATCCCCCCCAGCCCCCCTTAAAAAGGGGGGAGAATACAATCAAACTTCCCCTTAATCAGGGGCGGAGAATACAATCAAATTTCCCCTTAATCAGGGGCGGAGAATACAATCAAATTTCCCCTTAATCAGGGGCGGAGAATACAATCAAAGTCCCCCTTATTAAGGGGGATTTAGGGGGATTTTGCGTAAGTCCTATAGTTTTCCTATCCCAGAATTACGATTTAACAGCTAAAGGACTGATGGGACAAGCAACATTTGTACCACCTAAACCACAATAACCACCAGGATTTTTAGCAAGATATTGTTGATGATAGCCTTCTGCGTAGTAAAACTCAGGCGCATCAATAATTTCTGTAGTGATATTGCCATAGCCTTTTGCTGTCAATGCTTGCTGATAAGCATCCCGCGTCGCTTCGGCTAACTGCTTTTGAGCCTCTGAATAAACGTAAATTCCAGAGCGGTACTGAGTACCCGTATCATTACCCTGGCGCATACCTTGAGTAGGATTGTGGCTTTCCCAAAATACTTTCAGCAACGCTTCATAACTGATTACTTTTGGGTCAAAAACAACTAATACTACTTCATTATGACCAGTTAGCCCACTACATACTTCTTGATATGTGGGGTTAGGTGTAGAGCCTGCTGCATAACCAACTGCGCTGGTAAATACGCCGTTTTCCTGCCAAAACTTGCGTTCTGCTCCCCAAAAACACCCCATGCCAAATATCGCCGTTTCCATACCATCAGGGAAAGGAGGCTTGAGGGGGTTGCCGTTGACGTAGTGCTGGGCTGGTACTGGCATGGGTTCTGCCCGTCCTGGTAATGCTTGTTCAGGGGTGGGCAATTCCAGTTTTTTACCAAATAATCCGAATAACGCCATTTAGTTTGTCTCTAAGTTTATGATAATTTTCTTTACCTTACTTAATATTTTAATAAAATTGTTTTAGGACTTACACATAAATCATCTTTGAGGTCAGGGCGGGTTTATGTATATCAGTGGTTTGGAAGCATAACTTTTTGCTGCAACCCGCCCCTACAAGGGGTTGTTTGTTTTTTGAATCTGTAGCTTATTTTTAGCTACCGCAAATACATTCACGCATTTTCCGCATATTCGCTGGTAAATCAAGTTTCATTGCTTGTTCAATAAATATGGATGGCACTGGAATAGTAGGGGTTGCCTGTACTGAGTAGGTAAGCACAGTTCCCGCGCCAGCATCTTGTAGCGTTAATTCAGCAGAAAAATCGGTAAAAGTGCCTTTTTCCAGCCTAAAACTAATTTGCTGCTGCACAACCTCAAATACATTAAGATAAATTTCTACTTGCACACTCAGAAATAAGAAAGCTTTTTGAGCTACTTGGTAAAGACGTTTGTAGCTGCTAGAGGTTGCGGGTAGTACTTCGGAGCGGATTAAATCGGGAAAGTAATCTACCCAAAGGGGGTAATTTGTGATTTTTTGCCAAACGTGCGATCGCTTTCTTGGTAAGTACATTTGCGCGGTGACAGCACCCCCCCAAAGAGAATGGGTTGGCGAACCGTCTGTGCAGAGCATCCCCGTTTTAATTAAAACTTCCCCTTGGAAAAGCGCGGCTTCGGTAGCGCCAAGCGAATCAGAATAAAAAGATATGCTCATGTAATTATCAGCTACAATATGCGGATATTTTAGAGGAAAAGCGCGTGAGACAATCTCGCAAGTCTCAAACTGAATTAGTTGCTTATATTTTTAGCAGTGTATTGGGAATTACTATAGCTCTGTATCTTTTAAGAGGCTTTGGGATTCTCACGTTTCTTCCTGGCGGTGTGTATTTACTATTAATTGTATTGACAATTGCTACGGGCATTTTATATGGAGTATTGAAAACTTTACGATATTAATAAGTAAAACAACCTTAAAAAACATCAAAAATAACCCCACCCCCAGCCCCTCCCCGAATTTCGGGGAGGGGAGTTTGTTTTATGTTTAATTATGTTGAGTTACTTATCATTGAAATCTGAAATTATTTCCCCAGAGGTTTAATATAAAGGAAATTGCGAGGAGATTATTTGTATGGCAACCTATATATGCACGATTTGTGGGTATGTGTATAACCCAGAAGAAGGCGATCCCGATTCTGGTATTGCCCCAGGTACTGCCTTTGAAGACATTCCCGACGACTGGGTATGTCCGGTTTGCGGAGCGACAAAAGAGAATTTTGAACCAGAAGAGTAGAATAGATCTTCGGTCATTATTACAAACTTGAGTGTGCAACAGTTACGAATCGTGGTAGTAGGTGGTGGGGCTGCTGGTTTTTTTGCAGCAATTACTTGTGCTGAAACTTACCCTCACGCCCAAGTTACATTAATAGAAGCTGGGCGTGAACTTCTGGGCAAAGTTCGCATTTCTGGGGGAGGTAGATGCAATGTTACCCATGCCTGCTTTGATCCGGCTGTTTTGGTGCAATATTATCCGAGAGGAAATAAAGCACTACGGGGTGCTTTTACTCGGTTTCAAGCAAAGGATACAGTTGCTTGGTTTGAGTCTCATGGGGTGAAACTGAAAACTGAACCGGATGGCAGGATGTTTCCGGTGACAGACAATTCAGAAACGATTGTAAATTGTTTGATTGAAACCGCTAAAGCCGTTGGGGTAAAAATTCGGACTGGGATACCTGTTAGTTCAATTTTGCACCAAGCATCGGTTTCATCCACCGCGCCAACGGAAAAGGAATTTGAGATTAAATTGAAGTCGGAAGAAGTTTTAAAATGCGATCGCCTCCTCCTTGGCACTGGTAGTAACCCTCAAGGGTATCGCTGGGCAAAAGATTTAGGTCATACGCTTGAACCATCTGTTCCCTCTTTATTTACTTTTAATATTGACGACCCCCGTTTGCAAGATTTAGCTGGTGTCAGCGTCGAATCGGCGCGAGTGCTATTACCTGCGGCTAAACCTGTACTAGAACAAACTGGTGCTTTGTTGATTACTCATTGGGGTTTAAGTGGACCTGCTGCCCTGAAACTCTCCGCTTGGGGTGCGAGATTCTTACACGATCGCGATTATCAAACACCGTTAGTAATAAATTGGCTGACGCAGTACAATCCAGAAAGTTTGCGCTCTATGTTGCTGGCAGTTAAGTCACAGTTACCGCAACGCAATATTGCTGCTAATTGTCCTGTTCCTATCCCCCGCCGTCTTTGGCAAAGTTTGATTACGGCTGTTGGTATTGGTGCGGAAGATAGATGGGCGGGGTTATCTAATAAAACTTTAAATCAACTGATCCAAGAACTAACTCAAGGTCAATTTATGATTAAGGGTAAGGGAGTATTTAAGGAAGAATTTGTGACTTGTGGCGGGGTGAAGCTGAAGGAAGTAGATTTTAAGACGATGGAAAGCCGTTGCTGTCCAGGGCTTTATTTTGCCGGAGAAATTTTAGATATTGATGGAGTTACGGGAGGATTTAATTTTCAAAGTGCTTGGACAACAGCTTGGTTAGCTGGTCAAGCGATGGGTGGTGGTGGTTAGGGGTTGGGGATGGGTGATTGGGATTCTGAAACCTTCAGCACTTACGCAAAACGATCAACGCGAGCAGGATGCTCGCACTACATATCGGGAAAATTAAGTCGTGTTGCGCTATATGTAGTGTGAGCGTCTCGCTCACTGACCCAGAATGCGTAATTCCTGACCTTGTTCCCAGGTTGAACCTGGGAACAAAATAAAGGAGGCTCTGCCTCACAATTAATTTAAGTTTTATATTTTTAAGGTGGAGCTACTTATATACTGCAATGAAATTTAGTGAAATTGTACAAAAACTTGATCTTGCTATTGCTAATAGTCTGACATCTCACCCAGATATTGATCCTGATATTTCAGGCGTAGCACCGATTGATATTGCTGAATATGGAACTATAAGCTATATAGAAGGCGGAAAATTTGCTTCTATGGTGGGAAAAACATCTGCTAGTGCTTTGATTTTGCCCAAGGATGAGGCGTTACAAGCACAAGCTAGTGAACGCGGTATTGCTTGGGTAGTAGGATCAGATCCACGTTTGTTGTTTGCCAGTGCGATCGCACTTTTCTATCAACCTTTCCACCCAACGCCAGAAATACACCCAACTGCTGTGATTCATCCTACTGCCGAAATCGGTAATGATGTTTACATTGGCGCTCATGTGGTGATTCAAGCAGGGGTAAAAATTGGTAGTTTTGTTTGTATTCACCCCAATGTTGTAATTTATCCAGATGTGCAAATAGGCGATCGCACTATTTTACACGCCAATTGTACTATCCATGAACGTACACAAATAGGATCTGGTTGTGTGATTCATAGCGGTGCTGTGATTGGTGCTGAAGGTTTTGGTTTTGTACCCACACCTCAAGGTTGGTTCAAAATGGAGCAATCTGGCTACACCCTGTTAGAAGATGGGGTAGAAGTTGGTTGTAATAGTACTATTGATCGTCCAGCAGTGGGAGATACGCGAGTTGGGCGTAATACAAAAATTGATAATTTAGTACATATTGGTCATGGTTGCCAAATTGGTCAAAACTGTGCTTTAGCCGGACAAGTTGGGATGGCGGGGGGTGTGAAAGTTGGCAATCAAGTTTTGTTAGCGGGGCAAGTAGGAATTGCTAACCAGGCGCATATTGGAGATGGTGCGATCGCTACTGCTAAAGCTGGTATCCATAGTGACATTGAACCTGGAGCCATAGTAACTGGCGTTCCTGCCATTCCTCACAAAGTATTTGTCAAGGCAGCCGCTATTTATAGTCGTCTGCCTGAAATGTATCAAACCCTAAGAAAATTGCAGCGAAATAGTCATTAACTAACCAATTAACAATTAACAATGACCAACAAATTAATCTTCCTTGGGCATCTTCACATCTACAACTCCTTCGGGAGTAAGGGACACTGTTCCACCTAGCCCTCGAATACGATTAATGGCAATCTTGCGAGTGCGATCGTCAGGGGCATTTGTTAACACCATTAACCAAGCCTGTGCTTGCGCTTGTTTGCTGTTAGGATTACGGGCAATAAAATTAGCTGTTTGACGAGATAATGCTGCTACTTGCTGACTTTCCTGATTGGGGTAAACACTTGCCCAATTTGCTGCGGTTTCAAAAGATTGCTTGGCGGCTTGTGGATTTCCTAAAAATAGTAGCTCATCAATTCCCTTTTGTCGCCAAATGTAATACGCCCTGGGTGCTATTTCAGGAGAAAGCGACTTTAACCCTTGAGCCATCAATTTGACAGATTTTTCTGGTTGTGCAGCGTATATAGAACTACTGGTAGATATATAAAAATAGGCATCTAAAAACTTGGGATCGCGGTCTATAATTACTTCAAAATAGTTAGGGCTTAGACCGTATCCAGTTATCTCACGAGCCGAATCGTCGCCAAAATATTGTAGAAAATTTAGGAAAGCCCAATCGGCTATCAAATTAGTAAAACCAAACGTAGGTAGCTTTCCCAGAGCAGTTAAATTTACCTTGGTTAATTTTACTTCTTGGCTTAACTCTGCTCGTGAACCGATAGCAGAACTATTTTTTATTTTTGTTAATTGAGATGACTGTAGACTACCAACGGCAAAAATAGCCAACATAGCTACGAAAACAGTAGCAAGCGGTTGATAAAGTTGTTGACTAACTTGGGAAAGCTTGGGCATAAAGCGTACCATTAATCAATAAATTACAATCAAGTGATCGATTCCGGTAAATGATAGGGTAAGTTAAAAATAGATAATCGGATGAGCGCTAAGGTGGTGTTGTTACATAAATTTACATAAACTATATTTTATAGCTATTTTTAGGAATTTTTTTGACACTGATATTGTTTGATCTGGCAATTTCAAGGATTTTTCAGATCTAGGGGATAACTTCAAAGAAGTAAAGAATGCAACTGGCGCTCTTTCAATCATAGGACTTACGCACCGAAAGCCTGAAACCTAGATCAGAACTAGCCCCCCTTGAAAAGGGGGGAAATTCAAAGTCCCCCTTTTCAAGGGGGATTTAGGGGGATCTCTGCGTAAGTCCTAAATCAGAAGATCCGAGATCAAATTTGGTGGAAACATGGAAAAATTATCTAGGGGGAAAAGTAAAGATTTAGCAAGCAAACTGACAAGTAAAGATATTGATAATTTCTCAAGTATGAAAGTAGAAAGTCTATGCGCGTTGTGATACTAGCTGGGGGTTTAGGAACCCGATTGGCTGAAGAAACAGAAGTTAAACCTAAGCCAATGGTGGAGATTGGCGGACGACCCATCTTGTGGCACATAATGAAACATTATGCCCACTATGGATTTAAAGAATTTTTTCTTGCCTTGGGTTATAAAGGTGAAGTAATCAAGCGCTACTTTTTAGATTATTACACCTTAAATGGTAGTATGACGCTCAACTTGTCGGATGGCGCTGTTCAGGTGCAGAAAAAAGAATGCGAAGATTGGACAGTAAATTTGATGGATACCGGATTAAATACTGCTACAGGGGGAAGATTAAAACTGTTAGAGCCATATTTAGGAAATGAAACTTTTTTAATTACCTACGGTGACGGTGTAAGTAACGTTAATATTACAGATTTATTGCATTTTCATAAATCTCATGGAAAGTTAGCAACTGTAACAGCAGTTCGTCCGCCTGCGAGATTTGGAGGTTTAGTTTTAGAAGGAGATTTAGTAGCAAGCTTTACAGAAAAGTCCCAAGCTGGTGAAGGTTGGATTAATGGCGGTTTTTTGGTATTAGAACCAGAAATTTTTCAATATTTAGAAGGAGATAGTTCTAGTTTAGAAGTAGATACACTAGAGCGTTTGGCGGCAGATGGAAAACTTGCTGCTTACCGTCACGATGATTTCTGGCAGTGTATGGATACACTACGGGATTTAAGGCTGCTAGAAAGCCTTTGGCAAAGTGGTAAGCCACCGTGGAAGGTTTGGGAGTAATGGTGATTGGCGGTAATCAATTTTGGCAAGATCGTCCTACTCTAGTTACAGGCGCTACTGGGCTTGTAGGCGGCTGGTTAGTACGCAGGTTAATTGATTTGGGCGCTGATGTGGTGTGCTTGGTGCGCGACTGGATACCACAAAGTGAATTGGTGCGTAGCAAATTAATTGAAAGGGTAAAGGTTGTCAGAGGTGATGTCAAGATCAAGCAACGCTTGAACGAGTGCTGGGTGAATATGAAATAGACACAGTTATGCACCTAGCTGCACAAACAATTGTGGGTATTGCTAACCGTAATCCGATATCAACTTTTGAGACTAATATTGCTGGAACTTGGGTATTGTTAGAAGCGTGTCGTCATAGCCCAACTGTAAGGCAAATTGTATTTGCTTCCTCGGATAAAGCTTATGGTGACTCAGATAAGTTGCCCTATGATGAGACGACACCACTGCAAGGATTGCATCCTTATGATGTGAGTAAGTCTTGTTCTGATTTGATTGCCCAAACTTATGCTAAAACTTATGGTTTACCAGTGGCGATCGCGCGTTGTGGTAATTTTTACGGTGGTGGTGATTTAAACTGGAATAGGATTGTACCAGGCACAATTCGCTCTGCGATCAGAGGTCAACGCCCCATTATCCGTTCTGATGGTAATTATATCAGAGATTATTTTTATGTAGAAGATGGTGCAGCCCTTTATACATTACTAGCTGAACATTTAGCGCAAAACCCTGAATTACTTGGGCAAGCATTTAACTTTTCTAATGAAATAAAAGTCACAGTATTAGAATTAGTAGAGCGCATACTGTATTTAATGAATTCAGATCTAAAACCAGAAGTGTGTAACAAAGCTAGTAACGAGATTCGCGATCAATTTCTCAGTGCAGCTAAAGCACGACGGTTACTAAACTGGCAACCTTTATTTACATGGGATGAAGGTTTGCAGCGAACAATCTCCTGGTACAAAGAATTTTTAGGCGCATCTTTATGAATAATAGCTCCCTGATCTGTCGGTCTTGTGGCAACCCTAATTTAGAACTAATTTTATCATTAGGCAAAACACCGTTAGCCAATGCACTGTTAACAGCAGAACAACTAAATCAACCGGAAGCAAATTATTCTCTAGATTTAGCATTTTGCCCGAATTGTGCCTTAGTGCAGATTACAGAAACAGTACCACCAGAGGAGTTATTTAGCGAGTATCTTTATTTTTCTTCATTTTCAGATACAGTGGTACAAAATGCTCAAGAAATTTGCGATCGCCTCATCAATTCTCAAAACTTAAACAACAACAGCTTAGTAGTTGAAATTGCCAGCAACGACGGTTACTTACTACAATTTTATCAAAAACAAAATATACCCGTCTTAGGCATTGAACCAGCAGCGAATATTGCCCGTGTTGCCCAAGCAGAAAAAGGTATCTCCACTTTATGTGAATTTTTCAGTAAAGAACTAGCTGAAATCCTCAAAGCAGAAGGCAAACAAGCAGATGTCATTCATGCTAATAACGTTTTAGCTCATCTTCCAGATTTAAACGGTGTAGTAGCAGGAATTAACTTACTTCTAAAACCACAGGGAATAGCAGTGATTGAAGTTCCCTATGTTAAAGACATGATTAATCACTGTGAGTTTGATACTATTTATCACGAACATCTATGTTACTTCTCACTTACTGCTTTAGATAGATTATTACGTCGTCACAATTTGTTAACTATAGATGTTGAACGCTTGCCCATTCACGGCGGTTCACTACGCATTTTTGTCGGTAAAAATCAACAGCCCACACAGCAAGTTATCAACTTACTAGCAGAAGAAAAAAACTGGGGCGTAGATCAGTTAGATTATTATCAAAGTTTTGGCGCAAAAGTTGCTCAATTGCGTCAGAATCTTTTATTAATTTTACAAAAATTAAAGGCTGAAGGTAAGCGCATTGCTGTTTACGGTGCTTCTGCCAAAGGGAGTACATTGCTTAACTACTTTGGTGTGGGAAGAGAAACTTTAGAATTTGTAGTTGATCGCAGTACTTACAAACAAGGGCGCTACACTCCAGGCACACATTTACCTATTTATCCACCGGAAAAACTATTAGAAGTACTGCCAGATTATGTATTACTTTTAACTTGGAATTTTGCCCAAGAAATTTTATCTCAACAAGCAGAATATAGGCAGCAAGGAGGACATTTTATTATTCCTATCCCCGAATTAAAAGTTATTTAATAGCTAATTAATAGGTGCTAAATATAATTAGTTAGAGCTAATACCTGGGCATTAAAATATCATTGCAAAGAATATATGAAAAAAACAATTGTTTGTCCCGTATGCTCTTCTGAAATAATAAAACATTCTTTTTTATCAAGAGAAAATGTTCCTGTTCATCAAAATTTATTGATGTCAAGTGAGAAGGAAGCTAGGGAAATATCTCGTGGAGCTTTACAACTAAGGATATGTGAAGAATGCGGTTTTGTTTTTAATCAAGCTTTTGATTTTTCAAAAATTAATTATGGAGATAATTATGATAATACGCAATCTCATTCACCTATTTTTGACAAATATATTAGCAATTTGGCAAGTTATTTAATTTATGAAAAAGGTATTCAAAATAGTAAGATTGTAGAAGTTGGATGTGGGAAAGGTTCATTTTTAAGAAAGCTAGTTGAGCCTGAAGGCGTTAATAATAAAGGATATGGGTTTGATCCCAGTTATGTGGGGTTGGCAACCGACTTATCTGGAAATCTCAAATTTGAAAATAGATACTATGATGATAACTGTACCAATGTTCAGGCTGACGTAGTGGTTTGTCGTCATGTAATAGAGCATATTCCAGATCCTTTAAATTTACTGAAAACTATTAAAAAAGCTTTGGTAAATTGCCCTCAAGCTAGAGTTTTTTTTGAAACTCCTTGTGTGGAATGGATACTACAAAATCAGGTAATATGGGATTTTTTTTATGAACATTGTTCCTATTTTACTGCTGAATCTTTAAAAACTGCATTTGAAGTTTCGGGATTCAACGTTGAAAGTGTACGCCATGTATTTGAAGGACAATATTTGTGGCTGGAAGCAACAATTAATCATAATGAGCATTTGGAAGTTAGTAAAAATCCTAAAATGATTCCCGCTCTAGCCCAACAATTTGCTAGATTGGAACATAAATTTATTCAAAATTGGTTACTGAAGATTCAAAATTTGGCGACTAAAGGTAAAATTGCTATTTGGGGTGCAGGAGCCAAAGGAGCAACATTTGCGAATTTGATAGATCCCGATCGCAAATTGATCGCTTGTGTTGCTGATATAAATCCTAAAAAACAGGGACGTTATCTACCAGGAACTGGACATCCAATTGTTAGCTATAGTGATCTGGTAAAATATGGTGTTAAATTAGCTATTATAATGAATCCCAATTACTTTCAGGAAAGTTTAGATTTATTACAATCAGAAAATATAGATATTGAATTAATATATTGAAAATGAAAATTTGATAACTTTTTTAATAGTAAATTAGCTAAGGCAGATTTTAATTATTTGAAGGAAAGTAAGACGGTGATTTTCAGAGAAAGAAGCCTCAAAGGTGTCTTTATTATTGAACCAGAAAAGCTAGGAGACGATCGCGGCTTTTTTGCCCGTACCTTTTGTCAAAAAGAATTTGCAGCAAATAATTTAAATCCTTACCTCGTGCAGTGCAATATTTCATTTAATAAAAAAAAAGGCACATTACGGGGAATGCACTACCAAGCTGAACCTGATGCAGAAGCTAAACTGGTACGTTGTACCAGTGGCGCTATTTATGATGTGGTTATTGACTTACGTTGTAACTCTCCTACCTTTAAAAAATGGATAGCAGTAGAATTAACAGCAGATAATCGTAAAATGCTTTACATTCCTGAAAACTTTGCTCACGGGTTTCAAACTTTAGAAGATAATACAGAAGTTTTCTATCAAATGTCAGAATTCTATCATCCAGCATCGGCTAAAGGCGTAAGGTGGAATGATTCAGCTTTCGGTATTCAATGGCCAACAGATGAGCGGATTATTTCTGCAAAAGATCAGCAATATCCAGACTTTAATTTATGAAAAAAGTCTTAGTTACTGGTGCATCAGGGTTTATTGGTCGGCATTGTCTGCCATTGTTAGCAGCCAAAGGCTATCAAGTTCATGCTGTATCTTCTCAAGTTCAGTCAGAAAATTTATCGGATGTTTCTTGGTATCAAGCTGATTTATTGAATTTAGGTGCAATTTTGGACTTAATAGCTAAAGTCCAGCCTACCCACCTTTTACATTTGGCTTGGTTTGTTACACCAGGAAAATTCTGGACTTCCACAGAAAATTTGCGCTGGGTGCAAACAAGTTTAGAATTATTACAAGCTTTTGCTAAGTATGGTGGTCAACGGATAGTGATGGCGGGAACCTGTGCCGAGTATGACTGGAACTACGGATATTGTTCTGAGCAAGTTACGCCTTTATTACCAGCAACTTTGTATGGTAATTGTAAGCATTCTCTACAAATAATGCTAAATGCCTTTGCTAAAGAAAAACAATTAAGCGCAGCTTGGGGGCGTATTTTCTTTTTGTATGGCTCTGATGAACATCCCGATAGGCTTGTATCTTCGGTGATGCGATCGCTACTGCAAGGTGAACCTGCGCGTTGTTCTCACGGTAATCAAATTCGGGATTTTCTGTATGTTGAAGATGTGGCGGCGGCTTTTGTCGCTTTGTTAGATAGTGATGTGACTGGCGCTGTAAATATTGCTTCAGGATATCCTGTGACTTTAAAAGATGTGATTTATAAGATTGCTGAAAAAATTAACCGCAAAGACTTAGTGCAATTAGGTGTTGTACCTACATCAGCTTCGGAACCACACTTGTTAGTCGCTGATGTAAGTCGTTTGACTAATGAAGTGGGGTGGTTGCCTAAATATAACTTAGAGCAAGGTTTGGATCAAACTCTTGCTTGGTGGAGGCGGGTTAGAGATTCTAGAAAATTTTGACGAGGGCGATCGCTAACTTAAGATTACTGGGTACTCTAGATATATAATTTATTATTCCCTGCTAACCTATTATAGTAGTATCAACAAATAAAAAATCTTAGAGATTATTAACAATCTGCTCTGTACAAATAATCAAGTTATTCTATATCAAGTAAATTAAAATGAAATTAACAATTGAATCGGATGAACAAACAATTATTTACGAAATTAATGGCGAACAACATAAAATAGGGCTTTATACTAAAGAAGCATTTGAATTACTATCTAGTTTATGGCTAAAAATTGGTTGGAATCAGAAATATATTTATACATTTAGTTGGATGGGCAGACCACTTATCCAGCTTCCAGAAGATTTGATCCGCATCCAAGAAGTAATTTATCAAGTGAAACCCGATGTAATTATTGAAACGGGTATTGCTCATGGTGGATCGTTAATTTACTATGCTAGTTTATGCAAAGCTATGGATCAAGGGCGAGTAATTGGAATTGATATTGAAATTCGACCGCATAACCTCAAAGCAATTGAAAATCATAAAATGTCTTCTTTAATTACTTTAGTAGAGGGAAATTCAATAGCGCCAGATGTAATTACTTATGTCAAATCGTTACTAAAACCAAAAGAAACAGTAATGGTTATTCTCGATTCTTGCCACACGAAAGACCATGTTTTAGCAGAATTAGAAGCTTACCACGATTTGGTGACACCTGGTTCATATATTATTGCTACAGACGGAATTATGAAAGACTTAGATGAAGTGCCACGTGGTAAGCCAGAATGGAAATGGGATAATCCAGCCACAGCAGCAGCAGATTTTGCTCAAAGGCATACAGAATTTTTGTTAGAACAACCTGCTTGGATTTTCAATGAAAGCGAGTTAAGCGAAAATGTTACTCATTGGTCAACAGCATGGCTGAAAAAGAAATAATCCTATTTAATCTGAGCAGACAATTTCTTATATTCAGATAATTTTTTTTACAGAAATATCTTATTTTGTAAAATATTTCCGTTAGAAAAATGCTTTATTTAGCATTATAAAATCACGAATCAGCATTTCAATTTATTTGCAGATAAAAATATGAATCAATCTCAACAAGAAATTGAAAAAAACCTAACATCTCAGGAAATATTAGTTAGTATTGGAATGCCAGTATATAATGGCGATCGCTACCTTCGTCAGGCACTAGATTCAATACTAGCCCAAGATTATGAAAACTTTGAGCTAATTATTTCAGATAATGCGTCTACGGATCAAACCTGGGAAATTTGTGTAGAATACGCAGCCAAGGACAAGAGGATTAGACTTGAGCAGAATAATACCAACCTTGGGGCAGCAACCAACTTTAATCGCGTCTTTGAACTGTCTACAAGCGATTATTTTATGTGGGCTGCACATGATGACTTGTGGGACAAAACATACATTAGCAAATGCCTGAAAACGCTACAAAATCATCCAGAATGTGTATTGTGTTGTAGTGAAGTTACATTTATTGATGCAGAAGGAAACAAAAATGCCGAGTGGACACATTTTTGTAAAAATAGGGAAACAGTGGGAATGGAAATTCCTCAAAGGATAAATCATCTGATCGCTCAGATTAATTGGTATGAAATATACGGTATTATCCGTTCTCATTCCTTAAAAAAAACAAAATTGACATCAAACAATTATGGTTCAGATGTAATTCTTTTACTGGAATTGTTATTATTAGGTAATTTTGTAAAAGTTCCTGAAGCCTTATTTTATTACCGGATTCTGCCCAAAAGCGCGCAGGAACAAATGAGTAATATTGATCCCAATAAAGCTGAAAATTATGCTTTAAAAGCTCCATACTCTTTTCTGGCAAGAGAACTTTTCAGAAAAGTGCTTGATTCCAATCTTAATGAGTCAGTAAAACGTCAAATTAAATTTGATTTTATTGAAACTATCTGTTCACCTATTTCACAATTTAATTTTTTAACCCTGATTTTCATGGAACATCAAGTATCTGGGAATTATTTTAAATCGTTCCAAGAACTTCGGAGATTTATAGAAAACATTATTACTTCAAACCCCGATGTAGATGGTCTATCTATCAAATTTAAACCAATAAATATATCGTATGATATCTCAGTCATTGGGCTAGGTCATCACTACCCTCATGCTAGGACAGGTGTTTTTAGAGTTGTAGAAAAGATTGCTTATGGCTTGATAGATTCACCAAAATGCAATTTATCTTTATATTCAAATTACTCTCAGGAAGTCATTGATTTTTGTAAACAATACAGATCATCAAATGCCAAACTTAGCCAAGTACCTTTTAATCATAAAATTAATTTAGATAATATAGATATATTTCATTCTCCTTTCTATCCTTTAAAAGTAGATTATAAAAATATTATTAATTTTCTGACTATATATGATTTAATTCCCATTTTGTATCCACACTTTTTTCAAAAAAATGAAACTTCTTTACAAAAGCAAGCATTAGCTAATTTAGAAGAAGACGATTGGATTATATGTATATCACATTCAACTAAACATGACCTCTGTAATTATACTAAAAACATTGATTCTAATAAAGTATTTGTTACTCATTTAGCAGCAGATCCAGAAATATTTTATTGCTGCAATAATCAAAATAAATTTTTAGCTATAAAAAATAAATATGGTATTCCTGAATCTCCATATATCCTTAGTCTAAGCACGTTAGAACCAAGAAAAAATGTTGATCAGGTGATTAGATGTTTTGCAAAAATAGTTAAGCAAGAAAATATAAAAGATTTAAATCTTGTATTAGTGGGAGCTAAAGGTTGGAATTACGAAAAAATATTTCAGGAAATTAATAACCATGCTGAGATCAAAGATCGCATTATTATTACTGGATATGTAGCTGATGAAGATTTGGCTGCACTATATAGTAATGCTATGGCATTCATATATACATCGTTTTATGAGGGTTTTGGTCTACCCCCTTTAGAAGCGATGCAGTGCGGTATACCAGTGATAACTTCAAATACATCTTCTTTACCTGAAGTAGTTGGGGATGCAGGAATTATGGTTGATCCGACTGATACTGATGCTCTTTGCCACAGTATCTGGGAAATCTACAATCAGCCCTCTCTTCGGGAAAGAATGTCTATAAAATCATTAGAGCAGGCAAAAAAATTTAGTTGGGAAAAGTGTATTCAGGAAACAATTGCTGCTTACAGCGCAGCAATGTCGTATAGAGATTTACGGGTTAATCAAAGCCAGTTTGATTTGCCATTACCAAAATCGGTAATTAGAGAAGAACAATCATCAATAATGCCAATAAAAATAATTGTTGATGGGATATTCTTCCAACTAAACAATACCGGAATTGCGAGAGTTTGGAAATCGTTACTAGAAGAATGGGTAATAAATGGCTTTGCTAAGTATATTATTATACTTGATCGCGCCGGAACAGCACCAAAAATTTCAGGGATTAAGTATCGAACTGTAAGCGCGTATGATTACAACAACACCGATGCCGATCGCAAAATGTTACAGCAAGTCTGCGAGGCAGAAGGTGCTGACTTATTTATCTCCACCTACTACACAACACCAATATCAACCCCATCCGTAATGATGGTGTACGATCTGATTCCAGAAGTTATGGGATGGGAACCCGATCATCCCTACTGGAAAGGTAAACACCATGCTATTCAATCTGCCTCGGCATATATTGCTATTTCAGAAAATACAGCACGCGATTTAGTCAAGTTTTTCCCTGATATTGTTCTCGACTCGATCACTGTAGCTTATTGTGCAGTAACAGCTAATTTTGCTCCAGCGAGTTTGACAGATATAAATAGTTTTAGAACCAAGTACGGTATCACAAAACCATACTTTCTTTTAGTTGGCACAGATGGTTATCAAAACTATAAAAATAAGATTTTATTTTTCCAGGCTTTCGCTCAACTTTCTACTAAACAGGCATTTGATCTAGTCTGCACAGGTAGTGGCGGATTCTTGGCAGATAACCTCAGAAATTATACTTTCGGCAGCACCGTCCATATGCTGCAACTTGACGATCAAGAATTAAGAGTAGCTTATTCGGGGGCTGCGGCACTGGTTTATCCTTCCAAATATGAAGGATTTGGTTTACCCGTTTTAGAAGCATTAGCTTGTGGTTGTCCAGTTATTACCTGCCCAAATGCTTCTATCCCAGAGGTAGCAGGAGAAGCAGCATTATATGTTAATGATCATGATGTTGATGGACTGGCGATCGCACTTTGCGAGGTGCAAAAACCGAATATTCGTAAATCTTTGATGGCTGCGGGACTAGAACAAGCTCAGAAATTCTCTTGGTCAAACATGGCAAACAAGGTGAGTTCGGCACTAATTAATGCCACTATCCTGCATTTAAAACTTAAAGAAATTAATTTAATTATTTTCCCAGATTGGTCACAACCAGAAGAAATTCTGGCAGAAGAATTAGCAGCAGTAATTAGGGCGATCGCCAATCACCCAAATAAAAACCAAATCACTCTACTAATAGATACCACAAATGTTTCCCAAGAAGATGCCAATTTAATTTTAGCCAGTGTCGCCATGGGTCTTTTTATGGAAGAAGATTTAGATGTGACAGATCAGCTAGAAATTTCCTTCATCGGAGATTTAGCAACTATCCAATGGGAAACTTTATTACCTCAAGTACAAGCTCGGATTGTATTAGACCATGAAAATCAACAAGCGCTTGATGTATTAACTATCTGCAACACCATTACAAAACTAGCAAATATTCCAGCTTATAGCTTAGAAGATTTGAGTGAAATCAAAGCTAATAACAGAAAATTAATTAACTCATCCAATATCATCATTAAATCTGCTGGCTCAGATAAACCTCGCATTGATGTAGTATTGCAATCCTGTGGACTGCATGGCTGGAACCTTTGGCGCGGCTGGGTAAATGTTCTAGAAAAAGCTGGATTATTAAATCGTGTATTTGCCCCAACTGCTGATTGGGCTGCCCCAGAACCAAACGATGATGATGGATTATTTGAATACCTCAAGAATCCCGAAGCTGATGTCATGCTACTTCTCGGATTTGATTGGCATTCTCAAGCATTACACAATACGGCTAAGTGGCAGAATCAGTGGCAGCAATCTCCCATCAAAAAAGTAGCCATACTACAGGAGTGCTACTCTGCCGAAGTAGTACAAAATACTCCCCAATGGCAACAACAACTTGCCCAAGCTTTAGCTACTACAATTCCCTGTGTCGATGCTTTAGTTTGCAACCATGAACCTGATGTTCAATTTTTGCAAGAACAAGCAAATGTTTCACTGCCAATGATTTTTCTACCATTTGCGATCGATCCAGATTTCTTTAAGATTAAAATACCGTTTAATCAACGATTAAATCGGGCAGCGTTTCGAGGAAATATATCTGCGTATTTTAGCCAAGAAACATATCAAGACCGCCGCCAATTTATCGAGTTATTAAAGCAATGTGGCAATGTCGATCTATTTGAATTTCAATATCATAGTAGCGACCCCAAAGAATTTGCTACTCAAGACGGAGTAGAAAGCTATGCCGATAGACTTAATGCTTATCGAATTCAATTAAACTTACCGTCCATATCAGCTACATTTACAAATCGACCTTTTGAGGTTATGGCTTGCGGAGCAGTATTAGTTCAAAATACTATTCTTGGTGAAGCATCCAACCAACTTTTCCAAGACGGGCAACACTTGGTATATTACGACTCCAACAACCCTGAAGATTTAATCAATAAAATTAATCATTTGGTTGCTAATCCCGATGTGGCATACCAAATTGCTCAACAAGGATATCAACTGTGTTATCAAAAACATACTATTGCTAACCGCATTCAGAGTATATTAGAATTTCTAGGCATTGAGTTTGAAGTAAAAACTGCTGATGCTCAATCGGGTATGCTATAAGATAGCGCCAGTAAATTCAGCAATTATATGCGGAATTTTTTAGAGAAAATAACTTCCATAAAACTACTTCTAACTGCTCGATCGCTCTCGTTTGACTGAACTTTTCCAAAGCCGTTTTTTGTCCCTGTTGTGCGATCGCTTTCCATTGATCAGGATGACTCGCTAAATCAGACAAAATATTAGCTAGATCCCAGGAATTTTCTGATTCAAAAATCAACCCATCTTTGCCATCTTCTACTATCTCCTTTGCACCTCCAGTTCCACTGGTAACTAGGGTTAATCCTGCTGCCATTGCTTCAACTTGGCTGATGCCAAAAGGTTCTTGAAAACGAGAAGGAAATACCAATACGTTGTGTGTGCGGTATAGCTGCTTAAGTTGCGATCGTGATAACACACCCGCAAAATTTATTTGTTCTTGCATCCCTTCTGACTCAACAAATTCCTTGAGAGTTTGCACAAATTCATGTTGGAAAGTACCGCCCGCCAGAGTAGCTGTAAACTTCACATTTGCGGCATGAAGTAGAGATAAAGCTTCAATTAAGATATCAGGACCTTTATGCTCTGTTAACAAGCTGGCATAAGCAATGCGAAGGTAATCATGAGGTGGTAGTTCCGATTGATAAAATTCTTCAACGGCTGCACCTGGATAAATAGTTTGAGCAGTAGCAACTGGGAAACCTTCTTGTTGAAAAATATCTCGAATCCAATCACTACAGGTAATGTATTGATGCAGAAAAATTTTGGGCGAGAAAAAAGCCGGATAACCAGGAGAGGGATTCATAATATAATGAGCAACTGGTATACCATCTGCTAAAATTTTTTCTAAAAGTTCTATCCCCAAAAAATCAATATTCCCAGCTAGGCAAACATCCGGCTGAAATGTTTCCAATTCTTGAGAAAGAATGTAGCGGTTCTGAAGATTAGTTAAAGCTACTTTTTCTAAAGCAAACCACTCGGGTCCTTGATTTTTCCACGAACCAGCTAAAGTAAAGCAACGTTTAACAATAGGTTCTGCATTTATAGTGCTATTAATCACAGAATAATCTTCTGTGTTACTTGTTAAAACCAGTACATTATGACCGCGACCAGATAATAATCGCGCACAATCTGCGATCGCACGCTCATATCCCCCGATTACTTGTGGCGGATAAAGATTTGTAATAATTAGAATTTTGAGTTTTTCCAAAAATCCCCACCTTTATCTAATTGTAATTAAATATCTCTAAAAATCAATAATAGTGCTATTCTTTTAATTCTTGTATAGACAGGACTTACGCACCGAAAGGCTGAAACCTAGATCCCCCCTACCCCCCTTTTTAAGGGGGGGAATTCAAAGTCCCCCTTTTTAAGGGGGATTTAGGGGGATCTAGAAGTAAGTCCTGATAGACCTACCATAATACGTCTCTACATTCATTTGTGGATATCTCTATTGTCAATATACTTTGCCCACATTTGCTGATAAGCTTTTTCTAGCTCAATAGTAAATTGTCGAGCATTCCATAAAGGTGAACTTTGACGCGACGCTTTGAGTTTACCAGCAACTTGCCAACGCAAAGCTTGATCTTTCCCCAGTCTTACACCCCACTCTACATATTCTTCATCTGTCCAAGCAATACCTTCTTTTATTCCAGCATTGATCATAAAAGTATAACTATTACGGGCAGCAAATTGTTGTCCAACTCGCGTAACAAGAGGAATTCCCATCCACAAAGTTTCTAAAGTTGTAGTTGCCCCGTTGTAAGGATAAGTATCTAAAACCACGTCAGCAATACCTAAATTTGCCCTGTGAACAAACTCACTGGGGTCTCTGGGCAAAAATCTCAATCTCTCTCGATTAACTCCTTCTGATTCAGCAGTTTTGATAAAGAATTCTTTAACAACTGTTTCATCAGAACGACCTTTGATAAGAAAATAGCTATTAGGAACTTGTTTAAGTATCTGCATTTGCAGACGTACTGTATCTGGGTGGCGTTTATGACCGTTTTGAGCGCTAAAATAAATCACTGCATCCGCAGGGATTTCTAAAAGATCGCGTCGCAAAGTTGGCACACCTATTTCAAAGCCATCTACTGCTAGGTAAGTTGTTGGTAATCTCCAAATAGTTTCGCTGTAATAATCTTGGGCATTTTCTGGTAAAACATAAGGATCAGCAAGAAAGTAATCTATTGCTGGAATTCCCGAAGCATCCCAACCTAACCAAGTTACTTGCACAGGTGCAGGCTTCATTGCCATTACCTTGCAGGTAATATCTAAGGTAATACTATCTAAATCCACTAAAATATCAATTTGATCTTCTTTAATTTTTGCCGCAATTTCTTCAGCTTCCGAGCCAAAGTTATAGACATTATCTACTTCTACTCCTAACCATTGATTATCTTCTAAGGATTGATGAATTAAATAAAAGTTAGTTTCAAAAAGTTCCCGATTATAGTATTTAAATATCCATCGACATAACCAGCCTACCGAATGCGCCCTCAGAGTATGAGCTATATAACCAATTTTTAGCTTTCTATTTTTTTCTAAGGGATTCTGACACGGCAAACTTACCACATCAGGAAAATCAGCTTGGACAAGTTTTTGAAACAGTTGAGCCAAAGGATTTTGCAGTTGATGAAATTCTTCAGGTTGGTCTCGGAAAGAAGGTAAGAAATAATTAGCTACGATCAGAAAACACGCAATTACAGAGTTAAGGTCATCAGGTGGATTTTTAATTAAGTCTAAAACTAAAGATTTGTGTTTTTGAGTAACAGGTTCTATTTCTAACCAAGCGCCAGCAGTAAATAAGGCGCGGGTCACTAAGTAACTGCCCTGAACTTTCCAATCTGTCGTTACACAATTTTTAAAAAAATGATTAGCCGTTTCTATACCCTGTTGATAATCACCAGCATTAGAATAAAAACAAGATAAATGGCGCAATATTTCTGAATGTTCTGGCTGTAATTTCAGGCATAATTCGGCAATTTTAGTCGCAAATTTGGGATTTAAAGTTTCAAAAGCTCTCTTGATTGCTAATAGCATCAATGGCTGTGTTAAAATCGGAGGATTTTCTGAATAGTAGGGTAAACAAGCTTCTGTAAATGCTAATGCCTCTATGCTAGGAAATTCGATTACTTGTTTAATTAATTCTAGGAGTAAGTTTAGATCAACTGGTTGTGTATTTTTGTGTAAATTTTCTACTACTTGCCAGTCAGTTAACAGTTCTGGGGTGAATTCACCTAAAGTAAGTGTAAATTTGATTAATAACAGTAAATTGTTAAGATTATTGGGGTCAAATTCTCGAACATATTGCCTAATTAACCAACTTGCTGTAAAATTAGCTATATCTTGTTGACGAACAGCTTCTTGGTTGAGAATTTGTACGAGTTCTTCAGTCCACTGCTTAACTTGCTGATCTTCACCTTGAGATAGAGCTAGTAACCAAGTTGTTTGAGCCACTTCTTCTTGGTTTTGAAGCAGATAAGCTAAACCTAAATACCAATAGTGAGTAATATCATCAGGTTCTGATGCAATAGCCTGTTCATAAAAATTGGCTAACTGGTCATAGTGATTTTCTAAGAGAAAGTTCTTAGCTTCTGGTTTCCAATTCATTTGTAGCAGCGATAAAACCAATAAAGTAAGCAGAAGGGTAACTCAAACCAGAGTTACCCTTAAAATTAAACGCAATAATATTTACTAACACGCAGTGAATAGCTTACAGTGTCTTGTAAGTACCAGGGCAGGCACCAGCACCAGCAACGGTGGTAGAGGTTGAAGTTAAGGATGGTGCAACGGGTGCTACTGTACCAGGTGAATTAGCTTCACACAGAAATGAACCAATCGCACTATTGCTATTTGCATCTATATATCTGGTATTGCCACCAGAGTAGGCTTTCAAACTGGTGTCTCTAGCTTGTCCAGTAACAGTGGCTGTGTCTACACCTGATGCAACAACGTAGGTGTAGTTATTGGTTTGTGTGGGCAAACCCAGAGATAAACTTGCTATGTCGGCAGCAAAGGATTGGGCTTCTGTACGGAAGGCGACCTGAGCTTTATTAATGGCGCTGAGTGTGTTCTTAGCTTCAGATTGCTTGCCTTTAGCAGTTTGGTTCAAGAATGTAGGTAGAGCAATAGCAGCTAGAATACCAATAATGATGATTACAACTAACAGTTCAATTAAGGTAAAACCTTTGTCACTCTGTTTGCGGTTCAGGTGTTGCAGGAATTTAGCTTGTAATTCGGGTTTCATATAGTCTCCTTGAGGGGGGATGCTTTCTTTTCGCTTCTGAATGTAGCTTACCCACTTGCGATCAATTTCATATCACCCTGACAAAAAAAATTTTTTCATAGGAATACACGGGATGCGGGAAACTCAGAGTCTTCAGACCTCTCTAGGGAAGCGACACGAGCGAATGAGAGTCGCCGTCGTATTTATGGTAAAATTAAAGCGTGAGTAAGAACAAAAACATCTACGTTTTGAAGCATCCTAGTATCGGAGAAATCCCGACTCCCATGAAACAACGGTCTTTGTTTTAGTCCTGGCGCAGTATGACAGGAAAGAGCAAGTAAAGGCAGGTTGCGGAGCGTACCGCGTTTTGGCGATACGATGGATTCTGAAAGCATTGGAAACAATAAAAGTAGCTAGAAACCTAAGCTTGACGATTGGTGACTAGGTAGACTGCGTTTGACGGTCGTAGCGAGAGCTTTGCTCTGTCCGCAGAATCTCAGTGTCTTTAGCCCCTACAGATGGTGTATAGAATACAGTTTTGCGTAAGTCCTGTATTTAGTCTATTTTTCAGTGATCTATAAGTCCTATAGACTGATAGATCATTACTAAGCTAACGCGCATCTAAATTGTACATTTGATAATTGATATAAAAGTTATCAAACCCTATAACCCTCTCTCCTCCCTCCTCTCTCCTCCCTCTCTAAAATATAAAATGCGCGAAACACAACAGCTTAATCTTTTTATGACTACTGCCAATAAACTTCGATTATCCCGATTTTTACGCGCCTCTGAGCGTCGCAGCCTCTCGATGCAATTGCTGAGAGTAGGAATTGTGATTACTACGCTGTTTATACTTATAGCAGTTTTAGCTCCTGCTTTTCAGTCTTGGGGATGGATACAAAACCCACTGGAGTCTCTGAGTAATCCAATTCACCAACCACCATCTGGGCAACATTGGTTTGGGACTTCTCGCCAAGGTTATGATGTTTTCTCTCGGACTTTATATGGCTCCCAAGCCGCGTTGCAAGTAGTGATTCTGGCGACAGCCCTGAGTCTGATTCTGGGCGTACCTCTGGGAATGATTAGCGGTTATTTAGGTGGTTGGCTTGACCGAGTGTTGTTGTTTTTAATGGATACTGTATATACACTTCCAGGGCTACTGCTATCAGTAACCTTAGCTTTCGTCGTAGGAAGGGGGGTAATTAATGCCGCGATCGCACTTAGCATTTCCTATATTCCGCAATACTATCGGGTAGTGCGTAACCAAACTGTGAGTGTGAAAAATGAATTATTTATTGAAGCAGCCCAAGCAATGGGAGCCTCAACATCAAGAGTGCTGTCTCGCTACCTGTTTCTCAATGTGATTCAGAGTATACCAGTAATATTTACCCTCAATGCTGCCGATGCCATCCTAATCTTAGGTGGCTTAGGCTTTCTGGGATTAGGTTTACCAGAACAAACCCCTGAGTGGGGTTATGATTTACGTCAAGCTCTTGATGCCCTACCAACTGGTATTTGGTGGACAACTTTATTTCCTGGGTTAGCGCTAACACTCATGGTAGTAGGTTTGTCCCTCTTAGGAGAAGGACTCAGCGAGTTGATTAATCCCCGCAATAAATCTTCTTGAGCTAAATAAACCATAAATAGTTACAAAAATAACTACCTTGTTTATTACAATTCCTTGTAAGTACCAACGCAGTCGCTAGCACCACCAACTGTGGTAGAGGTGGAAGTTAAGGTTGGTGCAACAGGCGCTCCTGTACCAGGTGATTTAGCTTCACACAGAATTGAGGCGATTGCACTATTGCTATTTGCATCTATATATCTAGTACTGCCACCAGAGTAGGCTTTCAAACTGGTGTCTCTAGCTTGTCCCGTGACAGTGGCTGTGTCTATACCTGATGCAACATTGTAGATGTAGTTGTTGGTTTGTGTAGGCAAACCTAGAGATAAACTGGCTATGCTTGCTGCAAATGATTGGGCTTCTGTACGGAAGGCGACCTGAGCTTTATTGATGGCGCTGAGTGTGTTCTTAGCTTCAGATTGCTTGCCTTTGGCGGTTTGGTTCAAGAATGTGGGTAGAGCAATAGCAGCTAAAATACCAATAATGATAATTACAACTAACAGTTCAATCAGAGTGAAACCTTGATCATCTTTCTTGCGGTTCAAGTGTTGCAGGAATTTAGCTTGTAATTCGGGTTTCATATAGTCTCCTTGAGGGTGGATGCTTTTTTTGAGCGCCTGAATCTAAGTTGCCCACATTTGAATCAGATGAGATCACCTTCATAATAATTCTTAAGAATTTTGAGGAGAGGCACGAGAGCGAGTTGGTTAATCTTCGCCATAAATCTTAGAAAACATCTAAGTTATTTAACTGTTGGTTGATTTTTATAGGGAGATTTAGAAAATTTATGCTTAACATACAAACAAGAGCATTAGTTTTTGACCATGCTTTTTAATTAACAAAATTTTTAGATAGTCAATTAGAGAAATTTTGGTTAAAGCAGCTAAAATTTAGAGATAATGATCTCAATTATTTGTTGAGGTTGTCATAGCCGCTAGGGCAGTCAGGAACAGTATTAGTAGGAAGGATAGGCGCTACTGCCGTTGTCGTACCAGGTTGGTTTGCTTCACAAAGTACGCTGACAAGCGATTCTCTGAAGTTACTATCAACATACCTGTTAGTTCCCCCAGAATACGCCTTTAGTGCTGGATCTATCGGTGTGGCAGTAATGCTAGTGGTATCTAGCCCAGAACTAAGTACATAATTATAACCCTTATATGTATCAAAATTATTTCCATCAAGGGTACCAACTAACAGGTGATCGAAGGTAGTAGCAAAAGAAGTGTTCTCAGTCCGATATATAACTTGAGTGTGGTTGACGCGAGCAATAGTTTCTTTAGCCGCAGCTTGTTTAGCTTTCACAGTCTGTTTTAATAAGCTTGGTATAGCAATTGCTGCTATAAGTCCACTGATAAATATAGCTGTGAGTAGTTCAATTAGGGTAAAACCTCTAGCGTCTTGCTTAGAGCTTAGGCGTTGTGAATAAATCACCTTTAATTCAACTCTGTACATAAATGTCTCTGTGATTAATCGTTTATCAAGGTATTCAAGCTAAATTTAGCTTACCCATTTAGCAAGGATTCAATATCAAGTATGCTGCTGTTGGCTATCTAAATTCTATGTCTTCAATACCACATTTACTGATTTGGCGCTACTATTAATGATAGTAAGCGTGTGCTTGATGAGACCAACTCCAAAAGTTGGTTAATTGAACAGTACTTACGCATCTCTTAAAAATCAGTTTTGGTTAAGTAATATTAGCATCTAAACATTAAATATTGGGTTGACCGTGGGTAAATTCTCTCCCCAAAATAATTTAATTTGCTAAATATACCCACTCTTAGCTGATTGGTCTGAAATATAAATGACTTAGGCAGTACGCAGTAACGCCACATATAGTGGGTAGGGTGCGCTATATGTGGCGTAACGCACCCTACAGGACTTAGATATAGTCAACTGTTGTCGCAATATCTTTTTAATAAGCTTACAACTACTATATAAGTAAGACCTTAATTTTTTAAACAATCTACTTTTACAACCATAGGCTCAAATGGATTATCAAAGATTTATTCGGCATCTACCAGAATTGTACGAAACTTCAGAAAAACAAACACTTAGTCCTAAATCTCCGCTTTTTCAATCAGTAGTTGAAAAGCTCCAAGAACAATCTACAGCTAACATTATGCAGTTGCTCAACTTGGCTGTAGATTGTTTAGAAGAAGATGAAAATTATTGCGAAGTTGGCTGCCGGAGCGGAGCAAATTTGATTGGGGCGCTTTTGAATCATCAACACGTTACAGCTTATGCCATAGATGATTTTTCACCAGATGAAGTTGAAACGAAAATAGAAAAATTAATTAATAATTTATCTTTGTTTGATTTAGCAGATCAAGTAATTTTTTCCAACGAAAGCTTGGAGGAGTTTTTCTTTGAATTCCGCGAAATAGAAGCAGAACCCAAAATCGGTGTTTATTTTTATGCAGGTGCTAAAGATTATAGATTTCAGCTATTAGGGCTTTTATTAGTTAAGCCTTTTCTGGCGGAGCAAGCTTTGATTATTGTAAGTGGTAGTAATTACAGTACGGTTCAACAAGCTCATTGGGATTTTTTAGCAACTACTCCTCAATCTCAATTATTACTGAATTTACCTGGAAACCAAGAGGTAAATGGTAGATTTGGTGATGGGCTACATATTTTTAACTGGGATGTAAATCAATCTATAAGTTATGATTGGTCGCAATTTAATAAAAAATTTCGTAACCAACCATTAATAACAGCTATAGAGCAATTCTATTCAGAATTTGAGTTTAAAACTAAGCGAGAAGCTTTGGAGAAATTTACTAAAGAAGCTGTATTACTAGAGTTTAATTATAAAACTTTATTAGCAGAAAAAAAATATCAAGAAGTTTTAGAGTGGGATATTTATAACCCCTATAGCTATCACAATATTGGAATGTTTTACTATTCCCAAGAAAGATATAAAGATGCGCTATCCCTGCTCAATAAAGCTAAAGAAATTGATCCATCTTTAGATTCCACCCATTATAGTCTAGGTTTAGTTTTAGAAAAACTTAGATTGACAATTCCCGCAATAGAAGCTTATCAAAAAGCCATTGCAATAAATCCTAAATTGGCTGATGCTTATAATAACTTAGGTAATCTATTCATCCAAATAAATAAATTAACTAACGCAGAAGAAATATATCAACAAGCTGTAGCAACTAATCCCAATCACTTTGGTGGATATTTAAATTTAGGTAATGTTTTGATGTCACTTGAGCGAGTAGATGAAGCTATTGAAGCATATGAAAAAGCACTAAGTTTAAAACCGCGAAATGCTGATATTATTAATAATTTAGCTAGTGCTTTTGCTGCTAATAATCAACCCGATAAATCACAACTTTACTTGGGGTATGCAGCATACCGCCAAGGAAAATATCAAGAAGCTATTAACTATTGGGGAAATTATTTAGAAGCAGAAAATCAGGATGTCAACTTTTATGTAGATTTGGCTGAATGCTACATTCAAACTAACCAATATGAACTAGCCGTAAAAACCTCTGAAGAGTGCATTATCCGTTATCCAACAGAAGTTCTTCCTCATTTGACGTTAATATTGCTAATGCAAAGTTTAAATCGCACAGAAGAAGCTATTGAAATTGCTCAACAGGCAGTAGAGATGTTTCCTAACAACTTCTCAGTTAAATTAGAAGAATTACGATTGATGCCAATATTATATACCGATCTAGGTGAAATTGAAACTTATAGAAATAGATTTATCCACAAATTAAATGATTTTATTAATCAAGTTTCTTTAGATACTGAGCAGCAAAAAAAGAAGGCTTTTGAAGCTATCAGTTTTAATTGCAACTTTTTTGTGCAGTATCAAGGTAAAAACGATTTACAAATCCAAACTAAGTATGGACAATTTGTTCATCAAGTGATGGCTGCTAATTATCCAGAATGGGTGAAATCTTTGCCGATGCCACCACTTGAGCCAGATGAAAGAATTAGAGTGGGATATATATCCAACTGTCTGCATTATCATGTAGTTTCCCATATGTTTAGAGGTTGGTTTAAAAAACACAATAGAAATAAGTTTAAAATTTACTCCTATGCCATCAATGTAGCTCTTGATTCAAAAACTCTAGATTTTCAAGTTTATAGTGATGTTTTCCATCATATTCCCAGGGATTTAGAAGCAGTTTGTCAGCAAATTATTAGTGACAAACTACACTTGCTCGTTTTTATAGATATAGGTATGTATGCAATGATGAACCAGATAGGATCTCTTCGTCTTGCACCAATTCAATGCCTAGCTTGGGGGCATCCAATAACTTCCGGTTTGCCAACAATAGATTACTTTTTATCTGGCGAGTTGATGGAACCAGAAAATGGTGAAGAACATTATTCCGAAAAATTGATTAAATTGCCGAATATAGGTCTTTATTATGATCAACTGTTGATACCAGAAATAAGACAGGAACGTTCACATTTTAAGCTAAATGAAGATGCTGTAGTGTATTTATCATGCCAATCGTTATATAAATATCTACCGCAGTATGACTATGTATTTGCAGCGATCGCTCACCGTGTGCCTCAAGCTCAATTTGCTTTTATTGGTTCTCATATAAGTGAATCAATTACAGAAAAGTTTCGACAGCGTTTGCAAGCAGCTTTTGCGAGTTTTGGTTTAAATAGCGAAGACTATTGTGTGATATTACCAAGACTAGATGGAGTGGAATATCCTAACCTAAATTTAGTTTCAGATGTTTATTTAGATACATTCAGTTGGTCAGGTGGGAACACAACTATGTATGCGATTGCCACTAATTTACCTATTGTTACCTGCCCAGGGGAATTTATGCGGGGTCGTCACTCCTACGGAATGGTCAGAATGTTAGGAGTTACAGAAACAATTGCTAAAGATGAAGCAGAATATATTGAAATTGCGGTGAGATTAGGGTTAGATCAAGATTGGCGACAAAGCATAGTAGATAAAGTTAAGCAAAATCAAAACCGTGCTTTTGAAGATCCAACTTGTGTGGTAGCACTAGAAGAATTCTATCAGCGTGTAGTTCAAGAACGTTTATCGAGTCAATCGTCATATTGACATTTTATTATTAGCAACCATTGCTGTATTAGGTTTAACTAATATATCAAAGATTTAGGGTTGTTCCGTACTTGATATACTAAATTATTGTAAATAAAAAAGGGATTAATCATGGACTATCAAACTTTTATTCATAATCTACCAAAATTATATAGTAATTGGGGTGAATCTTCAATTCGCCCGCGCTCTGAAGAATTTGAGTTACCGCTTCAGCAAGTGAGAGGAATGGCTACTGCAAACCTTATGCAATTACTTAATTTTGCTGTGGAGTATATGGAAGCAGATGAAGCGTATTTTGAAGTTGGCTGTTTTCAAGGGTTAACATTAATTGGAGCGCTCCTTAATCACCAGACGAAAACAGGCTATGCAGTAGATGATTTCTCAGAATCTAACTTTGATGAAGAAAACATTGAACATTTGGGGATAAATTTATCTTTATTTGACTTGGAAGATCAAGTAATTTTCTGCAACCAGAATTTTGAAGAGTTTTTTTGCGATTTAAGAAATATTACGCCTGATCATAAAATTGGCGTATATTTTTATGATGGCGCTCATGATTATAGATCTCAGCTATTAGGGTTACTGTTAGCCAAACCTTTTTTTGCAGAGCAAGCTTTAATTGTTGTTGCTCATACAAACTCAAGTAGCGTGCAGCAAGCTAACTGGGATTTTCTGGCGGCTCATCCTGAGTGTCAATTACTATTAGATTTACCTACCCCTAAAGATAGCCACTATACATTTTGGAATGGTATTCAGGTTTTTAGTTGGGATGTCAATCAAGAGTCTGAATATGATTGGTCAACTTTTAGTGAAAGTTTCCGCAATCCGCCTTTAATTAAGGCAATATACGACTTCAATCATAAATTTGAGCTTGAAATTAAAAAGCAAAAATTAGAAGTCCTTACGAAAGAAGCACTGACATTAGAATTTTCTAGCCAGTTTGCAGCAGCAGAGCAAAAATATTATGAAGTTTTACAGTGGGATAGAAATTATGCTATTGGGTATCACAATCTTGGGATGTTTTACTATAGCCGTGAGAAGTATCAAGATGCGCTACCTATTTTAGTGAAGTCTTTACAACTTGATTCTAATAAAGATACAACTTATTACAGCTTAGGCTTAGTGCTAGAAAAATTAAATTTTACTTCTCAAGCAATTACAGCTTATGAAAAAGCCATTGTGCTTAATCCACAGCTAGTTGATGCTTATAATAATCTAGGCAACATTTTTACTCAAGTAGGGAAGCTTACAGAAGCAGAAGTAATTTACCGTCAGGCAATAACAGCTAATCTCAATCATTTTGGGGGTTATTTAAATTTAGGAAATATTTTAGCTTTACAAAAGCGGATAGACTCAGCAATTGAGGCTTATCAAAAAGCACTTGAATTAAAACCTCGTGATCCTGATATTATTTTTAATTTAGCAATGGCTTTTTCTGCTAATGGTGAGCAAGCAAAATCTGATCTTCACTACGCTTATGCTGCTTATCGTCAAAACAAATATGAAGACGCTATTAAGTATTTTCATAAATATTTAGCACAAGAACAGGGAGAGGGGAATTTATATTTAGACTTAAGTAAATGCTATAAAAAATTAAATCAATTAGAAAGAGCGATAGAAATTTACCAAGAAGGAATCAAAGTATATCCCCAGGAATTATCAATTTATTTAATGTTAATGCTGGCTTTGCAGCAAACAAACCGTATTGAGGAGGCTATTTCAACGGCGAATCAAGCAGAATCTATACTTGCGAATAATTCGATACTGGAATTTGAAAAGCAACGTTTGTTTCCGATTATATACGAAAATTCTAAGGATATTGAGGTTTACAGGCAACGTTTTTCTCAGGCATTAGATTTATGGATTAAAAATACATCTTTAGCTATGCCTGAATCTAGAGATAATGCTTTAAAAAGTATCGCATTTCAAACTAATGTTTTATTACAGTATCAAGGTAAAAATGATTTAGAATTACACATTAAATATGGAAAAATTGTCCATCAGGTAATGGCTGATATTTATCCCCAATGGGTACAGCCTATAAAAATGCCAAATATGAACCAAAAGGATAAAATCAAAATTGGATATATCTCAGGTCATATGTATGATACTGTAGTTGGAAGACTGACATTAGGATGGTTACAAAAACATAATCACAACCACTTTGAAATTTATTCTTATTATATTTATCCCCTGAAAGATTCAAAAACTCAGCAATTTGAAGTTTATAGTGATGTTTTTCATTATATACCGGAAAATTTAGAAGCAGTATGTCAGCAGATTATTGATGATCAATTACATATACTTTGTTTTCTAGAACTAGGGATGAATCCCTTGCTAACGCAAATAGCGAGTTTGCGACTTGCACCACTACAATGTGCTACTTGGGGAAACCCAACAACTTCAGGTTTACCTACTATAGATTACTTTTTATCTAGCGATCAAATAGAAGCAGAAAATGCTCAAGAGCATTATTCAGAAGAATTAATTAGGTTGCCGAATTTAGGATTTCCATATCCTCAACCAGTGTTGCCACCAGTAAATAAAAAACGCCGTGATTTTCAACTTCGTGATGATGCTGTAGTTTATCTATGCTGTCAGTCATTGCAGAAGTATTTACCGCAATATGATGATATATTTCCAGCAATTGCTCAACGGGTTGGTGATGCACAGTTTATATTTATAGCTGGCAATCTTAGTAAGTCAATAGCTGAGAAATTTCAGCTACGTCTGCAAAAAGCTTTTGCTAGTTTTGGAATGAATAGTGAAGAATATTGTATAATTTTACCAAAGATGATTAGCTATGATGACTTTTTAAATTTAAATTTAATTTCAGATGTTTTTTTAGATACATTCGGTTGGTCAGGTGCTATTACTACTTTGGATGCGATCGCAACTAATTTGCCGATAGTTACCTGCCCTGGTGAGTTGATGCGCGGTCGTCAATCTTATGGGATGTTAAAAATCATAGGAGTTACAGACACAGTTGCTCAAAATGAAGAGGAATATATTGAAATTGCTGTTAAATTAGGTCTAGATCCCCAATGGCGACAAAGTATCCAGCAGCAAATTAGACGAAATCAAGACCGTGTATATGACGATCCAAGTTGTGTCGTTGCTTTAGAAGAATTTTATCAAGGTTTAGTTGATAATTATCAATTGAGTTTATAGTAATCGGCAACGATATTGTTGCTCCTAAAAGATAAAATATGGACTACCAGCGATTTATTCAGCATTTACCACAATTGTACAAAAATTGGGGAAAAGCATCACTACAGCCTCACTCAGAATTATTTGCCGAATTGCTCACCCAAGTTGACGATAGTAACTCAGTTAGCATGATGCAATTGCTTAACTGGGCAGTAGAGTGTATGACAGCAGAGGAAGTGTATTGCCAAATTGGCAACGTTACAGCAGCAAGTTTAATTGGTGGGTTGCTCAATCACCCACAAGCAGTTGCTTACGCAGTGGACAACCGCTTTGAAGAACAACCAGATTTGTTTGAGCAATTTAGTGAACACATCAGTTTATTTAATTTAGATGAGCAAGTTATTTTTACATCTGTTGGTTGGGAAGAATTTTTATGTGAATTAAACGCCATTCAACTAGAAATAAAAATTGGCGTATATCTATTTAGGGGCGATGCTAATTATCGCGCTCAATTATTAGCGCTGCTGTTAATAAAACCGTTTTTAGCACAGCAAGCATTAATCATTGTCGATGGTAGTAATTACAGTACAGCACGGCAAGCCCATCAGGATTTTTTAGCCTCCACTCCCGAGTGCAAATTATTACTTGAGTTGCCTACATTAGGTAAGGGCGTACAGATTTTAAGCTGGGATGTGGAGCAGCATCATAGCTATGATTGGTCAACTTTGACAGCAAATTTTCGCCATTCTTTTGTGATTGAATCTTTGGCAAATTGGTCTAGTGAATTTGAGTTGCAAACTAAGCCTAACACGCTCAAAGGTTTGGAGAAACAAGCCTTAAAACTAGAGTTAAATCGGCAAGTTGTCCTCGCCACCGCCAAATACCAAGAAATTTTAAACTTAGAACCCAATTATGCAACTGCTTACCATAATTGGGGAATGATTGATTACCAAAACCAGCAATATGAAAAAGCGCTCTTGCGACTGTTGAAGGCTGTCAGCTTGGATGACTCAATTGCTGAATATCACTATAGCTTAGGTTTAGTTTCGGAAAAACTTGGCTTCACGGCACAAGCCTTGTCAGCTTATCAAACAGCTATTACTATTAATCCGCAGTTGGTGGATGCTTATAACAACTTAGGTAATATTTGGTTGAGAGTAGGTGAAATTGAGCAAGCTAAGTTGATTTATCAGGAGGCGATCGCTACTAATCCCGATCACTTTGGTAGCTATCTTAATTTAGCAAATATTTTCATGTATCAGCAAGAAGTTGATGCCGCTATTCAAAACTATCAAAAATCTTTAGAGTTAAAACCTAATCATCCTGATATTCTGAAAAATTTAGGATTAGCATTTGCAGCTAACAATGATTTAATTAACTCTAATCTCTACTTGGGCTATGCTGTTTACTATCAAAATAAATATTTAGAAGCAGTTCAATATTTTAAAAATATTTTAGCTATTCAAACCGACCAGCTATATATCTATAATCATTTAGTGCAATGTTATACTTTATTAAATCTTGAAGATCAGGTGATAGAAACCTATCAGCAGGCGATCGCACATTATCCTAACCAACCTGACTTATATTTAAACTTGATCGTAGCTCTCCAAAATGCTGATCGTGTTGAAGATGCGATCGCAGTTGCTATTAAAGCCTCAAAATTAATCCCAGAAAATTTTGTTTTCAAATTAGAGGAGCAACGGCTTCTACCAGTGATTTACGAAAGCGTAGAAGAAATTGAATTTTACCGTACCAGGTTTAGTAATAAATTAAATACCTTAATTGCAGAAACATCATTAGACACTGTAGCCGTAAAACAAAATGCCCTCCAAGGTTTAGAGTTTAGAACTAATTATCACTTACATAGGCAATGCCAAAATGATTTAAAACTACAAAAAAAATCTGGGCAGTTAGTACATAAAATAATGGTTGCCAACTATCCAGAATATTATCAACCTTTAATAAAATCTCCTCTTGTTACAAATCAAAAAATCAAAATCGGTTATATTTCGGCAAATATGAGCAACAATAGTGCAGCTAAGTTGCTCATAGGGTGGCTAAAAAATAGTAATAAAAACAAGTTTAAAATTTATTGTTATCACATCGGTTTATCTACAGATTTTCTGACTGAGCAGTTCAAAACATTTAGTGATATCTTTTATCATTTTCCACAAAATATTGAATCAACGTGCCAACAAATAATTAAAAATCAACTACATATATTAGTTTATCCCGATATATGCCAACATCCTAAATCTAACCAAATGGCAGCATTAAGGTTAGCTCCTATTCAATGTACAGCTTGGGGACATCCAGTTACTTCAGGTTTACCAACAATTGATTATTACTTATCTAGTGAATTAATGGAGCCAGATAATGGTGAAGAACATTATTCAGAAAAATTAGTACGTCTCCCAAATATTGGAGTTTGTTATCCTCAGTCAGTTTTACCTGAAACATTAAAAAAACGCTCTGATTTTTTATTGAAAGATGACGCTTTTGTGTATTTATCCTGTCAGTCTTTATTTAAGTATTTGCCACAGCATGACTACATTTTTGCTGCTATTGCTAAATGTGTTCCTCAATCACAGTTTGCTTTTATAAAATCTGATATCAGCGAAGCAATTACTAAAAAATTTCACAGACGTTTGCAAAATGCTTTTGCTATTTTTGGGCTAAATAGTGAAGAATATTGTGTAATGGTGCCACCGCTTAACCAGATAGACTATTTAAATTTGAATTTAGTTTCAGATGTTTTTTTGGATACATTGGGATGGTCGGGTGGAAATACTACATTAGAAGCGATCGCTTGCGGTTTACCTATTGTTACCTGTCCTGGTGAATTTATGCGCGGTCGTCACTCCTATGGGATTCTCAAGATGCTTGGGGTTACAGACACAATTGCGACTGATGAAGCAGAATATATTGAAATTGCTGTGAGATTAGGTTTAGATCCACAGTGGCGACAAAGTATTATAAATAAAGTTAAGCAAAACCAAGATCGCGTTTATGAAGATCAAACTTGTGTAATAGCACTTGAAGAATTTTATGAGCGTGTTGTCAAAGAACATTTAGCTAGCAAGTAATAAAGTTTAAATTTACGATTGTGAAAAATAGTGAAGTAATTGGGATTGATTTAGGCGGAACCGCAATTAAATTGGGACGCTTTCTTTCTGATGGTACTTGCTTGCAGTCAAAAAGTGTGCAGACACCGCAACCTGCCACACCGACAGCAGTTGTAGATGCTATGGTAGACGCGATCGCATCCTTAAAAACAAACAGTGCGATCGCGATCGGCGTTGGTACTCCTGGTCCTGTTGATGCTACTGGTAGAATTGCTCAAGTAGCCATTAACCTAACAGGTTGGCATGATGTTCCCCTAGCTGACTGGTTAGAACAAAAAACCAATTTACCTACCATTCTCGCCAACGATGCCAACTGTGCAGGCTTAGGAGAAGCTTGGTTAGGCGCTGGTCGCAAATTCCGTAATCTAATATTACTCACATTAGGCACTGGCGTAGGTGGCGCAATTATCCTAGATAGCAAGCTATTTACAGGTCATCAAGGCGCAGCAGGTGAACTAGGGTTAATCACCTTGTATCCAGATGGCGCAGCGTGTAATAGTGGTAATCAAGGCTCTTTAGAACAGTACGCTTCTGTGCAAGCAATACGACGTATCACAGGCAAAGAACCAGATCAACTTGGTACTTTAGCTGCATCTGGTGACGCTGAAGCATTAGCCTTTTGGGAAAGCTATGGACGTAATTTAGGTATTGGGTTAGCTAGTTTAATTTATGTTTTAACTCCACAAGCAATTGTTATTGGTGGTGGCGTGAGTGCAAGTGCAGAATTTTTCTTGCCATCAGCATTAACAGAAATAGAAAAACGAGTGCTTCCTACTTCCCGTGTTGGACTGCAACTATTACAGGCAGAATTAGGTAATCAAGCTGGCATGGTTGGCGCTGCTAAATTAGCATTGCAACTAGCTGAAATAAACAAAAAATAGTAGATGTGAGACTAATTTAAATTATTAATCTAACTCTATGAATATACCTGAATTAGAACTAGCAGGCTTTGAATATTTATATAATTGTGAATATAACCAAGCCATAGCTTATTACGAACAATGTATTGAACTTAACCCTGAACAGCGATTTAATTATTGGCAGCTTGGTTTAGCCAACCTGTTGCAAGGAGATGAACTGACAGCCCAATCAGTTTGGCTATCAGTTTTACTACAATTCGAGGCAGAAGAATATGATGTTGTTTTGGGTGAGTTGATCCAAATACTGAAACAAGCAATTGTAATTCAACTACAGCGCAATAATTTCATATTCGCAGAAAAAATTTGCTGGCAAACTTTAGAATTAAAGGCTGATTTACCGGAAATTTATGCGAATCTAGCTGTTTGCTATCGCCGTCAAGATGCTATAGAGGATGCAATTAAATATGCTAAAAAAGCCATAGAATTTAATCCTGATTTTGCGGAAGCCTATTCTGCTTTAGGGGCTTTGGTAAGCAATTATATTCGCAATCAATCTGCGGGCGGTGAACTAGATGAACCTATAAGTTATTTGCAAAAAGCCATAGAGTTAAACCCTGCTCTAGCCGAAGCATATTATAACCTGGGATGTTGCTTTAACGATCAATCTCACTTAGATAAAGCCAGAGATTATTTCCAAAAAGCCATAGAATTAAAACCTATTTTTGCTGAAGCATACTTGGGTTTAGCAATCTGTCTCCGCAGTTTGGGTAAAATTGATTTAGCCATCCAAAAATTAGAACAAATCATTGCTATTAAACCAGAATTCATTAAAGCAATTCGTGCTATTAATGAACTTTCTACATCTGAACAAGCTGGTTATGCCCCCAAAATCAGGGAAGGATATAAAATTTGGGATGCAATTTTATTTAAGGATGATAATTTATATCGTTTGTTTTACTTAATGGGAGATAGTACAGCCAATCCTTTTTGGAGTGTAGGGGAACTTGGCGGCGCAATTTCAGATGACCTAAAAACATGGGAATATCTGGGAATTGTTTTCAAACCAGATCCTGCTGATGAATGGCAGAGTGGTAGGATACTTGCAGGTAGCTTTTATAAAGAAAATAGTCTTTACTACTTCTTTTACTCCGCTTCTCCTCCAAAGCCATTAATGTTTAAGGAAGCAATAGGTATTGCCAAATCTCCCAATGGTATAGATTGGGAAAAATCCCTTAAACCAATTTTAAGCTTGGATAGTTTAGATTCTCATTTTTATACTTATACTATTCGGGATTTTTTTGGCGAAAAAGAACATTTTGCGTGCCGAGACCCTTACGTTTTAAAAGATGGTAATAGTAATAATTACTATCTGTTTTTTACTACAAGTTGTAAAGGAAAAAATGCTAAATTTAGGGGCTGCATTGGTTTAGCAGTATCTCAAAATATTGAGGGAGATTACCAAGTATTACCTCCGGTTTTATATCCCTTAATTTCTGGAACAGAAGAGGGAATATTTTATGAGATGGAGCGTCCTCAAGTACATTACAGAGAAGGTAAATATCATCTGTTTTTTTCTTGCGGTGTTAATTTAATTAATCCTTTGTGGATTAAGCAAGTTGGTAGTGAGCAAATCACTCATTCCTCACTTTACTGGTATATCTCTGAAAATATTACAGGTCCTTTTACTCCTGTATCAAATAAGCCAATAGTTAAAGGTAGTGACAAAACAGGTTTATACGGAATAAGTTTTATTGAGGCTCCTAATGGTGAATTAATTGCCTGTGGGTCTAATATTATCACTTATACTTTGGAAGTTTCACCCCGTTTTCCTGTGCGCTGGGAAAATGGTGAAATTGAAATTATAGTTGATTGATTACATTGCCTTAAGGAAAAATTTGTTATTTTGCCTGCTAACAACTTAAAGTATGCCCAGTTTGACGCTGAAT
>CAVQDG010000049.1:0-139337 GCA_963711165.1 uncultured cyanobacterium | reverse complement strand
GCGTAAGTCCTAATGCCTAAGAAACCCGTCCAGCCAGAGTAGCGACAACTAATGCCAGTTGAGCAGGTTCTACGGGTTTTGTTAGATGCACTTGATATCCCGCATTGAGAGCCTCTAAAGCTTGATTACTTGTAACATAAGCCGTCAGCGATGCTGCTGGAATTTGTCCGCCCAAACCTGGCTCAAGCGCCCTTACTTGATGGATTAAAGTATAGCCATCTTCTTCTGGCATCGCCAGATCAGATAACAGAACATCATACATTTTAGGGTTTGCTCTCAGTGCTTCCATCGCTAATTTAGCCGAGGATACTGCTGTTACTTCTGCTTGGTACTCTTCAAGGATGGTTTTGAGAACATCTAGGGTATCGGCGTTATCGTCAACTAGAAGTACGTGCAAGCCGGAAAGTGTCTCAATTTCTCCTAATGGTGGAGAAGCTAACTTGCTAATGGCTAATAAATTGCCATTATTCAACACTACAGGCTCTTGAAAGTAGCTAATCAGTGGTAGCCTGACGGTGATTGTTGTTCCCTGTCCTGCACCTGGGCTGGATGCTTCTACAGTGCCATTATGTAGTTCTACTAAACGCCGCACAATTGTCAGTCCTAATCCTAGCCCACCGTGCGATCGCGTATTGCTACTATCAGCTTGCAGGAAACGCTCAAATACATAAGATAAAAACTCAGCACTAATCCCAATTCCAGTGTCGATAATTTGAATTTGGGCAATTGATTCAATCACCTCAAGTTCGACTGTAACTCTTCCTCCTTCAGGAGTAAATTTTATGGCATTAGCTAACAGATTCCACAGTACTTGCTCCAAGCGTTGATAATCTGCAAATACGATTACTTCTGAGTTGTTAAAAATGCTTTCAAGTTGAATATTTTTTGCTTCTGCCGTCAGCCGTACCATTTCAATCGCCGCTTCAATTACAGTGATTAGATCAACTTCTGAGCAAATTAAGTTTAATTTACCTGCTGTAATTCGTGAGATATCTAAAAGTTCCTCAATTAGCTGGTTTTGCGCTTTAGCACTGCGCTCAATCATTTCTAGTCCACGAGCGAGAGTTGGGTCTTCATATTGCCGAGAAGCAAGTAACTGTGTCCACATAATAATGCCGCTCAAAGGTGTGCGGAGTTCGTGAGAAAGCACGGAAAGAAATTCATCTTTAGCGCGGTTGGCAGCTTCAGCAGAGGCGCGGACGGCTTGCTCGTGAGCTAATAATTTAGTACGTTCATTTTCAAATTGTTTACGTTCAGTAATGTCGGTAATTGCTAAAAGTATTAAAGTGTTTTCCTCTTGTGATTGAGAAATTGCCCAGGCATTAAGCAACATTGTCTTCAATCCCATTTTTTCAAATTTATGACTGATTTCAAAATCAATTAATTCTTGATTTTCTGAAATCACTTTTGATAGTTTGCTTTGCAATTCGGTCAGATTCCAAGCACCTTTTTGAATTTCTGTCAATAATTTTTGCTCTACTTGATTCGGGGTAACTTCAAAAGTTTTATAAAAAGCAACATTTGCTGTGATTATTCTTAAATCTGCATTGATAACAAGCAGAGGTTGTCGTACTGTCCTGACTATGCCTTCAGAGTAATTACGGGCTACTTTTAATTGCTCTGCACTGCGTTTAAGTGCGTCAATATCAATTAATATTAGCACTGCCCCATCAATCTGATTTTCACTGGTTGTATAAGGTAAAATCCGCAGATTATACCAATGAGATTTAAAATCTTGAACTTCTTGCTCAACAACAGTAGAAGTATCAATCACCTGTAGAATTAATTCTTCTAAATGGGGAACGTTGATATTAAGCTTAATCTTATTGAGCGGTCGTCCAATATCAGTTGGAAGCAGGTTAATAATTTCGTCTGCTTTTGGGGTGAATCTGCGGATACATAAATCTTTTCCTAGCATGATAATCGGAAGATTAACATTACTAAGTAAATTCATCAAATCGTTATTAAGCTGACTTGATTCTAAGTTGCGATGGCGTAATTCATCGTTAATTGTGTTTAATTCTTCATTAGTCGCCTGAAGTTCTTCTTTGGCTGTTTCTAGTTCCTCATTAGTACCTTGAAACTCTTCGTTGCTGGATTGTATTTCTTCGTTAGCGGCTTTGAGTTCTTGGTTAGTAAGCTCTTGTTCTTCAATTATTGATTGTAAATAGTCTTTAGTTGCGCTAAGATCTTCTTTAGCGATCGCTAATTCTTGTTTAATCTGAATAATTTCATAATTCTCTGTAGCTTGATCAATTAACGTTCTCTTCTGTGGGCTAGTTAGCTGATCTGAAATTAACTCAGGAGTAGCAAGATTAACTTCTTCAAATACTACTAAAAAATAACATTCTTCTGCTGAATTGACCGAAAAAGGAATAACTTCCAGATTGCACGTTCTATAATTATTGTTATATTTGATCTGCAAGTTTAATTTCTTGACCGATATCTTCTGCCTTTGGGCATTATAGATAGCTGTCCGCAAATCTAAAATTAAACCTTCACGCGCCATTTTGAGAATATTAGAGTTGGGCTTTCCTTGTGCTGGGCGCAAATAGAAACTGGTATCACCCCGAAATAGAATAATATCGAGATCGTTGTTGATAACTACACTGCTAGAACCATACTTATCTAAGATAATTCGGTCAGCTTGTTGCTGTATCGCGTTGGAGTTTGTCACCTCCGAGTTGACTTTTTTACCAGCAATCATTTTGTCTAGAGGATATTTCTTGGCAATAAAGTCAAATTTAAGTTTAGTGGAAAGCAATTTTTTAGTATAAATCTTGCATTTTTTATCTACCGAGGCAAATAACTCTGATGTCTCACCAGGGCTTTCGGAGCTTCCTAATACCAAAAAACCAGTGGCATTAATGCTATAATGAAATACTTGCAAAACCTGTTTTTGTAAAGCTGGGGTAAAATAAATTAATACATTCCGACAACTAACCAAATCTAAATTAAAAAAAGGCGGGTCTTGATACAAGTTTTGTTTGGCAAAAATACACAACTCGCGGATATTTTTGCAGATTTGATAACCGCCTTCTACCTTAACAAAAAAGCGTTTTAGACGTTCTGGTGAAACATCAACTACTTGTCTATCTGTGTATATACCTTTACGGGCTGTATTAATCGCTACATCACTGATATCTGTAGCAAAAATCTTGATTTGTGGTATGTAATTTATAGATTTAGAAATTGCTTTTTGTTGCTCAGGCTGGGAATTTGGAATTTTATCGGGAGAATTTTTTGCTGGTTTTTGTTGTTCTTCAAAAAACTCTACTAAACAAATGGCTAGAGAGTAGGCTTCTTCACCAGTTGCACACCCTGCTACCCAAATTCTGATCGGCTCTCTGGAAACTTTATTAAGCTTAATTCGGTTAAATATCTTACTTTTTAAAGCTTCAAATAAATAAGGATTGCGGAAAAAACTTGAGACTTTAATTAATATATCTTCAAACAATGCTGGCAATTCAGCAGGATTTTCTTGGAGATATTGAATGTACTCTTCCAGGGTTAATAGTCGGTGCAAAACCAGTCGCCTCATCAACCGTCTGCGTAAAGTCTGCTCTTTATAATCGCTAAAATCTACCCCAGTAGTTTGATTTAACAAATCTAGGATTGCTTGAAAATTATCTTGGTTTTGAGGTACTTGCAAGAAATTTTTTTCTGGTTGAGAGTGGACAATGTAGGGATGTTTGCTAATATTTGCCAATTCTAGGGCAATTTCTTGAGGTGTGAGAATGAAATCCACACTGCCAGTAGCAGCCGCGTTGTGGGGCATACTATCAAATTTTGCCGATTTTGTACATTGGGCAAAGGTAATGCCACCTGCTGCTTTGATTGCTTCTATTCCAATTGTGCCATCTCCATCTTGACCTGAAAGAACTACTGCGATCGCTTTATTGCTACGATCTGATGCTAAGGATGTAAATAAAGCATCAATCGGCAGATATCTTCCAATAGTATCCGCGCGGGGAGTGAGTTTCAGCACACCTCCAGAAATGATCATATTTGTGTTCGGTGGAATAATATAAAAGTGGTTTGGCTCCACTAACATTCCTTCCTCAACTTCTGTCACGGGCATTTGGGTAGTTTTGGCAAGAATCTCGCTCAACAGACTTTTATGATTGGGTGCGAGATGTTGAACCAGCACAAATCCCATACCAGTATCATTAGGGATATTTTGGAGTAACTCTGTAAATGCCGCTAATCCACCAGCAGAAGCGCCAATTCCAACTATCGGGAATAATTTATGATGTTTGTTTTGAGCAGCCTGGGTTTTATCGGCAGAATTAGTAGAATTTGATGACAATTTTGGAGAAATCCATTCAGAAACCATAGCTTTTTTAGGTAATATTTCAAGGTTGAAAGAATTAAGACTTATACCAATTTTTTAAAACCATATAGCAGTTTTCAGGCTTTATGAGGTACAGGAGTGCGAGCATCTTGCTCGCTAGAAATATAGCAGTTCCCGCTATTGTGAGGTACGTTCTTAGTTGTGAAAGGTTACAGGAGGTAGCGGAGAGGGCATAAACTGTACTTCATAACAGCAGGAAGCGCTGTATATAGCGAGCAAGATGCTCGCACTACTTTGTACTCACTCTTTCTGAAAATTGCCATACTAAACATTCTGATTTTGTAAAGACGCGCCAATAGCGCTAACGCGCATGGCGGAGCTTCGGCACGTCTCTACACTATCCGTCTGTAGTTGAATATTGGGAATACAGACTGTGAAATTTGTTCCTACACCCACTTCACTTTCAACAGTGATAGTACCGCCGTGTAATTCTACAGCTTGTTTGACAATAGACAGACCTAGCCCATTGCCAGAAATATTATCGACATTACTACAACGATGAAATTCATCAAATAATTGTGCTTGTTCTGAGTGAGGAATCCCAATTCCTTGGTCGCAGATGCTTACACTAATCTGTTCTTTTTCACAAATGACTGTAAATTTAATAGTAGTTCCTTGAGGTGAATATTTTACAGCATTGGTCAGCAAGTTAGTGATGATTTGCCCCATAATTTTGTTGTCAAATTCTACAAGTAAATCTTGAGAGAAACCAGTAAATTCCAATGCAAAGTTATGGTTTGAACCAAAGTTTAGGACACCTTCCTCTAAAATCTGTTCGCAAAATAATTTGAAATCGAGAGGCTGCGGCTTAAATCTTACTGCGTATTTTTGCAACTTACCAATTAATAAAATATCTTCCATTAGCTGAGTCATGCGATAAACTTGACATTGAATTTGGTGTAGGAATTTTAATTTCTTTTCGTCACCAAATTTCTGATCGTAACTTATAAGTAAATCAGTAGAGAGTAAAATTGTTGCCAGTGGAGTACGGAATTCGTGAGAAACCGTCGATACAAAGCGAGATTTAAGTTCACTTAGCGATTTTTCTTTGGTGAGTGCGTTAATAATTTGTGCTTCTGCCTGCTTACGTTCTGTAATATCCCTGCTAATACCGCGATAACCTTGGCATTGACCATCTACATCAAAAAAGGGAATTCCACTGCATTCTAGAGTCAATAAACTACCATCTTTATGAATAAAGGTATTTTCTATACAAATAAATGGTTGATTATGTGCGATTAAATCTGCCAAAACGTTAACAACATTTGATGTATCTGCTGGTGGCATCAAGTCAAATATAGTTTTGCCCCAGATTTCTGATAACTGGTAGCCTAAAAGGTCGTAAACTTGTGGACTTAAATATGTATAAATAGCTAAATCATCCATTTCCCAGATCCAATCGCTGGTGGATTCGACTAAATTGCGGAAACGTTCTTCACTTTCCCTGAGTGCTTTTTCTGCCCACTGACGCTCTACAATTTCGTTGCGTAATTGCTGATTAGCTTGTTGGAGTTCTGCTGTGCGCTCTTCTACCTTAGCTTCTAGCTGTTCATGCGCTTTTTGTAAAGCTATTGCTGCCAATTTGCGATCGCTAATATCACGAAAACTGATGGCTATACCAACAATTTTGTCTGCAAGTAATTGAGGTTTGGTATAACGCTCGAAATATCTACCATCATTTAATTCTAACATTTCATAAGTTTCGAGATCTGGCTGGCTATACATCTTGTTAACCATCTGTTCAAAACTTGCCGGATCTTTCAACTGATTTTTAACAAATGCTACCTGCTGACTATAATCCCGTGACTCTAAAACCGATTCAGGAATATTCCACATTTTGACAAATCTCTGGTTAAAGCTGAGGATTTTCCCTTGATTATTTACGATAAGAATACCGTCAGCAGTTGCATCCAGGGTGGCACAGAGTAGAGAAAGAGAGGTTTCAACGTTGCTTGATAGTTGTTGAATCTTTTCTTCAGCAAGTTTGCGTTGTTGCAGTTCGGTTTGAGCATCTTCTAGGAGTGATGCTTGTTTAATTGCGATCGCAATATGAATTGCTAATTCTTGGACTAAATTAACTTCTAATTGCTGCCATTTTCTTGGTGTTGAGCAATGATGCACAACTAACAGTCCCCACAATTCTTCTTGCTGGCGAATCGGAACTACCAGTTTTGCTTTAGCTTCAAACTCTTGCATAAAGTCAACCATGCAAGGTGACAATTGGTCTTGATCAATATTGTGAATAATGCCAACTCGCCCTTGGCTGTACATTTGATGGTACTCTTTGGGCAATACTTCTGCCGAGTAAGACCGCCCTAAAAGAGAAGGGTAATCGCCTACAACGGCTTCTTGCACAACGGTTCCGCACCGATTCCAGCCAAAACGATAAATTAATGCTCGCTCACAGTTAAGCAGTTCCCGCACTTCTAAAACAGCAGTGTTGAGTGTTTCATTTAATGAAGTTGCTTGATGAATACGCTGAGATATGCTAGAGATTAAGCGATCGCGCTCTAATTGTTCTTGCGATCGAGTCATGCTTTCAAGTTCACATTTCTGTTGAGAAACTGATAAATCATAGTTGGTGTCAAGAGCAAAATTTTTCATAAGTTTTAATACGATTACTTGATTTTTGTAACGATACACAACGATTCAAGTTGCTACTCACGTAAAACTTCATGGTTTTCTAACCGCTCAAAACTTTTTTTATTACTCAAAGGTTTTGCTATATGCCAAGGTGAATGGGCATCAATGTTTACATCATCCGAAAAAGGCATTTCCTGACGACAATAGGTGCAAAACCAGTAAAATCTGTGTCGTTGGATACAGCGAACTAAAGTTTGTGAACAGCAAAGACAAGAAGGCATAATATGTTTAGTTTTAAATATGTCTATTAATATAGCTTTCAAAAGTAAAAAAGCCGTAAAGTTAGAAGGTATTTTTTGATATTTTTTTTAGTCTTTAACTTTTAATTAAAATTTGATTAAATAAAACTTATATTTGCCTTTTGTAGTAGAGACGCGCCATGGCGCGTCTCTACATTGAATTTCGCTTTTTGGCTCAACATATTTGCCCTAAGCGCCTTGGCGGTTGCTATAACTGAAATATACAAACGCAGATTTGAAAACCGATGTCACTCCATGTTGTTTACGAGTTTTTTACTTTTGGGTTGTATACTTCCAAAATATATAAGTCACCGTCAACGACATCTTGATTAGACATCTCCTAGAAAGGCGACGTTGCATACAGCGTCTCTACAAATGTTTTAGGTAACGCATCTTTAATCTGGAGATATTTCTTTAGGCAATTTTGCCTATCGAGTCAGACGAATTGATTAAATTAGTATTAATTCAGTGAGGGACTGTAAGATGATAGTCTTTAATTCTGATTTACCTTATCCTAAAAAACTTTGCTGTTTCTATACAAACCCAACTAAGCAAGTGCAAATTATCAAGATCACGAATATCCCCGCCTTATCCTGGGAAAAAACAATTTTTCCTGAACAAGGTGTAATGTTTGAAGCAGCACCCGAAGCTAAACTAGAAATCCATACTAATGATTGTGTTACAGCAATTTTTGCTGACGTGATTTATTGCAAAAATATCTGTGTGTGCGAGCAATATAACTTAGCTCCATCTGATATTTACCAAGTTTGAGTTAGTAGCAAAGATTTTGGTTATCAACAATTAATTGCCAGTAGAAGGAGTCAAGAATGGGTTACAAAATAGCCAATTTAACTTTACCGTTAGTGATGGAAGAAGTTGAAGAAGTATTGCAAGAATATCCTCGTTATCCCTATCAAGCCGCTTTTTCTATTCATAAATTGCGACAACTACTAATAGCTGAAGTTTTGAGTCAGATTCCTAATGAATATACAGTGATTGAAGAAACAGAAGAATTATCTATAGAGCCTAAAACTTTACCTAGTCCATTGCAGAAACGGTTGCACAGAGAGATGGTTATTCGTCAGAGTATTCTAGATGTTCTCCAAAAAAATGCCGAGTGGCATAGTTAGTCAGTTTGATAAGCTGTTGTGCATTTAAATTGAACTGTTAATTATTGTCAAGTGCTTGTAGTGCGTTAGCGAAGCTGTGCGTTAGCACTGCGTCTCGCTCGCTAGCCATATTAAATTTAAATGCGTCTTAGCTTATTAATAGGACTTACTTCTAAATCCCCCTAAATCCCCCTTAAAAAGGGGGACTTTTAATTTCCCCCCTTTTTAAGGGGTTGCTCAGGGGGATTTCTGTTTCAGGCTTTCGGTGCGTAAGTTATCTCGCCAGGGACTCAAGTCCCTGGAACCAATAGCTTAAGTCGGTTGAAACCGACTAAATTAATCAATCTCACGACTTACGCAAAGCCTCTGTCTGTAGGGTGCGCTCCTGGAAGCGTAACGCACCCTACCTACTATATGTGGCGTAAGTGCGTAAGTCCTAATTCTTATAGTCCGTTTTAACGGACTTTAGCTATTAGCCGTAGGTTTAAACCTACGGCGGGCTAGAGGGTAAGGGACAAATGAAAAATGTGGTTAATATAGCAACCTAAATAGGCGCAAGAGCGCAAATATTTTGAGCAAAACCTATACAGAGCAAGCGAAATAAAAAAGCTAATTGCGCTCATGCTAATTGCTAACTGCTATAACAAGGACTTTACGCTGAGGGAATTCTAATTTTTGTCATCCCCAGATTTAAGACGATAACCTACACCATAAATTGTTTCAATCAAATCCGACGGGGCTAACACTTTCTTGAATTTATTGCGTATGCTTTTGATATGAACCTTAATCGTATCTTCTCCAGGTGAATCTTCAGACTGCCAAAGGTTTTCAATAATAAAACTGTGGGTAAATACCCGTAGAGGCTGACGCATAAAAAGTTCTAGGAGACTAAATTCTTTAGCCGTTAGGTTGACAGGAAAGTTATTGTATGCTGCCTGATGAGCGATCGGATCAAGGCGCAATTTACCCCACTCTAAAATCGGGAGTAAGTTAACACTCCCTCGGCGCAGCAAGGCTCGAATTCTCGCCAATAATTCTGTCAAATCCACAGGTTTGATCAGATAGTCATCCGCCCCAGCATCTAACCCAGCCACCTTGTTAGTGATCTCGTCGCGGGCAGTTAGCATGAGTATAGGTGTGTCATTGCCATCAGCGCGAAGTTGTTTACAAAAGCTAATCCCATCTAACTTGGGAAGCATGACATCTAATAGAATTAGGTCATAGTTAAGGAGTTTAGATTGTATCCAAGCATCTTCGGCATTTGCAATAACATCGACAACATAAAGTTGATCGCTTAGGGCTGCTGCTAGTGCCTCAGAAAGCGAGCTATCATCCTCAACAATAAGTATTCTCATAAATAAGTCAACGCGAGTTAAACGTTTTACCCCACCCCCCAGCCCCCTCCCCTTATAAAGGGGAGGGGGAGACTTTTTTAATGTGGAGCTACTTAAAACCAAAATGGCACTAAAGGCAACGCTACAGATAAAATGCAATGGATGAGGCAACATCTATAGTGTTGCATAACAATAATATTTGCTCTGCCTAAATTTATGGATTTTGCCAGTCTTACAGCCCAGCTTAATGCCGGAACAATTTTGCCAGAGGGGATTGTAATTATCACCCTGCTGGCGGTTTTAGTAGGTGACTTGATTGTAGGGCGGTCATCTGCACGTTGGACTCCTTATTTAGCGATCGCAGGTTTGCTTTCCTCGGTTGTCGCTTTATACTCTCAATGGGATACCACCATCACTAACCCCATTTCATTTTTGGGTAGTTTTAATAGTGATGCAATGAGCATCGTCTTTCGTGGCATCATCGCCTTATCTGCTACCATCACCGTGATGATGTCAATCAGCTACGTTCATCAGAGTGGTACATCCCTAGCAGAATTTATCGCCATTTTGCTTAGTGCGACTGTTGGCGGGATGTTTTTATGTGGTGCAGATGAGTTAGTCACGATTTTTGTATCTCTAGAAACGCTAAGTATCTCCTCTTATATGATTACGGGATACATGAAGCGTGACCCCCGTTCTAATGAAGCAGCGTTAAAATATCTGTTAATTGGGGCTTCTAGTTCCGCAATTTTCCTCTATGGTGTGTCACTGCTTTACGGGTTATCTGGAGGAGAAACCCGCTTAAGTGCGATCGCATCTGGGATTGCTAACAACGGATCTAATGTATCCTTGGGAGTATTGATTGCTTTAGTATTTGCGATCGCAGGTATTGCCTTTAAAATCTCCGCAGTTCCCTTCCACCAGTGGACACCAGACGTTTACGAAGGTTCTCCCACCCCAGTAGTCGCTTTCTTATCAGTTGGTTCCAAAGCAGCAGGATTCGCCTTAGCAATTCGCCTCCTTGTAACAGCTTTCCCCTTAGTTACAGAAGAGTGGCATTTTGTATTTACTGCCCTAGCAGTCCTCAGTATGATTTTGGGTAACGTGGTTGCACTTACTCAAACCAGCATGAAACGCCTCTTGGCTTACTCTTCCATCGCCCAAGCTGGCTTTGTGATGATTGGTTTAGTTACCGGAACCACTGAAGGTTACGCCAGTATGGTGTTTTACCTGATGATTTACCTGTTTATGAACTTGGGAGGTTTTACTTGTGTAATTCTATTCTCATTACGCACAGGAACCGACCAAATTAGCGAGTATTCCGGTTTGTATCAAAAAGACCCACTATTAACACTGGGTTTAAGTATTTGCCTACTTTCCTTGGGAGGTATTCCACCACTAGCTGGATTTTTCGGCAAAATTTACATCTTCTGGGCTGGTTGGAAAGCAGGCGCTTACGGGTTAGTACTATTAGGCTTACTCACCACTGTAATTTCCATTTACTACTACATTCGTGTCGTCAAGATGATGGTAGTAAAAGAACCGCAAGAAATGTCCGACTCTGTGAAAAACTATCCAGAAGTTCGGTGGAATTTACCTGGAATGCGACCTTTGCAAGTTGGTTTAGTACTATCTGTAATAGCGACAACTTTAGCGGGCATTTTATCTAATCCATTGTTTACATTGGCGAACGATTCTATTACTCGTACCCCGATGTTGCAATCTACCGTAGTTAGTACTAAATTGCCAGCAGTTAGTTCCCCGCTACAAATTGCGAGAACTTTAGACGGAAAGTAAATAAATTACGCCTAATCAGATACGGGTGAAATGCCCGCCATAAAAAACGCCTGACAAGTATGTTAGGCGTTTTTTTGGGGATTATATAGCCAAAAATCCCTCACCCTGAAGGGTGGGGCTACACAAACAAAGCCCGCCTGCGCGGGCTAATATAATAAACCAGAATGCACTAACCGCCTTGGCAACTGCTATAACTATTAACTATTAACTATTAACTATTAACTGTTTACTGTTTACTGTTTACTGTTTACCCCTCATTAGGCTGAATTTCGCTGACAACCTCATAAAAATTAGTAATTGGGCTTTTGGCAAACAAAGGTGTCATTTGGTTTAAAATATTCTGTAAAGTTTCGCTTTGATTTGCTTCCATTTGATCGGCACTTTCCCAAAATATTACAGCAATTCCTTTATCTGTTCCAGGTTCTTGTAAAAGGTATGCCCCTTTAAAACCATCTTTGTAAGTTGAAACGGCTTTTTCAAATAGTTGTTCAGCTTCGGCAAATTTTCCTGGCTTAAATTCAGCCCTAGCAACATAGGCAAATTTATGTTTAAGAAAATCTAAAAATTCTGACATTATTCCCTCCAAGCTTAATAATTTTAAACTAATATAATATTATAACACTGCTGTCGCTGGCTGCTATTAACTAATCTGAGTGATTAGGAACAAATTAATTATGGTTACGTCTTAGTAATTCAAGAGTGATATAGCAATCCTAAATAGGTTGTGGTGATTTTAGGAGTGCGAGCATCTTGCTCGCTTTCGTGTAACCCATAGCGAGCAAGATGCTCGCACTATCAATGCTAATATTATATCTGTCACAACTCAAATAGGAGTGCTATATATTAGATTTGTCGCTGATGTCAAAGTTTGGTTAATTAACCGCAGATAAACACAGATGCACACAGATGGAATCATCTCGATTTTTAACAATTATAGATTTTTTATTTAAGAAAATATGAATAAACTTATTTTGAATATAGGTAGTAGTTGTTTAAGCATTTTAATATTAAATGGAAATCTTTACTCGTTAGCGCAAGTAAATCAACCATCAAAATTAGGCTTAACACCTCAATCTACATCAACTAATGCAAAAAGCAGCAAACTTAACTGCACTGAAGAAGTTAATCAAGGAATTAATGCTGAGGTTTTAGGATTAATTCAAAAAGCTGACGATGATGCTAATAGAGGCAATATTCCACAAGCTGCTAATAAGATTAGGCAAGCGATAAAATTAGCGCAAACTTTCAGGGGTAATCAATATAAATCTTATGTATTAGATAGTCTAGTAAATGTTTATGGACAACCAAGATTATTAGATAAAATAGTAAGCCAAGCTGTTAAGTCTGGAAATAAGGATCAAGCAGCTAACATTATAGACGAAACGCTCAAATTAACTCAAACACTCAATCAAAGCTATAGCAATATTAAAACTAAATCATTAAGTGCGATCGCTCTTTACTATACTAAAATTAATCAACCATCTAAAGCTATTCCAATCCTAGCAGAAGCTGTTAAAGCAAGTTCGTTTATCCAAAATGATGAGTTAAAAAGTTTTGCTTTAACTAACATAGCAAAAAACTATCTAGCAGTTGGTAAATCAGCAACAGCATTAGAAATGCTACCTCAGTCGCTTAAGTTTGCTCAAAAAGTTGCTAATTCTTATAAACAAGCTGAGATTTTACAAGAAATTGCGATTATTTATGCTAAAACAGGAAAGGATAAGCAAGCAATTGATCTGGCTAAAAGTATCGGCAATGGTGAGTATAAAACTAAAGCTTTGAGCGCGATCGCATCCCAATATACAAATAATGGTAAACTTGCACAAGCTCTCCTGCTTAGTCAAACTGTCTACAATACAGATGATAAAGCCTTAGTTTTAGCACAAATTGCTGCTAAGTATGCCCAAGCTAAACAGCTAACTCAAGCTGCAACTGTGTTTTCCAAAGCTTTGAATCTTGCTAAAGCTTTAAAAAATGAAGAATTATTAGCTAACGTTGCGATTATTTATGGTAAAGCGGGACAAATAACTGCTGCACTCAAAGCTGTGCAAAGTATAGAAAATCCTGTTAATAAAGCTAAAGGTTTAGCTGCGATCGCACCATTATATGCTACTGCTGGACACCAACAACAAGCTAACCAAATATTAGCTCAAAGCATAGCATCAATTAACACAATTCCAGACACTTTCCAAAAAACCTTTACCCAACAAGATATTACTCGCAGTTTTACTTCCTCTAGACAATATGACTATGCCAGTCTGGTAGCTCAAACAATTGTAGATGATTTTGATCGAGCAAAAGCCTTGAGAGATATTGGAATTCAAGGAGTGCAAGCTAAAGATTATAACAAAGCATTGCAAATTGTGCAAACTATTGATAGTAAATATATTGATGAGAGAAATATTGTTTTAAACAAAGTTGCGATCGCACTCGCTCAAGGTGGAGAATATACAAGAGCGTTGCAAACTGCTCAAAAAATCCAAAATTTCAATTCTACCTATACTTATAGAGCTAAAACCTTAGCAGCTATTGCTAAACAGTATAGCAAAGCTAAACAACCACAAAAAGCAGCAACAGTTTTTTCTCAAGCACTTCAAACAGCAAACACCCTAGCGTCACCAGACGCAATTGCTAAAGCTAAAGCAGAAATTGCCCTAGAATATGCCTTAGCAGGACAAGCGAATAAAGCTAGTGAAACATTAACACAGGCGTTAAAATTAGTACCAAATATTAAAGATTCTTCACTATCTCTCGCTACCTTGCAAGAAATCACTAACTTGTATTTAGAAGCAGGACAATATAACTTAGCCTTGCAGTCTATCAAAGCATATAATAATCCTGTTTATAAAAACGGCATATCGCAGGAATTAGCTAATAAATATCTGGATGCGGGACAATACGATCAAGCAATGCAATTAGTTAATACCTTAACAACTCCAGAAGATAAAACTAGATTGTTAGTAGCTATTGCTGGTAAATATATCCAGAATCAGCAAAATGCTAAAGCTAGTCAGGCATTAAATCAAGCATTACAAGTTGCTAAGACTTTAAAAGATCCTGAATCTAAAGTAATGGTATTCAAGGTAGAAACAGATAGTCAAGGCAATGTGATTAGTAAAACAGAAGTAGAAGATCCTTTTGATCGCGCAAGTTTCTTGGAAAGCATAGCGATTAATTATGCTCAAGCGGGGTTGAATAATCAAGCTCGACAAGTTGCACAATTAATCAAAACTCCTGCAATTCGTAGTCAATTAAATCAACGATTAAACTGTTATTAAGGGAAAGATTAAAATTAAGGCACAACCGAATCTATCACTTTCCCCACTTTATGTTGGCGAATATAGATGTAGGTTGCAGAAATAGGTTGCGAAAGTCAAGAAATCTGGTATTTTATCTGCGTTTATCTGCGTTTATCTGCGGTTAATATGCGTTCTAAAAACCAAACTAGAGTTATAAAAAATAGCGGATAACTGTCCCTTCCTCCTCAATCTTTGCACCTGCTTGTATCAACATATCTTCTGTCCATAGAGGTTCATGGTAGTAGACCGCATCAGGATTATCTCCAGACCAAGAAGGCGGAGGCTCGAATCTTTTACCGTCTCTACAGTCTTGGTGAGTAAATTGTTTCTCGATCCACTTCACGGGTTTGTCGTAGGGAAAATCTGTTGCACCAACAAACTCACCTTGTTCAGTAAAAACCTCAACCAAGCTAGTGTCGTTATCCCAAGCATCATCACTGACTCCTTCGTGAAATAGAAAAAAGAAGTTTTGCCCATCAATAGGAACTTTTACAAGAAATAGATTGGCAAAATTCCATTGAGAATACCAGAGGTGACGAGCGAAAGCATCAGAAACAGACTGAGGAATTTTCTGGTTAATTTTCTCAATTTCTACTTCAAAAGGTATGGTACTTACTTTAACACTGGCAATCCTTTCACAGATAGGCGAGAGTTTCACGCCTCTTCCATACGAGAGCGTCTCAAATAAGTTCTCATAGTGTTCTTCGTAAAACTGCCTAACCAAGGATCTTGTGCTTGCAAATCCATCTATTCAAATCCTTAGATACTAAATGGGCGCAGATAAATTATTTTTAACTACTCAGGGTTTAGCAGTCTAAATTATATCAAATATGATATAAAGCGTGTATGGACGAAACAGATAAACCGTTAGTGTGGCTGCATGGGGAAGTTAAAACTCCTCCCTTTAGCCAAGAAGCACGCATAGAAACAGGTGTTTTATTGAGACGGTTGCAGCAGGGCGAAAATTTAGGCTTGCCTCACTCAAGACCAATGCCTAGTATTGGGGAACACTGCCATGAACTACGGGTTCGAGATGCAGGGAAGAACTGGAGAATTATCTACCACATTGATGAGGATGCAATTTTAATTCTTGAGGTGTTTAACAAAACAACGAGAACAACACCCGCCAGCGTTATTGATACCTGCCAAAAACGACTAAGCAAATACCATCAAGATGTGGAGGACTAGAGATATGGACGAAGCCAAGAGAAAAAAATTAGAGCGCAAAGGCTGGAAGGTTGGAACTGTCTCAGAATTTCTAGATCTTACTCCAGAGGAAACAACACTTATTGAGATTAAGCTTGCACTTAGCTGTTATCTGAAAGAACGGCGACAAAAATCAATGACTCAAACGGAACTAGCAGATAAATTACATTCAAGCCAACCTCGTATTGCTAAAGCTGAGAATGGGGATGCTTCAGTGTCTATTGAATTGCTAATTCGGGCGATGTTGGCGACAGGTGCAACCCCTCAAGAAATCGGGCAAGTTATTGCACAAGTTGGTTAGAGGCTATAATCACTGATCTACTGGAGCCTGGGAAAGAAACTGATAGCTGAGGTGCTAACCGCTATAAAATATCAGATTGTATTTAAAAACGAAAATTGAGCCAGTTACTATTTCAAGATTTTCAGCCCTTAGCCGCGATCGCAACTACTCCTAGCGGTGCGAAAAAACTACAATTATTGTGTCAAACTGCTGGCGCTACCCTCTGGATACCAGAATCTTTAACTGGTATTGAAAATGCCCAAGTATATACAGGTTCCTTAAAAACTCACTTAGCGAATATTTGGCAGGAGTATCGCGCATTTGTCTTTTGTTTAGCTACAGGCGCAGTTGTACGCTTAATTGCACCATTACTAGAGCATAAATCAGTCGATCCTGCTGTCGTGGTGATTGATGAGGCAGGTCAGTTTGTAATTAGTTTATGTAGTGGTCATCAAGGCGGTGGTGATAATTTAGCCCAATTAATCGCCCATCAGTTAGGCGCAACCCCTGTATTAACTGGGGCTGCATCTAGTTTAGGATTACCAGGAATTGATGTATTAGGAATACCTTTCGGCTGGTGTCGTGGCGCAGGAAATTGGACAGAAGTTAGCGCAACCATAGCGCGTGGCGAGTCTGTGCAGGTAATTCAACAAGCAGGTTCTACCCTATGGCAAAAGCATTTACCAGAAAAGCATCCATTTATTTTTGAAGATTTAATATCCCCACAAACCCCCCCTTCACCTCTTACCCCCCTCCCCGTTAACGGGGAGGGGCTGGGGGTGGGGTTCTTTGATCCTCAATCGCAAGAGATCCCCCCTAACCCCCCTTCAAAAGGGGGGAATCCTCAAAATGTTTTAGCAAAAGAATTATTTAAGGCTCAAATTTGGATTACTCCAAATTTGTTACAACTACCCGATGCGACACTTCCCCAAGTACAATGGCATCCGCGAGTGTTGTGGGTGGGTGTTGGTTGTGAACGCGGAACACCAAAACCAGCAATTGAAGCAGCTATTGTTGAAGTATTAAAAGCTAATCATTTAGCTGAAGGTGCGATCGCAGGTATTGCCACTATAGATATTAAAGCTGATGAGCAGGGGATAATAGAATTGTGCAGCGATCGCAATTTTCCTTTACAAACTTTTCCGGCATCAGTACTAAATTCTGTAGATGTTCCTAACCCATCATTAGTAGTAGCAGCAGAAGTAGGCACACCTAGCGTATCAGAAGCGGCGGCTTTATCTGCCGCAAAATGTCAAAGTTTGTTAGTTACTAAACAAATTTTCTACTGTGATGCAGAAGGGAAACCCCACCCCCAACCCCTCCCCGCCAGCAGGGAGGGGGGTAAGAGTCGGGGTGCGGTAACAGTTGCGATCGCACAAGCAGAACAAGAATATACTGGTCGCACAGGATATCTATATTTAATTGGCACAGGACCAGGACAATTAGATCAAATGACCCCAGCAGCGCAAACGGCAGTAACTCAAGCTGATGCAGTAATTGGCTACTCTTTATATATTGATTTAATCTCACCCTTGCTGCGACCAGGGCAAATAGTAGAAGCTTTACCAATAACCCAAGAACGTCAACGTGCAGAACGTGCGATCGCACTGGCACAATGGGGTTTAAATGTTGCTGTGGTATCTTCTGGCGACTCTGGTATTTATGGCATGGCTGGATTAGTACTAGAACAACTTAGTACTCAAAATTGGGATGGTAAAACCCCTGGAGTGCAAGTATTCCCTGGTATCACAGCTTTACAATCTGCGGCTGCGCGTGTTGGCACACCTTTAATGCACGACTTTTGCGCCATTAGCTTGAGTGATTTATTAACACCTTGGGAAGTAATCGAAAAGCGGTTAACAGCAGCAGCGCAAGCAGATTTTATAACAGCATTATACAATCCGCGATCGCAAACTCGCACACAACAAATTGCGATCGCGAGAGACATCTTTCTGCAACACCGCCACCCAGATACACCAGTTTCAATTGTTCGTTCTGCCTATCGAGATGACGAACAAATTACTTTAACAACACTGGATAAATTATTAGATGCGCCTATTGATATGCTCACCCTCGTATTAATCGGCAATCAAAGTACTCGCATCCATAGTAATTGGATGATTACACCCAGAGGTTATTTAGGATTTGGAAATAATTCTTAAGTAATAATTAAGAACCCAGAATTCTCCGAGTCAGGATAAGTAGATCCACATTAAAAAATATAAAACAAACATCTCCCCCTCCCCTTATTAAGGGGAGGGGGCTGGGGGGTGGGGTTTTTCGTTTAATTAGGTTGACTTACTTATCAACTCTCAGATACCTCCTCATTCTCCCCAAAATTTACCCCTTCATATAGTTCATTAAAACTCATTTGAAAATTTAATGATTGCAGTTGCAATAGGGCATCTGAGGATTCATATTCTGTTAATAACCATTTACCTTCAGGAGTTTTGTTCTTAAAGCAAATTTTAAGTAAGCATAAAAGTTACCTGCAATTTTATTATGATTTGTTGTTCCACCCGTCATCGGTACAATTTCTCCGTCTCGGTATTCGCTTTTAAATTCAGCTTTTTCCTCTATAGATAAATATTCTTCAGGTGTATAGATTTTTTTTAAGGTTGGTGTTTGCATAAAATCTCTTTTTTTATGTAATGCTAAAATTTCCTAAGCAGAAACTTAGTAATGTTCAAATTTTACTAATCGCTGCAAATCTAATTTAACAAGAAAAATCAAGGCATTAGCCGTCAGAATATACGCTTTCTTGCAGATTTGACCGCAGTGCGATCGCGTAGCGTCGCCCCCTGAAGCGAATCGCACTAAGCTAAGCTGTTGTGCATTTAAATTGAACTGTTAATTATTGCCAAGTGCTTGTAGTGCGAGCGTCTCGCTCGCTAGTGATAAGCTGTTGTGTTTCTAAATTTAATGTTTTAGGGAGGGAGGAGAGAGGGGAGAGGGGGAGAGGGGGAGAGGGTTTGATAAATTTTATCTCAATTATAAAATGTACAATTTAGATGCGCGTTAGCTTATTAAATTTAAATGCGTCTTAGCTTAACGCGCAAATAAACTTGTACATTTTTAACTATTAAGAAAAATTATCAAACACAATAACCCTCTCTCCTCCCTCCTCCCTCCTCTCTTTCTCAAAGATAAAATCAAAGAAACACAACAGCTTATAACTATGCAGTAGCCTGAGTCAACTCATGCCAGCGCCATTTCCACAGATGAGCGATCGCACCAATCACCTCCGGTAAATCCCCAAATTCCAGGCTTTGCAGCTTAATTTCTGGGGCTAATCTCTCCAAAGATGCACAACTATTGCAATATTTCAGCACATCACTCCAAGTTTCCTGCCACTGCCTACCAGCTTGTTGATGAGCCTCAATTGGCTGGAGGCGTTCTTCTTCTTTCTTAATATAATCTGCTTGGGTTTTCCAAGCTTGTCGCATTCTTTCTACATCAACAGATTTATATTGCTCCTGATGTAGTTGAGTTTCCGTCCGTAAGATCTGACCCAACTCCCACAAAGTACCGCGATTTTCACAAAATTTAATAACTGCGATCGCTTCTTCAACCCACACAGGTAAAACTCGATAGCTGACAAACTTAGCACGCGAGTCCGCTATTTTCACCCAAATTTGATGAGTCCAACACTCGATCCGCTCAATTTTCTCAGGCAAAATCTTCAATACAGCAGCCACTTCCAGCCGTAATTGCTCCAATGGCAATTGGTGAGGAGCGATCGCCCCTGATGTAATTAAATTCCTCGACATTTTCTGTCACTCCTAACTTTTGGCAATGTAGCGACCAAAAATTTTAGCCACCCCGCGCAAATTCAAATAGCAAGTCGGGGTGGCTAGAGTGGTACAATTCTTTCTAGCTACCAGACTGGTTTGGACAGTTTGGGGGTTAGTCGCTCAAAAGCTCTGAAACAGCTTTTGAGTGGCGCTAATATTTTTATGTCAGTTTATATATAAGCAATTAGCTCAAAGCTAATACTCTTAATTTAGCAGCTTGAGTGAAATTGTGGCAATTGTCAAGCAGCCTTTACAAATATTCATGTAAAGCAGCGAGTGCTTGTATTGTCACAAAGGGAGATATTGAATTTGTCCTTCTAATTCTCCCTCAATGCTGCACTCCAACAGTAGCAGAATATCCTCAATCACCCGACCAATAGGTGCATCTGCGGTAACTTCAATCACTCCTGGCATAGGCTGTTCTTGTGCTAAACGCTCATAGGCGTAGCGGGTAATCATTGCAACATCATGGGTAAGCAATACTCGGTTTTCTTTGGCTGCCCATTCTAATACAGTTGGATCATCTCTGCCAGATAAGCCAATATCTTGAACTCGAACAACATCAATATCTGGCTTACGACGTAGTAAACCTCTAACAATTGAGTTGTCAAAATTTTCATCAGCTAGAAACTTCATGCTGATTGTTCTGCCTGTCGAGCAAGTAATCTATCGCGCAATCCTTGCTGATCAAACCTTGCCTGATTCATTTTGCGAATTTCTTGTGCTTGTTGTTGCCTTTGCTGCAAATATGCTTCGACTTCTTGCTGATGATTTAGGTAAAACCCAATGGTGGCATACACATCAGCTAATTTCAGCGATGGATAGCGATAGACAATTTCCTCGGCTGTTAACCCTTGCTTAAATACGGAAACAACAGTATCTAGAGTGACACGAGTTTTGCCTACTCGTACCACACCGTCAGTATTAGTCTCTAGAGGAGCAGGTTCAGCAGCAACTATTAATATCATGGCAACCTCAACGCCTACTGGCTTAATGGTATCAAAACTCCAAGAGGTTATAATGAGCAAGCTATCAAAAATTCCCGATAATGGTCTAACCGATTACAAACTACTACTGATCAACAATAAAATTTATAATTTTTATTAATAAACCAATTTATAAAATAAATTGATATTCAGGCATATTTGTTGTTTAAAATATCCCCCTGAGTTCCCTTTAATAAATCAGGAGGATAAACTTTAATTAGCCAGTAAAATGTCTCAAGCAGCTTCAGCAAAAAAGAAGTTCAAAACACTTGTAACAATAGTTAGAACAATTGAACCGAGTAGGGCAGGTAAGAAACCTGCAACGTAAAAACCAGACGTGATTGAACCTGCCAGCCAAATTGTGATGGCATTAATCACAAACAAAAATAAACCTAAAGATACTATCGTCAAAGGCAAAGTCAGAATTACCAAAATCGGTTTAACAACTGCATTTACTAGCCCCAATATAATTGCAGCTACCATCGCAGCCGCAAAACTTTTAACTACAAATCCTGGGACAAAATGCGCTGTAATCAGTAGTGAAATCGCTGTTAGTAACCAAGTTACCAAAAATCTGGGCATAACGCTTGTGACACCTCAATTAATAAATACAGAATTTTAGCTGCTTATTTGGATGAAATATAATACTAATTTATCAATATATCTAATCTAAAATGAAGCGAATTGGTGTAATCGGTGGTGGACAGTTAGCCTGGATGATGGCTGATGCCGTCCAGAAGTTAGGCATTGAATTAATTGTACAGACACCCCATGCAACTGATCCCGCAGTAGCGATCGCATCTGATACTATCTTAGCTCCTGTTGCTGATGCCACTGCTACAGCACAGTTAGCAACTCGCTGTGATGTGATTACCTTTGAAAATGAGTTTATAGAAATAGATGCTTTAACGCTTTTAGCAAACCAAGGAGTTTGCTTTCGTCCCCAACTCGAAGCATTAGCTCCCCTACTTGACAAATACGAGCAGAGATGCTACTTAAATCAGCTAGGTTTACCAGTCCCAAAGTTTGCAGCTTTAGAAGATAGCAACAGCCAGGATATATTAAGCCAAACTCCCATTGTGCTAAAAGCTAGACGGCATGGCTACGATGGTCAAGGAACTTTTATTATTAAAGACCAAGAATCTTTAAAAACTAAGTTAAAGGAACTTCAACAGACACCACTGCTAGTAGAAGAATTTGTACCTTTTGAGCGAGAATTAGCTGTAATTGCCGCCCGTTCCGTTGCTGGTGAGGTGGTGGTTTACCCAGTAGTGGAGACTCAACAAGAAGATCAAGTATGCCGTCGCGTGATAGTTCCAGCCGAGATTAATAGTAAAATAGCAACAGAGATAGAGGCGATCGCACATACATTATTAGATAGTCTGCAAGTAGTGGGACTTTTTGGCATTGAGCTATTCCTTACCAGTAGTGGCAAAATATTAATCAATGAAATAGCACCACGCACCCACAATTCAGGACACTTTACCCTAGATGCGTGTGAAACTTCCCAATTTGAACAGCAACTTAGAGCCGTTGCAGGTTTACCTTTAGGTAATACAGCATTGAAGTGTAAAGGTGCTGTGATGATCAACCTACTAGGTTATGAAAATTCCCAAAGTGATTACACAGAAAAACGCCAACAATTAGCCGCCCTACCTCAAACTTACGTCCATTGGTACGGCAAAACAGAATCGCGTCCAGGTCGTAAACTAGGTCACGTTACCGTTTTACTTGATTCAGATAGCAGAAGTGAAGCCGAAGCGATCGCTCAAAACGTAGAATCTATTTGGTATGACAATTCAAACTAAATTTTCAAGCATAAACCCGCCCAAATTTTGCCAGGTAGTCGAGCGCGATCGCTATTTTAGCGATAAAATTCTTTGGCTCTTAGCTAAATAATATTCATCTAATGCTCGTCTCAGAATCATTTTAATTACAGCCTCGCGACTAATATTAAGTTCTGAGGCTATTTCCTCAAGTTCTTTGAGCATAGGCTGAGGAATATCAAGATCTGTAGGTGTAAGATTAGGAGATCTGCGTGAAGTTATTAAATGTGGTTTACCTACTCTAGTCGTGGTTTGCTCAAAATAGCGATCAATAACTTCTTCTCCAGCATCAATTTTTTGTTCTACTTCATCTATAGAAATATTGTTCATAAATTTCTCGCTCCCTTTTGGTACTTTTCCAGTAGGTAACTAACCAAATATATTCTCCTTCCTCATCATAACGAACTTCATAAATCACTGAGAGAAGGGAATTATTTAAGTATCCTATAGCTATAAATTGTTCTGGATCATCTTTTTTCATTCTTTCTACATAAGACCCAGCAAAGAGGGTAACAACTTCTTCAAAAAAGTAACCTCTTTGAGATTTAAGAAGCTGATTTTTACTATCATCCCAATCAAAACGCATGAGCTTTATTTATTCATCAATCTCAGCTATTAACATAACTTGTCTTTAAGTTTTACATAGCAAGCACTTTTTGACCTTGATAAAAGCGAACTGTTGACTAAAAGATAAAAGTTTGCTATTAGAGACTTGGGTGAATTAAATTAAAAAAAGCAGACGCGACTAGCCACTAATGACAGGTTTTACTTTATAATAGGGAATATAGGTTCGACTGCGACGTTGGTGACTGCCAATAACGTTTTTTGATCTATGCTTTGTCTTTAAGGGAACCAAGATTTTCTAACAGCAGTAGACCGAGCAAGTACTCGGAAACTTTAAGTTGGAACCAACGGTACCCACCTGGATTTATCCAGGTCATAAACTGAGGTAAGACGGCGTTGCGGTTAGCCTACAAGATTATAAAATCCCCTAGTCCTCAAGATTAGGGGATTTTTCAATGACCAATGACCGATGACCAATGACCGATGACCAATGACCGATGACCGATGACCGATGACCAATCACCAATCACCAATCACCAATCACCAATCACCAATCACCAAATTCTGGAGCATCGTGTATCAAACTTGGCGAAAATTTGACCCATGAAGCGTTAGGATGATGTAAATCGCACCGAAAAAGGTTAGAGATTAGAGAGATTGTCTCAACTATTAACTACTGCAAAATTTCCCGCCGAAATCTTGAGGCTGGACAATGGGTTGACAGTTATTCACCAACACCTACCCGCGACACCAGTGGTAGTGATAGATGTTTGGGTAAAAGCTGGTGCGATCGCAGAACCAGCCGAGTGGTGTGGTATGGCTCATTTCCTAGAACACATGATTTTTAAAGGAACTGAGCTACTAGCAACTGGCGTATTTGACCAAATAATTGAAAATCGCGGTGGGATAACTAATGCAGCGACGAGCCATGACTATGCTCATTTTTTCATTACCATCGCGGCGGATTATTTAGAAGAAACATTACCCGTATTAGCGGAATTGCTATTAAATGCCGCAATTCCAGATAGTGAGTTTGGATGTGAGCGAGATGTGGTATTAGAAGAAATTCGCTCTTGTTATGACAATCCTGATTTTGTGGGATTTCAAACACTGACAGAAAGTATTTATCAGTATCACCCCTACGGACGACCAATTTTAGGCACAGAAGCACATTTGATGGAGCGATTGCCCGAACAAATGCGCTGCTTCCACCAGCATCACTACCAGCCGGAAAATATGACAGTGGTAATTGTGGGAGGAGTTACTAAAGAAAGAGCGATAGAAGCTGTCAGCAGCGCCTTTGAGAACTTTTGTTCACCCCCTGAGTGTCCCAACGAAACACCAGAAGCAGAACCACCCTTAACAGAAATTCGCCGTCAAGAACTTTTCTTTCCTAGACTAGAACAAGCCCGTCTATATATGGGCTGGATTGGGGCAGGTGTAGATCAACTGCGTGATGCTTATGGGTTAGATTTGCTTTCGGTACTGTTAGCAGATGGGCGATCTTCCCGATTAGTGCGAGAATTACGGGAAGAAAAAAGTTTAGTGCAAGGCATCGCTAGTAGTTTCTCGTTACAACGAGATTCAAGCTTATTTACCATTAGTGCTTGCTTAGAAGCCAAGCATCTAGAGCGAGTAGAAGCACTAATACGCGATCGCTTATTTGAGTTACAGACAAAGCCAGTCTCACAAGTAGAATTAAATAGATGTAAACGCTTACTATGTAACGACTACGCCTTTTCTACAGAAACTCCTAGCCAACTGGCGGGTTTATACGGGTACTACAACACCATTGCTAATGCTGAAATTGCAGTAACTTATCCAGATCAAATGCAGCAATTTCAGGCATCGGATCTACAGCAGTTAGCACAGCAGTATCTTTCTCCTCAATATTATGCTGTCACAACTCTTCAGCCTAGCTGGTGGTAATCAGTAAACAGTAAACAGTAAACAGTAAACAGTCAACAGTTAACAGTCAACAGTCAACAGTTAACAGCCCTCATGTTAAGTTTATTTGTACCCAGCTACTTAACAAATTTTTTCCTGTATCTCTTATTTGTGACTCCTTCTAATGGTTCAAATTAATTCCAACGTCATCCGCCAACAACAACAAACTACGATCCATCGCACTGTTTTAGATAATGGCATTGTGGTACTGGTAGTAGAAAATCCTGCTGCTGATATTATTGCTGGTCGTATCTTTATTCGCTCAGGTAGTTGCTGTGAAATCCGAGAAAAAGCTGGGTTATGTCATTTGCTATCGGCAGTAATTACTAAAGGCACTTCTAAGCTGTCATCCATGGAAATTGCTGAACGAGTAGAGTCAGTTGGCGCTAGTTTAGGTACTGATGCAGCTACAGATTATTTTCAAGTAAGTATTAAGACGGTTTCTACAGATTTTGCAGATATGCTGCATTTAACAGCAGAAATCTTGCGCGAGCCTACTTTTCCAACCGAAGAAGTAGAATTAGAGCAACGTCTGACCATCCAAGCTATTCGTTCTCAGCAAGAACAACCAAGTGCGATCGCATTTGACCAATTACGGCAAGCAATGTACCCCCAACATCCCTACGGGTTATCCAGTTTAGGTACAGAAGCCAGCGTATCTGGGCTTAACCGTTCTGACTTGCAGCAATATCATCAAACTTATTTTCGCCCAGATAATTTAGTAATTAGTATTGCTGGTAGAATCACAGCCGATGACGCAGTTGCCTTAGTTGAAGAAGTTTTTGGAGATTGGCAACCACCCAAAACACCCTTGCCAGATTTACATCTCCCTTCAGTTATATCCCAACCATCTACAAAAATTACTGCCCAAGAAACCCAGCAATCAATGGTGATGTTAGGGTATTTAGTCTCACCAGTACAAAATCCTGACTACGCCACATTAAAGTTAATTAATACTTATTTAGGGAACGGTCTTTCTAGTCGCTTATTTGTAGAACTGCGAGAGAAACGCGGTTTAGCTTACGAAGTATCGGCATTTTATCCCACACGCTTAGATACTTCCCAGTTTGTAGTTTATATGGGTACTGCCCCAGAAAATACTGCGATCGCCATGTCCGGTTTACGCACCGAAGTTGAACGTATGAGTACTACCCAGCTAACCCCAGAAGAATTGCAAGCATCCCAGAATAAGTTGTTAGGTCAATACGCCTTGGGTAAACAAACTAACGGACAATTATCTCAAGTATTTGGCTGGTATGAAACTATCAAACTAGGAATTGAATTTGATCCCCGCTTTCAGGAAGAAGTTAAAGCCGTCACCCCCGAAATGGTACAACAAGTTGCTAATAAATATTTCATAGAACCATATATCTCTTTAGTAGGTCCTGCGGCGGTAGTTGAGCCACTCAAAATTACTTAATTTTGACTCTATGAAACACATGGTAAAACAACACGAACAGTAGTGTGTTTTCCAGGTATACTTTCGATAGTCAACTCTCCTCCATGTAATTCTACTAAACGTTTGGCGATAGTTAGCCCTAAACCAGAACCATGTTGCTCAGAAACCTCGCCAAATTGCATATAAGCACCCACATGAGCAATTTCTTCAGCACTCATCCCCCGTCCATGATCCACAAATTCGATAGTATAGCTCTTATCTCTATAGCTACTCATAATTTGCACAGGGCTTCTCTCAACAGAGAATTTAAAAGCGTTATCAACTAACTCTTCGACAATTTTCTTGAGTTTTAATTCTGAAATTTGCACCTTAGCATCTTGTAGTTCTAACCTTAAATCTACTTCTCTAGCTACTTCTTGAGCTTTATATATAGCCACCTCCGAAATCGCTGCTCGTGGATAACTCATATGTTGATTACGGAGTGACTTAATCGACTCAGAACTTGTGGCAGCTATTTCTAATTTAGCTACTATCAAGAAGTTTTGAACAATTCTATACAATTGTCTAGCATACTGATTAATATGCTCTCCCTTTTCCAAAATTTCTAGGGGTTCTAGCAAATCATATTCGTGGATAAATACTTCTGACAAACTAATAATTTTGTTTAAAGGGGTGCGTAACTCTGTAGGTAGGGACAGCGAAATACGACTACGCAACTCCTCTAACTTTTTCTGCGACTCTCTTTCAATCGCCGCTTTTTTTTCTAAGCGCGTCTGAATTGTTTGTAAGATTTCAGAGCGGGTAAATGGTTTAGTAAGATAGTCATCTGCGCCTAGTTCCATGCCTTGACGTAGATCATTCCTATCAGCTTTTGCTGTGAGAAAAACAAACGGAATTGTGCTAGTTGCTGGTTGTTGCCGCAACTCCAACAAAACATCACGCCCATCAAGTTCAGGCATCATAATGTCACAAATAATTAAATCTGGTAAATTTTCTATAGCAGTCTGCACACCAACACGACCGTTCTCGGCACCTATGGCATCAAAACCTTCAGCCTCAAGGATGTCTAGAATAATTTCTCTAACAGATTGCTCGTCTTCAATTACTAATATCTTTTTCATCTGGTAACGGTAATGTGATTGTAAATGTTGAGCTAAGATCTAATTTACTAATAAATGGGGTCTCACCATTCGGTAATTTTACAGAATTCTTAACAATTTTCAGATTGAGGTTATTACGGTGAATCTTGCTGACATTTGTATCTCAGTTGAAGAATTAAAATAAGTATTGTTAATTTTTTAAGCTAATTCCTTTACCTTCATCTTTAAGAGTGAATGTAACTACTCTATCTTGACTTGATACTATAAATTGTACACTTTTATCTGGCGGTGGTTTTTAACCACCTACAAATAATGCCTCTGCTATTCATACACTAACTTACTCCAACGGGAAATCAGCGATCGCACAAGGCATAACAGACTAGCTACAATGTCATGCACGTTAAGCAACCAAACGAAGCATTCAAACATTTAAATACAGATGAATGTAGAAACCCTTCGGCTTTAGCTAAGGGATTGTCAAAATTCCCATATTTATGCAAAAATATCAAAACCCTCTTTCCCCCTGCTGGGATGCCCCCTGCGGTCTTAATCATAAATTTACCAGACCGGATATAATTTCCATCTTTAGGGAGAGGAGAGACTCCATTCTATGGATAGAGTGACTGTGGCGACTTTAACGGTTAAATTAATAATCGTCAGATAAACGAACTTAATTGTGTTAGCTAATAAGTTTGTTAGTAAATCTGCTTTAAATAACAGATTGAATTCAACCATTACTTGATTAATTATCAAAAGTTAGGAGTTTAATAAAAAGCTATGCCTATTTATCGCGATCCTGTAGAGCGTCGTCTTGACGAAGAAAGATTAGTTGCTCGTGAGAATAACAGTACTGCTGGTGGTTTGCTAGTAGGGCTTTTAATTGCTGCCCTTTTAGGTTTGGCTGGTGCTGCATTCTACTTTATGAACCAGCGTCAAGAATCACCTACACAGATTCTGCCTATACCTGTACCTAATACCAGTCAGCCTCAAAGTCAACCCAGAAGTCAAGAGAAAAACACCACCATTATTGACAAAACCATAGAAAAGACTAAAGAAGTGGTTCCAGTTCCTCAACAACAAGCACCAGCTTCTCAGCAAACAGCACCAAAAGCTCCTGATATTAACATCAACGTTCCCAATCCGACAACTCAAGCTCCCGACACTAACACTTCTACTGCCCCAACTACACCACAAAGTCAGGGCGCTGATCAAAGTACGCCAGACTCTAAACAATAAACAATTATCAATTATCAATTACCTCCCAAGTTTAGTTGTGGGCTTGAAATAACGAAAAAGTTTTTTATTTCTAGAACGCATACGCGCGGGGCAAGCAGGCTAAAAATTGATAATTGATAGTTGATTGTCAGTTTTAAAAAATCTATTTACATCCCGATTACTTTAATAATTTTTGGCGGCAACTATGGCTAACCTAAGAAATCGTAATCATAATAACAGTGACAGTAGTTTTAATGATCCTGACTACATAGCTCCTGAAGAAGTTGTAGAACCAGGTAGAGCAACTTCATATCGCGATGGTTATGTTCACGGTCGCGTTTCCGAACGCCGTCAGCAAGATGAAGTTTTAGAAGTTCGTGATAATAACAATGCTGCTCGTGGCTTGTTAATTGGCATCTCCCTAGCGTCATTAGTTGGGCTGGGTTTAGCTGCCCTGTTCTTCTGGAATCAAAGACCTGAAGAAGCTCCCACACAGATAATTGTGCCTCAAGCTGTTTCACCTTCACCTTCACCCCAGCCTGCTGAAACACAAAATCGGACAACTGTAATTGAACGGCAAGTTGAAAAAGTACCGCAGGTGATTGTACCGCAGCAGCCAGCTTCGGCTCCTACTCAAAGTGCGCCTAAGATTAACATTAACGTTCCTCGGCAAGCAGCGCCACCCGCTCCTAAAACTGAGGTAAAAATCACAGTGCCTCCAGCAGCCCAGCAAGCTCCTGCTCCTAAACAAGAGACAACGATTAACGTTCCTCCTCCTCAATCTTCAACTCCAAAACCAGAAACATCCACATCTTCTAATCCTAAAGCGAATCCCGTTAGTCCTTCTGAAGGTACACAGAATCAAACAGATACCCAATCAGGAACAGATTCTACTCCCTAGTAAATTAAATCCTTTAACATAATGTTTAGCTCCTAGCAATAGTTGGGGGCTAATTTTTTATTTGCATAAGATAATGTAAACAACTAAAACAGGACTTACACAGTTAGACCACATATAGTGCGTAGGGTGCGTTAGCAAAGCGTAACGCACCCTACAAAACTTAGTTTGCGTAAGTACTGTAAAATATAGCGCGATCGCCTAATTGCAAATTGTCGGCAAATCTCAAACGCAACAACAGTACTACCACCATTGATAATTGATCATTGATAATTGATCGTTGATAATTGACCTGTAGTAATAATCAGGCGGGTAAATCCTTGCTAGACGAACAAGCAAAAAAGACAATTCTGCGTAAGATTCCACATGGACTATATATTTGTGGTGTCAAGGATGGAGAGGATGTCAACGGCTTCACTGCAAGTTGGGTAATGCAGGCATCCTTTCAACCACCGTTAGTTGTTAATTGCGTGAAGCAAGATTCTAAATCACACGCGATGATCAAAGCTAGCGGTGTATTTGCTATGAGCTTTTTAGAAGCAGGGCAAAAAGAATTAGCGCAAAAATTCTTCAAACCTCAACGCCGTGTTGGTAATAAGTTTGAGGATGTGGAATTTTATTTAGGACAAGAAACTGGTTGCCCCATCATCTCCGACTCTCTGGGTTATGTAGAATGCAAGGTTGTCGGTAGTGTAGAGCATGGCGATCACACTGTTTATGTTGGGGAAGTGATCGGCGCAGGTGTTCACCGTGAGGGTGAGCCATTATTACTAGAAAGTACCGGATGGCAATATGGCGGGTAAATAAGTTACTCTCGCGCTCTAAAACTAATTTCAACAGATGAGGAAGATAAGGACAGGAGAAAAGCAGAATTATATTTATTTACTCCTCACTCCTTACTCCTCACTTAGTTTTTTAACTACTAACAGTTTTACTTAAATCTTGCTCCTGAATTTTTGCCTGTAAAGCATTACTTTTTTGATTCAATTCCCGAATGCGACGGGAAAGCAAACGGATAATGTTGACAGCAATTCCTGGGGTTTCATCAATTGCGTCATAGAGTTGCAATTGCGTCAGCATTAGACAATCACAGTGTTCGATAGTAGTCACTGAAGCCGATCGCGGTTCTGCATCAAACAAAGACATCTCACCAAAACACGCACCTTGTTCAAGTTGTGCCAGATCGCGATCGCCTAGATGTACCCTAACCTTACCTGACACGACAATATAAAGCGATCGCCCTTCCTGCCCTTGTGTAAAAATTGTGTGCTGGGTTGGAAAAGATAGCTCATCCATTACAGAAGCCAGCCTGACTAAAAAATCATCCCGAAGTTCTTGAAAAATCGGGACAGCCCTGATAAATAATAGCCGCTCAACGCTACTTAACATATAAATTTAAGTTTAGAGCTTTGATGTCATCACTTCCTGATTATTAATTACTCAGATCTACCATCATCTGCTGAACTTGCGCCGCTACGATTTGATCTGGATCATTTTTTAACACTGGCAATAATTCTAAAAGAGCGCGGGGTGAAGCTTCCTTCAAATAAGCCAACACAGCTTCGCGCACAAACCCAGTTGGATGTCGTAGACACACAAGCGTCTGTTCTGGTGTCAGACTCCAGTGAGCGGAACGCGCTAGATGGAAACAACAAGCCAGCGTCCATTCTGACAGAAAATGGCGTAACTCCAACAAGCGACGCAGGCGATCGCTCGGAGCCATTGGTTTATAAGGCAATATTTCCGCTAAAATCTCCAATTTTTCTGCTGATGGATGTTGATCTAGAATACCCAACAAAGCTCGTTTTGTGGGCAAATCCACAGTATTATCCAAAATTTCTAAACCTACAGCTATATTAGAGCGAGAATCAGACTTAAGATTAAATGAAGCTGCTTGGATTGCACTAATCGGGTAAAGAAACTTCATTAGCCAAAAGCAACGATCCATCACATCCGATTCCAAATTTAAGAGCGCCCGTTGCAGCAGTAAGAGTGCTTCAGTAGAAGATTGCACAATCAAATCAGGCTCTAAATCAGTTACGAGTGCTTCTGCGTTTAGTTGCTCTAAATCCACCTGGGCGGCATAAATCTGACCCAGAAACAGCAATTCTTGTTCAATAAAAGTTTCCACTCCACTGCGCCCTAATCTATCTAGCACAGCTTCAATGCCAATTTCACCAGGCATTTTTAACAGGATACGCAACAGATTACGGCGGGTTGTCCCCCAACTGGTAAGCAACTGAGAGATTAATTGATTCAGTGCTGCGGGTGTACCAATAGTTGCGATCGCATTCAAAGCTGAAAATCTCACTAAATCTGTCTTATGGCTGTCTTCTGCTAATTCACTCAGCAAAGGAATCGCTTCATCTCCCAGCTTTACCAAACCACGACTTGCAGCCTCACGGGTAGATTTGTAATGCAACCCCCGCACCAGTGAAGGATAGTATTCTTCTTGGCGCGTCGCAGCAATTACCTCCAGTAAAGCGCAACGCACTCGCAAAGATTCATCCTGCAATAAATCAGCCACATACACTCGTAGCGCCTGCAAATAATCGGCTTCTCCCAACGCGCGACAACCCATCACCCGTTCTCGTTCTCGTTTATGCGTCAGCATCCGCCGTAGTGTATTGGTAGCTTCAGCCTTATCTACAGTATTTCCTCGACGCAACATCAGTGCGGCGGCTGTTCCCCGCACCGTTGGATCTACTTCTGGTCGCAAATAAGGTTTTAAACTACTAATATCCAGTTCTGGTTCAGCGAGCCAAATATATCGCAATGCTAGAGCCAGCACCTCTGGTGATAGTTGCTCGGCAATTAAAGCTTGGATATCATTTAAATAATTAGGGTTAGGGTATTCTAGGATCACTTCCAAGCTCTGACGCTGCAAACTAGGTGTAAATTTGGACAATAAAGGAGCCAAGACTTCACCTGTGTTTTGGGGATCAATCTGAGATAACAGTTGAATACAAGAGCGTTTATCTCCCTCTTTACCTGGTTGCTCTAAAACTTCGATTACAGCACGTTTAAAAGCTCGTAGATCAACATCAGAAAACCCCAAGCGTCCCTGTTCAGCACTTTGAACCAGCAAGTTCACATAGCTTGAACGTAATAACCAAGCCGTTAACAGCCACCCTAAAGCAAATAATACGATCATGCCTACAAACACATTGCCCTGTAGCTGATCTTGGGCAATTTTTGGCAAATCGGGAAACGCCCAGCCGCACAGCCCAATAATCGCTAATATCCCAATTCCTGTAACTCCAGTGGAGAGTGTCTCTGCAATGCCACGCACCATCGCTTGGATTGAACCGCGAATGCTTTCTGGCAATGGCTGAAATAACACGGCTCCTGTGCTTGCTATCAGGGTATAGCGCAACAATTCGTCGATGAATTTAAGACAGACTACCCCAATAAATAAGCTAAATGGACGGGTAAGGGTGATTAAACCCAGGATGGTTATTGACGGTGGTAACAAACTTGATGCCACCAAGGTGATCAGCCCGATAATTACTACGCAGATAGGTAATAACATCGCAGCAATAAATACTCCTAGCCGCTCAATTAGTCGGCTAGAAAGAAACCACTGAGTCGCTAGTTCAAACAGTCCTAAAATCCCGCTAAATATACCCAGAAAACCTGCGATCGCAGTTGCATCTAAGTTTCGTTCCAATTCGCTGAGATATTGAAATTCCACTACCAGGAATAAAACCTGACCCATAATAAAGAAAGCAAATAGCGGAATCACATAGCGCTGTAATGGTCCACCTACCCGCCGTGATTTGAATTCCGGTTGTAAATCTTCTAGATTCCGCATCGGGGCATCAGGAAAAGACTGCTCGTAGCGCTGGCTTAAATAAAATAAAATTCCAGCCCCCAATAGCATCATTATGCCCGCCATAATAATGATGTTGGGGAGTGATACTAATACCAGTAGCAGGGGTAAAGAAAAACCACTAATTACATCTGCGACTAACAAACCACTACTAATTAGTGGATAAGTGCGTTTAATCTCACGAATATTAAATAATTGATTGGCGGTGATTGAGGTGTTAAGGTCGTTAAGAACGGTAGTTGCATCCATCCATAGGCGTAACAAAAAAACCGTTGCTAGGACAATTACACCGTCTAGATAATTGCCCTCTAAACCCACGCGAAATAAAAATAGGGGCAACCCCATCAAGATCGCGATCGCCACTAACACAGATCTTAGGGGTAAGGTTTTTTGCAACTTAGAATAGAAAAAGCCCAACCCTGAGCCTAAACCTGAGCTTGCAATATATATTACTGGCAACAACTCAGCGCCATAATGTTTCAAAAACAAAGCTGTCGCGCTAGTTTCTAACCACAGCAGCCCGATTGATGTTGTCGTATAAAAAGCGAACATTAATAAAGTTCGTTCACTTTCTTCTGGACGCAGATTTACCCACCGTAAAAATCCCTGCCCCCAACCGCTCCTAAAATAAGTGCGAGTTTGCATTTTCATCTTTCTCTGCGAGATACCCCGCCAGTTAATGTTGCAGGGCGGGGAGGGATAGCAGGTCAAATTTGACCTTCTTCTTTTTGACTCTAAGCCTGATCTTAATTAGCCAGGTTATAAAAAAAATAAAAAGGCAAAAATATTTATCTTTGCCTTTGATTTTTAATTAATATTGTGTCGTCGATGGGGATAATGCTAATCCTTGCTCACCAGTAAGCTATTTCTTAGGAGAAAGCAGCATCATCATATTGCGACCTTCTTTTTTAGGCGCTTGCTGGACTTCTGCCATTTCTTGCAAATCTGTTGCCATGCGCTTTAGCAATTCCTCAGCTAAGTCACTATGCTGAATTTCCCGACCTCGGAAAGTAATTGTAGCTTTGACCTTATCTCCAGCTTTGAGAAAGCGCTCTGCTTGATTCACACGCACTTGATAGTCATGCTCTTCAATTTTGTAGCGCATCTTCACTTCTTTGACATCAGCCGTGTGCTGTTTTTTCTTAGCTTCGCGAGCTTTTTTCTCTAGCTCAAACTTATATTTGCCATAGTCCATAATCCGGCAGACTGGCGGATCAGCCTTGTCACTTACCAAGACTAAATCCAAGTCCTTTTCTTCAGCTAGGCGCAGAGCTTCTTGAGGCGTTAGGATACCTAGCTGTTCACCCGCCGTATCTATGACACGAATTGTGGGAAACCGAATTCTTTCGTTGATTTGGGGTAGATCGCGAGTGCGTCTTTTTTCAATCACAGGTATTAACAATTATGTAAAACAAAACCAGGCTTATATTACTTATACTTGCCATTCTACTGAATTATGAGCCATTTTTTGTATAGGTTTGTTAGCTTACTAACAAAAAATTGCTAAAAATAATAATTTGGTACAATTCAGCTAGTCTTATTCTAACTCAACTAAGTAGCTTGGGGAACTAAACTTAACATGAGGGCTGCTCATCGGTCATCGGTAATTGTTAATTGTTAATTGTCTGAGGCGGCTGTGACAAAAATGCAACATTGGCACGAACGGGTGGGAAGCCAACGGGATTGGGTTTGGCGTGGTTGGCAAACTCGCTATACATATATCCGCGCATCTCAACTTGATGCTAAAACCACTCCCGTTCTACTGTTACATGGATTCGGCGCATCAATTGGACACTGGCGACAAAATATGGTGTCGCTAGGTCAATATCACAATGTTTATGCGCTGGATATGTTGGGATTTGGTGCATCTCGCAAGGCGCAGGTAAACTATAAAATTGACCTTTGGGTAGAGCAAGTATACGACTTTTGGCAGACGTTTATTCAGCAACCAATAGTATTAGTAGGGAATTCTATTGGATCTTTGGTATGTTTGGCAGCAGCAGCAGCGCATCCAGATATGGTGAAAGGGGTTGTGATGATTGGCTTGCCAGATATGTCAGCAAGAGAGGAAGCTATTCCTAAATTTATGCGACCTGCTGTAGCTGCAATAGAAGGTTTGTTTGCTTCACCACTGCTGCTGAAAAATGTGTTTTACTTGGTACGCCGTCCAGGTGTTGTGCGAAAATGGGCTGCGATCGCATACTCTAACCCAGCAGCAATTAGCGATGAACTCGTAGACATTCTCACAGGACCCGCCCAAGACAGAGGTGCGGCGGCGGCATTTGGGGCAATCCTCAAAGCAATGATTGGATCAGACTTTGCGCCAAGTGTCAAGACCTTACTCCCCAACTTAGAAATTCCTCTGCTGTTGATTTGGGGAAATCAAGACCGGATGATTCCACCGAGTTTATCCCGACGTTTTGTCGAGCTTAACGCCAACCTGCAACTGGTGAATGTAGATAATGCTGGTCACTGTGTCCATGATGAATGTCCAGAACAAGTTAACCAAATTCTGCTCGACTGGCTCGATGTTAAATGTATGGAATTTAGCAAGCCTACACTACTTGCTTTTAACAATTAGTGTAGGTACTTAATTCAAGATTTTTGGCAACGTCAGTATTCAGACATGGGAGAAACTGCTAGCCGATTTTAACTTGACTGGTATCAACGGAAGTTGCGCCATCTACACCTCTGGCGACCGAAACCATCTTGTCAAGAATTTGCTGGTCAGGCACTTGCCCTTTTAAAACAACTGTGCTGCTAGTTTGAGCCACCCAAAGCGTATCAATGTCGTCCAAATCTGGATCTTGATCGAAAGCCAAAGCTACACGCTTGGCAAGACCGCTTTGATCGTATTCTCCATTTAATCCCACTCGTTCTGGTGAAACCTCAGCACTATCATTTCCCGCAGGTGCTTGATAGGAAGCTGAGGGTGTCGCATTGACTTGAGCATTCTGAGGCTTACCCATTCCAAATAGTCTTTGTAGCCAACCCATAATTTTTTTACTCCAAAAAAGTTTAATCCCATCTATTATCCTTTGCCAGCAGAATTGAGAACATCTGCTAATCAAAAGATTTAAGCTTTTCCAGCACCTAAGTCTTTAGGCATAGAGATATTAATTATCAGTTAGCGACGACCAATGACCAATGACCATTAACCGTGGTCGCGATAGAATAAAAAATTAACACCATCGCGTGTTGAACGTCTTAGGATCGCAGATGATTGCTTTTGTTGTAAGTAATGAAACATACTCTTTCGGTTTTGGTCGAAGATGAAGCGGGTGTTCTCACTCGCATTGCTGGATTATTTGCCCGTCGTGGCTTTAATATTGAAAGTTTGGCTGTTGGTCCAGCCGAGCAAGTCGGCATCTCCCGCATTACAATGGTAGTGCCGGGAGATGATCGGGTAATTGAGCAGCTAACTAAGCAGCTTTACAAGTTGATCAATGTGCTGAAGGTACAAGATATTACCACCACACCTTGCGTAGAGCGGGAGTTGATGTTGCTTAAGGTAAATGCAACTGCTTCCAATCGTTCAGAAATTGTGGAACTGTCTCAAATTTTTCGCGCTCGTGTGGTAGATGTAGCGGAAGATTCACTAACATTAGAAGTGGTGGGTGATCCTGGAAAAATTGTGGCGATTGTCCAAGTTTTGAATAAGTTTGGGATTCGTGAAATTGCTCGTACTGGTAAAGTTTCTCTGACCCGTGAATCTGGAGTTAATACGGAATTCCTTAAGTCTTTAGAAGCAAAAGTTTAGTAGTCAGGACTTACGCATAAAACCCTGTCACCAAGATAGTCACACTACATATAGGGGATGTAGAGACGTGCCATGGCGCGTCTCTACATTATTTCGCGTCTCTACATTATTTCGCGTCTCTACATTATTTCGCGTCTCTACATTATTTCGCGTCTCTACATTATTTCGCGTCTCTACATTATTTCGCGTCTCTACATTATTTCGCGTCTCTACATTATTTCGCGTCTCTACATTATTTCGCGTCTCTACATTATTTCGCGTCTCTACATTAATGCGATCGCACAATCAATCATTTTATTCAATAATTAAGGCTATTTTGCCTGTAGTTGAACCCAATTCTAATAATCTATGAGCAACGGATGCTGCTTCTAAAGGAAAAGTTTTACTCAGGTTAATTTTGAGTTTACCTTCATCAATTAGACAAGCGCACTGCTCTAATATTTTGGCTTGATCTTGCTGCGCTGATACCATTCCTTCTGCCATCGGTGTCAGCATTAGTTCTAAACTAATTCGTAGATTACGGTTTCTGGCAACTTTCCAATTAGTTGATGAATCTGGTTCTAAAATTGTCACAATATCACCATATACCATCACGGCTGGGAATGTCTGGGTAAAGATGTCACCGCCTACTGTATCAAAAGCAAGATCAACTCCTTCTCCTTTAGTCCAGTCTAAGGTAGCTTGGACAAAATCAGTTTGCTTGTAAAGGATGGGATAATCTGCGCCTAAGTTACGGACAAATTCTGCTTTTTCTTCTGATCCAACAGTAGTACAAACATCTGCACCTTGCAGTTTAGCAAGTTGAATTGCCAGATGACCAACACCACCTGCACCCGCATGAATCAGAATTTTACGTCCTGCTTCTAAGCGCCCGCGATCGTATAATGCTTCCCAAGCGGTGATTAAAACTAAGGGTGCGGCTGCTGCTTCTGCAAATGAAATTGAGGTAGGTTTACGTGCCACAAATCGCTCGTCTACTATTACTAATTCTGCATAGTTACCTGTTTTTGCACCTAGTCCACCTTGGCAGAAGTAGACTTCATCGCCAACCTGAAATTTTTGGACGTTTGCACCAACTGCTTCTATAATTCCAGCACCATCACAACCTAAGATAGCTGGCATTTGATTTGGGTAAAATGTACCTCGCTTGCGGAGTTTGGTATCAATGGGGTTAATTCCTGCGGCGCGTAGACGCACGAGGATTTCTGTATCTTTTTCTATTTTGACACTCCCCGCTCTAAAGAGACGGGGATTCTCTAGAAGTTTCTGCCATATCTTCTAGATTTCCGATTGTCAACAATTGTATAATCAGTTAAATCAAACAAATTTAACTGAGTGTTCAATTGCTCATAGGCATGGTTCCTGGACTCAACCCTCAATGGTGTTGATATCTTCACAGGCGTTACTTTCGCGCAGTCCGCACGTAGCTTTTTTGTTTTACTTGGGAATAGTAACCCAACTTTTTTACCTACCGTTCTTGACGCTTTTGTATCAGCGTGTTCTGCATATCCACAGTTAGTGCAGATAAACTTTTCACCATTACGATTTTTAGAATCAATATGCTTACACTTGGGGCATTCTTGGCTTGAATATTTTGGATCAACTGGAATAACTGGTTTCCCTGATTTGGTAGCAAGCCAAGCAATTTTACTGAATAAATCACCCCATCCGCAATCCAAAATTACCTTGTTTAATCCCGTTTTTGCAGATGCCTTATTTCTTAAATAACCGTTGCAACGGATGTTTGATCTACTTGATGCAAGGTTTAATCATTTTTAAGAATAACGGATGGTTGATCTACAGGTACAAATCGTTAACTCATCCGTTTCTTAAAAAACATAGATTTTTGTCCTCAAACAGATATCCCATCCGTTGCCCGCCTCCCTTCCCATCATGTTTAGGTTTGGCACGTTTGACCATGTTTTTAATGTTCAGGTCTTCACGCCCAACAGCATCGGCAGTTTTGACAATCTTAGATGCAGCTTGCCAATTATACCCGTCCCGTTTTTGGGCTAATTTATGCTGTGTTTTAGCTAACTTTTGGTAAGCCTTAGCTTTATTCTTAGAACCATTAACTTTACGACTAGCTGCACGTTGACGCATCGCCAACCGCCGAGCAGTTCTAGGATTAGTAGTAACTCTAATGTTTTTGATAAAGCTACCATCGGACAAAGCTACTAGCTTATTAACGCCTACATCAATCCCAACTACTGACTTAATTTCTGCCTTTAATTCTGGTAGTCCCCCTGGTATTTCTACCAACATGGAAATATACCAACTATCGGCACTACGCTTAATTGTACAGGTTCTAATTTCCTTGATTAGAGTTAAGTTTCTGCTGTTAAACATTTTGACATTACCAATACCAGGAAGATATACAGTTGCATAACTATCTTTGAAGTTAATTAATTTAACTTGTCCTGGTTTGTACTCAAAACCATCTAACTTACGCAGATATTTTGGAAATCCTCTGCCATGCTTCCAGAAGTTGACAAATCCTGTATCTAACTTAGCAATGTTACGCTGTAGAACATCGGAATTGATATCACAAAAACTGGGAGATTTATGGCGCAATTGTGTTGTTACTTTCATCTGTATCCCAGATGGATTATCCCATTTAACTACACCCTTACTTGTTTTTACAGCAAGGGATAAATCAAGAGGGATAACACCATGTTTAACTACAGGACAAGTTAACGGACAGCTTGCGCCATACTCAATATGAGACTCTAGATTACAAAACGAACCAAAAGCATAACTAACTGGAGTATCTGCATTTTGATTATTAGTATTAAATCCATTTTCTCTTTCCCGCAAAGCATAGTTACGGTGTTTCCTCAAAGTTATTAACCACTCAGACATTTTGATTGCCTGAGATTGATTTGGTTTTAGCTTAAAGTTCCACCGTACTTGCACTTGCTGATTCCTGAAATGTTTTTGTATACTATAAACAGTATACACGGCATAGTTTGAAATGACAACAAGAAAACGACTAAGGAATGAACCTATTTTACATGATGAAGTTAAGACTAAAAGAACTGTAGTTTTAACGCCTACAGCTTGGAATAAAATAAAATTACTGTCAGCCCAAAAAGGGATTAGCGCAAGTGAATTGATTGAAAACTGGGCAAGAAATATTGACGGCAACTAAAGTTGCTCGTGTCCGCTTCCTCCACGATTTAAAAATACGTGGCTCCCGCGTTCCCGTGTTCCTCTGTGGGGTCTGGTACTTCTTGAAGTTGCAGCACTTCGGGGTTTCCCGCAGAGGTCATTAAGACTGCTTTCATAATGTGGTTATTTATTGCTACAACAAGGGATTTTATCTGACAATTTAGATTAACAGAGTTAAATCTACAGCCTGAAGGTTCAAATCCTAAAGCTTATCTGCTTAGTGAATGTATGACTAAAAGCAGCAAGGTTTTTAATCATACCTTCACTATTGACGCGGAGGGGGAACGCTAGGCAGATATAAGATTTCAGTTAAGAGTCAGCTAGCAAATAGTTCTGATGTTTCTGGATTGCTATAAAACAAATCTAAGCGGTGTCTCCACTCTAGCCAATATTGGATTATTTGATCGCGATCAAATTGAAAAATTTCTGCATCTTGATCTGGAAGGGCAACAACAATTAATGCTTGACTAATCTTAGAACCACATAAACTATTCCCATAATAACGGTTAATTGCGCCACCATAAGCAACTAACTGTAATGGTTTGTCATAAAGTTTACTTAAGTTTAGTTTTGGTTCTTCAGCAGTTGTCCACTCAATTATGTGTGGAACACCTTGGTAACAAGCAACTAAGTCAACTTTACCTAGATAACGTTCTACATAGTTTGGTACAGATGTTTCGATTAGCTGGACATCACTTACTTTCGTTAGCACTGATTGAATACTATACCAGTAATGTTTAATAATACTGTTACAAGGAACTGGTGATTTACCTTGCAGATATTCTTTGATCATCTGGTGCAATGCTTCACCTAAGCGACGGCGATTAGTGACAATTTGATTAGCTTTATCGTTGCCAATTTTCTTACGCCAACGAGATAACGCAACTAGAGATTCTGGTGATTGTGTTGCTTTAAGAATGGTGCTAACCGATGGAGGAGTAATGCCATTGATATGAGAATTGTTCATAAGTTTTGACCAGTGAATCCTTACATTCACTATCTTCAATGGCAGGTGTCTGAGATGAGACTGAGTATGATGTATGGAATGTCTGACTTTGTGTCTGATTTTTCAGTTTTGTAGTTAAGATCAGCGTAAGTTTGACTAGGGTATTATGACAAAACGCTCGCTCAAAGCATCTATCCAAGGGATTGAAAAAGCAAGAAAAGCTTTAAAACGTAACTCTTGGAGTCAAGAATATTTAGCTAATGAAGTAAAAATAGTTCGCTCAACACTTTCAAGGTTTTTTGCTGGCAAACCAGTTGAACGTAATAATTTTCAGGAAATTTGCCATATGTTACAACTAACTTGGGCAGAGATAGTTGATCCACCAGCCAACTCACCTGAAGAAGTAGAAAAAAATCAGGGGAGTTTGTCAGAGATTGATGATTTAGTGCAAAAAGTGCGATCGCATCCCGATCAGTGTGACAAAATTCAAGAACAATGCGGGCGCATACGGATACTAGATGTTGAGTGGCTAGTGGGGATAGATAATATTTATGTTGATGTCAATATTCTGGAAAAGCTGCCCAGTAATAGATATTTAGACATTTCGGATTTTACCAACTTCAACCCAGATACAGATAGTTTTGAGCGATTGGGTTTAGGAAATATCCGCCAAGCACAAGTACCAGGACTAGAGGTAGCAACAACAAACCAAAAGTTAATGGTTTTGGGCAAACCAGGAGCAGGAAAAACAACATTTTTAAAATTTATAGCAATTCAGTGTATTCAAGGCAACTTTCAAAAAGAACTGATACCTATTTTTATAGAACTTAAGGCTTTTGCTAGGAAATCCCAAGAGATTAATTTATTTAAATATATTTACCAAGAATTGCAACTTTGTGGAATTTCAGAAGAAGAAGTTGAAAACTTGCTTGATCAAGGTCGATTTTTAATTTTGCTAGATGGTTTGGATGAGGTACAAGCAGCAGAAGGTAGTGTCCTGTTAACAGAAGTTGAGGATTTTTCTAAAAAGTATTTCCGAAATCGGTTTGTAATCACTTGTCGGATCGCAGCACAACTTGCTACTCAGCGATATGCTTTGGACTTTACAGATGTCGAAGTAGCAGATTTTAACCAGCAGCAAATCAAAGATTTTGCTAGGAATTGGTTTGTAGGGGTTGCCAGAAAATCAAATCAAGAGGGAGAAGCTAAGGCAAATCATTTTTTCGATAAACTTTTTTTACCACAAAATCAACCAATTAGAGAATTAGTTGTAACACCCATATTACTAAATTTAGCTTGTTTGGTGTTTCAAGCAAAAGATGATTTTCCCTCTAATCGTGCCAAGCTATATGAACAAGGATTAAAAATTTTGTTGGACAGATGGGATATATCCAGAGGGATTAAACGAGATGAGGTTTATCGCAATTTATCTTTAGAACAAAAAATGAAGTTGCTAAGTCAGATTGCAACTATTACATTTGAAGGTGGTGAATATTTTTTTGAATCTGAATATATACAAGCAATTATTGCTGACTTTCTCAAAAAAATAAATCATAATAATTCTGATTTAAGTAAACTCAAGAGTGATAGTGAAGCAGTTTTAAAATCCCTGGAGTCACAACATGGGTTAGTAATAGAAAGAGCGCAAGGAATTTACTCTTTTTCTCATCTAACATTTCAAGAGTATTTTGCATCTCAAAGTTTGATTAACTCTCAAAGCAAATTTTATGAAAATTTGGTTAAGCATATAACTGATAAAAGTTGGTATGAAGTCTTTCTGCTGACAGCGAGTAGGTTAGAGAATGGTGACGGTTTAGTGAAGCTAATGAGGCCACTGATTGACAAAATTATAGCATCAGATGAAAAGTTACAGAATTTTATAACGTGGTTAAGTCAAAAATTTAATTCAATCGTTCCCCCAAATAAATCAGCATCTTTACGCTCACAATACTTAGAAGTTCTTATTTATCAATCACTTGAGTTTACTCCTTCATCTTTGTATAAAATCCTTCAAGCTTTCGACCTTAGCCGTACACTCGACCCGCTTAACCCAACGTTTGACCAAAATGTGAACGAGTTCCCTGAACCTGAGCAATTAGCCGATCAGGGTATTGATATTGATGCTAACCTTGACTTTATGATTAACACGGCTCTTGACCCTGAACAAATACTTAACCTGAAAAACCCAGGCAATCTTGAACAGTTTAAACAAGACTTGCATGAGCGCCTTGTCGCTGGATTTTCGGACAAAATACAACTACTAAAGGAACTGGAAAATCAATTACCTAATACAGATATAAATGAGTGGCTGATCGCTCATGGTCAAGATTGGATAGAGCAATTCATGTCTGTCTTAATTGCAGACTGCAATATTGCTCAAAATTGGGATTTTAACAAGACTCAGAAGAAATTACTACAGCAGTATCGTGATGCTAATCTGTTACTGATGAATTGTATGAATAGTGGTTGTAAGGTGTCTTATGAAGTGCGGCAGGAGATTGAAGAAATGTTGTTGTTACCAATAGCTGAGATTGAGAAACGCAAAACAATATAAAGGTAGCCTGAAAAATTTCATATTATTTACATTTGGATGAATTTTAATAAAATTTTTAGTGATGCAGCAGGTGTATGAAGAAGCCGCGATCGCACTCCACAGCCCAAGCGGATCGCCTCAGAATACTAAATCAACTTGATCAAAAACTTAGAGTATATGTTGATTTCGGATTGTGGGGTAGGTAAAGTGCGATCGCTATACCTCAATACTACACCTATATATTCCTTGTTTCCGAAATGGTTACAAGGTAATCACTAAGGGAAATTACATAAAAAATCGGAACTTTTGCGGAAAGCAGTCTTCTCTACTTGTGTAATCACTTAAGAGAAAACACGGAGATAAAAACCATGAAAAAAGTAATGTTAGGCTTAGGAACTGCTTTAGTTGCATTAAGTATGGGCTTACCTGCAATGGCTGCTACTACTTCTAAATATCAAGTCAAGGGAGAAAATGCTTATGCCGATTTTTATCAATCTGATGAGTGTAATTATACTGGTGTAAATGTTTTTGTCGCTAACAGCGTTACTAAAACTTCTGGTGCGCCAACCACTCAAAAAGAAGCATACCTCTCTTATTGGAAATATAACTTCTGCACAGGTGTTTCTTCTTCTGGTTACGGCTCATCTAATGATTTTACATCTACACTCAGCAAACAACTTGATTCAGCCAATTTAACTGGTACATTCACGATTACCGATTACTCTACAGGCACTACAAAAAATGCGGATGTAAATATTAATTGGACTGGTACTGGCGATGTTTCTCGTGGTAACAGCCACTACCGTTATCAAAATGCTGGTTACTCATCTAACTATAGATCAGTTGGTTCTTCTAGACAGGCAAATGTGTCTGGTAGCGTAACTGTGGATGGCACGAACATACTTGCTGGTTTAACTGGATATGGCAACCTCAACTCTTCAACAAACGCTTCTCTAGAGATTATCAGAAAGTAAAAGTTAGGTAATAAAGGGGAAATTGGCTGTGTAAATAGATGAGTGCGATGTCTGCGACGGCTGCGCCTACGCAACTTCCCCTCTGGCGCTACAATAACAGGACTTACGCAGTTACTCCCTATATAGTGGGTAGGGTGCGTTAGCAAAGCGTAACGCACCCTACAGGTAGAGGCTGTGCGTAACTCCTGCATAAAATACCCAAGCCAGTTGACTCAATAAAATTAATTTTTTTTTTCTGATCAAATAGCTTTGCTTAAACACACTTTCAATGCAAAGCTATTGATTCATTTTCGCTCTTAACAATTGAACTAAATTGTTCGATTGTGGCGGATGGACTAAGCTTACGATTACGGGAAAATGTACTCAATGGTAAAACTCGTAATACTTCCTCAATCGTAGTTGCCCCTGTCGTAATTTTTTCAATAGCTGATATGCGGAAAGAAACAAAATTGATTTCCTTCAGATATCTATTTAACTGAGTCATACTGCCATCATAAATAATCTCTCGTACTGTCTCATCGACATTCAGCAACTCAACAATTGCCTCTCGTCCCCAATAGCCAGAATTAAAACATTTAGGACAACCTTTGCCACGTTTCCAGGTATCTCGATTAGTATATTTGTGATCTAATCCTAGTACTCTTAAATCTGCTTCAGTGGGTTTGTAAGGTTCTGCACAATGAGGACAAATTCGGCGTACTAACCGTTGAGCAACAATTCCCAACAAAGCATCACTAATTAAACTTGGATCAGGTCCAATATCTTTTAATCTGGGAATAGCACCAGGAGCATCGTTAGTGTGTAGAGTAGTTAATACTAAGTGTCCTGTCAATGCCGCGCGTACTGCTGTTTCTGCTGTTTCTTTGTCCCGAATTTCCCCTAACATAATGATATCTGGGTCTTGGCGCAGAATCGAGCGTAGCCCAGCCGCAAAGGTCATCCCTGCTAGTTCATTTACCTGAGTTTGGGTAATGCGTGGCAATACATACTCAACGGGGTCTTCTACTGTAACGACATTTACTTCTTCTGTGGCGACCTTTTGCAAACTGGTATACAGCGTACTGGTTTTACCAGAACCCGTAGGTCCTGTAATAATAATCATTCCTTGTGGTTGTTGTAACCAACTACTGTAAGTTTGCATCGCATTGGGAGCAAATCCCAATTTATTCATATCTGTAAACGGGTTTTGGCGGGGTAGTAAGCGAATTACGACTTTTTCACCACCAACACAAGGGAGGGTACTCACCCGCAAATCCATTCCCTGTTCCGCTTCTTCAGGGCTGCTATATTTCTCGCTAATACGTCCATCTTGTGGTCGTCTGCTTTCAGCAATGTCCATTTCAGACATAACTTTGAGGGCAACAATTACTTTACGACTAATTTCTAGAGGGAGTTTGGTAATATCACGTAATACACCATCAATGCGATAGCGGACTCTTAATCCCTCTGTCATCGGCTCTAAGTGGACATCTGAAGCACGGTTCCGCAATGCTGCTGCAATCAGGGTTTTAATGCGGTCAATTTGATCGACAGATTGAGAAAGGAATACTTCTGTAACTTCGCTGATATCTTCTTGTTCTTGTTCACGGCTGATAGAATTGACTGATTGAGAACTGCTTTGTAGTTTGGCATCAATTTTTTGGATGTTAAGCCAGGTACTATAACTTTTTTTGCTAACGGGAATAATTTTGATCTCAGTCAGGGTGCGATCGCTCAATTCCCTAATCAACTCTAACTCAACCGCAGTAGGGCTTCCAAGATAGTATGAGCCGCGCCAAAGCAGTAAAGGAATCAACGGTGGTAAAATACTTTTGTCGGGAAAGTTCCTAAAAAAACGATAAGTCACTTCCCTGTCAATTAGTTTTAAATCTACATTACCCTGCTCGTCTACCAAAGTTTTTAAGGCTTGTTCGCAAGTAATCTGATGATTTCTTAACTTCCGCCAAGCAGATGTAACATTCTGTGAGGGAGTTTGCATAAAAAAATTTTAGTTAAAAATCAATACCTTACTTACATCTACCTTAGCGTAGGGTAGTATAGTCGATGCGATCGCTATCCCACTTTTACAGGACTTACTTCTAAATCCCCCTAAATCCCCCTTAAAAAGGGGGACTTTGAATTTTCCCCCCTTTTTAAGCCCTGCTAGTTCTGATCTAGGTTTTAGGCATGAGAGTGCGTAAGTCCTATTACATCACGAAGTTTACGCTCAATGGCAGAGTTTTTCGCGAATCTTTGAAACCATACTCTTAAGCAATTTGCCATATTTATTCATAATCGCATTACTGCTGTTTAATTTGATTTGTAATTGACTTGACGACTGACTTCTCAATATTTTTCATATTATATTGGCACCTAATAAAAATGAAAACCAGAAATAGTAGGGAAATAGGTAAGGACTTTTTAGATAATTAATCACTAAAGGTAAGGAAAAGTAAGGTGGCTCAGGAAAAAGGTAGGGAAAAGTAGGGAATTTTCCCTAAAGTCTTTACTTTTGCTAAAACACGGTGACAATATATCCATACGCAACACTAGGACTTTACAAAGCACCTGAAAAAAATAAAACTAAATTTTGCCCTACGCATCATAGTTAGTTTTTACACTGCTAAGTCCTAATAATCATCACCAATTATTGATTTAGTTAACAAAATGATTACCAAACGTTTAGCTGCGAAGATAGCTGTTACTTCTGTCTTGACCTTAATTGGATTAAATTTAACTACCTTCAAAGTTGGCAACAAAGTAGCATCAACTGCTCAAGCGGCATCAATTCCCTTTGCTGTTTTTAACAACTACCTCTATCAGTCGCACCGAGGTATGGATAACAACATTTATTTTCGTGCTTCCTCCGACGGCACTAATTGGAGTAGTTGGCAAAAAGAAGGAACTTCTGGTTACATAACTTACAGTGCTCCAGCGATGGCAGTTCTTTCTTATTATCTTTATCTAGCGTCTCGAACTACCTACAACGACATTTATATTCGTACTTCCGACAACTATTCGCTCAAATATCTTTCGTTCGTAGGTAAAACTTACAGTGCTCCTGCGATGGCAACTTTTAATGGGAAAGTGTATCTAGCATATCGAGGTATCGACAACATAATTTATACCCGCTATTCCTCCGATGGCGCTAATTGGACAGCTGAGTCACCAGCACCAGGTGCAACTTACAGTGCTCCAGCGATGGCAGCTTTTAATGGGAAACTGTATCAAGCACATCGAGGTACAGACAACATAATTTATACCCGCTATTCGTCAGATGGCATTAATTGGAGTAGTTGGTATCAAGCACCAGGTAGAACTTACATTGCTCCAACAATGGCAGCTTTTAATGGGAAACTGTATCAAGCACATCGAGGTACCGACAACTCAATTTATACCCGCTATTCGTCAGATGGCGCTAATTGGAGTAGTTGGATAGCTGCCCCTGCAACTATTGCCTACAGTCCAGCAGCCATGCAAGCTTTTAATGGTCGATTATATCAATCTCACCAAGGTTTAGATAATAAAATTTACACCCGTTCTACTGCTGATGGAATCAACTGGACAGGGTGGACAGCACCAGATGGTGCATATACGGCTGTTGAAGCCGAAGATTTAGAAGGTACTCCTGGTCCAGGTAACTTGCTTTCTTTGTCTGTAAATCAGAAAAAAGGAGTCTTGGGGGTCAATTCTTTTTCAGGCAGATATAGCTCTAGCGGCAATAAATTTGTTGCCAGCCATGGAACAGGTGGCACTTCTTTGTTGTCTACGGATTATGCCTATGGCAGAGCTTTAGAAAAAGGCTTGATTGCCAATAATCAGGGCATTGGTAGTGCGATTTCTGGTGAGGCAGGTTGGTGGGACGATAACATAAAAACTTTCTATCCAAACAATATTGGCTCTAGTGCCAGAAGTAACAGCATAGCTCTTTGGGACCCTTATCAAGGAGGCGCAGGTGGTCAGGGACACGTAGCATTTGTGGAAGCAGTATTTAAGGATGGTTCTTTTTTAATCTCGGAATCTAATTGGGGTAGTTCCACAAAGTCGTATAATCTGAGGCAAATTAATCCTGGTACTTCTGCTTTTAATTCTGCTAAGTTTATCTATCTCCGCTAATTAATTGCTGTCGTTAAGTAGATAGTATTCCTACTAGCCACTTTTTCTCCCACACCCGCACATAGTGGGGAACCATACAAACAAAGCCCGCCTGCGCGGGCTTAATGCACTAAGCGCCCTGGCAGTTGCTATACATTAACTTTTAATTAACGGTAAAAATATCTACATATATTAGACCAATGAGCAAAAGTCAAATTGACCCCCCTCAATCCCCCCGATGCGGGGGGAAGAAATCTTGCTCCCTCTCCGTTTCGGGGAGGGCTGGGGAGGGGTTTTTCGGATTTATGCAAGAGGTCTATTATATATATATAGATATAGATGCACTTGTTTTCTGAACTTGTCAGGCTGAATAACTCAATAATTTGTCTGGCGTATTGATTTTGGCTATGCCGTACTTAATTATTATTCAATCAGATGTCAATAACTTCTACCCCACTTAAAACCCGCTTAGATGATTACTATCAGCAAATCAAAGCTATTATTCTCAACCGCCAAAATCCGATAACGGGTTTGCTACCAGCTTCTACAGCAATAACTGCTCATGGTGATTATACCGATGCGTGGGTACGCGATAACGTTTATAGCATTTTAGCTGTTTGGGGATTAGGGTTAGCTTACCGCAAGTTAGATAACAACCACAGGCGTACATACTTCCTGCAACAAAGCGTAGTCAAGCTGATGCGTGGGTTGTTATTCTGTATGATGCGACAAGTGCATAAAGTTGAACGCTTCAAAGAAACTCAATCTTTACTTGATGCTTTACACGCCAAATATAATACCCAAACTGGTGACATTGTAGTAGGTGATGACCAGTGGGGACACTTGCAACTTGATGCTACATCATTATTTATCTTGATGCTGGCGCAAATGACTGAATCTGGATTAAAAATTATTTATACTTATGATGAAGTTAACTTTGTCCAAAATTTAGTTTATTACATTGGTCGAACTTATCGCACACCAGATTATGGACTATGGGAAAGAGGCAATAAAATTAATCGTGGTAATCCAGAATTAAATGCTAGTTCTGTAGGTATGGCATTAGCTGCCTTAGAAGCAATTAATGGATTAGATTTATTTGGAGTGTATGGCAGTCAACATTCAGCTATTCATGTTTTACCAGATGAAATTGCTCGTACACGCATTACTTTAGAATCTTTACTACCTAGAGAATCTAGCTCAAAAGAAACCGATGCCGCACTTTTAAGTGTGATTGGTTTTCCAGCTTTTGCTGTTAATAATTCTGAACTTGTTGAGCGTACACGCAATAAAATTATTGATAAATTGCAAGGGCGCTACGGTTGCAAACGCTTCTTGCGAGATGGACATCAAACTGTATTAGAAGACCCCCATCGCTTGCACTATGAACCTTGGGAATTGCAACAGTTTGAACATATTGAGTGTGAGTGGCCTTTATTCTTTACATACCTATTATTAGATGGTTTGTTCCAAGGAAATACTCAGCAAATTAAGGAGTATCAAGAAAGTTTAGAGTCTTTGCTAGTTGAGCGAGACGGTTTGCGCTTATTACCAGAAGTATATTATGTCCCTGCGGAATCTGTGGAAGCAGAAAGATTATCTCCTCAAAGTCAAAAACGCCTTCCCAATGAAAATGTCCCGTTAGTGTGGGCGCAAAGTTTATATTTCCTCGGTCAAATGTTGAGTGAAGGATTAATAGCTATAGGAGATATTGATCCTTTAGGTCGTCATTTAAATATTGGAAATTCTCAACTTCCTGTAGTTCAAATTGCCCTATTAGCAGAATCAGAAGAATTACGAAACCAATTAGCTACTTATGGCATTGCAACTCAAACTTTAGCGCAAATTCAGCCAATTCAAGTACGCACTGCTAATGAGTTAGCAGATATTTATAGTCGAATTGGATACAATGCTAAATTAGGTTTAACAGGTCGTCCGCGTCGGCGTTTGCGGAGTTTAACTACATCTAAAGTATTTCGGATTCAGGGAGAAACTATAGTTTTCTTACCTTCTTTTACAGATACTCAACAATTTTATTTAAACTTTGATTATCATTTTTTAACAGCGCAAATAAAAAGTGAACTTGCTTATATTCAGTCAAGTTGGAATTCTTTAGGTAGACCAACTTTGAGTTTGTTGATTACGCAAACAATGTTTGATACTGGTTCTGAGGCGTTATTAGAACTGATCAAAGAGTTACAAAAAGGTGAGTGTAATGGTGTAGCCGTTAGATTGGGGCGTTTACAGCAATTGATGTTAACAGCGAATATAGAATCTATTGATTTCTTAGAAAGTTTTGAGTTTGCAGATTCTCCTGTTAAAGAAGCTGCACATTCTCAGGAATACTTAGCTTACAATCCCGATAAAAATCAGCCTTTAAGCCCTACAGAAGAGTTAACTATAGAGTGCTTATGCAACTTAGAATTGTTGTTACAGCGTTTACGCATTTCAGAGAATATTTACGAACAAATTGAATTATTACAAGCAATTCAGCGTTTACAAGGATTAGAATTTGATACTGATTTAGGTTATCCCGACAATACTGTAAAAGTAGTTGATTTAATTAATGAAGTTTATCTCAAAGCTGGTACGCCTAACCAAGTCAAAATATCATCCTCTGTTGATCAATGGGAGGAAGTTGAATCTAAGATTGACTGGGGGGTTGTGCGTCGTGCGGCTGGTTTGTTGAATAAGGTTGATTTGAATTTATTAGATGCGGTGACAGAAATTTTGATCCGCCAAAAAGAGATTATGGTGGGTAAGTCTTATAGCGAAGATTCGCTGATTACAAGACCTATTCCTGAGACGGAAATATTGGAGAAAATCAATACTTTTTGTCGAGAAGATATCCGCGATCGCGTTCTGACTCAAGAAATTCTCCTATACTTAGGATTACTGATCAAATCTGAGCCTCAACTCTTTAAAGGTTTACTAACTTTAAGAGTTGGCTATCTGATTTTATTAATTACCAGTGAACTAGCAAGCGAATTAGAGTTAACGCAAGATGAAGCTTACGAACGCTTGATGCAACTTAGTCCATCGGAAATTAAAAATCGTCTGCGTCAAGCTTTAGCTGATTATAATGATTTGCATCAAGTAGTCTTTCAACAAGAAGCTTTGCACGTTAACCAGCAATTAGAAGATATTGAATGGTTAGTAATTGCAGAAAATGAATCAGAACCACCTGTAGGTGGTTGGTTAAGGAAGCGACAACGAGATGGCGCATTCAATCGTGTTCCAACTGACTTTTATCCAAGTGTTTGGCGGTTACTGACACACTGTAAAGGGTTGGTAATTGGGGATAAGCTAGAACGTCGCAACCGCTTAGAGAGTCATTTAATTTTGCCAGAAATGACAGCAGGAGAAAAGAACTTTGCGCTACTGGTGGAACATTTGTTAAATAAGATACCTACGGCTGAAACCAGACAAGTTAATATAGAGGCTTTGATGGCTTTGGCTGCATTAGGCGATCGCAATCCGAAATTACAAATCGAAGATTATATTGTTCTAGATGTGGTAATTGGTCATGCTGTTAGGCTATCGTGGTTAGACCCATTTTTACAAGAAATTTTTACTACTGGAATAAAACCTGATTCTGATCCAGCAGCTAGTTACGATCAACACAAAGTTGCAGCATGGCGAACTTTTTATGATAATTCCCCCTTTGTCTGCGCTAGTTATATAATTCGGTCTCTACAATTCTTGACAGAGTTAGGAATGTCTTAATTACTGATTGTTATAAGCTGTTGTGTTTCGCGCATTTTATCTTTTAGAAAGAGAGGAGGGAGGAGGGAGGAGGGAGGGGAAGAGGGTTTGATATTTTTTTTTCGATCAAAAAAACGATTTAAATGCGCGTTAGTTTATCAACAAAATCCCCCAATAAATTACAATTCCTCCCCAAATATTCGGGGAGGGTTGTGGAGGAGTAAAACTAATGAATGTGTGCCAAAGGTATATTTTTAAAAGTTGAGTTATTTTGCTAACTTATGCAGTTGTTTACGAATCTCACTAGGAAGATAACTTAAAGCTTTACCTTGCCATCCTTTTGCTCTTTGATATTCCAGCTTCCCACAATATGTATCGCCTTTATGAATATGCCATCCCCAGTTAGCTGGAATCACTTCATATCCAGATAAACTCTTAACTAAATAATTGGTGATTTGCTCAATATCTTTTGGAGTAATCATGGTGTTCTGTAACCTCTTGTTATTGTTTAAAAAAGAATCAAAGCGTTTGTTATATAACTTTATATTATTTTTACGCTTATTATCTATCCCCACCCTTAAGACTTATTTAATCAGGTCTTTCAGGTATATCTGGATGCTTAAAAAAATATTATTAGCAGAATGTTTTATTCTGAAATATATATTTATTTAGACTGACGTATTTTTCAAAAACCTCCGGTATAATTTTTGATAAAAGATTGGGACGCTAATTAAATTAGGACTTACGCACCGAAAGCCTGAAACTTAGATCCCCCTGAGCAACCCCTTGAAAAGGGGGGAATTTCAAAGTCCCCCTTTTTAAGGGGGATTTAGGGGGATCTAGAAGTAAGTCCTATAAATAAAAAAAGCCTGCCTGTGCAGGCTTTGTGTGTATAGCCGCAGGATGTGCGCCTGTCGGATCGTAATAAATGCTTACATCGTCAAAGATTGAGCATTTGTTTCAATCAACTTCGCCAAATCTTTCAAGAATGCAGCAGCATGAGCGCCATAAATAATCCGGTGATCGCAAGTAATATTTACTTGCATTTGTCGGCGTACTCCCATCAAGCCATCTTCTGTTGCTACAACTTGAGGACGGGCTGCACCAATAGCAAGAATAGAACCTTGTCCTGGTGGGAGAATGGCATCAAAGCGATCGACACCAAACATTCCTAAATTGGATAAGGTAAAAGTACCAGAATTATACTCTTGTGGCTGTAACTGCTTGCTGCGGGAACGGTCTACTAAATCTTTCCACGCGCGAGACAAAGAGTAAATATCCATTTGATCCGCATTTTGCAATACAGGGGTAATTAACCCGCCATCATCCATCGCTACTGCTACAGCAATATTAATAGCACCGTGATACTGGATACCTTGCTCTGTATAGCTGGCATTTACTAAAGGATGTTTTTGTAAAGTAACTGCTACAGCTTTAGCCAGCAGTGCTGTCATGGTGACACCCTTAGATTTAACTTGCTTGTAAAGTTTATCTAAATTATCTGTGGTGATGGTGTAGCCAACGCGGTAAGTAGGAACTTGCAAGCTGGCAACCATGTTCCGCACTACCGCGTTTTGTAGTGTGTTTAATGCTACTACTTGACCACCTGTAGCCGCAGGCGCTACTGGTGCTGGTGCGGGTTTAGCTGTGGCAACTGGTGTCGGTGCAGGTGCTACAACAGTTGGCGCAACTGGAACCATTCCAGGTGTTGCAGTTGTACCTGCGGTTTGTTTACCTGGGTTAGCAGCAGCTTGGACATCTTCTGCAACGATGCGCCCGTGAGGACCACTACCTTGCAAGCTGTTGAGATCAACTTTGAGTTCTTTAGCTAATTTCTTAGCACGAGGAGAAACAACGGTGCGTCCATTTCTGCGGCTACCATTACCATTTGCTTGAGTAGCTGCTGGGGCTGCCTCAACTACCGCTACTGCTGGTTGTGCTTGTGGTTGTGGGGTAGCAGCACTCACGGAAGAATTGTTTTGAGACGCTTGTTGCTTGGCGGTTTCTATTTCTGCTTCGGTTTCTACAACGAGTGCGATCGCAGCGCCTACAGGAGCAGCTTCACCAGCAGCTACAACAATCGTAGCTATATAGCCCTCATAAAAGGACTCAACATCCATATCTGCCTTGTCCGACTCGACCACCACAACGGTTTCGCCTTTTTCCACTTTGTCGCCTGGGGACTTGAGCCAGGAGACAATCTTGCCTTCAGTCATGGTGGAACTCAGCGCGGGCATGAAAACTTCATGGATCATGGGGTGGTCTTCCGAATCAATAGTCTAGGACAACATTAGGGTCAAACAATGATTGTATCTTGGATTGGTTCAGCATTAACATTTATAGCGGTCAGCAGTCAGCAGTCAGCAGTCAGCTATCAGCTTCTAGCCTTCTTGCGTTAAATTTATAAATCTCCCCCTCCCTGTGGACGGGGAGGGGGCTGGGGGGTGGGGTAATACGTTTAATTAAGTGGAGCTACTTAGCTTCTATACATTGCCACGAATTTCTTCGACGATCCCATCACGTAGGAGAATTTCTACTTGCAATTTGTTAATTAAATTGTCTCCCTTTTTTAAAGTAAAAAGCCCATCTATTTGACCTTGGTTAACCTCCTGGTTCATTTCTAGGAACTGTACTTGCTGCAATTGTTGGAGAATTTGATTTTTCTGATCTAGCAGTTCACTTTTTCTTTGGTTGACCTGCATTTGAATATTCTCAATTTGTTGGACAACTTGTGGACCAGGCGGCTGAATACTTTGCTTTTGAATTTCTGCGATCGCCCGTTGTCCTTGAGTTTCTAATTGCTGCAACTGACCGTCAAGTTCATTAATTTGTGCTTGCAGTTGTTGTTGCGCCTCCTCTTTCCAACGAGGAGTAACAACGGCTTTGATCGTAACAGGACGCTTGAGGGTGAAATTTGAATCCATAAATACTTGGTGGAGAAAATTTGCTTTTTTTGTACAAAGCTAGTCGCAGATCAGCTTGCCTTTGGATCAGTTTTCCCTGAAATGCCGCGCAAGTTGCGCGGCTTTTTAAGATTTCTGACGCTGTGCTGACTGTCTTTAGCTTTAATTTAAGTCATTAGTTTTTGCTAATCACTAATCACTAGACCAATGAGCAAAAATCCGAAAAACCCCTCCCCAGCCCTCCCCGAAACGGAGAGGGAGCAAGATTTCTTCCCCCCGCATCGGGGGGACCATCGGGGGGGCAATTTGACTTTCGCTCATTGGTCTACTAATCAGCAATGACTGCTGTTAAAACATCCCGTTGATCATATCGTGATAGCGTTCCATCACAACCGGACGGCGGATTTTCAAAGTTTGGGTCATCATCCCATTCTCAATCGAGAACGGTTCTAAAATTAACTTAAAAACTGCAATTCGGTCATCAGAGCGATATCCAGGGCGGTTTTGTACCTCTCGGTTTAATTCTTGACGGAATAAATCTTGAATTTGTTTGCTGTTAAGGTCAATTTCTTTTAATTGACTTTGGGATGCTTCCAGTTTAGGTAAATTAGGAACATCTGCGGGTAGGCGCAATTGTAATTTTTGAGAAAATGCCCACTGTTGTAGTGCTTCTAAATTCGGGACAATTAAAGCACCTAGAGATTTCTGATCTTGCCCCACCAGCACAATTTGATCAACGTAGGCACTCCGCAAACAAGCATCTTCAATCGGTTGCGGTTCAATGTTTTCCCCATTAGTTAAAACAATTGTATCTTTAGCCCGACCAGTCAACACCAAATCATTTTCTTTTGTCACCCAACCCAAGTCGCCACTATCAAACCAACCTTCAGAATCAATTGCTTTAGCTGTTGCTTCAGGGTTTTGATAGTAACCTTGCATTACCTGTGGTCCTTTGATCAATACCAAACCACGTTCACCAGTGGGGAGAGGTTGGCGAGTTTCTGGGTTAACTATTTTTATTTCTGTACCTGCAATGGGTTTTCCAGAAGAACCGCGCAGGTTACGCCAAGGGCGACGGGCGTTAGTAACAGGTGATGTTTCTGTTAAACCGTACCCTACAATAATGTTAACTCCAATAATTTCAAAGAAATTTTCTAGGTGTTTGGCTAAGGAACCACCACCACTAATTACCTGTTTGATTTCTCCACCAGTAGCTTCTCGAACTTTGCCGTAAACTAAGCGTTCTCCGAGTGCATGAACAGGGGCTAAAATGGAGGCTTGGACTTTAGCACTAATTCGCTCCGTAGCTGAAGGATTAAGATTTTCTAGATCTAAACCTTGCGCCAGACGACGCGCTTTGATGTAGCGTTGACTAATACTAAAGAAAGTATTAATCAGTTTTTGTTTATTAGCAGGTTGTTCGCGGAACTGCTTTTGCGCTCCTTCATAAATAGATTCCCACAATCTGGGAACTGCCACCATATAGTTTGGCTTGTATTGTTTTAAGTCTTGTTTGATGTAACGCAGATTAGTATAAAATTGTGTGCAACCTTGAGAGAGTAAGAAATACTCACAAGAGCGTTCATAGCTATGCCAAGAAGGAAGGATACTTAGAATCCTTGAACCTTGTTGAGGTTGAATTACCGTTCCTAAAGTTAAGACTTGGTGCAAAAGGTTCCCATACGAGAGCATCACGCCTTTAGGTTGACCAGTTGTGCCAGAGGTATAAATTAAAGTTGCTAAGGTGTCCTTTGTTTGAGTTACTGGCTGCAACTGCTGAGATGACCCAACTTCTATCAGTCCAGAGAAGTTTAGCATTTTGATGTTGGCTAACTCTTCGGGTTTTTCGTCGGAAAGTAGGACAATTAACTTGATGGGAAGAGCATTAAGGTAATCGCGCAACTTTGTTAATGTTTTGAGATCTTCCACAACTAAGGCAGTACTGCCACTATTTGCCATAATAAACCGCAGTTCTTCTCGTTCTGCCTGCCCACTACGGACAGCATCAACTGCACCCGCAGTCATAATGCCTTGGTCGGCAATGAACCAGCGTGGGCTATTATCGGCAAATAGGGAAATGCGATCGCCAATCTTTACACCTAAACTCTGTAACCCTGCTGCAAACTGTTGTATAAGCTGGTTTAACTGGCTATAAGTAATTACTACTTCTGGATTGACGTGGGGGTTGTTGAGTGCAACGGTTTCACCAAATCTTTGTGCTGCAAGCGACCAAATTTCTGGTAAAGACTGCACTGAAGTATAGTCTACTAAGCGGTTAAGGTTAGAGCGTTCTTGCTCTGTAACTTGGTAAGGATAGTTTGTAACTAAGTTGTTCATTTGCACCCTCGAAGAAGAGTAAGTTAGTTATTTTTCCACCATACTCTTGTGTTGGACTGAGATAGCTGCCAGTGAGTGACAGATTTAAGGGTGTCTGTGATTACATTCGATAGCGTTAGTCTCCATTCCGTGTTCAAGCGCTTGTTAGGCAGCGCTACTACCCAATAAGTTTGTCATACTCAGCGTGCGATCCAATCCAAAACCAAACCATATCGTTATCCTCCACGAGAGCCAATGCTCGATAATGCAAGCCTACTCGTACCGACCAAAAGTACCCTACTTTCTTAAAATGTAACGATGGATACCAAGAGTCCTGCTTCAGCAACTCGTAACATTGATCCGCAAGTTGCTGAATATCTTGAGGTAACCGTCGATACTGATACCAAAAATCTGGGGTGACGCGGTGTCTCAAAGATCGGTGCAGCGTCCTTCCCGTAGATGTTGTAATGCTTTCTCAGCAAGTACATCAAGCCGACCTGCTGATACGTCTGCTTCAAACTGTCGATCCCATACCTCTGCATCGAACTCAGCGAACCAGGTGCGAAAAGCAGCAAGTTCTTCTGAGGAAAGTTGCTTAACAGCGTGTTCAATATCTTGTAGGGTATTCATGTGTCAGAACACCAAACTTCTTACGTTACTGATTTAACTATACTACCTAATTATAATTGCTACGTCAATCACTGGGTTGTTTAGAATTAGAACAATACAACAACCAAGCTCTTACTAACTTAATTTCTTCATAACTATAGTTTTCTCCTAAGTGTTCATAAATTATTTTTAGTGAGTCAGCACCAACGACTTTTATAGCTTGCAAAATTGCTTCCTGACGTTTACTAGGAACTAATTGATTAACATCTACTGGTAGCTTTAGCTCCATTAATTCAGCGAGATGACTAGCTATAGTAGTGCTGCGGAGTTGGCGTTGTTTGGCAATTTCTAAAATATTCAAACCTCGCTGATGTAATTCTAGTGTCATTAACTGAGTATAAGTTGCAGATTTGGGCTGTTCTTCTGGTACTGAAACTAATGCTGGTTGAGTATTTATTGATTGTTGTTGTTCTTGTCGATGTGTTTTAATTTCATCAACAAAACGTTCTCCATACTGAGCAAGTTTATGTGCGCCAACGCCAGAAATTTGGGCAAATTCATCTAAGGTTTGGGGTTGTTGCTGCGCCATTAATTTGAGACTAGAATCAGCAAATACTACATAAGGTGGAATTGACTGTTCATCTGCTACTTGTTTGCGGAGCGATCGCAATCTATGAAATAAAATCTCTACATCAATCGCTTTGTGGTTATACTTTCCTGTATTCATTGTATGTTTCTTAGGAACAGCAATATAAACTTCCCTCTGACGCTTCATCACTTCCCAGCTATGAGCATTAAGTTTTAAAATGCGATAACCGTCAGTTGTCTCATCAACTAAACCTTGATGTAAGAGCGATCGCGCTAACATCTTCCACTCTTCTACACTTTTCTCTTTTCCTATACCATAAGTTGACAACAAATGATGACCATACTGCTCAATCTTCTTTCGACCAGAGCCACGTAAAACATCAATAATATGATTCATCCCAAAGCGTTCTTGACAACGGGCAACACAAGATAAAAACTTCATTGCCTCAATTGTCCAATCTTCCTCTGGTTTAGGATCGCGACAATTATCACAATTATCACAATTACCCGCAAATCGCTCCCCAAAATAACTTAATTGAATCTTACGGCGGCAGTCTGTCCCCTCTGCGTAATCAATCATTTTTTGCAGTTGTTGACGTGCAACTCGCTGCTCTTGAGGATCGCTTTTTTGCTCAATTATATAATCAATAATTCGCAAATCAGCCGTACCAAATAATAGTGTACAACGCGCAGGTTCCCCATCTCTACCAGCACGTCCTGATTCTTGATAATAACCTTCTAAATTCCGAGGTAAATCATAATGAATCACAAATCGCACATCGGGTTTATTAATACCCATCCCAAAAGCAATCGTAGCTACCATTACCTGCACATCATCTCGAATAAAACGAGTTTGATTATATGCCCGTTCTTCGTCACTCATTCCTGCATGATAAGGTAGGGCAGATATACCTTCTTTCTGTAGTCTAAAAGCAACTTCATCTACATGACGGCGACTAAGGCAATAAATAATCCCGGAGCCTTCATACTGACGAATAAGCTTTAATAGTTGAAGATATGGTTGTTTTTGTTTAAGTTGTACTTCGTAATAAAGATTCGGGCGGTTAAAACTAGAAATATGAATACTTGGTTGTTTTAAAGCTAACTGTTGAATAATATCTTCACGCACGCGGTTAGTAGCAGTTGCAGTTAAAGCAAATATTGGTACATCCCGATAGCGTTGTCGTAGCTGTTTTAATTGTCGATATTCTGGACGAAAATCATGTCCCCACTGAGAAACGCAATGTGCTTCATCAATAGCAAAAGCAGCAATACCAACTTGGCGCTGTACTTGTTCTAAAAATAGGGTAAATTTATCGGTTAATAAGCGTTCTGGAGCAACGTAGAGAATTTTAATCTTGCCATTTAGAATACCAACTTCGCGCGATCGCACATCTGCCCAATCTACGGTGCTATTCAAAAATGTCGCACCAATACCATTATCTAACAACGCTTCCACCTGATCTTGCATTAACGAAATCAGGGGCGACACCACCACAGTTAAACCAGGTTTAAGCAGTGCAGGTAATTGAAAACACAGAGACTTACCGCCACCTGTGGGCATTAGAATGAGTAAATCGCGCTTTTCCAACGCTTCTTCTACAATTTGGCGCTGTCCTAGTCGGAAATTATCGTATCCAAAGTAGTGTTTAAGTGCCTGTTCTAGAGACGCAAGCTGGGGCATAGTCACGGAAGTTAATTTGAATCAAACCACAGATACAGACAATGTTGACACAGATTGATTTCTAATAGTCGATCTGTCTGGACTTACGCAGTTTGCTACCATAAGAAGACTTGTAAAGTTTTATAACAAAGTAACTCATGCCGAAAGCAATCTGGAATGGTACTGTTTTAGCCGAGAGCGATCGCACTATAGTCGTTGAAGGCAATCAATATTTCCCACCTGATGCCATCAACCAGCAATATTTCCAAGAAAGTAACACCCACACTAGCTGTCCTTGGAAAGGTCTTGCCAGTTATTACAGCATAGAAGTAGATGGTCAGGTAAATAAAGATGCTGCCTGGTACTATCCCCAAGCTAAAGACAAAGCTAAAAACATCGAAGGTTATATCGCTTTCTGGAAGGGCGTAAAAGTCGAAGCGTAGGTTAGAACACTTAGGACTTAAGCAATTAAACCCACATCTTGCACCATTGTCAAAACCTCCAACCATCATGCGAATGTAGAGACGTACCATGGTACGTCTCTACAAAGGTTCAAGGGTTAGGGGGTGTTTTCCAACCCTTCAATCCCCCCTACCCCCCTTAAAAAGGGGGGAGAATCCAATCAAAGTCCCCCGACTTTCGGGGGATTTAGGGGGATTGAGAGCGACAGAAACGGAGCCAATAAAGTTTGAAAACACACCCTAGCACCTTTCATTTTGTGTCGAAGTCTGATAATTTCCTACTTTGGCACAATGGTAATCAACTTTTAGAGCTTGTACCATTTTGCCACTGGCTAAAATTGATTTTATGACTATTCTTACAACTGAACAAATAGCTGAGTTTCGCAATCAATTAGCCAATTACCCCGATGCTTTTAAGGCACTACAAGTAATTGCAGACTGTGAAGGAGATTTAGAAGATGCGGCGATGGTAATAGCGATTCGAGTTGGACAGCAACCAGATACAGCTAATGCACTGTGGTTAGATGGTTTAGCTAAAAAATGCCGTGCGGTCATTTGCCAGCAAGAATTTAGAAATGATTTGGTAAATGGTAATTTTGCCACTATTATGGAATATCTCATCAACACAAAAATTTGTCATCCACTTTTAGTAACTCCTGTTTTGCTGTATGTATTTCAACAAGGAGTAAACAAATTTTGTCAGTCTCTTGATGAGGTAACTGAGAATTTATCGGAAAAATAATTAACGGGACTTGAACAAAGTTCAAGCCCAAACAAACCCTAAACGTTCGCTTGTGTAAAGCAAACACGTCACTGTTTTCCTGAAGCCAACCAACAAAACGATCAGATATAGCTGTTCTAATTATTTACATATAGCGTTTCCCAGTCAGATGAGGTACAGCAATCAATGTTATCAGTTAACAGTTAACAGTTAATAGTAAACAGTAAGTGTCTTTATCCTTGGGTTTAAGACCCCAACTTTATTTTAAATCTTTGTGGAGCGCGATGGTTGGGCGGGTTTGAATCCCCCACCAAAAGCCATGATTACTGAAAACTATTTACTGTTTACTGTTTCAAATTTTATACTTAAAGCACGAGAATTCTTGGAAAAACTAATCCCAAGACTCTAAAAATATTGCTATGCCAATTAAACAAAAGATTACCACTGCTAAACGCCATAACCATTGCCCAACAGTTAAAAGCGCCAGAGTGACAAAATCTAAACCACCAAAACTTAATAACAACAAGCCGATAAATATGCAAATAATACAGGTCAGCAAAAAATATTTGCTGAGGTAAATAATCCATTTCATTCGCAAATTATAATTATCTCTCTTCATATAGGTTCCTAGTTGAATTGAGAAAACTGTTTAAGTTTGGCAAGCTTTATTTGAAAGCAGTAATATTAGCCACTCGTTGTAGCTATTACAGCAATTTACGACTCAATAATAAAACTTGCAGAAATTATTTATGTTGGTCATAAATAATCTGGGGAATATCATGTCAGAATTTAGCTAGATTAACGGCTCGCTCGATAGATAAGCCAGGAGCATAAGCCTCGATCACATTGCCAGTAATTGAATTGATTATTAAGTAATCACATCTTAAACATTCGGTTCTGATGATTGGAGGTTTACTGTATCGTTCCGCATAGCTACCGCAATTAGGACAATGTACTATGATGATATTCATTTATTAACCTCTACTAAGAGTATTGGCGTAACCCTCAAAAGCTAATTGAAGGAAAATCAGGTATTTTTGTTTCTAATAATCAAAGGCTACTCAATTGTTAATTTGTGTTTTTCCCTCAAATTGCCTCTATAGGTTTATCGCTGCACAATTAACAATTTATGCTCTTGTTAAAATATCTTTACAAGAATTCTTTAAATCAATATTGTTTTTTAATTCAAAACTCAAAAAGTAAAAGTAAAGTTTTGTTAAATTTGGAAAAAATAAGCTTTCTTATCCCGATAACAACATAGCAGCACTTTAGATGTGAGCGATACCTTCGGTAAGCTTCGCTAACGCACTTAATCATAGTGCGTGGTTATTGATCGCATAGTATTCCAACCCTTGCCTTTAGCCACATCTCACCTAGAGCGATCGCATACAAAAATTCAAAGGTCAATATGAGTTTAACCATGATGAAAGCTAAACACAACAATCTAACATTATTAACTGCCACTGCTTCCTTTTTGGTTAGTATTGTTGCTAATCCAGTAGCAGCTTTTCCCACTAAGCCAATAGGTATTCAAGGTACCACACCCCAATCTGTTTTGATAGCAAAAAAGGGCTGGAAAAAGCTTACTAAAGAAAATTTTTCTGTCTTTTTTCCTGACAATCCTTCTGAAAAAACCGAAAAAATCTCTCAGGGAAGCGAGGCAAAAACCTTCACTTCTACAAGCAAAGAAGGCTATTATGCTCTTTCTTACTTCGAGATGCCATCTGAAATTGGAAAACTACCCGATAATTTAAAACAAGTTTTCTTAGAAGCTATGATAGATATAGCGATGCCTGGTGCTGGTGCTGAAGTAAAGGACAAGAAAACCATTTCCCTAAGCGGTCATCCCGGCATGAAATTTAACTTTACCTATCAAAATATCTTTGGTGGTAAGGGTCAATTGTACTTAGTAGGAAGCCGAGGTTATATGTTAATGTCGATGACGACATTAGACAGTAATTCTCAAAAGTTCTTTAAGTCTTTTAAATTATTGAACTAATTACCGCTCGTTTCAGGATCGCGGTGTAAGCGCTAGTACCAGAACGTTTACACCGCAGATTGTTGAAACAGTAAACAGTAAACAGTAAACAGTAAACAGTAAACAGTAAACAGTAAACAGTAAACAGTAAACAGTAAACAGTAAACAGTAAACAGTAAACAGTAAACAGTAAACAGTAAACAGTAAACAGTAAACAGTAAACAGTAAACAGTAAACAGTAAACAGTTAACAGTTAATAGTTAATAGTAAACAGTAAACAGTAAACAGTAAACAGTAAACAGTAAACAGTTAACAGTAATCAGTAATCAGTAATCAGGCGTATGGTGGGGGATTCAAACCCGCCACCATACGCCTGATTACTGATTTTTAAAATCTAGTGGGGGTCTTAAACCCAAGGATAAACTAACCGTTAACAGTAAACAGTTAACTGTTTACTGATAAGACAAGGAATAGAGCCATTACTTAATTGGCTCAAACGTACATTGATCTGCATTGACAGTTACAAGTTCTACTGGTTTAATGCGATCGCCTCCACTATCAAACTTCACTGCTTCTTCGTCAGCACCTGGCGCTGAAAAATCCGGCTTCGAGATAGCTCCTTGAAGACTCTGACGGGTGGAAGACGGATTCTTTTTTAAAGCTGCAATAATGGCAGACAAGGCGCTGTAGCTCGTGGCACTACGCCAGCTTACCTCTGCGTTAAACAATTTCTTTGCAGTTTTTACATAACGGGAATTAAGATGATTTTTGATATTCCAAGATACCGCTAAAATCATTCCATTAGCATCATTACAACCTGTAGTCAATATGGGCTCTTTAACATAAAGTGAATCCCCTCCAACTAAAGGGAGTATTCTATTGTTAACTTGCATTACTTGTAATGCTTGAGCAAAAGTAGATGAATCAGCCGCTAACATTATGACATTTGCTCCCGATTTTTGGGCTTCTTTAAACGTTGCTCCCGATTTAAAATTAGGATCGGAAAAATCAGCTTCATAGGTTATCCTTCCTTGCTGGATTATATATTGATTTGTTAATGATTGTTTAAGAGATTTACTATAATTACTTCGAGAATTATAAAAAATAGCCATTTTTTGCTTCTTTAATGTCTCAATAACGTACTTAGCAAGCGTTCCACCAGCAATAGCATCATTCACTACAGTTCGTTTAATATATTCTCCTTTACCCGTAAGATTAATAGAAGTAGCAGTTGGAGAAATCATCAAGATTTTTGCTAGTTGATAAACTTCACTTGCCACTATAGAATTATCACTACTAAAATGCCCAATAATTGCTAGTATATCTTGATCATCAGCAATTTCTTGAGCAATTTTTTTAACTGTATTTTGATCTTTTGAATCGTCAACAATTATGACTTTAAGAGGAATTCCATTAATGCCTCCTGCTGCATTAACTTCCCATTGTGCTTGTGCTACACCCCTGACCATTTCTTCAGCTTTATCTAAGTCATTACTAAATGGAGCAACAAGCGCAATTACAATTGATTTGTTTGCTCCAATCTTAGCATTTTCTAAAGCAATTAGAGTTTGTCCATTTCGAGGATTCCTTTGGCGATCCTGCTTTAACATTGAAATAGCTAAAGGAAATTGTTGAGAATTGATTAATTGATTAATTGTTGTTTGCTCTGGTGTCAGATTTTTGTATAAGTATCCAGTTGTTATATTGGCTACGCGAGGAGAAAAAACAGACATTATTTTAGTAAATCTAATTAATAATCCACCTCCCACCAAAAATAGTATTACCCAGAATAGCAAATGTGATAACTTTTTTGTTTTAACGATAGGCTGTTGTATTCTTGGAGATAGTAAACGTGGTAATAACTGTAATGCTGCTAATACTTCTGCCGCATTTTGATAACGTGCATTTATTTTGAAGTGCAGCATTTTTATTAAAACTTTTTGAAGTTCAGGACTAACGTTGATTTCTGACCAATTCCATCTATTAGTTTTGGGATCAAATAATGCGTCTGGCAGTTTACCTGTTAATAACACCAATGCTGTCACAGCTAAGGAATACAAATCGCTACTAAATTCAGGCTTTCCATTTTCTACTTCAGGAGGACTATAGCCCTGCTTAGATATTTTTGTTGTTGCTGAAGTTGAATTTAATTTATTTATTGGTTGTTTGATACAGCCAAAATCAATCAGAACTGGTTTTTTATCTGGTTCGCGGCAAATAATATTGTCAGGGGAAATATCTCTGTGAATAATTTGTTGCGAGTGAACGTATATTAAGACATTAACAGCGTCTAATAAAAATTGTCTGACTTTGTATTCGGTAAATTTTTGATTTTTTTCAAAAACAGAGGTGTAATAGCTTTCTCCTTCAATATACTCTTGAATTAAAAGTAAGTTTTCATTATTTAAAACAAATAATTCAACGAATTTAGGAATTTGATCGTGATCTAAATTTCTAAGGCTTTCAGCCTCTCTTTGAAATAGCTCCTTGGCTTTTTCGGCTTGTTTTTGGTCTGGAGACTGAAATACAAATTGTTTGATAATAAAAAGTTGTTGTGAAAAATTATCTTGGGCTAAGTAGGTACTGGTTAAGTTTCCTTCTCGGAGAAATTTAACAATTTGATAGCGGTTGTTGATAATATTTCCCTGACTAAATCGGGTGATCATTGCCATTCTCCAGATTTTATTTAAAAGCGAGGGGCTTAACTTATTATCAGTAAACAGTAAACAGTAAACAGTAAACAGTAAACAGTAAACAGTAAACAGTAAACAGTAAACAGTAAACAGTAAACAGTAAACAGTAAACAGTAAACAGTAAACAGTAAACAGTAAACAGTAAACTGTTTCAATATCAAATTGTCGATCAAAAAGTCAATCTAGTTCTGAGCGCCCAAACAAAAGTTGTGCTGTTACTATTATTGTTCTCAGGGTTAAGAACCATAAAAAAACCTGGTGTTATTTGCAGATGATCTGTGACTGGGTAGCGATAAAAAGCTTCTAGATGATAAGAAGTGCCTCGATCTTTTCGGCTACTTAGATCGTTTTCAACTACTTTAGGGGGTTGCCCAAAAACAAACCCACCTAAAGCACCTTTTTTACCAAGATCGGGAAGTCCTAAAGCTATAGCCCAATTTTGAACATTTGCTTTTTCTCTTGTAACTTCAGATACTGCTTGGGTATAGTCAAACCAACCTGATGCAGTAAATTTTGGGCTGACTCTCCACAGTGCTTCTACTCCATAAGAGTTAGCTGAAGTTGCTCCTTGATTATTAAAAGGATCGTTGGCGAAGTTGCTGCCTGTATTTCCAGCAACTGGAATTCCATAAGTGTTTGTGTAAGTAAATCCCAAATCCAGGTTTTCCTTGGGGCTAAATTTTAGGCGTGCTAAAGAGCCATAGCTACCATTGAAAAGCCCATTTTTTGGGTTATCGGCATTTCGGGCAATATAAGCAATAGATGTACTGATTTGGTCGCTCCATTTATAGTCAGCTACAATTCCCGTTGCTGTACCACTATCAATTCTGTAGATAGGGCTAAAAGCACCGAAACGCGACAGAGCGCCAGCACCACTAAGGACGGTCTTAGCTGTTGGTTTATCTACAAAAGGAGTCAATAAATCAAGAGTTTCTACGTCTCCGCCTTTGGCTTCAAGGTAAATAGTTAATCGCTTGTCTTTATCTGGAGAAAATCTATATCGTAATCGCTCTAATACAAATGAGTTATCACCGTTTGGTGTGTCGTAACGTAAGCGAGACTGGTTAGTACCAGTGGCATCTTTAAAGCTAGATATGTTGCCAGCTTGAAGTCTAATTCGTAATTGATCGTTTAGATTAGGTATTAAGTCAGTGGCATCAAAACTCAGACGCACGCGATCGCCCAAAACTGCATTATTATCTAATTTAGTATCGGGAGTTGAACCAGAAGGTACAGCTTTTGTATCCCCACTCACACCCCCAATATTAATAATTGCTTCTCCAGAAAGTTTTACTTTGGTAGAAACTTGATTATGTTCTAGCTGAGTTGTCCGATCTTCTAAGTTACTTACTCGCCCACGCAAATTAGCAAGTTCAGATTGAAAGTCATTTTGTAGCCTGACAATTGTAGGTAAATCGTTTTGTTCAACATTTTTCCCTGTGGCTTGTAACTGTTGAATTTTAGCTAAAGCTGCGTCCAAAACAACGGCAAATTCGTCACGGGTTAGGAAACGATTCCCTTTAAATGTGCCGTCGGGATAGCCAGAAATCACTCCATAGCGTTCAATTAGGGACTTAACGGCTTGATACGCCCAATCTGAAGGTTGCACATCTGATAGCTGGGAAACTGATGTAACTTGACCAAGAGTGTCTTCACTGCTAAGGAGCAAATTTTTGTTATCTGTAGCTTCTAAAGGGTCAGTTACCTGTGCTACTACCTTAGCAGCAGGTTGTAGAATGATGAACAAGCTACCAACTATCAGGGGTGTTATGGGTTTCAACTGAATGACTCCTAATTTTTTTGAGATGGCGATATTGCCAAATCTCTCTAGGAATCAATCGGGTTAACTTTTGGTTAGTTATTTATAATGTTACAAATTTTAATATTGCTGCTAAGTGCGTGGTTCAGCTAGGCGATTTAATATTTTGAGTAAGGGATGCGATCGCATATATCTCAAAAAATAGGAAACAATTTTCCTCGTAATGTAAATACTTTTTTCTCCCTCAAGCCGTTTTGACAAGAATACTTTATTTATTTTCAAAATTAAAATTACAAGTTTTTGTATTTTCATCAAATTTAACTGTAGGCATTAGTTCACTATAGTTGTTAGGTACAATTCTATCTCCAGCCTCATTTTTATTTGCATCAAAGTTATTGCCGTTATTTTCAAATGAAATTTCTCCTGTTAAAAATTCATTTGTATTTGACCACTTGGTATCGAGCAATTTTTGCCTCACTATATCACTATTTAAAGTTTTTCCTTTTGAGGTGTTAATTATATCAAGAAATATTTTAGCAGCATCATAGCTATATGCTATTCTCCAAGACGTTTGAGCTTGTATTTGGAATGAATTATTCAATTTTTCTTTTAACATACTATGGTTAAAATAAGGAACAACTACTTTCAAAGTATTTACACAATCATTACTTGTAGTTGCCAAACCGTTATACATAGTATCGCTGCCAATAACGGTCAAATCACGTTCGTTTTTTAAGATTTCCTTTGCTTTAGTTATTGCCTGTTCCCTCTTACTACTATCTGGTAGTAAAATTATTGCTTGATATTTTTCAGATAGTTTCGATTGATTCTCTAGAGAGTCTAAAACTAAATTTTTTTCCTCAAAACTAAATTTTTTTTCCTTTGATTGTAACTTTGTGTTCTTGGTTAATCCCTCAATCATGGACTGAATATAGCTATTTTTTGTTGGTGGGGTTAAAATCAATACTGACTTATTGCCGTTGATAGAATCAATTATCGCGTCTGCTGCATATTTATTCTGCGGCACTATTCTAAATAAGGAGCGATTATCATTATGATTATGCTCGTCACGAATTGGAAATGCAGTAGCTGTTGAAGACATTAAAATTATGTTGTTTTCTTGGTAAGTTGGTAAAACCTTTTGCGTTGTAGAGGTATCAAAATGTCCAATTACGGCAGTAAAATTAGGTATATTTTTTATATAACTAATTGCGGAGTCTATAGCTTTCTTATTCAATTGACTTGGCGTATCAAAAAAACTTTTATCGTCCAGAAGTAGAACTAACAGACCCTGGGCATCATTTTTATGATTATCATTAAATTCTTTTTGCGCCATTGCAACTCCCAAAGAAATTTCATTAGCACTACCTCTAGTTGATAAAGAGTTCTTGAAGTCTGAGTCTGAGCCAGTACCTAAAGGAACTGCAACTACTAAAACATGATAAGAAATCTCAAGTTGAGCATTATCTAGATATTTTTTAATTAATTCTGCGTTATTTTTACCAATTTTAATTTCAGAATTTGTTTTGTGATCGCGGTTCTTACTGTAACTAATAATTTCACTTTCACTAAAAGAGGTTATGGATATGTTTAATTTTTCTTTAGCATTATCTATATCGTTTTGAGAAAGATTTTTAACATTTTTTCCTAATAATGATTCACAGGCATCATTAAAGTTACTTTGTGCCTTTACCATCTGGGAAGGTGTACCCTTATCTCCATGAAAATATACTTGTTTAAAACCCCAGCTTACTTTGATATCATTTGAAGGAAATGGAGGACAAAAAGTTAACGGCGACGGCGGCGGGGGGAAAATTAAAGAATATAATTGGGGGCTAAAAATTATTAATAATGCTACAACTAAAAATATCGAAATAAATTGTATATGATTCCTAACAAATTGACGACTACAATAAGTAAAAAATTGAGAGATAACGTGTCTTAATTGTTCTAATAGTGACTTACGGGGGGGTGTTGGGATTGTGCGTTCCTGTTGAAAATCCTCTGAAGTGTTCTCTTGGGTTTCAACTATCGGTGGTTCTATGATTGGAATTTCTCTTGGTATAGAACCGATTAACTCTTGCCAAGTTGGAGGTGTGAACTCCAAAATGTTCGCTTGATAGAGTTTGGGGATTCTAAATGTACCAGGAAGTTTGCTTTCCCAGTCATCTCGGATTTGTTGTGTAGCGGCAAGGAATGAATTATGCAACGATCTTTTTTGTGTGGCGTAACAGTCAAAAAAAGTCGTTAAAAATAAGCTGGCAGCATCTATCGGTATTTTGCCGTCCATAGCAATAATTACTGGAATATATATTCCTCTATCCGCAAAATTTTTTGCTATGGAAATCGAATCACAACAAGCCAAAATCAAAATTTTGAGTCCTTTAGTAATACCCTCTCTTATAGCCCTAGCAAAAGCGTCAACTGTTAGCGTTTCTTCTCCATAAATAATATGTGCTATTCCGCCAATAGTTTTACCATGAAAGGAAAATAATAAAATTTCACAACCGTTACTTACTTTTGCTCTTAAATCCTGTAAAGTTTCTGCTTCTAATACATCTGCTGAATCACGCAGGTTCTTTTTTATTTGCTTTATAGTTGTCTTTAGTTCTGGTATATCGGCAAATGTTACTATCCTCACTGTCCTACTTTCATAAACAGTGCTTAAAATGGGATACTGCTCCAAATAGCTAAAAAAAATTGGAACTTGTCTTTGATTTACATTGTTATTTAGGATTGTATCCCAAGGAAATTTCCAGAAACTATCTTCTGATTGGATTACAATCGTTAACTCATCCCTAGTATCGCTTAAATGATCTCCCAAGTGATCTTGGATATATTGCCAGGGGATACTGTTGTTGAGCCACTCGCTCATCTCATTAGTCAATCTTTGAGATGATTCCATGAGAGCTATCAAGTGAATTGGTTGAAAAGGTACAGCACCAGTAAGATTTTCATCAATTTCAAACAGTTGTGGCAAAGATGCTAAACTTTCGTTTTTAACCCTACTTTCATATGTGATTCTGAAGTTTTTTTCAACTTCAAATAACGTTGACCTTGGAGAAGCAATGCTTCTTTGTATGGATTGCAATAGCCATTTTTCATCCATGACACTAGGGCAATTTTTATCTCCAAAAACTTTAAATTGAATTTGTAAATTTAAATCAATTTTTTTTGGTATTCTTATTACTGCTATTCTTGCCATTGCTGTCCAAAACCAAATTAAGTTGCAAATTTTTCAGTAAAACTTGTTTCATTAAACATTATCTTAACGCAAAAACTGCTTCCGGCTGGACAACTAAACGCTATTTGAATAAGATGATCCTTGCCTTGCCCCTGAAAGTGACTTCCAGCTTCAATTTCCCGAATAACCTCATCTGATTCTGAAAGTAAAATCAGTTTTAAACCAGGGGGGAGAAGTGTTTCTTCATCACTAGGCTGAACTTTTAAAAATACGCCGATTTTCTGCTCGGTTTTTGGCATAATAGCTACAATTAGAGCTATTGGATGTTTTTCTAATTGCTTTCCCAGATCGATCAGTTTAGCTTTCTGAAAAGCTGCTTGTTGGTTGTTAGGATCGACTTTCCCTAAATTAATAGCAGCTTCCCAGCGAGTTTCTTCATTCTGTGTTGTGTGTAGCAATTCTGTCAAGGCTTGACTGACATTATAATTGCCACCACCAATCTTTCCTAAAATTCCCGCAACTTGGCGACGGGTTAATTCATTGTGATGAGGTTGTAACAGAGGAACAATATCAGCGATCTTTTCACTATTATTTGGTTGCTCATTATTACTAGCAGCAAAAACTCGTCTTGGTGGCACTAAGACATCTTCAACAGCTTGCCAAGTTTCCTCAAAAACATTTTGTAGCCATTTTCTCAAATCTACGGGTGCAGAAGTACGTTGTCTATATAATTCCCTCCGCTTAGTATTATCCCCAATAAAAGCCTTCCACTGCTCAAAATTTCCTTTAAGCCTTGGCGAATAAGAAGATTTCTCACTTAGCTGTTTTCGCAACTTTTCTACATCTGGCAATGTTAGATTTATCAGAGGCTTCACAGCCACTTTAGGAGCGATCGCTAGTTTCAGTGCTGCCCACAATACGCTCAAGTATTCACTTAATTCTTCTCTCTCCAATAAGTAATTGCGAGTAATTTTATCATATTGTTTGGGTTTTAGCCTTTGATAATTAATAAATCCCCATATTCGCAACCAACCATCATCGGAGTTTACCTGCACTGCTAAGTAATAGTCGCATCTCCAACTGGGAATATCTACCCACTCGGCGGGAATAGAAAACTCATCTGCAATCAAAGTATCGCTAGGAATGATGGCAATGCGTGTTTCGCCGACTGTAATCACAGTACCATTTACTACTTCCCAGAAGCTAGGTAACTCGTCTTTCAGCCATACTTGAAGTTGCTTACCTAACTTTAATTCATTGAGCCATTCTAAAACTTTGTTCAAGGAGAGGAGATTAATCGAGGCATTCCAACGAGCTTTATCATAACTATATTTTTCTTTGGGCCATGCTTTCTGTTGTTCATTTGGTGTAAATTCTAGACAGATATGTTCTGGGTAAAGAGTTGTCACGATTTCAAAACTGGTACTTTGGGTATTCATAAATCTTGATTCTCCGTTATTGATAAGTTAGGGTTAGTGGCAGGAATATGTTAGTGGTATTCTTCAACCAATTGGTTAATTCTCTGGGCGAGTTCTGGAGTAAGATTGAAAGGTAAGCCTGCTGTTTCTAGGCGCTTTTTTATGAAGGTTGCGATCGCATCATTTGGACTTTCACTATCACTTACTGCTATCTTAATAACTAAGGCAATTAAATCATCTTGGTAATGTTGATTGCACAGTGATTCCAAAGCTTTGCTGGCAGACTTGAGTGTTTCCAAATCAGGAGTAATTCCTAATTCATCTGTTGCCCATGTAACCAATCTAAGCATTAGTTGAGTAATTGCATTGTTAATGCGATTAGAAACCTTACCTATAGTTAGATTTACAATATTTCCTACATCCGCGTAAGTTATTGGTGTTCTGCCAAAACCAAATCTCAGAAGCAAAAGACACTGATGCTCAGAATTTAAATTGGACAATAACTTAGGTAATTTTCCTAATAGTAGAGGAACATTATCTATTGTTTGAAATTTTGTTAGTGTCTCTAATAGGTAATCTATATGGTCATTGTCTAAGGTAGCTGGTTCATTGTCATAATTTAGGATTACTCTATCAATCAATTCACTAGAATCTGGTTCTGTTGAGTTTGCAGGACTATAAAGGGATATAGGAGCAGGTCGTTTATAATAATGTCTTAAAGCTAAAAGGCACTTGTTTAGATAGTTTTCAATTATTGTCTGGTTTACTTCTTCAACAGCAATAGGGGGAAGCTGATGCCGTTTGATGTTGTATAAATCAGCAATTTCTCTTAACTGCTCATCCGTTGGCTGAGGGTAATTTTTTTTACCAGAAGTATTTATTGGAGGACTATAAATTTCTTTAAAACAACTATGAGCTAAATCATAGCGTAATCTCTCGGATTTACTATATCCTATCTTTATCATAGCCGTTGTTAATGTTGGTTTACCAGACTTATATAATAATCGCCAATCCGACACTTCTGGTCGTACCAAAATTCGATTACTGATTCTACCCAGTAATTTTATATAGGCATATCCAATTACATTTGCTCTCGCATGAGCGGAGTTAAAATTATGAAAAAATTCAATAGGATTCTGTGTATCATTCCAGCCTAGACTGAATACATAATCTAGACTATGCTCACTAAAATTGGGGTTATTTCTGCTATTCTGAAAAATAGCTTTAGCAGCACGGTAGCACTCTCTTTCTAAACAAGCTGATAAATGATGGTTTGCAGGGTGAGCGGGAATATCACTTAAATTACGCCAAAAATGCTTTCCCCAATGTTCTTTGTTATAAATTGGATTGCTACTAATCAAACTTTGCATATTGTCTTGCAAGTTCATGTTACTTACCCAACGAGCAACTCGATGACCATCTTGCTCTACCCATGTAATGCGCGTGCAAAAATACTGAATAATTTCTTCCATATTATCTAATCTCCTTACTTTCCACGACGGCGACGAGCCACTAATGCTTGTTCTAAAACCTCAATAAATCCTACAGGCGCATTTTCTTGAATCATTAATAATAACCGTTCGCCTAATTGTTGTGCGCCTGGATCAATACCTGTAGCCATCACAGCAGTTAGCCTTGGTATGGTTTGATCAACTAAGTGAGTTAAGCTAGTTAAATACTGATCGAATTGATTGTATGTAAGAGTAGAATCTTCCAGCAGTAATTCTACTGATCCACAAACAATACCTTCTATGGGATCGTATTCCCATCGCAACAATGGAGTTTCCCAAGTTAGAGTTAGTAGAGTTTGAAATAGGGCATTTTTGTGTATATGGTCTTTGATATTGGTAAGCACCTGTGGTATAGAAATAGTCAAATATTTACCAGACTCAGTTAAGCGAATCACAATTAAAAACTGTTTGCCATTTTCAGCTTCAAAGCCTGTGATCATACAAACGTTGTCAGCATCAAGCTTATACCTCCATCCTCGATCATCGAGATACTGAGCAATTTGCTGTAGTGATGTAGCCATGAACTCCCTCGAAATTAACTGTTTTGTAGTCACTATCTGTAATCGGGTGGAGTTGAAAAATTTAATGCCGTTTGTTATAAATCTTTACAATTCTTGCCTGTGATGTAGAACTAAAGCTAAATACTACAGAATTTGCGATAAAAACTTACGGGTACGCTCTTGAAGTGGGTTTTGGAAGAAAGCATCTGGCGTACCTTCCTCTACAATTATGCCGCCGTCCATTAAAATCACTCGGTCAGCAACTTCTTTGGCAAATCCGACTTCATGGGTAACAACTACCATTGTCATACCATCACGGGCAAGCGATCGCATCACATCCAGCACTTCTCTCACCATCTCTGGGTCTAAAGCTGAGGTTGGTTCGTCAAACAGCATAATTTTGGGCTGCATAGCTAAAGCCCTGGCAATAGCTACCCGTTGCTGCTGTCCCCCAGATAACTGTCCAGGGTATTTCTGTGCTTGTTCTAGTATGCCGACTCTTTCCAATAGTTGCATTGCAACTTCGCTGGCTTTCGCCTTAGACCAACGACGTACCCAAAGCGGTGCTAATGTAATGTTTTGCAGTACGGTTAAATGTGGAAACAAATTAAACTGCTGAAATACCATCCCCACTTCCCGCCGAATAGTTTCAATATTTTGCAAATCATGACTGAGAATAATGCCGTCAATTTCAATATTTCCCTTTTGATATTCTTCTAAAGCATTAAATGTGCGGATAAAAGTTGATTTTCCAGAACCAGAAGGTCCCATAATCACCACCACTTCTCCTCGATTAACCGTTAAGCTAACGCCTCGGAGAACATGGAATTTTTCATACCATTTATGGACGTTTTCTGCAATGATCATAGACAGTAAACAGTAAACAGTAAACAGTAAACAGTAAACAGTGAACAGTAAACAGTGAACAGTAAACAGTGAACAGTAAGCAGTAAGCAGTAAACAGTGAGCAGTAAGCAGTAAACAGTGAGCAGTAAACAGTAAACAGTAAACAGTAAACAGTAAACAGTAAACAGTAAACAGTGAGCAGTAAACAGTGAGCAGTAAACAGTAAACAGTAAACAGTAAACAGTAAACAGTGAGCAGTAAACAGTGAGCAGTAAACAGTAAACAGTGAGCAGTAAACAGTGAGCAGTAAGCAGTAAACAGTGAGCAGTAAATGGTGAGTAGTGATTTTTTGAGTTAACAGTTAACAGTTAATAGTAATTAGTAAACAATTAGCAACTGTCAAATGTCAACTATCAACTGAAAACTCTTCACTGTTTACTGTTCACTGTTTACTGTGTTTGATTCTTGTTGTTTGGAGAATAGAAAACAAGATTTTACTTGTTTCTTCAGCATCAGCATATATGTTTCCGAAAAATTTTTCTTCGATATATCCTGTATCTTTCAATAGAGAGAGCCAATACTTAGTTTCTAAACACTCTTTGTAAGCAATAGAAATTTTAGCTGAAAAATCTGCTGTTGAAAGTGCGCCATTAGCTTCAGCAATATTTGCGCCAATTGATGTGCCGCTTCTTAGCAATTGCTTTGACAAAATAAATTCTTGCTTATTATGTATCAAATATTTGTAAGCATTAACAATTCTAATTGCAAATTTGTACGCTTTCTCATAAGCTATACTCTTTTGCGGTAACTCCTGATAACTCATAACTATTAACCCTCACTATTGACTATTGACTGCTCACTGCTCACTGCTCACTCTCACTGTTATACTGCTCACTGCTCACTGTTATACTGCTCACTGCTCACTGTTATACTGCTCACTGCTCACTGTTATACTGCTCACTGCTCACTGTTTACTGTTTACTGTTTACTGTTTACTGCTCACTGTTTACTGTTTACTGCTCACTGTTTACTGTTTACTGCTCACTGTTTACTGCTCACTGTTTACTGTTTACTGTTTACTGTTTACTGTTTACTGCTCACTGTTTACTGTTTACTGCTCACTGCTCACTGTTTACTGTTTACTGTTTACTGTTTACTGTTTACTGTTTACTGTTTACTGTTTACTGCTCACTGTTTACTGCTCACTGTTTACTGCTCACTGTTTACTGTTTACTGTTTACTGTTTACTGTTTACGTTCTAAACGCCGACTAGCCAAAGATAAAGAATAACAAAAGCTCCAATATATCAACCCAATAAATATATATACCTCTGCATAACGACCAAGGAATTGTGGTTGCGCCAAAATGGAACGAGCAATACCAGTAAGCTCTAATAAGGAAAAAAGTGAAAGTAGAGAGGTATCTTTAAATAATCCAATAAACTGACCGACAATTGCAGGAATCACAATTCTGAGAGCTTGGGGAAGTACGATCAGTAATATAACTAAAGGGGTATTTAATCCAAGCAATCGCGCCGCCTCCACTTGTCCTCTAGGTACTGCTTGCAAACCACCACGCACGTTTTCAGCCATATAAGCAGCACTAAATAAAGTTAATCCTGCGATCGCCCGTACCACCCGATCTAACCGCATTTCCATCGGTAACACTAAAGGTAGCATTACTTGGGCAATGAACAGAATGCCTATTAATGGTAATCCTCGAATAATTTCAATGTAGAGGACACAACCCCAACGCACCACAGGTAGTGTACTTTGTCGTCCCAGTGCTAGCAAAACACCTAAAGGGAAAGACAAAATTATACTAATTAATGCTGTTATTAGTGTTAGTAATAATCCATTCCAGAGATTTGGATCTACGGATTTTAGTCCCAACCCGCCACCAATTAACCAGAAAATCACCGGAAAAACTAACACCCAAGCCAGTAATATCCACCGACTAATTGCTGGAAAACGGTAATTACTCAACCAAGACAAGCCAGCTAACACTATTATAATTGTTAATACCAACCATAGCCGACTATATAATTCTGGCGGATATCTTCCAACTAAAAATAGAGGTAAATTTGTTGTAATTACTGCCCATTTAGCTTGAGCTATCCAATTTATTATAAGTTTGAATCCTTGCCAAAATAGCCAAAAACAAATAATAGTTAGTAAGCTATTAAACCAAGAATTAAATAAATTTTTGTGTATCCATTTCCATGCAGTTAGCCAAATAGGAGAGCGTATATTTATAACATCTGAGGTTTCCGGTGTTGGCTGCATCTATTACCTTTCCTTTAATTGAACACTCTTATTAAACAAATTCATAACTAAGGAAATAGTCAAACTAATAGTTAGATAAGTAATCATTAATAAAAGCATTACTTCCACGGTTCTACCAGTTTGATTGAAAGTAGCGGAAGCAACAAAGTAAAGATCTGGATAACCGATAGCACTAGCTAAACTAGAATTTTTAGCTAAGTTAAGATATTGACTTGTTAGTGGGGGAATAATCACGCGCAAAGCTTGAGGAAAAACTATTAACCGCAACACTAAAGCAGGTTTTAACCCTAGCGATAGCGCCGCCTCCCACTGACCGCGAGGAACAGATTGAATCCCAGATCTGACAATCTCTGCAATAAACGCACCAGTGTATAAAGTTAGACCTAATAGCAAAGCTGAAAACTCAGGAGAAAGCTGCAACCCAAATATTTGTAAGCCATTATTGCTTAAGTAAATAAAGCCAAATAGCTTAACTGAGCTTTCTATTTTGGTAATATTTAAGAAAACAGCTAAGTACCAAAACAGCAATTGCACCAGTAAGGGCGTGTTGCGGAAAACTTCAACATAAATCAAAGCTATATTTCGCACTAACCAATTATCAGATAATCTGGCTACTCCAGCTATTACCCCAATAATGGTGGTGAGAATAATTCCCACCACCATCACCCGTAAAGAATTAACTAGACCAACTAATAAAGCCCAAATATATGGATCAGTAGGTCGAAAAGCAATTGGTGTTTCGCCAATATCAAAAGATGCTTGGGATTTGAGGAAATCAAACCCTAGTCTGATACCTAGCTGTTGTAAGTTACGGTTAAGATTGGTAACAAGAGCGATCGCCACAATAACCACTATTAAAACACTTAATACTTGAACGACCACCCGCCAGAAACGAACATCGCGCCAGAGTGAAATCCGACCTTGCTTTTGATTCATTTTTATTGAGCATTCCAAGAAACATAGAGAAAGAGGATACTTTTCTACTCCATCGGTTATCAAAAATACAACGGATGATTTAAAAAATGTGCGATCGCCCATCCGTTTCTTTAATACCGGAAAATACAAGTTAGTAGCGATCACCCATCCGTTGCCTCAAACTATTTTCCTTAGCGGAAAGGAGGAGAATAGAGTAAACCGCCTTTATTCCAAAGATTATTCTGACCGCGTGGCAGCTTAAACGGTGTTTTCTGACCAAGGTAACGATCATAAATTTCACCATAATTACCTACGTGCTTAACAATACGTGCGGCAAAATCATTTGATAAACCTAATCCCTTCCCCAAATCTCCTTCTGTTCCCAAAAATCGCTTAATTTCTGGATTCTTACTTTGTGCCATCTGAGCTAAATTCTGAGAATTAATGCCCAATTCTTCAGCAGCAATCAAAGTATAAACGCTCCATTTCACTACATCCGACCATTGAGAATCCCCATTCGCCACTGCTGGAGCGAGAGGTTCTTTTGATAAAACCGTGTCTAAAATTACATGGTCATCGGGTTTGGTCAGGGTGCTACGGCGAGAGAGCAACTGAGAGCGATCTGAAGTTACAGCTTGGCAGCGACCTTCAGAATAAGTCGCGTAAGCAGTGTTAATATCTTCAAAAACTACAGGTTTGTAGGGCAAGTTGCGTTGACGCATTTGATCGGAAAGATTTTGTTCGTTCGTGGTTCCTGTTTGCGTACAGATAGATTTGCCTTTGAGGTCTTCTAGAGATTTAATGCCACTGTTTTTTCTGACCATTATCCCTTGACCGTCATAGAAAACCACAGGCGCAAACTCCATCTTCTGCGAAGTATCGCGGCTGAGTGTCCAGCTAGTATTGCGGCTCAAGACATCAACTTCTCCAGCAACGACGGCTGAAAATCGCTCTTTAGCGTTGAGTTTGCGGAACTCAACCGCATCTGGGTTATCAAAAATAGCAGATGCGATCGCTCTACATACATCTACATCTAATCCTAAATATTTGCCATTTTGATCTACAAAGCTAAAACCTGGCAATTCTCCGCTAATACCACAGATTAGCTTGCCACGACTTTTTATCGTATCCAACCTACTTCTACCCTGCTGTCCTGCGCTTTGGTTAGCAGTTCTCTGTCCTGATTGCTCACTACAGGCAGCTATGGACAAAATTAGGGGTAGAGTCGCTACTAATAGGAAAACCCATTTACGCATAGATGTTTCGTTACCCTCTTTTTAAGTAAATAATCTATAGTAGCGCCATAGCGCGTCTGTACAGGAGTAGGAAGCCCAAGAATACAATCGTTTTCTCTTTTGCGATGTGTCCGCTCCAGCTTCCGCGCGACTGCTATAGCTGAACAACCTTGACAATTTGATAATTTTTCAACAAATAATTATCAAATTATCATAGAAGAATTTGGAATCCACAACACCGTAGTTGAATTTATATCGGCTACAACATGAACTATTTTTGTGTTTGTTCAAAAAACTTTACCAGTTGATACGGGAGATTGAAAGCCCCGATCTTTTAAGTCGGGGATGAAAATCGACGCGGGCAAATTTATTTGCCTTCAGTATTTTCTTTGAGTTCCAAGCTATCAATCCATTGTTCTAGAAGACTGGTTATTGTTCTTTCATTTTGTGCGGCGTATAGTTCTAACTTATATCTTCTTCGCTCAGACAATCGAATTGTTAATGATTTTGTTTTCATAACGCACCAACATTGTTTGTGCTTTCATGCTAACATATAGAGAGGAGGTAAACAAAATGTATGGATGTCAGCAAATTAGAATAAACCCCAACTCAGAACTTAAAGCTATCTTGGAATTTTTGTGCAGCGAGTCTGTTAAACTTGCTAACTGCGGAACCTACTACGCAAGGCAGTTATTTTTTAAAACAGGCAAGATTCCAAGTAAGTTTGATTTGCATCGGGAGCTAGGGAACAATTCCCATTTTGGTGCAATGTATTCTCAAGTTGCACAACAATGTTTAACTACAGTGGCAGAATCGTTTAAGTCATACATTGGACTACTAAAAGGCATTAAAAAAGGAACTGTCACCTGCATTCCCAAACTTCCTGGTTATAGGAAAGGAGGTTTAAATTTAGTAACTTTTCCAAGTCAGGCGGTCAAATTAAAAGATGGAAAGCTAAGATTCCCGTTAGGTAGTAAAGTCAAGGTCTGGTTTGGGTTAGATGCTTTTTATATGCCGATGCCAAACAATTTAAAGCACAAAGATATCAAAGAATATCGCGTACTGCCAAGAAATAATGAGTTTTATTTGGAACTTGTTTACAAAATCCCTGAGCTCAAATCTAATGTTGATGTTAATAATGTTCTGTCTATTGACCACGGGCTAAATAATTGGTTAACCTGCGTTAGTAATGTTAGTACGTCTTTTCTGATAGATGGATGCAAGCTAAAATCAATGAATCAGTGGTATAACAAGCGAGTCTCAGTCTTAAAAGAGAGTAAACCTCAAGGATTTTGGAGTAAACAATTAGCAAGAATAACCGAAAAACGTAATAGACAAATGAGGGATGCTGTGAATAAAACAGCAAGAATTGTAATCAACCACTGTATTGATCATAAAATTGGTACTGTCGTTTTTGGCTGGAATATCGGACAAAAAGACTCTATAAATTTGGGGTCTAAAATTAATCAAAAGTTTGTTCAAATTCCTACCGCACGATTAAAAGATAGAATTGCTCAATTGTGTGAACAGTACGGGATTAGATTTATTGAAACAGAAGAATCTTATACATCAAAAGCATCGTTTTTAGATAATGATTTTCTACCTACATTTGGTGCAAAACCCGAAGGGTGGAAGTCAAGCGGCTTAAGAATAAATCGCGGTTTATTTCGTTCTCAGAATGGTATAAAAATAAATGCAGATTGCAATGGCGCAGCCAACATTCTGCGAAAAGTAGCGGTAAAGCTAAGGTTAAATCTTAGTGGAATCAGTAGAGGCGCATTGATTTCGCCGTTAAGACTGTTAATTTGGTCTTAAGAATCCCCGTGCGTTCACGCCGGGGAGTGTCAAAAATTGCAGTAGTGCAGTAGAGATTTGTTGTCCGTTCATTGGCTAGAAACCAAGTCTGACAAATATTTTTGAGGATTAGCCGCCAGGACAAATAGGGCAATGCAATTCAGTTAAGGCTGAGAGAATCGTGAATGACAAGAAATTTAGGAGCTTCAAGCTGTAGCCCAGTAGCTTGATGGTAGGGTCGTTTAGGACAGAAATTTGAAGCAGGTTGTTTCACACCCCTGCCTGATTCAAGCGATATCAGGCGGCAGTTTACTAGCTTTCGGGGTGCGGTATTGCTGTAGCTGTGTCTGAATTAAATTTTGTAAATCTGCTCGACGTACTTCTGTACCAGATGCAAGATTACCCGATGTCTCAAAGAAAACTAAGCTATCAACTGTGTCCATTGCGAATAGCTGGAATAAAATGTGAGTAACCGGAATTTTTCTAGCTATTAGCTTTGGTGTCATCGCCTGAAAATTTTTAGCATCTGTGAGTGTGGGAAAGGCATAAACAACATTTTTCTCAACATCTGGTTGAGTGCGGTTGCTGAGTGTCGTCATTACCCACCCTTGATCGGGTGTTTGGGAAATAAAATATTCAGAATGCCGCAGTTGAGTCGCTAACTGTTTTAGGATAGGTGCGATCGCACGCATCAGTTCCGGTGTGCCATCTTGGGGAGCATTTTTGATCAGGTATTGTATTTGTTTATCTAAATTCATCTTGACAATTATTTATTATTGTGATATATAAACCAAGCTAAATTAAATTCAATCAGATTAAGTTAGCTAAACTTATTGCGATTTTTTTATGGGCTGCTGAAACCATGTGTTCCAGTGTAGACATAGATTCTAACTACTTTTTGGACTAATCCCCAGTAGTGCTGAGATTGGGTTGATCGGTTAATTTAAATATAGATACCATCAAAAAGTCATAAGTTTAATTAAACTAGCTTGTCTCATAGCTGAATTTATCTATCAGCGAATAAAAGTTAGTTAAATTAAAGACAGCGTAACAATTATCACTATAGGAAAAATCTATCTGCGCGTGGAGGAAATCTTTCAACTGCTATTTACCGAACTCCAGCGAGCAACTCGTGCCACAGCCGAAAACTGTCGTGACGTAGCGGAGCGCATAGCCAACGAAGTCGCCCGCATCTGCAACGAAAGTAAGCGCATTCAAGCTTCTGGAGATGTAGACACCTGGGCAAACACTTTAGCTCGCCATCGCCTCCAGCAGTGTTTGCACTACTACCAGTTAGGATCGCAGCAAGGGCGAGTAGACTTACATAGTACATTAAGTGCTATAATATACCGCTATATTACACCCAGTGGTAGCCCACAAAATTACCAAGCTCGCTTGGGCTTGATTGAAGATTTTTTACAAGGATTTTATGCCGAAGCCTTAAATGCTTTTCGGCGGGAAGCTCATTTAGATGCCCGTTATCGTCCCCAGAGTTTATTAGATCTGGCAGAATATATGGCTTTCACCGAGCGTTATGGCAAACGTCGCATCCCCCTACCTGGTAATCGTAGCCAGCAATTGATTATTTTACGCGCCCAAACTTTTTCTGCTTCGCAACCTCCAGAAACTTCTGTAGATATGGAACAAGCTGCGGAAGGATCATCACTAGATGCTGATTATAGTCGGAGTGACGGCGCGATGCAGCAGGTAAGGGAGATGATGGTTGCTAATGAACCCGAAGCAACAGACGCAAGTCTGCGGGATACAGTCATTAAAGAATTAATGGCTTATTTAGAACAACACCAGCAAAATGATTGTGCTGACTATTTCGCTCTGCGTCTGCAAAATCTTTCTACTAATGAAATTGAAGAAATATTAAATATAACCCCTCGCGAGCGAGATTACTTACAGCAACGGTTTAAATATCATTTAATTAGGTTTGCGCTTTCCCATCGCTGGGAATTGGTTCACCAGTGGTTAGAAGCAGATTTAGAAAAGAATTTGGGTTTAACTCCGCAACAATGGCAGAAATTTCAAGCACAAATTAGCGTCGAGCAGTTGAAATTACTACAGTTAAAACAACAAAGTGTATCTAATGTAGAAATTGCCAGAGCGTTAAATTGCACAGTTAACCAAGTAGAAAAACGCTGGTTTAAGCTACTAGAACAAGCTTGGGAAATTCGCAACCGTTCATTATCCGGATCAGGTGCATCGAAGAATGAATAGTGACATGGATAACTACTCAGAAGACTTATACAGCCGCTTCATGGCTTGGCTGCAACAGGATTCTGTTCCCAGTGCCACCAATACGACAGATGGCAGCGATGATGATGCCATTGGCGCGGATTGGGAAATGGATGATTTAGACCCCTTGGAAATGGATGACTTGAATATTGTCACAAGCATTGATGAAGCGACACCAAGTCGTCAAGCAAGTACGGGTAGGAGGAACGAAAATGCTAACTCAGCCACCCCGTCTAAAGCCAAGTTCATGGTGGGTTTGAAAGGAGAGATACCAACCGTGCAAAATCGTTACCATGCGCTACTCAAGCGCCGATTACAAACAGAGATTGAAAGTCACCCACCGCGATTTCCTTGGGAAACGCAAATTTATGACTATGAAACTGAATCTTATGACAGTGTAGCAAATACCGCAGTTCCCCAACGGCACTGGCTACTACCCCAGATCGAACGGCTAAATTTGCCTGTTTCGCTACCTGAAACTGCGTTAGTACAATTACTCGAAGCTTGTACTACGGCAGTACAATCACCGCTAAAACCAGGAGCGCAGATGGTAAAAGCTGTGGGTAGTTTGTTTCCACAAGCTCAGGCAGATCTAAATGAATTAGCTGGGTTAGTGCTATTATACCCAACGCGATCGCCACAAGCAGAGCAACTGTTTACTAACGATTATGAAACAGCTACGACTACTCAACAGGTGGCTCTGTCTTTATTAGCAGCTAAGGAAATTATCAATGCTTTAACGTTATCAGTTTCACCAAATCAAGTAGTAGAAAAGCAATGGCAGACGGACGTTGGGGAAATCACTATTCAGGTGGAATATAAGTTACATAATCAGGGTTCTCAGCTAAAAGTTAACAGCCGTTTACCCAGAGGTGGCAGTTTGACTCTGCAAGCGGATCAGGCATCGGCAACAGCACAGCGCACTTATTCAGGCAATCTGAGTATAGAAGTATCTGATTTGCAACCCAACAACACTTATCCTTTGGAAATTTGCTTATCTGAGTTAGATCGCACATTGATTTTGGCGATCGCAATTAGCAAGTAGCTTTTAGCAAACTGGCAATTAGTAGTTAGCTGAGATCTCAACACAGCTTGCCAATGTTAAATTAGGCTGTAGATGGCGATCGCAAACCTTGATCAATAGCTATCAGACTTACGCAACATTTTTAGGGTGGTTTGACGCTAACTTTTAGTTTGATGGGTGCGTGAGTCCTGAGCTAATTACTTAAAGCTAAGAATATGTCTAACCCTTCAGGAACCAGGCAACGGCGACATCTACCCGCTTTTAATCAGTTTTGGCAGAATCTGGAAGAAACGCCCCTTAGCCAGGTAGAAAACTCCCTGTGGCTGCGTGTATTTGTACAAGCTTTGGTAGCGGTAGGGATTATCGCTACAGATGTGGCGGCGGAAACTTCTATGAGTTTGTGGGCTGTACCTCTAAGTATTGTTGGTGCAACTTGGAGTTGGCATCGCAGGCAATCTCGCAATATCCCAGTTAAGTTTTTGCTTGCTATTGGAATGCTGTTAGCAACGGCAGATTTTTTCCGTAACTTAATTGGTAATCTGAACGATACAAGGTTAGTACTGGCACAGTTGTTGATTCAACTGCAAGTTTTGCATAGCTTTGACTTGCCCCGTCGTAAAGATTTGGGGTATTCGATGGTTATTGGGCTAATTTTATTAGGAGTTGCGGGTACTGTTAGTGAGACTTTAACTTTTGCGCCTTTATTAATAGCATTTTTAGCGATCGCACTACCAGTTTTAGTGCTAGATTATCGTTCCCGCTTAGGACTTATTAACGATACTAGAAGCAAGTCGCCTCTAAAAATACCAGCTTTAGCGGCTAATTTATCTTGGCGACGGTTAAGCATATTTTTCTTAATTATTTTGGCGCTGGGGTTAAGTCTTTTTGCTGTAATGCCGAGAGTTCCAGGCTACAAACTGCGGACGTTACCAGTAAGTGCGCCTATCCAGGTTGAGGGCAAGTTAAATGGCAGCGAGATTGTTAATCCAGGTTATATCAAAGGACGCAGAGGCAGAGGTCAGGCTGGAGGCAAAGGCGTTGGCACAGGTAGTGGTTATGAGCAATCTAAAACTGAAGGCAAAGGTGAATTAGATTCTACTTTCTACTACGGCTTTGGTAATAAGATTAATCAAAATTTGCGGGGTGAGTTAAAGCAAAAAGTAGTAATGCGGGTTCGCTCTCAATCACCTGGTTTTTGGAGAGTTTTAGCCTTCGATAAATATACAGGTCAGGGTTGGGAAATTTCCCGCAATAAGGATGTACAAAAAATTGAGCGCCCTAGTTGGTCGTATCAATTTATGCTGCCACTTTCAGGCATATTCAATCGTAGTCAAGAGGTGATTCAAAGTTACACGGTAGTATCTGAACTACCGAATTTGATTCCGGCATTATCCAATCCCACCGAACTTTATTTTCCTACAGAAGAGATATCTATTGATAAGGAAAACGGGTTGCGATCGCCTATACCTTTAACGGAAGGTACTACTTATAGTGTGATTTCCCAAGTACCATACCGCGATCGCACGGCTTTGGGCAAGGCTTCAAATAAGTACTCTGAAAGAATCACTAAATATTATCTACAAGTTCCGCCGAAAATTGCGGATAAGGTACGAAAATATACTGAAGAAATTTTAGCGCGATCGCCTAAACCACTCACCTCTGCTTACGAGAAAGCACTCTACCTAACTCAGTATGTCAAGCAGCATTACACTTTGCCGAAAGATCCTTTCGGGTTGCCATTTTTAGAGGATGACGAAGATTTAGTTGAAGCGTTTTTGTTTAAATATAAAGAAGGTTATCCTGACCACTTCTCAACTGCGTTAACTGTGATGTTGCGTTCAATTGGGATTCCATCGCGGTTGGTGGTTGGTTTTGGATCAGGGCAATTTAACCCGTTTACAGGGTTTCATGTTGTCAGCAATACTGATGCTTTTGCAATGACGGAGGTTTATTTCCCTAGATTTGGTTGGTTTACTTTTGATCCTATTCCAGGGCATCCATTAATTCCACCTTCAGTTGAAGAAGACCAAACTTTTAGTGTTTTACAACAGTTTTGGAAATGGGTAGCTGGTTGGCTACCATCACCTGTTAGTAGTTTTATAAGTAGGGCATTTGAGTTTATTGCTCGTGAGATAATTGGTGCGATCGCATGGTTTTTTGCGTTATTTTCTAAAGGTTGGGTAGGCTTATTTACAGCTTTAATTACCTCTATTGCTTTGGGCTTTCTTGGTTGGTTGGGCTGGGAACAGTTTAAGACGTGGCGTTACCGTCGTTGGTTAAATAAGTTACCAGCAATGGAAAGTATTTATCAGCAAATGTTGAATACTTTAGCTACTCAAGGTTTTCGTAAGCATCCAGCACAAACACCTTTAGAATATGCTCAAGTATCGAGAAATCATCATCCATCTGTAACGGCTGATGCGATTAATGATATTTCCAACGCTTATGTTAGTTGGCGTTATGGTGGTGAACAACAAAATACTGATTGGTTGCGATCGCGTTTGCGAGAATTAATTAAGAGTATTAAGCCGTCTGTAGTTAACAATCAGCTACTTACAAGATGGAAGGATAGGAAGAGCGATCGCACTTTAGCGTAACCCCACCCCCAGCCCCTCCCCGTCAACGGGGAGGGGTGTTTCGTTTTCCTTGAGACTGACACCCGCACATAGTGCAGCTACACTAATAAATAATAATTTTGAATTGTTGATTTATAACAGTTTAATCCCCAGGACTTACGCAAAACTTACACTTCTTGCAGGATGCTCGCACTACATATCGGGTAAATTAAGTCGTGTTGCGCTATATGTAGTGTGAGCGTCTCGCTCACTGACCCTGAATGCGTAAGTCCTAATCCCTTCTAATTGACCGAGTTTATTATCAAAAAAAGCGGTTTCCTGACATCCAGCTAATTGGTTGAGTCGGGTAATTAGGTAGTCCGAAAAATCTGCCTTACCAGATTTCATTTGCTCAATTGCCCATTCTATAGCTGATCGATTTTCAAACACAAAAATATTAGCCATTAAAATCTTCTCCAGTGTGTCAATCAGTTTTTCTCGACTTAGTTTATAACTTGTTCGCAAAACCCAGACTACCTCGCATAAAACAATATTGTTAATTAAGCAAGGTTGATTAGCAAGCATCGCATCATTGATGTACTGCGACGCAATTTGCCACTGTTGTTCATCGTCCCGCACTAAAAAGCGCACGAGGACGTTGGTATCCAGCCCTTTCAAATTGACTCTCCTGCACATTGAGAAATTGCTGTATCCATTTCTTCTAGAGAAACGGTTTTTCTACCTGGTTCATACAGCATTCCAGATAATTCTCTGGCATCAATCTTGGCGGGTTGTAAATAAACTTTGCCATCTTCTCCAATTACAAAATCAATCGAGTCACCTGGTTGCAGGTTGAGCCATTCCCGAATTTTTGAAGGAATTGCAACTTGTCCAGAATTAGTTAATTTTGTTAGTGCCATTATTGGTTATTGTTTTGTAATATATTTCTATTTTATCCATATTTTATGTTAAAGCTGATAAAAATAATATTAAATCAGTTTGATTACACACATAATGTAGAGACATTGAATACAACGTCTCTACAGACCTAGACTAATTAGCGGTTGACTGTACTCATATCAGGATAGCGCGAACCTGCTGCTACTCCTTTAGGCGCAACTTGTTCAATCCGACTCAATTCTTCTTGCGTCAAACTAATCTCAGTAGCACCAATATTTTCCTCTAAATATTGACGGCGCTTAGTACCAGGAATAGGAACAATATCTTCTCCTTGCGCTAATAACCATGCTAATGCTAACTGACTGGGAGTAACGCCTTTGGAGGATGCGATCGCATTTACCTGTTCTACCAGTTCCAAATTCTTGTTGAAGTTCTCACCCTGGAACCGAGGCGAAAATCTGCGGTAATCATCTTGCGCTAAATCATCAATACTTTTAATCGCTCCAGATAAAAACCCACGTCCCAACGGACTATAAGGAACAAATCCAATCCCTAACTCGCGCACTGTCGGCAAAATTTCATCTTCTGGATCACGAGTCCACAGCGAATACTCAGTCTGCAATGCTGTTATTGGGTGAACCCCATAAGCGCGGCGAATCGTATCAGGTGCAGCTTCAGAAAGCCCGATATAGCGCACTTTACCTTGTTTTACTAATTCCGCCATTGCTCCAACTGTGTCTTCAATTGGGACATTCGGATCAACACGATGGAGATAGTAAAGGTCAATTACATCAACTCCCAATCTTTGCAACGAAGCATCGCAAGCTTGATGCACATACTCTGGTTTACCGTTAACTCCTCCAAAACCCCCCTCTGCTGTGCGAACTATACCGAATTTAGTTGCTAAAATTACTTGATCGCGGCGGTCTTTAATAGCTTTAGCTACTAACTGTTCAGTAGCTCCACATTAAAAAATATAAAACAAACATCTCCCCCTCCCCTTACTAAGGGGAGGGGGCTGGGGGGTGGGGTAATACGTTTAATTAGGTTGACTTACTTACTTATTTACCAAATTTTCTTGAACTATTAACACTGATTTAACAGGACGTTTAACAAAACTTCCTTTGTTACTCACTTTGCCGTAAAATGTCTTCCCTCTAAAGTAAAGAGATGAAGAACTACCGCCATCTAAATTAACCGCTTTCTTAACACCCAAAGATTTCATAAAGTTAGCCAACGCTGTTAAAGACATCCCAGACTTATTAGGAGATTCGGGCTTTTGAGCTACCATTACTAAAACAAGGCTGCCATCATCAGTAATCCCAATAGCAGTTCTAGCATTAGGTTGATTACTACCAAGACTATCTTTAATAACTTTCCCCTTGACTATATCTAAAAAACCTTCTTGAATTAAAGGTAGGGTAATATCTTTTTCTAACGGCAATAAACGAGAACCACCGCCTAAAACATCAACTAATCGGCAATTTGTTAATGTCGGATCTTTGTGTAAGGCAATATCATAACGCAGGTTTGATCCACAAATATAGCCTCTAAATTCTGTGCGATTTAGGATTTTATCTAAATAAGGAGTTAACTGAGGATTATTCATTAATCGCTCATTTAATCGGGGATTTCCCACTAATAATCCTTGTTGAACAACAATAGAGGTAGATTTGTGATTTTGTGGATCAAAAAAGCCGCCATTCAAAACTGCGATCGCACCATTATTTTTAGCAAACTCTTCTACAGTATCCAAAGATGGAGATATTGCAGTCGTTACTGAAAAACGATTCTGAGCAGGAATGCGGAGAACGTGAATTATACTTGAAGCTAGGGAATAAGAATTATATTGCAGATTTTGGGGTGGTGGTTGCACAGAGTTAGAGGGTGCAGCTATCGGATGGCGATCGCAACTTAAAAATAGCATTGTCCCAATAAGTGAAACTGATATAGTCGCAATCAGCAGCCAAAGTTTTCTCACTCTTCACTAGACCTTTTGCATAAATCCGAAAAACCCCTCCCCAACCCTCCCCGAAACGGAGAGGGAGCAAGATTTCTTCCCCCCGCATCGGGGGGATTGAGGGGGGTCAATTTGACTTTTGCTCATTGGTCTACTCCTCCCTCCTCACTTCTTCAATGTAGAGACGCGCCATGGCGCGTCTCTACATTGCTTAATTGGTTCAAGTAAATCTATTGACAAATGCAACATATTAAGAGTGGTTCCTTCAACACCACTAGGCGAAGGACCATGATAGTCACTACCACCAGTCATCAATAACCCATACTCAGCACAGAGGCGTTCTAAATTTTCAATTTGCGATCGCGAATGAGTAGGATGATAAACTTCAACTCCCATTAAACCTGCATCCACCATCTCTTTAAGGACATCCTCAACCTTCCCACCCTTAAATAGATAAGGATGCGCCCAAACTGGGACGGCACCACAACTGCGTAACAAATCAATTCCTTCAACAATAGAAAATTTTTCGTAATCTACATGAGCAGGTTTATCATCACCCAACCAACGCTCAAAAGCTTCCTGTTGCGATTTTACATAACCTGCACTTACTAATGCTCTAGCAATATGGGGACGACCTGGAGCCATACCTTCACCCAAAGTCGGTAACTCAATCGGATATCCCAACGCCGCTAATTTTTCTACCATCTTCCTAGCGCGACGAAAACGCCCTTCTATCCGTTCACGTAGAGGAGTACTAAGTAATTCAGGATTAGGATAAAAGCCGAGAATATGTAAAGAGCGATCGTTGTGGACAGTACTTAATTCAATTCCAGGGACAATTTCTATATTGTGTGGTATGGCGGCTGCGATCGCTTCATCCCACCCAGAAATAGTATCGTGGTCAGTGATAGCAAGAGCGCGTACTCCTTTATCAACAGCCGCAGCAACCAGTTGTTGTGGCGTGAGAGTACCGTCTGAATAAGTCGTATGGCAATGGAGTTCTAGCATATTTCAATTATCGACTCTCAATCAACAAAATATTCACCGAGCGCAAAATGTAGAGACGCGAAATTTCGCGTCTCTACACAAGAGCGGGTATCTTAGCCCTCGTTCCCAGGTTCAACCTGGGAACGAACCCGTCGAGGCTCCGCCTCTTCGGTGCCAAATTAAATTAATTTTTAGGATATGCGGGCATCTTGCCCACCTATCCTGATGCGTAAATCCTGAAAAAATTAAAAACCGTAAGAAATACCTAACGAAAATACAGGATATATACTAAAACCGTTCAAAGCATCCTTTAATTGTTTCCTTTCATTTTCAATCTCATCTTTTAGGTCTTGGGGTGCATTCAGATTAGTAGTCCTCAATTCTACCTCTGGCGAACCAGAAAAGATCACGCCCGTCTCCGCCCAAAAACCTAAGCCTTGCCGTCTGACTGGATTACCAAAACCAATGCCTAAATATGGCGCAATGCTGTTGGGAAATGACACTTTAGCTTTTAACTGACCAACTTCTTGAGCAGGGAAAGTTTGATCGCCGATTTGAAATTCCCCGTTTTTCGGTTCGGCTGTAGCATCAAAACGATTATTTTGATAAGCCAAACCGCCTGTCAACCTTAAACCTCCACCAAATGGATAGAAGTCAGCCAGTCCAGTTACACTAAACAGCTTTAAATCAGCCCTGTAATCAATATCACTCTCACTAGCATCAACTCCAAGCCCAAAGCCATTAACTCCCACTCTGGCGTTTAAATTGTTAGAAATTCGTTTAGTGAGATCTACTCCCACCCCCAGCGCACCAACTTTACCTGTAACGGCAAATCCAGCCCCTGGTCTTGCTGTTCTTGGTTGTGTTATTACGGGTTGTGTGGGTTGTGTGGGCTGAGTACCTGGTTGAGTACCTGGTTGAGTACCTGGCTGATAGCCTCTGCATCGCGAGTTCAGAGGGAATGAACGACACAGAGCATCCAAGTCAATTGGAATAGCAGCAAGCAGTTGTGCTTCTGTATTAATTGTAACTACAGGTTGTTCTTTCCCAGGCTGTAAATCTGTAGCTTGATAGGAAATATTGCTTGTTTGGGGGGCGGTATTGCTAGATAGGTTGTTCAGTTCTGCTGTTGTTTTACTCTGAGGAGATGCTGACTCATTTACTCTAATAGTCGATTCTGAAGTGCTAACAGCAGTGGTAACTGCATCTTGGTTCTCTACAGTTGGCAAACCTGCTGCAATCTCCTTAGACTCATCATCTACCTGAGCGCTTGGCTCAAGATTCGCTTCGGCTGCACTAATTTGCTGAGGGATAGTGGCACTCAGTAGCAAATTGCTAGCAAGTCCCAAGCTCAACAAACCAAATTTTGAGTAATCTAAAATGTTTAGCATTTGTTAGCGATGTTAGTTTGCTCATTCCTAGTTTCACAGGATTGTACTATAGGAATAATTATTTAAACATGGCTATCTTTTAATTACAAACAATTGATATTATTAAGGGTTGTCAATATTGTAAATAAGAAATTACTCGCTATTCAACGATCTCGCCTTATTGGTGCAATGTTCGGATTTTGCTGGAAAAATCAGGCTTTATCTTTCATCTAGCCTTGAATCTTTGTATTCTAGATCACACAAACTTATCTAAATAAAATTTTGGTGATTGACCGCACCCAGATCATTTTGTTGATGACAATCAGAATGCTATTAAGAATTTACCAATACCAGCTTTAAAAAAATAAGCTAACGGGCATCTAAATTGTCGATTTTATAATTGAGAGAAAAGTTATCAAACCCTATGACCCTCCCTCCTCTCTCCTCCCTCCTCCCTCCTCCCTCCTCCCTCCTCCCTCCTCCCTCCTCCCTCTTCCCTCCCTCAAATATAAAATTTAGAAACACAACAGCTTATCAACATGACTCTCAAAGCAGTTTTGTTTAATTTTAATGGCGTTATTATTAAGGATGAGCCAATTCACAAACAGCTAATTGACCAGATTGTGATTGCAGAGAATTTGCGCCCCTCACCAGGGGACTTTCGGAAATTCTGCTTGGGAAGAACCACGAGCGCCTGTTTAAAAGATTTGCTCAAAGATCGTGGTCGCTTTGTCACTGAAGATTACTTAACTAAACTGATAATCCAAAAAGCGCAAGATTACCAACGCCAGGTGGAAACATTAGAAAAATTACCGATTTATCCTGGTTTAGAAGACTTAATTTTTAAATTGCGTGTCGCAAAGCTACCAATGGGTATCGTTACTGGCGCAACAAGTTCTGAAGTCGAACTGGTGTTAAATCAAGTTAATCTAGCACAGCATTTTGATGTCATGGTGACTGGTGATGACTTAAGCGCTAGTAAACCAGAACCAGATAGCTATCTATTGGCTGTAGAAAAATTAAATCAACTGTATCCTGAAAAGCTTCAGCCATCTGAGTGTCTAGCAATTGAAGATACCTTTGTAGGAATTAAAGCCGCCAAGCAAGCAGGTATGCGAGTGGTGGGCGTAGCAAATAGTTACCCTTTTCATATGCTTCAACGTCAAACCAACTGGACAGTAGATTATTTATCTGACTTAGAAGTAGAACGAGTGCAGCAAGTCTATTCACAGCAACAACAGTCTGATACTTCAGCAGGCTTGTTAACCTAGTTAGTGATATTTGTCAATCTGTTCAAGTTTCTAATTATTAAGAAAATGTCAAGTTATTATGCGTTTTCTCATTCCCGCGCCCGTAGACAAGAGTGTGAAACGCAGTGTAGAGACGCGCCATGGCGCGTCTCTACAGGGGATGAAAGGCGGTTAAATGCGAAACATCCCTTGAACAATTTCTTGCGGAGCAAGAACCGAGAGAGGGATAGTTGAGCATTTAACGTTTTAGGGATTGCGCTACTCCCTAAAGTAACCTAGAATATCTCTAGGTCGATCAGGTAAAGACAATGATTGTTTTTGAATTCAAAGCCAAAGCCACGCTTGCACAATATCAACAGATAGATCAAGCCTTGCGGATTACTAAATTCATCCGCAATAAATGCTTGCGCTTTTGGATGGACAATCAAGGTGTTAAGCCTTACGACTTAAATAAATATACTGCTGTTATAGCCAACGAGTTTGATTTTGCTGATCAATTAAATTCTTCAGCGAGACAAGCAGCAGCAGAAAGAACAGCCTTTGCAATTAAGAGATTTTTTGAGAATTGCAAGGCTAAAACTCCAGGTAAGAAAGGATATCCCAGGTTTCAAAAAAATAATCGCTCAGTAGAATATAAACTGAGTGGTTGGAAGCTTTCGGATGACCGCAAATACATTAAATTTACAGATAAATGTAATATTGGTCAGCTTAAGTTGATTGGAACCTGGGATTTGCATTTTTACCAAATCAATCAGATCAAGAGAGTCAGAATAGTTAAACGTTCAGATGGCTACTACGTTCAATTTTGTGTAGATGCTGAACGAAACATAGATGCTCAACCGACAGGTAAGACTATAGGCTTAGATGTCGGTTTGAAGCACTTCTACACTGATTCCCTTGGCAATACGGTAGAGAACCCTAGATACTTACGCCAATCAGAAAAGGCATTAAAGCGTCTTCAAAAACGGGTTAGTCGTAAAACTAAAGGCTCTAACAATCGCAAGAAAGCCGTATCCCTTCTTGGTAGAAAAAACTTGAAAGTTTCGCGCCAGCGTAAAGACAATGCTGTTAAGCAAGCATTGTGCGTAGTGAAGTCTAACGACATCGTGGCGTATGAAAAACTACAAGTGAAAAACATGGTTAAAAATGGCAAACTTGCTAAATCAATCTACGATGTTTCATGGTCGCTGTTCACGCAATGGCTAGAATATTTTGGCAAAATCTACGGTCGGGTTGTCGTACCTGTTGCACCACAATTCACTAGCCAAAACTGCTCGTCGTGTGGTGAAACTGTAAAGAAATCCCTGTCTGTTCGCACTCATGTATGCAAATGTGGATGCGTACTAGATCGTGATTTGAATGCCGCGATTAATATCCTGAACAAGGCACTGAAGCAGACTAATTTTGACTTGAGTACGGTGGGGCGCACCGAAACTCACGCTTGTGGAGAGATGACCCTCTACCCAGATTTGGTAACGGATCTGAGCAAGGTTGCTCACTGAAGCAAGAATCCCCGTATAAAGCGTAGCGGAATGCGGGGAGCGTCAAATTTTTTGTTCTTTAAGATCTCGCGATCGGGTATGGTGAAATATAAAGGAATTGTTAAATAGTTCAGAGGTGACGTACTTATGTGCTACCACCAATAACATCAGTTTTGATTAATTCCTGAGTTCGGTACAGGTATTTACAACCAGGAGGTTCTATGAGTCCATCACTGCTGCGTCAGCTATGGGTCATGATCGAAAGTACGCAGGCTCATATCTTGTTAAAACTAGATGATGCCAGCTTAGTACAATGGCTATTGAAACAACTAAACCAAGAGCGATCGCTTGATTACCAGGAAGTGGCTATAGTAAGCAATTACATCCAATCCCGCATATCTCTAATTCGAGATTTGGCGCATGAGCGATAGTTGCCGGAGATAGTATCAAATTAAGTTTTGCTACGCTTAACTTATTTAATAGTAGCGATCGCTCCTCACACCTCATATTTTAAACAGCTATAGTCAGCCGAAATGCTCCCTTCTATGGCAAGGTTTAACAATCCTTGCGGGAAGTCCTAAGCGTGGAGTCTTCGTCCCTTTGGTGATGAAAGCAAGGGCAGAGTCTTGATTACACGGCGAAGATATGGGAAAATGGCAAAGCGAGGCATAAACAGTAATAGACCCGCTTGCTACTCAGGATGATTATTCTTTCCATAGTGAAAGCACTTTTCTACCCTGGAACGATACAGTTAGTAGCAGTATCCGGTGAACAGACATCGTTAGAGAATTCATTCTTGAGGTCGGCATTGCCGATACAGGCGTTAGGAACTAACGTCTTTAGACGTGGATGGGAAACCTCTATCTATTAGAGCCAACCGGACTCAAACAGGTAAGTTTGCCAGATGAAACGTTAGAAGCCTGTTTTTCTGGAAACTCCGTTTGGAGCGAAGCGGAAAGCGGAGCAGTTCATAAATAGAGAGGAAAAGAGCAACTCATCGTTTTATGCAAACACTGCCAAATCCAACAACTTCCCCAGCCGCTTCTAATCTATTATCCACTGATACTACTATCCAAAGGCGCAAAACCCGCCCCGTAAAAGTGGATAATATTACCATTGGCGGCGGCTACCCTGTGGTAGTGCAGTCAATGATTAATGAAGACACCTTAGATATAGATGGATCAGTAGCAGGGATTCGCCGCTTGCATGAAATTGGCTGCGAAATTGTGCGTGTTACAGTTCCCAGTCTTGCCCACGCTAAGGCGTTAGCAGAAATCAAGCAAAAATTAATTGCTACTTACCAACCCGTACCCCTCGTTGCTGATGTCCACCACAACGGGATGAAAATCGCGTTGGAAGTTGCCAAGCACGTTGATAAAGTGCGGATTAATCCAGGGTTGTATGTATTTGAGAAGCCCAAAGCAGATAGAACTGAATACACCCAAGCAGAATTTGATGAAATTGGCGAAAAAATCCGCGAAACTTTAGAACCATTAGTGGTTTCCTTACGCGATCAAGGCAAGGCTATGCGGATCGGCGTTAATCATGGTTCTTTGGCAGAACGGATGCTATTTAGTTACGGCGATACCCCAGAAGGGATGGTGGAATCGGCATTAGAATTTATTCGTATTTGTGAATCTTTAGATTTCCGCAATTTAATAATTTCTATGAAAGCCTCGCGTGTACCTGTGATGCTTGCAGCATATCGCTTAATGGCACAGCGTATGGATGAATGCGGGATGGATTATCCCTTGCATTTGGGTGTCACCGAAGCAGGGGATGGTGAATATGGACGGATTAAATCTACTGCTGGAATAGGCACATTGTTAGCCGAAGGCATTGGCGATACTATCCGAGTATCACTTACTGAAGCCCCAGAAAAAGAAATTCCTGTTTGCTACAGTATTCTGCAAGCATTAGGATTACGCAAGACAATGGTGGAGTATGTCGCCTGTCCTTCTTGCGGTCGTACTTTATTTAATTTAGAAGAAGTATTGCATAAAGTCCGAGAAGCAACTAAGCACCTGACTGGTTTAGATATTGCGGTGATGGGTTGTATTGTGAATGGTCCTGGTGAAATGGCGGATGCTGACTACGGTTATGTAGGTAAACAACCTGGTTTCATTTCTTTATATCGTGGCAGAGAAGAAATCAAAAAAGTGCCAGAGACTCAAGGTGTGGAAGAGTTAATTAATTTAATTAAAGGTGATGGTCGCTGGGTTGATCCTGAAGAAAGCGATGTAGAGACGCGCCATGGCGCGTCTCTACACCAAATGTAGCGATCGCCGCTTAAGTCCTAAGTGTGATTTGTTTGCGCTCAAAGAAAGCGTATAATGTATTAAATATGGACTTACGCAAAAAAACAGGGCGCTCAAGATGTTCGCACTGTGTTAATTATAAACTTGGGGAACAATCTGGCTTGAGTAAGACTCTACCTTAGAGACGATAGTGTTTTCCGGATTGCAACCAAATGTAACTGGATCTATATTTATATGCAGACTGCTAGCTAATATTGCCTATGCTAGAGTGAGCGTAATTTCTAGGCATTAGTTTCCCTGCGGCTCAGAAAAGGATTATGGTAATCACAAAACGTGGGCTAGTTCTCGGTGCAACAGCATTAGTGCTAACAACAGTTGGCGTTACTGGTGCTGGTATTCATTTGTCACAAGGTCAAGCTTTATTTCGCGAAAGCCCTAAAGAAATTGTTGATGAAGTATGGCAGATTATTGACCGCCAATATGTTGATGGTACTTTTAATCAAGTAGATTGGCGAGCAGTACGCAAGAAGTATCTGAGCCGTTCCTACAGCAGTAAGGAAGATGCTTACAAAGCAATTAGGGAAATGATCAAGCCTTTGAATGATCCCTATACCACGTTCATGGACCCGAAACAGTTCAAGGATATGCAAATTGACACATCGGGTCAATTAACTGGTGTAGGTATTCAATTGGCTCAAGATGAGAAGACGAAAAAGTTAGTAGTAATTGCTCCAATTGAAGATACACCAGCATCTAAGGCGGGGATTTTAGCTAAGGACACTATCATCAGAATTGATGGTAAAAGTACCGAAGGCATGGATGTGAATCAGGCAGTACAACTGATTCGGGGGCAAGAGGGAACGCCAATTAAGTTGACTATCCTCCGAGGAGATAAACAATTAGATTTTCCTCTCAAACGGGCAAAAATTGATATTCATCCAGTACGCTATAGCAGTCAAAAAGATGAAGAGTTGGGATCTGTTGGTTATATTCGGTTAAACCAATTTAGTGCTAACGCGCCATCTGAGATGCGTAATGCGATTAAAAATTTAGAGCAGCAAAGAGTAGCTGGTTATATTTTAGACTTGCGTTCTAACCCTGGAGGATTACTCTATGGCAGTATTGAAATTGCCAAGATGTGGTTAGAAGAAGGGGCTATTGTTTCTACAGTTAACCGAGATGGTGAAAGCGATCGCCAAGTAGCTAATCATACTGCCCTGACAGATAAACCTGTGATGGTTTTGGTGGATGGTGGTTCAGCTAGTGCTAGCGAAATTCTCTCTGGGGCGCTGCAAGATAATAAACGTGCTTTATTAGTTGGTACAACAACTTTTGGTAAAGGATTAGTACAATCAGTCAGACCTCTAGGAGATGGTTCAGCCTTGAAAGTAACAATTGCTAAATACTATACTCCTAGCGGACGCGACATTAACAAGCATGGAATTAAGCCAGATGTGGTAATTGATCTGACAGAAGCTCAAAAGAAAACTTTAAGTGGCGATCGCACTAAAGTTGGCACAGCAGATGATCCACAATATGCTAAAGCACTACAAGCGCTGAAGCAGCAGATCGCTCAAAGAGCAAACAGTGCTGCCTCTACTACGAGTAAATAGTTAGAGTTATTAAGTGTTGAGTTTAATTCTGTAAGCCAAAACTCAACACTCGCATCGCCTAAACTGGTTGGCATTTACCAGCGCGGATCAAACCAACACGACGTGCGATCGCTTCTTCTTTAGAATCTAATGGTCCCCATTGCTCCACAATATTTGGATCTTTATTCTCCCCTTCGATTTGTTCGTTGGGGAGAATTTCGCAATGACCGTCTTTACACTTGACAATATACCATTTTTCTGTATCTTCCATTGCTCACTCACGCTTAACTTTATTAGGACTTACACACTCTCATGTCTGAAACCTTGATCCCCCCTACCCCCCTTAAAAAGGGGGGAAAATTCAAAGTCCCCCAATTTATGGGGGGATTTAGGGGGATCTAGAAGTAAATCCTGTTTATCTTTTAGCAGGTGTTGCATCTGGTTGTAAAATCATCGGTAATCCTTGCTCACCACCTCCAAGAATAACAATTTTAGAGTTAGGCGATTGGGCTAGTTTTTCATTAGCTTCAATCATTTTCAATCTTAAAATTTGAGCATTAAGACCTTGGGAAATAATCTTTTGGTAATCCGATAAACCTTTAGCTTCAATTCTTTTACGTTCTGCTTCTTGACGCTCTTTTTGCAAGACAAAAGCCATTTGCTGAGATTCCTGTTCTGCTTTCAGCTTTTGCTGAATAGCTGCTTGAACTGTCTCTGGTAAAACTACATTCCTCAACAAAGTTTCCTCTACAATAAAACCTAAAGATTTTAATTGTTGAGTAAGCTGTTGATTGAGTTGCTTGGCAACCTCCTGACGTTTGCTAGAGTAAATAGCATTAGCTGGGTAGGTGGCAGTGATTTTACGAATAGTAGAACGAAATCTAGAACTGAGAATATCTGTCTCGCTAGTACCAATTTTTTGATAAAGTTCTACGGCTTTTTGTGGGTCAAGTTTATACTGAAGGCTAACATCAAGATTAAGTGTTAAGCCTTCTTGAGATGTTGTATCTACATTTTCTTTGACATCTTTTAGGCGAGTTGAAAATTGTATTACCTTGGCAAATGGGTTAACTAAGTGGACACCAGGAGCAAGGGAATTTTGGGCTACTTTACCAAAAGAATCTACAACGCCAATATTGCCAGTAGGAATAACGATTAGTGCTTTGGAGATCGAGTAAAGTGTACCAACTACCGCTATTAATAAGGAGATCGCACTTAATGAAGAACGATGGCGATCGCTCGTCATTCCCAGACGGTTAGAAAATACTAGGACTGCAATTAGGGCAGTAATTATAGAAACAATAAAATCCATAAAGCTATTTTCTCAAGGAATAAGATTCAAGTTACATCACTAATTTATGCTTTGGGGGTGGTTTTACAAAATTAATAATTAAGTAAAACAAGAATCTAGTTAAATGGTAATTAATTTTTGGTTAAAATTTGATTAAATTTTGTATATTTTTCAATCTAAAGATTGATTTACAAATTTCCATAAAAATAGTTAATAAATTTAACCTGTTCATAACCTGAACTTAGAATAATTTAAACTTGGGCAGTTAGGCTGTATAAGCAAGCACTAAAAAGTAATTTTTAGAGTTAATTCTAAACAGGTTCAAGAACATGGCATTTATGCTTAAACGGGTATCATTAGTCAGTGCGATCGCTCTAGTAGCTAGCACATTAGGTGTATCAATCTCTCCGGCTCAATCTCAAACAGGTACGATCAAAATTGATGGTTCCAGTACGGTTTATCCGGTTACTGAAGCCGTTGCAGAAAATTTTCAAAAAACAGGTGGTAGCAGAGTTACAGTTGGTGTTTCTGGTACTGGTGGCGGTTTCAAAAAGTTTTGTCGTGGTGAAACAGATATTTCTGATGCTTCACGACCAATTCTTGCTAAAGAAATGGCTGTTTGTCGAGCGGCTGGTATTCAATATATAGAATTACCAATAGCTTATGACGCTATCACAGTTGTTGTGAACCGTCAAAGTCCAGTCAGTAATCTGACAACAGCTGAACTGAAAAAAATGTGGGAACCTGCGGCTCAAGGTACAGTTTCCAAATGGAATCAAGTACGTGCAGGATTTCCCAATGCTGCTTTCCGATTATATGGACCTGGACCAGATTCTGGTACTTTCGACTATTTCACCGAAGCCATTGTTGGTACATCTAAATCAAGTCGGCGTGATTTTACTCCCAGCGAAAACGACAACGTTTTAGTACAGGGTGTTGCTAGAGATAAAAATGCTTTAGCTTACTTTGGTTATTCCTATTACCGCGCTAACACCAGCAGACTAAAAGCTGTCGCAATTAATGGTGTGCTACCTTCTGCTCAAACTGTAAGGAATGGTACTTATAAACCTTTATCCCGACCAGTCTTTATTTATGTAAATGCTAAATCTCTTCAACGACCAGAAGTTAAGAAGTTTACAGAATATTACTTGAATAATGCGAGTCAGTTATCAACAGCAGTCGGGCTTGTTTCCTTACCTACAAAAGTTTATGCAATAGCGAAACAACATTTACAAAAACGCAAGCTTGGTACAATATTTGGTGGCGATGCGCCCGTAGGTTTAAAAATTGAGCAACTGCAACAACGTGAAGCAAAATTATAGAGCTATTAGCAATTAGCGAGGAGGCAGATTAATGTAGGTTGGGTAGAACGAAGTGAAACCCAACATTTATCAGGTGTTGGGTTGCGCTGCGCTTAACCCAACCTACAAATCATAACTAATTGCTAATTGCTATTAACTAAATATGACTGAAACAAAAATACAAGTATCTAGACCAGCCCAACTATCGCCACAAGTAATCCGTTCTTTGCAGGAAAGAGCGATTGAATTTGTGTTGTTTCTTGCTGCATCTTCTTCTGTGGCAACAACTATAGCAATTCTGTATATTTTAGTTACAGAATCTCTGGCATTTTTTGAAAAAGTCCCCTTATCAAAATTCCTCACGGATAGAGAATGGAGTCCTTTATTTGCGGATGGGCATTATGGAATTATGCCATTAGTAACAGCAACTTTGGTCACTACAACTGTGGCTTTGGTGGTAGCACTACCATTGGGGACAATTGCTGCAATTTATCTCAGTGAATTTGCTCCATCTCGTTTACGAGAGATAATTAAGCCATTTTTGGAATTACTAGCAGGTATTCCGACAGTAGTTTATGGATACTTTGCACTGTTATTCGTCACGCCACTATTGCAACAAGTTTTTCCTGATTTAGCGGGCTTTAATATGTTAAGTCCTGGGATAGTCATTGGGATTATGATTATTCCTTTTATTAGTTCTATTAGTGAAGATGCGATGAGGGCAGTGCCAGTATACTTGCGGGAAGGCTCTTATGCAATGGGAGCAACACGGTTACAAACCGCTTTAAAAATTGTATTTCCGGCTGCTATTTCGGGAATTATTTCTGCTTATATTCTGGGGATTTCTCGCGCAGTTGGTGAAACAATGATTGTGGCGATCGCTGCTGGATTACAACCAAATTTAACTTTGAATCCGATGGAGCCTGCTGCTACTATTACGGCTTACATTGTGCAAGTTAGTATGGGTGATTTACCTCATGGGACTTTAGAGTATCAAACAATTTTTGCTGCTGGATTAACCCTGACACTAATTACTTTGTCGTTCAACATTATCGGTTATTTTTTGAGTAAACGCTATCGAGAAATTTACTAAGTTAGCTATCAGAATTTAATTGAGCAGGTGATAAAATTTAGATTTTTAGGATTACTAACACATAAATGGCAACAGTAGAGCAAATTAGAGCAATTGTAGCTCGTAACAAAATTGGTAATGTGATTTTTACTATTGTTGGCTTGTTGTCGATTTTAGTAGCAGTACTAACTTTCCTAGCATTAACAATTAAGTTAGCAATTGATGGTGTTCCGCGTATTTCGGAACACTTCTTTTTTTCGTTTCCTTCTAGTAATCCTGAATCAGCCGGAATCTTAGCGGCTTGGGTAGGAACAGTCTTAGTAATGTTTGTAACTGCGATCGCAGCTATTCCCTTGGGCATATCTTCCGGTATATATTTAGAAGAGTATGCCCGTAAAAATTGGATTGCTGCTCTGATTGAAATTAATGTCACCAATTTAGCAGGCGTACCATCAATTATTTATGGTCTTTTAGCACTAGGTTTATTTGTTTATCAATTAAAGTTAGGCGAGAGTATTTTAGCAGCAGGTTTAACCTTAGCACTATTAATATTACCAATAGTAATTGTTACCACTCGTGAAGCACTACGGGCAATTCCTAATACTATGCGTGAAGCAGCTTATGCTATGGCGGCGACTAAATGGCAAGTAATTTGGGATCATCTTTTACCTTACTCAATTGGTAGTATTCTCACTGGTGTAATTATCGGTTTGGCAAGAGCAATTGGAGAAACAGCACCTCTAATTACTATTGGCGCACTGACATTTATTGCATTTTTACCAGACTCCCCATTTAAAGGTGAATTTCCCTATATTTCTTTTAGTTGGTTGCAAGCACCTTTCACAGTTATGCCCATTCAAATGTTTAATTGGGTTTCTCGCCCTGAACCAGAATTTCAGGTGAATGCAGCAGCAGCAGGCATAGTTTTAATTGGTATGACTGTAGCAATGAATGGAATTGCTATTTTTATGAGATATCATTTACGCAAAGGACTCAAATGGTAGAAAAAGCATCGGAATCTAAGTTACCTAAAGCAAAAGTCAGACCAAAAGCCAAAGTAAAAGATTTGAATTTTTACTATAATTCAGTCCATGCACTCAAAAATATCAATTTGATTGTAGGTGAACATAAGGTAACAGCATTAATTGGTCCTTCAGGGTGTGGTAAAACGACTTTTTTACGCTGTTTTAATCGGATGCACGATTTGTATCCAGGCAATCGTTATGAAGGAGAAATTTTATTAGATTCTAATCAAGTTAATATCCTTTCGCGTCAAGTTGATCCGATAGAAGTGCGGATGCGAATTAGTATGGTTTTTCAAAAACCTAATCCTTTTCCTAAGTCGATTTATGAAAATGTCGTCTATGGGTTGCGAGTGCGGGGTATATCAAAGCGTAGCATCTTAGATGAAAGGCTAGAGAAAGCTTTACGCAATGCGGCTTTATGGGATGAAGTAAAAGATCGTTTACATGATTTGGCGTTTAATCTTTCAGGTGGTCAACAGCAACGGTTGTGCATTGCGCGTGCTTTGGCTACTGATCCTGAAATTATTCTGTTTGATGAGCCTACTTCAGCGTTAGATCCAATTGCTACTAATAGTATAGAAGAATTAATTAGTCAGTTAAAGGAACAGGTAACAATTCTGATTGTCACTCACAATATGCAGCAAGCGGCGCGGATTTCTGACTATACAGCTTTTATGTATTTGGGTGAGATGGTGGAATTTAATCAAACGAATGTTATTTTTACTCAAGCTTTGCAGAAGAAGACTCAAGATTATGTCAGTGGACGTTTTGGATGAAATTACCCCACCCGCGCTACCGCGCACCCTCCCCTTTATAAGGGGAGGGTTAAGGAGGGCTAGAGCTTGTTTTCAAACTAACCCGTCAGATTAAGATCCCCCTAAATCCCCCTTAAAAAGGGGGACTTTGATTGGATTCTCCCCCCTTTTTAAGGGGGGCGGGGGGGATTGAAGGGTTTGAAAACACGCCCTAGGGGAAACTAGCTCCCTCCCCTTGATAAGGGGAGGGTTGGGGTGGGGTAGAGGTCTAATGATTTCCGTTGCCGTTGGTTTTTCCGTTACCGTTGCTGGTTGTTGCTAAGACTTTCTCGGCAAGTTTGTCTGGAACTTCTTGTAAATGGTCTGGTTGCCAACTAAAGAAGCCAACACCCATTGTGAGCGATCGCAACTCTACAATAAAGTCGTGCATCTCTGCTTGGGGTAAGTATGCAGAAACTTCATCCCAACCTGCCCAATCTTCTTTACGATCGTAACCGAGAATTTGTCCTCGACGACCACTCAGAAGTTGCAACACTTTTGAAGTATATTCATTGGGCGCACAGACTTTTACTGAGATAATTGGCTCTAACAATGTTGGTTGACATTGAGACATCCCAGTTTGCATAGCTAGACGGGCAGCATTTTTAAATGCTTGTTCGGAACTATCAACTGTGTGATAAGAACCGTTTGTTAACGTTACCGCCACATCCACAACTGGGAACCCTAATGGCCCATGTGCTAAATACTCCCGCACACCGACTTCTACGCCTGGTATATACTGCCTTGGCACTACTCCACCAACAATTTTTTCATCGAAGTTAAAGCCTTGTCCACGTTCTAGCGGTTTGATATCGAGATAAACATCTCCAAATTGTCCATGACCCCCGCTTTGATGTTTATAGCGTCCATGCACTGACGCGGCTGGTTTACGGATGGTTTCTTTGTAGGGAACTTGCGGTAAATGAGTTGTCATGGGCAAGTTATATTTGCGCCGTAGTCGATCTAATGCTACTTGCAGATGTATTTCCCCTTGACCCCAAAGGATAACTTCGTGGGTGTCGCCGTGTTGTTCCCAAGCTAGGGAAGGATTTCTTCTAAAAGTTTGGTGATTGCACTACTAAGTTTAACTTCATCGTTGCGTTTTTCTGGTGCGATCGCTAAAGCATAAACTGGTTTTAGTTGTTCGGCTTTTGGTAATTCTGTCGCCAGTTGTTTACCCGCAGTCGTAAGGGTATCCCCTGTTTTAATTCCTTCTAAGCGTCCTAGTGCCACAATTGAGCCAGCTTGGGCTTCATTAATACTAACTGGTTGCTGACCCATCAGGCGGTACAAACCACCAACACGCATACCATTTAGTACTATTCCATCAGTTAGCGTACCTTTCCAAACCCGTACTAGGGAGATTTTACCGCCTTGGGGAGTGTAATAGGTTTTAATTACTTGTGCTAACGGAGCATCTTCGTGTAGAACAATTCCGCGATGTTCGGCTGTAGTTTCGGGTTCTGGTGCTTCTCGTAATAAAGCTGATAGTAATGGTCGTACACCATAATCTTGTTCAGCAACGCCTAAGAATACGGGTACTATCAAATCAGCCCCTAATTCCATCTTGATATCTTGAAGAATTTCTTCTATGGGCGGTTCTATTTCTTCTAGTAATTCTTCTAGCAAATGATCGTCAAGGTTTGCTAATTCTTCTAGCATTTCTTGCCGTGCAGTATGCTCTTGTTCTCGCAACTCTTCCGGCATGGGAATTGGATCGGCAGGCGCACCAGCATGATAATGATAAGCTTGCTCACTTACTAGATCGATAAAACCGATCAAATTTTCTCCTTGACCGATAGGATATTGGTGAGGAACTAACGGACGGCTAGAAACTGTCTTCAGGGCGTGTAGTACGTCCATAAAATTGTTATTTGCCCGATCCATTTTGTTAATAAAGACTAGGTGGGGAATTTCCCAATCGTCTAGAAACTTAAATAAGGGGGCAAGAGTAAGGACGCGATCGCAAACTGGTTCGCAAACCACAATCGCTGCATCAACGCCAATTAAGGCATTATATGTTTCTTGAGCAAATTCAATTGAACCAGGGCAATCTACAAATGTAAAATTAATACCTTGATATTCAGTGCTGGCAGTAGATACCTCTACACTCATGGTGCGATCGCGTGCTTCTGCTGAACTATCACCTACTGTATTGCCATCTTTGACATTACCTTTACGCGAAATTGCTCCAGTGACAAATAATAAACTTTCTAGTAATGTAGTTTTGCCACTTAAATAAGGACCAACCACTGCCACATTCCGTGTGGCTTCCATGACTTTTTCGTTCATAAGTCACCGCCTTAAGTTAAAAAAAAATTTAAACGGTGGGATATCAGTTGACAGTTGACAGTTAACAGTTAACAGTTGACAGTTGACAGTTGACAGTTGACAGTTAACCGAGTTTATCCCTCTGTTTGTGAGATTAGCGTGTTATTGATCGATGTCACAATAATTGCAACTTCTTTTAAGATTTACTGCAAGAAATATCAAGCAATATTAATTTTTTTAAAGTAAAAATAAAATTTATGAAAAAAAAGCTAGGAATTGCAAAGAAATATTTATCAAATCGAAATAAATCTGCGGTTGCCAAATCACAATATAACAGAATGCTATGTTTTTTGATGGTGAGTTACTTACTACCTGGTAATTTCACCCATGTTAGGGCTAATACTCTTCCAAAGATAGCTTCTGCACCGATATTAAAGGCTCAAGCTCAATTAGGTTTACCAGCCGCAGTAGGATGGCTGAATCAAGGTTTACAGTTAATTCAACAGGGAAAATTAGCAGATGCGATCGCAGCTTTTAGGCAAGCATCCCAGTTAGATCCAGACTTAGCCGCCGCGCATTACAATTTAGGACTGGCTTTGCGACAGCAAGGAGATATACAACTAGCGGCAGATGCTTTTTACCGCGCAACTCAAGCTGATTCTAGCTTTGCTTTAGCGTTTGCTAATTTAGGGGCTGCTTTGTTAGAAGGTAACAATTTACCACAAGCAAAAGATTATTTGAGCAGAGCGGTAGAATTAAACCCCAATTCAGGAGTAGCTCATTATAACTTGGGGTTAGTCAGGGAGAAACTAGGGGAATTTGGAGAGGCGATCGCATCTTTTAAAAAAGCTATCCAATTCAGCCCCAAAGCACCAGAACCAGTTTACCATTTAGGTTTAATGTATCTACAACAAAACAAAATAGATGATGCTCAAAAAGCCTTTGAGCAAGCCATTAAAATTAATTCAAAATATGCAGAAGCTCATTATAATTTAGGTGCAATTTATTTAAACCAAGGAAAATTAGATGTAGCTTTAGAAGCATTTCGGAAATCAGCAAAAGCTAATCCTAACTATGCTAATGCTTATTATGCTGCTGGTACAGTATTTATGCGACAGAACAACTATTCTGAAGCTCAACGAGTATTGCAATATGCTAGAGACTTATATACTACCCAAGGTAATAGTGAATGGGCGACGAAGGTTGAAGAAATGTTAGTGCGATCGCGCTAATCTTTAATTCTTTCTGTAGCCATTATTATTATACGGACGTTCATACTTTATTTGTTCTTGCAAATCTTGCAGATCAAGCTTTAATTGAGTTATTTGTTCAGGAATAGAACCTAATGAAGAAATATGCGCTTGAATCGGAGCGATCGCGTTGACTACATTACTAAAATTTGCTTCCGGCGAAAAAGACAAATCTTCTAGTTTTATCTCTAAATTCCTTAGCTGTTCTTTAATATATTTAATATCTTGTTTACTAGATACTTGCTCTGATTCTAGCTGCGTAATTTTGGGAACTACGAGCTTATTATAATCTCTCAAAATTTCTTGATTTTTCTGTTCAAAATCCGCCATTTTTTCAGCTAAAGCAAGAATATCATAAGCTGGAGGCAAACCCTGATGTTGCTCATCTAAATGATTAAATTGTGCCTTGAGTTGCTCAATATTAGTTTTTATATCAGGAATATCAACAATTTCTAAATGTTTTTTAATTGTTGATATTTCTAACTTTAAATTAGTCATATCCCTAGGTTCTAAGCAACTAGCTAGTTTATCAAAACCTTGATGAATTTCAGTAGTAATGCTCTGTAATTCTATAATTATTTCTTTTTGCGGTACTTGAGTAGATGGTGTCACCAACTCTTGATTGTTGCTGACAGTTGACGTTATTTGATTTGCTGGAGGTAACAATCCCGCAATTGAGGCGAGATTAACATTTTGTACTGGGATTTCAGCTTGTTGAAATAGAGGTTGAACTACTTGACGTACATCTGCGATCGCACTGCTAGTATACTGTTGAATTTGTTGTTTAAATCTTTGCCGATTAATTAAATTTAGTGATACAACAACAGCTAAGGGTGCTGAAGCATACGCTAACTGCTGAAATTTTACTGCCGCCACAGTTCCCACAACAGAACCAACGATGGCAGTATATTCAGCTATTTCAAGCCAGGGTTGTTTTTCCATTTGCTGATACTGAGCGTTTGAATTACTTCAAATTAATTGTAAGCCTTGATGCCGTCAGCCCGTGAATGCTAAGAGCCTACACCAAGGCTTAGGTTTAATTTTATTATCGGTCAAACTCTTTTTATGGAAATGTAGAGACGTACCATGGTACGTCTCTACATTGCTAACTAGCAAAACCTGCACCCCGAAACTCATACTGAATTACCTGTTTTTCTATCCCAATTACAGCCGCTACCTTATCCAATTCTCGATCTTTTAGTTCCATCCACTTCTGTAATCGCATCTTTTGTGAAAAAGAAAGTGGCGAATTATCCTGTAACGCTTCCTGAAACGATAAGCTATGCTCGTCGAGCATACGATGCACAGAGGGATATAGAGAAGGCATGATGATTTCTTGTCCGCCTAGTTCTAGAAATTGCTTATGAGTTGGTGAATTTTCAAAATTAATAAACTTACTAGCCTCGCCAAAAAATTCATTTCTGACAGCAACGTAATCCACATGATCCTGATATCTATCTAGTAGTAGCTGCAAAGCTACTACACAATCTTTTACAGGAGTTAGTACTGAAACAATTGATAATTTAAATCCTGTTGCCTTTAAAGCATAAAAAATTCCCGCTTCTGCCTCCAGCTTTTCCAAGGCGGCTCCTCCTCCTGCTGGTAAATCTATGATCACCAATGGTTGATCTGTTTCTACTAAAGCATCGATCAATGTATCAATCCCTTCATCTTCTGATATAGTAAGAGGCTTAACTCCAGAAGCAATATTTTGATAATGCCGATATAATTGGGGATTGCGGGTATCTCCATCAAAGGCAGCATAAGGCAAAGATTTATTGCTCAAACAATCTAAATAAGCCCTAGAAAAAGTACTCTTTCCTGTACCGCCTTTATCGCTGGTAACTAAAACTAATCGGCGCTGCTTATTCATATTTTTAGTTGAGTTGATCAACATGGTTTTGAACAAAAATTTAGGAATCAAAACGCTCTGATTGTGATCGATTCAGGCTTGAGGCTACCATTGACCACCAAAATTGCTGCCTTTGGTGGAGAACAGCCGTTTCATTGTGTAGAGACGTACCATGGTACGTCTCTACATTGCTTTAATTCCTGCTGACGGATGAATTATTTTTATTAAATTATATGATTTTATCTTTTAATTAAGTAAAGTAAAAAATGCCACTGGCTCTTTGTGCCTAAATATTTAAATTACCTAAATTATGAGTAATATACCTATAAAAATTCCCTTTGTGGATCTTCAGAGTCAACATCAGCCGATTCAAACCGAGATTGAGCAGGCAATTAATTCTGTGATCCAACGGGGAGATTTTATTATGGGTGAATCTGTCACTGATTTTGAGACAGCATTTGCCACTGCTTGTGGTGTAACCTATGGGATTGGAGTTGCTTGTGGTACTGATGCGATCGCACTAGGATTACAAGCTTGCGGCATCGGCGCTGGTGATGAAGTAATCATACCTGCAAATACCTTTATTGCCACACTGATCGGTGTTTTACATAGTGGTGCTACACCAGTATTAGTTGATTGTGACCCACAAACAGCCTTAATTGACATCACCGCAGCAGAAAAGGTAATTACCGCCAAAACACGGGCAATAGTGCCAGTGCATCTCTATGGGCAAATGGTTTCCCCCAAACAGCTACTAGATTTTGCTAATACTTACAATCTACTTATATTTGAGGATGCGGCTCAAGCACACCTAGCCGAAAGAGAAGGCTATCGTGCTGGTGGAGTGGGAATTGCCGCCGCCTTTAGTTTCTACCCCAGTAAAAATCTCGGTGCCTTTGGCGATGGCGGTATAGTTGTCACCAAAGATGCTAACGTCGCGCAAAAAATGCGATCGCTCCGCAATTATGGCGCACCTCGGAAATATTTTCATACCGAACTAGGCACAAACAGCCGTCTCGATACCATACAAGCATCTATCCTCAAAGTAAAACTGCCTTATTTAGCTGACTGGAATCAATCGCGTAATCGTGCTGCCCGTCTTTACGATTCTTTACTACATCCCCTACAAAACATTTATCCCCTAGAAAACCAGAGTGGCACTGGTCATGTTTATCATTTATATGTCATCAAAATTAACAATCCCACATTAGGCATACAACCCAACCAACAGCCCCAATCTGATCTAGAACGCCAAGCGATCGAACAGGCGCTATTATCTCAAGGGATTCAAACAGGCATCCACTACCCCATTCCCTGCCACTTGCAGCCTGCATATCAGCATTTAGGTTATCGTATGGGAGACTTCCCCCATGCTGAAAGAATGAGTAAACAAATATTATCTTTGCCGATGTATCCAGGCTTGAGCGACGAGCAAATTCATCAAGTAGTTGACAGACTGAGACAATTAACAATTAACAATTAACAATTAACAATTAACAATTAACAATTAACAATTAACAATTAACAATTAACAATTAACAATTAACAATTAACAATTAACAATTAACAATTATAAATCTTCCCTCTCCCTCCTCTCTCCTCCCTCCTCTCTCCTCCCTCCTCCCTCCTAAAATGGATAAAACTATGCAAATTGGGCGTAAAATTCCCAGAGCGATCGAGCCTTACTTACTAACTGCTGCCATAATAGGTTTGCTCTTTGTGCTTTATGCACCCCTAATCATCTACTGGTATGATGGCTGGCTAAACAAAAGCATCAGTATTGAACATGAATATTATAGTCACGGGATGTTAGGAATACCCTTTGCTGCTTATATTAGTTGGACAAAGCGGAAAAAGTGGCGCAAGCTACCTGAGACATCCCATCCATTAGGCGCTGCCTTACTGTTGTTAGGTGGATTTTTCTATCTCAGTGGGTTGCCTGATTATGTAAACTTATCCTTTCCAATAGTCTTAGCTGGACTTTGCCTATGGCTGAAAGGTATCCCTGGATGGAAATTGCAAAACTTCCCACTTTTGCTAATATTTTTAGCTACACCAACCCCAATTCCCTACTTACTAACTCCTTATACTATGCCTTTACAGCAATTTATTGCTGGCACTGCTGGCTTCATCCTCAGTGCATTTGGCATGGATGTTACCGTCAGACAAATCAACTTGTATGTTGGTGAACGAATTGTAGAAGTAGCACCTTATTGTGCTGGCTTAAAAATGTTGTTCACAAGTATTTACGTCAGCATTATGCTACTTTACTGGACAGGAGCCTGGTCTTCACGGATAAAGACAATTTTGTTGTTGATAGGTGCAGTAGTAATCAGTGTAAGTGGCAATATCATCCGCAATACTCTACTAACATTCTTTCATGGCACTGGCAAAGACCAAGCATTTGTCTGGCTGCATGACGGCTGGGGCGGTGACGTTTACTCTGCTTGTATGCTTGGTTTAATCGTACTGTTAATGAATTTAGTTGAAAAATACTTTGAAGAGGATGCGGAATCAAATCCTGATTTGCAACAAACCGATTAGAATACCATTACAGATCATGTCTTAAAACAGTTTTCATTTATATTAATATACGTCACCCCAGAGCCAGGATAAAATCATAAATACTCTGGCAAAAAGTGCTTAAACCAGAGCTAAATCTACATTTATCTATTTAAATCTGTGTCTCTTTAAAGCCAAAATTGTGATTCTTACAATAAGTCCAATGAAATCTGTAAGTCTGCCCAAATTAATCCACCGCTCTTCACTCTCCAAAGTGATAGTGCTGTGTTTTCTGTTATTAGTAATTGTTTTAGGAGCGATACCTAGTTATATAACAGGAAAATGGCAATGGACACATCCACCAAAAGTGACTAACCTCCACAACTTAAGAAATTTACGCGAAAAAGGAATAACACTTCCTGGTTGGCAAACAGTGGAACAGCAAATAGGACAAATTGGTGGTCATAAATGGTCAATGCAGCAACTCCAAGGAAATTCTGAAAAATTAGTTACTTTACTGCTTTTTCCCCAAAATGGAGATAAAGATCAGCCAGAAATCGAGTGGGTAGATATAGATGGCGCGATGGGGTGGCAGACAGATTCTGATAAAAATTTGAATTTTCAAGTTGAACAAGCATTAGTGCCTGGAACATCTAAATTACAGATACCGCAAATCGCTGTTGTTGAAGCACGTTTTTTTCGTGCTTGGAAGCAGCTACCTAACTTAGCTCAAACCTTTGCTGTGGTGCAATGGTATGCGTGGTCAGGAGGAGGTAATCCAGCACCTAGCCAGTGGTTTTGGGCAGATCAAGTTGCTCAGTGGCAACGCCGTCGCCTTCCCTGGGTGGCAGTATGCCTACAGATTCCGATTGAGCCTTTAGGTGATATAGAAAAATCTCGACTTATAGTAGAATCTCTAGCTCAAAAAGTTCAAAAGGCATTAATGGCAGATGTACTTTAAAGCATTGATGACCAATGACCAATGACCAATGACCAGCCTTGATGTTAAGTTTATTTCTACCCAGCTACTTATCTCTACCAATGTCTCGGAGTTTATACAAATTGCGTAGGTTTTCAGCCTTATCCCTGGTTAGTCTACATACTACTGGCTACACTTTGGCTAGCACATTGCTGTTATGTACAGTGGATGCTGGGTTGCCTAGTATAAGTAAGAGTGAAACAATATCCAGCTTGACAGCAACATCTAGCACAGTACCGCTAGGAAGTGGCAAGTTAGCACAATTTCCTGGTGTTACCCCATCACCTCCGGTGGAACCTCTAAATCCACTTCAGCCGCCGTTTGATCAATCTGTGCCTCAACAGTCTAAGGCTTCGTCTGAGTTTAATCGCTATCGGCTTGGCTCAGGAGATAGTATTTCTGTGGTCGTGCAAAACTTTACTAATTTAAATTTTCAAGCAACTATTAATACAGAAGGCAATATTGTATTACCCCTAGCAGGGATTGTACGGATAGCGGGGTTGACAGTGGCACAAGCCCAATCGTTAATTCGCGATCGCTTAAACAGATATGTCATAAATCCGACTGTTACTGTCATCCTAGCAGGTCTGCGTCCCGCACAAGTTACGATTATTGGTGAAGTAATTAAACCTGGTTACTACTCTCTCAATCCCAACTCCCAACTGCTGGTAGCACTACAGACGGCTGGCGGTAGCACGAATTTAGCAGATTTGCGTTCAGTATTGGTGCGTCGATCTATGGGTAATAGCTCAATTATTGAGCAAAAAGTTGATTTATTTACTCCTCTGCAAAATGGTCAATCACTACCAGAATTACGGCTACAAGATGGTGATGTTGTAGTTGTTCAGAAACTAGGATTTGGTAACGATCAAGGTTATGACCGCCAGCTAATAGCTCGATCTGGTCTAGGGCAACAGCAGTTGAGAGTTCATGTTTTAAGTTACGCTAACGGTAGAATTGGTACTCTCACCTTGCCGAATGGTAGCAAGTTCATAGACGCATTAGGATCGCTCGCTCCTAATCCAGATAACGTCAAATTAGATAAAATTGCCCTAGTCAGGTTTGACCCAGAAAAAGGTAAACCCATCACTCAGCAACTAGACGGTAAAAGAGCATTGTTAGGGGATATTTCTCAAAACGTTCCGCTACAAGATAATGATGTATTTGTAGTAGGTCGTACTTTGATTGCCAAACTGGAATATGGTTTGAGTACTGTTACTCGACCGTTTAGCAATCTTTTTCAATTTCTGTTTTTTCTCAATAGAATATCAAGGTAATACCAGCCCATTTATTGCTGCGATGCCTGCGGCTGGCTGCGCCTACGCACTTATCTTCATTTAAATTAAAGCAGCAATTAGCACAAAACTTTACCCAAAAATTAACTCCAAATTCAATAACCATAAACACCCTTCTTAACTTAAAACTGCCCCTCTATGACTTCACCATTTATTAAGCGTTATCTAATTGCTGTTGATCAACATAAATTGATAGGATTAACCAGCTTTGCTGTCATTGTCGGAGTTTCAACCGTCCTTGCCCTACAGTCACCGCCTCCCACTGTTTATAAAGCTACAGGGATTTTAGCTTATAACAGTCCCCCAACAGTGTTGTCGAACTATGGTCCTCAAATTCAACAAGAAGGTCGGCAACTGAGGGAGGATATTTTATTATCTGAAAATGTCTTAAAAACAGCAGCCGCACGGGTGAATGTTGACCCGCTCAAGGTTCAAAAAAATCTTAAAATAACTCTCCCAAATACCAATACTCCTAAAGGAAATAAAGAAGCTGCAACGCCACAGCCACAGGTGATTCAACTTGCATATACAGATGAAGATTCTAGACGCTCTCAGGCAACCTTGGCAGCACTAATGCAGGCGATGGTAGAGCAGAGCCGTACAATTAATACAGAGCGTTTACGAGCAATTATTCAATCTTTAAATGAAAGATTAGTACCAGCAAGGCAAGAACTTGAAGTTGCTCAACAGCAATTAGAAAGATACATCCGCACTGAAGGACCTGCGATAGTAGCAACACAAGATGGAACTTTAGTGGGGGCTATTAATGGTAGCGCACAACAGCAACGGCAGATTCAGTTGCAACTAGAGGGAATTGATGCTCAAATGGGTAGTCTGATGGGCAAGTTAGGTCTTAATCCAGATCAAGCTTACACATCTTCTGCTCTTAGTGCTGATCCGATTCTTGCCAATTTGCGGGCGCAGATTTTTCAAATTGAAAGTCAGTTAGAAATTGCTAGACGAGATTTACGACCAGAACACCCGACAATAGTTGAGTTAGTCAAAAAACAAACAGCTTTGGAGGATTTGCAACGGCAACGAGCAAATGAGGTATTAGGGGGAAATGGCATAACTGCGCCTTTACCTAGTCAAATCCGCCAAGATAGTAATTTAGATCCAGCCCGTCAGCAATTGGCAAATACTTTAGTCGGGTTACAAAGTCAGAGGGCAGCACTACAACAGCAATTCTTTTCTCTTGCTAAATCCGAGCAGCAACTCCGATCTCAGTATGCTTTGATGCCTAATAAGCAACTACAGCAAGCCAAACTACAGCAGCAAGTTCAGATTAAGCAATCTTTCCAAAATAAGATCCAGGCAGCACTAGCAGATGCTCAAGCAGCAGAGGCGGAAACGGTAAGTAGTCTTAGTATTGCTAGACAGCCAGAGGTAATTGTTGATGATCAACAAGCGACGAATGTACCCCTGACACTGGGCGCAGGTGCATTGATTGGTTTGCTCGTTGGGGCTGGGGTAATTCTGCTGTTGTCTTCGTTGGATAGCAAGTTCTACACAGTGGAAGATGTCCGAACTGCTATAGAAGAACGCGAGGTGATGCTATTGGGTGAATTACCCTATATCCTGCTATGGAACCCAGATCAGGGTGATAGCCGTGTTTTACTAGATCCAGATTCTCCTTATTTAGAATTTTATGAGCGATTCCGTAGCAATTTGCGTCGTGCTACAGATCAACCGTTAAAAGTGGTGTTATTAACTAGCACAGAATTTGGAGAAGGTAAGAGCCTAAGTGCTTATAATTTAGCGATCGCATCTGCTCGTGCTGGTAAGCGGACTTTATTAATTGAAGCAGATTTGCGATCGCCCTCCCAAGTAAACAGTCTCATGATTGCTTCAGATCCCGACGCGCCCTTTGATCCCCTGCGCTACTACGGCGCTAAGAATGAATGCGTCCAGTTAGTACCCGACATTGAGAACTTATACGTCGTACCTAGTGCGGGTCCACAGCGACAATCTGCTGCAATCATCGAATCGAGCGAAATCCGCCGTTTACTTGAAGATGCGCGGGGTCGCTTTGACTTCGTAGTGATAGATACCCCAGCTTTAAGTCGCTGCAATGACGCTTTGTTACTAGAACCATTAACTGATGGCATCGTACTTGTAGCTCGACCTAACTACACAGATGAAAATTTCCTCGCTGAAACTATTAATCAGTTTACTGAAGCAGATATACGACTTTTGGGAGTAGTTATTAACGGAGTTGACAAGCCAATTCCACTTTCAGTTGTTTATCCCCAGAATATCGAAAGCGAATTTGAGCAAGAATCACAAACCGTAGTTACTTAGTTTTTTCATTCAAGGCGCAGCCTTAAAAAACTCGTTCCCAGGTTGAACCTGGGAACGAAGATTAGAGGCTCTGCCTCGTCATAAAATAACCACTTGTTAAACCACAGGACTTACGCACCGAAAGCCTGAAACCTAGATCAGAACTATCCCCCCTTAAAAAGGGGGAATATTCAAAGTCCCCCTTTTTAAGGGGGATTTAGGGGGATCTAGGCGTAAGTCCTAAACCACTTAAACTTGTCGTTTCAACTTCAAACCCAAAGCCGACAGACCAAATAAAGCTAGAGCCGCCGTTGTCCCTGGTTCAGGGACAGGAGTAGCCAGAATTAACTGACCGCCTTCCGTATAATTGGCAACAGGAACAGTATGCGCTTGAACATTAAACAAATATGAGCTTCTACCTGGTTTAGCATTAGGATTTGCTTCAATGATGCCCGTAGTTTCCCATTGACCAGGAACATTAGGGTTATTAAATTGTGACCCAGCAGCATTTTCATCAAGTTCAAACACAGGGGTAACTTTACCAGTCGCAATGTTGTAAGACCAAACCCGACCATCTCGATTTTCTGCTTTCATCACATCACCCCCAAAGGAAGTTTCATCTTCCATGATTAAGACATTACCGTTGCGATCGACAGTAACGTTGTCATAACTGACACCAGTACCAAAACCGCCATTTAACAACAACTCGAATTTATTAAGAGGTGCAGTTGGATCATTGGGATTAAGTGTAAAGCTATAAAGCTTTCCGTAGGGGTTTTCAGCTTGAGTAGGATTTGTAGTGTCGGGGCTATCTGGCGCAGTTGTGTTAGTAGTAGGTGTATCTTTAGTGCCTGTGGTCACAAAGTAGAAGGTTCCAGGGTTATTGGGATCTTCTGCGATATCTTCAGGGCGACGAAAGTTAGTTGATTTACCTTGAGTATTGACAAAGTTACTCAGCACTGTACCATCTGGATTCATAGCTGCGGCATCGTCAACCAGGCTCCAAGTTCCTGTAGTAGAGCCACTAATTTGACCTTCAAAGTCAGCATTGTTTACTTTGAGGGCGTACAAATCGCCATCTTTAAAACCATTGGGATCTTGTGCTGTTTGCTGACCCACAAACATATAAACTTCGCCATCAGTAAAATCTTCTGTGCTAAATAGTACTGTTTTTCCTGTGGGATTACCAACCCGATATTGGGAAGCTGCAACCACATTTTCTTTAGAGTAGCGACCCAAACTATTCAGGGCTTCGGCTGTACCATTCGGATCTACAGCAAAACCACGACTACCAGAACCACTTTCTTCAGGAGCAAAGTAAATAGGTGCTGCTAACCCATTTTTGTCAACAAAACCATTTTGAGCTAAATAGCCAGAACAAAAGCGAGAGAAACTAAAAGCAGCACTAGAAATAGGATCTATATAGGAACCTGTAGTTGTATCTAGGTTATATGTTGTATTAGTAGCTGGATCTACTACAGTTTCAATTAAGTTTTTACCACCCAGTACATTCCAGTTTTGGTCGAATTGAAATAAAGATACTCTTGCTCCCTTAATTATTCCAGGAACAGTTGAGGAGATAGCAGTTGTCTGAGATGAGCCGATTTCCTGGTTAACGAAAACGTAATTGCTATTTCCAGACTTAAATAGTCCTAAACCATCTGGAATACCAGGAAATGCGAATGTTTTACCATCAACGGCTGTCAAACCATCTCTCAAATCTCCACTAAGTAACTGAACTTCATCTCCTACGGTAAGCAGGGGAGTGATTTGGTAGCCGCCATTGCCAGAAACATTAGTGACGTAAGGATTGGCAGAGGTTTTACCTCCAGTAATATTGGCAGCATAGACGGCTTGAGAAGGAACCTCAATAGCCCCGATGGTTCCTATAACTAATAATCCTAAATATAACAGGCGGTTAAACTTGGAACTACCAGCATTCTGCTTATTCATAAAAAATAGATCTCTAATTACCTAACTTTAAAACACTAGCGGTTAGAGGTTAAGAATAGGCTATCAAAAGTTAAACAAATGATAGTTTGTTAATTAAATTTGTAAGTAATTAAATGATTTATAAAAAAAGCAGAAATATCATACTTTTTTATATGGCAACCGCCCGTGTTTGGACAAAATAAATTCTGAAACCCTTCGTAGATGTAGAGACGCGAAATTTCGCGTCTCTACTGACTATAAGTATGAGAGATTAACAAAATTTTAATTTAAGTAGAGGAAAGTTAACTAAGCGGTAGTAAGATTTCAAACTGTGTTCCTATACCTAGCTGAGAATCCAAGTTTAGTTTACCTTGATGCTTTTCCGTAATAATTTGATGGCTAATCGCTAATCCTAAACCTGTTCCTTTTCCCACAGGTTTTGTGGTGAAAAATGTTTCAAATATGCGTTGCTGAATTTCCAATGGGATACCAGATCCATTATCCTTAATTAAGATTGCTACCCACCGCTCATTGTCTGTACTTGTCTGTTCAGTTTTCTGAACTCGTACTTCAGTGCTAATCTCAATTCGAGGTTGCCATAAATTTGTCTGTCCTGTAACTATTTCCGCTTGCTTTTGGGATTCTGCTTGTGCTTCCAGCTTTTCCATCAGTGCGTCAATAGCATTACTTAAAAGATTCATAAAAACTTGACTGAGTTGACCAGAATAGCCCTTAACTAAAGGCAACTCACTATAGTTTTTGACAACTTCAATGCCAGTTTTGAGGCGATTATTTAAAATCAATAAAGTACTATCAATACATTCATGGATCTTAACTTCTTGTAAAGTTGCCTCATCCATGTGAGAAAAAGTTCGCAGACTGCTAATAATTTTCATTAACCGCTCAGTACCTAGCGTCATGCTGTCAACAACTTGGGGCAAATCTTTGACAAGAAATTCTAAGTCAATTGATTCTTTCAAGTCATCAATTTTTAGATTAGGCTGAGGAAATTCTTCTCCGTAAGCCGATAAAACCTCAAGGACATCTTGAGTATATTCAGATAAATGCTTTAAATTACCAAAAATAAAATTAACAGGATTCAAAATTTCATGAGCAAGTCCAGCCATCATCCTTCCCAAACTGGCTAGCTTCTCAGTTTGCATAGTTTTGGATTGAGTTTGTTTTTGTAACAGTTGAGTCGTTAGCTCATGAATTTGGGATTGAGCAACTAATAAATCATGCACATCTAAGAGTTGATATAAGAGTCCTACTTGAACCACAATTGGTTCATAAAGAAATTCTGGCTCTCGCTGTAATGCACGTCGCGCACCCATCACAATTAAGGTGTTACTCGGAAATATTAAAGGTTCAGTCTGGGCAAAGTTATATAAGATACTCAGGGGGCGTTTCAAAAAAATTTCTAACCCGTAGGGACGACTCAAACTTTCTAGAAATCGCCGCCGAGAAATTATGCCGAGAAACTGTCCTTCTTGCATAATTATAATGCCAGGAAGTACAGGGTTTTCCTCAAAAATAATAGCAGCTTCTTTAGCCAGACAGTTAGATTCCAGCTTAAAATCGTAAAGCTGCATTTCTAAGAGTGTTGATTCTAAGCCCAGCCGAGGCGGATTCATGGGAGGCTGTGAGGTATGTGATAGTTTGGAGGAAGAGTAGAGACTCATCATAAGTTTTAAACTGCTTTGTTAGTAATTAATAAATTAGAGAAATATTTTTGAAGAAAAATGTGGGTGAGATCTCATTCAAAAGTTAGCCATAATTATCGGATTAATTGCCAATCCCTAATACATTAGATTTGTTGTAAAATTATCTCTTCTGTCAATCTTCATAAACGTAGTTTATGGTCGTCTATTGCAAAAATTCCTAAAATCTGATTTACATCTGTGGTTAATTAACTAAAATTATGATTTTTGAAATAAACCTATTGTTACTTACTTTTACTTTTTACCAAAACATTTCAACTGAAGCGACTTTGCAGATAGTCTTGGGTAACTAAATTGCATAATTATTTAGCGGGTTAAAGAGCGTTAGCGAATTACCAATAAATTGCTATAATCGGTAATAGTGTAACACCAACGGCTACTAATAAAGTTGTAATAGCAAAACGAAAAGCGGTTGAAAAAAATCATATGGTCAGGTTTTAAAACAGAAACCTACTATAAATTGAGGCTTACTTGATCAAGTTAAGCTAGTGAGGATAATAGAATGTAAACACAAGAATAAGATTGCCTTAAATGTGGTTTAAGCCAAGATTAAGGAATTTATAAAATTTGACAATATGAATATATAGCAATTAGCAGTTAGCATGAGCGCAATTAGCTTTTCTTAAATGCTTTGCTAGTAAGGGTTTTAGCCATAAAAAATGCTCATAGTGCCTATTTAGGTTGCTATAATTACTAATTCATTAAAGTTTAAGTGAAGAGAATATAACTCTATCCTAAGATGGATACAAAAACTTAAAGGCAGAATTTATTTCCCTTGGCAGAAAGGAAATAAATTTTAGTTTTTCTATTTATTAGTAAGTAAGTCAACCTAATTAAATATAAGATGTAATTTTTGAATTGCCTAAATAAACTTGTACATTTTTAATAAAGAAGAAAAGTTATCAAACACAATAACCCTCCCTCCTCTCTTTCTAAAAGATAAAATTAAAGAAACACAACAGCTTATTAAGCTTGACTATAAAACCTGTGATTCTGATTGTGAAGAAAATAATCCTAAGAGTGGACCGAGGATTGCTCCGAATAAAAAGCCGCCTGCGTGCGCCCAATAAGCGACTCCACCACTTTCCATGCCAATGTTAGCAGGCGCTTCTAAACTAGCAACGCCATAGAACGCTTGCTGTAAAAACCAAAAACCCAGGAAGAAAAACGCCGGAATTCTTACCGTTGTGATGAAAAAACCTAGTGGTAGTAAGGTTAAAACTTTGGCTGTGGGAAATTTCAGAACGTATGCACCCATAACACCTGCGATCGCACCACTTGCCCCCAAAGAAGGAATACTAGAACCAGCAGAAAAATACCACTGTGTTAAAGCTGCCAATACACCACAAGCAATGTAAAAAATTAAGTATTTGATATGACCTAGCCGATCTTCAATATTATTGCCAAAAATCCACAAAAATAACATATTACCTGCAACGTGCAAAAAACCACCATGCAAGAACTGTGATGTCACTAGCGTTAGCCACTCTGGTACTGATTGAGTGCTTGGTACGCCATTAAAACTAGCAGTTAGCTCATCAGGAACCACAGCCCAGATGTGGAAAAAACCGTTAAGTAATTGCGGATTTAAAGTTAGTTCATACAGAAAAATGAGAATATTGGCAGCAATTAGCCCATAAGTTACATAAGGAGTAATTTGAATCGGATTATCGTCGCGTAATGGAACCACAGGCGTTTTTCCTCAAAATCAAACAGTGGCAACAGCATAACCCAAATTATTTTAGGCTGTCTTTTGGTCTGAGGATAGATCTGCTGCGATGGCTGCGGCTGGCTGCGCCTACGCACTTTTATAGCAACCGCCTTGGCGGTTTGGACAAAATAAATTCTGAAACCCTTGGTAATGTAGAGACGCGCCATGGCGCGTCTCTACATTACAAAAAAGACCCCTCTAAAGTCAGAGAGGTCAATTGATACTCAATCACAGAACTATTAAAAGTTGTTTACCAACCTTTTTCAGATGTTTGTAGAACATAGGTAGCTACGTCTTGAATCTGTTGATCGTTAAGACGACCTTTGAAAGATGGCATAGCATTTTTACCATTGGTAACTTGTGTGACGATCGCTTCCACGGAATTCATACCGTACTTCTCAAGCGCCTCTTTCTTTAAAGTTTTCTGAGCCATGATCACGTTGTTACCGCCCATGTGGCAAGCAGCACAGTTAGCACTGAAAATTTTGGCACCATTAACTGTGTCAGCGGCAAGAGCGGGATTAGTAAAGGCAACTGTCACAAGAGCGATCGCTAACAAGGCAATAGATATCAATTTCTTCAATGTAGTTCTCCTCTGTTGTTATAACTTAAGTGCAAGCTTTATTCTAGCTTTGATGATCATCAAGTCTGTACCGATGAGTAATGAGCCATTCAAAACCCTGCCATTGAGCAAAGTTAAGGATCAAAACCTTAGCGAATAGCTTTACCGCCGCCCCATTGATCGCCCATAACCTTTGGTTGTAGGAGAATATGACCTGCAAGCGCTACTAAGTCATCTTCCGATAGATTTCTCATTTCTGGGAAAATGTCAGCACTCTCAGTGCTAGGGTGTACTTCTGAGATGACAGTTTCCCCATCATAAGTTGTTGGGTGGTGCAGATAATCCACTAAGGAATCAACGTTATCCCGTGGAGGCGTTGCGCCAGATAAATCTTTAGGGCTAAGACTTACGTTGAAGTCGGTTTTGGTAATACCTCCAGCATGGCACTGAGCGCAGACTGCATTAAATAAGCGTTTGCCTTCTTTAACTTGTTTTTTGTTCAGAGTAATAGTTCCACCCTGTTCATTTAATGGGAGCGTGCGGGTATTGGCATCAAGTTCTACCGCAAACGCACTGTTAACAACTATCTGAAAGGCGAAAAATACAGTCGCCACAAACAGCCAGACGAATCGCTTAAGCATGGTTCTCCTTATCAAATTTGCGCCTTGTAATTTAATCCGCAACACAGCTATCCACTCAATCATTAAGCATCCTCACAGTTAGTGTGCGATCGCACTCTTTCCAATCATCAGGGGGTAATGCTAGTCTGTCGTTCATCAAATTGACGCTGGGGATGTTAGTAGTGTGCATCACTCATTTGGGTGGTTTGGCGGGAACCTCGCCACCTATGGAGTGCTTGCATTTGGTTTTTGAGACAAAATCTGATAAATAATTGCCTTGGCATCCTCCAGCGCGAGACGAGTTTTTTCAGTTTTATAAGGAATTCCTAACTGTTGGCACAGATGGAACACCTGTTCTATCGTTTGGTTGTAGTCCGCCGCGATTTCTGCAATTGACAGGTCTGCAAAGCCCATAATGGTTGGGTAGAGTTAAATGATTGAGTCGCTCTAATATGAATATCATGCCACTGAGCGATCCCTTTGCTTACATTAGTAATGCGGATAGTTTAGGATTTACATTACAGCTTTGCCAAAGGCGATCGCTTCTGGCACTACTGCCGGAATCGAAAAGGGATGCTGATGTAAGCGAATTAGTTGAGCTAAGGTTTTTTTGAGTTGCGGACGTGGTATAATTGCATCGACAAACCCGTGTTGTAAAAGATACTCAGAAGTTTGGAAATCATCGGGTAATTTTTCTCTCAAAGTTTGCTCAATTACCCGCCGACCTGCAAAGCCAATTGTGGCTTTAGGTTCTGCCAGAATAATGTCTCCTAACATCGCAAAACTAGCAATTACACCGCCAGTTGTGGGATGAGTTAGCACAGGAATATAAAGCAATTTAGATTCTTGATGACGTTCTAGCGCCCCAGAAATCTTTGCCATCTGCATCAAACTTAACATTCCCTCTTGCATTCTGGCACCTCCAGAAGCGCAGAGAATTACTACTGGTAAGCCAGCTTTTGTGCCGTTTTCAATTAAGCGGGTGAGTTTTTCACCAACCACAGAACCCATGCTACCGCCCATAAATCGGAAATCCATCACACCTAAAGCGATGGCTTCTCCCTCAATTTGACCCGTACCCGTAGCAACTGCGTCTACTAAACCAGTTTTTTCTTGCGTTTCTCGGATGCGATCGCTATACTGTTTGCGATCGCGAAATAAGAGCGGATCAGTCGGACGTAGATGCTCATCTAAGGGCATCCAGGTATTAACATCAATTAGTTGACGGATACGCTCTTCGCAGCCTACCCGCTTGTGATGGTCGCACTCTAGACACACCATTTGATTAGCTTTGAGATCCTTGGTATAAGCAATTGCACCACAAACCTCACATTTAGTCCACAGACCATCAGCAATTTCCCGCTCTTGTTGCTGTTGACTACCTGAAGCTGATTTCTGTCGATTTGCAAACCAATCAAATAGAGACATATAAAATATTTGATTCCTTAAGGGTGATCTGATGATTCCAGATGATCTTCGTCTGGAGAACTTAGCAATAACAAGGCAGTCCACTGATCACTGCTTTTTACCAGCAATGCAGCAGGACTTCCTTGCCCAAAATAGGAGGTAACTCCCAAGTCAATAATCCGACTGGGAATTTCATGAGCCGCTAATACTTGTTGCATTAATTCAGCTTCCCAACGGGCGCTAGTAGTTTTAAGGGTAATCCACGACATATCAATTATCAATTATCAACGATCAATTACCACTAATAGCAATACTATTGACTCCTCACTACTTACTATTTCAGGTTAGAATTTATAATTTGCAATCAAATTAAGGCGCTTATTTATGGTTCAAAACTACCGCATTACCCTTTTACCTGGCGATGGCATTGGTCCTGAAATTATGGCAGTTGCGGTAGATGTACTCAAAGTTGTAGGCAAACAACTCAATTTAAGCTTTGAATTTCAGGAAGCTTTAATTGGTGGTGCAGCAATTGATGCTACTGGATTACCTTTACCTGCTGCAACTTTAGATATATGTCGTAACAGTGATGCGGTTTTGTTAGCTGCGATTGGCGGTTATAAGTGGGACTCTCTACCACGTCATTTACGCCCAGAAACAGGTTTACTAGGATTAAGATCTGGACTAGGTTTATTTGCTAATCTGCGACCCGCAAAAATTTTACCTCAACTAATTGATGCCTCGACTTTAAAACGAGAAGTAGTTGAGGGGGTAGATATTATGGTAGTCAGAGAGCTTACAGGTGGTGTATACTTCGGACAACCCAAGGGCATTTTTACGACGGAAACGGGTGAAAAGCGGGGTGTAAATACGATGGCTTATACTGAATCAGAGATTGACCGAATTGGACGGGTGGCGTTTGAAACTGCTCAAAAACGTGGTGGCAAAGTTTGTTCAGTAGATAAAGCTAATGTGTTAGAAGTTTCACAACTATGGCGCGATCGCATTATTGCTTTAGCTGCTGATTATCCTAATATTGAATTATCCCATATGTATGTGGATAACGCGGCTATGCAATTAGTCCGTTGTCCGAAACAATTTGACACAATTTTAACTAGCAATTTGTTTGGTGATATTCTTTCTGATGCCGCCGCTATGCTCACGGGTAGTATTGGAATGTTACCTTCTGCTAGTTTAGGTGCAAGTGGTGCAGGAGTATTTGAACCTGTTCATGGTTCTGCACCAGATATCGCGGGTCAAGATAAAGCAAACCCCTTGGCACAAGTTCTGAGCGCAGCTATGATGTTGCGTTATGGATTAAACCAACCTGTAGCAGCAGATAAAATCGAGCAAGCAGTGTTGAAAGTTTTAGACCAAGGCGATCGCACTGGCGATATTATGTCTGTTGGTATGAATCTTTTAGGTTGCCGTGCAATGGGTGAATCCTTGATTCAGGCATTGGAACAAGAATAATTTTTAATTCACCTGTGGCTGTAATGGCACAGGTAGAGTGAACTACCCACGCACTCCACTGACGTTTCGTGCGGGGCTTCCAGTCTCATCGGGAATTGCGTCTAAAAGGCAAGAAATCTTGCCTCCTAGCCGACTTACATCCCCTCCACTGGCTGTGTCGCTAGTTCCTAACGACAATATCCGTAAGGCTACCCTTCGGGAACGCTTCGCGAACATTTTTGATATTTATTGAAGCATTGATGTCACGATCATGGCTGGTTTTACAATGATTACAAGTCCACTTTCTAACATCAAGTGGTAAGCTTCCGACTTGATTTAGACAAACATTGCAAGTTTTAGAAGATGCAAAAAACCTATCTACTTCTGCATAGGTTTTCCCATCTCTTTCTGCCTTGTATTTGAGCATTGTACAGAATTGACCCCAACCAGCATCGCTAATGGCTTTAGCTAGATTGTGGTTCTTGACCATGCCTTTGACATTGAGATTTTCTACAGCAATAACTTGGTTTTCGTTGACTATCTTACGGGATAGTTTGTGTAGAAAATCTTCACGACATCTGGCTATTTTGGCATGAACTTTAGCGACAAGTTTTCTCGCCTTGTTCCTGGTATTACTGCCTTTCTTTTTACGATCAAGGTTTTGTTGTTTTTTTTTGAGATTTTTAGAATGTTTGGCAATATGTCTGGGATTGTCGTACTTTGAGCCGTCTGAGGTTATACAAAAATGCGTCAAACCCAAATCGATTCCTATAGCTTTTCCTTCTGTTGAACACTGGAGAGTTTCCTTGCCGTCATCAACCAAAATAGATGCGAAGTATTTCCCATCTGGATTTTTTGAGACAGTCACAGTTTTAATCGTTCCATCAAAATCCCGATGGCGACGACAATAGATCAATCCAACTTTTCCAGGTAGCTTTAGGTAGTCACCATCAAACTTAACGTTGGCTGGATAACTAATTGATTGTCTGCCATGCTTAGACTTGAACCGAGGCAGTTTTGCCCGTTTATCAAAAAAGTTTTTATAGGCAGTCGAAAGGTTTAGTGCTACGACCTGTAAGCACTGAGAATAGGCATCGGTTAGCCAGGAATATTCTTTTTTAAGTCCAGGTAACAGCCCTTGAATATAGGCTCTTGATAGTCCTTTCCCAGTTTTGTTGTAGGTTTCTTGGCATAAATTCAACGAATAGTTCCAATACCATCTGCAACAGCCCATAGCCTTGGCTAGTGCTGTCTGCTGTTCTGTATCGGGGTAGATTCGGAATTTGTATGCCTTGTACATATCACTTACTAGAGTTGGTGATAAGACTGTAACAGTTTTTTCGTTTAATGCAAAGTCCTCGCCCTTGCTTTCATCCCTAAGTTCCGCTACGCTTCACATAGGGACTTCCCGCAAGGAAGAGTTAAAGTCTAGCTTAAAGTTGAGGATAGGGATCTGGTGTACACATCACAGCAACGGCTAAACAATCAAACAGAGAGCATAGAGATACCTGTGTTACTAGACCCTGGTCTACTCCGAGCAGCTAGACAAATCTATCGGAATTATTATGAAGTCCATCCCGATATGCCACACCAACCCCAGGGAGTGGCAATTAATAAATTTAACCATCGGGGAAAGATAATTTTTTCAGCAAAACCGATTTTATTACCAGAAGAATGTTTTGTGCCTTTTAGTCAAATTAATTCCGACTATTAGCTAAATTCATCGGTCATTGGTCATTGCTAACTGCTAACTGCTAACTGCTAACTGCTAACTACTAATTGCTAATTGCTAATTGCTAACTGTTAAATGGATACAATTTTTTCTGCTATAACATCTTTAACTGTTTTAGCTTTGGGTGCTTGTATTGGTAGTTTTCTTAACGTTGTAGTTTACCGCATACCAGCAGGTATATCACTTATTTTTCCACCTTCACGCTGTCCCCAGTGCCTCCACAAACTCGGAAAAACTGAAAATGTCCCAATTTTAGGTTGGTTATGGTTAAAAGGGCGCTGTCGCCACTGTAGAAACTCTATTTCCATGCGATATCCCCTGGTGGAAGCAGCAACAGGTTTAGTATTTTTGCTAGTTTTCTTTCAGTATGATATATCGCTACAAACTTTAGGCTACTGGGCTTTTTTGAGTTGGCTAATAGCTCTTGCCCTGATTGATTTTGATACGATGACTTTACCTAATTCTCTCACCAAATCAGGGTTAGTTGTTGGTTTAGCGTTTCAGGCGACAACAGGTTTATTACCTATCCTACAATCGGGAGAAGCAATTAATCATCTCATCAATGGTATTGCTGGCGCAGTGCTAGGTTTATGGTTAGTTGACTCAATTCGGATTGTCGGCTCAATAGTTTTTGGGCAAGAAGCAATGGGAGGCGGAGATCCCAAATTAGCAGCGCTGATGGGAGCTTGGTTAGGTTGGCAGTATTTGCCAATGGCGATTATTTTAGCTTGTGCTGCTGGAGTATTTGTGGGTTTAGCTGGACGTTTAGTTGGTAGGCTTCAACCGCTACAAAAAATCGTATTTGGTCCGTTTCTAGCACTCGGCGCGGCGTTAACTGTTTTTTGGGGTGAGGCAATACTATCAGCTTATAGAGAGTTTATGGTCAGTTCAAATAATACTGTTTTGCTCTCCTTACTGTTAGCTGTAATGCTACTGATGTTGATAGTTATGAGATATTTAAAATATAGAAATTCTTCTGTTTAAGAGTTGTTGTGTTTAAAAGGCGCGATCGCACTTTATAGCCTATCCTATGACGCTGTTAGTTTACCTTCAAACAAACGATGGTTAATTTAAGCAAACTGTAAATTTTTGTGTGACATTTATTGCCTGAAATATCATAACAAATTACTATATTTATAGGATTAAGCCAGATGGACGATTCCAAACTGGGAAATCCGTGCTTATTTACAGAAAATCACCGGATTTGATGTCATCGAGATCAAAAAAACCCTATTGGTGATTTTTGCTCTAGGGTCTCTTGCCTGAAAGATCGCGATCGACTACTATATTTATAGGATTAAGCCAGATGGACGATTCCAAACTGGGAAATCCGTGCCTATTTCAGGACAATCAGCACTTTGTCTTTGATTAGATTGAAGAATAGGTTTGTAGGGCTTTCAGCTTTTTTCCTATAATTAAGACCGCAGGGAGCGGGGAGAAATAGCGTTTTCACTTTTTTTGCCGTGAAATTATAATCCATCAATCAAACTTGGTCTAATTACCCCAAGTTCTTAGTGCCTCACTGTTCACAAAGCTGATCAGAAGATCGCGCATATAAGCTTGTACATTTTTAACTCTTGAGAAAAGTTATTAAACACTCTTACCCTCTCTCCTCTCTCCTCCCTCCTCCCCCTAAAACAGAAAACTTAGAAACACAACAGCTTAGTTGAATTAACATGGCTCATTCGCGGTTGCAGAAACTGGCGTATTATTTGCGCCCCCATTGGGGAAAATCACTACAAGGCATTTTGGCACTATTAATTGTCAATGCTGTTGGTGTATACATTCCCTTGTTGATTAGAGACGGCATTGATGAGTTAAGGGTAGCGTTGAGCTTTGCTCAAATCTGGCATTTAGTGCTGCTAATTCTAATCTTAAGTTCTTTGATGTGGGTGTTTCGTATGGCATCGCGCATCCTGCTTTTTGGGGTAGGGCGACAGGTAGAGTTTGATCTTAAGCAGAAAATTTTTCAGCATTTGCTGAAACTAGAGCCATCTTATTTTTCTACTAATACGGCTGGTGATTTAATTAACCGAGCAACCAGTGATGTGGAAAACATCCGACGTTTACTGGGATTTGCGGTTCTAAGTTTGGCAAATACAGTGTTTGCCTACGGTTTAACTTTGCCAGTAATGCTGTCGATTAATATAAAATTAACTTTGCTGGCACTAGCGGTTTATCCGTTAATGCTGCTCATAGTGCAGCTATTTAGCGGAAAAATGCGTGTTAAACAGCAATTGGTACAGGAAGAACTTTCTAATTTAAGTGAGCTAATTCAGGAGGATATGAGTGGTATATCCCTGATCAAAATTTATGCTCAAGAGGAAAACGAACGCCGTGCCTTTGGTAAACTTAATCAGCAACTATTTAAGGCAAACTTAGAACTAGCGCAAATTCGTAATACCTTATTTCCCGTAATTCAGGGGTTATCATATCTTAGCTTACTGGTATTGCTGTGGGTGGGAACAGGTGCGATCGCGCGTGCTGAAATTAGTATTGGTGATTTTGTTGCGTTAATTTTGTTTGCAGAACGTTTAGTTTTCCCTACCGCGCTATTAGGCTTTACGATTACAACTTACCAACAGGGTGAAGTTAGTATTGACAGGGTTGAATCAATTGTCATGGTTAAGCCTAAGATTCAAGATACTGCTGAATCAATTAGCTTGCCACAACCAGTCAAGGGTGAAATTACCGCTCGTCATCTGAGTTTTACATATCCTGGTGCGACTAAACCAGCACTTAAGGATGTCAGCTTTACTATAGATGCTGGTGAAACTGTGGCAATTGTGGGACCAATTGGTTGTGGTAAATCAACTCTTGCTAATGCGTTACCTCGGTTACTAGATATTGATCAACGTCAGTTGTTTATAGATGGGTATGATATTACACAATTAAGATTAGAAGATTTGCGGAGTGCGATCGCATACGTTCCTCAAGATAGTTTTCTTTTTAGCACTATCATCAAAAATAACATCCGCTATGGTGATCCTCAAAGCGAACAAAAAGAGGTAGAATATGTGGCTCAACAAGCACAGATTCACTCAGAAATTCTTAACTTTCCCCAGCAGTATGAAACCATTGTGGGAGAAAGAGGAATTACTCTCTCTGGTGGACAAAGACAACGCACATCTTTAGCAAGAGCATTACTGGTTGATGCACCAGTACTAATTTTAGATGATGCCCTTTCTAGTGTGGATAATCAAACTGCTACAGACATTCTGAAAAATCTTTCCCAGGGTGTCAAACGCAAAACTGTCATCTTTATATCCCATCAATTATCTGCTGCTGCTGGTGCTGACAGAATTTTTGTGATGGATGATGGGGAAATTGTCCAAACTGGTACTCATACAGAACTTTTACAACAATCTGGGCTTTATCGTTCACTTTGGAATCAGCACCAGTTAGAGGAATTGTTGCATTGAGGGGGAGGGGGGAGGAGGGAGGGGGGAGGGGGGAGGAGAGAGGAGGGAGGGGAGAGGGGGGAGAGGAGAGAGGAGGGGGGGGAGAGGAGGGGGGGGAGAGGAGAGAGGAGGGGGGGGAGAGGAGGGGGGGAGAGGAGGGAGGAGAGAGGAGAGGGGAGGGAGGAGGTTTTATTAGTTTCCCTTGTGATAGCAAAACATTACGCGGGCAAGATGCCCGCACTACATTTGTGATTGCTTAAAGGTAGAGACGCTTTAGCTATTATTCTTCCCTATCTCCCCAGTGAGGTCTAATTGGTGCTAAAGTACCAGATACTAAGTCGGTTCTGGTAAGGAGCAGCTACTAGACGTAAGGGGGAAAGTTGGTGCAAGTCCGACGCTGACCCGCAACTGTGAAGGAAACAGACTACAATTTGCTTGTTTCCTAGCCAGGATGCCCACCGATTTGATGTTTATATTACTCTAATGTGCGAGGTTCACAATGAGAACTGCTTCTATTAATTCTGCTGGTGCATTTCGTAAACAGGTAGTTGATTTTACGCTATCTGTGCCAGTACAAGCGACTCTATATACTTCTTTATGCGCTTTGACGCTGTGGACGCTTTACTTTAGTTCTTACCCACCAGCCCATAATTCTCTACATGAGGTGCGTCACCATACGTTAATGGTGGGTTGTCATTAAGCTGTTGTGTTTCTTTGATTTTATATTTGAGGGAGGGAGGAGAGAGGAGGGAGGAGAGAGGGTTATTGTGTTTGATAACTTTTCTCTCAATTATAAAATGTACAATTTAGATGCGCGTTAGCTTAGTTCAGGTCTGAAGTATATTTTTGTTGAATTTAAACAATGTCAAAATTGATGATTTGTAGGGTAGGTTTGTCACCAGCCCTACTGTTAATTTTTTGGGGTTTAATTGGTTGGGTCGATCATGCGATCGCACTACCAAATAATCCTACAATAAATTCCTTTGAAGTTAGCCATTCAGGAACACACCCTGAAAAAAACGCAGGCAAATCCGTAAAACCGCTTTCTACTACACCTAAATTAGCTAATCCTACGAACTTAAATCAACCAAAAATCCAATTTACCACAGTTCCACCTTTAAATCAGGTATTACCTGTTAATCAACCAGTAGCTTTAATTATGCAGGCGGTTGATCAGGATGGTAAACCATTAAAAAATGTTAAGATTCGTTCGGCAATTTACACACCGCCAAAAACGCCTTGGTTTACTACAGATTTTCCGATTGTTGAGGGTACTCAATTATTAGATTTAGAAGCGATCGCTCTTAATGGTAAGTTACAAGTTCAACAAGTACTACCTATTCGCGGTAATTATCAGCTAATCGTAGATGTTCAGCCTGTTAATAGCAAGTCATTTCAAGCTACACGACAAGTATTTAATTTTTCTGTCCCTGAAAATCCGGTTAAATATCGTAATTTTGCCATTCTTGCCGTAATTTTACTATGTGCAGGCTTGGGCGGTGGCTGGGTTATTGGTGGAAGGCAAGTTATCCAACCAGGAGAAATTGCTCCTCAACAGGTGCGACTGTTATTGAGTGGAGGAATTTTAGTGGCGATCGCATCTTTGCTTGTACTTAATATTAGTGCAGAATTGGCAGAATCTCATCAACATCACCACCAAGCACCCCACAATCAGGTAAAAAATCAACTTTCATTACCGCTAAATGTACAATGGTTGGGTGATGATAGTACTCATGTTGGGCAACTTGCAGTGATGGGAGTTAAATTAACTGATCCTAAAACAGGTATTGCTGTCAAAGATGTAGATTTAAAGATTAAAGCTACTCAAATTGAGCATGATCAAACTGTGTTTGTTTACCAAGGTTTATCAGATGTTAATGGTAAACTAATCTGGCAACAGCAGTTTTATGATGGCGCTTCCCATCAAGTCGAGGTTGAGGTTTCTCCCAAGAGGAGCGCAATTAATAAATTTCCGCCTTTTACTTTTTCTAAAGAAATTGAGGTTGAGGGAATTGCCCCGCCGTTGATGTCGCGGTTGATTAGCTTGGGTTATTTCACAGGTATTCTAGTAGTGGGTTTGTTGCTGGGGCTGTGGTTAAGACGCGATCGCCTTTTAGTCAGTCTGCAACCTGTAGATAAGTAGAGGTAGTAAGTTATTTCATAACTTACGCAAAGATTAAAATAAATAAAAGCTGAAATCTCACAATTGCAAGGCTTTATTTGATGGGTGTTTCAGCTTATTTTTGTTGTTAAAATTCACCTAAACAAGAGTACTGTTTATAAGTCATCAATAAATTTTAGATTTATAATTTAAAGGAATTTTTAATCACAGGCAAAAGATATTTGTTTGTTTATTACCATATATTCGACAAAAAACCTGGCGGATTATGTAAAAAATTAATAAATTACACAGGAATTTAACTAAATGACATATTTTAAAAGGCTGCATCTACATCGTTGGCAACGGCTGTTGGCGCTATTCTTGAGCATGATGATTTTTGTGATTGCTGTGCCTAGCTTTGCCAACAACACAGCACAACGCAATCTCCAAGAGTTAAATTTCTACGTTGACAGAGCATTAAACAAAGCTCAGGCTAAAGATTATAAATCATCCTTAGCGGCTTATAACAAGTTCCAACAGAAATGGACTAAGGTGGAAGATAAAGTTAAGCAAGTTTCTCGCGATTCTGAGCAAGATATTGAAAAGCGAATGGGTGAGGTGAAAGTTGCTTTTTCCACTAAACCACCCAATCAAGCAAAATTGGTAGCAGCACTTAAACAGCTAAAGGCGACTAACAGCACATTTATTAAGGGTGAATATAAACCAAATCCACCAGCAAAACCTGCTGTTAACAACGATCAATTGGTACTAGCTTACTCAATGGAGCGACTTAACCGCGCTGAGGTGGCACTGAATAAAAAAGATCTAGCAACTGCGATTAAGGAAATCCAGTCATTTCAAAAAGAATGGCTAGAGGTGGAAAGTGTTGTTGCTACGAAGTCGAAAGATGTTGCTGTTGCGGTTGAGAATAATATGGCAAAAGCTGATGGATTTCTAGTGGCTACCCCTGCTGATATTATCGGTACGAGGAGTGCGATCGCATCTTTAAAAAAAGACTTACAACCGTTTGCTACTCAGCCTTTAAAATACAATACCTTTGATGCCACAGCTATCTTAGTAAGGGAAGGAATAGAAGCACTGCTAGTGTTAGTTGGTTTGTTAGGTTTCTTGAATAAAAGTGGTAATGGAGATAAAAGTTACTCAGTAGGGTTAGGTGCATCTGCTGGGCTGGTAGCTGCAATAATCACTGTGGTTGTGATTCAAATACTATTTCCCAATGCTGCTGGCAACATTAACAGAGAACTTTTAGCAGGAGTTACAGGTTTAGCAACAGCAGTGATGCTAGTTTATATTAGCTTTTGGCTGCATATTAAGTCATCATTAATGCCTTGGCGAGAATATATTAAGGAGAAATTTAATACAACATTAGTACCTAACAATGTATTTTTCTTAGCAATACTGGATTTTTTTACCTTCTACACCGAAGGTGCAGAAATTACACCGTTATACATTAGTATTTCCACCTCGCTTAGTACTCCTGATTTATTAACCGGATTAGGTTTGGGGATGTTAAGTTTAATTGCGATCGCTGCTTTAATACTAGGAGTAGGTTTACGCCTTCCTAGCAAACTTTTCTTTCTTCTTACCAGTTTGCTAATTTTCTACTTGGGCTTTAAGTTTGTGGGTAGTGGTATCCATGCCTTACAAGTAGCTGAGGTTTTACCTGTAACTCCTGCTAACTTTTTACCAGTTTTCAATGTTTTAAGTCTTTATTCTACTTGGGAAACTACGCTGTCTCAGTTAGGATTAATTGCGATCGCTATTGCTGTTGTAATGTACACACGGTTTCAAAACAATCGTGTTACAAAAGAAATACCAAGTGAACAGCAAACAGTCAGCGAAAATTCTTAATTTTTAGTGGTTTACTTGTGGTTGGATAAAAACAGTTAATAATTTCTTGAGGAGTGAAGACAAAAATGATGAATTTGCACCGAATTTTAATTGTCAGCACATTGGCGCTGTTAACACTGACTGCTTGCAACTCACAACAACCAACTGCTGATAATAATTCCCCTGCTCCCGCAGCCCCAGCTAGTCCTAAAGCGGCTCCAGCAGCAGCGAAGGATAATTTAACTGAAATGAAAGGTTATGTGACCCAAGCGGTTACTGCTGTAAAAGCTAATAACTTTGCCAAAGCCAAGCAAGAATATAAGGAATATGATGAAAAGTGGGAGGCAGTTGAAGATGGAGTGAGGACTAAATCACAAGATGCTTATATCAAAATTGAAAAAGATATGACTCAAGTGACGAATACTCTCGTTAAACCAGCAAAACCAGATAAAACTAAGGCGACTGCTGCTCTTAATGCTTTATCAAAAACTCTTGATGCTAATGCAAGTAGTTTAAAATAGTTTTCCAAGCTAATTAATTGTAAAACCCCACCCCCCAACCCCCTCCCCTTATCAAGGGGAAGGGGAGATTTTTGGGTTTATATCTGATGAAATCGTGAACTCGTTCCCAGGTTGAACCTGGGAATGAGAATAGGAGGCTCTGCCTCCTCTTAATGTAATGGGTATTTCCTGTCTGCTAGATGTTCTTAATTAAGCAACTGCTGACACAATTGGCGGAAATGATCGCCTCGTTGTTCAAAGTTTTGATATTGATCGAAACTCGCGCAAGCTGGAGACAATAATACAACCTTTGCATTATGCTGTTTAGCTAATTCAGCACCTCTAGCAACAGCATTATCCATTGTTTCCACAATTTCGTAACTGGAATAGCTAACTTCATCAAGTCGCTTTGCAAAGGCTTGAGCAGCATCACCTATAAGTAATACAGCAGCAGCTTGAGCTTTAATTGTTTCTAACCAAGCAGTATCATCACCTGCTTTGGCTTCCCCACCTGCAATTAAAATAGCTGGGCTATCAACTGATGCTAACCCAACTTGAGCAGCATCATAATTTGTGGCTTTGCTGTCGTTAATAAAATCAATATCTTCCCAAGTGCAGATGTGTTCTAGGCGATGGGGTACACCAGGAAAGTTAGAAATAGCTTGTGCGATCGCATCCTTCTCAATTCCAGCTAATCTCGCTGCTGCTACCGCCATCAGCAAGTTTTGCAAGTTGTGATCGCCCACCATCTTTAAAGCAGATGCTCTTAAAATTTGCTCTCCTTGAAAGATTACCCAACCATCTTCGATATAAGCTCCTAAATCGGGATTGCCAATTAACTTAGTACCTTCTACACTTGTCCAACAAGCATCAGCCCATTGTTTAGTTCCAATTTCATGCAGGTAAGCATCATCGCCATTAAATATTTGATGCTTAGACTGGCGCAGTAAATGAGCTTTGATGTTGTAATAATTCTCTAAAGTTTTGTGACGGCTGAGGTGATCTGGCGTAAAAGTTGTCCAAACTCCAATTTGTGGCGCAACCGAGGGAGAAGATTCAATTTGATAGCTACTAAGTTCTGCAACTATCCAATCAGGAGGAGTGTCAGCTAGTGCTAACTCGCAAGCAGCATAACCGATATTGCCACAAGCAGGGGCATTCAAGCCAGCAGCTTGAAAAATCGCAGCAATTAAAGATGTAGTGGTGGTTTTACCGTTAGTCCCTGTAATTGCTACCCAAGGACAAGATTGGAGGGAACGCCAAGCAAGTTCCATCTCTCCAATTGTCTCTATTCCCATTTTCCTTGCTGCAACTAAAGCCGGGATATCCCAAGGAACCCCTGGACTAACAACTATTAAATCTATTGATGATGTTGGAGCAAAAGAATAGCCCAGTTTAACCGCAATTCCCTCAGCTTCTAATTGTTGTTGCTGATTAAGTAATGATTCAGAGGAATTGCGATCGCTCAGTGTCACTTCCCAACCATCCCGCTTTAATAATCGGGCGGCAGCAATCCCTGATTTTCCAATTCCGATGACATGAACGCTGGGCATAAGCAATTAATCTGGCAAAAGTCCCTGGTTTAGCACTCTTGTTATATTACCGCAAGATTTAGGTTTTTTTAAGAAAATTTAACCGCAGATGAACGCAGATAAACGCAGATATTTTTTTAAGGTTAATTATTTTTTGGATAGGTTTTTCGAGCAGCAAGCGGGACGCTTGCACTACATAGCAACGCTCAATTGAAGTTTGATAACGCTATATGTATGTAGTGCGGGCATCTTGCCCGCGTACTACGAAGGCGTAAGTTTTGAGTCTTGTGTTTATCTATCGCCATACTCCCCTCCCCGTTGACGGGGAGGGGTTGGGGGTGGGGTTCTAACTTTTCACGATCGCACCAAAATCCGCCAATACACGGGCATGATTACGCAGTAATCCCAGTAAATTCAAACGATTCCGCTTAATTTCTGGATTTTCATCCATTACTAAAACACTATCAGCACCATCAAAGAAGTTACTAACAGTAGGAGCAATTTTACTTAACCCTTCTACTAATTGCTGATAATCTCTCGATTTCTGGGAAGCTTGAGTTTGTGGTAACAATTCTACTAGCGCATCATAGAAAGCTTGCTCTGATGATTTTTGAAACAATTCTGGACTTACTAAATTAGTCGGATCGATTTGAATTGTATCTAAATCACCTTGTCCAGCTAAACGAGTAGAACGGTTAACAGTTTCGTAAATTTCGTTTAGCTTGCCGTTGTTCCTAATTGATTGCAGGAATAAGGCGCGATCGCGTAAATCCAATAAATCTTGTAATGCCCTTTGTGTATATTCTGGATCGTTTTCTCCTAATACTGCATTCACTAAGTCGTAGTCAATTCCCCGATCTTCTTGCAATAAGTTACGCAGACGTTGTAAGAAGAATTCTTGTAACTGTTGTGATAATT
>CAVQDG010000048.1:0-99742 GCA_963711165.1 uncultured cyanobacterium | reverse complement strand
GATTACTGTTTACTGTTAACTGTTTACTGAATAAAGCCAAATTCCCCGCCCCAAAATTCGGGGAGGGGCTGGGAGTAGGGTTAAAGGCATCGCTAAATAATTAAAATCTTATAGATTCCCATAGGTAGGAATGGGACCAACACTGACGCGGTTAAAAGTTGGCAAGTCAATTTTGCCAATATTACGGCTTCTGACAGCTAAACGATAGCTGACGCTACGCAATTCTGCATGAAGCTGGCGGTTTTCCCGTTGCAGCATTGTTACTCTTTCTTTGAGGGGTACCATCCTTTCTGCAAATTTCTGGCGGTAAATTTGGGGCAATTCTTGGACTACTTGTTCTAGCATCCGACTGCGATCGCTCAATTCTTGCACAGATTGCCGTAATTGATGAATCTCACCGTCACGATCAGAAATTTGCTCTTGATAAAACGTTACTTGCTGTTCAACTTCTTGCAGTTGTTGTCGCAGTAGTTTAACTTCTGCTATTTGATGCTCAGAAACCTCTGGCTTGGGCATGAAGGTGGCATTGCCCTTGACGAGTCGAAAGAGTTCTTGAGATAGCTGCTGTACTAGCTGATCTCGCATTTGTAACTCTTCTCGTAGACGAGCAACTTCTGATTGAAGCTTTGGTAGGGTTGGTGTTTCTGTTTTGGTCATAATCGCTCAAGCACTCCACTCCAGTAATTAATAATCATTTCAATCCCGGAAGGCGACACCTACCGGAGCATATAAAAATTACTCTTGCTGCTAATCTACCATCTGCCAGCGTAATTAGCACCTGTTCCTTAAACTACAAAATTTTATAGCTTTGCGTAAGTCCTGTAGGGTGCGTTATGCTTCGCTAACGCACCCTCCCCTCTATTGTGTGCGTAAGTCCAGATAGTGCGGATTCGGATATATAGCCGTAACCAGGTAGGTTAGGGCATTTTTTATTACTGAAACCCTTAGTAATAAAGGCGCAGGATGTAGAGACGCGAAATTTCGCGTCTCTACGCTAATAGCTCAAAAACAATAGCTCTCCTGTAGTATTGATGTGAAATCGACAGGAAGTGGCATAAATGAGTACAGCCAGCAGTTCACAACAGATTAAGTTTGGCACCGACGGATGGCGCGGAATTATTGCCGATGACTTTACTTTTCCTAATGTTTGTAAGGTAACACGGGCGATCGCAAGTTATTTAGAAACAGCTTACTCGAAAGACAGACCTGTTTTAGTTGCCTACGATACCCGCTTTTTAGCTGATGAGTTTGCCCGTACTGCGGCTTCTGTGCTGGCAGATTTAGGTTGGACGGTACTTGTTACGGATCGCGATTGCCCCACGCCTGTAATCGCTTACAATGCCCGTTTACTAAATTCTGCTGGGGCGCTGATGTTCACCGCCAGCCATAACCCAGCACCTTATTGTGGGATTAAATATATTCCTGACTACGCGGGACCAGCAACGCCAGAAATTACTGATACAATTGTTGCCAATATTGAAGGCGCAACGGATCAGCCTCCCAGTGGTAGCAATCTTGATAAAGTTTCCACTTTTGATCCTAAACCAGAGTACTTAAAATTTATTTACACTCTGATTGATGTTGAGCGGATCAAGAGTGCCAAGCTAAAGGTTAAATATGATGCGCTTTATTCTACTTCTCGCGGCTACCTGGATACTGTTTTAGAACACTGTGGCTGTGAGACAGAATCTTTCCACACCTACCGTGATGTATTATTTGGTGGGGGAATGCCAGAACCCAAGGGAGAACAACTAATTGAGTTAGTTGAAGCGGTGAAGAAAGATCATGCTGATATAGGTTTGGCGACGGATGGAGATAGCGATCGCTTTGGTATTGTTGATGAACAAGGTAATGTTCTCACACCTAATACAGTACTGTTACTTTTAGCTCGTCACCTCAGCAAAAATAAAGGTAAAACAGGGGCAATTGTCCGCACTGTTGCTACTACTCACTTGCTAGATAATTTAGCTGGTAAGTACGGTTTGCAAATCTATGAAACTGCTGTAGGTTTCAAATACATTGGGGAGAAGATGCGCGAAACCCAAGTATTAATCGGTGGTGAAGAATCTGGTGGTTTAAGTGTGATTGGGCATATTCCTGAAAAAGACGGGATTTTAGCAGATATGCTAGTCGCAGAAGCGATCGCCTATGAAGGTAAACCATTAAGTCAGTTAGTTGCAGAAGCGATCGCGGAAGCTGATGGACCTCTCTACAACAATCGCCTCGATTTACACTTAGAGGATGCACATAAAGCTGCTGTGCTAGATTCTTTCACCAAGAACCCACCCGCAGAAGTTTCAGGCATCAAAATCAAGGAAGTAGGACGTAAGGACGGTATTAAACTTTACTTAGAAGAAGGAAGTTGGGTGCTGTTGCGTCCATCGGGTACTGAACCTTTGATGCGCGTCTACATGGAAACTAATACTCCTGAAAAATTGGCTCAAATTGCTCAATACATGGAAAGTATGATTGCTGATTTGAAACCAGTGGGAGTATAGCATTCAGCCGTCAGCATTCAGCCGTCAGCTTTAAAATTAGGGGTTAGCAGTTGGGAATTTTTCTACCTGTTAAGCTCAAACCTGATAGCTAATCAATAAAAAGCTTAAGCTGATAGCTGACTGCTGATAGCTGATATAGCAATTTTCAGTCAAGTGAGGTACAAAGGTTGAAAAAATATTGTAGTGCGAGCATCTTGCTCGCTAAAAATCTCTAGCGAGCAAGATGCTCGCACTCCTGTACCTCATAAATAGGAAAACTGCTATAGCTCAATATTATGAATACATTTACTAACTTACTTACTTCTTTAATCTTGGCTGGATGGGTGAGTGCGATCGCGATTATTTCTGTGCAAAATTACACCCCAGTATCAGTCAAGTTTCTCACGTTCCAATCTATTCAAATACCGATAGGAATTGTGTTAGGTTTTAGTGCTGCTGTGGGAGTAATTGGCGGTGCGATCGCGCCAATACTTTTTCGGGGATATAATTCCTCTAATCAAAATGAGGAATCTAGTGAGGATGATGATGTAGATTTTTGAAAGATAAGTGAAAATCTGATCGGATACTTCTTGCTTTCAATCATCAATTTTATTTAACACGCTAGGTGCGATCGCAGGTATACGCAAAGGTAATAATCAGTTTTTGGTTAAAATAACGTTATAGCCGAAGGTGTGGCATGGACACAAAAATGGCAATTAGGCAGTTTTATGAAGAAACAATCCGAAAATCTGCTGCTCAATATGATATTGAACCAATAATGGGTTCTGTTAATTCTAAGTTTCGGATTGGATGTGCTGGTTTTGATCCTGAAGATACATTTCAATTTCAGGCTGACCAAAGCCGCAATACTTATGAAATTGCCTTAGCTGCTTTAATTGAAGAAGTTCCTATAAATGTTTTAAGGGCTTTTGAACGACATATTTGGTACGCGCAACACAGTATTAGTTCTATTTCTGTTTTTAAAATTCCTGTCGAGGAAGTTACAACTTTTGCTATTTGCATCGGTGGTTATGTAGACGATGGCTGGGATAACGGTGGCGAGTTTATTGAAGTTTACGATCAGCAAGGTCAACTTGTCGGATCAGCAAGAGTTCCTAGTTACGATGGACAGGAATATTGGATGAATTGGAAATGGCAGGCTCGTCCACTTCGAGGTGATGATTTCTACACGCCCGCACCTCCTTGGTCGGAAGAAGAAGCTAACAAAAGAGGAATGGGGAAGCGAAATAGTGATGATAATCAGCGCCGTCATAGCTTAAAGTGTGATTCCAGAAACATTCTTTGCCAATTATCAGTCTTCAAAAGGCATAATCTATATGGAAAACTTACCCCAAAGAATCACAGAAGAAGACCTTAGAAGCATTTTTTCTGAGTATGGAATTGTCAAACAAGTCTATATTTCCAATAATGCCGAAGTTGGAAGCTTTGCTTTTGTTGAAATGATTCAATAAGATATCGCCAGAAAAGCTGTTGCTGACCTTGATGGCGCAAACTTTTTAAGACACAGATTGGACATAATCTTATTTCAACCGCTAATATAATGATGGATTTTGGTTGAGAGCCAGATAAAAATATAGACGGCTATTTATATAACCAATATCAAGACAGATTGCGTTCATTTGCTTTTCGCCTGACGTTGCTCTTTTCTAAACTCCCAAGCAGGGACAAATTTTGAGTCCGCCCAAACACCGCGTCGCGCTTGCTTCGCTTCTGCTTCTGCTTGCTGGACAATTCTTGCACTGGGACAATTTTTAAGATAAGGCGTGTAAACCATTGCCAGTCCATCACGGATTAATACTTCTTGTACTAAAGTGCCATTAGGAAGGCGTACTTCACTCACTTTACGCCCATAGCGGTCAGTGTCGGTTATAGTTAAGGCTACGCGATCGCCTCCCTGTTCCACAAGCTTTTGTAAACGCTGTTGCGCTTGTACTCCCCATTTAAATTGATTTTTATCTACTGCTTTTTTGCTGTTTTTTTCTGCGCTTGAATGTGCAATTTCTGGTGCATCCATACACGCAAAGCGCACATTAAACTTGTTACCACTACTATCAGTTACAGCCAGAGTATCCCCATCGCTGACTCGCTTGACAGAATAGGTAGGTGATGTTGTTGTGGGAGGTTTGAACAAATTTTCACACCCAAGTACGCTCAAAATCAGGACAAATGCACCTAACCAGATCAGAGGTTGTTGGTTTAGTTTATGCTTGCAAGTCATGATCGCTATCCACTATTAATTAGAATATACTTTCAATTTTTACATTTTATGTCATACAGCGAGTTTAGTTTAGCCAGGGCAAAACAAGAATTAATTTTTGAAACAGTAGAAAAAACTGATATTTTCGCCAGCATTCCCGAATTAATAAGCAGTACTTTATTAACAGATACGCTCAGATATAACCTACCTATTGCTTTAGCAAGTAATAGTGAAAAAGCACGTTCTGAACTGATTATTGCTCCCATATTACTTGATTTAAGACGACAATTAAACGATAATATCAATTTATTTTCTGGTGTAGATTTTACGGTTGACAATACAAAAGGATTAAATGGAATTTGCGATTTTATTATTACTAAATCAGCAGAAATGTTAATGGTTACAGCGCCAGTAATTACGGTTGTAGAAGCTAAGAAAGAAAATATTAATGGGGGTTTTGGTCAGTGTGCAGCAGAAATGGTAGCAGCAAGAATTTTCAATGACCGCTCTGGTACTGATATTAAGGCAATTTATGGTGCAGTGACAACTGGTAGTATTTGGCAATTTCTTAAACTAGAAGGTCAAATATTAAGCATTGATTTGAGTGAATATTATCTGAAAGATGTAAATAAAATTCTTGGTATTTTAGCTAGTGGTATTTCTCAAAGTAATTAATGCAGGACTTACGCAAAACGACACGCGGGCAAGATGCCCGCACTACTTGTGTGGTTGCTTAAATGCAGAGACGTGACATGGCACGTCTCTACCCCTATATGTAGTGTGACCATCTTACTCCCTCCCCTTAATAAGGGGAGGGTTGGGGAGGGGTGTTTTACTTAGCCTCCATCCAATTTTGACCGGAACGAATATCAACTACAAGGGGAACCTCTAGCTGCACAGCATTTTCCATAGTTGAGCGAATTTTTTGCTGTAATTCTTCCACTTCATCTGGCGGAACTTCAAACACTAATTCATCATGTACTTGTAACAATAAACGTGCTTGGTAATTCTGCAATACTTCATGCAGTTTTGCCATTGCAATCTTAATAATATCGGCGCTAGAACCTTGAATTGGGGCGTTAGCAGCAGCGCGTAAAAGTTGTGCGTCAACTTGCCCTAAATTTTTAAGCTCATTAAGGTTAATATCATTAGGGTTACTGCCTATCTTTTTGCGAAGGCTACCTGCTTCAAAATTAAAGTAGCGCCGACGATGTAAAATTGTTTCAACATAACCATGCGCGATCGCATTTCGTTTCATGCTTTCCAAATAATCAAAAACTGCGGGATAACGCTGGTTGAATTTTTCAATAAATTCTTTACCTTCTGACGCTTTAACTCCAGCTTCCCGCGCAAATCTTTGTGCGCCCATCCCATAGATAACACCAAAATTGATAATCTTTCCTAAACGGCGTTCTTCTGAAGTAATTTCATCTTTTTCAAAAAGTAGCCTCGCGGTGACAGTATGAATATCTTCATTCTGTTTATATGCTGTTACTAAAACTGGTTCTTTGCTAAGATGAGCAAGAATTCTTAACTCAATTTGGGAGTAGTCAGCCGACACCAATAACCAACCTGGTTCTGGTACAAACCCCTTACGAATTTGTCTACTAAAAGCTGTACGAATTGGAATATTTTGTAAATTTGGATTAGAAGAAGATAAGCGCCCAGTTGTTGTACCAGTTTGATTAAAATCAGTATGAACTCTCTGAGTTTTGGAAACCATTAATGCTGGTAAGGCATCTACATAAGTAGATTTTAATTTAGCAAGAGTCCGATATTGTAAAATTAAATCAACAACAGGATGATCGCCTTGCAATTTCTCTAGCGTAGCAGCATCAGTAGAGTAGCCTGATTGATTTTTACGAGATTTTTTAGGATCTAGTTGGAGTTTTTCAAACAATAATACGCTTAACTGTTTAGGAGAACCAAAATTAAATTCTTCTCCTGCTATTTCATAAGCTTGTTGTTCAATTTTGGTGAGTTCTTTTTCTAGCTGTTCTGATAATTCATTTAAATAGGGGGCATTAATTCTAATACCTGTGTACTCCATTTCAGCTAAAACTTCTTCCAGTGGTTGTTCCACTTCTATTAACAGTTTATGGAGTTGGGGAACTGCTTCTAATTCACTACGAAGTTTAGAAACTATTCCAAATGTGGTATAAGCATCCATCCCACAGTAGTCAGCGACACTGAGAATATCTACATCACCAATATTTTTACCTTTTGGTACTAAATCTGAGAAAGTTTTAGGAGTAATTTTTAAGTAATGTTGGGAGAGTTGAGCTAAATTATGGCTATTCTCTGGATTTAATACATAACTAGCCAGCATAGTATCAAAGATAACTCCAGCTAGTTTAATACCTTGAACGCGCAAAACTAAGCGATCAAATTTAGTGTTTTGTAAAGCTTTGGGATAGCGATCGCTTTCTAGTATAGGACGCAATGCCTCTAAAACCGTCGCTTTATCTAAATTTTTGCCAGTTTTATGTCCAACGGGAATATAAGCCATATCTGTTGGTTCACTTCCCCAACAGCAGCCAATTCCAACTAATTCTGCTATTAATGGATCTAAATCTGTAGTTTCCGTATCCCAAGCTATAGGCGTATCAGGGTTAGTATAAGTTTCTAATCGTTTAACTAAAGCGTTGAGTTTTTCTTCAGTATCAATAATTTGTGGTTGAATTGGGGAAGCTTTTTCTTGCTGATCATTCTTAGTATCCTCTGCACTGAAAAACCAGAGATCATCTGTCTCTGTTGTTTCTCCTGCATCTAAGGATGTTGTATCGGGCGAAGTATTGTTTTTTTCTGTACTAGATACTTCTGATACTTGACCGCCAAAAGCTTGTTGTAACTGTGGGATTTTTCCTAGATAAAATTTAAACTCTAATTTTTCTAATATTGGTTCAAGAACAGATCTATCAAAACCTCGCAGTTGACATTCTTCTAAGGTAACTTCTAAAGGTAAATCCAGTACTATTTGTGCGAGATGTTGAGAGTCATAAGCTGCTTTTTTAGAATTTTCTAACTTGGTTTTAACTGCGCCTTTGATTTGCTCTAAATTAGCGTAAATTTGCTCAAGAGAGCCGTGTTCATTCAGCAATTTTACGGCGGTTTTATCACCAATTCCTTTTACGCCAGGGATATTATCAGAAGGATCGCCACACAAAGCTTTATAATCTACTACTTGCGCGGGTGTAATGCCTAATTTCTCTTTAACTTGTTCTACTCCCATTTCTACTGGACCCGCGTTGGTGCTACGCTGCCAGAAACTATTACCTAAATATAAAATAGAAATTCCCGATTCTGGATCGACGAGTTGGAATAAATCGCGATCGCCTGTTACAATCTTTACTCGATAACCTGCTGCACTACCTTTAATCGCTAAAGTTCCTAAAACATCATCCGCTTCATAACCAGGCGCGGTTACAATTGGTAAATTTAAAGCCCTTAGCAATTCTTCAAGATTTTTTCTATCAGTAATAAAATCTTCTGGTGTCTCAGTACGACCTGCTTTATAATCAGCGTAAGCTTCGTGGCGGAAAGTAGGTTCTCTGGTATCAAATGCGATCGCGATCGCTTGTGCTTGCTGTGATGTAATTACTTCATACAGCGACTTGAGGAAACCAAAACATACACTGGTAGGAATACCTGTTTTAGTTTTCAAACCGCCATCACGCCCTTTAGCAAAAGCAAAATAAGAGCGAAAGGCTAAAGAGTGACCATCAACCAAAATTAATAGAGGCTGCGTTTGAAAGTCAGATTCAGCAGCTTTAGGGGGGTTAGAAGTAGAGGTAGTGTCAGACATAGACTTATTTTAGCGACCTCCCTACGCAATTGACTATGACAAAATCTTTAGGCTGAAACGAATTTACCAGATATTTTTGATATTTATACTTCTTCAGTCGGATATCTTCTCCCTAGCAAAATAAGTCTATCCCTAGAGCCATGATCACACCTAAGAAAGATGTTAGAGCTATTTTTACAAACTTTTAGTTGCTAATAGATATCTCCTTTCAAAGAATGTAAAGATGTTGTATAGCAGCTTTTATATTTATGAGGTATAGGAGTGCGAGCATCTTGCTCGCTAGAAATAAGAATGCGAGCAAGATGCTCGCACTACAATATTGTTCAATTTTTGTACCTCACTTGATGAAAATTGTTATATGCAACGTCTCTACAATGGTTTTAGGTAACGCACCTTTAATTTCTGGGGATGTTTAATGTAATTTTTGTTAATTTATTTAAGAATAAACTAATGTTTCCTAATAACTTAAAACAAATTTTCCAATCTTTTTTAAAATTTTTCAAAAATTTATTAATAGCCCGCCGTAGCTCCTTGTTAGTACTACTAATAGGGGTTTTCTTACCCCTACAAATTTTTGGGAGCTTGGCAGAAGACATTTGGGAGAACGAAGGAGGCTTTCCGTGGGATGTACCTATTCTGTTAGCGATTCACTCAACTGCTCAACCCCAACTAGATGCGTTTGCCTCATTACTAACTAAGTTGGGAGTATTTTGGGGAGTATTTCCCATTGCTATAATTACCGCGTTTATATTGCTGATTCAGCGAAAGAAACTCTCCCTAGCTTATTTAGTGACTACCTTATTAGGAAGTATTATTATCAACCGCAGCGTAAAAGTCTTGTTGCATCGAGTCCGCCCTAATTTGTGGGAGTCCCCCGCGCCAGAGTTGGACTATGGATTTCCTAGCGGACACGCCATGTCAAGCATGACTTTAGTTGCAGCCTTAACTGTTTTGACTTGGAATACCCGATGGCGTTGGCTGGTACTGATTGTTGGAGGTTTGTTTGTATTAGCAATAGGCTGGACTCGTTTATATCTTGGGGTTCATTATCCCAGCGATATTCTAGCAGGATGGATGGTTTCAATAGCATGGGCAATTGGAGTGAGTTTACTGATTAAACCAAATTCCACCAAGCAAAAGTCGATAGCTAAAGAAGTCGTGAAAAACCATTAAACATCTCCAGAAATTAAACGTGAGTTACATAACATTATTGTAGAGACGCGCCATGGCGCGTCTCTACATTCGCCCTTGATTGCAACGGTTAAATAATGCCCTGAATTCAGCCACGAGGATTGCCAGGATTGTTTCTACCTCTGGAGTCGGTAGGGGGTTGCTGCATTAGCACATCCTCTTCAATATAGAAAGTTACTTTAACTGGACCAAAGCGTTCTTGAATTGCTACTTCGATGCGTTCAGCAATTGTAGCAGTAACTTCGCGAAAATCTGGATGTAAAATCAAATACATTTGCACGTATACCATCCGCCCTACAATTCCCTTTGAGCGAATGCGGTAACAGTGGGTAACACCTCCCACATGACGAGCAATTTGAGCTAAAACGTCTGGAGCGATCGCACTTTGTTGTACCAACAATGGTAAGTGCCAGTTCAACACTTGCCAATTACTAAACACAGCCAAAATTACCAGCAAAATAGCTAGTAACAAATCAAGCCAGATTACATTCCAAAAAACTGCTGCTAAACCACCCAAAACTAATATAGATAAACCCACATCCTTGAGAATCTGACCAGCACTGAAACGTAAGCTAGGGCTATTGAGCATTCTAGCTTCGTATAAGCCCAGAAAAGCTAAACCCAAGCTAGTTGCTACCATCATCACCAGTACCCCAATCAGGGGTAAACTGGCATTAATAGGAAACGGTAAGCTTTTGCCATTATTAGCAGCGATAAACTGATTAGCTGTCATCCACAACAGATTTATGCAGGCAAAGCCTAAAAATCCTGTTAATAGCAGCGTTAATATAGTTTCCCGTTTACCATGACCGTAGATTTCGCGTCCCATTGGGCGGTCGGTTGCACTCGTAGCTAACAAACTATTGAGGGCGCTGAAGCTACTAATTAGAGTGTGCAGTGACTCTGCAAGTACACTAAGCGATCGCGTTGTCCAACCTACTGAAACTTTGACTGACAAAACAAACAATGTCAGCCACAGCATAATCAGTAAAACCAGGCGAATTGCCCGATAGCGTTGTGTTACCTCGGTCATTTATAGCAATTAGCGGTTAGCATGAGCGCAGTTAGCTTTTTTAAAAGCCAATGTTTACAAAGGTTTCAGCAATTTACAATGTCAAGAGCCGCACCTGCTGTTGCTATATATAGGTGCTTTCCCCAAATCCCACCACATTATCGGTCATCAACCAGTATTAAATTAGATTTATTAGATAGCTAAATTACGCTTCACACCTCCCAAGAGCATATATACCTCTGGCATCATCAGCAATTTTGATCTTAAGTTTGCTACAAATAAATCAATAAGGAGGTAGGGGGGACAACCAATAATCAATAGACCAATGAGCATAAATCCGAAAAACCCCTCCCCAGCCCTCCCCGAAACGGAGAGGGAGCAAGATTTCTTCCCCCCGCATCGGGGGGACCATCGGGGGGTGAATTTGACTTTTGCAAGAGGTTTAATTATCAGTAGTCTTGGCGACGAAGGCGTAACATCGGATCAAGGTATTGTAGTATCACTATAACTATGGCTACGCTGGCTGCTAAACCTAGCCAGAAACTATGCACTACGAAGGGTTGCTGATCTAAAGCCCAACCGCCCAAGGGAGGACCAACAGCGTATCCGGCTGCCCAGCATAAGGAGTTGATTGATAGGTAAATACCACGCAGTGATTCTGGTGCGAGATCGGCAACTAAGGCAGAAGCCGATGGGTTGTAAGCTGCGGTGGCGATCGCAAATACACCCATACCCAAGATTGCCCAAATTAGTTGTAGGCTGCCAGCAACACCTGTAACCCAAATTAAAATAAATCCTATTGCCCAAAGTATTGCTGAAAAACTCAGAGATTGAGTATGGCTACGGTGCTTGAGAAACCGCACAATCGGAATTTGCACTGCAATTGCTAAGAGTAGATGCAGTGCAAAGATTGCACTAATTATTATTGGTGAAAAGCCTTTCCCTGATGCTTCTACAGATACAAAATTACTGAAGTATAGGGGGATGGTGCTTTCCATCTGAGCCATGTAGCTCGTAAAAATGACGTTGACTAAAACGTAAACTAATAAAGTGCGATCGCTTAATGCTATTTTCCAATTATGTAGAGGTTGTTTGTGACCTTTTTTAGGTTTATAGGTTTCTGCGATCGCGGCATATATCACCCCAAAAAATGCCATAAACGAAATTGCATCAACCACAAACAGCGCCCGATAAGCACCTGTTGTGCCAATCAAAACGCCTCCTATAATAATCCCCAACCCTAGACCGATATTATCTCCCAGCCTGGTTAAAGCATAAGCTTCTTTGCGATTTTGCCCAACGGTTAGGTCGGCTACTACTGCTTCCGTTGCAGGCCAATATAAACCTATCCCGAAGCCCATCAACAAATTACCCATTATTAAAGTAGAAAAATTACTGGTTTGCGCTAATACTAGGGAAGCGATCGCAGATATAGCTGCTGATAGCAACAATGTCCGCTTGCGACCCCAAGCCCTAGAATCTGACATTGCACCACTCAGAATGCGACCAATTAATCCAGAAATTGACGCACTGCCTAAAGCCAATCCTACCTGGGTTGCTGATAAACCTACTTGATTGACAAAAAATATCGGTGCATAAAATAACGTAAAGCCGCTACCAATTTGGGATAGTAAACGACCGACGATTAAAATCCAAACCTGAGTATCAATTAACAATTAACAATTAACAATTAACAATTAACAATTATCAATTATCAATGACCGATTATCAATGACCAATGACCAATGACCCATGACCCATATTAGTTAAATTAGCTCTCTATATAGGACAATAACTTAGGGACAACCCTTCCAGGCATTTGTGAGTTTACTTTTGGCTGCTATGACATCCTTCTTGCTTGTAACAGACATAGATAACACTTTAGTCGGCGATGACGCTGCCTTAAAAGAACTTAATGGACTGCTAGAACAGCATCGCCAAGAACACGGCACAAAAATTGTTTATGCTACGGGTCGTTCTCCAGCACTTTATCAACAAATTAGTGCCGAAAAGCAACTACTACAACCAGATGCGCTGATTGCTTCAGTAGGTACAGAAGTTTATTTTCAAAATAGTGATATTCCCGATCAACAATGGAATGAAAAAATTTCTCAAGGATGGGATCGTGAGTTAGTTGTTTCTACGAGCGCCCATTTTGCTGATCTTATTCCCCAATCAGATACAGAGCAACGTCCTTTTAAAGTTAGCTATCATCTCGCAGAACCAGCAGCAGTAGAAGTCTTGCCTCGGCTAGAATTACTCCTAAAAGAACGTGATTTAAACGTTAAAACGATCTACAGTGCAGGATACGATCTTGATATTGTGCCACGCAATGCAGATAAAGGCACGGCTGTACAATTTGTGCGCCAAGTTTGGGACATTGAGGCTACGCGCACTGTTGTCTGTGGTGACTCTGGAAATGATATCGCCTTATTTAGCGTAGGAGAAGAACGAGGGATTATTGTAGGAAATGCCAAACGTGAACTCCGTCTATGGTATGAAATTAATCCGGCTGAGTATAGATATCTCGCTCAAGCTACTTGTGCAGGTGGGATACTAGAAGGCTTATATTATTTTGGTTTTATCAACAATTAACTTATGAGTAGAAAAAATCCATAATTAAGGTAATAATTGATCATTAACTAGGTCATTGGTCATTGGTCATTGATAATTGGTCATTGGTCATTGGTCATTGGTCATTGGTCATTGGTCATTGGTCATTGGTCATTGATAATTGGTCATTGGTCATTGATAATTGATAATTGATAATTGATAATTGGTAATTGATAATTGGTAATTGATAATTGATCAGCTATCTTAAAGGCACAGTAGCTAGTACCCATAAGCGGAGTAGCAGTCGCGTTATTCTAATTTTGGAAGTTAACCAAATAGGGTATGAATTGCAAGTTCCGCCACATCTTACCCAGCAGTTACCAGAAACAGGTGAAGTTCAAGTTTTTACCCATCAGATAATTAGAGAAGAGCAAATCTTATTGTATGGGTTTGCTTCTGCTGCGGAGAGAGATTTATTTCGTCAGCTAGTAACCGTTAGTGGTATTGGCGCACAAATGGCGATCGCACTTTTAGATACACTGGGATTACCTGATTTAATTCAAGCAATTGTCACTGGTAATATTCGCGCCTTAGTTAAAACTCCAGGTGTCGGAAATAAAACCGCCGAACGTATTGCTTTAGAATTAAAAACTAAATTGAAAGAATGGCGAAACTTATCTGGAATAGGCACAACTAAAGCTTCGGCTATACCTGCGCCCGCAATCTTAGAAGATGTAGAAATGACTCTCCTAGCATTAGGATATTCTAACGAAGAAGTTGCCCAAGCACTACAAGCAGTTAGCGAAGATGGTTTAATTGCCAAAAGTAATCATGCTGAAGATTGGATTAGAAGTGCAATTACTTGGCTGAGTAATTAACAATTATCAATTAACAATTATCAATTATCAATTATCAATTATCAATTTTTCCCTCCTCTCTCCTCCCTCCTCCCTCCTCCCTCCTAAAATGACCAATCACCAATCACCAATTAACAGTCAACTTTCATCTATATTAGTAACAGTAGCCTCAATTTGAAAGCTTTCAAGGGAAACAAGAAGTTCTTGAGAAATACCTATAAGGCTAGATAGCTGTTTAGAGATTTGTTGGGATTCCTGAGAAGTATTTTTTGCCTTTGATTGCTCCGATTGGATAACTTTAGCTATTTTGCGTGAGTTGGCAATTAACTCTTTAGTCTCCGGGGGTATAGAACTAACTAAAGATAAAATATTATTCGATAGCTCCATAATCTTTTCCAGTGCTACCTTGACATATTCTACTTGTTGTGAAACATCTATATCTGTGAGTAAACCTAATCTAATTTGTTCAGCTTCCGTAAGTGCTGTTGAAACTACCTCTGCTATTTTTCGCGTCTCCTTTTCTGCTTGCGTAGAATTTTGAAATATCTGACGAATTAATAGAGCTATTGCCTGTAAAGAATTGAGACTAATCTGTAATTTTCGTGCTTGCTGAATTGTATCAGTAGATAAAGTTTGAACAAAATTTTCCGACTTTATCGCCTTATCATTAACCTCGAATGCTGCTTGCCTAGTATTTTGCACAACTGAGCGCAAATGGTTAACTAAAATGTTAAAATCACCTGCAAGCGCACCAGCTATATCAGGCGTAACCTCAGATTGTACTGTCAAATCACCCGAAGTCGCTTTAACAAAATCTTCTATTAATAATGAGATTCTGCATTGCAGAAATTCATCTTGAGTTGGCGTAATTTGTCGCGCTTCCTTAAGTTGAGCTTCAATGGTACGCGCCATCTGGTTAAACTCAGTTGCTAAGTTGCCGAATTCATCCTCTGAATAAACTGTTGCCTGGGCATTTAAATTACCTTGCGAAACAGCCTCAAACTGAGTTTGCAAATCTTCGGTAACGCGCTTAATCTTGTTATTATTTATTTTTCCTAAACAAAAACTTGTACTAAAACCAGCTATCCCTGCTACCAAACCAATCAGAGAACTAGCTTTAAACAGATAAGGGCGTACATCAGCTTGAATTTTTTCTGCGGTTGTGGAGATTACTAAACAAGATGATGCTGCTACTACTAATGAGGAGACAATACCAACTCCACTAGCAGTAATCCAAACTTTTTGATTTAGTGATGAATTGTGAGATTGAGGTTTAACTTCTCTAGGAGGTTCTATTTGAGGTAGTGGAGAAATTGCTGCACTTTGCTCTAAGAAAAATGGATTATTTATTTCCGATGTTACTGCCGGATAAGTTAAATCAGATGACTGTTGCTCAACATCTGTAATGCTATCTAAGTTGTCAAAATTATCAAAATTATTCAAGAATCCTGATTCAGCAAGTTCTTTATCTTCTGTTTGGTTACTATTTCTAACACTATCTTGATGATGGTCGGAAGTATCTTGGGATGAGTATACAACACCGTCTAAAGTGGTTGCTGAAACATCCTCAAACTCTACTTGTTGTGACATAGATTCATTCATCCATTTGGTAAGGTATATTTGTAGACTATTGAGTTATACTTCTCCACTTAAATCACAGCGAGATTCAACAATTTCATTTTCATAAATTTCGTTAAAGTAATTTTCTAAATAAAATAAAAGCGTGTGGCTTTTGCCGTTATCTGGTTAGCATAAGCAGTCTCTACAAATGTCATGGTTGCTGCCAAACTTATGCCGATGGCAAGTTTAAAAAACATTTGTTATTTGCTATTTGTGTATTTGTGGTTACCATACCAATATATAAAATTTTAAGTGTGCGTTTTCAGTGAAATTTAAATCCCCCTAAATCCCCCTTTTTAAGGGGGACTTTGATTCACGTCTCCCCCCTTTTTAAGGGGGACTTTGATTCACGTCTCCCCCCTTTTTAAGGGGGGCAGGGGGGGATTGCAAGAACGCCATAGTTACTTTCGAGTCTAAGCTAACGCGCATCTAAATTGTACATTTTATAATTGAGAGAAAAGTTATCAAACACAATACCCCTCTCTCCTCCCTCCTCTCTCCTCCCTCTCTCAAATATAAAATGCGTGAAACACAACAGCTTATGCGCTATAAGCGTCCATTGGTAGACAAGAGCAAACTAAATTGCGATCGCCATACGCTTGATCAATCCTACCTACTGCTGGCCAAAATTTGTGTTCCCGCACCCCATTAACAGGATACACTGCTTGCTCGCGTGAGTAAGGACGATTCCATTCACTTGCGGTTAAATCTGCGGGTGTATGTGGTGCATTCTTAAGAACGTTGTTTTTTCGCTCCACTTTCCCAGACTCAATTTCTGCTATTTCCTCACGAATAGCAATCATGGCATCGCAGAAGCGGTCTAATTCTTGCTTAGATTCACTTTCTGTCGGTTCTACCATAATTGTGCCAGGAACAGGCCAAGATACAGTTGGAGGATGGAAACCGTAATCTATTAAACGTTTGGCAATATCATCAACTTCGATTTCAGCAGTTTTCTTAAATTGCCGTAAATCTAAGATACATTCGTGAGCAACTAAACCATTTTTACCTTGATATAAAACAGGATAGTGAGCTTCTAGTCGTTTGGCGATGTAATTAGCGTTGAGAATTGCTACTTCCGTAGCTTTGGTAAGTCCAGCACTACCCATTAAGGCGATATACATCCAAGATATAGGGAGAATACTAGCACTACTCCAAGGTGCAGATGCGATCGCACCTATTCCCTCTTCTCCCCCCACCGGAACAACTGGATGATTAGGTAAAAACGGCACTAAATGCGACTTGACACCAATTGGTCCCATTCCAGGTCCGCCGCCACCATGAGGAATACAGAAGGTTTTGTGCAAGTTCAAATGACAAACATCCGCGCCAAAATCAGCAGGACGACATAACCCTACTTGGGCATTCATATTCGCCCCATCCATGTAAACTTGTCCGCCGTACTGATGTACAACTTCACAAATTTCTAGAATAGATTCCTCAAATACGCCATGTGTAGATGGATATGTCACCATCAAGGCGGCTAAATCATCTTTGTGCTTCTGGGCTTTAGCTTTTAAGTCAGCTACATCAATATTGCCTTGTTCATCGCACGCAACAGCTACTACTTTCATCCCCGCCATCACCGCACTTGCAGGGTTTGTTCCGTGTGCAGATTGAGGAATTAAGCAGATATTACGATGAGTTTCACCCCGTTGTTGATGATACTGACGAATAACTAAAAGTCCTGCATATTCACCTTGAGAACCTGCATTCGGTTGTAGGGAAATACCTGTAAAACCTGTAATTTCTGCCAGCCATTGTTCTAACTGCTGGAACAGAATTTGATAACCTTGAGTTTGTGCTAAGGGTACAAATGGGTGAATTTGGGCAAACTCAGCCCAAGTTATCGGGATCATTTCTGATGTGGCATTTAGCTTCATCGTGCATGAACCTAGTGGAATCATTGCAGTTGTTAAAGATAAATCCTTAGACTGCAAGCGATACATATAACGCAGTAACTCTGTTTCTGAGTGGTACTGGTTAAAGACGGGGTGGGTTAAATAGCTGCTTGTGCGAACAATACCTGCTTGGGGTGGGTTAATTAGAGGAAAATTAACTGAGGCTAATTCTTCAATTGTGAAGGAAACAGTGTCATCGCCTGCGAATACCTCGAATAAATCAATTAAATCTTGTTTTGAGGTTGTTTCATCTAAAGATATGCCAACTGTATCTTTATCTATTTGGCGGAGGTTGATGCGGTGTGCGATCGCACGTTCTAAAATATCTTCTGTACCCGCTACCTTTACCCGCAAAGTATCGAAAAATAATTCCGATTGAATCTCATAACCCAAACGCTGCAACCCTGTTGCTAATACAACAGTCAATTTGTGAATGCGTTCAGCAATCTGAAGTAGTCCTTTTGAACCATGATAAACCGCGTACATACTAGCAATTACAGCTAGTAAAACTTGAGCCGTACAAATATTACTGGTAGCTTTATCTCGGCGAATGTGCTGTTCCCGTGTTTGCAAAGCTAAACGCAGCGCGGTTTGTCCGTGAACATCTTTAGAAACCCCCACCAGTCGCCCTGGAAGTTGTCTTTTATAAGCTTCCTTCGTAGCAAAGTAAGCCGCGTGAGGTCCACCGTAACCTAGAGGTACACCAAAACGCTGAGTATTTCCCACAGCAATATCCGCGCCAAATTCTCCAGGTGGTTTTAGCAAAGTTAAACTTAATAAATCTGCTGCTACCGTTACTAAAGCATCTGCTGCATGAGCGCGGTTAATAAAATCTTCGTAATCATAAATAGCGCCATCACTAGCCGGATATTGCAGCAAGACACCAAATACTTTTTGCTCAAAATTAAAAGTTTGATGATTACCGACAATTACTTCTATTCCTAGAGGTATCGCACGGGTTTTGATCACATCTATGGTCTGTGGGTGGCAATCTTGAGACACCCAAAATGCTTTTACCTTACTTTTTTCTTTAATGCCATAAATCATCGTCATGGCTTCAGCAGCAGCCGTTCCTTCATCAAGTAAAGAAGCGTTGGCAATTTCCAAACCAGTGAGATCTATTACCATTGTTTGGAAGTTGAGTAATGCTTCCAAACGCCCTTGAGCAATTTCTGGTTGATAAGGGGTGTATTGAGTGTACCAAGCTGGATTTTCCAGAATATTACGCCCAATCACAGCAGGTGTGATGCAGTTGTAATAACCCATACCGATGAATGAGCGAAAGAGTTGGTTTTTGGATGCTATATCCTTCAACTCCCCAAGTAACTCATACTCACTGCGGCTTTCCCCCAAATTTAGCGGTTTATTAATCCGAATAGCTGAGGGTATTGTTTTGTCAATCAAAGATTCCAGGGTGTCACAACCCAACACATCCAACATCTGCTGAACTTCGTCGGAATCTGGACCAATATGCCGTTGGACAAAATTATCCCCATGCGCCAGCCAACTTAGTTCCAAAGGCTGCTGTTTTTCTTTTGGAGTTATTTTTGCACCATTAGGCTGTAAGCCATTAGAACTGCTGACAGCCGTTTTTGCCGTTGCTACTGTCGCTTTTTGATCGGCATAGTTCAACTCAGAACCGCCCAATTGCAGTGTATTTTGCTCGTAGTTTGAAGATTCTGACATAGAAGATTCTGTGGAAAATATGTGTAAACAGGCGTATAGTGAACTACCCCGACTATAGGTTTGTATAGTCGGGGCTTCTAACTTAAATTTTTGGTGATGGCTCTAAGTTGCCCAAAGTTGCTCTATAAAGGTGACTACTTGATATTTTGCAACAATTAAGCAGAAATAGCTTTTCTTTCATCAGCATTTGTGAATCATTCAGAATTAATAAGCTTCTTGCATAAGTCCTTAAAATTTGGCTACTCCCTTCCCACTAAAAAATTACTGCTCGTCTTCTTCTTCTTTCAGGTGCGTACTTGGCGTTTTGGCGGTTATAAAAATAGGTACTCTTTAGACGGGAAGCGAGTAAACATCTGCGAAAGGGTGCGTTAATCTGCTTACATCTGCGATCAAAAAACCAATTTTTAATCCCCCTCTACCTGTGCGCGGTATTCACTCGCAGACATCACATCTTCAAGTTGCTCAGAGTCATTAACACGCACCTTCAGCAACCAACCTTCGCCGTAAGGATCTTCTGTAAGTTGTTCTGGAGTTTCTACCATTACTTCATTGCGCTCTACAACTGTACCAGAGACAGGAGATTTGAGGTCTTCAACAGCCTTAACAGATTCAACATTGCCAAATGTCTCACCCTTTTCTACTGCATCACCCACATCAGGTAGTTCTAGAAACACAATATCACCTAGCTGATCTATGGCAAAAGCACTAATGCCAATAGTGGCGATTTCTCCCTCTAAACGCACATATTCGTGGCTATCAAGGTATTTTAAGTCTTCAGGATATTCCAGTGCCATTTTACTTCCTAACTATATTTGCGATCGCGTAGCGACTCTTTCGGAGGATCGCGTAGCGACTCTTTCGGAGTATCGCGTAGCGACTCTTTCGGAGTATCGCACAGGCGATTAATTATTATATTGTGCGAAAAAGTGGCTTAAATAGTTTATAAGTGCAAAACTTTTGGTGGCATAGTGTGTAAACTGGTGAGGTTATGCGATCGCACCCTAAGAGATCATCTGTAGAGACGCGCCATGGCGCGTCTCTACAATAATTCTAGGCAAAGCATTTTTTATTTCTGGAGATGTCTATTACGGTTGTTCAAGCTTGAGTTGTAGGAATGCAAATAGTAAAAGTAGTTCCTCGATTTACCTCGCTTTCAAAAGCTATACTTCCTCCATGTAATTCTACAGCTTGTTTAATAATCGCCATCCCCAGCCCTGTCCCAGAAATATTACCCACATTACTAGCTCGATGGAATACTTCAAATAGGCGTTCTTGATCTGCAAGTGGAATTCCAATTCCTTCGTCTTTTATTTGAAATATTGTTTGTTCATTGTAACAAATTAGTTTTAGTTGAATAGTACCAAATTCAGGAGAATATTTAACCGCATTGGACAGTAAATTAGTTAAAATTTGCCGTAATAGCTTCGGATCTATTTGAAATATTGAACATTCTCCATTAGAACATTCGCGCTGATATTTAAAAATAAAGCTGTGCTTATTGCCTGTGATCAACTCAATTTCTTCTAAAATTTCTCGGCAAAATTCTTCAATATTAAGCGTTACTGGCTTAAACTCCATTTTCCCTGCGTCCGCCTTACCAATTAATAAGACATCATCTAATAGCAGAGTCATATTTTTAACTTGCGACTGGATTTTATTTAAATACTGATCTTTTTTGTCCGTGCTAAATTTATGTCCAAAAAATTTCAATAAATCAGTAGAAAATAGAATTGTAGCTAATGGAGTACGTAAATCATGAGATGCCATTGAAATAAAGCGAGTTCTTATTTCATTAAGCTCTTTTTCTTTATTGAGAGATTTACGCATCTCAATTTCTGCAAGTTTACGATTAGTAATATTGCGACTCATCCCGCGATAACCTCGGAATATTCCACCTGCGTCGAAGTATGGAACCCCACTACTTTCAATAATTACTAAATTACCCTCTTTATGAATAACCGCAGTTTCAAGACAGGTAAAAGGCTGATGGGTATCTACATTACCACTAACTATATTAGCAAGATTCTTAGCATCTGCTGCTTGCATCAAATCAAAGGGAGTTTTGCCAATTATTTCTACGGCTTCATAACCTAAAACTTTTTCAACATTTGGACTAATATAACTATAAACAGCATTTTCATTTATTTCCCAAATCCAATCACTGGTAGCTTCAATTAAGTTTTGGTAGCATTTTTCAGTGAATTTTGTTATTTGTGAGTTATCTAAAACCTCTGACGCTGGCTGCTGATAATTTGTCACCTCTCGTAAATGATTGTTGGGATTGAGGGGGATTTTTCTGGTTTCGTATAATGGTAAATTTTGTTGAGTCAATTGATATAGATAAGAATGAGCTAATAATAATTGATGTGCATCCAATAGTTTGTAGATACTTGGTTCTATTTCAACTAACATTGGGTCATTTATCAGTTCAAAATCCCGTTCTAAACAAGCTTTAGCTGCTGTATCAATTAAGATATTTTTAGGTAATACTAAAATTGTTTTACGTTTTGACAAGTATAAAGATTTAACTGGTCTTTTATAAAAAGATTCAATGCCGTCATGGCTAAATATTTGTTCTAAAAAACCACTTCTAGAAATCATTCCAAAGAACTGATTTTCATTCGTTAATATTACCCCTGGGAGAAAATGATTTGCTTTGAAAACTTGAGCAACCTCCCCAACTAAAGTTTTATAGTCAGTTTGAAAATCGTATAAGGAGAGTTCTTGGACAGTTGATTGTAAGTTCAGTTTTTGCGTCTGAAAAATATCTGAAGCTGAAAAACCAGGATCTATCTCTCTCAAATGCATCATCTCCAAACTCCTTAATTAATTTTATTTAGTTACTTACTATAGCTTTTAGCCTATCTCAGATTTAGGAAAACAATAATTAAATAAATCAGTAGTTTTTTATCAGGAAAGTATAATTAGTTACTAAACTGTTCTTAAACATAAATTAACTTTTTCCTGGGATCAAGTTGGAATCAAAACTTTATGAAAAAAGTCTATTTTTCAGAGATAAATAATAATGGCACTTCCATTGCCATTATTTAATAGGTATGCGGTTGGGGGAACGATAAAAAGGCTTTTTAACTACAGTAGCGGGGTAAGCTTTGCCACGAATTTCTACTTCTAATTGCTGACCAAGTTTAGATAATTGTGTGGGAACATAAGCTAGTGCGATCGCACGTCCTAATGTTGGCGAAAGTGTCCCGCTAGTAACAACACCCACTGTTTCCCCCGCCGCTAAGACTGGATAACCATGACGCGCAATGTAACGCCCTTGCATTTCCAACCCTACTAAGCGTTTTTCTACACCTGCGGCTTTTTGCTGTTCAAGCACAGCACGTCCGATAAAATCACCTTTAGTATCTAAGTGAACTAACCAACCTAAACCAGCTTCCAAAGGAGTAGTTGTTTCATCAATATCTTGTCCGTAAAGTGCCATTGCAGCTTCTAGCCGCAGTGTATCTCTAGCACCCAAACCACAAGGAATAACTCCAGCAGCTAAAAGACTTCGCCATAACTCCACACCTACGGTTGGATCTACCATCACCTCAAATCCATCCTCGCCAGTGTAACCAGTCCTAGCGATAAAAGATGTTTCGCCTAATACATTTGCCTCTAGATGAGCAAAAGCATTCAAAGTTGACAAATCTTCCTTAACAAAATGCTGTAAATAATTTAGTGCTTGCGAACCTTGCACCGCAATCAAAACCTTTTCTGAAGATACATCCTTGAAATTAACCTCAGATGAATTGAGATGTGTCAACAACCAAGCTTTATCCTTATCCTTGGTTCCAGCATTGACAATCAACACTCCTTTTTGCTCACCACCATCTTCACCCTGGTAGTAGAAAATGATGTCATCAATAATGCCAGCTTGAGAAGTTAATAAAACACTGTATTGTGCTTGCCCTGGTTTAAGACGGCTAAAATCTGAAGGTACTAAAACTTGTAACTTTTCGATTAACTGTTTGCCTTTAAGAACAAATTTACCCATGTGGGAAATATCAAACATTCCCGCCGCCGTCCGCACCGCCGTATGTTCTTGAGTGATACCTATATATTGAACAGGCATTTCCCAACCTGAAAAAGCCGTCAGCCGTGCTTTTTGCTCTAACGCAAGTTCGTATAAAGGAGTACGGGCAAGTGAGTCAGGGGGTTCGGGTTTCATTGCTTTTGAGTTCCAGATTTCCATCTATCAAAAGATGTATCTTCCTATACTAAGCGATAATCTGTCCGAGCAGGGCAGCTTAAGTGAGAACTCTCACGATTTTTGTCAATGCTGTTCTATTGCTTTTACTGCGGCTAGATAACGCTCTTTAACATCTTGGCGATCTAACTCCTCCGATATTGCCTCTTGGCTACCGCGATTAATCATCTTGGCATGACGCAGGAGAGCGGCACGGTCTGTTTGGTTGTGACTGAAGGTAGCAATGGTGGCAAGCGCCTCCAGCAAACGCATTGTTACCCCTACACTCGATTTTCCATACTGGCGAATTTGGTTAAAGGCAGCATCCGTTAGATCTGCGAATGCGATCGCACCAGCAATGACACGAAGCTTGTCATCGTCGTCGTAGCGGTAGGAAGAGGGAATCTCTTTTTGTGCCAGATGACACAGAGCTACACTAAGTTGGTCAATACAACGGACGGCAGTGAATGGATCGTTAATTCCGGGTGAAAGGGCGCGGACTGCAATTTCAACCAGCTGGTTTACCGAGAATTCTACGTCTTGCTGATCGGTGCGCTGTAACCCTAGAACAAAAGCATCGTTGATTTTCCCCGTCAGCTTCTTGTTAACTTGTTCCCCAGGAAAAACTAGGATCAGATCACTGCCACGCACGACAAAATCTCCCGGACGATGCTGAATCCGCAGCAAAAGATTGTTTTCCTTAGCGATCTGCATAATTTGGTTTTCATCAATCGCCTGGATATAGCCGCTATTTGTGGCTTTAACAGGAATTGCATCGCGATCAAAATCGGTGGGAATGTCTGATATCGCTGGTTCTTGCCGTTGCTTTGATGCACCCCGCCCGATCTTGTTGGGAAAGAGTCGCTCGATCGCATCATCTAACTCGCGACCCACCTTCGTAATAACTTGATCCACCTGAATAGAAGAAGCTGAATGGTGGATGAAGTAAATCAGCACACCAATACTGGCGATCGCCAGTCCGATACCGCACGTTACTGCCAGATGCGGGACAAACTGGTTTTCTGCAACACCATTGATGGTTCGCAGCACCAGCAGGCTATAAACGAACGTGGAGATGAAAGTTCCAAGTACGATCTGATTGCCCGTATCCTGCATGAAGCTACGCAGCAATCGAGGTCCAAACTGGGAAGACGCAAGCTGAAGTGCCACAATCGTAATTGAAAAGGCAGTTGTAGCAACGCTCATCATTGAACCAGCAATTGCTGAAAGAATCGCGCGTGAGCCACTAGGGCCCAGAGCATAAGCCCACCCTAAATTTTTGATAATATCTGTTTCTCGACCTTGATCAATCCCGATAGTTATAAATGAAAGGGCGATCGCCAATATAACCATCAGTGTTGGTATAAACCAAAAACTTGAATGTAGCGAGTCCCAAACTTTGCTGAGTTTTGTATTTTTCATCAATTATCCTGATCTGTTGTAGCCTGTTCGACCTTGCCAGTTTCAGAACCATTTCCTTGAAACTTCAGCGAGGAAAGTGCATTACTAATAGTGCGCGGCTGCGGAACTTCGCCTTTCCCTGCGGGCCAACCTTCGCGTTGACGGGCGCGATCGCCATCGGTTGCTTCCGTCTGATCGTGGAAGAGAATTTGCTGAGTTGGGAAAGGTAAGTCAATCCCATTTGCTGTCAGCTGATTTTTGATATTGGTCAATACTTGATCTTGAAGATCTAATACATCTGCACGACGAGGCGGCTGCACCCACCAGCGAGCGCGGATATTTACTGTACTATCCGCCAGTTCTACAACGAGCGCATCAGCAGCAGGATTTTCCAGCACCCCATCTGTATGATTAACTGCCTCTAAAATCAATCGTTTTGCTTCATTAATATCATCACCGTAGCCAATACCAACGTCATACTGTAAGCGACGATGCTCAAATGCCGTATTTACAGTTACTGAGTTGGTAAATAGCTCGGAATTCGGAATCACAATCCGCCGACCATCATATGTTCTAATTATCGTTGCCCGTGTTTGAATCTGTTCTACAGTTCCCTCAAAATTTTTGAATACAATTTGATCGTCAATTTGGAATGGTTCAGTTAATAAAATCAAAATACCCGCTAAAAAATTTTGTAGGATATCGCGAAATGCAAACCCAATCGCGACTCCACTGATTCCCAATAGCTGTACCAGATCGCTTGCTTTGAGAGAAGGAATGACGATCGATAGAGAAATAAACAATCCCGCTAGAATCGTTGTCCCTTGTGCTAATCTCCCTAACACCATGCCTAAATTACGAGCTTGGCGGCGATCGCGAGTTAGATTTCTCACGGTTCGCTTAATTACCCTGGCGATGAAAAAGAAGACCGCAAAAACAATTAGCGCTAGTACAAGATTGGGCAGCAAAATGATCAAGTCGTTCAGCATTTTCTGCATTTTGTCCCAGATAGTCGATATTTCTGTATTCATTCCATTTATTTTCAAATTGCAACCTAAATTTTACACATAACGGGCAAAACTGACTGTTTTCTCAGATTTAGCGATCGCTTTGTCGCAGGTTTTGGATTTCTGTTCGCAAGGCAATAATTTCGTCTTTCAATGCCTCGATAGATTTCGCTCCGGCAAGTTCAGCTTCTGCGTCATCTGCATCTTGCCCGACAAAAAATGTTGCTAGCGTCGCGGTTACATAACCGAACATCGCAAAGGCATACAGCGCCAGCAGAAAGAACAAGATGCGACCTTCTACCGTCTGTGGGCTGTAGTCTGATCCCATTGTGGTCATCAGCATCGCTGTCCACCATAAGGCAGTGCCGTAGTTATCAAATCCAGGCGCATCGGCCGCTTCTTGCTCAAAGGCGTACATACCAGCCGCGCCTGCAAAAGTGACGATCGCGGTTAGCAGTACGACATAGCCAAACCCACGCCGGGTAAAGTTGGCGGCGAGCGATCGCATACTGCGATTGGTTCGCGTCAGCACCCGCAGCAACTGTAAGCCCCGCATTGCCCGCGTTGTTTGCAGCACCCGGAGAATTCTAACTATCCGCAACGTTCTGAGTGCTGGCAGCAGCAGTGAGATTGCGGTTAGCCATTGAGCTTTGAGATAAGCCACTTTGCGAGGAGCTAGGAGCAGCTTAACGCCAAATTCGACAATAAACGCGATCCAGATTGTGAGGTTTAAACCTTCTAGAAATGAATTTAAGCTATTTGTGAGTTCAAGCACAAACAGAGCTAACCAGATAAAGCTGAGTACCAACATCGGTACATCTAGCCAGTCTTCAAGCTGCTGCAAAATCTCAGAGCGTTCCTGTTCGAGGGCTTGTTTTTCAGAAAGCTTTTGTGAATTCATACCCAGGTTGATTAGTTAAGCGCAGGTGTTTCTAACACTGTTACCGCTACTAATGGTGTAACATTAAACCCTTGCTGCAACAGGTGAGTTTGAATTGCTTGAGTTAGATCAAGGCGAATTTGTTCAGCAGAGCGGGTAACATCTGGCTGACGCTGAACGTACACCACACACAGCAGAGTATTTTGCCCCTGTATATCGGCTCTGGTGAAGCGCACATTTGACTCTACCAGCTTGGCTAAGTTGCTTTGTTCCACAACCTTCTGCACTTCCGTATTCGCCCGTTGAGCGCGGCTAGAGCGTTCTAAGTTGGGCGGATTGGAAAATTGCCAGATCAGTAGACCTGTAAGCACGATCGCACTCATCCCCACCGCTAGGGGAAATACACCGCGTTTGCCCCGTTGGTAGCGAGATCCCTGCGTTGATAAACCAAACAGGCGAAACAAGAGAGCAGCTGATAAATTAATGCCACCCAATTGTAATAACAGCAGAAACAGTCCGTTTGTTACCATATCCCAACGACCGATCGCACCCGCCATGCCAACAATGCCTGCGGGGGGAGCCAGAGAAGCGGCAACGAGCATTCCAGTTGCGGCTCCAGAGACTAAACTACTGCGATCAGACTGAATTAGGGTCAGTGCCCCCGCCGCTCCTGCTGCTAGAGGAATCAAGACGGAGACTGTGGAAATCTGACTGCTATCAAGCATGAGATTAGTTGGAGTTTGTTGGTGCAGAATCCAACTAAGTAGGGCAGTTGTGGCGATCGTGACGCTCAATGCTGCAAAATATCGTAAGATGCTATGCCAGAGAAGTTGGCGATCGCCTCTTGCTGTTGCCAGCGCTGTATTCATTGCTGGTCCGGCAAACGGAGCCAACAGCATCGCGGCAACCAGCAGGTAGCTGTTGCTGGTGTACAAGCCAATCCAGACGACGATTCCGGCGATCGCGGCATAACTGAGAAACCCCTTCCAGGAACCTGTACTTTGCAGCCCAGATAGGAAAATCTCGATCGGGCTACGTTCCTCTACATTGGTGACTTGATCGGGAGCAGCATCGGCTGGCGGGTGCAGCACCATCACCCCTGTAGGAATCAGCGTAAAGCTCAAGTCCGGTAAATCTTGCAGCTTATTCAGCAGTTCCTCAACCTTGCCGTTGGAGACGTGAATTAATACCAGATCCAGAGGCTGATCGACTCCTGTTGCTTCAATTTGCGCCAAGTTTGTGCCGTCACAGGCGATTGCAATATCTAGAACGGTTTTTCCATACCCCTGCGGCACTTGGACAAAGAGTTGACGCATATTTATGCCTCAGTAGTATTTTATTTTTGAGGTTCTGGCAAATAATCTATCATTCATGGCGTGAATAAGTGACAGACTAGATTTGATACAACTAATAAGATTAATTTAGATCAATGCCTCGTTGGAAATTAGTTACAGAATTTACTTTTGATAGCGCCCACTATATTAAAGACTATGATGGTCCTTGTGGTCGAATGCACGGACACACCTATAAAGTAAAGGTAGAGGCGGTTTCTGGGCAGTTGCACTCCTCACAATATGTTCCTCACAAAGTGATGGTAGCCGACTTTAGGACGTTGCGTTGGGCAAAGCAGGATGCCACTAAGGGAGGGTTGGATCACTGCGTTTTAAATGAGGTGCTACCAGAGGGTTATGAGACAACCGCAGAGATGATTGCTAAGTATATTTACGATGAGACGAAGAAGCGAGTGCCGTCAGGGGTACAGTTAAAAGTGGCGGTATCTGAAACGCCTAATAGTTGGGTAGAGTATGAGGATGATTAATGCGATTGTTATGAGTTTTGAGTTAAGATTTCTTTGAATACTATCTAGCTGAAGGTTGAATTAAATATTAATAAAACATTCAAAATTCACAATTCAGCCTTCAAAGTATTTCCCTACCTGTTTGAAAAATTCAAAACTCACCATTAAAACTTTTCAAGGGTGAGCAGGTAGATTGTTATACTTGCTCAAAATAATTTAGATCAAAAGAAGAAAGACGGAAATCAATTTGCGTCTGATCCTCTAAATCAATTGAACGGGTATGTACAAATGTTTCTTTTGAAGATTGAGGGTTCGGCGTAGCGGAGGAAGTTGTAGCTGTCACAGTTTTTTGCTTACCCTCTGTTTGTCCTGAGCCAATTCTGATTTGAATTTTAGGACCAGAACTAGCAAGGCGAATTACCATTCCGTCTACCACAGGTACTTGAGTAATGCGTTTACCATCTAAATAAGTACCATTAGCACCTAAGCTAACAACTTCCCAGCCAGAAGCACTAAGCCGTAGTTCTACATGATGACGGGAAACTACGGCGCTGTAAAGAATGACATGATTATCAGTTGACCGCCCAATCTGAATAACTGATTCAGACTCAAAAGTCCAGCTTTGGACTGGGACAGATTGTAGAGGATGCAGCAGAGTCAGTGTAATCACGGGTGTTACATCTTTACAAATAGTGTTGTTTAAGCAGTTTCAGATCATCAGAGAAACAACAAATTCAATGTTAATTTGTTTAAATTTCAGAGTTGTATTTACTGAAATTGCTCTATGATTTAATGTTGAATTTTTTACTAAGTATCAATAGTAAGTAGGTGGTTGAAATTAAACGTTACTTACGATGACTGGGATTGGTGACTGGGGACTGGTAACTGGGAAAATCATTAGACGTTTATTTATGCCCACCTACTTAATTGTTTATTTATAGTTATGAGAATTGCATAGCCAGTCAATTAACTGTCTCACCCCTAATAACTGCTTCATAAAACTATTTATCTTGGCATTACAGATTGGTAACATTTGGGATGCAAAATCAACTAACGATTGTTTCCGAAATAATGGTGCTTTGAGGTTGCTGACATTTTTTCTATAGCTTGATAGAGCGATGACAAACTTTAGCCAGCTAACCACGAACATATTTAATTGCCAAAACTAGGGTATCACTTAAACAACTGCCTCTGCAATCACCATAATGATTGTTTCTAGATGTTAATTTTGAAAGTTTAGCAGTTGATAGCTAGACACAGATAAGCTAGTGGCATTAAGCAATCTGGAATAAAAATGTCATCATGTCACCTTTACCTAGACTAATGCGATCGCCTGGGCGCAGACGGTGGCGATTTCCTCTGGGTAGGGGGGTGTGGTTGATGTAAGTACCATTAGCACTGCCGACATCTTCAAGATAGTATGTGTCTCCTTCTAATCTAATATCAGCATGAATCCGAGAAACTATTTCAGAACTAGGAAAACCTGAAACATCAATGTCAGGGGGAATCTGATCATTAGGCTTACCTATATGAAGGACTGAGATATTTTGTGGCAATTCAATCAGTGTATCGGTTTGAACGTGCAGTAAGCGCGAAGTTTGTAGCTGGAGTTGAGTTTTAGCACTACCAGATGGCGTTGTTGATGGTGGGGAAGAAGGATTGACACTGACTTGAGCCGTTGCTTGCGGTGGTTGGCTGACGACGGCAGCAGGAATCTCTAAATCGGGAGCAGTTTGTGGCTCAGGGTTGGAAGGTATCTGATTAGATGCTTGAGGGTTAACTACCAATGTTTCCGGTGCGACTAAGGGATCAGGGCTGACTAAATCCGGCGCATTTGCCACCTCGTTTGCGGATGTAGTAGGTTTAAGACCAGAGCCACACTGACCACAAAAAGTAGCGTCAGTTTGCACTGATGCACCACAGTTAGGGCAATTGGTTGTTGTTGGTAAAGGTGTATAGCAAGCTTCACATTGAGTTGCTCCTTCTGGGTTTTGGTGGGTGCAATTTGGGCAAACAATCATAAAAAAACTCCTTCAATGTAGTTTTGATGACTTCATTCTCTATAGATGGCTGTCAGATATATATATTCTGACTTGTTAGTTGGCTAACGAGGGCAGTTCTTGACCAGCACTTTGATCTAGAAGCCACCAAAGTTCTGTTTGGGGTTGTATTAGCCGAGAGGGGTAGGCGAGATCATCGCCTTTTTGAGCAAAGACTTGGGCTAAAGCTGGTCGTTTATTTGCACCAGCCACAACAAATAACACGCAGCGTGCATGATTAATTAGTGGCACTGTAAATGTTATACGAGGTTGACCATCTTTATTACCAACAGTAACCGTGCGATCGCGCACCTGTAAGGCATCTGTATGGGGGAATAGCGATGCTGTATGTCCATCATCTCCCATACCTAGCAAAATTAAATCAAAAGCCGGAAACTCTCCAGGCGCAGTTTTAAAGAACTCTTGCAGTTCTTGAGAATACAGATTAGCAGAAGTTGCGGGATCTGCCTGATCTGTCGGAATATGATGAATGTTATTGGTGGGAAGATCTACTTGATTTAACCAAGCCTCACGCGCCATTCTGAAGTTACTATCAGGGTCGTCAGAGGCAACGTAACGTTCATCACCCCAAAACACATGAATTTTATCCCATGGGAGGTTGTGGTGGGCGATCGCTTGATACAAAGGTTTGGGAGTACTGCCACCAGATAAAGCGATCGTAAACACTCCGCGCTCTTGAATTGCTGAGTGTAGTTTATCTAAAATCAGGTTGAGCGATCGCTCATTTAAAGCAGACCCGTCCGGTAAAACTTCAATTATTTTTTTCATACCTTAAGAGCAATTTTTCATATCCACAAAATACTAGCAGCAAAGAATCACAGCTTAACAATTAACAATTAACAATTATCAATGACCAATGACCGACGACCAATGACCAATGACCAATAGTTAAGTTTAAACTGGAAGATTACTAACGATTTGGCGTTACCGATGCAAACAGCTAATAACAATCAATTTGCTCCCCTAGCCTTAAAGCTAGTTGGAGCGATCATGATTCTGTCTACTCTCCTTGACTATATAGTTCTATTGTTTCCGTTTAATCCCACCGATAAAGCTTGGCAACTCAACACAACAGCGCAGTTAGTCGATCGCGGAATTATTCCTTTAGTAGGTATAGCCTTATTAATAGCTGGATATTGGATGAGTAGCCGTGACAATGATCGGGGGGCTGGAAAACCCTGGCAAGATTTAAGATTTTGGGCATTGTTGCTCTCCAGTTTCCTGGGGTTAATGTTCCTACTGCTAGTGCCATTACATTTGAGTAATATAAATACTCAAAAAGAGTTAGCCCTCCAACAGATTGACCAAGGAGCCGATCAAGCTGAAGCTCAACTGCAAAGCCAATTACAGCAATTGCAGGCTTTGGCTAAAAATGAAGATCAACTCAAGAAGCTGGATCAAGCGATCAACAGTGGTCAAGTCCCACCGGAACAACTGAATAGATTAACAGCACTCCGAGAACAGTTACAGAAATTTAAACAAGACCCCAAAGCTCTTAATCAACAATTGGAGGCGGTACAAACGCAAATTCGTAGCCGTAAGCTAGATGCAGAGAAAAAAGCTAACGAACAGGCTACGAAGTTAGGTATACGAACTGGTCTGAGTAGTTTACTTCTGGCTCTTGGTTATATTGGACTTGGCTGGACAGGGTTGAGAAGTATCGGATTTCCTCAAGGTGGTCGTCGTAAAGTTAAATCACGCTAATTAGTTGTTGTTAACGATTAGGGATAGTTGGCTCAAGTCAGCTAGTCCTTAGCAAGAATGGCAGCAACAACTATAGCAGGCGCTCGGTTAGCAATCCTTCAGTTAGCTGAGAAATTTCCTTGTACTGCCTAGCTTGTAGCTCTACAATTTGTCCTAACCTTTACATAAGAGTGCTTATAAGCTGTTGTGCTTCGTTCATTGTATGTTTGAGGAGGGAGGAGGGAGGAGGGAGGAGGGAGGAGGGAGGAGAGAGGGGAACAGAGTTTGATAACTTTTCCCTAAATTCCAAATGTACAAGCTTATTTGCGCGTTAGCTGATCACAATCTGTCTAAAGTGCAAGCGTCTCAACCTACCTATTATTTCTCCAGCTTGGCTTGAAATGTTTTCAATTTACATCCTGACTTATAACGAAGAGGTTGATATAGCTGCTTGTATTGAGTCAGCAATGCTATCTGATGATGTGATAGTTGTGGACTCATATAGTAGCGATCGCACTTTAGAAATTGCCAGTCGCTATAAAGCCCAAATTTTCCAGCATAAGTTTGAAAGCCACGGCACTCAGCGTACTTGGATGCTGAAAGAAATTTCTACTAAATACGAATGGGTATATATCCTAGAAGCTGATGAGCGGATGACACCAGCCTTATTTAATGAATGTTTACAAGCAATTCAGACTTCAGAATATATTGGCTACTACGTGGCAGAACGAGTCATTTTTATGAACCATTGGATTCGCCGCAGTACCCAGTATCCACGTTACCAAATGCGGTTATTCCGAAAAGACAAGGTTTGGTTCACCGATTACGGTCATACAGAACGAGAAGTTTGTGATGGTGCTACCAGTTTTCTTTCTGAAACTTATCCACACTACACCTGTAGTAAGGGGTTAAGTCGCTGGATTGAAAAGCACAACCGCTATTCTACAGACGAAGCTAAAGAAACCCTCCACCAACTACAAAGTGGAACAGTCAACTGGCAAAGCTTATTTTGGGGTTCTTCTGAAGTAGAAAAACGCCGCGCCCTTAAAGATTTGTCCTTACGCTTGCCATTGCGACCAATTGTACGCTTCTTTTATATGTATTTCTTCCTGGGTGGTTGCTTAGATGGAAAAGCTGGATTGACTTGGTGTATATTGCAAACTTTCTATGAATATCTGATTTTACTCAAAGTTTGGGAACTACAGAATCTGCCCGATCAGGCAAACCCTGAGAAGAGTGAAAAGATACAGGAAGCAGCAAATGTCGATCCAGCACTTCGTTCTTAAGAGCGAATCTCCCTCTGGACTGATTGAGATTAAACTCAAGATTTAAACTTAACTTGAGAGATAGCAATCTAATCTGATCTTTTCGCCATCTGCCCATAAGATTGTTATTAGAGCAACCAAAAATTAAATTAAGGTTAGTCTCCTTAAGACTTGCAACAATTATTTACAAGTCTTAAAAATAGTAATTATGGAACGATGTTTCCAGCCTGAAGAGATGCCAACTAATTCGGCATTAACAGCTTTTTCATAGCCAGTTTAAGGAGAGTCGGCGATCTGTGTTCCAACGCTTAAAGCAGGACTTAAAAAATGATTTGATTGCAGGTCTATTGGTAGTAATTCCCCTGGCTACCACCATCTGGCTGACAATTACTATTGCCAACTGGGTGATCAACTTTTTGACAAGGATTCCTAAGCAAATCAATCCCTTTGATGGACTGCATCCGATCTTGGTCAATCTGCTGAATTTGTTAGTCGGGCTAACTGTCCCCCTGCTGTGCATTACGCTGATTGGCTTAATGGCACGTAATATTGTAGGACGCTGGCTACTAGATCTTGGGGAGCGACTTCTGCAAGCAATTCCCTTAGCAGGGTCGGTTTATAAAACACTTAAACAGCTTCTAGAAACTCTACTTAAGGATTCTAATGATAAATTTCGGCGCGTAATTATGGTGGAGTATCCTCGGCGTGGGATGTGGGTGCTGGCTTTTGTTACAGGTACGATGAATAATGAAATTCAGTCTCATATGTCTGAGAGGATGTTGAGTGTTTTTATACCGACTACACCTAACCCGACGACAGGCTGGTATGCGATTGTGCCGGACAGTGACGTGATAGATTTGTCAATGTCTATTGAAGATGCTTTTAAGGTGGTTATTTCTGGTGGAATTGTCAACCCTGGATCATCAACGCCGATACTACCTCCCTCGTATAACCAGAAACCGCTAGAACAACCCATGTCAGATATTCCAGAGATCTCACGGCAAGTTTTCCCCGCAGAGGAAGGTTAATTTCTGCAGAAGGAAAGCAATTTTTGATGTGATTAAATTTTGAGTTTTGAGTTAAAAATTAAGTTTTTAGTGGCAAACTCCAGCCTCAAAAATTACAGAATCTCCCAAACGCTTGATTTTTTAGTTATTATTTGAAGCCTATAAACTAAAAAAATTCCTATGCAACCTCGTAGAATTGCTCGTGATTTGGCTATTTTGAGCTTGTCTCAACTGCCTACTTCACCAGAAAAACTATCAACACAACAGCTTTCTAATGTAATGCTGTCAGCTATTCGCACACTTACAAGTGAAGCCCAAGAAGCATTAGAAGCGGCATCCGCAGAACTACAACGCAGTAGCGATCGCCTCCTCAGTAGCCAAACCCGCGCCGTTGATGTCCAAAGTGCTAGAACAATGGTCAGTGATGCCGTTGAACTCACACAAGCAGCAATTAACCGCTTGGGCAATGCTTTAGAACTACCAGAATTTATTCAGTTAGCTAATCAACAGGAAGTTCGTTCTTACTCCCTAGAACTTCTCACCACTGTTAGCCGCCGACGTACTGAAATTGATGAACTGCTGAGTTCAACTCTAAAAGAGTGGCAATTAAGCCGTGTGCCTCGGATTGATCGCGATATCCTGAGAATTGCCGTAGCAGAAATTTGGTTTCTAGGTGTTCCAGATAAAGTAGCGATTAATGAAGCTGTCGATTTGGCTAAACGCTACAGCGATGAAGATGGACGGCGGTTTATCAATGGTGTGTTACGCCGCGCCAGTGAGGAAATTAAGCAGCAATCAGTCACTTAAAGCCCAAATTTTGGGAATGTAATCTGGCTAAATTCATTAATCTTGTTAATAGTTGCCGATAGTTAGGTAGGTGCAATGGTTTTTAATTGGTTTCGCCGCCAGTTTGGGGATAGTCAAAATACCGAGGTTGAACAGGTAGAAACTGCTACTGAGTCGCTAGCAGAACAAGAAGCCTCGGTCACGAGTGAAGAGGAATCAATAGAAGTAGCGGCAGACTACCTGAATTGGGCTAAAGCTGCTTATAAGAATATTCAACAACAACAGCGATCGCAAGATGAAGAGGTTAGCACCCCTGAATTAGAGTTATCTACCCAAAATCAGGCAGAAGTAACAATTGATGAAAGTGCGAAAGCGTTGCTTACCGAAGGTATCGCCACTACAACAACTGAAGCTAATGCCAATGTTACGGTAGCTGCGATCGCCACAACTGAAGTTGAAACAAATGCCGCTAATCTGCTAGAAGAATCTTTACCTGAACCAATAGAAACCAGCGTAATTGAAGAAACAGCAGATCCAGAAGTTGAGTTAACAGATACTCCGCCTACATCACAACTAGAATCAACTGAGTTAACAGAAACAAACCCTGAATTAGAATCCATCGCATCAACAATTGTTGAACCCGCAACCAACGCGATAGTAGAAGCAGCAACAGAGGCTATTACACCAGAGGTGAGTACGCCCGCTCAAGAGCAAGATTCACCTGGATTACCGATTTGGGCAAGAGAGTCAAGTGCAGAGCGTCAAGCGCGTTTAGAGCGGCTTAAAGCGACTGCTATTGAGGAACCAGAACCTGTAACAGCAACTCAAACACAGACCAGCCTAGAAACTGACACAGCAGAAGCAGACATAGATTTTGATGAAGGTTTCTTATGGTCAGCAGAAGTATTAGCTTCCCAAGGTCGTCGTCCTGAAGACGTTTCCCTGGAGGAAATTAGTTGGCTCAAGCGCCTACGCCAAGGACTCGATAAAACCCGTCGCGGATTGATCAACCAGCTTAAAGCCATTGTTGGGCAAGGACCGTTGAATCAAGATGCAGTGATGGAGATTGAGGCTTTATTGTTGCAAGCAGATGTCGGGGTAGAGGCAACAGACTATATTATCGATATACTGCAAAAGAAATTGCGCGAGGAAGTTTTACCTCCTGAACAGGCGATCGCATATCTTAAACAAATATTACGAGAGTTACTTGAGCAACCATATCAAAACTCTTATAACCCCATTTTTGTCCCTGAAAAAGACACTTTAAATATTTGGTTAATTACCGGAGTTAATGGCGCTGGTAAAACCACCACCATCGGCAAAATAGCTCATTTAGCTCAAAAATCTGGTTACAAATGCTTAATTGCAGCAGCCGACACATTCCGCGCCGCCGCCGTAGAACAAGTCAAAGTTTGGGGTGAGCGTAGTGGCATAGATGTGATTGCCAATCCTGGAAAAAATGCCGATCCAGCAGCAGTAGTATTTGATGGCATTTCTGCGGCTCAAGCAAGAGGTACAGAATTACTCTTAATTGATACTGCCGGACGACTCCAGAATAAGAAAAATTTGATGGACGAACTGAGCAAAATTCGTCGCATTGTTGACAAAAAATCTCCTAATGCCAAGGTAGAATCACTGCTAGTTTTAGATGCTACATTAGGGCAAAACGGTTTACGTCAAGCCGAAGTATTTTCACAAGCAGCAAAACTCAGTGGTGTTGTCTTAACAAAGCTAGATGGTACTGCTAAAGGTGGGGTAGCCTTAGCTGTTGTGAAGCAACTCGGTTTACCAATTCGTTTTATTGGTGCTGGTGAAGGAATTGAAGATTTACGCCCATTTTCAAGTTATGAGTTTATCGAAGCTTTGCTTAGTGGCTAGATGACTCCCTTCCCACTATGGCGAATACCTATTTTATAAACCGCCAAGACGCAAAGAACGCCAAGGAAGAAGAAGAATATAATCGGTAATCTTTTAATGGGAAGGGAGTAATTAATAGTCTGAGTTTGAGGGCATAAAAATGAATGTAGAGACGCGCCATGGCGCGTCTCTACAAGGGTTCTTTGGGTTATTACCTTTAATTTTTAGAGATGTCTATTCCTCTTCAAATGCTCCATCAAACTCTGTAATTGAATCCTCTTCAATTTCAATCGCATCAACTGCATCATCAGTTAGCCCTAACTCTTTCTTTGCAAACACTCGCCTTGCACGGCGATCAAGAATTCTAATAATGTTAGTTCGGTCTTCTTTAATAGCCTCAATATCCTCTTTTTGAATCAGCACCATATAGTAACGGGATACCTCCATCATGCGGTAAGCGTATTGAAACGCATCTCTACTGAACTCCCCAGTAGTCACAATCATCACCACATCAGCGCCAGTGACAAAAGTCATCCCTACTTCTTTAGCCAACACTTCAACATCTACCCGCTTGGTGTTTTTGCACTGAATTTGCCAACGGTGATAAACAAAACGATCTGATGCTGCTAAAACATCTACTTCACCTTGCCCCGTCTCATAGTCCCGTTTGCGCCATTTGGTGAAGCGAAGGCTAGTAAGGCGAATCATCCAGATTGCTAACAGTTCTAAAGCTTTTCCTTTAATGTGCTTATCTGGATGGTCTAACTCGCTAACAACATCCTCAAAACTCCGATTTAACTCAGTTTGGGAGATTTCTGTCATCTGTGCGATCGACTCTAACAGTTTAGACAGCAATTCTCTCTGCGCTTTCTCAGTGAGCTTAACAAGGTTTGGTTTAGCACCGTGTCCACCTGTAGTTTTCTCAGTTTCAATTAAACCTGCTTCTACTAACGGTTGAATAATATCCTTAACAAATGATTTTGAGGGAAATCGTATTTTATAAACACTCACCGCATAGTTAGCAATTTCATTCCACTTGGTTAACTCTATGATGCTCATGTGGAGCATTGCCAACAGAAAATACTTTTGTTCTGAGGTAAGAGTGTAAATCTCATCAATATAGTCTTTATCAAGCTCTAGAATGTCATAGACTCGATCCCAATTAATTTCGTAGGTTTTCTCAAACACTTTCGCCTCTTGTAACCATTGCCGCATAGTACTGACATAGATGGCGTTGGGAGAGAGAGAATATCCCATTTCTTGCAGTTCGTAACCGATTAGATCTAACTTGGGCTGATCGCCTCTACTGTTAATTGCCTCAACTGCTTTAAGTAAAGACATTCCAGTTAAGTTAGTCAGGATGTGACGGGCAAAAATTGTAGCGGCTGCATGGGAATCGCCCTGATGAACTAATATCTCATTAGCAATATCTGTCACCTCGTACTGCCAATCATCATTACTGAGCGACTCAACTAACTTGTAAGCACGAAGGGACAAAAATGTATTCATCGCAAGTTTGCTACGATTTTCTCCTTTTTGTGAGTCGTTTTTGGTTGAGTGGGTTGAAAAGTAACGTTGAGAAATTTCATTTTGTAACGCACGGCGATCAGGTTGGCAATCTACACAGAGTTGCACCAGATCGGGCAAATTCATTGTTTTCGGTTCAAATTGATGCCCGTATGTAAATTTGAGTTTTTGCTCTACCATGCCATCCTTATTTAATTGGAATAAATCTAACTGTCGTGGATTACCCTGATTATCTGGGATGGATGAAGTCTGAATAAATTTAGGTGCTAACTCCAACGCTCTAGCCTTAAGAGCTTTCCTGTCTCTTAATGGAGTAACAACCAATGGGGCATCTTGTTCAAATCGAAACTGTGATGTTTGAATATAGTTCTCTTCTAATTCAAACGCTAACCAACGACGCTCAAGTGTCTCAGCTACCCGCCCTGTAGTATTTGAGCCTGCAAATGGATCAAGAACTAAATCACCAGGTTCAGTACAAAGTCCGATTACAAATTCAGGGAGTGCTTGTGGAAAACGAGCAGGATGAGCTTTAATCCCCTCTTCTTTACAGCGCCTTTGATAGTAATCATTCGATGCAGTGTTAGAAGCTGAAATAACATTTACAGGTTGTGCTAAGTCATTTTCTAAAATCCAATTGAATTCCCCCAATATTGGCTTACCAATCAATGAGTTTGCTCCACACTCAAGATCAGCGATGATGTTTGGAGGAATAGCACCGCCACGATCATTTTGAAACTTCGTGGAAATATCATGTCCAGAGGGGCGTAGCTTTGCCTCATACCCATTTTTTAATAGGTTTTTCATTGCTTCACTGTAAGGGCGCAAAACTCGCTTGTTGTTTGCCTTTGGGTGCGGATCTTTTGATAACCACCAAACTGTATTTACAGCATCTTTCACCCGCTCTCTCCGCACCGTAACCCATTCGGCGGGTGTAGGAAGTTTGGCTGGATTGTACCAAAAAAGCTCTTGTGCGAGAAAAAAGCCTAAACCACCTTCCGATTTAGGTTTGCATAGATCTATCACTAACTCAAAGTGATACAGCGATCGCACAGGAAAACCTTTAAGCCAAGTTCCTCCAATATCTATTACTAGCGAGCCTTGAGGCTTAAGAATACGGTAGAACTCGCGAGCAAAGGTCTTAAACCAGTCAACGTATTTATGAGCGTCTACGTTGCCGTACTCTTTTTTCCTGACTAAAGCAAAAGGTGGAGAAGTGCAAATCAGATCGACACTTTCATCTGGTAACTCTGCCATAAGTTCTAAACTGTTGCCTAAGTAGGCTGACCCTAGTTGAGTCGCATAGTAGGGTTTACGGCTAATATTGATTGAAATATCTAACTTAGACAAAGTTTGCACGATTGTGCTTTCCTATAACAAATTCAAAGAAATAGAGTATTATCTTTGATCAAAATTTGGCAAACAGATTTTTTGCGTACAAATATAGTACCTCTGTTTTGAATTTGCGGTTGCCCTGCTTGTATAACAGGGTTGTTGGCATCCTCACTAATTAACGCTATCATTAGACGCTTATATATAGCCTGTGTTGCCGTTAACTAATGTAGGAATTTCCCGCTCCTTAAACAACTACAGCATTTAGCCAGATAAAATACATAAGTTTACTTTTGACTCCTTCTGGTTTTTGTTGTTTTGAAAACTAGGATGGACAAGTTAGTAGACTAGGGTAAATTCTATTCATTATTAAGAATAAATCGGCTGTCTCTGGAATGGACAAGCCTTAAAAATCTTAAACCGCTCCTTAGCTAAAAATTATCTCCAATTAATACCTTTTAAACTTAATGAAATGACTGCTTTACCTCTTCCTCGCCAACCCTATCAATCAAATGAAATTCCTGGTGCTGCCGAAGTTACGGATATGACACCAGTTTTTGCACTCAAAGCTTTGGTAGCGCGTTTATATAGAGAACAAAATAAAATTCAAGACTTACTCAGTTCGTTAGGATTTGCCTTACGCAGTTTCAATAACTTAAATCAGTTCTTGGAACTCATTCCTTTGATGGCAACTAGAGTCACCGATACTGATGCCAGTGCGTTAATATTATTCAAACCTAACGGTCAAGTGCAACTAGAGCGACTGCACTGCCAAGATGGTCATGTGTGCCACGATATTCGTAAAGCCATCGAAATGACAATCCGTCAAATGATTGCTAATTCAGGATCGCAGCAAACAGGAAATTCTACTAACTCAATCACGCCGATTTCTTTCCATGAGCAAGTCAGCGCATATTTAGAGCCTAATATTAAGCTGTTTGCTACTCCAATTTTAGTTCAAAATACTGAGCGGGGGCGACTTTATGTTTTCAGTCAAGATCGGGAATATGCTTGGACAGAAAACAGACAGAAGTTAGTTCGTTTAGTAGCAGATCAAACTGCTGTGGCTATAGCTAATGATGAACTAACTGTTGAACTACGCAAAAAAGAACGTCTCGACCGAGAGTTAGAAATTGGTGCTGATATCCAGTTACGCCTACTACCGCGCCAATGTCCGACTATTCCAGGGATAGAATTGGCTGCTCGCTGTCAAACTGCTAACCGTGTTGGGGGAGACTATTATGATTTTATCCCAGCCAATTATGACGAATTGCGGCATAAAAATCAAGGCGATCGCGAATCTCGCTCCTGGAGCGTGGTAATTGGGGATGTCATGGGTAAAGGTGTTCCCGCAGGTTTAATCATGACTATGACTAGGGGAATGTTGCGTGCTGAAGTGCTAAATGCTCACTCACCAGCAAGAATTTTGCAACATTTAAACCGAGTAATGTACGCCGACTTAGAAAATTCTCATCGGTTCGTGACATTATTTTATTCTGAGTATGACCCTAAAACTCGTATCCTGTCTTATAGTAATGCTGCTCATAATCCTCCATTGTTATGGCAAGCATCGACCCGTAGTGTTAAACGGCTAGATACATTTGGGATGTTAATTGGTTTAGATGCTGATTCCCAGTATGAAGACGCTCAGGTAGAACTAGCTCCTGGAGACACAATTATTTACTACACTGACGGTTTTACTGATGCTGCTAACCAAAATGGGGAGCGTTTTGAAGAAGAAAACCTGATTACAGCCATCCAGTGGGCTTGCCAACATTGTCTCAGCCCACAAGCAATATTGGATTACCTGTTTGATCAAGTGCAGCAGTTTATTGGTGTTAATAACCGCAACGGCGATGATATGACATTAGTGGTGATGAAGGTAAAAATTATGGAACAATTAACAATTGCCTGTTGACTGTTGAGTGATGAGCCAAAAATAGTATTTTTCTGCAAAACTACAGTAAAAGCCCAATTAGTGGTATTTATTTTAATAAATCCTCAACAAGTCTGATCAAGCATCACCAAAATACATTTTTATTAGGAGCTAATTGTGATAGAAGCTAACATTATTGAGTTAGTAACAAATTATTTGCCAAACTTGCATGATTGGAACGATGCTTTGCAACAACTGCAAATGAACTCGCAAACAAGTTTGCAACAACTACATTTGCACACACAAGCAAGTTGGAATGTGTTGGCACAAACCGTACAAGATCCAGATGTTTTGGGGCAAATGCAAAAATCTTTTAACAATTTCATTAAGTCTGGACAAGTCTGGGCATTGGGAATTGGTGTAGTTATTGGCTATATGATTAAGAATTTAACTTCTTTTTAAGAAGTTCTCAGTGCTGTTGTTTCGCAGTTTTCAATGCGTGAGGTATTAGTGACTGAACAAAAAACATGGAGCCAGCGATTTGAATCTGCTCTGCATCCAGCGATCGCACTTTTCAATGCTAGTATCACTTTTGATATTGAACTGATCGAGTATGACATCACGGGTTCGATCGCTCATGCCAAAATGCTTGCTCACACTGGTATCATTTCAACTCAAGAAGGTGAGCAACTGGTATCCGGGTTAGAACAGATTCGCTCAGAATATCGCCAAGGGCAGTTTAACCCAGGTATTGAAGCCGAAGATGTCCATTTTGCTGTGGAACGACGGCTAACGGAAATTCTTGGTGATGTAGGCAAAAAGTTACATACAGCGCGATCGCGTAACGATCAGGTAGGTACTGATACCAGGCTGTATCTGCGATCGCAAATTTCCCTAATTCAAACTCAAATCAGGGAATTTCAGCGCGTTCTCCTTGAACTTGCTGAGGTAAATGTTGAAACGCTAATCCCAGGTTATACCCACCTACAACGCGCCCAACCAGTCAGCTTGGCTCATCACCTGTTGGCTTACTTTCAAATGCTACAACGGGACTGGGAACGCCTAGCAGATGTGTACCGCAGAACTAATATCTCACCTTTGGGTTGCGGGGCATTAGCTGGAACCACTTTCCCAATTGATCGCCACTATACGGCTGAACTACTAAATTTTGCTGGTGTCTATGAAAATAGTTTAGATGGAGTGAGCGATCGCGATTTTGCGATTGAATTCCTCTGCGCCTCTAGCTTAATTATGGTTCACCTCAGCCGTTTTTCTGAGGAAATCATCTTGTGGGCATCGGAAGAGTTTGGCTTTGTCAAACTCAAAGATAGCTGTGCTACTGGTTCGAGTATTATGCCCCAAAAGAAAAACCCCGATGTGCCAGAACTGGTACGTGGTAAAACTGGGCGTGTTTTTGGTCATTTGCAAGCCTTGCTGGTATTAATGAAAGGGCTACCGTTGGCTTATAACAAAGACCTACAAGAAGATAAAGAAGCCTTATTTGACAGCGTTAAGACAATTAAATCTTGTCTTGAAGCCATGAAAATATTGCTGGCTGAGGGATTGGAGTTTCGCCCAGAACGTTTATCGACGGCAGTAAATTCTGATTTTTCCAATGCTACAGATGTAGCCGACTATTTGGCGGCGCGGGGTGTACCGTTTCGGGAAGCTTATAATTTAGTTGGGAAAGTAGTTAGGATATGCCTAGAAAAAGGCAAACTTCTTAAAGATCTCAGCTTGCAAGAATGGGTGGAACTTCATCCAGCATTTGAGGAAGATATTTATAGAGCGATCGCACCATCTCAAGTAGTTGCAGCCCGGAATAGTTACGGTGGTACTGGCTTTGAGCAGGTACGACTTGCCCTGAAAAATGCCCGAACTCAAATTCAGGCTTAATTACAGTTTAATACCAAATACCGCCAACACAAAGTTGTGGCGGCTGGTATTTGCTCTCTTAGATAGCATGGGCTATACCCATTACACTGCAAGAGCGTATGAGGGATAAGCCTACTCCATCTAAGTTGCCGCCGTTGACTCTTCTTCTTCCTCTTGACCTGAAGGTTTCCCTCCTTGCCGAAACTTCTTGAAGAAACGACCATTAGTAGGGCGTTTGCGGAACTGGCGAGCATACGCTTGGTTACGCTGCGCCTTTTCTTTTTTTAGGTTACGGCGCTTGGCCATGTTTACCTCATTTTATAAACAACAAAAATACAGCCTATTACTGAAGGCTATATGTAGGCAAGTTGAATATTCTTGCCCATACCCACGAAATTGTCAATCCATCTTTCCAAGAGATGCTCAAGAAACAAAAGCTTCTCAAAACTTCTTTAAAATGTAGGCGATCGCTCTTGGGACGTTGCCGAAGTTGCATCCGTAAGCTTTATCATAACATTTAATCAGCTGAGAACCCTATCAATGCGTCGGTCATGGCAATTTTTTCAAACCGTTTTGGGGATTATCTTTCGTCATCCCGTCCCAGGTACTACTATCATCCCAATTTTGCCGGATGGTCGAATTGTCTTGATTCGGCGTAGTGATACGGGTGAGTGGAGTTTACCAGGCGGAATTGTGGATTGGGGTGAAGATATTTCTACAACTGTCAAACGTGAGTTGGCAGAGGAAACTGGACTAGATTTGATTAAGATTAGGCGGTTAGTGGGGGTTTACTCAGCACCAGACCGCGATCCGAGAATTCATTCTATTGTTGTAGTGGTCGAAGCAGATGTTGAAGGTACTATGCAAGTAGGCGATCGCACTGAAGTGCTTGATGTCCAGGCATTTGTTCCCCCAAACTTGCCCCAAGGCAAACTTGCTCACGATCATGAACGGCAGTTGCGGGACTACTTTGACGGTTCGACAACCTTGGCTTAAGCTAAACAGTGAACTTTTATCTAAATAACTGGCAACTGATCACCGATCACTGTTTGTAAAGAACTGTTAAATATAATGCCTCTACCCGTAAGTAATTCCCGAATTCGGCTGTCCCAAGGGCAAATTTTCTGGCGTGAAGTCGGTACAGGCTCAACAATTGTGTTTTTACATGGTTCTTGGAGTGATGGCAGTCAATGGATACCAATTATTAATCGTTTAAGTGGCAATTACCATTGCTTAGTACCAGACTTATTAGGGTTTGGCGATTCAGAACGTCGGAAAATTAAGTACTCGATTGAGTTAGAAGTGGAATGCTTGGCTGAGTTTTTAACAAAATTGAACCAGCGACAGGTTTATTTGATTGGTCACTCGCTAGGGGGTTGGATTGCTACCAGCTTTGCGCTGAAGTATCAAGATCGGGTTCGTGGCATGGTGTTGTTAGCACCTGAAGGGCTACCTGCTGGAAAAATTAGAAGACGCGGGTGGTTGAATGGATTTTTGGTGGGACGGATACCAGTGGGGTTTTGGTTATTGCGATCGCTCCAACCTTTAGCTTCTATATTAGGTAAGCCACAATTAATTAAGCAAGTCCTTGACTACCGCCAACTTCTGCTTAATTCTCCTACTACCTGCAAGCTGTTTTTCAAAAGAAGCTGGTCAGAAATTCAAGCCGAATTATTGCAGGAAAAACTGAATGCGCTACAAGTTCCTACTTTGATTTTGCAAGGCGGAAGAGACACAATCAGTGCGATCGCTCAGAGTAAAGCTTATGCTGACTTAATCCCCACATCTCAACATCACATTATTGGCATAGGTGAAAATGACTTACCGCAACAGTTTCCAGCCGAAGTAGTTCAGTATATTCGTGACTTTATCAACTACTCTGTAATACCTCAAGCACAACTGGAAGATTCTGATCTATTTCCACCATTATTTTTAGATAAATAAGTCATCGGTCATTGGTCATTGGTCATTGGTCATTGTTAATGGATAATTGATAACTACTTACAGCTAATTGATAATTGATAATTGATAATTGTTAATTGTTAATTGTTAAAGACTGCATTCCCCAAAAAATTAAATGCGGGTCAGCAATTACCTTAGCTGCTATATGAGGAAACTTGGCTTGAAGATAACTTAATAGAAGAGTGCGATCGCCTCCTGTAATAGCAATTTTACTTTCTGGAAATTCCTGCCACCATGACTCAATAAAGTCTTTAACTCCAGCTAAAACTGTATAACTCACCCCACTTTGAATAGCTTCTACTGTATTCACAGCCCAGCGTTGGGGCATCTTGCTATACAATTCAATTTTCGGCAAAGCAGCAGTTCTGTCAGTTAATGACTGTATTTGTAAGCGTAACCCTGGTAATATTGCCCCTCCGACTAAGCGTTTTTGAGCATCTACACCAGTAAACGTTAGTGCGGTTCCTCCATCAATTACTAAAACTGGGAAACCAAGATTTTCACCCGCCCCCAGTACTGCCAAGGCACGGTCTATTCCCAGTGTCGGGTAAAGTCCATAAAGTGGTAATTGGTCTAACGTAATCACATTAATATGTGGGTATGTCTGCCAAAGTTGTGTTTGCACAGGAACAACAGAGGCGAGTTTAAGCGATATTGGCGTATGGTTGGAAATTTGAAGAGGATTTATTTGAGTGTCTGGAAATAATTCTGTTTTCAACTCACCAGCCTGCAAACTTTGAATTAGCTGTTCTACAACAAAAGCAGGTAAATGATCTGTATCCCAGGCAGCCTGAAGTGTTGCCCCAGCAAACAATGCCCAATGTAATCGGGAATTGCCGATCATTAAGCCTAACCAGTTATCACAATTAACAATTAGCAATTAACAATTAGCAATTAGCAGTTAGCAATTAGCAGTTAGCAATGACCGACTTGAATATTATGCCGATCTACTAAGGCTTTGTTGGTGTTTATATAGTATTTTTATAGTTTTAATAGTTTTTTTAATAAAAATTTACAACTGAGTCATGTCAAAATGAAGTTAGATAAAACACTTATGGGTGTAAGAGAAGGAGACTACAGATGGTAACGCTCACCGACCGAACCCAAAAGCGCCTGACAATAGAGACAACAGAGATTGCGCTCTTGACAACAACGATTCGGTCACTAGATTGGGATCGCGATCGCTTCGATATTGAATTTGGACTGCAAAACGGCACTACCTACAATTCTTTTGTGATTCGGGGTGAGCAAACTGCCCTAGTCGATACATCCCATGAGAAATTCCGCCAACTATATTTAGACACTCTTAAAGGTGTAATTAATCCAGCAGAAATTGATTACCTGATTATCAGCCACACAGAACCAGACCATAGTGGTTTGGTGAAAGACATCCTGCAACTCGCGCCACAAGTGACAGTAGTAGGTTCAAAAGTCGCAATTCAGTTTATCGAGGATTTTGTTCATCAACCTTTTGAGCGACGGATTGTTAAAAATGGCGATCGCCTAGACTTAGGTAAAGGGCATGAATTGGAATTTGTGATCGCGCCTAATTTACACTGGCCCGACACCATGTTTACCTATGACCATAAAACTCAAATCCTTTTCACCTGCGATGCTTTTGGTCTGCACTACTGCTCTGATAGTACGTTTGACGAAAACTTAGCAGATATAGAAGCAGATTACCGCTTTTATTATGAATGCTTAATGGCTCCCAATGCCCGCTCAGTGCTATCTGCCTTGAAGCGGATGGGAGAACTACCAGAAGTTACTACTATCGGTACAGGACATGGGCCACTGCTGCGCCACAACGTTGATGAATTAGTTAATCGTTATCGCCAATGGAGTCAAGCGAAAGCGAAAGCTGAGACAAGTGTCGTAGTATTTTATATTTCCGATTACGGATATAGCGATCGCCTTTCTCAATCCCTCGCCAGAGGTATCAGTAAAACAGGTGTTGGTGTAGAGATGATCGATCTCAAATCCGCCGATCCACAGGAAGTGCAAGAACTTGTTGGTCGGTCGGCAGGGCTTGTAATTGCCATGCCACCCGCATCAGGAACAGTCGCCAGCGCAGCCCAAGCTGCCATTGGTACAGTTTTAGCAGCAGCCAAGGATAAACAAGTTATTGGCTTATTTGAATCTTACGGTGGGGATGATGAGCCTGTAGATCCACTATTGAGTAAATTTAGAGAATTAGGCTTAACAGTCGGATTTCCGGCAATTCGGATTAAAACAACCCCTAATGAAGCCACTTATCAATTGTGTGAAGAAGCGGGGACAGACTTAGGGCAATTACTCACACGCGATCGCGCTATCAAACAACTCAAATCCTTAGATGCTGAATTAGAAAAAGCACTAGGACGGATCAGTGGTGGACTGTATATCATTACTGCGAAAAAAGGTGAAATCAAGAGTGCAATGTTAGCATCTTGGGTTTCTCAAGCTAGTTTTGAACCTTTAGGGCTAACAATTGCTGTTGCTAAAGATCGGGCAATTGAATCATTAATGCAAGTAGGCGATCGCTTTGTGCTGAATGTTTTAGAAGAAGGCAATTATCAGCCGTTAATGAAGCACTTCCTCAAGCGTTTCCCCCCTGGTGCTGATCGTTTTGCTGGGATCAAAACTCAACCTGCGGAAAACGGTAGTCCTATTTTGGTAGATGCCTTAGCTTACATGGAGTGCCATGTTATGAGTCGCATGGAACTATCGGATCACCATGTTGTGTACGCCACAGTTGATACAGGGCGGGTGAGTAAGCCTGATGCGCTGACGGCTGTGCATCATCGGAAGGTGGGAAATTATTATTAGATTTTTTTAACGCAAAGGATCATACTCCCTTCCCACTAAAAGATTACTGCTCGTATTCTTCTTCCTTGGCGTACTTGGCGTCTTGGCGGTTATAAAAATAGGTATTCTTTAGACGGGAAGGTAGTAGTTTCTAACTTCCTCTGCATACCTCTGGGCTAACCTTTGCGATTCTTTGCGTTGAAAAAAAACCTATGACCCCAACTCGTGATGTCCAAGTTCTCCCCATAGCCACAGATACAACAGTATTGCGATCGCGCACGTGGGATAGACTAAAATTTGAAATTGAATATGCCCTCAAACGCGGTACAACCGCTAACTCTTTTATAATTCAAGCTGAAAAAACTGCTTTAATTGACCCCCCTGGAGAATCTTTTACTGAGATTTTCATGCAGGCGTTGCAGCAACGTTTTGATCTTAAAAAGTTAGATTATGTAATTCTCGGTCATGTTAATCCTAATCGCAGTGTTACTCTTAAAACATTGCTAGAATTAGCACCACAAATTACTTTTGTTTGTTCTAATCCAGGTGCGATCGCTCTACGCACTGCAATACCTGAGCAAAACTTAAATATTCTGGTGATGCGTGGGGAAGAAACCCTAGATTTAGGCAAGGGACATCATCTAGAATTTATCCCTACACCGAGTCCTCGTTGGGCAGATAGTCTTTGTACTTACGATCGCCAAACGGAAATTTTATATACAGATAAACTTTTTGGGGCGCATATTTGCAGCGACCAAGTTTTTGATGAAGGATGGACGACTTTTACTGAAGATCGTCGCTATTATTTCGATTGTCTCATGGCTCCCCATGCGCGACAAGTGGAAACCGCGCTAGATAAATTAAGTGAGTTTCAAACTAGATTATATGCTACTGGTCATGGTTCTTTAGTTCGCTATGGTTTGCTACCACTAACTCAATCATATCGAGAATGGATTGGGCAGCAACAATCTAAAGATTTGAGCGTGGCTTTAATTTATGCTTCGGCTTATGGGAATACTGCTACATTAGCGAGTGCGATCGCTCGTGGTATTACTAAAGCAGGTGTTGCTGTCGAGTCGATTAACTGCGAATTTACTGAACCTGCGGAACTTCAAGCCGCAGTAGAAAAAGCTCATGGGTTTATTATAGGTTCTCCCACTCTCGGTGGTCATGCTCCTACTCCAGTACAAACTGCATTAGGAATTGTGCTTTCTTCTGCTGATAAAACAAAATATGCTGGTGTCTTTGGTTCTTATGGATGGAGTGGGGAAGCAATTGATTTACTAGAAGGTAAACTTAAGGACGCTGGCTATCAATTTGGTTTTGATCCGATTCGGGTTAAGTTTAAGCCAACAGATGCCACACTTAAGTACTGTGAAGAAGCTGGTACAGACTTTGCTCAAGCTTTGAAAAAAGCTAAAAAAGCCCGTATACCACGACAACAAACCAGTGACTCGCAAACAGCGCGGATTGAACAAGCTGTAGGGCGAGTTGTCGGTTCTATGTGTGTGGTGACAACTAAACAAGAAGAACTTTCCGGCGCAATGTTAGCTTCTTGGGTTTCTCAAGCTAGTTTTAATCCCCCTGGTTTTACTGTTGCTATAGCTAAAGAACGAGCAATTGAATCGCTCACGCATACAGGCAATAAATTTGTTTTAAATATTCTTGCTCAAGGCAATCATATCGGTTTAATGAAGCATTTTCTTAAACCATTTGCACCAGGGGAAGATAGATTTGTTGGTGTTGCTACAGAAGAAGCAAATAACGGTTGTCCTATCCTTACTGATGCACTGGCGTATCTTGAATGCACTGTATCGAACCGGATGGAATGTGGAGACCACTGGTTAGTTTATGCCGCCGTAGAAAATGGCAAGTTACTACAATCTAGCGGTGTGACTGCGGTACATCACCGCAAATCAGGGAGTCATTACTAAGCTATTTTAGCAACCGAAAGCTTGAAACCTTGATCCCCCCTACCCCCCTTAAAAAGGGGGGGAAATTCAAAGTCCCCCTTTTTAAGGGGGATTTAGGGGGATCTCTGCGTAAGTCCTGATTCTATCTTTGCTATGCTGACAGTAGTGAAATAAATATTTATAATCGAATAAAAATATGTTAACTTTGATACTTTTTTAAGTAATTTAAAAAACACCCTAAATATGATTAATCTTCCAGGCTATCAAATCAAAGCACATATTTACGCAAGTCAAAGAACGCTGATTTATCAAGGAAAAGCCGACATTGATGACAAACCAGTAATTATTAAAGTTCTTAAAAACGATTTTCCTACCATTGAGGAAATTATTCGTTTAAAACAGGAATATATAATTAGCCGTCATTTAAATTATCCAGGTATTGTTAAAACCTATACCATGGAAAATTACCAAAATAGCTTTGCTTTAATTGTAGAGGATTTTGGAGGTAAATCTTTACGTCAGTTACTGACAGCAAAGCCAATGCAATTACCAGAGTTTTTGCCTATAGCTATTGCTGTTGCAGAAACTTTAAGTGAATTACATAAAATACCAATTATTCATAAAGATATTAAGCCTGGAAATATTATTATTAATCAGGAAACAGATGAAGTAAAAATCAGTGATTTTTCCATTGCTTCACGCTTAGGAGTAGAAAACCAAGTTGTTAGCCATCCTAACTTATTAGAAGGCACTCTTGCCTATATGTCACCAGAACAAACTGGTAGAATGAATCGCTCTGTTGACTATCGAACAGATTTTTATTCTTTAGGTGTAACTTTTTATGAAATATTGACGGGAAGACTCCCGTTTATTCATAGCGATCCGATGGAGTTGCTGCATAGTCATATTGCTAAACAACCAACCCCACCTGCGGTTATAGCAGATATGCCACAGGTTATTTCTAATATTGTGATCAAACTTTTAGCCAAGAATGCCGAAGATCGATATCAAAGTGCTGCGGGGCTAAAATTTGACTTAGAAAATTGTTTACAACAATTACAAAGTAGTGGAAAGATTGAAGATTTTGCGATTGGAAAACGCGATCGCGGCAACCAACTTCTGATTCCCCAAAAGCTTTACGGGCGGGAAAATGAGGTACAAACCTTAATGAATGCCTTTCAGCGCGTTAGCAATGGCGCAACCGAACTAATGTTAGTTTCCGGTTATTCAGGAATTGGTAAAACATCAATTGTCGCTGAAGTTCATAAACCCATTGTGAAAGCGCGGGGATATTTTATTGCGGGTAAATTTGACCAGTTTAAACGCAATATTCCATACTCAGCATTAATTCACGCTTTTCAAGAATTAATCCGTCAACTTTTAACAGAAAATGCTGACCAAATTACTATTTGGCGAGATAAATTATTAGACGCTCTCGGCGAACAAGGTAGGGTAATTACTGATGTCATACCCGAAGTAGAATTAATTATTGGAGAACAGCCGGAACTTCCACCATTAGGAGCATTTGAAGCGCAAAACCGATTTAATCGTGTATTTCAACAATTTATTCAAGTATTTTGCCAACCAGATCATCCCTTAGTTGTCTTTTTAGATGACTTACAATGGGCTGACTCAGCATCATTAAAACTAATTCAACTGCTCGTTAGTAACTCTGATAGCAAATATCTCTTAATGATTAATGCTTATCGAGATAACGAAGTTAGTCCCACCCATCCTTTTATTCAAACATTAGAAAAAATTAAAGATACTGAAACAACAATTAATCAAATTGTTGTGCAACCTTTACCATTACATTGTGTAACTCAGCTTATTGCAGAAACTCTCAACACAGATATAGAGGCAGGCAAACTTAAAGCTTTAGCAAATCTACTATACAATAAAACGCAAGGCAATCCTTTTTTCTTAACTCAAATTCTCCGAGGTTTATACTCTGAAAATCTCTTAGTTTATCAAGTTGATAGCGATACTTGGTATTGGGATATTCAGGAAATCCAAGCTGTGGGAATTACAGATTGTAATATTGTTGAACTCATTGCTAGAAGTATTCGCAAACTACCACCAGAAGCACAAAACATTTTAAAATTAGCTGCTTGTATCGGCAACGAATTTAACTTAGATGTTTTGGCAATTGTTAATCAAGAATCAAATACCGTAACTGCCAATCATTTATGGAGTGCGCTACAAGGTGGTTTGATTATACCAATCTCCACAACTTATAAAATTCCTTTGGCTTTCCAAGAGGAAGAAGCGAAATATTTTAACGCCAGTGATGTCAAGGTTGAATATAAATTTTTACACGATAGAGTCCAACAATCTGCTTATTCTTTAATTCCTGAAGATGAGAAAAATTTTACTCATTTAAAAATTGGTCAACTGCTGCTAAAAAATACTACTCCAGAGGAGCAAAAAGATAATATTTTCGCTTTAGTGAATCAATTAAACTTTGGAATTGATTTACTCAATAATCAGTTAGAAAAAGATAAATTACTTAAATTAAATTTGCTTGCGGGACAAAAAGCTAAGGCAGCAATGGCTTATGAAGCTGCTGTTAACTATTTGAATATTTGTTTAGATCTCCTCTCGCCTGAAAGTTGGCAACAGCAATATAATTTAACTCTAACTATTTATCAAGAAGCATCCGAAGCCGAATATATCAACACAAATTTAGATAGGGCAGAAACATTATGTAATTTTGCTTTAGAACAAACATCCGTAATTCTTGACCAAATTAAATTTTACGAGACGCAAATTAAAATTAATTTGGCAAAAAGTCAAATTAACCCCGCTTTAGATTTAGGATTAAAAACTCTAGAAATGTTGGGAGTGTCGTTATCGGAAACAGCGCCATCTGATATTGATACAGAAAAATTAGCTGATCTTCCGAGAATGACTGATCCTTACAAGTTGGCAGCTATGGATATTTTACACATGATATTTGCACCTGCTGCTTTTGGACAAAGCCCTCTGGCACTACCAATTGTTTACACAGGGATTAAATTATCTAGTGAGTATGGTAATTCGCCACCCTCGGTTTATGCTTATGCTATTTATGGTGTAATTACAGCTTGGTTAATACCAGATATAGATTTTGCATATAAATTAGGTGAGTTATCTCTTAAAGTTTTAGAAAATTTGGATGCGCGAGATTTTAACTCCAAAGGAAATCTGACAGTAGCTATTAATATTACCTATAAGAAAAAACATATTCGAGAAACTATTGAGCCATTACGTGAGGCAATTTCTAGTGCTTTAGAAGTTGGTGATATTGAGTTTGCTTGTCATTCTGCTAACTTTTACTGTGATCATGTATTTTTTAAGGGCGATCAACTAGAATTTGTCACTCAAACACAATCAGATTATGTAAAGTTTATTAAAAAAATTGAGCAACAACATCCCTTATATCTTACTAAGATTTGCGCTCAAGCTGTAGCTAATTTAATGGGTCAATCAGAAAATCCTTATTTATTAATTGGTGATTTTCTGAATGAAGAAGAACTATTACCTTATTTAATAGAAAATAATAATTTAATTTCTTTGTTTAATGTTTATCATTTCAAATGTCAACTTGCTTATTTATTTAAGTTTTATCAAGAAGCCGTTAAGTATGGCGAGTTAGCTGCTCAAAATGCTGGGTTTGTGCAAGCAGAAATTATCTTTACACAGCATAACTTTTATTATTCATTAGCTTTGCTGGCTTATTATTCAAATCTGAAAAATCAAAATGATTTAGAAAATGAAACTGAATTAGAAAAGTATTGGGAGCAAGTTGCCAAAAATCAGCAATTAATGAAATACTGGGCGGAACATTGCCCAGAAAACTTTCAGCATAAGTATGATTTAGTAGAGGCAGAAAAAGCGAGAGTATTAGGGGAAAAAGAACAAGCGATACCTTCGGTAAGCTTTGCTAACGCACTCTATGAGCAAGCTATAAAAGGCGCAAAACTACAAGGATATATTCAAGAAGAAGCACTCGCCTTAGAGTTAGCGGGAGAATTTCATTTAAGTTGTGAACATGACCATCTCGGCAAAGATTATCTGCGATCAGCTTATTATAGTTATATTAGATGGGGAGCAATTGCTAAAGCTAAACACTTAGAATTTCAATACCCAGACTTAAGACCGCCATCCGATAAAATTACAGAATTTAAGAGTCTGAATACAACCTCATCTAGTAGTAGTAATGCAGACGTTCTTGATTTAGTGACAGTAATTAGAGCATCTCAAGCCATAGCTGGAGAAATAGTTTTAGATAAGCTTTTAGAAAACTTAATGAAAATCATGATTGAGAATGCTGGCGCTCAAACTGGCTTCCTCATTCTCCAAAATGAATTTCAAGTTTTTATTGAAGCAAAATTGATTGCTGGAGAAAATCAAGTAATAGTTCGCCAATCTCCTGTATCGGAAACTACTCAACTCTTACCTCTATCGTTAATTAATTTTGTTGAAAGAACTAAAGAAGATGTCGTTTTAATGAATGCTTCCTCTTCTACACAGTTTAATAACGATGCTTATATTACCAAAAATCAACCGCTATCAGTATTATGTACAGCGATTATTCATCAAAGTAAACTGTTGGGCATTCTGTATTTAGAAAATAATATTACCAATGGAGCATTTACTAAAGAAAGAGTCCAACTATTAAAAATCTTATCTGCACAAGCAGCAATTTCTTTGCAAAATGCCTTACTTTATCGTGTAGCAGAACAAAAAGCAATTTTAGAAAAAGCGAAAGTAGCAGCAGAAGCAGCCAACCAAGCTAAAAGTGAATTTTTAGCGATGATTTCCCATGAAATTCGTACACCTATGAATGCGATAGTGGGAATGTCACAGTTACTTTTAAATACTACACTCCAATCTCAACAAAGAACTTTTGTTAATACTATTAGCAATAGCTCTGAATCTTTACTTAGGATTTTAAATGACATTTTAGATTTATCTAAAATTGAGTCTGGCAAGCTAGAGTTAGACCAACAATCATTTAATTTATATCGTTGTATAGAAGAATCTCTGGCTTTACTAACTCCCAAAGTTATAGAAAAAAAATTAAAGCTTACTTATTCAATAGATTCACCAACTCCTAAAAATTTACATGGGGATAGTACCCGCCTTCGCCAAGTGTTGTTAAATCTCCTAAGTAATGCGGTTAAGTTTACGGAAACTGGCGGAATTAATCTGGCTGTAACTGCGGAAAAATTAGCAAACCAAGTAAATAACGAGTCAGCTTATGAAATTCAATTTGCCATTAAAGATACAGGTATAGGTATCCCTTTAAACCGGATTCAGCAATTATTTAATCCCTTCACTCAAGTAGATGCTTCTATTAGTCGTCGTTACGGCGGAACTGGACTAGGACTTGCTATTTGTAAAAAGTTAGCAGAAATGATGGGAGGTAAAATTTGGGTTGAGAGTATATTAGGACATGGCTCAACATTTTATTTCACAATTATTGCTACTGAAACTAGCGATCAATTTGATACCTCTAGAGACGAAGTTTTTGAAAAAATACCTCAAATTGCTCAAAAAGTACCTTTAAAAATTTTAGTGGCAGAAGATAATAAAGTTAATCAAAAAGTTGCTCTCCTCACTTTTGAAGCATTAGGATATCAAGTTCAAATAGTAAATCACGGCTTAGAGGTGCTACAAGAACTACAGCAACAAAATTATGATGTAGTGTTCATGGATTTACAGATGCCAGAAATGGATGGGATTACTGCCACCCGCTACATTAATCAAGAATGGTCTACTGAATCTAGACCTCAAATTATTGCTATGACTGCTTACGCCAATAAAGAAGATAAAGAAAAATGTTTGCAAGCGGGAATGGATGGGTATATTAGTAAACCTATTCGGATAGAAGAATTAGTTAAGGTACTAAAACAGTGTTATTTATCAATTAATAAAAATGTAGATGGTTGCAAACGCTTAACATCTCGTCAGGAAATCGAAGTTTCTCCATCTCCTTCCCTAGTCCAACAGTCTCAAAAAACTACTATACAGGTACTTGATCTGTATATGTTGGAATCAATTCGGCAAATGGCAGGAGCAAATGCTGATGAATTTGTGACTAAAATTATTAACAATTATTTTGAAATTGCCCCGCAACTGCTAAGTGAGATTGATGCTGCTGTCGATACCGCAGATGCTAATAAGTTATTTCAGGCGGCACACGCGCTGCGTTCATCTAGTGCTAATTTAGGTGCGACAAAGCTTTCGGGGATTTGTCAGGAGTTGGAGTCTATTGGGCGTACTGGTACTACTGTAGGGGCGCAAAGTTTGCGATCGCAAGCTGAATCAATGTATCAATTAGTTAAGAACGCTTTGCTGAAAGAGTGTAAGGACTGAGATAGCTGCTTAAATCAATATTTAGTAATTTTTTTAAACAATCGCTTGTATATTGCCTAAACCTTGGCAATATAGATGATCAATAGGTGCGTCAAGCCTTTTTTCCTGAATCACAGGCTAGAGAAATGTTTATTATTACCCAGAATGGCAAGTATGGTTATATTGACCATACAGGAAAGATCATCATCCAGCCCCAATTTGATTTTGCTTGGAACTTCACAGAAGTACTGGCAAGGGTGATGATTAACGGTAATTTTGCCTATATAGATAAAAGAGGAAATATTGTGATCAATCCTCAATATGATGATGCTGTGGACTTTTCTGAAGGACTAGCACGGGTGAGAGTTGGCAGCAAGTGGGGTTATATGGGTCAAGCTGGCAATATTGTGATCAAACCCCAATTTGACCTAGCTGAAGACTTTTCCGAAGGACTAGCAGGGGTGCGTGTTGGCAAAAAGTTGGGTTATGTCAATCCCACTGGTGCTATTGCGATCGCGCCACAGTTTGATTTAGGTTGGGATTTCTCCGAAGGGCTGGCACGGGTGAAAGTTGGCAGCAAGTGGGGTTACATTGATAAAAGTGGAAATATGGCAATCGCTCCCCAATTTGATGATGCTGTCAACTTTTATGAAAATCTGGCAAGAGTCAAAATCGCAGATAAGTGGGGTTATATAGATAAAAAAGGCAATTTCAAAATCCCACCCGATTTTTCTAGGGCTGAAGATTTTTCGGCAGGACTAGCGGCGGTGAAAGTTGGCAAAAAGTGGGGCTACATTGACTTATCTGCTGCTACTGTGATTGAACCTGAGTTTGATCAAGCTGCTAAATTCTGTGAAAAGCTGGCTAGTGTGAAAATTGGCGATAAGTTCGGCTATATCGACACCACAGGAAATATCCCAATTCGACCGATGTTTGATAACGCTGAGGACTTTTTATCTGGTGTCGCCAGAATCAGGATAGGTGACAAATCTGGCTATATAGATAAAAGGGGTAATTTTATTTGGAATCCAAGTAATTAATAATATAGCGGTTAGCGGTTAGCAGTTAGCTAACTGCTATATTATCAAAATGGCTCCAATAGAGCAAAAAAATCTTCTAGCAAGCGCCAAGGCAATAATGACAATTTGTATAGTTAAAACATATACAGCGCAAGCAATTGAAAAAGCTAACTGCGCTCATGCTAATTGCTAACAGCTATATGTTACAAAAGTATAATTTAATTAACAAAAATTAATACACAAAATTTCCGTGCGATCGCTATAAAAGAATTTACTTTTATACAAAAAACTTCAATAAATTTGTTCCCACCTGTAATATTTACTGTGATGAAGCAGTAAGAGTTTTTGTCTTATTTGCCTTACTTAAATCTAAAAACTCGACAATTTCAGCAGGTCTAGCCCCAGCAGAAATCATTTTCTGGACATCAGCTACTAAGAATTTTGACAAGTAGCGGCGGTTACTCTTGCCATTACCATAGTATCCATAGCGATATTGCTTAACTGAGCCATCGTAGTTACGCTCCTCTTCAATCCAGCCAGTACCACGAGTACTAGAGTTGGTAAAGATAAAGCAATTAACTCCACCCGCTTCTTGAAGCAAGTCTGACTGTTCTTCAGATAGCGCGACAATCTCAGCCTGGATTTGCAGTCGCCTCGCGGGAGCAGCAGTCTTTAGCTCTTGGACTAATGCGTACTGTTCCTGCAAAATGCCAGTCATCCGAGCCTCTGGCGATAGTTGTTTAGGCATAGCAATCATTAAAAGCAGCGCTGTTGGTATCAGCTTTATTGTAGTTTTAAGTAGATGAGCTTCTAATGGCAGTAAGCTCCTCCTACCGCCTGAGTTATTATGCTCCCGTTTGAGCAGGCAATGTATAGTTTGCAACACGTCGAATTACCGCATTTTGTCCACGCATACCATCTGGTGATCTCGCCACAAGCTTTAGCTATTTTCACCCCATTAACTGGAGGTTTAACAGCTTTAACAGCAGGTATAACGAAATCAGGTTGAGGAGGAAGACTGTTTACAATCAACCCTAAAATCATGACGCAATGCACCCTTATTATATTATTACCTTAATTCATTTGAGTATCAGGAAAAAACTCCAGACACACCCCAGATTGATTTTCCTAGATCTCAACTGTTATTAGGTAGAGGTATGAGACCCCCTATACCAGTAAATTATTAAGGTCGGTAACATAGTATGACCGAACAAATTAAGGCAATAAATTCTCCACGTACTCTCTGTTTTTACCCAACTGTGGAATGGGCAACAGCAGAACTTTTACCCAGGCTACCCCTAGAACATGGAGACGTAATTTTAGATCCTGCAAGTGGAGAGAATGCTGTTGCTAAAGTTATTAAAGATTTTTCCAATCGTATTCATGTTTTTAGTAACGATATTGACTCCAATCAGCCAGCAGATTTTAACTTTGATATGACCTTACGAGAGTCATGGAAATGGATAGAACGCAGTACAGGTGGTTTTGATTGGGTAATTGGTAGTCCGCCCTTCACGTCTGCACCACCAGAGGGTAAAAGGAGAGGTAAACCAATTGTGCATTTATTTGTACAGATGGGTTATCAGTACGCTAGAAAAGGAGTGATTTTCCTATTGAGTAAATCATTTACAGAACCCGTTAAAGATCGGCGTTCTTGGTTACAAACCTATAGCCATGAGCAGTTTCTCGAACTACGTTTAGAACGGATTCGGACAAGCTACGATGCTTATGGAAAGCGGCTCACCAGTACCGATGAAGTTGCCTGCGATTGGTATGGATGGCAACACGGGCATAGCGGCGGTTTTGTGCCTGAATATATTTGGAGATGACACTCTCAGCACTCTTCGTGACCGAGATTATTAGTTCAACGAAACCACTTAAACTTGTCAAATTGTAGAGGTAAAACCTAGACAGTCTAAGTAAATTGAACTGCTAACTGCTAATAGCTAACCGCTAACTGCTATATATGTTATGGACACAGTTAATGACTTAACAATTATACAAGAATTTGTCAAAGGTAAAACACAATTTTTATCTAATTCAAATTTGTGTATAGAAGGTGATTCTACCAAATCCCAGTTGTTTTCAACCAGCAAAAAGTTACTTGCCATCATCAGGGTAGTTAATAAAGCACGTTCAGCTTTGGTGCGTCAAAAATCTGAATATTGCGAGATATTAGAGCAAGTTCTGCAAAAAAATAGCTTTATACCTATTGGTACAGAAAAATCAGGGTTAATCGCATACGAGCAACACGAAATTCCTTTAGGTTATACCTTGCAATATACACAAGCTGTTAATGTCTGGAAAGCTTGGTATCCTCGTCAAAAACAGGAGATAAAGTATGATAGCCGACTGGATATTTTAATGTTTTTTCATCAAAAATGGCATCCCATTAAAGAAATTTGCCTTGAGCAAGACCAACTGTTGCTCAAAACTTTATACAGTGAAATAAACTTAGATAGTCAACAACAGGTTGTTTGGGTCTGTAAATCTCATCAACTGATAGTTGATCAAAGTTCAAATTTGAGAGATAGTTACTACCAACAATCATTTCCAGTAGAAAATTGCAGTGTTTACCCAAGTTATTCAGGCAATCGTTATCAAAAAAATTTACTAATTCAAAAACAACATAATTCTACGAAATTAGCCGCAAAAGCTGCCGTTACTCAGCAAAAATTAGCAAGCGTTAGAGCGCAGCACATAGAAAATTCTACACCCGCTACTGTGGAAAATTTAGCTCTTGTTCAGAATAATTTTGCCACAAAAATAAATTTATCTAACAATGAATCTTGTTCTAATCAATCTCTAGATAAAAACATAGTGATTCCACAACCTTCTGGTAAGAATAACATGAATAATTATGTAGATAATTCTAATGAATGTCAAGTTTATTCTTTAAATTCCCAGAATAAATCAACTGATATAGGGGAGAAAGGTTATGTATTGAAACTAGCAGAAGGTCGGCTATACATCCAAACTGCAATAGGAGAAATAGTTGTAGAAGGTTCCGATTATCAATTTAAAATCAATCCCAATAATCCTGATTAATTAGTCGGCTGAAACAATTGGTAGAATAATTAATAGACTAATGAGCAAAAATCCGTTATTCCATCTGTGGTTAATTATAGCGGTACCTCTGTCAGCTATTAGCAGTCAGCTTTTTTTTAAGCTAATGTTTTCAATGGTTTCAGAAATTTAAAATGTTTACTGTTTACTGTTTACTGTTAACTGTTTACTGTTTACTGTTAACTGTTAACTGTTTACTGTTTACTGTTTACTGTTTACTGTTTACTGTTAACTGTTAACTGTTTCAATGAGAAATTGGCACTTGGTTAAATTGTGCTGTTTTTGGAACAAAAATATCTAAAGTACTAACCTTTTCTGGCAATCTCAACCAGACATAAGCATCGGCTGATGCACCTTTGGCAATTTGAGATATATCCACTTTTTCGGTTGAGTGCTTGGAAGAATCAACAGGTTTGTAAGTTTCGCTAGTCTCAGGGTTACGGGCGGTTGTCTGACCAACTTCAATATATGTGGGTTTTTTTAAGTCATTTGCTTGAGAACGAATACGCATCTGCACATTGACAACATCTCGATTTCCTGTCTGTGGGTCTTCAATCCGCTTAACTGAAAGTAACTCTACTTGAGCTTGATTGGTTAAAGCAGCTTGCACAAATTGACCAGGTTTTATGACTGTTGTCTGCGGTTTGGTATTAGATGATGCAGTTGTTGCTGGTGCAGCATTCGCTTTGGGTGAAGGGTTAGCTGTAGCGATGTTATTGTCATCACTCCCTGATTTAGGCGACTGATTAATAGATGTTTTATTAGGAGTTGGAGGGGCAATTTTTTCTAAATTACCAGCAGGATCAAGATTTTGCCGGATTTCAAATACTTGATAAACGGCAAAACCACTAGCCATTAAAGCGAGGATGGATAGTGCTACTGCTGTACCAGAAAGAAATGTACTCATAGTTTTGTTAATTTTAGTTTGAAATTGAGCCAAATGGTTTTAGTTTATATGGTTAGTAGCCAAAAGTATCACAAAATTTTTTCGCCATGATTGCTGAGTATGCGATCGCATTAATTTATTGTCAACCCAACACGCAATTAGTGATGCCGCTACTATTGCCTGAAATCTCTACCTTTAATATCACAATTTTATCTTTGAACATTCTGATTTTAGCCCTCCTAATAGCCCTCCTGGTTCAAAGCCAACGCCTTAAAGCTGTTCACGCTGTAACAGCTAGTCAAATTAAGTCACACCAGCAGCCAGCAGAATTAGTCTCAGTTAATGAAGATAGCTTCCGCTTGCTAGTTGAGGGAGCCAAGGATTACGCTATTTTCCTGCTAGATACCAAGGGATATATTATCAGTTGGAATGCAGGAGCAGAACGTATTCAAGGGTATCTAGCCGCAGAAATTATCGGCAAACATTTTTCTTGTTTCTATCTTGCGGAAGATGTGGAAAGTGGCAAGCCATATTCTGAGTTAGAGATAGCGACGGCTGAAGGAAAATATGAAGAAAAAGGTTTGCGTATCCGTAAAGATGGATCGCAATATTGGGCTAATGTTTTAATTACTGCTTTAAAAAATTCCTCTGGAAACCTACGCGGTTTCTCTCAAGTTACTCAAGACATTACGGAACGTCAAAAAATTGAAGAGTTATTTAAAGAAAGTAGTGAGCGTTTTCAGCACCTAGCAGAAAATATTCATGAAGTATTTTGGCTTTCCAATCCCCAGAAGTCGAAAATGATTTACATTAGTCCTGCTTACCAAGAAATCTGGGGTCGTACTTGCGATAGTTTATATCAAAAACCAAGCTCTTTTATAGATTCTATACATCCAGAAGATCGTGAAGGTTTTATCATCGCGCTGTCTCAACATCAATTAGGAAAATATTACGATGCTACCTATCGGATTATTAAACCAGATGGAGAAGTTCGCTGGATACGCGATCGCGGTTTTCCTATTAAAAATAGCTCAGGAAATGTTGAGCGTGTTGCTGGTATTGCAGAAGACATTACTGATCGGAAAATAGCAGAAACAGAAATTTACAAAACGCTACAAATAGAAAAAGAACTCAATGAACTAAAATCCCGCTTTATTACTACAACTTCACACACTTTTCGGACTCCCCTCGCTACTATATTATCTGCTACTGAGCTATTAGAACATTACGGACATAAGTTTCCCCCAGATCAAAAACAAAAATTGTTTGATCAAGTTAAAAACACAATTCAAGAAATGACTCAGATATTAAACGATATTCTGATCATTAACAGAACGGAAGCGGGAGAATTAGAGCTAAAAACGGCACCCCTGAATCTAGAAAATCTCTTGCAGTATATCGTAACAGAGATGCAAAGAATTATGGGAGAAAATCATACAATCAGCTTGGTTAATCAAGGAAATTGCTCAAATGTAATCATGGATGAAAGACTACTGTGGCATATTTTTTATAATTTGCTCTCAAATGCGATTAAGTATTCTCCTAAAGGGGGAAAAGTGCAAATTGAACTAATTTGTGAAGATACAGAGATTGTCTGTAGTATTCAAGATTACGGCATTGGTGTTCCTCCTGAAGAGCAACAGTTAATATTTGAGCCATTCCACCGAGCTAATAATATTGATCATATCCCTGGAACAGGTATGGGACTTAGCGTAGCTAAAAAGTTTGTGGATTTACATGGTGGAAATATTAGTTTAGAAAGTAAAGTTGATGTAGGTAGCAGATTTGTAGTTACTATTCCTTCTAAATAGTAGAGGATTAAAAATTTTTGATTTCGATCAGCTTGATTAATTTGAGAGTTAGGCTCTTAATTTATATACTTGGAGTGTTGCAGCAGGCTAGAGATTTAGTGTAAACTGGTGTGTTGATATTATGCTTTTGTTGAGCTTTACTTGGTAGTTTAACCTCAGCACTCTTTTCCAATGAAAGAAGAATACACTAAAGAGCAACTAATCGAGGAGTTAGCAGCAGCGCGTCGGCGGATTGTTGAGTTAGAAGCATTAGAAAATAAATTAAAGCAGGTAGAGAAGGAGTTGCAGCAAGAGCGAGACTTAGTTGGGAACCTTCTCGATACAACTAATAGTTTAATCAATAACTTTGTAGGAGCGGTGCTTGATATTGCTAATACCTTAGTAGTGGTATTAGATCCAGAAGGTAGGATTCTCAACTGCAACCCGACATTTGCGAACACTACGCTTTATTCTTTAAGTGACATTAAAAACAAATACCTCTGGGACATTTTTGATCATTCTGAAAATTTAGGTCAACTACAAGCTGCTTTTAAAAAAATTAGAGCAAGTTCAAATAGTAACACCAAAGAATGCTTTTGGAAAAGAAAAGATGGTAAGTCTAGATACTTTTCTTGGTCTCATATAAATATCCAAAACCCTGATGGTTCGATTGCTTATATTGTGGGTACAGGTGTTGATATTACGGAGCAAAAACTTGCGGAAGCTGAAATAATTAAATCTTTGCAAAAAGAAAAAGAACTTAACGAGCTAAAATCGAGCTTTATCTCAATTGCGTCTCACGAATTTCGTAACCCGCTCACTACTATTTTGATGTCTGCTGAAATCCTAGAAAACTTTAGCAGCCAGTTGAGTGAGGAAAGAAAAATAGAAGAGTTCTATCGAATTAAAAATACTATCAAATCCCTGACTAATTTGATGGATGATATTTTGATAATTAGTAAAGCGGAGTCACGATTTCAACAATTCAATCCCAGTTGGTTAGATCTCAAGAAATTTTGTAAGGAGATAGTAGAAGAAATACAAAGAAGTATTGGCAGCCAGCATGAAATTGTCTTTACCAGTCAGGGTATATTTAATTTATGTTATATAGATGAAACTTTGCTGCAACACATTTTAATTAATTTGCTATCTAACGCTATTAAATATTCATCGGAACAAGGAATGGTTTATTTTGAAGTAAAAAGTCAGAATGAAGAAGCAATATTTAAAATAACTGATTCTGGGATTGGTATTCCTGTAGAAGATCAAAAACTGATTTTTACTTCTTTTCATAGGGCTAGGAATGTTCGTAAAATTCAGGGTACAGGTTTAGGTTTATCAATTGTTAAAAAGATGGTAGAGCTACACGGAGGTAAAATAAGTTTTGAGAGTCAGGTGGGAGTAGGAACAACCTTTACAGTAATTTTGCCTATAACAATTAACAATTATCAATTAACAATTATCAATAACGGAGTTTAATTTTCACTTAAACTATGTCCATACCTTTAATTAGAAGTTTAGTCGGCAGTGAAAAAACAATTGTTGATTAATTTTAATTAAAATCATAAATACTATCCCGGTTGAAAAAGAAGAACATTGCGCTATAACTTTGATTGGAATCCAGAGAAAGAACAGCAAAACATCCGCAAGCATGGCGTTAACTTTCGTCAAGCGGCGACTGTTTTCCGCGATCCAAACCAATTCTCTGTTTATGATGAAATACATAGCGAGGATGAAGATCGCTGGATTACGATTGGGCTAGATAACATTGGTGTTGTGCGGGTTGTTATTCATACGTTTGAGCAAGTAAGTGAATCTATCTGTGACATCCGTATGATTTCGGCGCGTAAGGCAACCAGTAGCCAAGCAAGACAATATGGAGAGGGAAGCTAATGGAAGCAGAATATGATTTTTCAGGTGGGGAACGGGGAAAGTTTTATACTCAAGATGCGGAATTTCATTTCCCTATTTATCTTGAGCCAGATGTGAATGAGTTTATGAACAAACTGGCTATTGAAAAAAACGTTGATATCGAAGCATTGGTTAATGAGTGGTTGAGGAGTAATATTAAGGTTATTGAGAGTGTTAACAGCTAAGTTTTTATACATTATAAAATGAGGTTTGACTTTTGTTGAAAAATTGGAAGTTGTGGACGAATAAGAGTAACCCTATTGGGGTTTTGCTGCTGTTTATTGCTGTACAGGGAATTACTGGGCGCATGGCGATCGCACAACGCTCATCACCTACTTTGCCATCGAGTTTAATTGCCCAAAATTCTCCTGGTAAGACTCAATCTCCACCCGTCCTTTGTTCGGCACAATTGGGAGATGCTATTGATTCCGTAATCAACCGTCCGCAGTTTCAACGCTTTCGCTGGGGTATATTAGTTGAACCTATTTTTGGTACAGGAACATTATATGCACGCGATCGCGATCGCTACTTTATCCCCGCTTCTAATGCCAAACTCTTCACCACAGCCGCAGCATTAAGCAAGTTAAGTCCAAATTATCGCATTCGCACCTCTGTTTATAACGCTAGTAGCGATCCAAATATCAAATCTTTGCGCTTTGTCGGACGAGGCGATCCTAGTTTAACTGATGATCAGTTAAAAGCATTAGCACAACAACTAAAGCGTCAAGGTTATGATCAAATACAACAGTTAGTTGTAGACGATGGTTATTTTCAAGGCACACAAATTAACCCTAGCTGGGAATGGGAAGATGTGCAATATTATTATGGCACAACTGTTAACAGCTTAATTCTTAATCAAAATGCGATCGGGCTAACAATATCGCCTCAAAAGCCAGGACTTCCCCTGAAAGTTAGCTGGAATGACCCAATTAGTGCTATTAGTTGGCAGGTAGAAAATAACTCGGTTACATCTGCACCAGGTTCAGAGTCATCTGTGCAATTCAACAGCTTTTTAGGTAAGCCAGTATTGCGAATTTCAGGACAATTAGCTGCTGATGCCCAGCCGAATTTACAAGCATTGGCAGTTATTGATCCAGGCGAAACTTTTTCACGTCACTTACGGGTAGCTTTAGCAGGGCAACAAATTAAAGTTGCTAATACACAAGTAGTTTCTACTAATAATATTGATAACACTCAGGAATTAGCAGCAGTTGAATCTGCACCACTTGGTGCTTTAGTAGTTGAAACTAACCAAAATAGTAATAATTTGTATGCCGAAGCTTTGCTGCGATTATTAGGTGCAACTAATAAAGAATTAGCAACTAATAATCAAGATACTGCCGAAATAGGTTTGGCTACTGTTAAACAAACATTAACTAATTTGGGAGTTGATCCAGAAAGTTATAAATTAGTGGATGGTTCTGGGTTATCGCGTCATAATCTGGTTAGCCCGAATGCGATCGTCCAAACTTTAAAAGCTATGGCAAAATCGCCTTATGCAGAATATTATCGAGGATCTCTGCCCATAGCTGGCTTTAGTGGTACGCTAAAAAATCGCTTGCGTGACACTCCAGCCCAAGGAATTTTGTTAGCTAAAACCGGAACAATGACGGGAGTTGTAGCTTTATCTGGATATCTTAACGCCCCAATTGATCAACCCGTAGTTTTTAGCATTCTAGTCAATCAATCAGACCAATCTGCATCTGTAATGCGCCAAGCTATGGATGAGATTGTGCTGCTATTAACTCGTGTGCGTACTTGTTAAGTAGAGACGTACCATGGTACGTCTCTACATCAAATATTTTTCTAATTTGGGAGGCTCTGCCTCCTCTATTTTGTTCCCAGGTTCAACCTGGGAACGAGGTTACTCAGGCTCCGCCTGTAATACTACTAATTAGTACGTGCCATCGTCTTGATATTCTGGCTGTTTAGTTTTCTCAGGTATATTCAGCTTAGGAGCTTTGTAAGTCTCAGGCTTAACATCTTCTCCCCAAGCATCGCCTTCTATTTCGTCTTCATAGTCGTAATCATCCTCGTAAGTTTCGGCTTCAGTATATGCGCGTTGTGGGTACTGAGGTTTTCTGGAGGTATCTGTTGATGCTTCACTCCAGTTATCTTCTTCTACGTCCTCTTCATAGTAAATTGATTCAGACTGGCGACGGCGAGGTTGGGGTTGTGGTTGGGGTTCTTCCCAATCATCATCACTCCACGCATTTTGAGCAACAGGCGTAGGAGTACGAATGTTGGTGGGCGTGCGAACAGGAATACCAGTTCCTAATTGGTTTTCAGGTTTGGCGCTGGGAGTAAAGTAAGCTTCGTCTTCTTCGCGTTCCCAAGGCGCTTTGCCAAGTCCCAGGCGCTCTAAAACACCAACGGTAAGTTGGTTCATGCGTTCTTCTGCACCTTCAAATACGATTAAGCGATTGGGACCACTACTGACGATTTCATCAACTGGTAACTCGTATGTACTTAGAACTTGCTCAGGAATCAACGGCATTCCTAAAGAAGCGATGATTATAGAGGAAACTTGACCGTCATCGCTGTTGAACTTGAAGCCACGCACTCGTCCCAGGAGTTCTCCGGTTTCGGTGATGACTTCGCTGTTAATTAAGGTGCTGTAGGCATCAACGTCAATATCTTCAATAACGTTGTCATCCTCGACTAAGATGACATCACCCCATTTACGAATGCTGCTAAGGAGCAGATATCGAGGCATCCCAGCTATCGAGATCAGGTTGTCTCGTAAACCGAGTGCTACAACCTCCCGTCGGTCAATGTCTACCAATAGCTCCTTGACGACTCCCAAGCGCTTGCCAGTGTCGCTGGTGATAACTTGGGTATTGATTAAATCGGAGCGGTAACGGATTTGTTCAGATCTCATTGCAGGCAGAATCCTGATCTCGAATTCTAATAGTTATCAATATTGACACTCCCTTGCCTAAAAGCACAGGGATTCTTGGTTCAACGAGTCCACTTAACCTAGACTCCTTGCGGTTTCTAAGCTAGAGGTGGTTCTCTCCCCAAGCGTTGACTTCGGGTATGCCCTACCCTAGTTGCATTCAGGAAAAGCAAATTTTTTTTAGTTTAATGCTGGTCGTCTAGCTCCCATGAAGATTTTACCTATTCCTGGGAAGGAACTAGAACTGTGGAATAGAACCCACCAATCTTCAATTGTCAAGGTACAGCGTCTACTTGTTAAGTAGCAAACGGGTTTTTTAAGTGGTTGATTACCCTTCCACCGGAACCATTCTATCATAATCTAGGCAGCCTGAAGACTGCATAGTGGTTTTCATCCATCAAGATCGACATTTTAGGTGAATTAACAACAAGCTGATCTGAATCTGCCCTGCTTTCCTAGTGTCTAAATTAATAATTTATAAGCTGATGATTTTTTCTATAAACGCCACTTCAGATCCAAGTTTACGCAGTTGGGTAGAGTCTGCAAATAGTCCAGATAGCGACTTTCCGATTCAAAATTTGCCTTTTGGTGTATTTCGATGTGGGGGTATTACTGAATCCTCGACTATTGGGGTAGCGATAGGCGATCGCATTTTAAATTTATCATCATCTTGTCAAGCCGGACTGTTCCAAGGACTACCACAGCAAATACAAGAAGCAGTTTTAGCAAGTAACTTAAATTTGTTGATGGGTTTGGGGCAAACAGCGTGGTCAATGTTGCGCGATCGCCTCAGTAACATCTTACGCTGGAATGGTGAACCAACTCCTCCCGCAACAGCATTCGTCATTCCCATGTCTGATGCTGAAATGCTTCTACCTGCAACTATCGGTGATTATACAGACTTCTACTCCTCAATTTTCCACGCAACAAATGTAGGTAAATTATTTCGTCCTGATCATCCTTTACTTCCTAACTATAAATATGTACCCATTGCTTATCATGGACGCGCATCTTCAATTGTCATCAGTGGAACTTCTATTAAACGCCCAAATGGTCAAACAAAGAAACCTGATGAACAAATACCTAGTTTTAGAGCATCCCAACGTTTAGATTATGAATTAGAAGTAGGTTTTTTTGTTGGTTCTGGTAATGAATTAGGACAGCCTATTGCGATAGAAAAGGCTGAGGAACATATATTTGGATTATGCTTAGTTAATGATTGGTCGGCGCGAGATATTCAAGCTTGGGAATATCAACCACTTGGTCCTTTTTTAGCTAAAAGTTTTGCAACAACAATCTCTCCTTGGATAGTTACTAAAGATGCTTTAGCACCTTTTCGCTGTCCAGCTTTTCAACGTGCTGAGGGAGATCCTTTACCACTACCTTATCTGTCTGATTCATATAATACCCAACTAGGGGGAATAGACATTACTGTAGAAGTTTTTCTTAGTTCACCACAAATGCGACAACAAGGAATAGAATCATTACGTTTAAGTCGAGGTTCTTTCCAACAAATGTATTGGACAATAGCGCAAATGTTAACCCATCATACCAGTAATGGTTGTAACCTTCGCGCTGGAGATTTATTAGCAAGTGGAACAGTTTCCGGTGAGTCAGAAAGTGCGCGTGGTTGTTTGCTGGAAATAACTCAAGGTGGTTCTAATACTGTGGAATTACCAACAGGTGAAGTGCGATCGTTTTTAGCTGATGGTGATGAAGTTATTCTGCGTGGGTATTGTGAGAAAGATGGATTTGCCAGGGTGGGTTTTGGAGAGTGTCGAGGTATGATCCAAGTGGATAATAATAGAAGATAGCGCTAAATTCTGCTGATGTTTAACTGAAAATAGAAGTAAAAGACAAATTACTGTTAGTAATATAGCGACAACAGCCTTGTATAAAACAATTGCCATGCAATTAAGGACATTGCTGAAGAACTAGAAATTAACTATGAAAGTTATGCAATTTGAAAATTTACCAACTGCAAAATGAAGACTATATTGAAGTAGAAAATAGCTCTGTGTTTCCGATGCTGCGTGTGCAAGAGTTACCTGCTTTAATTGAGCGATATCGTCTAGATGGAAGACTGGCAGTGCGACAGGCTGTAAGACGTTGGGTAAGGCAGAGAACTATTGTTTAAAGATGAAATTCATACGCTCTAATTTAGCGGTATTATGCGCCACATCATAAACCATTGACCATTGATCTACCTTAACATCCAACTCCAACTTATTGATCCATAACTGGTTATCTAAAGCTATACTAATGGCGATCGCATCACGCTCAATAACAACTATGGAACCTTTAAAACTTCACATTGGAGGTAAAGAACCTCATCCAGATTGGAAAATTGTAGATATTGAGCCTCGTCCTGAAGTTGATTATGTCATGGATGCTTCCAATTTAAGTTTATTTGAAAGTAATTCTGTTGAGGTTATTTATGCCAGCCATATACTAGAACATTTCTACTATAACTTGGATAATCAGATTATAAATACCTTAAAAGAGTGGCATCGAGTGCTACAACCAGGAGGTCATCTTTTCATTAGTGTACCTAACCTAAAAACTATATGTTCGCTTTATTTAAACCCCAATTTAGAAGTCTCAGATTGTTTTTATTTGATGCGAGTGCTATTTGGTGGACAAATGAATATATATGATGTTCACAAAGTAGGTTTTGATGTAGATACTTTAGCTCTTTTTTTAAAGGAAGTTGGTTTTACAGAATACCTAGAAGTTGAAGAATTTAACTTGTTTGATGATTGTAGCAGTCTGCGGTTTTTAGATACCTTTATCAGCCTAAATATAGTTGCTGAAAAGGCAGTTTAGGCATCTTAATTACTGCAATAATTACCAATATTTTTACTAAGACTTTAGTCTGCGGGCATCTGAGTTAATTTGCCATCTATATTAGATTATGGATGCGATTGCACCCAGGCTCATATTGTCAAAGCTGAAGAAGAAATGGAAGATGATGGCTTGACAATTTATGATATTGAACAAAGCATTTTCCCAGGTAAAATACTAGAACGCCAAAAATATCAAGTGACATCGGAATTAAAATACTGGATTTTGGCTGAATGGTTTGGGATTAAAGTTAACAGTAACAGCTAACACAGTCAATTCGTAGCTATCAATTTAGATACTATGACAAAAAACGTCACTTTTTCGCAACCCAAAAAGCCCTAACTCTCATCTCTTATTAGTGAAATTAAACTCTCGATGTTACCCTCGTAAGTTTCAGAAGTATCCAGCGTAATTTTTCTCCCTTCAAAAGTAACAACACGAAATAAATAAGGAGCTAATTTTTCTAAAGTAGTACGTTCAGGTTCTAAAGTATCGCCTCTTTTTAATCGGCTGAATGTATCTTTAGTTATTCCAGCCATTTGAGCCAACTGCCGACCAGACAAGTTGCTTACTTGTAATGCTGCTACAATTACATCACTTAATTTTTTCGCTTGCTGTTTAGTTAAAGAGATACGCTTAGGCTCTTGGTTTATTTGCTTGAGACTGTCAAGGTCAAGCGTTACAAATTTTTGCATACTCTTCTTCTGAAAATTATGTTCATTTTTACCGTAACACGGTCAAAGTAGGGTAAACTGCTATATAATGTCATAGGATGCGTGAGACAGCAAATAAGACAAGCACTTTGAAATCAGGATTATTTGCCAAGACCTAGCATTAATAAGAATTCCACATAACATACAAATGGTAATCTACTATGACAAACTCTCTCAACTGGTCAAAAATTATTGATCTAGCGCAACTGAAAAAAGCTTTAACCTGCGCCGAAATTGCTCCCATTGTGGGATGTACGCCTAAGCTAATTATCGGTTGGCGCGACTATAAGGGCAGATTGGTTGTTAGTATTAGCGGTAAAGGCGGTAGGTTTGTAAGCTACTGGAAGTTAAACCGCGCTATTGAGTTGTTGGTAGAAGCAATTAAAAGCTGTTGGGATGCATCTTTACAGTTAAAATTACAAAAATGGATTGAAACTGCTTGGAAACGTGGGAAAATTTCCCTTGCAGCTAAAGAGCTTTTTGAACAAGCTTTGCAGGAACAACAAAAACGTTTAGCAAACTGGGTAGATCTTCAGCAAAAAGCGGATTCTTTTGTTAATCTGATCCTTAACTGTCAAGATCATCAGTCTTTGAACTTAGTAGGACGGCTATTCTCGAGACAGCAATTTTACTTTGAACATCATCCCACACTCGTCGCCAAAATCATCGCAACTGGACAACAGCAAAGAGCGTATCTGCATAGCTTAGAACAACCACTATTTTATAGAGTAGAAGAAGTAATGACAAGTGCGATCGCACATTAGAGGACACATCGGGTGCTAATTCTGTTCTCCTTAACACTATTTATCAGTGCATTTCTACTCTTTTGGGTACAACTGATGGTAGCCAAAATGATTCTACCTTTATTAGGTGGAGCGCCTTCAGTGTGGAATACCTGCTTATTTTTCTTTCAAACAACATTATTACTCGGTTATGGATACTCCCATCTCACTACGCGCTGGTGGGGTACACGCCGTCAAGCCATAATTCATAGCTTTTTACTTTTAAGTGCGATCGCATTTTTACCCATCACAGTTAGTAAAAATATCATTCCTCCTCAGAATAGTAATCCGATCATCTGGTTACTAGCATTATTAGTATTAGCTGTTGGTTTACCTTTCTTTGTAGTTTCTACCAGTGCGCCTTTAGTCCAAAAATGGTTTGCTAACACCAGTCATCCAGATAGCAACGATCCATATTTTCTTTATGCAGCTAGTAACTTAGGCAGTATTTTAGGAGTATTAAGCTACCCCATCTTAATTGAGCCTAATTTTACCCTTACCCAGCAAAGTTGGTTATGGGCAATAGGTTATGGTTTGCTAATTTTACTAATATTGGGATGTGCAGTTTGCTTGTGGAAATTTCCTAACGCCAAAGAAACTACAAGCGAAAATAGCACAGATATTAACAACAAACCTAATATTTTACACCAACAAACAACCCTTCTTAATCCCCCCCTCCCTGTCAACGGGGAGGGGGATGGGGGGTGGGGTTCTAATTCTACGCCTCCAACCATCCAACAACAAGCACAGTGGGTAGTGCTATCCTTTTTACCCTCAAGCTTACTGTTAGGAGTTACTACTTATATCACTACAGACATTGCAGCTATCCCGCTTTTATGGGCTGTACCATTAGCTATTTATTTGTTGACATTTATTTTAGCTTTTTCCCCTGCTATTAAAATACCCTATCAAACTTTAGTAGGGCTTCTACCTTTATGGATAACGGCGCAAGTAATTGTATTTTTACTTCAAGTTATGAAACCGATGTGGTTATGGCTACCATTTCATCTAATCGGCTTCTTAATTATAGGTTGTGTTTTTCACGGCGAATTAGCTCAAAGTCGTCCTAATACTAAATATTTAACTACTTATTACCTGTGGATTTCAGTTGGTGGAGTATTGGGAGGGTTATTTAATGCGATCGCAGCACCTTTACTATTTAAATCTGTCCTAGAATACCCAATAGTTATGGTTTTCAGCCTCCTACTACTGAGAACAAACTTTTATAACAGTGAAATTAATAACAGCAACCCTGAGTTATTAATTAAATCTCCAGCAGATTCATATTTAAAACTGCGTCAAACTTTCCCCATTAGTATAGGTTTGCTACTCGGTACTTTAATCGTAGGTTTTTATCCAAAATTATTTATTACCAACTTACCAGGGATATTAATTACTTGCGGTATTTTTGTTGGAATATTTTATGCGTTTAAACTCCATCCTGTCAGGCTGGTAGTAGGCTTATCATTAATTTTATTAATTGGGCAGTTTTATATCGGATATATTGGTGGTATACTAGATACTGAACGCAGCTTTTTTGGTGTATATCGTGTTTTACACGACAGGCAAAAAAACTTTAATAGCCTTTTACATGGCACTATCTTACATGGCAAACAAAGCTTAGATCCCAATCGTCGCGACGAACCCTTAACTTATTTTCATCCTACTAGCCCAGTTGGGCAATTATTCCAATCTTTTAAAGATAATACTACTACTAATAAAAGTATTTCTAAGGTTGCTGTTTTAGGGTTAGGTATTGGCACTTTAGCAGCCTATTCAGAACCAGGACAACAGTGGACTTTTTATGAAATAGATCCGAAAGTTGAAAAAATAGCTCGTGATCCCAATTATTTTACCTTTTTACAAGATTCAAAAGCGCCGTTTTCAGTTGTATTAGGAGATGCCCGCCTACAAGTAGCTGATGCCCCTAATAATCATTACGATCTAATTTTTATGGATGCTTTTAGTTCTGATGCAGTACCAGTTCATTTAATTACTAAAGAAGCAATCCAGCTTTATTTAACTAAGTTAGCACCCCAAGGTTTAATCGTAATCAATATTTCTAATCGTTATCTAAATTTAGAACCTGTTTTAGGCGCTTTAGCAGAAAATTTAGGTTTGTCTACCCTCAGACAATTACAATTGAATATTTCTCCCGCAGAGAAAGAAATGGGTAAATCTTCTTCTCATTGGGTAGTACTAGCGCGTCATCAAAATGATTTTGGTAAGCTTGTTAAAGACTCGCGCTGGCAGCCGATTCCAAGAAGTTTAAATGCACCACTTTGGACAGATGATTTTTCAAATATATTTAGTGTGCTACGTGGTTTTAGTAAGTGAGAATTGAGTATATCTGATAGCAACCAAGAGATCCCCCTAAATCCCCCTTAATAAGGGGGACTTTGAATTTCCCCCCCTTTTTAAGGGGGGCTAGGGGGGATCAAGATTGTGCCACCCGGCGACAGGTGAAAATTGAGTATCTATAGCAACCAAGAGATCCCCCTAAATCCCCCTTAATAAGGGGGACTTTGAATTTTCCCCCCTTATTAAGGGGGGCTAGGGGGGATTGAGGTTGTGCAACCCTGCGACAGGTGAAAATGGAGTATATCTAATAGCAACTAAGAGATCCCCCTAAATCCCCCTTAAGAAGGGGGACTTTGAATTTTCCCCCCTTAAGAAGGGGGGCTAGGGGGGATCAAGGTTGTGCAACCCTGCGACAGGTACAGGACGGCAAAGAATACCAGAGGTAAAGGTGTGATGCCAGAAAAGCCCCAACAGCCTAGAGAATACGATGTAGTCCTTGGTGGCAGTGCTGCAACCCCCTCATCAGGGGTTGTGCTGGGAGGACTTGATGGGGTTAAAAGTCGTTTGGCAAGCGCGTCTGTAGAAGTAAGGGTGAGTGCTGTTAAAGATGCCTTGAATTATGGGGAAACAGGGATAGATTTAGTAATTCAGGCTTTAAAAAACTCTTCCGAAGAAGTACAGGACTGTGCCTATTTATTACTCAAGGAAAGGACAGAACCAAAAATTCAACAGGCGTTAAAACAGGTACATCCCTGGGAATTTTTGACGTGCTTTTATACCATAAATGGGCATTCCGAAAGTGTTGGTTCTATAGCTATCAGCCCAGATATTCAAATTGTCAGTAGCAGTAATGACAAAACTATTAAGGTGTGGGATATCAAAACGGGAAACTTGCTGCATACCCTACAAGGGCATTCATACTTTGCTAATTCTGTAGTTATCAGTTTAGATGGTCAAACAATTATCAGTGGCAGTTTGGATAATACTATCAAAGTGTGGGATATCAAGACGGGAAAATTACTGCGTACCCGACAAGGACATTCAGAAATTGTTAATTCTGTAGCTATCAGTTTAGATGGTCAAACAATTGTTAGTGGCAGTGATGACAAAACCATCAAGGTGTGGGATATCAAAACGGGAAAATTGCTGCGTAACCTACAAGGGCATTCACGCATTGTTAATTATATAGCCATTAGTCCAAATGGTGAAATTGTTGTCAGTGGCAGTAGGGACAATACTATCAAGGTGTGGGATATCAAGAAGGGAAATTTGTGGCGTACCCTGGAGGGACATTCAGATATTACTTCAGTAGCTATGAGTTTAAATGGTGAATTTGTTGTAAGTGGTAGTAGGGATAAAACCATCAAGGTGTGGGATATCAAAACGGGAAAATTGTGGCATACCCTGGAGGGACATTCAGACTATATTACTTCAGTAGCTATGAGTCCAAATGGGAAAATTGTTATCAGTGGCAGTAGTGACAAAACTATCAAGGTGTGGGATATCAAGAAGGGAAAATTGCTGCGTACCCTAGAGGGACATTCAGATTCTATTACTTCAGTAGCTATGAGTTTAAATGGTGAAGTTGTGATCAGTGGCGATCGCATCGGCACTATCATGGTGTGGGGAGTGAAATAAAAGAATTTTTAATAATTAATTAGTTAGTTCGGCTGACACATAATATTAAATAGTAAGCCTACTATAATAATCACCTGACAAACTTATTTTGTATTAACAATTAGTTTAGACAAATACTGCATTTCAGCGACGATGAGTTATCATACTCGCACCTGAACTATTAGAAAATTTTACATTAAGAGCATTGCCCCAAAATTTGGTTGAGATCGTGCTACCCTGCGGTAGGTACAGGACGGCAAATATAAGATTACAAAGGTAAAAGTGTAATGCCAGAAAAGCCCCAACAGCCTAGAGAATATGATGCAGTGCTTGGTGGTACTGCCGCCACCCCATCATCAGGGGTTGTACTTGGAGGACTCGACGGCGTTAGAAGTCGCTTGGCAAGCGAATCTGTAGAAGTAAGGGTAAGTGCTGTCAAAGATGCCTTGAATTATGGAGAAACAGGTATAGATTTAGTAATTCAGGCTTTAGAAAACTCTTCAGAAGAAGTACAGCGATGTGCCTATTTGTTACTTAGGGAAAGGACAGAGCAGAAAATTCAACAGACGTTAAAACAGATAAACTCCTGGGAATTTCTGACGTGCCTGCGTAGCTTAGAAGGACATTCAAACGCAGTTCATTCTGTAGCCATCAGTCCCGATGGGCAGACGGTGATCAGTGGCAGTCGTGACAAAACTATCAAGGTGTGGGAGATCAACACGGGACGCTTGCTGCGTAGCTTAGAAGGACATTCACAAGCGGTTGATTCTGTAGCCATCAGTCCCGATGGGCAGACGGTGATCAGTGGCAGTCGTGACAAAACTATCAAGGTGTGGGAGATCAACACGGGACGCTTGCTGCGTACCCTAGAGGAGCATTCAGACTGGGTTAGGTCTGTAGCCATCAGTCCCGATGGGCAGACGGTGATCAGTGGCAGTGGTGACTTCACCATTAATGTGTGGGAGATCAACACGGGACGCTTGCTGCGTACCCTAAAGGGGCATTCATACGATGTTATTTCTGTAGCCATCAGTCCCGATGGGCAGGCGGTGATCAGTGGCAGTTATGACTCCACCATCAAGGTCTGGGAGATCAACACGGGACGCTTGCTGCGTACCCTAGAGGGGCATTCAAACCACGTTATTTCTGTAGCCATCAGTCCAGATGGTCAAACAATTATCAGTGGCAGTCGTGACTCCACCATCAATGTGTGGGAGATCAACACGGGAAGCTTGCTGCGTACCCTAGAGGGGCATTCAAGCCAGGTTAAGTGTGTAGCTATCAGTCCAAATGGTCAAACAATTATCAGTGGCAGTTACTTCACCATCAATGTGTGGGAGATCAACACGGGAAGCTTGCTGCGTGCCCTTCCAGGGCATACAAGCTGGGTTAATTCTGTAGCCATCAGTCCCGATGGACAGACGGTTATCAGTGGCAGTTATGACGGAACCATCAAGGTGTGGGGAGTTGGATAAAAGGAGCTTTAAGAATTAATCAATTGGGTTGAGTGAAATAGACTAGAAAGTAGTAACCATACTGTAATAATCACCTTACAAGTTCACCCTATTTAAGTCAGCAGTTCCAACAAATTTAGGATAAGAAACATGGCTGAATATCAAAAAGTTGAATACCGCATTGGCAATCTTTTTTCTTTGGTCATTGGCAAACCATAGGCTATCCGGTTGTGTTATAATCAAGGGCATGATTATCACTTACCAGTACAAAATCAAACCCAGTGCCGAGCAAGTATTCATCCTAAATAACTGGATGGAATTATTGCGTCGTCACTGGAATTTTGCACTCGGTCAAAGGTTAGATTGGTTAAATTCAACTCATTGTCAGATTAATTGTTGTTCTCTTGTTTCGGAGCCTATTGGCAAAGTTCCAGAAAAGGTAGATTATTATACTCAACAAGCAGAACTTAAAGAAACTAAAAAATTATTTCCAGAGTACAAGGAAATATATACAGAAGTACAACAACTTAATTTACAGCGATTAGATAAAGCCTGGAAACGATGGTTAATTCCTGACAAATCTGGAAAACGTGGGGGTAGACCTAAATTCAAGAAAAAAGGTGAATTAAGATCTATTAGTTTTTCAAGGGTTAATCATTCTAAAGCTGCCTGTTTTTTAGAAGGGAATAAATTAAAGATACCTAAGCTTGGTGTATTTCCAGTAGTATTACATCGCCCTATCCCAGACGGTTTTGTTTTAAAAACAGCAACTATTATTAAAAAAGCTGATGGGTGGTACGTTTCGGTTAGTGCGGAAGATAAAACAGTACCGAGTTTAAAGCCGATTGCTACAGTTAAAACTACCGTTGGTGTAGACGTTGGTTTAAAAGAGTTTTTAACGACATCATCGGGTGAAACTGTACCAGTCCCACAAATTTATAGACAGGCACAAAGTCATTTAGCCCGACAACAAAGGTTTTTATCACGTCAACAAAAAGAATCGAATAGTTACACGAGCCAACAAAATAAAATAGCACGAATACATCAACGTATTCAGCGACAAAGGAAAGATTTTCACTACAAAACGGCTCATAAATTAGTGAGAGAATATGATCTTATTGCTGTTGAAGATTTGCAGGTTAGAAATTTAGCCCGTAATTCTAAACTAGCAAAATCAATTCTTGATGCTGCGTGGAGTTCTTTCGTAACAATACTGGAAGCAGTGGCGGTAAAACGCGGCGTACATATTGTTAAGGTGAATCCACATAACACATCACAGAATTGCTCTGGTTGTGGCGTAAAAGTTCCTAAAAATTTATCGGTTAGGACACATTGTTGTCCGAAGTGTAATTTAACTTTAGACCGAGATGAAAACGCTGCAATAAATATTTTAAATAAGGCATTACAGGCGGTGGGTCACATCGTTTCTGCGGGTGGAGGCTTAGTTGAAAAACAGCCCGTGAAGCCTGAAACTTGGGGTTTTAATGGAGTTCAGTTAGCTCTATTTTAGTCTTGAGAAGCTCCCGTTATATACGAAGTGAAGAGCGGGAGAGAACGTCACCTCCATCAACCGGATAGTTCTGGTATTCAACCAGGTGAATTAATTTAGAGTTGGTTTGACGATGAAAATTTTATTGCCCATGATTTAAAATTAAATCGAGATGAATTTGCAGAAATATTAGAATCGCGCCAACTATTAGAACAAGTCAGACAATCATTAGATGAAGTGCTGGCGATCGCTCTTTCTAAAGGAATAAACAAAGCTGATATTCAATACGTACTGTTGGTAGGAGGTAGTTGCCTAATTCCCGCAGTACAACAATTAATTATTTCTTACTTTGGGCGATCGCGGGTTAAATTAGGTAAGCCATTTGAAGCAGTAGCGCATGGAGCGTTAGCATCTAGCTTATTAGTACAGATAGAAGATTATCTGCGACATGGCTATGCAATTCGTCTCTGGGAACCTTACGAAAAGCGATATACATATTTTTCATTATTTGACCAAGGTTGTAAATATCCCTGCCAACGTTCCGAACCACTAACACTGCAAGTAGCTAAAGATGGACAGCGAGAAATTCGTTTAGATATAGGCGAAATTGCTGCTGTATCAAAAGCCGAAGTCAACTATGATATTAATGGCAGAATGACCAGTAGCGAACTTCACCAACAAACTGATTTTCGTTCATTAGAAAGTGACCACGATGTAGTTTGCATAGCTCATTTAAATCCGCCTGGACAATTAGGTGTAGACCGAATTTCTGTGCAGTTTGAAGTTAATCAACAACGGGTTTTACTAGCAACAGTGCGAGATTTGTTGACTGGGCGAGTGTTGGTGGATCAAGGTGCGATCGCTAAACTAAAATAATTGGTAACATTTATAATATTGCCAAATTAAAATTTCAATAGCAGAAATTACCAATTATTTTAAACAAGATCAGGCGCTCCGAAAGCATTAAACCTAGATCCCCCCTAGCCCCCCTTAAAAAGGGGGGAACATTCAAAGTCCCCCTTCTTAAGGGGGATTTAGGGGGATCTCTCCGTAAGTATTGAAGATAATATTGTTCGGCGTTGCTAACTTTTTTAAAGTAAATATATCAAATTTCAACTAAACCCACCTACCTACAACCACTCTTACAGTTCCATCCTCTAAAACTTCTTCCTCCTCAACATTAAAACCTTGCTCCTCCACAGTCGCCATCAATGTCTTATGAGCATACTTATGAAGGATTGAATTAACAAAATCCTGTTGATTAATCCTTGCTCCCCAAAAGTCAGCTACCAACTCGTAATTTTCACCGTCGCGCCTAAACCCTAAGTCATAACCATTATTTTGACGGATGACATATTCAGCATTAGTTTTGTTACCTTGATATCCGCGCACCGTTGTATTCTGCTCTACTTGATGCCCTAATTCTTGCAAAACTCCTTGGAGAATTTCGCCATTTTTTATCTGTACTTTAATAGTAGTAAAGTGGGACATATTAAACCTCCTTTAATCAACTTCCAGTGGACTGATACCGCGTTGCTGGGTAAACTGTTTCAACTCTTGAACAAGCTGGCTATCAATAGAAGCAGTTCTAGCTCCTGCTTGTGCTGCCCACCGTTTTAAATCTTCAATTTGGTGACGTGCGATCGCAGCTAGTGGTACTGTTTCTTTAATTGAATGTAAAATATCCTCAGTCGTAAAGTCTCGACGTTGACCATTTTCTCCTAGTCCAAATGCTCGGTGCATAGCATCTATAATCACCTGCTCAATTTCTGCGCCACTAAATTCTGATGCACTTTTAGCTAACAAAGCTAAATCAAAATCTCGCAGGCGGCTAGGGCGTAAACGTTGCAAATGTACCTTAAATATTTCCTGACGCTCTATTTCAGTAGGCAGGTTTAAAAAGAATATTTCATCAAATCGTCCCTTGCGTAACAATTCCGCAGGTAATATCTGCACATTATTGGCTGTAGCCACAATAAATACAGGGCTGGTTTTCTCCTGCATCCAGGTAATTAAACTGCCAAATACACGCCGCGAAGTACCCGAATCTCCATCTACCCCACTGGAGATATTACCAAACGCCTTATCAACCTCATCAATCCACAACACACAGGGAGCCATTGCTTCAGCCAATTGAATCATTTGGCGCACTCGGCTTTCACTTTCCCCAACGATACCGCCAAACAAACGCCCTGAATCTAAACGCAGCAGAGGTAGTCGCCACTCCGAAGCAATTGTCTTAGCTGAAAGAGATTTACCTGTACCTTGAATGCCTACCAGTAGCACACCCTTGGGATTAGGAATACCATAGCTTCTAGCTTCCTCAGTAAACCCATCAGAGCGCATCCGTACCCACCGCTTGAGATTCTCTAACCCACCTACACTTTTGAGAGATTCCCGCGTCGTGAAAAACTCCAAAATTCCCGTTTGCCGAATCGCTTGTTGTTTTTGAGCTAGTACCCTATCAATATCTGACTCATCTACCTGCTGTTTTGCCGCTAGTGCAGATGCTAATACCCGTTGAATCCTAGCTCGACTCAAACCCTGACAGGCTTTTACCAATTGCTCCCGTGCTAATCCAACTACCTTAAGCTTATCTGGTACAACTAACTGCTCAATTAAATAGTTAATCTCTGGTACATCCGGTAGCGGAAAGTCAATTACTGTTACTTCTTCCGCTAATTCGGCTGGCAATTCTAAAGCGTGACTTGTTAATATCAGCGTCTTGCGACAGCGTTTAAGTTCCCGTGTGAGATTTTTTAATTCCCTCACCACAGGCGCATTTTCTTTAGTATGAGGAGTTTTTAAAATGGGGTGCAAATCTCGCATGACAAACATCATCCCATCCGAAGCCTTAGCAATACGATTTAAGGCTGCCATCACTGAGCCTTTACCATCGCCATTATCATTCCAGCCCCGCACAATATCCCACATCAACAATTGACGTTTTGGCGTTGAGTGTTCAGCCACACGCTCCAAAACTTCCTCAACTGGTTCTTCTTCAGCAGCGACAATATAAAGTAGCGGGTAACGCGCTCTTATCATCAAATCTAGTTGTGATATCAGCGCCTCATGCGGGCTATTCTGCTTGCCTAGCACTGCATCATCATGTCTCCGTTGATGTGGTTGGTTTGTCATATTACAGCCGTTCCGGCTGTTATGAGGTACACTAAAATAATAGAAAAAATATTATTGATCAATGAAAACATTTTCAATGAATATACGAGAAAAAATAGTGACAGCACATATAAAGGAAAAAATATCCATTAGAAAAGTAGCAGCTAAATTTTCGGTCAGTAAAAGTTTAGTCCAAAAACTGGTAAAACAACAACAAGTTGATGGAAATATACAGCCTAAAAAACGAGGAAAACCTCAGTTTAGTCATCTCAAAAATGCTGAAGTAGATTTAAGGATAATGGTGGCAAACAATCCTGATGCAACGTTACTGGAATTTTGTGAATTATTTGCTGCCCAGACTGGAAATTGGGTAAGTCGAAGTGCGATGTCTTCCTCATTACAAAAAATGGGATTAAATCGCAAAAAAAAACAATGCGGAGTAGCCAAGCAGCCACAGAAAGAGTTCAAAATTTAAGATTAGAGTACTGGGAAAAAGTGAAAGATATAGATCCAGTAAACTTAGTATTTCTGGATGAAACCGGAGTGATGCTAGGTTTGGCAAGAACTCATGCCCGTTCACAACGTGGAACAAGAGTATACGATTTAAAACCATTTTATCGAGGATCAAAAGTTACGGCAATTGGAGCAATTAGTATTAGCAAAGTCCTGGCATTAATGACAATTGATGACTCGATGGATGGCAAAGCATTTGAAGTATTTATTGAGAAGTGTTTAGTACCCCAATTGTGGTCAGGAGCCGTAGTGGTAATGGATAATTTACCCGCTCATAAACGAGCTTCAATTGTCCCGATGATTGAGGCAATAGGTGCAAGAATTATTTGCTTATCGCCATATTCTCCCGATTTTAACCCGATTGAGTTATGGTGGTCACAACTGAAATCTTTTCTACGCAGGTTTGCTCCAAGTACAACAGAAATGGTTGATAAGGTAATTGCAGTTGCACTCAATTTAATGAATTCTAAACATTTAAGAAATTGGTTTTCTAAATGCTGTTACTGTACCTCATAACAGCCGGAACGGCTGTAAGTAACACATTAAGCTGTTGTGTTTCTAAATTTTATGTTTTAGGAGGAGGGAAACTTATAGGGTTTGATCTAGAAATTTTCAGTCAAGTGAGGTACAGAGGTTGAAAAAATATTGTAGTGCGAGCATCTTGCTCGCTAGAAATCTAAAGCGAGCAAGATGCTCGCACTCCTGTACCTCATAAATATGAAAACTGCTATAAAGTAACACTTAAGTAGATATTACCTTTGCGATCCTTTGCGCTTACCTTTGCAATCCTTTGCGTTAAAAAAAAAATACTAATCCAACTTCTTCTCCCCATCCCCATTCCTCCCATATCTACTTTCCTGTAAAGAATTACCAACACCTTGAATAATCCCCCGCACAATCAAACCAATACCGCGCCCAATTACTTTAGTTAACACATAAATCAAACCAGTACTAATAAAAGAAACCGTAGCACGTAAACGAGGCGCGATCGCATCACGAGCTTCTACCGCTAAAGTAACAGCTAGTGGTATACCTCTTAATTTTTCTAATTCTTGCCGTCTAGGTGCATATATATATACTTTCTTAATACCAGTATCACTTAAAACTAACAAATTATATCTACTTTCAAAAATAGATATTGGCTCCTTAATATACTGCTTTATCCGATATTCCCAAGATAAATTGTTACGAAATCTACTAATTTCTCTAGTCGAAACCAAGCTACGATCATAAAAATTTTCCTTAATTACTTCAATATCAGCAAAATAATTTAGTAATGGTTGTACAACTCCATTAGCAACTTGAATAATGAGATTTTCCAGTAACGCTTCTGTACGTTTCTTAGCTGCAAGTGTTTCAGAAGCATAAATAGCATTATCAATTACGATGGGTGTCTCAAATAGCAAATAGGAAAACAACTCAGCAACCAACGGAATTTTATTTAAAATTGCTTCTTGGACAATACCAGCACTTTGTAGCAAAACATTCACCACTTCATACTGCCCATTGCCGATGGGTAAAGTGTAGTATTTACCAAAGAAATCGTTAATAGATGCTTGCCATAAATCTCTTAATACAACTGGTAATATCTGGGGTAGCTGATGAGGCTCAACTTGAGAATAACGTAACTCATCTAAAACAGCTTCTAATCGTTGTAAAATTAGCTCAAGTAATTCCCTTCTTTTTTCTAAGCGCAGAATCTCAATTTCTACAGGTGAACCTGTGATGTTTTGGAGGCGAGATTGAAGTTTAACCCGCGTAGTATCAAATATGCTTTGCTGAGGTAGACTTGAAGATTCTGTTAAATAATTTTGCTTACGGACAATCGTATTTTTTGCCCTATCTGCTGGTTGAGAATCAAACAATAGTAATTCATTATTTTGTACTGGTTGTAAAATGACAACATCCGCAGGTAATATCTGATTTACCAACCAACGCGCAGCTAAAAGTTCTCGCCTGCGTCCACTCCAAAACAACCAATCTAAGTTTGAAAGGTTAGGATTTTTTAGTTGAGATGTTACCTCAGCTAAAGAATTATTTATTTGCTGTATACCATTACGACGGGCTTGATGATGCCAAGTTCTAGAATGTATGGTGGGGCGATCGCCAATACTATTTGCGGTAGAATCAATTAAATTACTAGCAATTCCTAAATCTTGGGTACTGTAATTAATTGTTGGTAAATCATGCCAATACTGTTGACCTGCTAACAACTGGCGGATTACTTGTACTAAAACATTAATCTCTGTACCTTTGGGACAATAACCTTCAATACCTGCCGTTTTTGCTGCTATTAGTTGATCTGTTCTTGACAGAGAACTAATTAATAATATTGGCAGTTGAGGATACTGAGCTTTTAACTGTTGAAATTGTAGCTCTGCTGTAGGCTGATTTTTGCTGAAATTAAGTTCTGAAATTACCAAATCAACAGAATAGTTTTTAGCAGTAAGTTCTGCCAATGTTTCTAAAGCTGTTTGAGGGGTATCCGCCTGGGCTACTATTTGCAGGTCGGGAAAAGATGCCAAGGCTGTGCTTAAACCTAACCGAAAAATTGGGTCGGGATCAATCAAAATTAATGAGGTGCGATCGCTCATCAACATACTCCTGTAGCGTTGTGATTTAGTCGCTGCATATACTTAATGTTGAGTGCGTTCGCGTAGCGACGACCCAGGAGTATCGCGCAGCGACTCCGCAGGAGTATCGCTTGTTTTCTGGGATAGCACCACCGATTGCTGGGATCAACATTATTGATCCCGATCTTACTGTGGTGGTAGCGCATTGTTCGTTTGATTAGTTGTTGGCGGTGAATACCTGCGCCTTGGCGGTGGAGGTAATTCGGATTGCCAGCGAGCGATCGCAGCTTGCGCTTGGTCATACAAAGCACGACCAGGGCGAACCTGAGAAGCTGTTAAAATCGCCGATGCAAAACGCCCTTGTTCCGCTAAAGCATTGGCGGCATCGATCAGTGGTTGGTCTTGAGCTATTTGAATCTGTGTCACCCAGCCATCAATCGCTACTTGTGCTTCTGATGATAGCGCCCGACCATAATTAATTTTGCTGGCAGTTTGCACAGCAGCATTGAGATCCCCATTCTGGGCAAAAGCTCTTGCTAGATCCAAAATTGGTCGGTCTTCGATAACTTCAATCTGCTTATTCCACTGAGCAATCTCCGTTTGGGCATCTATGCGTAGTGGCTGATCAACAGCAATTTTACTTGCCTGAGATATAGCTGCCTCTAAACTTTCCAACGTTTTTCTTTGAGCCAACTGTCTAGCAGTTGCTAGGGTATATCGATCCTCAATCTGTTGAACTGCTTTACGCCAAGAAGCTATTAACGTTTGGGATTGTATCCTGCCTGGACGTTTAATCCCAATCTGTTGTGCTTCCTCAAGTGCCAGATTTAAGGTCATAGGTTGATCGAAACTAGCAATTGCACTAGCAAATTGCAATTGTATTTGGTCTTTGAGGTGAGACTTCCAACGATATTCTCGCGCTGTAGCTTCAGAGTAAAGTGGGCTGGAACGCTTAATCTGACGCGCAGATGATAAAGCGTCCAAAAATGCCAGGGGATTTTGCCCTACAGCGACTTGGGCAGCGCGACTCAGATGAATCCAGTCTTGAGCTTCAGGGTAAACTGAGACATCTGCTGGTACTCCCTGAGCTAGAGAGATCACACCTGCAAAATCTGAAGATTTATACATCGAGGCGGCAATATTTAACAGGCTGCGACTCCATTTTTGTTTTTCAGCTTGCGCCTGCCCTTTGACATAGCTTTTAGGATCTACTTTAGCCGCTAGAGCTATAGCACTTGTCAGTTGCTCTGGAGTACCATCTTTGGCTAAATCTTGCGCCTCTTGAAATTGTTGCCACGCTTGCTTTTCCATTGCAAGCTGTACGGTTAGTTGCTCGTGTTTTGAAGAGCGCCAGTACTGAAAATTTGACTTTAACAGAAACTCTAGTTTTTTCCATGCCTCTGACCATTTTTGGAATTTTACCGCTTCTTGGAATTGGCTGGTTATCTGTTCTGCTTGCTGCCATTGCTCCTGCCAGCTTTTCATAGCCGCTTGGGCTTGCGGATAAGCTGGGCTATTTTCGGGAATTTCCCCCGCAATTGCCAAGGCTTCCTTGATATTCCCTTGCTTAAGTCGCTCTTGTGCGATCGCCAGCAGATTTTGTGACCAATCCCCCATCATCCGTTGAGCCTCATTGTAAAGCGGATGGTTTTCTGGCCAAGTCTTAACTACATCTAGCGCCTTAACTATCTGGTCTAACGAACCAGACTCAGCATCCATCTGAGCGCAGTACAACCGTTCGCTATCTGCGGCTATTGGCGATATTTGCTGACAATTAGGTAGTGGTGGTAACGTCGTTAGCACCAACATCCCCACGATCCCTGTCCCCCCCAGCAGCAGGATGACACTCAGCCACAACATTGACCAAGGTCCCAAACGAGGCAATCTCTCTTTGAGATTTCCTTTGGGGATCACATCAGTTGGAAATGATTTAGAGCGAAGTTGATTAAAATAACCCGATATCACCGTTTTAGAAGCATTAGCGTTCTTTTCCAGTCGCATTGCTAATGTGCGCCCCCCCTGCTTACGAAACAGTTCGGTCGCTGGGATAAGGATTCGGTGCAATTGTATTTTTGCCACGGATATACTCTTATTCCTAATTATACAGAGTCTGTTGTTTTTAATAAGACAGCTACTCTCTTAGAGCAACAGTCCAACGGAAGATTTGGTACTGAAACAGTTTACCTTACCTGTACTAGTAGCACATGAATTTATACTCATTGCTTCTAAAGGTGGTATTTACCTGAGTCTTAAGTGGAGACTGAATACCAAATCTTGCTCAAACTGCCTAAATTGAGATTAGCCGTTACCCGCATCATTACCATAAAACGTCAATATCTGGGACGCAAGGCATTCCCCCATATAATATGCTTGGCGGCAGTGCGTTAGCATTGGCGTAGCCCGTAGCTATCCGGTCGCTTACATATACCGTACTGCTAGGGCAGAAAAATCGCCTAGCGTCTCCGCAGGAGAAAGGCTTTAGCGTCCCGAGGGCAAGGAATCCCTTCCTATTAACGTGGTAAGTGCTTTGTAGCTACCAGCCCTGATTAAGGATTGGTACTAATTTCGACTGCACTAATTGCACAGTTTCAAATTTATTTTGTTAAAACTTTAGTTTAAATTATAACACTTCTCATGTTTTTCGGCTACTACCTTGCAGAAAAACATCACTTTAACAATTAACAATTATCAATTAACAATGACCTATGACCATGACCCATGACCCATGACCTATGACCTATGACCACAAAGACGATGCCCAAACTTCTAACTAACCATTATTAGCTCTGCTGTTAAAGTTTACGATAACCAAAAAAGTCAATCCGGTAATCGGTAATTTTGACACCTGTTTGTTGTTCAATTTGCTCAATCAAATCCTTGGGCAATTCCACATATATATCTAATATTTGGTTAGTGTCTAAACAGTTGATGTGACTATGAGAATCACTGACGTTACCATACAAACGCCCATCAGCACGCTCAACACACTCAATAATTCCGTGACTGGATAGTGCCTCTAAATTTTGGTATACAGAAGTATGACCAATTTCCTGACCTTGCTGATTTAAGCGATCGTAAATTTCTCGTGCTGACAAATGCTCTTTTACTTGCCAAAGCAGTTCTAAAACGAACCGACGTTGACGACTGACACGCATACCCAATTCATGGCAGCGATTAACAGCGTCTTCTAAAGAGCAAAATGGTTTTACAGATGTCACAGGATTTGGCATAGTTAATATCCTTTAGTGAGTTAATATTAATCAGCCTTACCCTAGCCCTAGTATGTATTCCTGTAACAAAATTTCAAAAAGCTCAGGAATCTTGAATTAATGTGGGGGTGATGAGGCTGTGGGATTTTATGTGACATCTCCCAGCGCTAAATTGGAGTACCGATTATAGCGTGGGCTTCCAAGACAATCCTGCTATCGCATAGGAGGCTCTTGGCTTTAAGAACCGGATGACCCTCGGCTCTGTTTTTAATATTGATAGCGGCGTTATGATCTCGATCAAGACTACAACCACACCCGCAAGTATGCCAACGTTCTGACAATTGCTTGGGTACTTTTACCCCGCAACTACTACAATTTTGACTGGTATTATAGGCACTTACTCCTATTACTAGCAAGCCAGCTTTTTCGGCTTTGTTTGCAAGTATTGATAGGAAGTTTGACCATCCAGCATCATGAAGAGATTTAGCTTTGTTAGTACGAGCTAGACCTTTAACATTTAAGTCCTCGTGAGCAACTACATCATATTTTCTTAGTAGGTTATTAGCCGTTTTGTAATGAAAGTCTTTTCTTTTATCAGCAATTTTCTTATGCTGTTTACCTAGAGACTTAATTGCTTTTAATCTGCGGTTACTCCCATTCTTTCTACGCGACACCCGTTTTTGAATTACCTTTAAGCGTTTTTGAGATGAACGGTAATACTGAGGTATGGCAACGGTTTCATTCTGGGCAGTAGTCAAGAACTCTTTTAAACCTACATCAATTCCAGTTATTGATTCTGGGTTAAAATCTGGTTTAATTGTTGGAACTGTCAAGTCTTCCAGACTCAAAGTTGCGTAATAACCATCAGCTTTTTTAGTAATAGAAACTGTTTTAATTTTAAACCCTAAGCCCTTCGGGCTGGCTTCGCCTACAGGAATTGATCTATGCAAAATAAGTTTAACTTTCCCAAGCATTGGTAAGTTTATTAAATTGCCGTTCAAACAACATTCTTTTACTTGAGGATAAAGAAAAGTCCGATAACGCGACCGTTGTTTAAATCGCGGTCTACCGCTACGTTTGCCATTACTATCACCTTTAAGAAACCTATCAAAAGTTACTTTGACTCGTTTAACGCAGTCTTGCAGCACTTGGGAATATATTTCCGCGTACCAAGGATGCGTCTTTTTCAGGTTAGGTAGTGTCTTTTTCTGACTGTAGTAGTCGGGATTGTCTCGCAGTTCGGGCAAGTGACAAACCAATGGGCAAGCATTTATCGGGCTGCGATTGCGCTCGTACCAGTCAAATCTATCTGCCAACAAGTAGTTGTACTGCGAACAACACATAGCTAACCATCGGTCAATTTCGATGGCTTGTTGTTTGGTTGGACGCAATCTGTACTGGTAGGCGGTTATCATGTCATAATTATACTGTATATCACAGTAAAAATCAATATGAGCAAAGCAGGCGACAAACCATTAACTGTAATGGTCACGGAAGAAGAAATGATGAACTTGGATAAATATTGCGACTCCACATCTCGAACAAAAACGGAAGTAATTAGAGCGTATTTGAGAAGCCTTAAACGAAGATTGTCAGCCTCCCCCCCATCGAGGGGGGGAGGCTAACCGCCTATCCATCCCGTCGCTCTACCTGTATCCAGGTGAGCGACGGGATGGATAGGCGGCAAGCTAAAATTTATCAAGCTTGACAGGTTAAGCATTCCTGACCAAAAATAAAATAAACTCATTACCACTTTATCGCAGATTTTCTTTATCTGTCTGCTGGTATACAGATAAAGTTATAGAATTGTAACTCATAAATTATTAACGTTAATGACAATTGCTATCATACTGACATCAGAATGCTTACAGAAATTGGATCTATCCTCAGTACAGACAATTATTAATCCACTACTGCAAACTCAGGATAACCAAGGCGCTTATGCTTCCCTTGAGCAGCAGATAACTTTTAATATTGAATACGCCCGTGATCCTGAAGATCCACGAGAACTTTCAGAAATTCCAGAGGTACGGCTATGGTTTATTCGCCTTGATGCTAGTTATCCTTGGTTTCCATTACTTTTAGATTGGAAAGCAGGTGAACTTGCCCGCTATGCTGCCATGCTTGTACCACATCAATTTAATCGTAAAGAAGGGATTCAGTACAATCCAGAAGCCTTAGAAATTTTTGTGATGCAAAAAATATTTGTGTTAATGGATTGGATGAACAGCCAAGGCATCGAAGGTCACTCTCAGATCCAGGCTATGATCCAAATGTTTGGATATGAACTAGACGATGCGTTTTTTGAACAAGTAGCAATTAACAATTAACAATTAACAATTAACAATTAACAATTAGCAATTAGCAATTAGCAATTAGCAATTAGCAATTAACAATTAACAAGTAGCAATTAACTGTATTGTGCCTTATACCAAGGACTCACACTGATAATTGTTAATATAACTGTGTTGTGGCTTATACCAAAGGACTCAAGCTGATAATTGGTAATTGATAATTGTTCATTGTTCATTGATTGTTAAAACTGCTGTAAAAAGCGCAGGTCGCTATTGTACAAACGACGAATATCATCAATTTGATGCAGCACCATCGCAAAACGCTCAACACCAAAACCAGCAGCAAACCCTGTGTAAACTTCGGGGTCATAACCCACTGATTTGAGGACGTTGGGATCTACCATCCCGCAGCCCATTACTTCTAACCAGCGTCCCTGCCACTGAACGTCTACTTCCGCAGAAGGTTCAGTGAAGGGGAAATAACTAGCGCGGAAGCGGATAGGCAAATCTTCGCCAAACATCTCTTCTAAAAAAACCTTAATAGTGCCTTTAAGGTCAGTAAAGGTTAGCCCTTCATCGACTGCCAAAATTTCAATTTGGTGGAAAACGGCTGCGTGAGTTGCATCCACCGTATCTCGACGGTAACAGCGTCCTGGTGCCACAATCCGTATCGGTGGCTCAGAATCTTCCATGTAGTGAATTTGTACAGAAGAGGTATGAGTCCGCAGTAAGTTGCCATCTGGCAGGTAGAAAGTATCCTGCATATCACGGGCGGGATGATCTGCTGGGGTATTTAGCGCCTCAAAGTTATAGTAGTCTGTTTCCATTTCAGGACCAGTGGCGACAGTGTAGCCCAGACCAACGAAGATATCCAACACCCGATCAATCGTGCTGTTGATGGGATGCACGCGACCAATAGGAGGGTAAACTCCTGGCATGGTGACATCCAGGGTTTCAGATTCCAGTTGTGCTTGAATTTGTGCCTCTTGTAAGTATGAGCGCTTGCTGTCTAAGCTGGCTTGTAAGGATTCTTTGACAATGTTTGCTAAACCCCCAATCCGAGGTCTGTCTTCTCCCGCTAACTGACCCATACCTCTTAAGACCTGGGATAGCTGCCCTTTCTTGCCGAGGTAGACTACTCGCAACTGTTCTAATTGCTCTAGAGTATCAGTTGCCGCGATCGAGGAAGTCGCAACTTGTTTTAGCGTAGCTAATTGAGCCTCAAGCTCGTTGAGGGAAGTGGTCATGCTAAAAGTGTGAAATTAACAGCCATGCTGAGTTTAACTTGGATTGACACTTTTCATGTCTCAATAGTGGTTACCCACATTTATGTCTATTAGACATCTCCTATAAATGCGAATGTAGAGACGTTCCATGAAACGTCTCTACATTTGTATTAAGTAAGCTAACGCGCAAATAAACTTGTACATTTTTAATCAAGAAGAAAAATTATCAAACCCTATAACCCTCTCTCCTCCCTCCTCCCTCCTCTCTTTCTAAAAGATAAAATGCGCGAAACACAACAGCTTAACACACCTTTAATTTCTGGAGATATCTATTGGGCAATGTTTTCTAGACTCAAGGACTTCAAAAGTTGGTTCCACTGAGCTAGCGCAACTGCATCATTAGGATTAGCACGCCGTCTGACTATGACATCACTTAAAGCATCCTGCCAAATTTGGTGATCGAAATAAGTTTGAAATTGCTGATCTGGTGTTGCTTGGTTCCCTGGATTATTTTGGTTGTTAAGTGCAACACGGCGAATCATGCCGTCGGTAAAATAATCTCCGGCTCGGTCATCTGGATCACAAATAATTGCAAAAGACCAGCGATAATTTTTATTTACCTCTAAGGGTTTTACTCCAGAAAATTCGGGAAGATTAATACTAACGATGTTAGAACCTCCACCTAGTTTGTAGTTAGCTTTGTAAAGCTCGTTATATTTGTCATCCTGTAGTACAAACTCAACTTCTTGCCCCTGGACTTGAGCTAATTCTGGCGGAATTGAGAAGAAAAAAGTCGGATACTTTTGCGTTGTTTTTGTATAGCTATTCAGAGGAACTAATGCTGTCAAACGTTTGGTACTAGCTGGGCAATTAGTACTAGCACCGCTACGGGATGCCCCAGCTTCTCGCCGTCCGGGTGCGCCGACTTTGCCTGGATCAAAATCCTGGGCTAGCAACTGTGGGGATAAACCGTTGGCGAGTCCGGCTGACTGTGTGATTAGGATTGAAAAACCAGGCATGATTGCTAGTGGCACAGATAAACCACAAGCGAGTTTGAACATTGACGACTTGAAGCTTGCCATATCGAATTTAACCTCAACTTAGATTAGTAACTGTTAGCTAGTTATTATGATAATTTTGAGCTAAAACTGGGTGGTTTGAGTTAAACTTTCAACTAAACACTCGGCTGTAGTTTCGTGAATAGCTAATAATTTAAGTATGTTTTCACAGGTATATGTGAGATGATGGTGATGATAATTCAATCGTCCTAATGCTACCAAGGCTGCCTTGGTTTGAGGATAGAGAGCCAAGTCTTTATGTGGATTAGCTGGTTTGGTTTTAATCGCAATAGTTAGCTGTGATTGTAATCCTTGGCATTTACTTACAATTTTAGCTGTTAGGGACTGCGAATGTTCATATACACATAAATTATATTTTGGCGGTATTTGTGATCTGATTTCTTGACTAATCTCTAAAGTCTGATAATAAGTTGTTTATGTAAGACGTTGTAATAGTTCGGAAAGTTTCTCAATTATCCAAGTCAATAAAACATATTCAGGTTCCTATTGAGCAAATGTGGTGGTTTTGATTTGGTAATTTGGGGCATGATTGGGCAATGACTGCTGCTTAACTCTTCCTTGCGGGAAGTCCCCAGGTGCAAGGCAGTGAAACCTGGCATGGGAAAGCGAGGGCAGGATGCCATCATTTACCATTAATCTAGATAAGTGTTAAGATAATTTTCGGGAGGTGAGGAAAGTGCTGTACAAAGCAGTCAAAGTTGGACTATATCCAACGCCGGAGCAAGAAGTGCTGTTAGCTCAACACTTCGGTTGCGCTAGGTGGTGGTGGAATTTCGCGCTCAACAAGTCTATTGAAACCTATAGAGATACAGGCAAGGGGCTGGGGCGTTCAGCACTTAATGCACTCCTTCCGCAATTAAAAAAGAACAAGGAAACTGAGTGGTTAAGCGAGTGTTACAGCCAAGTATTGCAAGCTACTACTCTCAACCTTACGACCGCTTACAAGAATTTTTTCGAGAAACGTGCAGGGTTTCCTAAGTTTAAATCGAAGCATGGTAGGCAATCTATTCAATACCCACAAAATGCTCAAGTAATCAACTCTTGTTTGAAACTTCCTGGGAAAGTAGGCTTAGTAAAAGCCAAAATCCATAGAGCTATTGAGGGAGATATTAAGACAGTTACCGTTAGTAAAGATCCATCAGGAAGATATTACGCATCCATCCTGTCTGAAGTAGAAGGCGAGAATCCGTCTCCATCTACAGAGGGCAGGATAATTGGTGTAGATTTGGGGTTGAAGCACTTCGCAATTACCAGCGACGGCAACAAGGTATCCAAGTATGAAAATCCTAAACATTTAGCCAAGCACGAAAAAAATCTTAAACGTAAACAGAGAAAGTTATCTAGGAAACAAAAAGGAAGTAATTCAAGGAATAAATCTAAAAGACTTGTCGCTAGGGTTCACGAACGGGTAAGTAATTCAAGAGCAGATTTTTTACATAAGCTTACGCGCTTTCTCGTCAATGAAAACCAAGTTGTCGTAGTAGAGAATCTTCATGTTAAAGGCATGGTTCGTAACCATAATCTTGCCTTAGCAATTTCTGATGTGGGCTGGGGAATGTTTGTTAATTTCCTGGCTTATAAACTGGAGAAACAAGGCGGAAAATTAGTTGAAATTGACCGATGGTTCCCCAGTTCCAAGCTTTGCTCTAGTTGTTATCACCAAGTCGATAAACTACCCCTAGAAATAAGGGAGTGGACTTGTACTAATTGTGGCATCCAGCATGATCGGGATGGTAATGCCGCAACGAACATTAGAGCAGAAGGTATCAGATTGTTACAGGTGGATGGAACGTCCATCTCTGCCAGTGGAGGGGGAGTAAGACCAAAGAGTGGGCGTAAGTCTGTTCTAAGGCATTCCCTCGTGAAGCTGGAAGCCCCAGATGTAGTGCAACGAAATCTGGGGTAGTTCACAGGTTTATAATATCTTCAATTGGATTAAGCATGATTCCTGATATAACTGCATTCTCTGTTCAAGAAAATCCCTGGCTACGCACTATTAGACCTTTTGGCGCTGCAGCTTTGTCTGGCATAGCCTTGAGCGATAATTCATTAATCGCTATTGATTCGACGCAAGGTTATTTGTTGCAGATTGATTTGTTGAGCGATAATACAACTCTATTAAATCCTGATCATGTAGAAGATTTTCTTGATGCTAGGGGTTTGGCACTCCAGGGAGACAAACTGTGGTTTACCCAAGGAAACAGTGTTTACTGTTGTACTTTAGCTGATCCGACTCCGCAACATTTTGTAAGTTTGCCTTATTCAGCCGATGGGGTAGCGGTTTGGGAATCAACTATTTATGTTAGCTGTCAGAAGACGGGCAAGATTTTGATTTTTAGCTTGGAGACGGCTAAGGAAATTACCAGGTTATATGCCCCTGGAGTTGGGATCGAGAATCTTACTATTAAGGGTGAGGAACTATGGGTGACAGATACGGTGGAACAAACGGTTTACTGTTTGGATAGGGCAACTGGAGAAATTAAATTTAGTGTTTTGACACCTTTTGAGTGTCCAACGGGTTTAGCTTTCCACACTAATCCGATCACAGGTAAGGATATTCTGTATGTTTCTTATGCTGGTGAGGAGCCGTATATCCGAGATAATCCTAATGCTAACCCCAATTATGAATTAGCGTTCCGCGATCGCACTTTTATTCATCCGTTATATTTCCACTATGATGCTGAAGAAAAATATGCCTTGTCTAATGGCTATTTGATTGAAATGTCTTATGTTGAAGAACTTTCTCCTTTAGATGAGGTGGAATTAATAGATTTAGAATGGCGCATTGCTTTACCAACAGAAACCCATCGGCAAAAAATTAGAAAAATTGAGTTTGTCGGAATACCTTTTACTGAAGAAATTCAAGACGGGCAGCGAGTAGCAGTTTTTAAATTTGACGTTCTTAAGCCTGGTGAACGGCATTTCTTTGGCTGGAAAGCACTTTTGGAAGTTTGGAGTATTAAATACCACCTGACACCTAGAGATGTTGAAAAGCTACCTGAATTGACACCAGAATTTAAAAATCGTTACTTGGCAGATGATGATGATTTAGCTATGGATACTGAGATTATCCGCAATGCTGCTATTGAAGCAATTGGTAAGGAAACTAATTTATTGCGGAAAATATACAAGATTCGTAATTATGTGTATGACAAACTTTCTTACGGCATCAAACCTCATATTGATACCCCAGATGTTGCCTTAGAGCGAGGTGTTGGTTCTTGTGGTGAATATTTGGGTGTTTTACTAGCGTTAGCTCGATTGAATGGCATTGCTTGCCGTACTGTTGGTCGCTATAAGTGTCCTCCTCATCCTGAACTTGTAGGTGTGCCGCTTTCCCCAGATTTTAACCATGTCTGGATGGAGTTTTATTTACCAGGGTTTGGTTGGTTACCGATGGAATCTAATCCTGATGATGTGTTTGAGGGTGGTCCCTACCCCTCACGGTTTTTTATGGGTTTGGCTTGGTATCATGCTGAAATTGGTAAAAGTATTACGTTTGAAAGTCTCAGAAGTCAGGGGGAACCTGTTAATAAGCAGAATATTTCTATTGGTGATTTAGCAATTAATCATGTGAGATTTCGGATTTTAAAAGAGCTAATACCAGTGAACAGTGAACAGTAAACAGTAAACAGTAAACAGTAAACAGTAAACAGTGAACAGTAAACAGTGAACAGTGAACAGTGAACAGTGAACAGTGAACAGTGAACAGTGAACAGTAAACAGTAAACAGTGAACAGTAACCGATTAACACTAAATGAGGAAAATAAGTGATGGAAATTATTCCAGCAATTGATTTGTTAGAGGGGCGATGTGTACGACTTTATCAAGGAGATTATGCTCAGTCGCAAGTTTTTAATGACAATCCAGCAGAAGTAGCGAAACAGTGGGGAGATCAAGGCGCGTCAAGACTGCACGTTGTTGATCTTGATGGCGCGAAAGCGGGAAAATTAGTGAATTTAGAGGCAATTGCAGCAATTGTGCAGGCTGTCTCAATTCCGGTGCAAGTGGGCGGTGGTTTGCGCGATCGCACTAGCGTTTCCCAATTGTTAGATATTGGTGTGCAGCGTGTAATTCTGGGAACTGTTGCGGTAGAACAACCTCAATTAGTGCAAGATTTATGCCAAGAATTTCCAGGTAAAATTGTTGTAGGAATTGATGCGCGTAATGGTTTGGTAGCTACTCGTGGTTGGCTCGAAACTTCTTCAGTTACAGCTATAGATCTAGCTCAACAAATGGCGCAGTTGGGCGCGGCGGCAATTATTTACACAGATATTCATCGTGATGGTACTCTTTCTGGACCAAACTTAGAAGCTCTCAGAGAACTTGCTATTAGTATTTCTATTCCTGTGATTGCTTCTGGTGGTGTTAGTTCTATCACTGATTTACTAAGTTTATTGGCATTAGAACCATTGGGAGTAAGTGGTGCGATCGTTGGTCGCGCTATCTATACTGGTGATGTCTTACTTAAAGATGCTATTCGGGCAGTTGGTTGGGGGCGCATCCAAGATGTACCACCAGATTTAGGGCTTTCTGCTTTTGCTTAATGCTCAAAAACTAATTTTTTGGTTAGATAAACATCTGCTTTCAGTGTAGAGACGCGCCATGGCGCGTCTCTACATTAGTTTTAGGTAAGCTAACGCGCATCTAAGTTGTACATTTGATAATTGATATAAAAGTTATCAAACCCTATAACCCTCTCTCCTCCCTCCTCTCTCCTCCCTCTCTAAAATATAAAATCAAAGAAACACAACAGCTTAACGCACATGAGCATTTTGTGTCGATGTCTAATAGTTTGATTAGCGGGCAGCTTTGTGAAGTAAAACTACTAACTCAGAAAGCTGCTTTTTATTAAATGCTTGAATAATAACTTTGGCTGCTGATTTGGGTTCTACTGGTATAGTAATCTGCTGAGGTGCAGCCGCAGGTGTTGGTGCAGATTGGGGAGTGGTAGCCAATTGTTTTAAGCTAGGACTCAGTGCGATCGCACTACTTTTTCCCGTAGCTAAAAGATCGCTTGCCTGTTTGATTTCTTTAATTAATACAGGAGCTAAATTTCGATAAGAATTTTTAGGATTAACAATTGCTTTGTAGGTAATTTTAATTAATGTTTGCCAAGTTTCTACACCCGATCCTAATTTGAGCAGTTGCTTACACAATGATTCAAGTTGTTGACGAGTTGCTGGTGTTTCCTGCTGCTTAAAAACCTGCAACATTTTTTTAAGAATATCTGTCACCTGCGCGGTAATATTGGGAGCAGCAACTTGTGTTTGTTGGGCAACTTGTTTTGGTGGAGGAGTTACTGGGGCGGGGGCTTTTGCTGCACTACCTGTTAACAATTTGTTAAGATAAGCTTCAAGTTGTGCAAAATTTGGCTCTGCTTCTTTTACTGCTTTTTCAGCCTCTTCTTCCCGTAAACCAAAAGGCCCTTGTAATTGTTCAACTAAGATTTGAAGGGTGTCATACACTCTTAGAAACATAGTTTCTAGCTTTTGATCCACAGGAATTGGGTTTTCTCTCAGAATTTTGAAGCAATCCTCTAATTTGTGAGCAGTTGTCTTAATACTGTCAAAGCCAAGCATCGCGGCTCCTCCTTTCACAGAATGGGCAGCGCGAAACATTTCATTGACTCTTTCCTGGTCTTCCATCACAGCACGCAGATCGAGTATGCCTTTTTCTAGGGTTTCAAGGTGTTCTTGGGCTTCCTCAATGAAATAAAAAACAATCTTCTGTTTTCCTGAATCCACGGCGGTTTTCCTTAAAATTGTGATACCTCACCGTGTTGGTAAACAGTTATTTCGGTGAGTAGATGCTTCTAATTTGCTGAAGTTTGGCAGCACTTTGATTTAAGAACTGCGCTCATCAGATGTTTATGATAAATATCTTTAAAATAACTCAAACTGAAAACTCAGTCCTTAGTGACAATACTGAAATTAGTCGGGAGAGATTTTTTCCATATAACGAAAATAAGTTAGCTCAAAACGCTTTTAGGGATCATTCTTTAGAACTAGCATAACTTGCGAGGAACTCGCGCATATATTGATTTACCAGTTGGGGCTGCTCTTGCTGTACCCAATGGCTACAGTTAGGGAT